>CAZRMV010000015.1:1454-2938 GCA_964601275.1 uncultured bacterium | reverse complement strand
GCCGCCTCGACCAGGAGCTGGACGAGGGGAAGTACCGCGGCCTTTTGCACGGCATCCCCTGGGGCGCCAAGGACCTGCTCGCGGTGCGCGGCTATCCCACCACCTGGGGCGCGGAGCCGTTCAAGGACCAGGTGATCGACCTCGACGCGGCGGTCGTGGAGCGCCTCGACAAGGCCGGGGCGGTCCTGATCGCCAAGCTCACGCTCGGGGCGCTGGCCTGGGGCGACGTCTGGTACGGCGGCAAGACCCGCAACCCCTGGAAGCCGGAACAGGGTTCGAGCGGCTCTTCCGCGGGGCCCGCCTCCGCCACGGCCGCCGGGGCGGTGGCCTTCTCGATCGGCTCCGAGACGCTCGGTTCGATCGTCTCGCCCTCGACGCGCTGCGGCTGCTCCTCGCTGCGGCCGACCTTCGGGCGCGTCAGCCGCTACGGCGCCATGGCCTTGAGCTGGACGATGGACAAGCTCGGCCCCCTCTGCCGCTCGGCCGGGGATGCCGCCATCGTCTTCCGCGCCATCCAGGGCAAGGATGCGCGCGACATCGACAGCGCCGGATTCCCCTTCGAGATTCCCGCGCCGGCCGATCTCCACGGCTGGCGGATCGGGGTCCCCAAAGAGGCTTTCAAGCGCTTCCCCAAGGACAAGCACGTCCTCGACGAACTGAAGGCGCTGGGGGCCGAGATCGTCGAGGTAGAGCTTCCCGATTACCCGGCCAACGATCTGACCCTGATCCTCTCATGCGAGGCGGCCTGCGCCTTCGACGGGCTCACCCGCAGCGGCCGCGACGATCTCATGGTTCGCCAGATCGAGCAGGCCTGGCCCAACGTCTTCCGCACCGCGCGGCTCGTGCCGGCTGTCGAATACCTGCGCGCCATGCGTCTGCGCACCGATCTCATGCGCGCCATGGACCATTCCATGCAGGGCATCGTCGCGCTGGTGCATCCGAGCTTCGCCTCGGGTGTGCTGACCATCACCAACCTGACCGGCCATCCCACCGTGGTGGTCCCCTGCGGCTTCAACGACGACGGGACGCCGCGCAGCATCAGCTTCACCGGCCAGCTCTACGGGGAGGAGCGCCTGCTCGCCCTGGCACAGGCCTGGCAGGCCTCCACGGCCTACAACAAGAAGCATCCGGACCTATGACGGGGCGGGACTGCCCGCTTCCAGCACCTCTTCGCGCAGGGCGCGGCGGGCGATGCGGGTGACGAAGACCGTGACGATGATCGTGGCGATCAGGCCCGCCACGAAGAGGGCGGTCTTTCCGGAACTCTCACCGGTCTCGCCCGCGGCCAGGGCGGTGAGGCTCTGGGCTGCCGAACCGAGGTAGACGTACATCAGGGTGCCGGGCAGCATTCCGATCCAGGAGCCGAGCACGTAGTCGCGGAAGCCCACGCGCGTGATCCCGAAGGCGTAGTTGAGGAAGTTGAAGGGGAAGATGGGCGAGATGCGGATGAGCAGCACGATCTTGAAGCCGTTGCGGCCCACCGC
>CAZRMV010000015.1:0-1354 GCA_964601275.1 uncultured bacterium | reverse complement strand
GTCTCCTGGACCGGCAGGAAGACCACCACGGCGGCGATGGCCGCCAGGAGACCGAGGAGCAGGAGCAGGCGGGGGGTGCGGGAGTTCTTGCCGGGCATTGGCATCAGTTTCGTTCCAGGAGGACGGGCATGACAGAATCCCGGGAGGAAAAGATCCGGCTGACCCGCCCGGTCTTCTTGAAGTTGGCCCAGAGGGCCCGGATCCCGGCCGTGGCCTCCACTCCGCGGCGGGCCCGGTCGGCGTTGGAGCCGCGCACCCCTTTCGGCCCCAGGCGGCGGTGGAGTTCGAGGTTGGTGGCCGACTGGACCAGGGCCAGGTGGGTGAAGGCCTGCGGGAAGTTGCCCAGAAAGGCCCCGCTGGCGGGGTCGATCTCCTCGGAGTAGAGGCCCACGTCGTTGGCCAGCTCGAGCAGCCGTTCGAAGTAGACCCGGGCCTCTTCGTCGCGCCCCAGGTGGAGCAGGGCGTCCACGTACCAGAAGCTGCAGATCAGGAAGGCGCCTTCGCCTCCGGAGAGCCCGTCCGGAGTCCTGTAACGCTGGAAGAAGGGACCGTGGCGCAGTTCCTTCGCGACCTGGTCCACGGTCCGGCGCAGCACCTCCTCCTCCAGCGGGAATCCGACCTGGGGGACCACGAGCAGGGCGGCATCGGCCTCGGGCCGGTCGAAGGCCTGCTTGAGGGCGCCGGTGCGCGGGTCGACCCCGAACTCCTGCACGGCTTTCACGATCGAGGCGCGGGCCTCCAGCCAGGCGGGTTTGGAACCGAAGAGCCGCACGGCGCGGTCGAGCGCCACCCAGGCCAGGACCTTCCCGTAGGTGTGGTGCAGCGGAGGGCCGCGCATCTCCCAGATGCCCTGGTCGGGTTTGTCCCAGTGCTCGGCCACGTAATCGGCGATCCCGCCCAGGCAGTGATAGTCGGTCTCGCCGATGCGCCCCCCGAGCACCTTGTGCAGCCAGGCCCAGTCGAGAAGCTCCCCGTAGACGTCGAGCTGTTCCTGGCGGTAGGCCCCGTTGCCGATGCGCACCGGGCGGCTGCCGCGATAGCCCTCGAGATGGCCGAGGGTCTTCTCCTCCAGACGGGTCTCCCCGTCGACTCCGAACATGATCTGCACCCGGGCCGGGTCGAGAAAGCAGATCCGCCGCAGGAAGTGGACGAACCGCAGCGCCTCGCCTCCGTAACCCAGGGCGGCGAAGGCGTAGAGGGTGAAGGACGTGTCGCGGATCCAGCAGTAACGGTAGTCCCAGTTGCGCTCCCCCCCGATCTCCTCGGGAAGCGAGGTGGTGGGGGCCGCGACGATGGCTCCGCTGGGCGCGTAGGTGAGCAGCTTGAGCACCAGCGCGCTGCGCCGCACCGCCTT
>CAZRMV010000014.1:0-4926 GCA_964601275.1 uncultured bacterium | reverse complement strand
GTGTGCAGGTTCTCCGGGATGCCGTTTACCACGACGGGCCGTCCGTACGCCATCGCGGTCAACAGCACCGGGCTGGTTCCTTCCACCTCGCTGGGCTGGACATAGATCCGGCAGTGCCGCATGAGCTGCTGGAAGCCCTCCCCGAACACGTAGCCGGTGAACAGGATCCTCGGATCCCGGGTGGCGCGGAGTTCGTCGACGAAGCGCGGGTTGTAGGGATCGTCCCCGACGATGACCAGCCGCCGCTGGGTCTCGAGCTGTTCGAAGGCCTCGATGAGATACTGGACCCCTTTCTCTGGAACCAGGCGGCCCACGAAGAGAATGTAGTCCCTCGGAGTGAGTCCCAGCCGGTCGAGGGTGTCGGTTCCCTTCACGTCCTCGAGATTGGCGCCATAGGGGATGTAGGTGGTGTCCCTCCCCATCTCCTCCAGGTAGAAGCGGTGGGCCGGTGGGGTATCGGTCACGATCGCGTCACTGTGCCGCACTCCGTACATCGCCGACCGTCGGAGATAGCTTCGGGCCAAGGCTCCCCACTTGCCCCGGGTCCAGGCCTTTCCATCCACCCACATCACCGTCTTGTGTCCGAACAGGTGCAGGATGGGGATGGCAAAGGCGGTTCCCGATCCACTGAGCACCACGATCTCGCTCCGCTCGCGCAAGAGGAAATGGAGAATGGAAAGCGCCAGGTGGAAAGGCGTGTCCAGGTTCTTGCTGCGCACCGAGGGGAGATGGACCAACCGGATCCCGCGATACTCGCGGGGATGCGGACGCGAGGTATTGTAGTTGCGGCAATAGACCACCACGTCGTGTCCCTGGGCCGCCAAGCGGCGTCCGATCTCGTCCGCGGCGGTCTCACGACCGCCGTAGTGCGGGGGGAGTCCCCGTGTGCCCAGGATGGCGATGCGGAGTTTCTTGCCGCCCATTGCTTCCGCCGATCCTCTACCGGTGACAGGGGGCTGCCGGTCGGGCCCTCCCGGCCCTCCGCATCCACCCCTGGCGGGGCAATCCCAGGCTCTCCAGGACGAGCGGCGCCACGTCATGGACCGAGGGAACCTCATCGCCTTCCCAGTCGAGGACATGGGGATCGAGGGTGGTGTACAGCACTCCCTGGAGTTTGTGTCCCCCGGAGATCTTGCGATGCGTGGGGTTGACCGCCACCAGGTCGCCGAAGAGATCCCACCCGGTTCCGTATTGGTTCTTCAACAGGAACAGGAGATCGGGGAACTTGTCCACATGCTGGCCAGTTCCAGCGTACTCTTCCCGGCGCATCACCCACTCGAACACCGGCTCTCCAGACACCTCGTCGATCCAGGAACAGAGAGCGTCGAGGACTTCTTCTCGCACGCTCTCGTACTCCAGACCCCGGGAGCGGCAGAGTTCCCGGTTGATCGAGACCCCGCCACAGGGGTTGGTCCCGGCGAATCGTGGCGTGTACACGAGGTTCTCCGTTTCGTCCACCAGGAACGATGTCTTCTTCAGTTCCCGCACCCCCGGTACGGTCCGTGCAATCTTGTGGGCGACGTCGACCATGTCCAGGCGGTCGAGGGTCTGCAGTGTCGCCGTCTTCAGCTTCTGCAGGATCCGGCGGCCCGAAAGAGGGTTGCGATCGCCCCCCTTGGCCTGCAACCAACCCTTGCGGCGCAGGAACTCGTTGACATTCGCCACCTTGGTGCAGCGCCGGCCGTGTCCATGATCACTCAAGACCAGGATCTCATACTCGCCTCCGGCCGCGGCCATCGTCTCACCGACGATCCGGTCGAAGAGGCGGTAGAACTCGGGCACGACCTCTTCATGCGGACCGGGACCGGGATAGGTGGGGTCCTCGCGGTCGTGATACCGCCAGAAGAAGTGTTGGATCCGATCGAGGGTGAGATAGGTGGTGAAGAAGAGATCGAAAGGACCCTCTTCCTTCAGCAGCCGGAGGGAATAGGCGTGTTGATCGAGGGTATACCGCAGGGTCTCCTCCCGGAAGCGCCCCAGGGTCTTGCGCGTGGGGAAGTCGACGATCCCTCCCATGGGTGGAATGGGAATCCTCTCCGCCAGGTCCGGAGGCCAGGAGGCTTCCTTGCCGTCGCTCACGAACACCGGTCCACTGACCATGTACCCTTCCACTTCCCAAGGGGGATAGGCCATGAAAGGGTTGATCACGCAGACCCTGCGCCCCGCCTGCGAGGCGAGATCCCAGAAGGTGCGGCCCTTGAATACCGAAGTGTCCACGGAAAACGCGTGGTGATCCTTCCGCAGGTAATCGATGGCGTCGAGGATCCCGTGGTCGACCGGCGGGATGCCGGTGAAGATGGTGATCCACGAAGGAATCGAGTCGGAGGGAAAGACGGTGTAGAGACCGCCGCCGTAGCCTTCTTCGGCGAGTCGCCGGAAGTTCGGCAGACGGTCCAGGTGCTTCCCGACGTACTCGGCGTCCATGCCGTCGATTCCGATGATGAGGATCTTCTTCATTCTGGTTCCAGGATTGGGGGGAGCCGCGTCACCGGAAAAGTCTATCACAGTCGATCGGGTTCAACCGCCCAGTGTTTTCAGGGTGCTCCTCACTGCGGCGAAGACTTCTTCCGGATTCCCGTTCGCATCGACCGAGCGGGCCCCGAGCACCTCGCCCACCACCAGGTACAGGGGCCGGCGGTCTTCCAGGTATCTCAGGGGAGTTCCATCTTGCTTGCGGTTGAACCCGGTCTCCGGCGTCACGTCCAGGAAGACCATGTGGGCCACCGGAGGGAAAAGGCGGCCCACCGGGTGGCGGGCCAGCCGGCGCACTCCATCGGCGCCCTCGCCGAAATTCATGGCAAGATCCACCCAGAGGTCCGGGAGATACCGATCGCACAGGACCCTTCGGCCGCGGATCAACGGCGGCCCGGCCCGCCACCACGCCTGGGGCAGGTACTCCAGGAGCACGGCGAGGGTCCACAGTTCCCGCAGCCACCGTCTCCGGAAGAGTTTCTGCTTCCCCTGGGTGAAGTCCTCGTACCCTGCATCGTCGCGGGGACGCTCGCCCCCCCTTCTTCGCCCGCCGGGGAGCAGGCGCCGGGCCAGGGCCATCAACGGACCGGTGAGGAACGGCTCCCAGCGCACCCAGCGGTAGACCCATCGTCCGTTCTCTCCCTCGGGGGAACGGACGAAGCGCTCGGCCTGGGTCGTCTTTCCCGACCCATCCAGGCCCGCCAGGTAGATCAATCGACCTCTCACGAGCTCATGGCCTCCCTGAGATCCCGCATGAAGGAAGCAATCGAACTCTCCCAACCAAATGAACTTACGAGATGTCTGGTCACCGGCTCTTCTCTCAACAGCGCCTCGACCACCTCGGCCAGCTCCTCTCCTGCCTCCAGGTAGCGAAATCCCCCACCCTCCGGGAAGTGATCGGGCAGGGCGCCGAAGGAGGTCGTCAGCACCCGCAGATTGCACGCCATGGCCTCCAGGACCGACAGGGGAAACTCGATGCTTCCGCTGTCGTCGCCCACCGGGAAGAGATAGAGGTCGCTGGCCTGGTAGAGTTCCTGGATGCGCGGAAGGTACTCGTGCCGGACCTCGACTCCCTTCTGTTGAAGTCGTCGCTTCACCCCCGAGTCCGCGCGGGTCGCGGTGCTCGCCGCCATCACCACGCGCATTCCCGGGATCCCGGCCAGGTTCATGAGCCTCTCCAGTCCTCGGTTGGGCCGCAGATGGCCCACGTGGAGAACCACTCGCTCGCCGTCTCCCCACCCCAGGTGCTGACGGAGCGTCTGCCGGGCTTCCTCGTCGACCGGGTGGAAGACCTCCAGATCGACTCCGGCGCGGACCCGCAGCACCGGAAAGCCCCATTGGCGGTACAGGTTCTCGGCGCGGCGGGACAGGACGACCAGTCGCCATGGACGCAGCCACCGGGCGATCCTTGCAGCCAGCCCCGAGTACGAGCGGAGTTGCAGGGAGATCAGTGCACACGGGATCCCTCGCAAGGCCCTCTCGAGTCGTCGGTGCCGTACGAGGGCGTTCAGGGTGGCGCAGGCCGTCGGACAGTACAGAACCAGGTCGGGATGGAACCCGCGGATCACTCGTTTCAGTTCCGCGGTGACCAGGCCCTTGCCCATCGGCACGCGGCGCACGGAGGGATCCCCTTCGACCGATCCGCGCTCGTGGAGGATCAACAGGGGTCCCTCGGTCTTCAGATGGGAAACCAGGTGGTCGAGGAAGCCGAGCATTCCCTCGTCGGTCCTGCTTTCCCAACGTTCGGAGATCACCACGGTTCGCATCACAAGCACCACTCCATCGAGTCCGGACGGGATGGGGCACATTCGGCTTCCCGAAGACCCCCTACCCGGGATTCTACTTCACCGCGACGACCAGGACTTCCTTCAGCAGGAGACGTCCCAGCTTCAGCCGAACGGTACGGGGCATCGGGGCGACGAGACCCTCGGCCAGAGCGAAACAACTCCTTGGCAACTCGACGACATGTCCTTTCGAAGATCGCAGGGTTCTCACTTCTCGAAATCCCACTTCCCGGATCAACCGGGTCAACTCCCCGTAGGTCCATTCCTTCAGGTGGAACCCTTCCGCCTGGTCGCTGAAGAACCTGGAGATGTCGTGCGGGCCCAGCAGACGATGCGGGGTCCGAAGCAGGTAGGATCCTCCCGGCTTCAGGGTGCGATGCACCAACTGGAAGTGATGCCGGACATCATCCGGGTGGAGATGCTCCAGCAGTTGGTCGCTGATCATCAAGTCCAACAGGTTCTCGGGAAGCGGCAAGTCGAAGCCGTCGTAGATCACCAGTTCCAGGTTCTCGATCTCCGCAGCCTTCCCCGCGCTCTGGTCGGCGATATCGATCGCGTAGACCTTGTCCACGAAGCCGGCCAGCAATTCCGCGAAACGACAGTCTCCGGCCCCGAACTCACCGACCCGGAAGTCCGGTTGGATGAAGCGGCGGACCAGGAGCATCTTGTT
>CAZRMV010000013.1:0-5552 GCA_964601275.1 uncultured bacterium | reverse complement strand
CCTGGAACACCCACCGCGCCATCGCCTACAGCGCGGTCTTCTACGTGCTCCAGGCGCTCGCGCCCGAGGAGATTCCCGAGACCAGCGGCACTCTGGCGTGCGTGGACCTGCTCCTGCCGGAGGCTTCGCTCGTTTCCTCGAACTTTCCCGCGGGGGTCGCGGTGGGGAACGTGGAGACCAGCCAGCGCATCGTGGACGTGCTGCTCGCGGCGCTCGGGAAGCTCCTGCCCGGCCGCATCCCGGCCGCCAGCCAGGGGACCATGAACAACCTCACCTTCGGGGGGCTGCATCCGGGGAAGGCGCAGGCCGGCGAGGGCGGGGAGTTCGTCTTCTACGAGACGCTGGGCGGAGGCGCGGGGGCGGGTCCGCGCGGCCGGGGCGCTTCCGGCGTCCAGGTCCACATGACCAACACCCGCAACACGCCCGTCGAGGTCCTGGAGACGGAACTCCCCGTGCGCGTGGTGGCCCTTTCCCTGCGCCGGCGCAGCGGGGGCGCGGGCGCCGCCCGCGGCGGGGAGGGGCTTCTCAAGGAGCTCGAGTTCCTCGCTCCGGCGCGGGTGACGGTGCTCGCCACGCGGCGGAACTCCGCGCCCGGCGGCGCGGCCGGCGGCGGGCCCGGGCGGCCGGGCCGCGACCAGGTGCGCTTGAAGGGCCGCTGGCGGCGGCTGCGCCCGGGCGAAAGCGTGGATCTCGAACCCGGCGATCGGGTGCGCATCGAGACCCCCGGGGGAGGCGGTTTCGGAACTCCTCTAAAGTGTGGCCCGCGAACATGAAACCCATCCGCACGCTCCCCGGCTCCCTGCTTTCCCTTCTGCTCCTTCTTTTTCCGGGAATCCCGGCCTGCCAGCTCGCGCCGCCGCCGCCCGGCTCCTGGACTGACGGGGGGATCGACATCCCGGCCCTGATGAAGGAGTCCCGGGCGGTGCGCGGGGATCGGCCCTTCGGCCTGCGCTGGATGGACGGCGAACACTATCTCGTTCACGCTGTCCCTCCCGGGGCGGCTCCCGATTCCCCATCCCAGCTTCTCATGGTCGAGGCCGCGAGCGGGGTGCAGACCCCGCTCTACGACGCGGCGGCCATGGAGAGGGCCCTGGCCGCGCTCCCCGGCCTGGAGAAGAAGCAGGCCGCTGGCCTTGCGCGGCGGTCCTCCTACCTTTTCCTGCCCGGGTACCAGGGCGTGGTCCTCACGCTGGATGGCCGCGTGATCCTCTACCGTTTTGCGGAACAACAGGCGCTGGAACTTCTGAAGGCGGGTGAGGAGGGCGCTGCGGAGGAGCTTTCCGTCTCGCCTGACGGCAAGTGGCTGGCCTTCGTGCGCGAAAACGACCTCTGGGCGGTCTCCACGGCCGGCGGGGAAGCGCGCCAACTGACGAAGACGGGCGGCCCCGATCACCTCACCGGCAAGCTCGACTGGGTCTACCAGGAGGAGATCTACGGACGTGGGGATTGGAAGGCCTACTGGTGGTCGCCCGATTCCCAGCGCATCGCCTTCCTCGAACTCGACGAAACCCCGGTGGGGGAGTTCCGTGTCGAGGACCACGTCCCCACGCTCGGGCGCGGGGAAGTCTGGCGCTACCCCCTTGCCGGCCAGCCCAATCCCGGGGTGGAGTTCGGCGTGGTCTCCGTGGCGGGCGGGGACGCGGTGCGGGCCGGCCTCGCCGCGTACCCGCCCGGCGACCGCCTGGTGATGAAGGTCGACTGGACGCCGGATGGCAAGGCCGTCGCCGTTCAAGTTGCGAATCGCATCCAGGACCGGCTCGATCTCTTGCTCGTCGATCCCGGCGACGGTTCGGTGCAGCGCGTGTTGCGCGAGGAGTCGGCCACCTGGGTCAATCGTTCGCCGGTCACCTGGCTGGCCGACGGCACCTTCCTCTGGCAGAGCGAGGCCGACGGCTGGCGGCACCTCTACCACTACCGCACCGACGGCACCTTCCTCGGGCGCTTGACTTCGGGCGACTTCGATGTCCTCTCGGTCGCCGGTGTGGACGAGGAGCACCACGAAGTCCTGGCGACCACGAACGAGGGCGACATCCTGGGGCGGCGCTTCTGGCGCATCCCTCTGGACGGATCCCCCCGCAAGCTGGTCACCCCCGGGCGCGGCACCCACTCCGTCAACTTGGCGCCGGGTTTCCGTTTCGCGATCCACTCCTGGAGCCGGGCGGACGATCCCGGAGCCACCGAGCTGATTCGGCTCCCTTCGGGCCGTTCGCTGCGCGTGCTCGGCCGCGGCGACCGCGAGCGGCTGGTCCGCGGCGGGTTTCAGAAGCCCGAGTTCCTGACCGTCCCCAACCGCGACGGCTTCCCGATGGAGGCCGTGCTGATCAAGCCGCCCGGATTCCGCGAGGGGCGCCGTTATCCGGTGCTGGTCTACATCTACGGCGGGCCCAATGCGCCCCAGGTGCGCTACCGCTGGGGCGGGTTCCGCGCGCTCTGGCACGACGCCCTGGCGCGGCGCGGCTATCTCGTCTGGGTCTGCGACAACCAGAGCGCCAGCGGCAAGGGGCACGCCAACACGGAAGTCATGTACCGCCGCGCGGGCGAGACGGAGCTGCGCGACGTCGAGGACGGGCTCGACTGGCTGGTGCGGCGCGGCTGGGCCGATCCGTCGCGCATCGGGATCTGGGGCTGGAGCTACGGTGGATTCATGACCACCTACGCCTTGACCCATTCCGACCGCTTCCGAATGGGGATCGCGGGCGGAGCGGTCACCGACTGGCACAACTACGACACCATCTACACCGAGCGCTACATGGATACGCCCGAGCACAACAAGGAAGGCTACGAGGCGAGCAGCGTGGTCCGGGCGGCCGCCAACCTGCACGGCGCCCTTCTCTTGATCCACGGCACCATGGACGAGAACGTGCACATGGCCAACACGCTCCAGTTCGCCGAAGCACTCGAAAAGGCCGAGAAGCCCTTCGACCTGATGCTCTATCCGCGCAACCGCCACGGCATCGTGCAACCGGCCCAGCGCGAGCACCTCTACCGCACCATGACCCGCTTCCTCCTCGAACACCTCTGATCCCGGGAGTGGGCCCAGGAAAGGAAGGGGAGGCGGTTTTTGGGGGCTCCAGGGGCCTCTTGCGGTGTTTCCGTCTCGGTTGGTCTCCGGTGGTAGGTGATAGAGTGGTATTGCCACCTGCGGAGCAGGGCTCCTCGGGAATCCTGCATGTTCCTTTAGTCCACCGTCAGCAAAGGATACTTCCCTCTCGGCCGGGGGCCTCGGCCCCTCATTCGAGAACTGCGCATGCGTTTCCCCTTCCCCCTGGGCTTGGCGTCAGCTTTTACCGGATTGGCCCTTGCCTTTCTATCCTCCCTCCTTTCCGCCCAGACCGTGGCCAGTGCCGGCGAAGTGCCGGAGGGTTTCACCGAAACCGACTGGTCGGGCATCCGGGCGGCCTACCAGGCCGGGCGCCACGCGGTGCACGCGGCGGATGGCGGCTACCGGGCCCGCAACCCCAGCCAGCAATGGGGGACCCTTTTCGATGGCCGCGGCTTCACGGTGAAACCGGACACGGGCCCGTGGACCTGGGGGCTCGAGATCCAGAGCTACGGTTTTGCCGGCCAAGAGCATTCAGTCGGGCGCCCGGCGCGCGTGAATGCCGAAGGCGGGCACCTGGCCTACGAATGGGATCCAACCCTCACCGAGTGGTACGTAAACGACATGCGCGGCCTGGAGCACGGATACACGGTTCACAAACCGCCGCCTTCGGGCGAAGAGAATGGGCTTCTGACCTTTACGCTCGCTGTGCGGGGCGGATTGAGGCCGCAGGTTCAGGACGGTGGGTGCAGCGTGCGCTTCTTGGACAAGGGCGGTGCGACAGTGCTCACGTACTCGGGGCTCGTCGTTTTTGACGCGGAGCAACACCGCCTTTCCGCGGGCTTCGAGCCCGTCGCCGGCGGGCTGCTATTGACCCTGGACGAACGGGGCGCAGCCTATCCACTCACTGTGGACCCCATCGCTCAGCAGGCCTATCTCAAGGCCTCCAACACCGATGTAGGTGACCAATTTGGCACCTCGGTCTGGGTTTCGGGCGACACCGTGGTGGTCGGGGCACCCAACGAGGACAGCAGCGCCACAGGCGTGAACGGCAATGAGAGCGACAACTTCACTTCGGGTGCGGGCGCGGTCTATGTATTTGTGCGCGACACCCAGGCCGGGACCTGGAGTCAGCAGGCCTACCTCAAGGCCTCCAACACCGATGCGAATGACCGGTTCGGCTGGTCGGTGTCGGTGTCGGGTGAAACGGTGGTTGTCGGTGCCATTGGAGAGGACAGCAGCGCAACAGGCGTGAACGGAAACCAGGGCGACAACAGCAATTTGAGTGCGGGAGCTGCGTACGTTTTCGTGCGCGATCCCCAGGCCGGGACCTGGAGTCAGGAGGCCTATCTCAAGGCCTCCAACACCAATTCGCCGGACCAGTTCGGCCAGTCGGTGTCGGTGTCGGGCGATACGGTTGTGGTCGGGGCGCAGGGAGAGCGCAGCAGCGCCACCGGTGTGAACGGCAATGAGAGCGACAACAGCGCCAACGATGCCGGCGCCGCGTACGTTTTTGTTCGCGATCCCCAGGCCGGGACCTGGAGTCAGGAGGCCTACCTCAAGGCCTCCAACACCAATGCGGTCGACGAGTTTGGCTTCTCGGTGTCGGCCTCGGGCGATTCGCTGGTGGTCGGGGCGCTCCTCGAGGACAGCAGCGCCACCGGTGTGAACGGCAACCAGGCAGACAACAATGCTTCGGGTGCGGGCGCGGCGTACGTCTTCGTCCGCGATCCCCAGGCCGGGATCTGGAGCCAGCAGGCCTTTCTCAAAGCTTCAAACACCGGCATGAATGACATGTTCGGCGCCTCGGTGTCGATGTGGGGCGATGCGGTTGTGGTCGGGGCCGCCAATGAGGATAGCAACGCCATCGGCGTGAACGGCAATGAGGGCGATAACAGCGCTTCGGCTTCTGGTGCGGCGTACGTTTTCGTGCGAGATCCCCTGGCAGGAACCTGGAGCCAGGAGGCCTATCTCAAGGCCTCAAACACCAATGCGGGTGACCAGTTCGGCTGGTCGGTGTCTGTCTCGGGCGGCACGGTGGTGGTTGGAGCATTGGGAGAGGACAGCATTGCCACTGGCGTGAACGGAAACCAGGCAGACAACAGCTCCGTAAACCCCGGCGCTGGATACCTTTTTTTCTTCCCTCCGCTCCTCTCCGCCTCGGGTGAAGTCCTTTCCGTCACTTCCGGGGGAACGATCGACTACGCGATTGACTTTCCCGCCGCTGATGCGGGCGCCAGCTACCAGATCCTTCTGTCCGGCCACGGAACCGGCCCCACGACCCTCCACGGTCTTTCAATCCCGCTAACGCGGGACAACCTCTTCCGGGCTTCTCTGAACGGCCGCGTCCCTTTGCTCATGACCGGTTTTCAGGGCAATCTCGACGCGAACGGGGATGCTTCCGCCCAGGTGTCGGTCCCCTCCCCGCCAATGGCCCTGCCGGTCCGGCTGACCGGCCGCAGCACCAAGCTCTACCTGGCGGTCATCAACAGCAACTTCGACCTTGTCTCGA
>CAZRMV010000012.1:0-15500 GCA_964601275.1 uncultured bacterium | reverse complement strand
CGCGAAGGCGGCCGCACCGTGGGCGCCGGCGTCGTCACCGAGATCATCGAGTAGGCAGCAGGAATTCGCCGGGTTTGTCCTGAGGGGCGGGCCCAGAGGTTTTCATCGAGACATGCTTGGGGGGCGGGACCTTATCCATCCCGCTCCACGAATTCAGCGTGGGAGGCGTGGATATGCCGCGGGAGATCGTGATCCTGGCGTGCGAGCAGTGCAAGCGCCGCAACTACACCACGACCAAGAACAAGCGTCGCCAACCCGACCGCCTGGTGTACAAGAAGTACTGTTCCTGGTGTAGATCGCACACGCCTCACAAAGAGACACGCTGACCCCGAGCTGGAAGCGTACAGGGGTGTAGCTCAGTTGGTAGAGCATCGGTCTCCAAAACCGAGGGCCGCGGGTTCAAGTCCTGCCACCCCTGCCATTCTCTCTTGACCGCGGATTTCCCCGGGGAAGTCCGCAGCGGGATGCGCCATGTACAAGCGTTTCGTTGAGTTTCTGAAGGAAGTCCGCGTCGAGCTGGGCAAGATCACCTGGCCCACCCGCGAGGAACTCCGTGAATCGACGGTGGTGGTCATCGTATCGGCGCTGGTGCTGACCTTCTTCATCGGCGCGGTCGATCAGATCTTCAACTGGCTCTGGCGCTTGCTCCTGAACGCCTAGCGGCGATGGGAGTGGAAGGCTGACATGAACGACCTGGAACACATGGAATCCAACGGAGATCGGCGGGAGACCCCCGAGACGGCTTCGTCCGGCCCGGAAGAGACCACTGCTTCGGCGGCGCCCGGGGTCGACGAGACGGCGGCTTCGCAGGAGAACGCTCCGGAGGAACCGGCGCGCCACAAGGGCATGAAGTGGTACGTCGTGCACGCCAACACCGGGCACGAGAACAAGGTGCGTCGCAACATCGAGCAGTCCATCCGCGCCAATGAGGAGATGCAGCCCTATTTCGGCGAGATCCTCGTGGTGACCCAGGAAGTCACCGAGATGCGCAATGGCAAGCGGGTCACCACCAAGCGGAAGTTCTTCCCGAGCTACATCCTGGTGGAGATGGTGCTCAACAACGAGACCCAGCATTTCATCGCGAACATCCCCGGGGTGACGCGATTCGTAGGCAGTGGCAACAAGCCCACCGCGATCAGCGACGAAGAGGTCGACCGGATCCTCGGACGGATCCACAAGACCGAGGACAAGACCATCCAGGAGATCCCCTACCAGGTGGGGGACGCGGTGGAGGTCATCGACGGTCCCTTCAGCGATTTCAACGGAATCGTGAACGAGATCAATCCCGACAAGGGGAAGCTGAAGGTGATGGTTTCGATTTTCGGCCGGGAAACCCCGGTGGAGTTGGATTTTCTCCAGGTGAAGTCCCTCTGATCCAGAGCGCCTGAAGGAAGGAACCTCGAGGCGGCGACAGCCGCGGGAGTCGACGGCAATGGCCAAGAAGGTAATGACCAACATCAAGCTGCAGATCCCGGCGGGACAGGCCAACCCCGCTCCGCCGGTGGGTCCCGCGTTGGGCCAGCACGGCCTGAACATCATGGACTTCTGCAAGCTGTTCAACGAGCGGACGAAGGACCAGATGGGAATGATCATTCCCGTGGTCATCACCGTGTACCAGGATCGGACGTTCTCCTTCATCACCAAGACCCCCCCCGCCGCGGTGCTTCTGTTGAAGGCTGCGGGCATCCCGAAGGGGTCGGGCGAGCCGAACCGGATCAAGGTCGGCCGGGTGACGAGGGATCAGGTCCGCGAGATCGCCGAGCTGAAGGCTCCCGATCTCAACTCGAACGACGTGGAGGCCGCCGTGCGCATGGTGATGGGCACGGCGCGGAGCATGGGTATCGAGGTGAGGGGCTGATCCCCCGCCTCCAGAGATCAAGGAAGAGATCCATGAAGCGAGGCAAGAGGTGGAAGCAAGGCTCCACCCTCGTCGAGAAGGGACGGATCTACGAGTTGAACGAGGCCCTCGGTCTGCTGGAGAAGCTGCCGCCGGCCAAGTTCGACGAATCCGTGGATATCGCCGTCCGCCTGGGGGTGGACCCCCGTCACGCCGACCAGATGGTCCGTGGAACGGTGGTCCTGCCCAACGGCACCGGCAAGAGCGTCCGGGTTCTCGTGCTGACCAAGGGTGAGAAGGTCAAGGAGGCCGAGGAGGCCGGCGCCGACATGGTCGGAAGCGACGAGTACATCCAGAAGATCCAGGACGGCTGGACCGACGTGGATGTCATCATCGCCACCCCGGACATGATGGGCCAGGTCGGCAAGTTGGGCCGGATCCTCGGACCGCGTGGGCTGATGCCCAACCCGAAGGTCGGAACGGTGACCATGGACGTGGGCAAGGCGGTGCGGGAGGCCAAGGCCGGTCGCGTGGAGTACCGCGTGGACAAAGCGGGCAACATCCATTGTCCGGTGGGCCGGCGTTCCTTCAGCTCCGAGGCCCTGGCCGAGAACATCCGAAGCATTCTCAAGGAACTGCAGAGGGCCAAGCCCTCGGCGGCCAAGGGGTCGTACATGCAGTCCTGTCACATCAGCACCACCATGGGACCGTCGATCAAGGTCGACGCTCTCAAGGTGGTCAAGGCCTAGGGGGGAGGAACCCGTGGTACGTCCCGAGAAGATCGCCGAGGTCGAACTCCTCACCGAGAAGCTGCAGGCGAGCGCCGGGCTCGTCCTGGCGGATTTCACCGGCCTCAACGTGGCCGACATCTCCGAGTTCCGCAATCGCTGCCGCGAGAAGGGCGTGGAGTTCCGGGTGGTGAAGAACCGCCTGGCGCGCCGCGCAGCGGCCGCCGCGGAGTGCACGGAGATCGAGAGCCTCTTGCAAGGGCCCACCGGAATCGCTTTCGGCATGGAGTCGGCCGTCGAGCCGGCCAAGGTCGTGATCGATTTTGCGAAAGACCATGAACAATTGGTCGTCAAGGGAGGGTATCTCGACGGCAAGCTGCTGAGTTCGGCCGAAGTCGAGGCGCTCTCGAAGATCCCCGGCCGCGAGGAGCTCCTCTCCATGCTGATGCGGACCATGCAGGGTCCGGTGACCGGCGTGGTGGGATGTCTCTCTGGCGTGATGCGCAACCTCGTGGGTGTGCTCGACGCGGTGGCCAAGGAAAAGGCCGAGGCCGCCTAGCGGGTTTCCGCGAAGGCTTCCCCGGTCGGCGGGCCCCGGGTGGAACTGGCTCGCCAAAGCAAGCTCAATTTCCTCCGGCACCCGGTGGGAGCCGGGTGCCTCAAGCGAGAAGAAACGGGAGAACGAAGCACAATGAGCGAAGAGACCAAGACCTACGAGCTGAGCGACAACGCGGCCAAGGTTCTCGATCTGGTGGAGTCCATGACGGTCCTGGAGGTCAGCGAGCTGGTGAAGGCCATGGAGGACAAGTTCGGCGTGTCCGCCGCGGCTCCCGTCGCCGTGGCCGCCATGCCGGGTGCCGCCGGTGGCGGAGCCGCCGCCGAGGAGAAGACGGAATTCGACGTCATTCTCGCCGCGGTCGGGGACAAGAAGATCCAGGTCATCAAGGAGGTGCGCGCAATCACCGGCCTGGGCCTGAAGGAGGCCAAGGAGCTGGTGGAGGGCGCTCCGAAGCCCGTCAAGGAGGGCTTGCCCAAGGACGAGGCAGAAAAGGTCAAGGAGCAGCTCGAGACCGTCGGCGCAACCGTCGAGATCAAGTAAGCACTGCTTTGGGATCCATCCGGCCATCGGACTGGACCCTTTCCGTCGTCTACCGGAGTCGGGACTTCCGTCTCCGGTAGGCGCGCATGACCTTGGACCAACCCGCACCCGGCCCGTTCAGCCGGAGGGACGACTTGTCTTCAACCTCTGAGACCCTCTCGAGGAAGGATCGCGCGTGACGGCAATAAAGATCGATCCCATCACCGGTCGCAGGAACTACTCGAAGATCAGCAGCAGTTTCGAGATGCCCAACCTCCTGGCGGTGCAATTGGAGTCGTACAACGACTTCCTCCAGGTGGGCGTGCCCGTGGAGGCGCGGGAGAACAAGGGTCTGGAAGCGGTCTTCCGGAACATCTTTCCCATCACCTCCACCCGGGGCCATCTCACGCTGGAGTACCTCCATTACCGTATGGGAGAGGCCAAGTACACGGTTGAGGAGTGCCAGGAGCGCGGCCTCAGCTATTCGGTACCTCTCAAGGTGAAGATGCGCCTGATCGTGAAGGAGCAGGAGGAAGGGGACGACCAGTGGCGCCAGAAGGAGATCGTTGAGCACACGGTCTATCTGGGTGAGCTGCCCCAGATCACCGACAAGGGCACTTTCGTCATCAACGGCGCCGAGCGGGTCATCGTGAGCCAGCTGCACCGCAGCCCCGGGGTCTTCTTCGATGACGAGATCCACCCCAACGGAACCCGCCTGTTCAACGCGCGGATCATTCCCTACCGGGGAAGCTGGGTCGAGTTCAGCACCGACATCAACGATGCGTTGTACGTGCACATCGATCGCAAGCGGAAGCAGCCGGTCACCGTGCTGCTGCGCGCGCTGGGTTTCGAGCGGAATCTCGACATCATCAAGCTCTTCCATGAGGTGGAGACGGTCAAGGTTCCCACCCCCCGGGCCAAGAAGTACGCCGAGCTCATCGGCCGTTACCTGGCCGACGACGTCTATGCTCCCGACGCCGGGGAAGAGGACGAGCCCATCGCCCCCTCGGCGGGGGTATTGACCGAGGAGATGCTGGAGGCGATCACCGAGCACAAGATCAAGGAGATCGTGCTCATCAAGGAGGGTTCGATCACTCCCAACGAACCCAGCCTGATCCTGAACACCCTGGCCAAGGATCCCACCGAGAACAAGGACGAGGCCCTGCGTCGGATCTACGGCGTGCTGCGTCCGGGCGATCCGCCCAATGAGGGAGCGGCCAAGGCCTTGTTCGAGCGGCTCTTCTTCAACGAGAAGAAGTACGACCTGGCCGAGGTCGGCCGGCACAAGCTGAACCGCCGGCTCGGGCTGGACGTCCCCCTGGACGTCACCGTGCTCACCCCCGCCGATTTCTTGGCCATCATCCAGCACATGATCAACCTCCGCCTGGGGCGGGAGGAAACCGACGATATCGATCACTTCGGAAATCGCCGGGTGCGCGCGGTCGGGGAACTCCTGT
Source organism: uncultured bacterium (assembly GCA_964601275.1). GTDB lineage: Bacteria > Krumholzibacteriota > Krumholzibacteriia > JAJRXK01 > JAJRXK01 > JAOZPE01. Next base: position 10,400 of record CAZRMV010000012.1, on the reverse strand, counting down.
CGAACCAGTTCAGCGTGGGCCTGTCGCGGATGGCGCGCATCGTCAAGGAGCGCATGAACCTGAGCGACAAGGACAACCTGACCCCGGCCGACCTGGTGAACGCCCGGACGGTGAGCGCGGTCATCCAGTCCTTCTTCGGGAGCAGCCAGCTCAGCCAGTTCATGGACCAGACGAACCCGCTGAGCGAGCTCACCCACAAGCGCCGCCTTTCGGCCCTGGGCCCGGGCGGCCTGCATCGGGATCGCGCCGGTTTCGAGGTGCGCGATGTCCACTACACCCACTACGGCCGGATGTGTCCCATCGAGACCCCGGAAGGTCCGAACATCGGGCTGATCTCCAGCCTGAGCACCCTGGCCCGCATCAACGACTACGGTTTCATCGAGACCCCGTACCGGAAGGTGAAGAAGGGCCGGGTCACCGACGAGATCGTCTTCCTCTCGGCCGAGCAGGAAGACGAGTACACCATCGCGCAGGCCAACGCCCCGATCGACGAGAACGGGAAGTTCCTGCGCGACGGGGTCCTGTCGCGCAAGCGGGGGGAATTCCCCGTGGTCCGGCCCGAGGAAGTCGATTTCATGGACGTGTCGCCGAAGCAGATCGTCTCCGCCGCGGCGTCCTTGATTCCCTTCCTCGAGCACGATGACGCCAACCGCGCGCTGATGGGCTGCAACATGCAGCGCCAGGCGGTGCCCCTGCTGCGGACCGAGGCCCCGTTGGTGGGGACGGGAATGGAGCACAAGGTTGCGGTCGATTCGGGCGCGGTGTTGACCGCGCTCGACGACGGGGTGGTCGAATCGGTGACCGGGGACACCATCGTCATCCGCTACGACCATCTCGAAGACGACGAGACCGGTGCCTTCTTCTGCGTGGAAGGCATCGTCGAGCACAAGCTCCAGAAGTTCCGCCGCAGCAACCAGGACACCTGCATCAACCAGAAGCCGATCGTCCGCAAGGGCCAGAGGATCAAGGCGGGGCAGGTCATCGCCGACGGGCCGTCGACCAAGGGCGGCGAGCTCGCCCTGGGCGTGAACATGCTCGTCGCCTTCATGCCCTGGGGTGGCTACAACTACGAGGACGCCATCCTGGTGAGCGAGAAGATGGTGCGCGAGGATCGGCTCACGTCCCTGCACATCGAGGAATTCGAACTGCAGGTGCGGGACACCAAGCGCGGGGTCGAGGAAATCACCCGCGAGATCCCCAATGTCGGCGAGGAAGCCCTGCGCAACCTCGATGAGGAAGGCATCATCTACATCGGCGCCCAGGTGAAGGCCGGGGACATCCTGGTGGGCAAGGTCACTCCCAAGGGAGAGACCGAGCTCTCCCCGGAGGAGCGCCTGTTGCGCGCGATCTTCGGGGAGAAGGCGGGCGACGTGAAGGACGCCAGCCTGAAGGCCCCTCCGGGGATGGACGGCATCGTGGTCGATGTGAAGGTGTTCAGCCGCCAGGAGCGGGGCGAACGCTCCAAGAAGAGCGAGAAGCAGGCCATCGAGCGCTTGCGTCGCCGGAAGAATTCGATGCGCCGCCAGGTGAAGGAGATCCGCAACAACCGGCTGCGCCGGTTGCTCGAGGGGAGAATCGCCAAGAAGATCCTCGATCCGGACACCGGCGAGGTGCTGGTGCGCAGCGGCACGAAGTTCTCGCGGAAGCTGCTGGAGGAATTCGACTTCGATCGCATCCACTGGGGTCTGCCCCTGGTGCGCGACGAGGCCATCGACCGGCGGGTGCGCAATGTCTTCGAGAACGCCTATCGCGAACTCGAGAAGCTCGAGGTGCAGTTCCAGAAGAACGTGGAACGGGTCCAGAGGGGCGACGAATTGCCCCCCGGCGTGGTGAAGATGGTCAAGGTCCACGTCGCGCGCCGGCGCAAGCTGCAGGTGGGCGACAAGATGGCCGGACGCCACGGAAACAAGGGCGTGATCTCCAAGATCATGCGCGAGGAGGACATGCCCCATCTGGCCGACGGTACGCCGGTGGACATCGTCCTGAACCCGTTGGGGGTGCCCAGCCGCATGAACCTCGGGCAGTTGCTCGAGACCCACCTGGGCTGGGCCGCGCACGAGATGGGCTATTCGGTCCAGACGCCGGTCTTCGACGGGTGTTCGATCGAGGAGATCAAGGAAGCTCTCCGGGAAGCGGGGCTGCCCGAGAGCGGCAAGATCACCCTCTACGACGGGCGCACCGGCGAGGCGATCGACGAGGAGGTCACCGTCGGCTACATCTACATGTTGAAGCTGAGCCACCTCGTCGAGGACAAGATCCACGCCCGGAGCATCGGCCCCTACAGCCTGGTCACCCAGCAGCCGCTGGGCGGCAAGGCCCAGTTCGGCGGTCAGCGCTTCGGGGAGATGGAGGTCTGGGCCCTGGAAGCCTACGGCGCGGCCAACTGTCTCCAGGAGATGCTCACGGTCAAGAGTGATGACGTCACCGGCCGGAGCAAGGTCTACGAGGCCATCGTCAAGGGCGAGAATCCGCCCGAGCCGGGCATTCCCGAATCGTTCAACGTACTCATGAAAGAGCTGCAGTCGCTTTGCCTGGACGTGCAGCTCGAGTCGAACACCTAGAAGGTCGCAACCAGTTTCCCTCTATTCCATGGCCACAGGAGCCGGGGAGGACAGGTTTTTCAATGTTGGGTCTTCGGAGCGACCGCGATCGCAAACTCACTCGGGACTACAGCTCGATCCTCATCCAGCTGGCGTCACCCACCGCCATCCGCTCGTGGAGCTACGGCGAGGTGACCAAACCCGAGACCATCAACTACCGCACCTTCAAACCGGAGAAGGACGGCCTCTTCTGCGAGCGCATCTTCGGGCCGGTGAAGGACTGGGAATGCAACTGCGGTAAGTACAAGCGCATCCGTTACCGTGGCATCGTCTGCGACAAGTGCGGCGTGGAGGTCACCCAGAGCAAGGTGCGGCGCGAGCGCCTGGGCCACATCGAGCTCGCGGTGCCGGTCGCCCACATCTGGTTCTTCAAGGGTCTGCCGTCGCGTATCGGTCACCTGCTCGACATGAAGCTGAAGGACCTCGAGCGCGTGCTCTACTACGAGAGCTACGTCGTCCTGGACGAGGGCAACAGTGGGATGAAGAAGGGCGAACTCCTCACCGAGGACGAGTACGACGAGCTCCAGGAGAACATCGAGGGGCTGAAGATGCGGGTGGGGATGGGAGCGGAGTCCATCAAGGAGCTGCTGCAGAACCTGAACCTTCCGGAGTTGGCCGAGGAGCTCAAGGAGCGCGCGCGTACGGAGACCTCGGTGCAGCGGAAGAAGAACGTGCTCAAGCGGCTCAAGATCGTCAACGCGTTCCTGCATTCGAACAACGATCCCGAGTGGATGATCCTCGACTGCATCCCGGTCCTGCCCCCGGATCTGCGGCCGCTGGTTCCGCTCGACGGAGGACGGTTCGCGACCAGCGACCTGAACGACCTCTATCGGCGGGTGATCAACCGCAACAACCGCCTGAAGAAGCTCATCGAGATCAAGGCCCCCGGGGTCATCCTGCGCAACGAGAAGAGAATGCTGCAGGAGGCGGTTGACGCGCTCTTCGACAACGGGCGCCGCAGCCGCGCGGTCAAGGGCCAGGGCAACCGCCCGCTCAAGTCCCTGAGCGACATGCTCAAGGGCAAGAAGGGTCGCTTCCGCCAGAACCTGCTCGGCAAGCGCGTCGACTATTCGGGCCGGTCGGTCATCGTGGTCGGTCCCGAGTTGAAGCTCTACCAGTGCGGCCTGCCCAAGAGCATGGCCCTGGAGTTGTTCAAGCCCTTCATCATCCGCAAGCTGGAGGAAAAGGGCTACGTCCAGACCGTCAAGAGCGCCAAGAAGCTGGTGGAGAAGCAGCGGCCCGAGGTCTGGGACATCCTCGAGGAGATCATCACCGACCATCCGGTGCTGCTGAACCGCGCGCCGACCCTCCACCGCCTGGGGATCCAGGCCTTCGAGCCGGTGCTGGTCGAAGGCAAGGCCATCCGCATCCATCCCCTGGTGTGCGCCGCGTTCAACGCCGACTTCGACGGCGACCAGATGGCGGTGCACGTGCCCCTGGGGTACGAGGCGCAGCTCGAGAGCCGCGTGCTCATGTTGTCGCCCAACAACATCCTCAGCCCGGCCAACGGTCAGCCGGTGGCTACTCCGAGCCAGGACATGGTGCTCGGCTTGTACTACCTGACCAAGGCGCGCGAGGGAGCCAAGGGCGAGGGCAAGATCTTCTACAGCCCGCAGGACGTGATCAACGCCTACGAACACGGCCTGATCTCGATGCATGCCCTGGTGAAGGTGCGCATCGACGGCAGAATCATCGAAACGACCATGGGCCGGGTGCGTTTCAACCAGATCGTGCCCAAGGAGCTGGGCTACCTGAACGATGTGCTGAGCAAGAAGCAGCTGGCGAAGATCGTCGGCAAGGTCCACAGCAAGATGGGCACCACGCGGACCATGAAGTTCCTCGACGATCTGAAGGTGCTCGGTTTCGAGCAGGCCACCACCGCGGGGCTCACCATCAGCATCGACGATGTGCTGGTTCCCGAGGGCAAGGAAGCCATCGTCACGGAGGCGCAGAAAAAGGTCAACTTCATCCGCGAACAGCACCAGAAGGGCATCATCACCGATCGCGAGCGTTACAACAAGGTGATCGACACCTGGACCAAGGTCAGTGACGAGGTCGCGGAGCTGATGTTCCAGAACCTCCAGAAGGACCGCCAGGGCTTCAACCCGGTGCACATGATGCACGCTTCGGGCGCCCGGGGAAGCCGCGACCAGATCCGTCAGCTGGGGGCCATGCGCGGCCTGATGGCCAAGCCCCAGAAGAAACTGACCGGAGGCGTGGGCGAGATCATCGAACAACCCATTCTCTCCAACTTCCGCGACGGGCTGACCGTGCTGGAGTACTTCATCTCCACCCACGGCGCGCGCAAGGGTCTGGCCGATACCGCCCTGAAGACCGCGGATGCCGGCTACCTCACCCGCCGCCTGGTGGACGTGGCCCAGGACATCGTGGTCACCGAGCACGACTGCGGATCGATCCTCGGACTGGACGTGACCGCCATCAAGGAAGGCGAGAAGGTCATCGAGTCGCTCGCCGACCGGGTGAGAGGCCGAACCCTGGCCGATGACGTCGTCGACGACCAGGGGGAGCTGGTCGCCGAGGCGGGAGAGCTGGTCGACGCGAAGCTGGCCGCGAAGATCGAGGAGCACGGGATCGAGCGGGTGCGGATCCGCAGCGTGCTCACCTGCGAGGCGCGCTGGGGCGTGTGCGCGCTGTGCTACGGGCACAACCTGGCCGAGCACAAGCTGGTGGACATCGGCGAACCGGTCGGCGTGATCGCCGCCCAGTCCATCGGCGAGCCGGGCACGCAGCTCACCCTGCGGACCTTCCACATCGGGGGAACCGCCAGCCGCATCGCCGAGCAGACGGTCAAGGAAGCGGTGGCCGACGGCGTGATCGAGTTCTCCCCGGAGGTCGAGCTGGTCAAGCACCATTCGGGCAAGCAGATCGCCATCGGGCGCAAGGGCGAGATCCGGCTGGTGCTCAAGAGCGGGGTGACCCGCAGCCATCTCGCGGTTCCCTACGGGGCGATCGTGCACGTCAAGAAGGGCCAGAAGGTCAAGAAGGGAGACCCGATCTTCGAGTGGGATCCCTACAGCGACCAGATCCTCACCAAGGTCGACGGTGTCGTCCACTTCAACGACATCGTCGACGGAGTCACCCTGAGCGAGCAGCTCGACGACAAGACCGGCCGCCGCCAGATGATCATCAAGGAGTCCACCAACAAGAACCTCCACCCGACGATCATCATCACCACCAAGGGCGGGAAGAAGAAGGAAGAGTACATCATCCCGACCGGCTCGATCCTCCAGGTGCATGACGGAGACACCGTCCGCAAGGCGGACAGCCTCTGCAAGATCCCGAGGGACATCGGTCAGACCCGGGATATCACCGGCGGTCTTCCGCGGGTGGCCGAACTCTTCGAGGCCCGCCGTCCCAAGGACGCGGCGACGGTCACCGAGATCGACGGGATCGTCACCTTCGGCGGGGTCAGCCGCGGGATGCGCAAGATCGTGGTGACCCCCGAAGGCGCGGACCCCAGCGAAGCCAAGGAGTACCTGATCCCCCACGGCCGCCACGTGCGGACCTACGAGGGCGAGCACGTCCTCGCCGGGGACCGGCTCACCGAGGGCGCGATCGACCCGATGGACATCCTGGCCATCAAGGGGGTCAATGCGGTCCAGAGCTACCTGGTGAACGCCATCCAGGAGGTGTACCGCCTCCAGGGGGTGAAGATCGACGACAAGCACGTGGAGATCATCGTGAGCCGCATGCTCCAGAAGGTGAAGATCACCGATCCGGGCGACACCCAGTTCCTCGAGGACGAGCTGGTGACCAAGTCCGAGGTCCGGTCGGTCAACGAGGAGCTGCAGGCGCGCAACCGGGAACGCCGCGAGCGGGGCGAGGAAGAGCTCCGGCCGGCGGTCTTCGAGCCCCAGCTGCTCGGGATCACCAAGGCCAGTCTCTCGACCGACTCCTTCATCTCGGCCGCCTCCTTCCAGGAGACCACCCGGGTGCTGACCGAGGCCGCGATCCACTCCAAGCGGGACGAGCTGCGCTCGCTCAAGGAGAACGTGATCATGGGCCACCTGATCTCCGCGGGCACCGGGATGAGCCGTCTGAAGCACCTGGCGGTGGAAGATCCGGAGACGGATGACGAGATCTTCGACCAGGCTCCCGCCACCGCCCCCGAGGGCGGAGAGGGCGAGGAGATGGTGTCGGAGGCCTCCTGACCGGAGGCCCCGGGAAAAGGTCCGGTTCCGGACGGTTTGCCGACGGAGCCGCCGCCGGCCGGCTCTTGGGGGGGACGCGTCTTCCCGGGAAGAGCCGGTCCGCGGGGAATCGCCGGGCCCGCGTCCGCCGCTTTTTCCCCTCTGGGGGCGACGGGGTGGCAGGCGGACCTTGACACGGCCGGGCCCTGCGGCTACCCTATTCGTCCGCCTTTGTGCGGAAGCATGTCCCGGGAGGGGCGCAGACGCCGCAAGGCGCTGTCAACAAAGGGCTTGAGAAGGTCTGACCGCGGTCGCCCTTCCAACGAGGGCGGCGCGTTTTTGTGGAGGAGTCGAGCCGGCGGGTCCGGCCGGTTCCAGGAAACCTGATCGAATCGAGGAACGACGCTTTGCCGACGATCAATCAGCTGATCCGAAAGGGTCGCAAGAACAAGACGAGCAAGAGCAAGGCGCCGGCCCTGCAGGGTTGCCCCCAGCGGAGAGGCGTGTGCACGCGGGTGTACACCAGCACTCCGAAGAAGCCGAACTCTGCGTTGCGGAAGATCGCTCGCGTGAGGTTGACGAACGGGATCGAGGTCACCGCCTACATTCCCGGCGAGGGTCACAATCTGCAGGAGCATTCCATCGTTCTGGTCCGAGGCGGCCGGGTGAAGGATCTTCCCGGTGTCCGCTACCACATCGTACGTGGTGCGCTGGACGCCTCGGGGGTCGATGGCCGTCGCAAGGGCCGTTCGAAGTACGGCGTCAAGCGTCCCAAGCAGTAGAGCTGGGCGAGAGCGTTCACAGGAGTAGGTTCAAATGGCGCGACGTCGAGCTGCTGAGAAGCGTAAGCTGCTGCCGGACTACAAGTACAACGATGTAGTGGTGACCCGCTTCATCAACTATCTCATGCGCCGGGGCAAGCGGACCCTGGCCGAGCGGATGTTCTACGAGGCGCTGGACCTGGTGAAGGAACGAACCGGCCAGGAGGGCATTGACGTCTTCCGGACCGCCCTTCGCAACGTCCAGCCAGCGCTCGAGGTCAAGAGCCGCCGGATCGGCGGAGCCACCTACCAGGTGCCCGTCGAGATCAAGAATGAACGGCGGATGATGCTGGGGATGCGTTGGCTCATCGGTTACGCCCGCGAGCGTAATGAAAAGAGCTTTCCCGAGCGCCTGGCCTCTGAGCTGATTGCCGCGAGCAAGAACGAAGGACCGTCTATCAAGAAGCGCGAGGACACTCACCGCATGGCAGAGGCCAACCGGGCCTTCGCACACTGCCGCTGGTAAAGGTCTTTCGTTCGGCTGCAAAGCGCTTCTAAGCCGGTGCTGCCACTGAAGCCCGGCAGGAAAGAAACAGTTGAATCGTTCGCCGAGCGTGCGGCAGTTGCGCGTCCTTTGGGGCCGCGTCCGTGCGCGAGCAAGGAGTACGATCGTGGCGCGGGACGTCGCCCTGGAAAAGGTGCGCAATATCGGCATCATGGCTCACATCGATGCCGGTAAGACGACTACGACCGAGCGCATCCTCTTTTATACCGGGCGGACCCACCGGATGGGTGAGGTCCATGAGGGCGCTGCCGTCATGGACTGGATGGAGCAGGAGAAGGAGCGGGGGATCACCATTACCTCCGCCGCGACCACCTGCTTCTGGCGCAGCCATCGGGTGAACATCATCGATACCCCCGGCCACGTCGATTTCACCGTGGAAGTCGAGCGGAGCCTGCGCGTGCTGGACGGCGCGATCGCGGTCTTCTGCGCGGTGGGCGGGGTCGAGCCCCAGAGCGAAACCGTCTGGCGGCAGGCCGACAAGTACGACGTCGCCCGGATCGCGTTCGTGAACAAGATGGACCGCGCCGGCGCCGATTTTTCCCGCGTGGTCGAGATGATGAAGGAGCGTCTGGGCGCCAACGCGGTGCCGGTGGCCCTGCCTGTGGGCGCGGGCGATCTCTTCACCGGGGTCATCGACCTGGTGGCCATGAAGTCGATCGCGTGGCACGAGGAGAACCAGGGCGCCACCTTCGATCTCTTCGAGATCCCCGAGGATCTGCGCGAAGAGGCCGAAGCGGCCCGTCACCGGCTGCTCGAGTCTGTCGCCGAGATCGACGAGGAGTTCTTCGAGCTCTACGCCCACGGCAGCGAGATCTCTGAGGATCAGCTGAAGGCGGCCATCCGCCGGGCGACCCTCAGCGCGCAGTTCGTGCCGGTCTACTGCGGCAGCGCGTTCAAGAACAAGGGCGTGCAGCCGGTGCTCGACGCGGTGGTCGACTATCTGCCCAGCCCGGCGGACATGGGTGGGGTGGAAGGGATCCATCCCAAGACCCATGAGAAGGTCTTCCGCAAGGCGCAGGATGACGAACCCCTGGCCGCGCTGGCCTTCAAGATCATGACCGACCCCTACGTGGGCCGTCTCGCCTTCCTGCGGGTCTACAGCGGCACCCTCAAGGCGGGAAGCCAGTCCTTCAACGCCACCAAGGGAACCAAGCAGCGCATCGGCCGCATCCTGTTGATGCACGCCAACAAGCGCGAGGAAATCGACGAGGCTAGAGCCGGCGACATCGTGGCCATCGTGGGCTTCAAGGACATCACCACCGGGGACACCCTCAGCGCGCGGGAGAAGCCCATCCTGCTCGAACGGATGGACTTCCCCGAACCGGTCATCTCCGTGGCCGTCGAGCCCAGGAGCAAGGCGGACGAGGAGAAACTGGTGGCCGCGCTCGCCCGGCTTTCCGAGGAGGACCCGACCTTCCGGGTCAAGATCGACGAGGAGACCGGGCAAACCCTGATCTCGGGGATGGGAGAGCTGCACCTGGAGGTGCTCGTCGATCGCATGCTGCGCGAGTTCAAGGTGGAGGCCAACGTGGGTCGCCCCCAGGTGAGCTACCGGGAGACCGTCACGAAGGCGGCCGAGAGCGAGATGAAGTTTGCGCGCCAGACCGGTGGCCAGGGCCAGTTCGCCCATATCCGCATCCGGATCGAACCCGGAGAGTCGGGACGGGGCGTGGGTTTCGAGAGCGAAGTCAAGGCGGGCGAATTGCCGCGCGAGTTCGTGCGCGCGGTGGAACAGGGGGTACGCGAGGCGGCCGAGGCGGGCGTCATCGCCGGGTATTCCCTCATCAACGTCAAGGTGACCCTGCTGGGTGGCTCGTGGCACGAAGTCGACAGCAGCGAGCTCTCGTTCAAGATCGCCGGCGCGATGGCGCTGCGCGAAGTGGTCCGCAAGGCCGGGCCCACTTTGCTGGAGCCCATCATGAACGTCGAGATCGTCGTTCCGCAGCAATACGTGGGCGACGTCACCGGCGATATCAACGCCCGCCGGGGCCGGATCGCGGGCATGGTGCCCCGCAATGACGCCCAGGTGGTCGCTGCCTCGGTGCCTCTGGCCGAGATGTTCGGGTACGCAACGCAGCTGCGGTCTCTCACCCAGGGCCGCGCCGTCTACAGCATGGAGTTCGCCAAGTACGAGCAGGCTCCGAAGGCGGTAGTCGATCGGATCGCGCACGGCGTCGTTTCCTGACGGATTCGGCGCAATGAGAAAAGGTGGGCCTTCGGGCCGTAAAGGGAGAACGGAGAGAAACAGCAATGGCTCGTGAAAAGTTTGAGCGGACCAAAGAGCATGTGAACGTGGGGACGATCGGTCACGTGGACCATGGGA
>CAZRMV010000011.1:0-57073 GCA_964601275.1 uncultured bacterium | reverse complement strand
GTGCGGGATACTATCTGTCGCCTTAGATCGAGCGTAGGGTGTCTGGTGACACCTGGTTTCTGGGGAGCAGAGAACGGCGCCGTCGTGGACACCACCGCGGTCTGTTCCCTCGGGGGCCCGCTCCCGCACAGCGGTTCCTACATGCTCGAGATGCACAACACGGGTGTCTTTTCGACCCACAGCGAAGTGTGGCAGGTGGTTCAATTCGGCCCCGTACCCCCTGGAACCGTGAGCGTGTCGGCGTGGTTCACCGCGTGTGAAGGAATCGCTCCCGACGCGATCCTCGAAATCCGTACCTACAGTACCGCCAACGCGTGGCCTACTCACACGTTGCTTCAGAATGTCCACCTTCAGCTCGATTCCAGCGCTGCAACCTGGGAGCAGGCGACACTGGATTGTGTTCCCATTCCTTCCGGCACAAGCTGGCTCTTGATTCACGCTGCGGTTCTCAACGCGGACATCGGCAACGAAGCCCTTTTCATGGACGATGTTTCGCTGACCTGCGACTGTGTGATTCCCACCGAGCAGGGAACGTGGGGCGCGATCAAGAGCCTCTACGGAGAATGAGAGGGTATCGGTTCCAGCACCATTGACCTCGCGTCCACCAGCAACCCATTGCAGGGAGGGCGACCGCTCAACACGAGCGGTCGCCCAAACAGCCATGTCCTGTACGTGAAGGGCCGCAGCGACCGGCTGCAGAGTTGTCAGCGCGACTCCGAACGATCAACCACCTACTCCAGGAACCCCTTCGCCGACAGCTCGAAGAGAACCGTCTTGGCGTACTGCCGGGTGAGGTCCTCCACCGCTTCCTTGCGCTCGCTGCGCGAGACCCCGGCCCAGAGCAACTGCTCGCTGTCGGTGTCGTACAGGCGGCTCTCCACGAAGAGGAAGACGTCCTGCGAGGACTGCTTCTTCTCGGCCGCCCTCCGCCAGGCGCGGAAGAAATACTGGTAGAGATCGCCGTCCCGCAGCGGCAGGTACGGGGTGTACTCCTTTTCCGCCTCGTCGGGCGAGGTCACCACGATGCCCTCGGCGGTGAGCACCCCGTCGAAGCCCTCCCGCGCGACCAGCTCCTGCAGTTGCTCGCGCGTGACCCCCTCGTCCCGCGACCCCAGGGTATGCGCGGCCACCACGTCGTTGCCGCGCTCGCGCAGGATGGAGACGAAGGTGTCCTCGAAGACCGCCCGCAGCTTCGCATCCTCGCTGAAACCCAACACCACGACGCGTTGCATCCGCCGCGGCTTGACCGATGGATCCTGCCAGGTCCGCAGGAAGATGGTCCCCCCGCAGGCGGCCAGCAGGGCGGCCGCGGCCACGAGGGCCAACCGCAGCCGGGGCCCGGTGGCCGAAGCAAAGACCGAACGACGGCGGAAGTGGAACATGGCGGGTCTCCTCCGGACCGGAACGCGGGCCGTGGTCATCATCTCAGTGGAGGTACAACACCGCGTCCCCCGAGAACGGCGGACTGAAGGTCTGCGACCCGCCGGCGGGGACGCTGCCTCCGGCCACCGTCGAACCGTCCGCGGGACGGAACCATTCGACGGTCAGGGTGCCGCCGAGGCCGCTCAGGTCGACGGTGATCCCTCCACCCGCGGGCGCGTACGCCAGGAACTCGCGCCCCCCGTTCCCCACCGAGGACAAACAGTATCCGGTCGAGGCAAGATCGCCCCGCGGCACCATCGCCACCAGTTGGACGCGTTCGGCAAACGCGCGCACGTAGCCGAGGTTCGCCCGCAACGACACCCAGGTGGGATCATCGAAGACAAAACCGGATCCGCCCACGCCGTAGCCCGCCCCGTCGTAGCCGTCCATGAAGATGGGATTGCGCCCGCGCAGGAAGCTCTTCCACACCCACCGGCGGTCGCCGCAGATGCCGCAGAGATGATCGGTGTCGTCGAGGATGACCTTGCTTCCGTCGGCGGCGGGGGGATCGTTGATGTTTCCGTTCACCGAGATCCAATCGGCCGGCGAGGCGAACAGCTCGGCGTTGCTGCCGCCCGGGTACTCGACGGTCATCCCCACCGGATGCTGCTTGGGCAGGGTGCTCTCGTAGTCCTTGATGAAGCGGATCATGTGGTATTGCCAGTCCTGGCTGCCCGAGTGGCTCTCGTTGCTGATCTCGTAGAGGACGTTGTCCAGGTCGTTCAGGGTGTCCACGACCTTGCGCACGTAGGCCTCCTGGATGGCCAGGACATCGGGGTTGACCAGTTCGTGGGTCTCTTCCCCGCTGTTGTCCCCGTTCACGTCGCCGTCGATGCCGTTGATGTTGTTGGCCGCGTTGAAGGGATGCCCCTTCCAGGGGTTGTTCTTCGAGAAACTTCCCTTCGCCTTGGCGACGCTCCACCCGTCGAACAACATGACGGAAACATAGATTCCCCGATCGGCGGCCAGCTGCACGCGCGACCGCAGCCGATCGAAGTACGCCGGGTCGAAGGTCTGCAGATCGAAGCGCGGCAGGCCGTCCAGCGCGGTCCCCGGCCCGGTGCGCGCGAACGGCGTGACCGGGCCGAACCAGTACAGGTTGTCGGTGGTCTCCAGGGTCCAACGGGTCTGTTCCCAGGTCCACAGGCGGAAGAAGTTGTGACCGTTCCGCTGGAGGAAGTCGAGGAAGGCCGGATAGTCGAAACCGGGCGGGGGGTTGCCGTGTCCCGCGTCGAGGAAGTCGAGCCAGGTATGCGAACCCACCAGCAGGACCGCCTTCACCGTGCCGCGGGAGAAGTAGCGGGGGTTCGCCCGGTTCACCCTCAAGGGGCCCACCGAGGGCGGAATGCTGTCGACGACATCGAGCGATCCCGTGCCGAGGACCCCGTCCAGGTGGGCGTTGATGACGGCGTGCCCGGCCCTGAGGGCCTCGACGTGGCCCTTTGTGTTGCTGTCGTTGCTGACCGTGATCACCGAGGGGTTCGATGACGTCCAGTCGACCTGCCGGGTGAGATCACCGGTCGAGTCGTCGGCGAAGGTTCCGATCGCGCGCAGTTGCATGGAACCGCCGGGCGCCAGCTCGGCCACCGGGGGGCGCACCTCCAAGGTGGTCAGGGGAAGGACGCCGGTGGCGCCGCCGGTGGACGAAGCGCCGCGCGAACACCCCAGGGCCAGGGCCAGAAGGAGCGGCAGGAAGCTCTTGGATCCGTGGAAAAAGCCGGTGGACTGCGAACTCTCGACCCGTTTCATGGAAAATCAACTGCCTTTGTCGGTCGGGTGGACGACACCACCCCGGGGTGCGCGACACCGGGTGGAACAGGCAGTATACACGTTTTCGGGCACGGTGCTCAGGCCCGGGTGGCGTGGCCCCGGCCGAGCCTGGACCCCGGGCCCTGCGGGCCAGGGCCCTTCGCGGGCCACACCCGCGACGGTGGATGGGGTTTGGTCCTGGGCTCCTAGACCCACTCGCTGGTATAGCGGGTCAGTGCACGCATGTAGTTGCCCCGCTCGAAGGCCGCGGGGTCGGGGCAGTTCGCCTGGCTGAAGCTGCCCTTCAACTGTTCCACGCTTTCGTATTCCTTCTCTTCCATCCAGCGACGCAAACCGCGCAGGATCTCCTCGACGTATCCGGGACCCTTGCGCAAAAGGACGCTGGCCAGCGCCACCGCGTCGGCCCCGGCCAAAAGCATGCGGGCCACGTCGAGGTGGTCATGCACCCCGCCGGTCCCGCAGAGACTGATGCTCACCTGGTCGCGCAGGATGGCGATCCAGCGGAACGCCAGCAGCATCTCCTCCCGACGGCTGAGCACCAGGTGGGGAACGATCTTCATCTCGTCCAGGTCGAGGTCGGGTTGCAGGAAGCGGTTGAAGAGCACGAGGCCATCGGCACCGGCGAAATCGAGACGCGAGGTCATGTGGGGAATGCTGCTGAAGAACGGTCCCAGCTTCACCGTCAGCGGCAGCTTGGTCGCCTCCCTCACCTCTTCGACGAGATCGACGAATCGCTTCTCCGCCTGCTCCCCGGTCATCTCGATGTCGGTCGGGACGTAGTACACGTTCAGTTCGAGCGCATCGGCGCCCGCTTCCTCCATCATTCCGGCGAAGCGCGACCATCCCCCGGGCGAATGGCCGTTGAGACTGGCGATGACCGGCACCGACAACGACTTCTTGGCGCCCCGGATGAGATCGAGGTATTCCTCCGGGCCCTGTCCGTAGTCGGCCATCTCGGGAAAATATCCCATGACCTCCGGCGAGTTGCCGTCGCCATAGTCATACAACCGGCCGGTCTCCATCTCCTCGTGCTCGACCTGCTCCTCGAACAAGCTGGTCAGGACCACACCGCCGACGCCGGCGTCTTCCAGCCGTTTGAGGCTGTCGAGATCTCCCGTGAGGGGCGAAGCCGACGCCAGCACGGGGTTCTTGAGGTTCAGCCCAAGGTAGTCGCTCTGCAGCTTCGGCTTCATACCTTCGCATCCTCCGTGGCGACGGGACCGGTTTCCTCTTCCCCGCTCGAGGCCGTTTCCTCGTGGTCATCGGTGACGACGCGCTCGACTCCGGCCAACTGCGAATAGTACTCCCACTTGTGCTCGATCTCGCTCTGGGCGAGGGCGAAGAGTCGCTTGGCCTCTTCCGGCCTGCTGCGCATGAGCATCGCGAAGCGCGCCTCCTTCATCGCGAACTCCTCGAAGGGGACCGTGGGCTTCTTGCTGTCCAGCTTGAACGGCTTCGATCCTTCCTCGTGCGCTTCGTCCGGGTTGAAGTGGTAGAGGGTGATGAACCCGCTCTTCACTCCTTCCTTCTGGTGGGTGAACGAAGTGCTCATGTCGATGCCGTGGGCGATGCAGTGGCTGTAGGCGATGATCAAGGAAGGTCCATCGAAGGCCTCGGCTTCCTTCATCACCTTGATGGTGTGGTTGGGGTTGGCGCCGATGGCCACCTGGGCCACGTAGCAGTTGCCGTAGGCCATGGCGATCATCCCCAGGTCCTTCTTGCCCAGGGGCTTGCCCCCGGCGGCGAACTTGGCGACGGCCGCCCGTGGGGTGGCCTTGCTCGCCTGTCCGCCGGTGTTGCTGTACACCTCGGTATCCAGGACGAGGATGTTGACATTCCTTCCGGAGGCCAACACATGGTCGAGGCCGCCGAAACCGATGTCGTAGGCCCATCCGTCTCCCCCGATGATCCAGACGCTCCGCCGCACCAGGGAATCGGTGACCGCCAACAGGTCTTTCACTTCCAGCTCGTCACGACCGGCCAGCTTCTCCCGGAGCTGCTTCACCCGCTCGCGCTGGGCGGAGATCCCCGCCTCGGTGTCCTGCTCGGCCTCGAGCAGGGCGTTGGCCAGGTCCATTCCGATCAGGTCCCGCAACTTGTCCACCAGGTTGCGGGCCAGGGAGGTCTGGGCCTCCACCGCCAGCCGCATTCCCAGGCCGAATTCCGCGTTGTCCTCGAACAGGGAATTGTTCCAGGCCGGCCCCTTGCCGTCGGCGTTGGTGGTGTAGGGAGTGGTCGGCAGATTTCCGCCGTAGATCGACGAGCACCCGGTGGCGTTGGCGATGATCATGCGGTCGCCGAAGAGCTGGGTGGCCAGCTTGATATAGGGCGTCTCGCCACAGCCGGCGCAGGCTCCGGAGAACTCGAAGAGCGGCTGGGCAAGCTGGCTCCCCTTGATGCTTTCGAGTTTGACCTCTTCACGCGGAAGGTAGGGGATCTTCTCGAAGTACTCGAAGTTCTGGCGTTCGGCCTCCAGGTGCTCCCGTTGCGGCTCCATGTTGATGGCCTTGTGCTTGGCCACTTCCTTCGAGTGGGCCGGGCACACATCGACGCAGACCCCGCAGCCGGTGCAATCGTCCGGCGCCACCTGCACCGCGTACTGGTGGCCGGGATACTCCTTGCCCTTCCAGGGCATCGACTGGAAGGTCTCCGGCCGCGGTGCTTCGACCTTCGCCGGATCCCAGACGTTGATCCGGATCGCGGCGTGCGGACAGACCAGCGCGCAGAGAGAACACTGGATGCAGATCTCCGGGTCCCAGATGGGAATCTCCTGGGCGATGCTGCGCTTCTCCCATTTCGTGGTGCCGGTGGGGAAGGTCCCGTCCACCGGCAGCGCGCTCACCGGGAGCAGGTCGCCCTTGCCTTCGATCATGAGGCGGGTGACCCGCTGGACGAAATCGGGAGCGATGTCCGGCACTCCGGCGTGACGTTTCAGCGTGGAGGTGACCTGGCCGGGCACCTTCACCTCGTGCAACTCGACCAGGGTGCTGTCGACCGCGGCGAAGTTGCGGTCGAGTACCGTCTGACCCCGCTTGCCGTAGGTCTTGCGGATCGCCTCCTTGATCTTGGCGATGGCCTCGTCCTTGGGCAGGATGTCGCTGAGGGCGAAGAAGCAGGTCTGCATGACCGTGTTGATGCGCGTGCCCATCCCCGCCTCGCGGGCCACCTTGTAGCCGTCGACCACGTAGAACTTCAGCTTCTTGTCGAGGATCGTCTGCTGGATCTCGGCGGGGATGTGGTCCCACACCTCGTCGGGGCCGTAGGGGCTGTTCAGCAGGAAGGTCGCCCCCTCGATCGCGGTCTCCAGTACGTCCATCTTCTCGAGGAAGTGGAACTGGTGACAGGCGATGAAGTTGGCCCGGCGGATGAGATAGGTGCTCTCGATGGGGCGCGGGCCGAAGCGCAGGTGGCTGACGGTCACGCTGCCCGCCTTCTTCGAGTCGTAGACGAAGTAGCCCTGGGCGAACATCTCGGTCTCTTCGCCGATGATCTTCACCGAGTTCTTGCTCGCCCCGACGGTTCCGTCGCTGCCCAGTCCGTAGAAGACCGCCCGGGTCACGTCGTCCTTCTCGGTGTCGAAGCTATCGTCCCAGGGAAGGCTCAGGTGGGTGACGTCGTCGAAGATTCCCACGGTGAACCGGCGCTTGGGATCGTCCTTCTTCGCCTCGTCCAGGATCCCCTTGACCATGGCCGGGGTGAATTCCTTGCTGGAGAGCCCATAGCGTCCCCCGAGGACGCGGGGGGGTCGCTCTCCCTTCCAGTGTTCGTGGATCGCGGTGAGGACGTCCTGGAACAGGGGTTCGCCCGCCGATCCGGGTTCCTTGGTCCGGTCGAGCACGCAGATCGTGCGCACGCTCGACGGCAAAGCCGCCACCAGGGCTTCTTCGTCGAAAGGACGGTAGAGGCGCACCTTCAGCAGCCCGACCTTCTCGCCCTGTTCCATCAGGGCTTCCACCGCTTCGTGGACCGCCCCGACTCCGCTTCCCATCAACACGATCACGCGCTCCGCGTCGGGCGCCCCCACGTAGTCGAAGAGATGGTACCGCCGCCCGGTGACCTGGGCGAAGCGGTCCATGACATCCTGCACGATCGAGGGACATCGGTCGTAGAACGGGTTGCAGGCTTCGCGGGCCTGGAAGAACACGTCGGGATTCTGGGCCGAACCGCGCAGGACGGGGGCGTCCGGATCGAGCGCCCGCTCGCGGTGCTCGTGGATCTTCTCGTCGTCGATCATCGAGCGGATCTGCTCTTCACTGAGCATGTGGACCTTGTTGACCTCGTGACTGGTCCGGAAGCCGTCGAAGAAGTGCAGGAAGGGAATCCGCGCCTGCAGCGTCGCCGCCTGGGCGATCAGCGCCATGTCGTGCACTTCCTGCACCCCACCGGAAGCCAACATGGCCCACCCGGTGCCCCGGGCCGCCATCACGTCGCTGTGATCGCCGAAGATGGAAAGCGCATGCGTCGCCACCGAGCGCGCCGCGATGTGGAAGACCGTGGGTGTCAGCTCGCCGGCGATCTTGAACAGGTTGGGAATCATGAGCAACAGGCCCTGCGAGGCGGTGAAGGTGGTTGTCAGCGCTCCGGCCTGCAATGCGCCGTGCACCGCGCCCGACGCTCCCCCTTCGCTCTGCATCTCGATGACCTCGGGAACCTCACCCCAGAGGTTCTTCCGGCCGACCGCCGACCACGCGTCGGCCAGCTCCCCCATGGGGGACGCGGGGGTGATGGGATAGATCGCCACCACTTCATTGGTCAGATGGGCCACCCGGGCCGCCGCCTCGTTGCCGTCGATCACTGCAAAGCGATCCGCCATGATCTGTGCCTCCTGGGATGCCGACGCCCCCTTCATTCGGAACGAGGGCCAACCCCCAGAGTGGTCCCGTGCTCCAGGGGGCGCAAGGTCCCTTTTGGGAAGCCGCGGACCCAGGAAGGCGGAATCGGCGTCGCGGGGCCCCGGAGAGGGAACGGAGGTGGTGGGGTACGCGGGGGCTTGACAAAATGTCCAGGACGGGGCCTGGACATCTTGTCAGGCTTGCCGGAAGGAGGTATCCTGCCCTCGTCCCGGCTCCTTCGGAAGGATCCCCATGGCCGACGTGCTCACTCCCGGTGACCGTTCCTACCCATCGCCCTCGACCCAGGGAACCATCCTGGTCCTGGATGACGAGGCCCAGATGCTGCGATCCCTCGACCGGATGCTCAGCCGGGAGGGCTACCAGGTCCTGACCGCCTCCAACGGGAAGGAAGGCCTCGAGGTCCTGCGGCACCACGCCGGCGAGGTCGACCTGGCCCTGTGCGACCTGAAGATGGGCGGAATGGACGGGATGGAGTTCGTCGAAGCGGTGCGTTCGCTCTATCCCGACCTGGAGACCATCATCATGACCGGATACGGCACCATCGAGGCCGCGGTCGAGGCGATGCGCGCCGGCGCCTACGATTTCCTTCCCAAACCCTTCAAACGGGTCCAGATCCTCAAGATCCTCTCCCGCGCCCTCGAACGGCGCTCGCTGGTGGTGGAGAACCGCCGCCTGCGGGCCCAGATCGAATCGCACGCGGGCGGCCGCAAGATCGTGGGCAACAGCGAGGGCCTGCGCCGGGTGCTCGAACTGGTGAGCCAGGTCGCCGCCAGCGAGGCCACCGTCCTGATCCTGGGGGAGAGCGGGACGGGCAAGGAGGTCATCGCGCGGGCCTTGCACGCGGCCAGCGACCGCTCGCGGAAGCCCTTCATCAAGGTGAACTGCTCGTCGATCCCGGAAACCCTGCTGGAAGCCGAGCTCTTCGGACACGAACGGGGAGCCTTCACCGGGGCGGTCAAGCGCAAGCCGGGGCGCTTCGAGCTGGCCGAAGGGGGGACGCTCTTCCTGGACGAGATCGGCGACGTGCCCCTGGAAATGCAGGTGAAGCTGCTGCGGGTGCTGCAGGAACGCGAGTACGAGCGGCTGGGAGGAACCGAGGTCCTGAAGGCCGATGTGCGCATCCTCGCCGCCACCCATCGCGACCTGCGGGAGCGGATCGAGCAGGGACTCTTCCGCGAAGACCTGTACTACCGCCTGGCGGTCATCCCCATCGAGATCCCCCCGCTGCGGGAACGGCGGGAGGACATCCCCTTGCTCGCGGTGCATTTCGTCGAGAAACTGAGCAAGAAGAACCGCAGCGCCATGCCCGCCATCGTGCCCGAGGCCATGGAACGCCTGATCTCCTACGACTGGCCGGGCAATGTCCGGGAGCTGGAGAACGTCCTCGAACGCGCGGTGGTCCTGTGCAAGGAGCGGCTCATCCGGCCCGAGGACCTTCCTCCCCACATCGCCCCGCGCCGCAGTCAGCACAACGTCCTGAAGGTTCCCCTGGGCACTCCCCTGCGGGAGGTGCAGGATCTCGTCATCGACCAGACCCTGGCCATCACCAACGGGAACAAGGAGAAGGCGGCCAAGCTGCTCGGGGTGGCCGCCCGCACCATCTACCGTCATCTCAAGAGCAAGGAGGAAGCGTCGAAGCGCCCCTGACAAAATGTCAAGACGGGGCCCGGCCGGAACGGATCGGATTCTTGGATCTCCCTCTCCGGCTGACTAGTTTTCGAGGGCTTTCCCCGGGCGGAGGAGAGAGCCCGCCCGGCCCGAGCACAGACACTGAACAGAGAACTCTCCATTCCCCGACGAGGAGGCGGCCGGCATGGCCGGGATCGCCTCCCCGGCGCTCGCCCCCTGGCACGAGGAGCTGATCTCCATGGGCACCAAAACGGTCGAAGACCGGGGAAAGTGCGATATCGTCCCCGATCTCTGCAAGGGCTGCGGGTTGTGCATCGTGATGTGCCCCGAACACGTCATCCACCGCGATGACTCGTTGAACCGCCGCGGCTACCGGCCGGCGATCTACGAGGGACACGGCTGCACCGGTTGCGGGATCTGCTTCCAGACCTGCCCCGAACCCAGCGCCATCACTGTAACCCGACTTCGATAGAGGGAGACCGACATGGCTGGAAACGACAAGGCCTTTCGCGATGCCATTCCCGTCTGGCGGTCGCCGGAAGAGCTCGATACGAGAGGACGCAAGCGTCCCGAGCGGGAGGAGCACGAGGGCACCCCGCTGCTGATGAAGGGAAACGAGGCGGTCATCCACGGCGCGCTGCTCGCCGGCTGCCGGGCGTTCTTCGGGTACCCGATCACCCCGGCGAGCGAGATCGCCCACACCGCGGCCGCGATGTTTCCCCTGGCCGACGCGGTCTTCCTGCAGGCCGAGAGCGAGGTGGCGGCGATCCAGATGTGCTACGGGGCGTCGTCGGCGGGAATCCGGGTGATGACCGCCAGCAGCAGCCCGGGGATCAGTCTCAAGCAGGAAGGCATCTCCTACGCCGCCGGCAGCGAGCTTCCTCTCGTCGTCGTCGACATCATGCGGGGCGGGCCGGGACTGGGCAACATCGCCCCGGAGCAGGGCGACTACTTCCAGATGGTCAAGGGCGGAGGCCACGGCTGCTACAAGATGGTGGTATTGGCCCCCAACAGCGCCCAGGAGATGTGCGACCTCACCATGGAGGCCTTCGAAGTGGCCGACCGCTACCGCAACCCCGCGGTGGTGCTCGCCGACGGTCTGGTGGGTCAGATGAAGGAGCCGGTCCATCTGCCCCACGCGGTGAAGAGCCTGCCGGACAAGACGGCCTGGTCGGTCGAGGGAACCGCGAAGACCCGGCCCAACCTCATTTCCTCGATCAAGCTCGTCCCCGAGGAACTCGAGGACCACATCCGCCACCTGGAGGAGAAGTTCCGGAAGATGGAACAGGAGGAGGTGCGTTGGGAGGAGTACCGCACCGAGGACGCCGAGCTGCTGCTGGTGGGCTACGGAGTGATCAGCCGCGTCCTACAGGGCGTGGTCGACGCGGTGCGGCAGCGGGGGATCAAGGCCGGTCTGTTGCGTCCCATCACCCTCTGGCCCTTCCCCAGCGAGGCCCTGCGCGCGGTGGCCGCGGGCGCCCGACAGGCCCTGGTGGTCGAACTCTCCACCGGCCAGATGGTCGAGGACGTGCGGCTGGCGATCAGTGATCTCGTGCCGGTGAGGTTCTACGGCCGGGCCGGGGGCGTGGTGCCCTCGGCGGAGGAATTGATCGAGGAGATCGAATCCATCATGAAGGAGAAGGCGGGGGTGTCGGCATGAAGATCATCCAGAGACCAGAATCCATCCTGGAAACCTTCCCTCGCAAGGGCGGCGCCGAACCCGACGCGACCCACTACTGCCCGGGTTGCGGACACGGGATCGTGCACAAGCTGATCGGACAATGCATCGACGAGCTGGGAATCCGGGACGACACCATCCTGATCAGCCCGGTCGGATGCTCGGTCTTCGCCTACTACTACTTCGACACCGGGAACGTGCAGGCGGCGCACGGGCGGGCGCCCGCGGTGGGCACCGGGATCAAGCGCGCCCGGCCGGACAGCATCGTCATCTCCTACCAGGGGGACGGCGACCTGGCGGCCATCGGGGGCAACAACATCCTCCAGGCGGCCAACCGCGGCGAGAACCTCACCGTCATCTTCATCAACAACGCCATCTACGGCATGACCGGAGGCCAGCTCGCCCCGACCTCGATCCTGGGCATGCACACCGCGACCACTCCGCGGGGCCGCGAGTTCAGCGAGTATGGCAGCCCCATGCGCATGGCCGAGCTGTTGGCCAATCTCGACGGGGTGTCCTTCTCCGCGCGGCATACCCTGACCACCCCGGCCAAGATCAACCGCACCCGCAAGGCCATCAAGAAGGCATTGCAGTACCAGATGGAGAACCGCGGATTCTCCATCGTGGAGATCCTCAGCCAGTGTCCCACCGGCTGGAAGATGGACTCGGTCGATTCGCTGCAGTGGATCGAGGAAAACATGGTCCCCGCCTTCCCCCTGGGCACCTTCAAGGACACGCCGCACGACCGTCTCACCCCGCCGCAGCCCGCGAAGTACGACCCCGAGCAGGTGGAGCGGATCGTTCTCCGCAGGACCGCGACCGAGGGAAAGCATGAGCGTCTGAGCGACGCCCCCTGGACGGACGCGTTCTCCGGCAAGGGCGGACAGTGGGACACCCTGCACATGAAAGTGGCCGGTTTCGGCGGTCAGGGGGTGCTCATGCTGGGCGAACTCGCGGCCCGGTCGAGCATGCTCCAGGGCCTGAACGTGACCTGGCTTCCCAGCTACGGGCCGGAGATGCGCGGAGGAACCGCCAACTGTTCGGTGGTGTTCTCCACCCGGGAGATCGGCAGCCCCATGGTGGACAACGCCGAGGTCCTGATCGCGATGAACCGGCCCTCGCTGGAGAAATTCGAGAAGGATGTCGTTCCCGGCGGCGTGATCTTCTACGACAGCAGCCTGATCCCGGTGGAACCCACTCGCAAGGACGTCGAGGTGCATGCGATCCCGGCCACGAAGATCGCCGACGGCCTGGGCATGGGCCGGGTGGCGAACGTGGTCATCCTGGGCGCTCTGCACCGGGCCCTGGGCTTCCCCGATGCGGCGCGCATCGACGAGACCATCCGTTCGATCAGCAAGAACGAGAAGATCCTCGAGATCAACCGCAAGGCCTTCGCGGCAGGTGTCGAGGCGGTCTAGCGGAATTCCTCCGGGGAGGATCCGGGAAGTCCCAGACCCTCCGGGTCCTCCCCCGCCCCCGCCGCATCGAGGGCGGGAAGCCACACGGTGAAAACGGCCCCGCCGCCCGGGCGGGCGTGCACGGAGATGACGCCACCGTGCTCCTCGACCAGGGTCTTGCAGACGGAAAGTCCCAGACCGGTGCCGTTGGATTTGGTGGTGAAGAAAGGATTGAAGATCTTGGGAAGATCCTCCTCGGGAATGCCCGGACCCGTATCCTCGACCACGACCTCCAACCCGGATTGCTCCACCCCGTCGGGAGTGATGGGGCAGCTTTGACGGGCGGTCACGATGACCTCTCCGTCGGACTGGACCGCCTGCAGGGCGTTGATGCAGAGATTGAGGATGACCTGCTCGAGCTGGTTGACATCACCCATGATCGGGGTCAGTTCGGGGTCGATGCGCAGTTTCAGCCGGGTGCCCTGTTTCTCGGAGGCGTGATGGATCAGCCGTTGCACCCGCAAGAGCACCGTCTCGATGGAGAGTACGTCCATCTCCGGCGGTTCCGGCCGCGAATAGCTGAGCAGATCGCGGACCAGCCCGCCGATCCGCTCGGTCTCGTGCACGATGGCCTCCAGCTCGTCGCGGCGGGCATCGTCGTCCGGCAGATCGAGCATGAGCATCTCGGCGGTGTTGGAGATGATGCCCAGGGGAGTGCCGATCTCGTGCGCCAGGGCGGCGGCCATGTTTCCGACCGCGGTCATGCGCTCGGTGAAGGCCATCTTCTCCTCGGCCATCTTCCGCTCGGTGATGTCCCGGACCACGAAACTGTAGCCGTTGGGACGGCCGCTGCCGTCGAGCAGCGGGGTGCGGCTCAGGTCGATCCACAAGGTCATTCCCTCGCGCGATTCGACCTGGATCTCCCGGTTGTCCAGCGCCGCCATCGGATCTTCCGGCGCGAACACCTCGGCGGCCTGCTCCCAGGCGGATTCGCTGAAGAGCGACTCGATTGGCTCGCCCACCGCCTCGCTCACCGCAAAGCCGAAGATCTTCTCGGCGCCCCGATTCCAGAAGCGGACGGTCCGGGTGCGGTCGAGCGCGATCACCCCGTCGTTCCCGTTGCGGATGGCCGACAACAGGAAACGCTCCCGCCAGCTGTCGATCCGTCCCATCTCCTCGCTGGACAGCGGCAGGATGAAGGTGCACAGCAGGGGGGGATCCCCGTCGAAGGGAGTGACCACCACCCGGAACCAGGAGAGGGAGCCGTCCTCGTCCTGGGCGGTGCGGATGGTCTCGGCCAGCTCGCCCGAACGCAGCACCAGTGGGGGCAGACAATCTTCGCAGCGGCGCTCCCGGGGCACGTAGCCGGTGAAGCAGTGCCGGCCCTTGAGACCGGGAAGATCCTTGATCCGCTCGTGGAAATACCGGTTCCCCCAGAGCAGATGGAGATGCTCATCGAGAATGGTCACCCCCGCCTCGACGAGGTCGAAGGCGGGAAGCAGGGGGCGGATGTCTTCGAAGGAAGGCATGCGCTACAGCTTCGAGAAAGCCTGTCATGACGTCAAGGGATGCCCAGCGAGAACCCGCGGACTCCCTGGTCGAGGAGTCGTTCTTCCTTCCGGACCGGGCAACCTGCCCCGCGTGCCTCAAGGAGATCTTCGATCCGGCCAGCCGTCGTTACCGTGATCCCTTCGCGTCCTGTCCGGATTGCGGTCCGCGGTACAGCATTGCCCGAAGCCTTCCCATCGAGCGGGGGAAGACCTCGATGGCGACCTTTCCCCCGTGTGAGACCTGCCGGGAGGAAATCGCGGACCCGGGCAACCGGCGCCATGACTACGCCCTGGTGTCCTGCCCCGACTGCGGCCCGGCCTACTGGATCGAACCCACTCCGCATCGCAGCGGCCGGGGCGACGTCGTGGCCGAGATCGCCCATCTGCTGAAACAGGGAAAGATCCTGGCCATCAAGGGTTCCGGCGGATTCCACCTGAGTTGTCTGGCGACCGACGAGAACCTGGTCCAGAGACTGCGCCGGCGGATGCAGCGGCGCACCAAGCCGATGGCGGTGATGGTACCCGACCTGGAATGGGCCCGGAAGATCTGTCACCTGAACACCTCGGCCCGGGGAAGACTGAAGGATCCCTGCGCTCCCATCGTGGTCGCCCCCAAGCGCCATCCCGAACTGCTGGCCCATTCGGTCGCCCCGGAGTCGCCCGATTACGGCCTGACCCTTCCCAGCACCCCCTTCCGGCATCTCCTGATGGACGCCTTGGGTCAACCCCTGGTGGTGACCGCGGCGAAGTTCGCGGACGACCACCTCATCTTCGACAACGAGGAGGCCCGCAACCGTCTGCTCGACGTCGTCGACCACCTGGTGTTGCACGACCGCGAGATCGAGATGCCCAGTGAGGACACCGTACTGCGGGTGCAGGGAGACGACGTGGTCATCACCCGCCGTTCCTGGGGACAGGCTCCGCGTCCCTTGCGCCTGACCCGACCCATCCCCCGCATCCTCGGCCTGGGAGCCCTGCACCGGGCCACGGTGGCGCTGGGCTTCGATCGAACCGTGGTGCTCAGCCAGCATCTCGGCGAACTCGACGCGCCGACGGTCGAGGTCTTCTACCGCCGGACCCTCTCCCATCTGCAGGAACTCTTCTCCTTCCAGCCGGAGCATGTGGCCTACGACCTGCAGCCGGAGAGCCTGGGACGCCGCATCGCCCAGGAGATGCAGCTTCCCTCGACCGGCGTGCAGCACCACCACGCCCACGTGGCCAGCGTGATGGCCGAGCACGGATTGCCGGGGCCGGTGCTGGGACTGGCCCTGGACAGCGCCGGATGGGGCGAGGACGACACCCTGTGGGGCAGCGAGTTTCTCCTCGGGGACGCCGCCTCGGTCCAGCGGGTCGATCACGGACCTTGCTTCTGGTTGCCCGGGGGCACCAGCGCCTTCACCCACCCCTGGCGCAGCGCGGCCGGGTTGATCTGGAAACTGCGGGGCGAAGAGGCGGCAGCGACCTGGCTCAAGCGCGCCGCTCCCGACCCGGTCGCCGCCGACAACGTTCTCTCGTTGCTGCGGGACGGCATCGATTGCCTGCGCTCGTGCGGCCTGGGGGTGCTCTACGACGCCCTCGCCTC
The DNA here is from genome assembly GCA_964601275.1 of uncultured bacterium. Taxonomy (GTDB): domain Bacteria; phylum Krumholzibacteriota; class Krumholzibacteriia; order JAJRXK01; family JAJRXK01; genus JAOZPE01. The sequence continues at coordinate 41,192 of CAZRMV010000011.1, read as the reverse complement.
CATCCTGGGCATCCTCGACCGGCAGGCCTTCGACGGTCAGGCCCCCATGTCCCTGGAACGCCTGGCCGGGCCCCCGCACGCGATCGACGAAGGCTCCCTTCCCGATCCGGACGAACCCGCCCCCGCGTATTTCGGCGCGGTGCTCGACCGCCTGCTGGTCGCGGTCTACTCGGGCCGGGACCTCGCGGAGACCGGAGCCTGGATCGAGAAGGCAGTGGCGTTCTGGGTGGCCCGCCGGGCCGTCCGCCTGGCCCACCGCCACGGGGTGGACACCGTGGTCGCCAGCGGGGGCTGCATGGTGAACGCCTGGTTACGTCATGAGCTGCGGTCGGTCCTGGCCGCCGAGGGCCTGCGCTTCTTCACCAACGAGGCCATTCCGCCCAACGACGGGGGCATCGCGGTGGGACAGGTGCAGGTGGCGGCCGAGCGGCTGCGGCGGGCCTGATCCCCCCGGGAACGTTTTCTCCCGGGGAGCGTTGATTTCAAGAGAGATGGATCGGAATCTATGCTAGGCTGCTCCGGTTCAGCTCGGGAGGGGGACGGTCGGCTCTCCCCGAAGGGGCCGCATCGTCGCGGGAATGAAGAAGCCTTTCTCTCCTTGTCCCTCTCGGACCGACGATACAGGATGGGAGAGAAGATTCGTGCACGGTCGAGGATTCCGCGGGATCTTCGACCCACTGGACCCATGGAGGCTGGAGAGGAAACCATGCGGAAAATCGTCCTGATCTCGTCCCTGGCCATCTTCGTGCTGCTCAGCCTGGCTTCCGCCGGCATGGCCGCCGACCATTCCTATGTCGGCGTGAAAAAGTGCAAGATGTGCCACCACAAGGCAGCGATTGGCGACCAGTACAAGGTCTGGAGCGGGTCCAAGCACGCTCAGGCCTACAAGGTCCTGGCCAGCGACGAGGCCAAGGCCATCGCCGCCAAGCTGAAGCTGGAAGGCGATCCCCAGACACTGGATCAGTGCCTTTCCTGCCATGTCACCGCCCATGGCGTCGCCGCCGAACTGGTGGGCAAGGGAGTCAAGGTCGAAGACGGCGTGGGCTGCGAGAGCTGCCACGGGCCCGGGTCGGACTACAAGAAGAATTCCGTGATGAAGGACAAGGAGAAGGCGATCGCCGCGGGACTGATCATTCCCGACGAGAAGACCTGCGTGAAGTGCCACAACGACAAGAGCCCGACCTTCAAGGAATTCGACTTCAAGAAGATGTACGCGAAGATCGCGCATCCAGTCCCGAAGAAGTAGCCACTTCACTTCAGCGCGGGGGAAACCACCCCTCAAGTGCTGCGGCGACACGACGCCGGTCCCACAAGGACCGGCGTCGCTCGGTCACGGAGCGTGGCACTCGCTGCACTTCGTATCCTTCCAGGCCTCGTCGATGTCCTCGGGATGGCGGTACTGACGACCGCCGAGATCGACGAACCCACTGCCGTCATCGAACTGCTGGGCCACGATGGTGTGACAGACGTTGCAGTCGTGCGGAATCACCTCGCCGTCCTCGGTCTCGTGCATCCCGTCGTGGCAGCGGAAACACCCGTCGCTGTAGAGATGCCCGATGTGGTTGAGATGGGCCTTCCAGCTCGTCTTCATCACCGGGAAGTAGTTCTTCCGGTACAGTTCCCAGGTGGCCTCTGCGGCTTGCTCGATGAGCGCGGGATCGATCTCGCTGTCCTCGTAGGCATCCCGCACGTACTGCGGCACCGCCTTCTCGGCCTCTTCCCAGGTCTGCAGATCCTCCTGCTCGAGGGCCTCGACGATCACTCCCTTGATCCCGGGCAATTCCGTGCTCACCTTCCCGCTGGACAAGGCCTGGTTCGCCAACTGGCCCGGGGGGGAGAAATTGTGGGAGGGGCGGTTGTGGCAGTCGATGCAGTCCATCGTCCGCACCTCGTACTGATCGAGCTTTCCCTCGTCGAACTCGAGTTCCTGGCTGCGGAAGACCTTGACCGTTCCGTCCGCGGTGGTCGAGCGCACCCAGGGGATCTCCTCACGCTGTTGGTCGGTGGCCACGTATTCCACCTTGTTCTGCGAGTTGCTGTGCCAGTGGATGCCCTCGGTGTGCCCGGTCTCGCTGTGGGCGCCGCCGACCTTCATGAGCAGATGCAGGCGAAAGTGCCGGTTGTCCTCCTCGCTCGAGTAGTAGTCGTGGACGACGTACTTGTCCCGGAAGAAGACCTCGGGCCAATGGCACTGCTCGCAGGTGTCCCGCGACGGACGCAGGTTGCGGATGGGGGTCTCGATCGGGCGGGGGTAGACGTTGGCCAGGACGGCGTACACCTGGTAGGCGCCCGACAGCTTCGAGCGCACGAACCACTTCGCACCCGGTCCGATATGGCACTTCACGCAATCGACCCGGGCGTGAGGGGAGTTCTTGTACGCGACGTACTCCGGTTCCATGACCGTGTGGCAGGTGGTGCCGCAGAAGGGGACGCTCTCGGTGGCTTCATAGGCCTGGTAGGTCCCGAACGCGGTCATTCCCAGGAAGAGGGTCGTCCCCACCACGAAGACCACCGAGGCCCGGCGGGTCTTCGGCTCGTTCAGGTCGATCAGGGGAAGCCGCTTCTTCTCGTCGCCCCGCAGGCGGCGGCGGTGTTCGCGCCACGCCCCGGTCATCACGGTGATCAATCCCAGGATGAGGAAGACCGGCAGGATGGTGAAGGCGATGATCCCCATGTAGGGGTTCTCGCCTCCGCTCAGCCAGTTCAGGACCATCAAGAAGAGGATGAGCAGGAGGCTCAGAGCGGCCAGGGCCGCCCCGAAGATGGTCACCATGTTGTAGAAGATCGAGGGAAGCTTGCGGTCCTTCACCGGGGGTTGATCGGTCATCGATGGACTCCCAGAGGGTTGAGAGGGCTTCGCCCGTGGGTTCGGATCCGGACCATCGCGTCGCCCCCTGCTGATGGGGGTGTCCAGATCTGGTCGAGAAGATAGGATTCCGAGGTCGTGTTCTCCAAGCCCGGGTTTCCGGGTGATCGACCTTTTTCCCCGATCCGACCTTGACGCCCCGCCCCCGGACGAGACAATGATGGCGGGTATCTCCGTCCCCAACAAGAGAGGTCCGGTGTGAAGCCCACGCAGCGCCGAATACCGGGGGCCGCAATCCCCCGGCGGGGAATCCTGGTCGTTTCACTCCTGTTGCTCGCGGGCCTGTGGTCGCCGGCCCGGGTCGTTGGCGCCCGCGCCGCGGACGCGCCGACCGCGTTCGAGGTCGCCGACTCGTGGTATCTCCGTTCGCGTACGACGGGGTACGCCTTCCGCACCGTTCCCCTGGAGGGGCAAGCCGAGGTCGACCACTTCGAGTTCTACCAGGGCCTGGACGGAGCCTACAGCGGAATGGCCCGCGGAAAGGTCGATCTGCGGTTCTCCATGCGCTTTGCCGACGACTGGGCGCAAAGGGCCAATCCCACGACCCCGGCGCGCCTCCACGTGCTCTACCTGCAGTACCACACCCCCTTGCGCGGCCGGGCCCGGCTGGGGCGGCTCTTCCTCCAGGAGGGCGTGGCCAACTACACCATGGACGGCCTCTACTTCTCGCTGAAGCCGGCGCGGCGCTTGCGGGTACGGGCCTGGGCCGGGACCCACAGCCCGCTCGATTCACGCTGGGATGTCCGCTCGCTGGGCGACGCCGCGACCCTCGGAGCCCGCGCGATGGCGATGATGACCCCCTGGCTCGACCTGGGGGTGAGCTGGGCCTACCTCGAGCGCAACGGCTTCGTCCGGTACCAGAAGGTGGGCGGGGAGGCGAAGCTGTCCCCGATCGACGGCTTGCGGGCGGTCCTGCGGGGCCACTACGAGACGCGGTCGGAGGTCTGGGACCGCGCGGAGATCCTGGCGTGGTACCAGCGCAACCCCAAGTGGCCGATCCTGAATTTCCAGTACCTGGACCGGCGCCAGAGCGTCGACAAGAACACCTATTGGGAACGTTTCCTTCCCTCCCTCCACCGGGTCCGCCTGGCCCGGGCCGGACTCCGCTATGCGACCCCGGCCCACTGGGGGCTGGAGTTCTCGTACTTCGGCAGTTTCGTCGACGAGTTCGCCCAGACCCGTCTCGACGGCGCGGTGCTCTTCCCCTACGGGCGTCTGGGGTATTCGGCCCGCCTGGGAGACGCCGGCGAGGAGAGCCGCTGGTACGGCGACGTGCGCTGGCAGCCGGTCCCCTGGTGCGATCTGAGCGGCGGGGCGATGCTCTCGACCTACGCCCTGCTCAAGGATGCGCCGTCCGACCAGGAGCGTGACCTGGTCACCCTCTACCTGAAAGCCCTCACCCGGCTGAGACAGGGCTTCGATGTCCATCTCGAACTCCAGAGCCTGGAGAATCCTCTGTACTCGACCGATGTCCGCCTGTTGGTGGGAGTCGATCTGGCCCTGGGACGCGGCGCGTCGGGCACCGGACTGGGGACCGGGGGGTGGTTGCAGTGAGACAACTCTTCGCGATCGGCCTGATGGCCTTGACGCCCCTTCTGGGAGCCGCGTACGCGCTCTCCGGTTCTTCCGGCGAGGCCGTTTCCAGCGGGATCCGGCCGGTGCACGCGATCCACCGGGAGAACGAGGTGGAATGCGAGGCCTGCCACCCGGAGGTCGAGACGGCCACCAAGCTGGAAGGGCTGTTGCCGACGATGGAGACCTGCGCTGACTGTCACGAAGTCGAAGACGAGGAAGAGTGCTCCACCTGTCACCTCCAACCCCCGCCGTCCGCGGCCGAGGGTTTCACCTGGCCCCAACGCACCATCCTCGCGCAGTTCCCCCACCAGACCCACGTCGAGGGGCAGGAGCTCGCCTGCACGGATTGCCATGCGCCCGACGGTGCCGGGGGAATGACCTTCCCGCAGCATTCCACCTGCCGCCAGTGTCACGCGACCCAATCGGGCTTCGAGGACTGCCGGATGTGCCACCAGCAGGGCCAGGATCTGCGGCCCCGCAGCCACGACCCCCAGTTCCGGGCGACCCACGCGCTGGCTGCCACCTTCGACCAGCGACAGTGCGAGAGTTGCCACACCCAGGCCGACTGCCAACAGTGCCACCGCGGCGACAATGTCCGCCCGCGCGTACATGAACTCAACTTCGTCTCCAGCCATTCGCTGGAAGCCCGCAGCAATGAGCGTCTCTGCTCGACCTGTCACGAGGACGCCGGGTTCTGTGCCGACTGCCATCGGGCGGAGAAGATCCTCCCCCAGAGCCATTCCGCCGCCGACTGGATTCCCAGCCGTCATGGAGTCGAGGCGAGCTTCAACATCGAAACCTGCATTGCGTGTCACGACCAGGGAGACAACGATCCCGTGTGTGCGCAATGCCACGGGAGGTAGTAGACCATGCACCTTCTCCAGCGCCCCGCGATCGTACCGCTGCTGATCGTCCTGTTGGTGTTCCTGGGAGCCTGCTCCGCGGACCGGCAGGACCCGGCGGACAACGGTCTCACCGCGCATCCCGACACCTGGCTCGATCAGGACAGCCCGGACTTCCACGGCAAGCTGGTGGAGCGGGACGATCCCACCTTCTGCACCGCGTGCCACGGAACCGACCTGATGGGCGACGGGCGCTCCCCCAGTTGCTGGGCTTGCCACGACGGACCGGGGGGACATCCCGAACAATGGGTGGTGCCCGGTTCTGCGACCTTCCACGGAGACACCGTCGCCGTCGAGACCAACGCGGAATGCGCGCAGTGCCATGGCGCGGACTACAAGGGCGGATGGGCGGGGATCTCCTGCTTCCTGTGCCACGACGGACCGAGCGGCCACCCGCTGAACTGGATCGTGCCCGGTTCCTCGACCTTCCACGGGAACACCGTCATCGCCGAGACCAACGCGGAGTGCGCGCAGTGCCACGGGGCGGACTTCCAGGGCGGCTGGGCCGGGACTTCCTGTTTCCTCTGCCATGACGGGCCCGGGGGGCATCCCTACAACTGGATCGTGCCCGGTTCTTCGAGCTTCCACGGAAACGAGGTCAAGGCCAACGGAGACGCCCACTGCCAGGAGTGCCACGGCGCCGACCTCTCCGGTAGCTGGACCGAAGTAGCCTGCACCGACTGCCACGCCTATCCCTGATCTCCTCCACGGGCGTCGGGTCGATCGTGGAGGCGCCCGGTTCCCACCGTTTTCGATCCGCCCGCTCTTGTGGGAGCGGGCGATCTTCTTCAGGGGATTCCGTGGACCGCGCGAGAGCTTGTTCCTGTCGACCTTGTCGACGTGGACGTCGAATTCCCCCACATACAGAGCCCAAGTCCCGTGGTGGATGGAGGATACGGGTTCCTGGGCCGGGACGCCGCGTTCCGGTTGTCGAAAGAGCCCACAGGGGCCGTCGAGGGGAAGCGTTCCTGCGGCCAGCCGGGCGATGGAGGTAATCTCCAGTATCCCATGGACTTGACCATTTCGCCGCCGACCGGGAGTCGGCCCCTGGAGCGCGGGCACGGAGGATGCGTTGGCCGAAGGATGCACTGGACGGGGTGCCGGAACGTATCGGGCCTCCTTTCCGGCTCGAGCACCCTGTCCCCAGGAGGTGAGAACGATGGTCGTCCTGCTCGTGGTCCTCATGTACCTTGCATTCATCCTCACCGACGTTCTCGTGGAGCGCCGGCACCGGCGCCAGCGTGATCTGGAGACCCAGGCCCGCCACGCCCGGATGCTCCGGGAAGAGCCCCGGTTCGTCGCCGGTTACCGACTGCCCGAGGGCTTCCAATACCACCCCGGTCACACCTGGCTGCACTGGGTGAGCCCGGACGAGGCCTACGTGGGAGTCGACGATTTCGGGCGACGGCTGATCCCCTCCGACGCCACCATCGTGTCCCCCCCTCGCGGAAGCTGGGTGCGGCAAGGCATGCACGCGGCGAAGATCCGCCGCGATGGCCATACCGTCGACTTGCTCTCGCCGGTGAGCGGAGAGGTGGTCGGGGTCAATCCGCAGACGCGAAAAGATCCCTCCGTGGTCCGCCGCGATCCCTACGGCCGGGGTTGGCTCTACAAGATCAAGGCCGCCGATCTCCGCCAACAGATCGCCAATCTCCTCTCGGGGAGCCTGGCCCACCGTTGGATGGAAGACACCCACGACCGCTTCCAGCGGGAGCTGATGGCCGCCACCGGCAGGGTGATCCAGGATGGAGGCGCGCCGGTCGAGGACCTCGCGAGCCGGCTCGATCCCGAGCAATGGGAGCACCTGGCGGAGGAGTTCCTCGAACTCCGTGGCCAGGACCTCGCAAACTGAGTGTGGAGGGATCGAGCCGGCGGTGTGGAGTTTCTCCACATCCCTGTCGAGATCCTCCACACCGTGTTCAAGTGGGCCTTCGACAAGCCCTTGACCGCTTCGATCCCTCCACCTCCCTCCCCCTGTGGAAAGCTTCCACGATCGGCCTCAAACGCGGGGACGCTCGAAGGTCCCGTAGGTGTTCGGGCAACCCCTTGGGGTTCCATCCATTGCACGTTCCCACCCTGACAATGTGTCCGGAATGGGAAGGGGGCATGGCCCATGCCGAGGAAGGACGTGCCACCGGGCGTGGAGTGTCTTTGCCCGGATCCCTCCGGGACCTCGCGCCACGCCGTTGCCAGCAGAGGTGAGAACCATGGTCATTCTCCTGGTCGTCGCCTTCTACCTGTTCTTCGTCGGGGTCGACGCCCTCCTGGAGCGCCGTCAGCGGAAGCTGCGGGATCTGGAGACCCAGGCCCGCCACGCACGTCTCCAGAAGGGAGAGCCCACCCGGGTCGCCGGGTATCGGCTTCCCGGGGATTTCCATTACCACCGCGGTCACACCTGGCTACATTGGGTGGGTCCTGAGGAAGCCTATGTCGGCGTGGACGATCTTGGACGAAGGCTCATCCCGGCCGACGCCCGGATCATCCCGCCGAACCGAGGTAGTTGGGTGCGCCAGGACATGCACGCGGCCAGGGTCCGCCGCCGGGGTCTCACGGTGGATCTCCTCTCGCCCGTGAGCGGGGAGGTGGTGGGCGTGAACCCGCAACTTCGCCGGGACTCCACCCTGATCCACCAGGACACCTACGGCGGTGGCTGGCTCTACAAGGTCAAGGCCGCCGATCTCCATCGACAGATCACCAACTTGCTGTCAGGAAGTCTCGCCCAGCGGTGGATGGAAGGCAGTCGCAACCGCTTCCAGCGGGAACTCATGGCCACCACCGGGAACGTCATCCAGGACGGTGGCGCGCCGGTCGAGGACATCGCCTCCCAACTCGAGCCCAAGCAATGGGAACGACTGGCCACTGCGTTCTTCGAACTCGAGAACGAGTCGCAGAACGCGTAGCCAAGGGGGGTCGAGGGAATGAACGCGCTACTCTACGACAGCAATCTCTGCATCGGCTGCGAAGCCTGCGTGGATGCCTGCAAGGAACACAACAATCTGCCCGAGGAACCCCGGGATCGGCTCTGTGCCACGAACTTCACCTTCCTGACCGACGTCGGTGACGACCAGTACTACCGGCGCCTCTGCATGCACTGCGTCGAGCCGTCCTGCGCCTCGGCCTGCCCGGTCGGGGCATTGAGGAAGACCCCGGAAGGTCCGGTGACCTATGACTTCGACAAGTGCATCGGCTGCCGCTACTGCATGGTCGCCTGTCCGTTCAGCGTCCCCCGTTACGAGTGGGATTCGGTCACTCCGCGCGTCCGCAAGTGCGAGATGTGCAAGGACCTCACGTTGAAGGGCGAACCGACCGCTTGCGCCAAGGCATGCCCCACCGGAGCGACCACCTTCGGCGAGCGCCACGAGTTGATCGCAAAAGCCTGGAAACGGATCTCCAGCGATCCCGATTCCTACGCCCACCAGGTCTTCGGTGGGAAGGAAGTGGGAGGAACCTGCGTGCTCATGATCGGACCCGAAGAGGTCTTGCACGCGGCCTTCGGCACCGATCTGCCCGACGAGGCCCTTCCCGAGAGGACCTGGGCGGTGATGTCCCGTATTCCCGCCGCCGTCGGCATCGTGGGCCTCGGCCTGATCGGGATCAACTGGATCATCCGGCGGAGGATGGCCCTGGCGGGCGGAAACGTCAGTGGCCCGGGCAACGACCACGGGGAGGTGGGCTAGATGAAAGCAATCCACTGGATGCTCACGCACCCCTGGCGCGTCATCGGCACGGTGGCAGTGGTTCTCGGCCTGTACTCCACTTTCGTACGCTACACCCAGGGGCTGGGAGCGGCGACCCATCTCAGCGACGATTTTCCGTGGGGGCTGTGGATCGGAGTGGACGTGATGTGCGGAGTGATGCTCGCCGCCGGCGGCTTCACCATCAGCGCCCTGGTCTACATCTTCAGGGTCGAGAGATGGCAACCCATCGCGCGGCCTGCGGTGCTCACCGCTTTCATCGGCTATGTCCTCGTGGGTGGCGGGATCTTCCTCGACATCGGGCACTCGCTGCGGATCTGGCATCCGCTGGTGATGTGGAACCATCATTCGGTGATGTGGGAAGTCGCCTGGTGCGTGACCCTCTACACCACCGTTCTGGCCATGGAGTTCCTGACCTTCGTCTTCGAGAAGCTCGAGAGGGAGCGACTGGCGAAGATCTTCCACCACCTGACCTTCCCCTTGACCCTGGCCGCCGTCCTGCTGTCGATGCTGCACCAGTCGTCGCTGGGAAGCCTCTTCCTGCTGGTGCCGGAGCGCCTGCACCCGCTGTGGTACACCCAACTGCTGCCGTTCCTCTTCTTCGTATCTGCGATTGCGGTGGGCTTGACCATGACCATCGTCGAGTCGACCCTCAGCGCGAGGGCCTTCGGCCGGTGCATCGAGGGGCCCCTGCTCCAGAGCGTGGGGAAAGCCGCGGCCTGGGTCATGGGCTTCTACCTGGCGCTTCGCCTGGGCGACATCGTTTCCCGGGGCGCGTACGTGGAGTTGTGGCCCCTCGACCGCGCGGCGGTCTTCTTCCTGGCAGAGATCGTCGTCGGAGTGGTCATTCCATTGATCGTTTTCGCCTACCCATCCCTGCGAAGGAACACGCGGTACCTGTATCACGCAGCCCAGTTGACCGTGCTCGGCTTCGTGATCCATCGTCTCAACGTCGGCATCACCGGCTTCGAGTTGGTAAAGGGTAAGATCTACTCCCCTTCGTGGATGGAGGTGTCGGTCACCCTCATGCTGGTGACGATCGGTGTCACCGGATTCAATCTCGCCAGCCGTTGGCTTCCCATCTTCGAGACGGGCGCCGAGGATTCCGAACGCGTGCAGACGTGGTCGAACTGGGTTCGACACATCACCGGAATCCACACGCCGGTCGCTGGGGAGGGCTCCGGCGGGGGCTGATCGAAAAGAGCTCGACCGCGGTCGACCCAAGGCAGCCTGGCCGCGGTTGACCAGAGGGAGAGGATCTGGATGGCCGGTCATCGTTCTCCCGGATCCGCGCCCCTTCCGCGGGGGCAACGGAGCCTCCTGTCGCGCGCGAAGCAGTGGGTCCAGAGCGCCCGCGACTGCGTCGGATGCCGCCTGGTCCTGATCCTGACCCTCATCCTGGTGGTGTTCCTCAGCGGCGCGGGGGTGTTCATCGACCGCCTGCAACGCCGCCATATGGTCAACGTCCTGGAGGACATGGCGCGGGGAATGGGCTCGATCGCCCTGGCCACGATGCATTCGGCGATGCTCGACAACAACCGCCGGCTTCTCGGCGAGATGATCGATCACATCGGTGAGCAGGACCAGATCCTGGCCGTGAGGGTGGTGGCCGCCGGAGGCGAGGTCTGTTGCTCCTCCCGCAAGGAGGAGCTGGGCACAAGAGCGGATATCCGTGCCAAGCCATGCCAGATCTGTCACTCGGGAGACAAACCACTGGTGCCGAAATCCACCCAGGACGGGCTCCGGGTCTATCATCTCTCCGTCGAGGAGAGCGCCCTGGGAATGGCCATTCCCATCCTGAACGAACCCTCCTGTTACGAGGCTTCCTGTCATGTCCATGACAAGACCCAGAAGGTTCTTGGCATCCTCGATCTCGAACTGAGCACCGCACGCCTGGAATCGGCCCTCCGCGAACAGCAGGTCCAGTATCGAACACTTGCCGCCTTCATGGTGATCGTCCTCTGCCTGGTCGTGGGCTTTTCCGCCTGGCGGGTGGTACATCGGCCGGTCCACGCCCTTCTCGACGGTACCCGGCGCATCGCCTCGGGCGACCTCGGCTTCCGCCTGCCGCCACAGTCGGTGGGGGAGATCCACGAACTCGCCTCTTCGTTCAACCTGATGGCCGAAGAACTGGAGGCGGCCCACCGGGATCTCGAGGAATGGAATCGCACGCTGGAAGATCGGGTGGCCGAGAAGACCCGTCAGCTCGAGCGGGCCCAGGACCAATTGATCCTCACCGAGAAGATGGTGTCCCTCGGAAAGCTCTCGGCGGTGGTAGCCCACGAGATCAACAACCCTCTGGCGGGGGTGCTGGTGACGGTGAAGCTGCTGCACCGTCAGTTCCCGAGATTTCTCCGCGCTGAAGCCGACGAACGGCTGGTCAAGGACATCGAGGCCAAGCTCGAACTCGTCGAGAAGGAAACCGCGCGCTGTGGAGACATCGTGCGCAACCTCCTGCTCTTCTCCCGGCAGGAGTCGGTCGAGCTGCAGGCGGAACAATTGGATGTGATCGTCCAGCGTTGTCTCAAGCTCATTGGCCACCAGGCCGAGTTGCAGCAGGTCCGGGTCCATGAGGATTTCGAGGAGAGCCTGCCTCCCGTCGAATGCGACGCCAACCAGATCGAACAGGCCTGCCTGGTGATGGTCATGAATGCATTGGACGCCATGCCCGATGGTGGCGACTTGACAATCCAGATCCGCCGCCTTCCCACCGGGGACCAGGTGCGCCTGGAAGTGATCGACACCGGTTCGGGCATCCCGGACGAGATCCGCTCGAGAATCTTCGAACCGTTCTTCTCCACCAAGGAATCGGGGAAGGGTACCGGGCTTGGACTCGCCGTGCTCTATGGCATCGTGCACCGGCACCACGGTCACATCGACTATCGCTCGAAAGTCGGGGAGGGAACCAACTTCTGGATGGATCTTCCACTCCATGCTCCAGAGCCGGAATCCAGGTCACCGAATCACCGGTTCAATCCCACGAGAGAGGTCATCGACCCATGACTCCTTCAAATCCCACACCCCTGCGGATCCTGGTGGTCGACGACGAGGCCATCGTCCGCGAATCGCTGGCCGGTTGGTTCCAGGAAGATGGGCACGAGGTCCAGACCGCCGTGAGCGGTCAAGAGGCGCTGATCCTCCTGAAGAAGGAGCGGTGGGACCTCGCCTTCATCGACATCAAGATGCCGGGAATGGACGGCCTCGAGTTGAATCGTCGTATCCAGGAGATGTCTCCGGAGACGACGGTGATCATCATGACCGCCTTCGCCTCGGTGGAAACCGCGGTGCAGGCTCTCCGGGAAGGCGCCCACGACTACATCACGAAGCCCTTCGATCCAGAACACCTGAGCCATGTCGTCCGCAACACCGCTGCACAGCGAGACCTGAAGCGGGAGAACCTCGAATTGAAGGAAAAGCTGGCCGAAACCTTGTCCCGGCCGGAGATCCTGGGTACGAGCCCGGCCATCGAAAGGGTGCGCAAGCTCATCCAGACCGTCGGTCCAACCGACACGACGGTGCTCATCACCGGCGAGTCCGGAACCGGCAAGGAACTGGTGGCCTGCGGAGTCCACGCGGCGAGTCCCCGCGCCTTCCTGCCCATGGTGACGGTGAATTGCGGCGCTCTTCCCGAAGGGACCCTTGAAAGCGAGCTGTTCGGCCACGAACGCGGTGCCTTCACCGGTGCGCAGTACCGCCACAAAGGCAAGTTCGAACTGGCCCACAAGAGCACACTCTTCCTCGACGAGATCGCCGAGGTCTCCCCGAAGATCCAGGTGGAACTCCTTCGCGTGCTCGAGGAGAAGACGGTGACGCGACTGGGCGGTACCCGAAGTGTCGACGCCGATTTCCGGACCATTGCCGCCACGAACAAGGATCTGCTTGCCGAAGTCAAGGCCGGGAACTTCCGGGAGGACCTCTACTACCGGCTCAACGTCTTCCACATCGAACTGCCACCGCTGCGCGAACGAAGGGAGGACATCCCCATCCTGGCAAAAGCCTTTGCCGCGCGGATCTCCGCCAGCATGAACAAGCCGGCACCCCACTTCGAGGACGACGCGATGAAGATCCTGACGAACCACGACTGGCCCGGCAACGTGAGGGAGTTGGCCAATGCCATCGAACGGGCCCTCGTGGTCCACGAAGGAGATCTCATCCGGGCGAGCGACTTCCCCCTCCTCACCAGGGGCGGAAGGGGAGGAAGCTGGGGCCCACGTTCGCTGGCCCAGGTGGAGAAGGCCCATATCCAGCACGTTCTGGAGGAATGCGACTGGAACATCTCCCAGGCCTCACGCATCCTTGAAGTCGATCGGACAACGGTCTATAACAAGATGAAGCTCTACGGCCTGAAGAGGAGTTGAGTCCGTGCGCACTCTGGCTCTTGTGGCGGTGGGCGCGCTGCCCAAGGGCTTTCCGGCGCTGTTGACAGGCCGCCTGGAAAAGGAGACGGGCATGAGCTGCGAAGTCCTCCAGCTTGTGGTGGACCCCCATCCCGCCTACGATCCACGCCGGGCCCAGCACGATTGCAGGAAACTGCTTCCATTCCTCGACGAGATCGCCGCGGGCCGCGATTGCTTCGTCCTGGGCGTGGCCGATGTCGATCTCTTCTCTCCTGTCTTCACCTTCGTGCTGGGCGAGGCACGCCTGGGCGGACGCACCAGCCTCTTCTCCCTGCACCGCCTGCACCCTTCCTTCTATGGTCTCGAAGAAGATCGTGAGCTGCTGTGGAAGCGCGCTGAACGTGAAGCGCTCCACGAGACCGGGCACATGCTTGGCCTGGAGCACTGCAGCAGCCCTGCATGTGTGATGAGGTTTTCGGCGTCGGTGGAGGAAGTGGACCTGAAGCCCGCCGAATTCTGTCCCGAGTGCGCGGCCGTAGCCCACGGGACAGCCTGAGCGCACGCGGCGCAGGGGGGACTCGCCCCCTCCGAGCCGGATCGAGCGCGCATCGCCACGGCCAAGCCGGAGGAGGTATCCATGGACCGCAAGCTCGCCATCCGACGCCACGACGAGCACTTCCATCTCATCTTCCACGACTTCCAGGGGCCCTACGAGGGAAAACAGATCGGGAACTACCTCGGCCTGGAGCAGGTCGATCCGCCAAGCGAAGAGGAACACGAGCAACCCCCACAGCTCGGGAAGTACTTCCTGTGGCAGGCCATGAGCTTCCATCCCGATCTGCACGCCCTCGTCGCCGAAGACCGGATGCCCAGGGTCGCCGATCTCGTCCAGCGCATGCATATCGACGTGATCGAAGGAAAGGAACTGTTGCCCGAGGCCGCGGGCAGCAGCAGCGCCTGGAATGACGCCGCGACGAAGGCCCAGGAGTTGCCGGAACATCTCTCGATGACCGAGGAGATGGAGAGGCTGCACGAGCGGGCCTGGCATCGTGGCCCCAAGGCCATGATCTCCGCCTTCCTGATCCGCGCCGTTCCCACCGCGATCATCATCCTCCTCGGGATCATCCTGTACCGCCACCTGGGCAACCACTACACAGAGATGGAGATGAGGGAAGCCCTTCGCCAGGCGGCCCATTCCCGCACCGAGCAAGGTGCGTTGGCGAAGTTCTGGAACCCCGACTATTCGCACATGGTCCACGTGCCGTTGCGTTCGGCCAATTTCGCCGGCGGCGAACGGGTGATCTGCCAGACCGGCGACGTTCTCCGTTTCGAGGGAGCACATGACATCCGTGCCGTGCTGAAGAAGGCTTCGGAGTACTCGGGCTTGCCCCAGATCTACGGAGAGGCGAGAGACGGGGTCCTCCATGTCCACCGCCTGAGCGCGGGCGGCACGATCCTGTTGAAGAACGTGACCATCCGCCGCGAGGAAACCCTCCCCAAGAGTCTGCGCAAACCCAAGCGGGTCTCGCCGGGCAAGACCGACGGTTTCCAGGAATACGACGAACTCGACCCCGAGGATCAGCTCGGCCTCGATCCGCTGGTGGGAAAGCGGATCAGCCTGGAGGGCGTGGTGCGGCAGGAGGGGGCGGACCGGGTGCTGCGTTTCGAGAACAACGCCGGCGTAGTCGTGGTCACCCAGAAGCCGAACACCCCCTGTGATCGGCTCCTGAAGCTCTTCGTCGGCGATCCGAGCACCCTGCAGGTGGATGGAATCCTCCGGAAGATCCATCCCCTGGTCGACCGTGAGGATCCGGCGCATTCCCGCCAGAACACCAAGCTGGTGGGGGAGTTCCTGGTCTACTCGGTCTCCGCCCAGCACTACCACGCGGTCGACCGCCGCTGAGGGGACCGCCACCGGGAGCCGACGCTTCCCGACCGCGGCTCCATCCGGCAGCTGGAGGTGGTGTCGGCCGGGCCGGTGGCCTACCTTGGATCGAAAGCCCGGATGAGGCGGTCGAACGATCCTTCCAACCCCGGCGTCCTCCCGGACGCCCTGGAGCGGAACCATGAACGAAGCGGGACCTGCGGGAGCCCTCGATCCGGCCGAGATCGAACACTTGCTCCAGAAGTACGACCGGCCGGGCCCGCGCTATACTTCCTACCCCACCGCGCCGGTCTGGACCGAGAACTGGACCAGCGACGATTTCTCAGCGCGCCTCGACCGCCTGGGCGCGGCCTTGCGCCGGGGCGAGGAGCGCCCCCTTTCCCTCTACTTCCACATCCCCTTCTGCGAGGAGCGCTGTCTCTTCTGCGGCTGCAACGTGGTCATCAGCCGGCGCAAGGAGATCGCCCAGCCCTACCTCGAGAAGCTCAAGAAGGAGATCGACCTCCACGTCGAACGGATCGGCGCGGGCCGCGAGGTCATCCAGATGCACCTGGGAGGAGGAACCCCCACCTACTTCACGCCCGGACAGCTCACCGAGTTGATGGACCACGTGAAGACACGCTTTCGCCTGCGACCTCTCCACGACGAGGTTTCCATCGAGACCGATCCGTGCGTGACCACCCGCGAGCACCTGGAGGCCCTGCGCGAGATGGGATTCACCCGGGTTTCCATGGGGTTGCAGGACCTCGACCCGAAGGTGCAGGAGACGGTGCACCGGGTGCAGCCGGAAGACCTCACCGATCGCTACTATCGCTGGTGCCGGGAACTGGGATTCACCTCGGTCAACATCGACCTCATCTACGGCCTTCCCTACCAGAGCGAAGAGAGCTTCCTGCGGACCCTGCATCGGGTCACCGAATGGCGTCCCGACCGCGTGGCCGTCTTCAATTACGCCCACGTCCCCTGGCTCAAGAAGCACCAGCGCCTCTTGCCCGAGGAGGCTCTACCCTCCGCGGCGGAAAAGCTCAGGATCATCGCCATGACCTTCGGCCACTTCCGCTCGCAGGGTTACGACGCCATCGGGCTCGACCACTTCGCCCTGCCCCAGGATGAACTCGCCATCGCCCGCCGGAACGGCGTGCTGCGCCGGAATTTCATGGGGTATTCCACGCTTCCCGAGACCGACATCCTGGCCTTCGGGGTTTCCAGTATCAGCGAAGTGGAGGGGGCCTACAGCCAGAACGAGGTGCACTTCGCCCGCTACAACAAGGCCGTCGAGGCGGGAAGACTTCCCGCTTTCAAGGGCGCGGTGCTCAGCCCGGACGACCTCATCCGGCGCGAGGTGATCATGACCCTGATGAACAACCTCGCCATCGACATCCCGCGCATCGAGAAGCGCTTCGGAATCGATTTCCACGATTACTTCGCCGCGTCGATGGAAGCGCTCGCCGATCCGGTGGAGGACGGCCTGGTCGAACTCTCCCCCGCGCGCATCCAGGTCACCTCCAAGGGACAACTTCTGGTGCGCAACGTCGCGATGGCCTTCGACGCCTACCTGAAGGCGCCCGGCGAAGGCGACGGGACGCCCCGCTTCAGCCGGACGGTGTAGCGCAAGGCCCCTCACCGCCCCCCCCAGGCTCCACGCCCTCCGGCGGCCCCAGGCCGCCGGCCGGGCGATCAGGCGAGGACCTCGAGCAGCTTCAGGACGGTTCCCCCGAGTTCCTCGATGTTGTCCTTCAGGCGCAACAGGCGGCGGTTGTCGCTTTCGCTCGAACGGACGATCTCCATCAGCCGCGCCAGCTTCTCGACATCGGCCGGGCGGGGGAACAGTTCGCGGATCTCCTCGTCGGTGAAGCTGGTGAGGGAAGAGGCCGACGAGGCCAGCTTCGCGTCGGTGCGGCGCCGGGCGTCGCGGGCGGCCCGCCGGGCCTGACGACGGAGCTTCTCGAAATCCATGCCCATGGTTCCTCCCGGGGTTCAGTTCCTCGAAGGCGGGTCATCCGGGGAAGGACTGCGCAGCTCTTCGAGCAGTTCCTTCATCCGCTGCAGGTATTCCTGCGCCGAGGCCACGACGTCTTCCGCCTTCCGCCGGCGAACCGCCAGACCCTCGACCGCTTCGTCGGTCTGTCGCACCACCGACCGCAGCTCCTGTTCATCCACTCCGGCGAGCGCGAGGTACTCCCTCCGGGTCTGGTCGACCTGGGAGGCCGAGGCCAAGAAAGCGGTCAAGGCGTTGTTGATCGCCTTGGCCTGGAGATACTCCTCGCGCAAGCGGCGGGTGATCTCGCGTTCGACCTCGTCGAGGGGCTGGAGCATCTCCTGCCGCTTGGCCTCGATCTCTTCGATCATGATGGGGGCGACGGTGAGCAGGTAGCGGGTACGTTCCTCGGCCGAAGCGCTCTGGACCACTTCCTCCCAGGCGCTGATCATCTGGGGATCGTCGAAGAACTCCCCGGCGAAATGGGGAGTCCACTCCCGATCGAGGAATTCGTCCACCCGGGCGCGGCGCTCGTCCATGTAGTGGTGCAACAGGGCGAGATGGGCGTCCTCGAGCGCGCGCAGGCGTCCTCCCAGTTCGCTGGACAAGCGGGGTGCCTCCGGCGGGATGGAGGCGCAGGCCGAGAGCGCCAGCGCCAGGAGCAGCAAGGCCGGAGCCAGGGCCCGAGGGCGGTGAGGGAAGGACAAGACCGGGGGCACGGTGACCTCCTTCGCGCCAAGGGAAGCAGGGGGGTCGGCACCGAGGGTATCCCCTGCGGTCACGGCTGTCGCGCCTGAAATCCCGCCGCACCGAGGAAGAGGTTTCCGTGGCCGGACCCGGCGGCGGCTTTGCCGTTCTCCACCGGCGGAGTACACTCGGGGCCGAACGGTCCAAACGGGCCAAACGGTCCAAACGGGCCGAGCGGGCCGGCGCCGACCGGCCCCCGGGCCCACCCCCGAAGCACCGGGAGATCGAGCATGACACCCAGAACCCGTCGCAAAGGTCAGGATCGCCATCACGACGCGGCCCGAGGCGCGTTGGCGAAGGCCCGCCACGCCTCCGGCGATGAAGTCCGGATGGTCTTCGGCATCCTCGCGGCGGCGGTGGTGGTTGTGGGCGTTGTGGCGATGATCCTCTTCCCCGGCTTGCGAGGAGGCTCGGCGGACTCCCCGGACGAGCCGAGCGCTCCCCGCGACCTCATCGTGCTCGCCGCGGCCAGCCTCGCCGACCCCCTCCAGGAGGCGGTCGACGCCTACGAGAAGGCCGACCGTCTGCGGTCGATCCAGCTCTCGTTGGCCAGCAGCAATCTCCTGCGCCGTCAGATCGAACGCGGCGCTCCGGCTGACCTCTTCATCTCCGCCTCGCCCGAACACATCGAGGCCCTGCGGGCCAGGGGTTGGGTCGAGCCGGAGGATGTGCAGGCGCTGTGGACCACCCAGCTGGTGGTGATCGCCCCGACCGCGGAGCGGGGTCCGGCGGCGGACACCGATGAGGGGACGCCACCGGCGCTCTGGGCGGCGCTGTCCGGGGCCCGGAAGGTGGCCATCGGCGACCTGGGAGTGCCGGTGGGGGAGTACGCGCGCGAGTCGCTGGAGACGCTGGGCTGGAAGGACCGCCTGGAGGATCGTCTGGTTCCCATGATCGACGAAGCCGCGGTGATCCGCGCGGTGGCCAACCGCTCGTGCGACCGCGGGATCGCCTACGCCGCCGGGGTGGAGCGGGCGGTGGCCGAGAAGAAAGTGCGGATCCTCCTCACCCTGCCCCCGTCCTCGCATCGTAGGATCGTCTACCAGGCGGCGGTTCTCGCCGACGCGGAGCATCCCCGGCGAAGTCGCCGTTTCCTGGACTTCTTGACCACCGGAGGCGGCCGGGAGATCCTGCGAAGGGCGGGCTTCGTTCCCGTCGATGCGTCCCTGACCGTCTCCCCCTGATTCCTCTCATCCCCGGGAACCCGACCAGGATATGTTGTCACCGGTGGAATGGACCGCGTTGGCCATCTCGCTGAAGGTGGCGTCGAGCGCCCTCGTGCTGATGATCATCCCCGGCGTCCCCTTGGCGTGGCTCTTGGCCCGTCGGGAGTTCTTCGGGCGCACCGTGCTCGACGCCCTGACCAGCCTCCCCCTGGTGCTGCCCCCGGTGGTGACCGGCTATCTGCTGTTGTGGCTGTTGGCGCCCGCCGGGCCGATCGGGGGATGGCTGCGACGCCACCTGGGCTTCGACCTGGTCTTCACCTGGCCGGCGGCGGCGCTGGCCGCGGCGGTGGTGGCCTTTCCCCTCTTCCTGCGCGCGTTCCGGAGCACGATCGAATCGGTGGACCCGGGACTGGAAGAGGCGGCGGCGAATCTCGGCGCGTCCCCCTGGCGCATCTTCGCCACCATCACCTTCCCCCTGGCCCGTCATGGATTCATCGCCGGAGCGCTGCTGGGTTTCTCGCGCGCCCTGGGGGAGTTCGGGGCCACCATCCTGGTGGCGGGCAACATCCCCGGCCGCACCCAGACCATTCCCCTGGCCATCTTCTCCTTGACCAACCGCCGCGAGTTGAGCGCGGCCTGGCCGCTGGTGATCACCGTCTCCATCCTTTCCTTCGTCCTGGTCGTCCTGGCCGATCGCGCGGTGCGGAAGGGGCGATGAGATGATCGAACTCGACCTGTCCCTGCGCCGGAAGGAAGGCTTCACCCTGCAACTGCAGGTGGAGTCGTCCGCGCGCGTCCTGGTGCTCTACGGGGCCAGCGGCTCGGGGAAGACCACCGTGCTCGACCTGATCAGCGGCGCGTGCCGTCCCGATCGGGGCCGCGTCCGGATCGACGGCGAGACCCTCTTCGACTCGGACGCGGGAGTCGACCTGCCGATGCGGGCGCGCCGTACGCCCCGGGTCTACCAGGAAGGGCGGCTCTTCCCCCACCTCAGCGTCCGCGAGAACCTGCTCTACGGTGCGTCGCACGCGGCCGGATTGGACGAGGTGGTCCGGATGCTGGAACTGGAAGGGTTCCTCGAGCGGTCCCCCGGCGAACTCTCCGGGGGACAGCGCCAGCGGGTGGCGGTCGGGCGCGCCCTGCTCGCCGCCCCCCGGGCGGTCCTGCTGGACGAACCCCTGGCCTCGCTCGATCGGCCCCTTCGACGGCGCATCCTTCCTCACCTGAAACGACTGCGGTCGCAATTCGAACTTCCCTTCGTTCATGTCACGCACGATCTCGAAGAGGCCCTGGCCCTGGGAGACGAAGTCGTGGTGCTGGAGAACGGAAGGATGATCGACCAAGGACGGCCGGCCACGACCCTGGCCCACGGGCCGATGGCACCCCCCTTGGCGGTGGCCGCCGGGGACAGTCTGCTGGAAGTGACCGTCTCCGCCCATCGCCCGCAGGAGGGGATCAGTGAGTGCCGCTGGGGATCGGCGGTCGTGTCGACCAACCTCTTGGAGGAGGATGTGGGCCGAAGGCTTGTTCTCGCTCTCTCCGCGCGCGACGTGATCCTCACCCGGGAACGTCCGGTGGGTCTGTCCGCCCGGAACGCCCTGCCGGCCCGGGTCGAGACCCTCCGCCCGGTGGGCCCCCGCGTCCAGGTGGAGATCCGGCTTCAGGGCAGCCCCGAGGACGCGCCTTCGTTGCACGTCGCCCTCACTCCCGAATCGACGCGCGAGATGGCGCTGGCCGAGGGCACGCCGGTCCTCGCCGTGTTCAAGGCGAGCGCCCTGCGGCCGGTGGCTTCCGGCCCGCGCCCGGCACCGCGCGGATCCACCGGATGAAGCGCTTCCGGCCCCTGATCACCGCCATGGCGGCGGCCGTCCTGTTGCGTCTTCCGCTGTGGCTCCTGCCCGGACCGGGACGCGACGAGGCGGCCTACGCGTACTGGGCCTGGCATCCCCAACCCTTCTACGCCCCCCTCCTGCAGATCCTCCTGCGGCTCGCCGAACGGCTTCCCCTGGCTCCCCTGCTGCAACTGCGCCTGCCCTCGCTCGTGGGGGGCTTCGCCGTCCTCTGGCTTGTCGACCTCCGTCTGCGAAGGCAGCAGGCGGACCGGGCCACCCATTGGCTGGTCCTGTTGGCGGTGGCGCTCTGCCCGTGGCAGACCTACACCGGTGCGATCCTCCATCCCGACACCCTGCTGCTGGCCGCGCTGTTGGGGGCGGTGGTGGCCGCCCAGAGGGGCTTGGCGCTGACCTTCTCGGCGGCGATGGCCCTGGCCGCGCTGGCCAAGCCCACCGGGATCCTGCTGCTCCCGGTGGCTGTTCTCCTGGTGGGACGCATCGATCCGGGACGGTCGAGAGGCCGCGCCGCGCTCGGGCGGATCGTGCTGGCGCTGACCCTTCTGCCCCTGGCCCTCCACCTGAAAGGCCCCATGCTGCGCGCCATGGCCGAGTTCGGCCGGGTCGACGTTGCCACCGGGTGGTCCTGGCGGATCCTGGCCGGCCTCACCACGGTGGTGGTGACCGGCGGTCCGTTGCTGTGGGTCCTGGCCGGCGCCGGCCTGCGCCAGCGCATGTCGTCCTTCGGCGGGAAGGACGGGCCGGGTCGCGAGGCCCTGGTCTCCCTGGGCCTGGCCGCCACGTTGCTGCTGGTGTTCAGCGCCGCGGCGGTGGTCCGCGGGCAGATCAAGGCCAACTGGGTGTTGCCCGCCGCGGTGCTGCTTCTGCCGGCGCGGCGGCCCGCCTTCGTCGATCCCCTCCGCCGGGAGGGACGGGGTCTTGCCGCGATCCTGCTGGGCCTGAGCCTGCTCCTGGGGGGGGCGACCGCCCTCGTCTTCCACGATCCCCGCACGATCGCGCCGGGGGAACGCCTCGCCCGCAGCCTGCACCTGGACTACCTTCGGGTCGCCGGACGCCGGGAACTGCGGGTCTCTCCCACCCACCGCTGGCACGAGTATTTCGGGGAATGGCGGGATCTGGGGCCCTTCGTCGGCGATCTCCAGGCGGCCTGGGAAACGCTGGAGGGGCCGGCGCCGATCGACTGGATCGTGAGCGACGACTACGGCCTGGCCTCCCAGGTGGCCTGGTACCAGCGGCATCACCGCCCGCGGACCGGACACAGGGCAGGGCCGACTCTCGTACTCATCGGCGATGGCCTCTATCATCAGAGCGCAGAGGCCCTGCAGAGCGCCGGCGCCCCCGGCCCCCTGCTGCTGTTGGCGGTGCAGGTGCCCGTCGATTCGCTGGGCCGAAGCGTCCGGAGGGTGACCCCCTTGCGAACGCTTCGGCATCCCTTGACCGCGGGAGTCGTCGAAGTGGCGGGTGGCCTCCGGACCGTTCAGCTTTCGGCTTCCACCCCCTGACCGGCAGGTGTGTCGTGATGAAGACCTTCCTCCTGGATCTGCTGCTGATCGGCTCCCTCGTCCTGCCCGCCGCCGCCTCGGCGAAGTTGCCGGAGGCCGACGGCCCCGCCGCGACCGCGGATGCGCCGGGTGTGAAGAGCCCTGCCGCGCCGAGCGCTGCACCACAACGGAATCGGGCGGTCGAACTGTACGCCACACAGCTCACCCCCCTCCTGCGGCGTTACGTCGTCCACGACCGGGTGGACTACAAGGCCTGGTCGGAGAACTCCGAGGACGAGCGGGCCCTGGGCGACTTCATCACCCGGCTTTCCGGCTTCGACCCGAAGGGATGGCCCGAAGCCGACCAGGTGGCCTACTGGATCAACCTCTACAACGCGGTGACCATGAAGTTGATCCTCGACCACTACCCCCTGGACAGCATCAAGGACCTGGGGGGGCTGTTCAAGTCGGGACCGTGGAGCCGCGACCTGGTCGAGGTGGCCGAGGAAGCCCTGAGCCTCAACGAGATCGAGAACGACAAGTTGCGGCCCGCCACCCGCGACGCCCGCATCCACTTCGCCATCAACTGCGCGTCCCGGGGATGCCCTCCGCTGCGCAGCGAGGCCTACCTGCCCGCCCGCCTCGACGCACAGCTCGAAGCGGCGACCCGTTACGCGCTCCACCACGACACCTGGCTGTGGATCGACGGAAACACCGTCCACCTGAGCAAGCTCTTCGACTGGTACACGAAGGATTTCGTCGAGGACGCCGGATCGTTGCGCGCCTTCCTGGCCCGTTACCGCGACGACCTGCCCCCGGACGACTTCAAGATCGAGTTCATGGACTACTCCTGGGTGCTGAACGACATCGAACGCACAGGGAGCTGAGGGCGGAGTGCCCTAGGGCGACCAACCCGTCCGAAGGGAGAAGCCTGTGATCACCGGATGATCTCGCCGTTCCAGAGTCTCTCCAGGAAGATGCGCCAGGGGAGGATCCGGATCCCATCGTGGATCCGCTCCCGTTTCTCATTGCACACCACGAAGGCCGTCCTCGGGGCATATCGCTCGACGAAGCGCTTGAGTGGTCTGAGTTCCCGGGAATCCACCCGTGGCGAACCCTTCACCTCGATCGCAACCTCACCACCGGCCAGAACGAAATCCACTTCCAATCCGCCCTTGGTCCGCCAGTACTCGATGGGGTACTCCAGTTCCCGGTAACTGGAGTGCGCCCTCAGTTCCATGAGGATGTAATGCTCGAGAGCCTTGCCGAAGGCTTCTCCCCGCTCCTCCTCCAGATGGCGTCGCGTCAAGGCTCCCGCCAGGCCCACATCGAACAGATAGAACCTGGATGCCTTGACGATCACATTCCGTTCTTGTCTTCGCTTGAAGGGAGGCACCCACATCCCGACCAGGGTGTCGACCAGGATCTGGTAGTACTGCTTGACCGTCTTGGCGTCGACTCCGCAGTCGCGCGCGATGTTGGCGAAGACGGTGATCTCCCCGTGGGAGTAGCCCATCGCCTCGAAGAAACGCGAAAACGCGGGGATGTTGCGCGTCAGTGCTTCGTCGAAGACCTCTTCTTTCAAGTAGTCCTGGAGATAGGCGAGTTGGGATCGCCGATACTTCTCTTGTTGGAAGTGGCTGGGAAGAAGTCCCCGGTTCAGGATCTGGAGGATCCCGGTGTCCGGCAGTTCCGGGTAGACCAGGGGATGGAGTTCGAAACGCCAGGCCCGCCCCCCCAGGAGATTGGCCTTGCCCCGCCGCAGCTTGCGGGCGCTCGATCCGGTCAGGATGAACCGCAGTCCATGGTTCTCGATCAGACCGTGCACTTCGTCCAGCAGCAGCGGAACCTTCTGGATCTCGTCGATGAGGATCGGCGCTCTCAAGCGCTCCGGCGCGGACGCGAGAACTTGTTCCCTCAGGAGCGAAGGGTCCCGGGTCAACTCGAGGAAACGGTCGGTCTCGAGCAGATCGATCCGCAGACTGGCCGGATAGCGCGAGCGCACCAGGGTGGTCTTGCCCACCTGCCGGGGACCCCACAGGAACGCGGACCGACCGGGGGGCAGGTCAAGGGACAGGATCCGGGGAAAGTGCGCCACAATGGAAGAACCTCCTGAAAAGTCGAACTAAACTGGAATATACTCCGGAATGGTTGGTGTGTCCAGAAGGATCCGGGCGGTCCAGGGGGTTCCCGGCCGCAGGATGCCTCCGGAGGGTTCTTCGAGTATCCTGGGGCCTTCGGGGGCTCACCGCGGGCTCGATCGCCCGTCCCGGGAAGTCCCGCGCTTCTGCCCGGAGAGAGGGGGATTCCATGGATCCGGCCGCCGGCGCCGCGCTCACCTTCGCCGCCTGGGCAGGATACCTGCTCTGGGTCCTGCTCATGTTCGCCGCGGCGGTGACCCTCTTCGTCGGGCTGCCCGGCGGGTGGATCGCGCTGGGGCTGGCCGTGCTCTACGACCTGGCCCACGGCTTCCACGCCATCGGCCCAGGGCCCCTGGTCCTCTTCGCCGGCCTCATGGTCATCGGCGAGATCGCCGAGGCCCTGCTGGGCACCCTCTACGTGGCCCGCCGGGGAGCCACCCGGTGGGGGGTCGTGGGGACCTTCCTGGGAGGGTTGGCCGGGGCGATCGCCGGCGGCGGTCTCCTGCCGGTGGCCGGAGCCATCCTGGGCTCCTTCGCCGGCGCCTTTCTCGGGGCGGTCCTCGGCGAGTACCTCCGTGACCAGCGCCTTGAGCCCTCGCTGCGCGTGGGCCTGCATGCCTTGGTGGGAAAGGCGCTGGCCAGCAGTCTCAAGTTCGCGCTGGCCCTCACCGGCGCGGCGGCGGCCGCCTGGGCCGCCTGGCCGGGGGGATCCTAGACCCCGAGCCCCGGTGGCGGCCGGCCCAGAGCGCCGGCCGGCGCCGACGCGTTCGGCCGTCCTGCTCGCGGGCGGGTGGCCGCTCGATCGGGCTCCCGAGGTGGACCCCGCCGGAGACCAAGGGTAGAATCCTGCATCCGCGTGGGGCCGCCGACCGGAGGTGACGGATGTTCAGGAATCTCCAGACCTGGCTCATGAACCGGGGCCTGAGCCCGGGCCTTGCCGACGACCTGGTCATCGTGGCTGAGATCCTCTTGCTGGTCGTCATCGCCGGGCTCGTCGATCTCGTGGTCAAGCGGGTGCTGCGCCGGGTGATCCAGCCGCTGATCCGGCGAAGCCGCACCACCTGGGACGACGCCTTCGAACAGCGGGGCGTCCTCGACCATCTCGCCCACCTGGCGCCCGCCTGGGTGATCTTCACCTTCCTCCCCGCGACCTTCACCGATCACCCGACCCTGCAGACCCTGGTCTCCAACCTGGTGGAGGCCTACATGATCCTGATGGTGACGATGGCCCTGGCCGCCACCATCGGCGCGGCCCAGGACATCGCGCGCCAGTTCGAGAAGGCCCGCCGCGCTCCGACCGAGGTCATCACCCAGGCCCTGCGCATCGTGGTGTGGTTCGTGGGCGGCATCCTCATCCTCGCCGCCCTGCTCGACCGCTCGCCCATGGTCTTCTTCAGCGGCCTGGGCGCGATGACCGCGGTTCTCATGCTGATCTTCCGGGACAGCCTGCTTGGACTGGTCGCCGGGTTGCAGGTCGCCAGCAACGACCTGGTCCGCGAGGGCGACTGGATCGAGATCCCCAAGTACGGCGCGGACGGCGATGTCATCGAGGTGGGGCTGATGACGGTGAAGGTGCAGAATTGGGACAAGACCATCTCCTCGGTTCCCACCTACGCACTGGTCAGCGACTCCTTCAAGAACTGGCGGGGCATGGAAGAGTCCGGCGGGCGGAGGATCAAGCGCGCGGTGCACCTGGACATGACCAGCATCCGGTTCTGTGACGACGAGATGCTCGAGCGCTTCTCGAAGATCCAGTACATCCAGGAGTACATCGACCGCAAGCAGCGGGAAATCCGCGAGTGGAACGCGGAGCACGAGGTGGACGAGAGGATTCCCATCAACGGCCGGCGCCTCACCAACGTCGGGACCTTCCGCGCCTACCTCGAGGCCTACCTGCGGCACCACCCGATGATCCTCAGCGACACGATGACCTTCCTGGTGCGCCAGCTTCCTCCCGGCCCCCAGGGTCTTCCCATCGAAATCTACGTGTTCTCGAAGGACCAACGGTGGGCCAACTACGAGGCCATCCAGGCCGACATCTTCGACCACATCCTCGCCATCATCCCCCACTTCGATCTGCGCGTCTTCCAGGAGCCGACCGGATCGGACCTGCGACAACTGAAAGCGGTGCACTGAGCCCGCCATCTCTCCACCAACCCATGGAGCGTCCACATGCTCGCCTGGTTGAAAGAACTGTACCCCATCGTCATCCTGTTGGCCGCGGTCGCCGTGGTCTTCGCCCGTCTTCCCCGCATCGATCTGGGACATTCGGCCGCGTTCATGACCCGCCGCCGGTGGAACTGGCTCCCGTTGGGGTTGACCTACGCCTTCTTGTACATGGGCCGCTACAACCTGAAGGTGAGCAAGCTGGCCTTCGAGAACCTGCAGGGAAGCCACGGCGGCGCGATGATGGGCAACGAGGCCTTCGGAATCATCTTCGGGGTCGGAACCGTCGTCTACGGTGTGTCCTTCCTGATCAACGGGCCCTTGACCGACAAGCTGGGCGGGCGCTTCTCCATCCTCATGGGCGCGGCGGGCGCGGCGGTGCTGAACCTGTTGATGGGGATGATCTCCTGGTCGTTGATGCATCAGGGCTGGGGTTCCGGGTTCTTCGCCCGGAACTTCGTGCTGCTGTTCTCGCTGCTCTACGGGGTGAACATGTACTTCCAGAGCTTCGGGGCGGTCGCCATCGTGAAGGTGAACTCCGCGTGGTTCCATGTGCGTGAACGCGGCGTCTTCGGGGCCATCTTCGGCATCCTCATCTCCCTCGGCATCTACTTCGCCTTCGACTGGGGCAAGCTCATCCTCGACCACATCGGGCTGGCCTGGGTGTTCATCGTGCCGGCCATCCTGCTGGGAATCTTCTGGGTCATCGACTTCCGCGTGGTGCGCGACCACCCCAGTGAGGCCGGCTTCGCCGACATCGCCCTCGGCGACGCCACCGACGGCGACGAGGGACCGCGTCTGGGCCCCATCAAGGTGTTCAAGATGATGTTCCGCAATCCCATCATCATGACCATCGCGGTCATCGAGTTCTGCAGCGGATGGCTGCGGCAGTCGATCATGCAGTGGTTCCGCACCTTCGCCAAGCAGACCGATGGGGCCCTCCACCTCAAGTCGGGCTTCGTCTACGACCACTGGGGATTGCTGCTCTGCGCGGCGGGGATCCTCGGCGGGGTCATCGCCGGCGTCATCAGCGACCATGTCTTCCAGTCCCGGCGCGGGCCGGTGGCCGCATTGCTGTACGGGGTCATGTTGGCCGGTTCCGTCCTGATGATCTTCACCTACACCCAGCCCTGGGTGGGCTGGCTGGTGATCCTCATGTCGATGGCGGTGATCGGGGTGCACGGAATGCTCTCGGGCACGGCCAGCATGGATTTTGGAGGCAGCAAGAATGCGGGGATCGCGGTCGGCCTGATCGACGGCTTCGTCTACCTGGGCACCGCGGCGATGAGCTTCACCTACGCGGCCATCATGCCCCGGGAGGGTCTGGACGCGGCGGGGAAGATCATCGGCGCGGCCACCGACCCGGCCAACTGGAAGGTGTGGCCGGTGTCGATGGTGCCCCTGGCCCTGGTCGGCCTGCTCCTGGCTTGGCGCATCCGCAACGCGATGCCCCGTCCGAAGGCGGCTACATGAAGCGCTTGAAGAAGCCCAGCACGCCCTGGTCCCAGCCCACACGGTGGGTCACCCCGGGGCGGCTGTGCGCCAGCTCGTCCTTGTGCTCGAGGTACCACTTGTGCGAAGTGATGAGCGCGTCGGCGTTGGAGAACTTCGGCTTCCAGCCCAGCTTCTTCGAGATCTTCTCGGTGGAGACGTAGCTGTCCTTGTCCGCGGTCCCGTAGACCCATTTGTACAGGGGGGAGACGTGGATGAGCTCGAAGAAGGCCAGGGCGGGCTTCACCAGTTGCGCGGGGGTGGGCAACACCCGCGCCCCGTTGCCGGCGAACTCGCAGAGATCACCCACATCCTGCCGCACCTGCTGGAAGCGTTCGGCGCCCACGTTGTAGGTGTCGTTCGCCGCCTCGTGCGGAGCGGCCAGCGCCAGCGCGATGGCGTGGGTGAGGTCGGTCACCTCGAGCAGTTGATACCGGTTGTAGCCCTTGCCGATGATGGGGATGCGCTTGCCCGAGTCGACCCAATCGTAGAGGATCTGGAAGACGCCCAACCTGGCGGTCCCGATGAAGGTCTTGGGCCGGATGATCGCGATGCTCATCCCGCGGGAGCGGAACTCGTCGCAGATCTGCTCGCCGAGGATCTTGGTCTCTCCGTAGGCCCCCACCCCTTCCACGGGATCGGTCTCGACCAGGGGGTGCTTCTCGGGAACGCCGTAGACCGCGGTCGACGAGATGTAGACGAAGCGCTCGACCCCGCACTCCTCGGCCGCTTCCAGGGTGGTGCGCAGGCCGTCGACGTTGGTCGAGTAGATCTCGTCGCGCTTCCACAGCGGCAAGGCCGCCGCGGTGTGGACCACCGCGTTGATCCGGTGCTCGCGCATCAGACGCACCATGGCGTCCTTGTCCCGTACGTCGGCGTTCACCAGCGGCGATCCGTCCGGATACTCGTCCTGGAAGAAGGGGGCGATGTCGTTGAAGGCCATCGCGCCGACGCCATGGGTGGGAAGCTCCTGGGCCAGGTGGTAGCCCAGGAAACCGGCACCGCCGGTGATGAGCACTCGTTGGTTCTCCAGCATGGAAGCACCTCGGTGGGCCAGGGGAAGACGGCGGGGCGGGAAGGACCTGCTCCGATCCGCCACGACCGACGACGCCGCAGGGATAGATACTACGTGCGGGGAGAAAAAGCCACTTTCGGCTCAATCGGCCGGGGTGTCACGATCTCCGGCCCGGGGCAGGTGCACCCGGAAGCGCGAGCCCTCGCCCACCCGGCTCTGGACCGTGACCCCACCACCGAGGCGGGCCATCACGTGCTTGACGATGCTCAGGCCCAGGCCGGTGCCTCCCAGCTCGCGCGAGCGGTCCCGGTCGACCCGGTAGAAGCGCTCGAAGATCCGGTCGAGGTGTTCTTCGCCGATCCCCACCCCGGTGTCGGCGACCTCGGCCCACACCCGGCTGCCGGTCGTCCCCACGCTCACCGTGAGGGCGCCTCCCTCGGGAGTGTAGCGGACCGCGTTGCCCAGGAGATTGTCGAAGACCTGCCGCAGCGCCTCCGGGTCGGCCCAGACCATGAGGTTCTCCCCTTCGGGCACCTCGGTCTCCAGATGCAGCTCCTTGGCCGTCGCCGCCGGACGCACCTGCTCGACCGATTCCAGCACCGTCCGCCCCATGTCGATCCGGTCCAGGACCAGGGGAACCTCCTCGTTCTCGAAACGGGAGAGCGCGAGCAGGTCCTTGATCAGGTCGCCCATCCGCTGGGTCTGGCGGAGGATCCGCTGGAGGAAGCGGGCCTGGGTGGCTTCTTCCATCTCCGGGTCGTCGATCATGGTCTCGACCATGCCCCGGATCGACGCCAGGGGGGTCTTGATCTCGTGGGAGACGTTGGCCACGAAGTCGCGGCGCATGTTCTCGAGGTGTCGCAGGCGGGTGACATCGTGGAAGACCAGCACCGCACCGCCTTCGCCCCCTCTCAGGGGAGCCGTCCGGACTTCCATCGTCTTCTTCGCGGACGCGCCGCCGCCCCCGAGGTGGACTTCCATCTCCCGCTCGCGTCCGCTTCCCAGGGTCTCCTCCAGCATCTCCACCAGTTCCGCCGGTCGCAGGATCTTCCACACCGGCGCACCGACGCATCGCTCGGCCGGGCGGCAGAAGAGATCCTTCGCCGCCGCGTTCATGTGCACGATCCTCCGGTCGGCATCGACCGCGACGACTCCCTCGTTCATTCCCGCGAGGATGGCGCCCAGTTGCGCTTTCTCCCCGGCCGTTCCGCTCTCCCCGGCCGACCGGGAAGACCTCGCGCGCTCTACCCGGCGGGCCGCGATCCATCCGATCGCCGCGCCCAAGGCCAAAAGGATCCACCAGGGCATGTTCACTCGTCCACCGAGAGATCCAGGAAGCGATAGCCCACTCCCCGGATGGTTTCGATGAGGTCGCGGGCATCGCCCAGTTTCTTCCGCACCGAACGGATGTGCACGTCGACATTGCGCTCGGTGACCACCACTTCGTCGCCCATGGCCCGCAGGATGAGTTGCGCCCGGGTGAAGACCCGGCCCGGACGCGCCGCCAGTACTTTCAACAGGCGGAACTCGGTCGGCGTGAGGTCCACCCGTTTTCCATCGACCCGCACTTCGTGCCGGGCGAGGTCGACGACGAGCCGTTCATGGACCAGCCGCTCCTCGGCGTCGATGCGTTCCTTGATCCCCCCGCGCCGCAAGACCGCCTTCACCCGCGCGACCAGTTCCCTCGGGCTGAAGGGTTTGGGAACGTAGTCGTCGGCGCCGAGTTCCAGGCCCAGCACGATCTCGCTCTCCTCGCCCCGGGCGGTGACCATGATGACCGGGATGCCGCGGGTCTCCGGGTCGCGCTTCATGGCCCGGCAGATGTCCAGTCCACTCATGCCGGGCAGCATGATGTCGAGCAGGACCAGGGAGGGAAGCCTCTGCCGGATCGCTTCCAGTCCCTGTTCCCCGTCTTCACACTCGACGACCTCGAAGCCTTCGCGCTGGAGGTTGTAGCGCATCACCTCGCGCAGATCGGGCTCGTCCTCGACCACCAGGACCAGGGGTTTCTCTCGTGCGTCCAAGGGAACTTCCGATCTCCTCGGGAACGGGTGCAGCGGGACGGATCCTCGCCCGAATCGCCGCCGGTTCTCGTCTCAGCCCGAGACGTCCGCCTCGCGCCAGCGTTTGCCCCGGCGGCCGAGCGAGCGCAGCGCGCCCAGGAAACGGCGCCATAGCCAGTTGCCCCGGACCGCCAGATGATACAGGGAAGGAATGGCGATGAGGATGAGAATTGTCGAGGAGACCAGGCCGCCGATGGACGACAGGGCGAGGTTCTCCCAGATCTCCTGGCCCTTCTCCGCCTCGGCGAGCACCGGGAAGAGATGGACCAGCCAATCGACGATGGCCCGGGACCGGTGGGGTCCCAGGAAGGAGAGCCAGGTCTCGATCCGCGATTCCTTCAGGAGCAGCGGAAGCAGGCCCAGGATGGTGGTGCCGCTGGTCAACAGGATCGAGCGCAGCCGCACCGCGACGCCCCGGGCCACCGCCCGGCGCAGGAGGGATGCCCTCTCGCCGGCGGGAAGCATCCACAGGTCGCTGCCGCCCAGTTGCTTGCGCCCCGGGCGGGTCAGGGCGGCCTCGACCTCGGGATCGCCGCCCAGGCGGTCCTTGAGCACCAGGGAACTCTCGTGCCGGAAGCGGCTGACCAGCAGGATGGCGTTGTTCACCACGATGCCGAACAGCAACACCAGCCCGATCCGCGCCGACGAGTCGAAGGCGGTGTGGCTCTTCCAGTAGATGAGCACCACCCCGACCAGGCCCATGGGAATGGACAGGGCGACGAGCAAGGGCAGGGTCACGCTCTCGAACAGCGCGGCCATGACCATGAAGATGAAGACCGCGGCCAGAACGAGGGTGAGGGTCAGTTCTTCTTCTTCCTCCTGGGTGAAGAAGCTGCGTTCGCCCTCCTCGGCGGAATACCCGTAGGGAAGGTCCAGACTGTCCAGGACCCGCTTGAGATAGGCCTTCCGCATGCGGTCGGTGCCGATGTAGTCCCAGTTCAGGAAGACAGTGTAGCGCTGGTTCTCCCGGGTGATCTCGCCGGGGATGTCCTCGGTCGAAAGGGTGACGAGTTCGGCCAGGCGCACCGTCTCCCCGGTGGGGGTGTGGATCACCGTGGAGGCCAGGCGGGAGAAGTCCATGCGGTCGGCGTCGTCGAAGCTCAACTGGACCCTCTGTTGTTCGCCGTCGATGAGCATGGTCCAGGGGAAATCGACGCCGGCGAGACGGCTGATGACCCGCACCACCGCCTGCACGTCGAGCCCGTAACGGGCCAGAGCGGTGCGGTCGATGTGGATCACCGTCTCCTGGGGCGAGACCGCCCGGAACTGCGACGCGGTCGAGATGCGCGCGTTGCGCACGCGCCGCTGCCGGCGGATGCGGGCCAGGGCGTTCTCGGCGATCGCGTCCAGCTTGTGTGAATTGTAGCCGGTGATCTTCACCAGGCTGTTCCCGGAGGAGCCCTGGAGGTTTCCCCGGAAGTAGGGGGTGTCCGAGAACCCCCGGATGAAGACCACCGCGCCGGCGGTCTGGTCGGCGACCGACACCAGCCGCGCCCGGTAGTCGAGGGGAACCTCGCTTCGGAGCACGTCCTCGTCGAAGTCGATCTCGATGAGGCCGGCGCTGCCGAAACAGCGCATCCGGACGTGCGCGCCCTCGCGGATGGGCATCAGCGCGTCCTCGAAGTTGAGCAGGACCGCCGCGGTCTGGTCGATCCGGGTGCCAGCGGGAAGCCGCAGGAACAGGAAGAGTTGTTCGCGATCGGGCGGCCGGAAGAACCCCCCCTTGTCGACCTTGTGGTCATACACCTGCCAGCTCCAGTAGAAGAGGAGGGCGAGCAGGGGAACGATCATCCACCACAGGCGCTGGTTCCACACCACCATCCGCTCGAAGCGGGAGGGCGGGCGGTGCAGCTCGGCCCGCTCCTCCACGAACGATTCGATGTCCTCCTCCGCGCCGTCTCCCATCGCATCCTGGGCCTTCACCACCGACTTCACCCAGCCCTGGTTGAGCACCATCGGAATCCATCCGAAGGCCACGAACAAGGAGGCCCCCATGGCGGTCGCCACCGCGATGGCCAAGGGCACGTAGAACAGCGCCAGCCTTCCCGACAGGAAGATGAACGAGAGGAAGGCCACCATGGTGGTCAGGGTGGTGGCCATCACCGGGAAGAGGACCTCGCCGGTGCCGGCCACGATGCTGCGCGCGGCGACCTCCAGGCGTTGCCGGCGGCCCAGACCGGCGCGGGCCGCGCGGTCGAGTCCTTCCAGGCGACGGTGCACCGAGTCGAGCACCAGGATCGAGTTGTCCAGCAGCAATCCGAAGCTGATGGTCAATCCGCTGATGGTGATGAAGTTCACCGAGATGTGGAAGAAGTAGAAGAGGCTCAGGCAGATGACGATGGAGAAGAGGATGCTGCCGATGACGATGGCGGTCAGGCGGATCTGCTTCAGACTGATCGCCAGCAGAAGGAAGAGGATCGCCAGGATGAGCAGGCTGCGCTTGACCAGGTCTTCCAGTTTGTCCTGCAACTTCTTTCCCTGGTCGACCTCGACCTTGGAATCGGCGTCGAAGGGTGCGTGGGCGAGCAGGCCGGGAAGCGCGCGCTTGAGATTGCGGCTGACGGTGACGGTGTTCGCCCCGCTGCGCTTTTCGACCACCACGTCGACCACGTTGCGCCCGTTGGAGCGCACCAGGGTCATGGGCTCGTCATAGGAGGGGCGCACCTCGGCCAGCATCCCCAGGGTGTAGAGCCGCCCCCCCCGGCGGGCGATCACCGCGTCGCGAAGGCGGTCGAGGTCGACCGGGTCGCGCAGGGTCACGTACTTCTCCAGGCCGTTCTCGCGGATCACCCCGGCGCTCGAGAGGTCGTCGAGCTGCGAGACCGCGCGCATGACCTCGGCGGCGGAGATTCCCGCCCGGTCGAGCCGGCTGCGGTCGAGGATGATCTTGAGCAGTCGCCGCGCGCCGCCACGCACCCGCGCGTCGGCCACTCCGTCGACGGCCAGCACCTGGGGAATGATCCAGTTCTCCGCCCGCTCGCGCAGTTCGTTGGCGGGCAAGGAGGAGATCAGGCTGAAGACGAAGAACTCCTCGGTCTGCACCTCCTCGGGAACGAAGGCGACGATCTGGGGTTGGCTGGCGTTGAGGGGGAGGTTGCGCCGTACGGTGCCCAGCTCCTCGTTCACATCGAGGCGGGCGAAATCGAGTTCGCGCCCCCGGTTGAACTCGACCTTCACCGTCGAGCGGCCCATGCTCGAGGTCGACACCACGTTCTCGACGCCCTTGACCTTCCGCACCGCCTCCTCGATGGGCAGGGTGATCGCCTTCTGGATGGCCTTGGGCGACGCCCCGTTCCAAGTGGTGGTGATGGTGAGGGAGGGCAAGGCCACCTCGGGCATGGCCTCCACCTGCAGTTTGGGCACGGCGTAGATGCCCATCACCACGAAGGCGGTGAACAGCATCCAGGTGGTGACCGGATGGCGCACGAAGAAGCGGGTCACCGCCGACCCCCTTCCGGCCGGCGCCTCATCGGGAATCGCTCCCGTCCGCCGGGGGATCGCCCGGGAGGGAAACCTTCTCGCCGGTTCCCCGGGGCCCAGGTCCTTGCCGGTGCGCCAGGTCGTAGAGAATGGGGGTGTAGAAGAGGGTCAGCGCGGTGGTGAGGGTCAGTCCCCCGATGATGGTCACCGCCAGCGGCCGTTGCAACTGCTCGCCGCTGCCGATGCCGATGGCCATGGGCAGCATGGCCAGCACGGTGGTGACGCTGGTCATGAGGATGGGACGCAGGCGCAGCGAGCTGGCCCGCAGGATGGCCTCGCGCTTCTCCATGCCGTCCTCGCGCAGGCGCCGGATGGTGTCGACCTTCACGATGGAATCGTTCACCGCGATGCCCAGCAGGGCGACTGCTCCGATCATCGAGAGGATGTTGAGGGTGTTGCCGGTGAGCGCGATGGCCAAGAAGGCCCCGGCCAGGCCGATGGGCAGGATCGCCGCGATGAGCAGGGGATCGAGGAAGCTCTCGAACTGCGCGGCCAGGATCATGTAGACCAGGATCACCGCCAGCACCAGGGCCCACCCCAGGTCCCGGAACGAACGGTTGCGCGCGGCGCGCTCGCCCCCCTGGACGATCACGACGTTGTCGTTTCCGCGGACCGCGTCGGCCACGGCCATGGCGTCCTGCCAGACCGCGTCCAGCGAACGACCGGCCACCTGCCCGCTGACCGTGATCATCCGTTGCTGGTTGCGCCGCACCAGTTCGCGCACCGGGCGTTCCTCGTGCAGCTCGAGGAAGGCGTCCAGGGGAACGGTCTTCCCGCCGCCGACGGTGACCGGGGCGTGCAGGGCGCGGGCGAGATCCTCCCGGGTGGCGCGGTCCAGGCGCACGGAGATGTCGATGCGCTGTTCGACCTCGTTGAAGGTGGTCGCGGCCACCCCGGCGATGCGGTTGCGCAATTCGGTGGCGATGGCCTGCGGATCGAGCCCGCTGCGCAGGATCTCCTCCCGCTGCAGGCGGATCACCACGATGGGGTTGCCCAGGACGCGATCGACCTGGAGATCGTGCAGGCCCTTCACCGCGGACAGTTCGTGCTGCAGCCGGGTGGCGACCTTCAGGGCCACCCGGGGATCCTCGGCGACCACCCCCATGGCGAAGGCCGCCCCGCCAGAGGAGAGGATCTCCTCCAGCCCGATGCCCTCTTCCCGGAAGGCGTACTGGACCCCGTCGAAGCCGCGGAGATGCCGGGCGATCTCCTCTTCGACGCGCCGGCCTTGCCCGGCCGCGCCCCGTTGGGGCTTCAGCAAGATGCTCATGCGGGCCACGTTGGGCGCGGTGTATTCCTGCAGGGAGGCCAGGGTGCGCTCGGTGCGACCCACCTGGCTGAAGACCACACGGACGGCGGGGTCGGCCTCGATCCAGTCGGCCAGGTCGCCGGCGAAGGCCATGGTCTCCTCCAGGGGGGTGCCGGCCGGAAGTTCCAGCTCGAGGCGCATGTCGCCGCTGCTGCGCGCGGGCATGAAGCCGCGACGGAGGTGGAAACCGACGAAGAAGGAGGCCACCAGGAAGACCGCGAGTGCGGCGAACATGGTTCTGCGGTGATCGAGCGCGGTGACGAGGCCCCGGTGGTAGCGGTCGTGGAAGGCGGTGAAGAGCCGCTCGAAGACGGCGAAGATCCCGCGCGCGGCATGCCGACCGCGCAGGATCCACGCCGCCAGCACCGGCTGCAGAAGCAAGGCCGCGGCGACCGATACCAAGAGGGAGAAGGTGACGGTCAGCGCCTGGTCGCGGAAGAAGGCCCCGGCGATGCCGGGGACGTAGACCACGGGAAAGAAGACCGCGATGGTGGTGAGGGTGCTGGCCAACACCGGCCGGGCCATCTCCTTCGTCCCGCTCTCGCAGCAGCGGGCCACCCAGCGCCGCTCGGGGGAGTAACGGTCGGCGGCCCGAAGGGAAGCGGGCGCCGACGGGGACGACGCCGACGCTTCGGGGGATCCCGCGGCGCAATCCGCGGCCGCCCCCGGGGTCCTACTGGCCGCCTCCCACGCGTCGCGCTCCCGTCGCAATCCCAGGTGCCGGTGGATGTTCTCCAGCACCACGATGGCGTTGTCCACCAGCATCCCCGCGGCCAGGGACAATCCTCCCAGGCTCATCAGGTTCAGGTTGACCTTGCCGAAGTAGAGCAGGCCGAAGGTGATGAGGATGGAGACGGGAATGGCGATGCCCACCACCAGCGGACTGCGCACATCGCGCAGGAAGAAGAACAGCACCAGGAAGGCCAGGGCGGCCCCCAGCAGGAGCGAGTCGCGCAGCCCCCGGAAACTCTCCCGCACGTAGTCAGCGTCGCGGTAGACGAATTCCGACTGGAAATCGCCGTACTCGCCGGACAGGACCTCAAGGCTCTCGTCGACCTTGCGGCTCACCTGGATGGTGTTGGCCGCCGGCTCCTTGTAGATGAGCAGGGAGACCACCTGGTCGCCGCCGAGCAGGGTGGCGCCCTCGAGATCCTTGGTGGTGTCCACCACCTGGGCCACGTCCCCCACCCGCAGGCCGCGGTCGCCGGCCCGCGCGATGTGGGTCTGGGCGATCTGGTCGAGGTTCTCGAACTCGCCGGCGATGCGCAGCGACAGCTCGAGCACGCCCTGGCGGATCTTGCCCCCGGGGAAGGAGACGTTCGAACGCTCCAGCGCCTGGCGGATGTCCTCGATGCTCAGCTTGTAGATGGCCAGCTTGCGGGGATCGGGGCGCACGAGGATCTCCCGGGTCGCCCCGCCCACGACTTCCGCCTGGCTCACCCCGTCCACCTGTTCGAGGGCGGGCTTGACCACCTCCTCGGCGAACTCGGTCAGTGATTCCAAGCGGCGGCCCTCTCCCCGCAGGACGAGGATGGAGATGGGCCGG
Source organism: uncultured bacterium (assembly GCA_964601275.1). Lineage (GTDB taxonomy): Bacteria > Krumholzibacteriota > Krumholzibacteriia > JAJRXK01 > JAJRXK01 > JAOZPE01. Next base: position 3,499 of record CAZRMV010000011.1, on the reverse strand, counting down.
CTGGTCGGATCCCAGCGCAGGATGCTGGGCCTCTGGGCCCCTTCGGGAAAGTCGTCGCGGAAGGCGACGCGGTCGACCGCCTCGCGCAGGTGGAGGTTGGCGAAGTCCATCTGGGTGCCCCACTCGTACTCGACGGTGATGGCCGAGACCCCCTCGCGGGTGCGCGAGGTCACCCCGCGCACTCCCGAGAGCGCGGTGATCACCTCCTCCAGGGGCCGGGTCACCAGGCGCTCGAGATCGTCGGCGGGAATGTCACGGTAGGTGGTGATCACGGTGAGGCGGGGATAGACGATCGACGGCAACAGGTCGACGGGCAGACGCCGGTAGGAGATCACCCCCAGCAGCACCAGGGCGAGAAAGAGCATGGAGACGGCGATGGGCCGCTGGATCGCGCCGCGCAGCATCTCACGGCGTCCTGTCGAAGGAGGCCCAGGCGTCGGGCGGCGTCACCGTCTTCTTCACCTTGATCTTGGCGTCGTGCGCCAGGGTGAGATGGTTGGAGATGACGACGGGGGTTCCCACCTCGAGCGGTCCGCCCTGCAGGACCTTCTCGATCTCCACGAAGAGATCGTTGCGCGCGCCCAGCCGCACGTAGACCCATTTCGAGCGGCCGTCGACCACCTTGAACAAGAGCGGGCGGCCGTCGCGGGTGAGGATGGCCTCCCGGGGGACGAGCAGGCGGTCGTGGAGGATCTCGCCGGCGATGAGGGCCCGCACGAACATGCCCGGCTTGACCCGTCCGTCCTCGCTGCGCAGGCGCATCAGCACCTGGCAGGTGCGACTCTCGGGATCGATGCGCGGACTGATGACGTCGACCTTCACCGGGAGGGTGTCGCCCAGGGCGGGAATGGTGAGAAGGGCGGGCCGGCCCACCTCCAGGTTCTTCAGGTCGCTCTCGAGAACCCCGACCGCGGCCTCGATGTCGACGTTGTCCACCAGGGTGGCGAAGACCTGGCTGGCGTTCACCCATTCGCCCGGGGTGAGGGTGAGCGCGGTGATCACCCCGGAGAACGGGGCTCGCAGTTGGGTCTTCTCGAGGTTGAGGCGAGCCTGCTCCTCGTCGGCCCGCGCCTGGGCCAGGCCGCTGCGCGCCTCCACCAGTTCGCGCCGGAAGCCGCCTTCGCCCACCGCAGCCATTCCCAGGGCGATCTCCCGGTCGAGACGCTCGTCGCGGGTGATCTCGCCGCGCGCCTCCATCTCGGCCAGCTCGCGCAGCTTCTTCCGGAAGAGCCGCGCGCGCTCGTCGTCCTGGGGCAAGCGCTCGCCGTTCTCTTCGACCGCCACCTTGCCCAGGGCCTGCAGGTAACGGCTGTGGGCTTCCTCGATGCGGATCTTGTACTCGCGATCGTCCAGTTGGGCCAGCAGTTGACCCTTCTTCACCCACTGGCCCTCCCGCACCGCGATGCGCCGGATGGTTCCGGCCAGCTCGAAGCGCAGGTCGGCGGTGCGGCGGGCCCGGATCGCGCCCTCGGCCACCACCGGCACCACCAGGTCGCCCCGGAAGGCCTTGCACACCTTCACCGAGACCGGCTTCTCGGTGCGTTTCTTCTTCTTGGACTTGGCCTGGTCCCCCGGCTTCTCCGGGGCCGGGGCGGCCGAGCCTTCTGTGGCCCCGGCGCTGTCGGCGGCGGCTTCACCGGCTTTGTCGCCGGGATCGTTCCCGTTCTTGCCGCCGCAGCCGCTGAGGAGAAGGAGAAGGGAAAGGACCGGGACGAGGGCGCGGGCGGCGGCCCGCCATCCTCTGGCGCTGAGGGGCATGCAGGACGTCTCCTGTTTTCGTGGGAAGCCGACCAAAGGGGAGGATACTCCAGGATCCTCGTTCTGGGAAGTGTACGTGCCTGGGACGATGGAAGTTGCAGGAAGGAAGGCCGTAACGACCGCCTGCGGGATCTCGAGCACGCGGTGCCCACCAGGGCTGAATGCCGGGTGCGCAAGACCGGGTGCCACTGGACAGGCGCCCGGTTTCCGTGCCATGCCGTGCATGGTGGAACAGTCAGCGTCTATCTCAGCCACGGGTGCAGCTACGGACCGTGCGCAGGCGAGAGCGCCGTGGCGACGGGCGGCTACAATGGAGCAAATGATCTCATCTTCACGGATGCCTATGGTAATGTCGGAGGCACGCTTTCCGTTCGAGCCAACCTGGCCATCAATCTCAGCGACAATACGACATCCGGCGATGGACTCACAGAAGTCGTCTTCTCCGGGCCATTCAACGGCAGTGGGCAGTGGCTTCCTCCGATTCCGCTGGGTCGGACAGTGATCACCAGCCCACCCCAAACGGTCGTGTTGGGTGAAACCTACTCCATGGGACCCGTGGAGCTCACACTTCGCAGCGGGGGATCGGGATCTGTCACTGGTCGCCTGACCTTGGGCTTTGGCGACTTGGCCGCGTCAGGTAAACTCTCGGGACCCATCTTCACCTTGGCCGACGGAAGCCCGTTGCCGCCGAACATCTCGGTCAATGCACCACCCATTGGGCTCGTGAACAACCGCATCGACGACTCCGTGGTGCCAACGAAGCAGGTGTCGTTCGGTCTCATGAAAGCGCGGTTCGAATAGCTCGATTGCAGTGGCAACGTAGCCGCTCGAGCAAGGGAGCCTTGCGGCAAGCCACGGCCCGGAACGATGTCCTGAAGTCGTCGGACATCGGAGGGCAGAGGGTTTTCGTCGAAACAGGCTCATCACCGTCGGGGCGTGACCTCGCCCACTCGGCTCGCTGGGTGGTCGGCCACGCCCTGTGTCGTGATTGAGCCCAACGGCTCCATCCAGTTCCCCACGGAAGAGAGACGCACCCGACCTGGACATCTCCCTTGGCTCTGGTCCGTACGGTTCGAAGAGGCTTCCCGGATCCATCTTCGAAGATGGGATCGTCGGAATCATTCGACTTCGACCCGGCACCGCTTGACCTGCGGCACGTCGCCATCTCTGGTGAAGATGAATACCCGCCGCTTGGTATCCGACCCCACGACGATCTCGAAACCTTCCGTCACCGCCCGTGCCAGGAGATTCAAGTTGTCGTCATAGAGAGTGAAAAGTGTCTCATGATGGCTTGGGTCCTGGATTCCCCGGATGGCACAGTTGAGGAGCCGGTTTCCCAGGCAAACGATTCCCGTCGAAGAACCAGTCATTCCCATCTTGAAGGTCTTCTTGGTGTAGTCGGGCTCGGGCGGCAATTCGAGGAAATCCTTCCCTCCAGCATCGGTGGAAATCAGCTTCTCGCCAACTGAAGAGAACAGGGTGATTCGGTAAGGCACCTGCTGGGTGTACGCGACCCTTCCATCACCGAGCAGATCCAAAGAGCCTCCCCCAAGAAACGATTCCGTGCGCCAGTTCATACCTTCTCCCGCGGCGTAGGAACGCCCGAACGAGAAGAGATAGGCACCCTTCGCGTCATATGCATCGATCACGGTGTGGGAAAGGATGTCCAGTGCACTGATATAGATCCTGTACCGTCCCCTCGGATTCTGTACAACTACGCGGCTTGTTCTTGGCTCTCACG
>CAZRMV010000010.1:0-148665 GCA_964601275.1 uncultured bacterium | reverse complement strand
AAATGGTGGAGGCGGCGGGAATCGAACCCGCGTCCGAAAACGACGACCACGGACCTCTACGTGCGTAGTTCCCAGATCATCTCGTGCCGCGCAACCCTGGGAACGTGGTAGACGCGACACCAGCCCCATTGGTTCTCGACGCTTTCCCTGAGGCGACGGGTCCACGTCCAGTCTCCAGAATATGACGCCCGCATCGCAGGCCCCGGAGACCCGGCCTGCGGCGAACGGCTACTTATTGATCAAGCAGCAAGAGCCATCGGCTCGTCAGTTGTTGTTTCCCACCACTTTAACGACCTTGGTGAGGTGGTCGGCACGCCATCCGGGGCCCAACCGTTCCCGTCGAAACCCTTCGCCCCCATCATCGGCACTTTCAGTCTACCGCGAAGCCGGAAAAATGCAAGAAAGCGGCCCGATGGGCCGCTTGCAATCGACGAGAGAACCGGCGCGCGCAGTCGAAGGCCCCGCTCGATGATGGAATCGACATGCTTGCAGCCGATATTCGAAGTCGATGGAGAAATCGGGGCCCAGGAGAGAGATCCGGGGTGCTGGTCACAGATTTGGCATGATGCCTGGATCATTTGATAGGCCACTCCGCTCCACCCGGGCCCACTTCCAGCCTGCCAAAAAGCGGGCCGTTCCGCAAGGGGCAATCCACAGAACACCGCACGGACCGGACCGGGGGGGCGCAGAGGGCAACCTCGCCCGGAACAGGTCAATACCGTGAGCCGCGCGCGTGCTTCTTCAGCCAGGCCAGGATGATCTCGTCTTCGCGGGAGGTCGGCGCCGCCCCACCGGACTGTCGCAGCTTGGCGCTCCAGCGCGCGTACTGGTTCTTCCAGTACGGATAGGAACTCTCCTGGGGCGGGATGGGATCGTGGCAACCCTGGGCAGAACAGTACTTCACGTACAGCTTCGCCCCCTCGCTCTCCGGCTCGGGAATGCTCGCTTTCGCGCACGCCAGGATCCACCCCACGAACGCCAGCCCGATCCAGGCGCTCCAGACCAACCGTTTCACGCGCATCCTCCTGGCTCCCATCGATCCCCGGGGAAACGAATGGAACGGGCCGGTGACCACCGAGCGATGATCCATCGCCCCGGACGTCGCAAGCCCACACTGTCTCCGTTCCAGGGTGCATGGAGAAAGCAACATGTCAAGCGGGCGATGGGTTCTGCGGGCTACTTCAGGAGGGTCACCTTCTTCCGGTCGTCCACCCCGGCGGCCAGCATGCGGACGAAATAGACCCCGCTGGAAACCACGCGCCCCGTATCGTCCCGGCCGTTCCAGAGCACGGAATGACGTCCCGCCGGCCGCGCTTCGGTGAGCAGGGTCCGGATGAGCTTGCCCCGGACATCGTAGATCCAAAGCTCCACCCGGCCCGGCCGGGCCAGGTCGAAGGTGATCTGCGTGCTGGGATTGAAAGGGTTGGGCATGATCGAGGCGAGCGCACTGCGCCGGGGCACGGCGGGGTGGTCCTCGACTGCCGTCGACTTGGGCAGCAGACGCAGTTGATAGCTTCCGCTCGCGTCGAGATCGTGGGCCTTGGCTTTCCACACCGAAAGCAGGTAGACGCCCTCCTGGGCAATCGCGACGGTGAGCGATTCGTTCTGTCCCGGACCCGCGAACCAGGCCGTCCCGGCGGGCAATTCGTCGGACTTGCCGGCGTAGGACAGGCCCGAGGGATGGATCGTCATCCCCCAGTCGATGTTCCCCGACAGGTTCTCGAGCACGATATCGTATTCCGCCGCCAGCAAGGTGAAGGTGTGCAACTGGACGATCTCCCCCGCCCCCAGGGTGTAGGCGCCGTAGACCCCGTTGGGATGGTCCGCGCGGTGACTCGAGACCACGGTCTGGACCCGGTAGCTTCCGCCATCCACTCCGAGGTTCACCACCCCGACATCGAACTGTGTCGGCCCGAGCACCCCCAGGTTGGCCAGGACGAAGTCGGATTGGCCCTGCCCCCACGCCGAGACCGCGAGGGGGTCGTCGAAACCGTTCTTGGCCCCGGTGGACACCGCGTGCACGCGCAGGTCGAGGTCACTGGTCGTGTCCGGCATGATGGCCACCGCGGCCCAGGCGCCGTCCAACGGGCCCGGCTGCCCCGGAGTGATCCAGGGAGTGCGCAAGCCGTCGCAGTTGAAATAGAACGGATCGAGGGTGGTCATCCCGTCGATTCCCCCCATCCGGTTGCTGGGCTCGGCCCGGGTGATCGTCGAATCGAGGGTCAGTGGCCAGGGCGACCAGATCCACTGCTCTCCGTGGAGGTTGTCCAGCTCGGTCTGTTCGAGCACCAGGTCGGAAGGATCGACCCAGCCCACCAGGGTGTGCCGGCCTCCCGGGATCGGCGTCGCGATCGGCTTGTTGTTGACGATGGCGGTGACCTGGGGCGGCTGGTCGATGTAGAGGTGGGAATCGATGAGATGCACATCCCCGTCCAGATAGATCCCGGCGTCGAAGCTGGAGACCATGCTTCCGTCATTGATCAGCGCGGTGTTGATCCAGGTGCTCGCCGCGTTGCCGGTGAGCTGCGCCGGCGCGGGGGTGTTGCCCGCCGTGGCGTCGGCCGCCGCGCGCGGCACGATCGGGGCGTACCACCCGGCCGTGTCGACGTAGTGGAGATCGGGTTTGGTCGGGCCCACCTCCAACTGGACGTCCAGCGAGGCGCCGCCGGTGCCCGGCTCGCGGAACACCACGACCCCGTTCCAGCCGGTGAGGCTCACGTTCAGTTCGAGGTCCACGACTCCGGTGGAATCGGTCCTGGCCGACGCCGAGGCGTCCGCCAGGCCGCCCATCTGGAAATCGGCGGGGAACCAGCGCAGCTCGACCGGAACCTGCGGATCGGCGGTCTGCACGTGCACCGTGTACAGCCCCGCGCTGGTGACCTCGAACTCCCGCGCGAAGAGCATCTCGTCGACGCCCAGGTTGACCGTGGTGGGAGTGTCCTGGGGTATCGTCTGGCTGTTCACGTAGGTGAGTTGGTAACTCCCGTCGGATCCGCCGTAGTTGTTCACCCCGACGTCCCGCGGGTTCCAGGCCACCACGTTCCCGTTGACCAGGGTGGCGTCCAGTTGCCCGGCGTTTCGAATCGAGCGCGCGGTCCAGTTGTCGAAGCCGCTGTCCGCTCCGGTGCTCGGATCGAAGAGGTAGACATCGAGGTCGGCGGCCGGGTTCAGGGGATGCAACACCACCGCCTGCCAGTAGCCGGTGGGCGTGTAACGGAAGCCGTCCATGTCCATGAACAGGACCTGACCGTCGTTGACGTAGACCCAGCCGTCGTAGGGCCCGGGCGGGCGATCCAGGGTCAACGGAACCCCCGCGGTGAGGGTCTGGGGCTTCCAGACCCACTGATGCCCCTCGAAGTTGTCGCTCTCGTCGGTCTCGGCGATCCACTCGTAGCCGTCCAGCCAGGAGTGCAGCACATGACGTCCCGGCGCCGAAGCGAAAGGACCCATGTTGGTGGCGACCATGTCCGCCCCCGGCCCCAACGCGACCCAGTTCGACTCCCAGACGGATTCCTCGTCGACGTAGTAGATGGCCGAGGGACCCACCGGAGTGGTCTGGCCTCCGGCGTTGTAGGCGAACATGTTCAGATAGGTGAACGCCGGGCCGAGTGAATCCGGATCGGCGATGTAGCTTCCTCCCGGACCGGTGTAGACGACGTCGGGGGCCGGATGGGGAATCAGCGGGCGTGACCAGGAGGGGTCGGTGCGGTAGACCAGGTTCACCGGGGTCGGATCGCTGATGATCACCGGTCCGTAGGTGGCGTAGGTCGTGCTCCACTTTCCCGAACGATCCTGGGCCCGCAGGTTGAAGTACCAGGTGCCCGGGGCCAGGGGAGGATGGCTGTAGCCGATCAGGCGGCCCATGTCCGCGAGGGTGTCGGGCATGGCCGCTCCGGTCGTCGTGACCAGGAGCGAATACCCCCCCACTCCCGAGGCGTCATCGGGAGCTTCGGTCCAGTTCAGGAAGACCGTGTTGTCCGGCGACGGGATCCCCACCGCGTGGGTGGGCGAGGCGAAACCGACCGGCGCTCCCGGGGGGGTCTCATCGACCTCGTAGCCGCAGTTGATCGCGGTGTCCCAGATCCCCTCGGTGATGCTCGGGTACACGCTGAGCATCCATTGGATGAACTGCAGCGCCGTCTCGGGTTCATAGGAATCGGTGTAGCCCAGGACCCCCGCGAAGCTGAAGTCGAGAGCGTCGATCCCCAACGAGTACTCGGGATGATCGTCCTGGGCGCTGTCCTCCAGGTCGAGAAGGAAGGCCGCAAACGGCCCCTCGGTGATCAGCGGATCAGAGAGGAACAGATTCGTGCCGTCAAAGCACTCGTTGAGACTCTCGAAACTGTAATGACTCAACGGCCCTGGAGTGTAGCGGGTCCCGAAATAGCGGGTGAGATGCTCGCTCAACCAGTCGGGCCAACCCTCGGAGTAGGCGATACCGTCGGTCTCCGGGCACCACGCACAATGGCCGCAGGTCGGGGTATCGCAATAGCCGTTGCAGTACGAAGGGCTGCGCTGTCGCGCGAAACTCTTGATCCAGTGGTGACCCCATTCGTGCACGATGGTGGGCTCGTGCCATTCCGATTCCGAGCTGATATGGATCGCGCCGTTGTACCAGGCGCCGCTGTTCCCATCGGGCCACTGGGCGTCCACCGTGGGCGTGTCCCAACCCTCGCTGTCCACGTAGATCCAGGCCCGGGTCAACTGGTTCAGGATGTGCAGGGCCGGACGTTGTCCCTCGTTGGCGGGTTGGTGGGTGCCGATGTCGAGCACGGTCCCGGTGTAGTTGTCCCAGACCGAGGTGTTCCAGCGGTAGTTGTTCTGGAGCAGGGAGGCCTCTTCCACCTGGACCCGGTTGTTCGCCGCTTCGAACTGCACGTAGAGGTCGGGAGCCTCGCTGTCGGTGTAGTTGAAGGTGATGTCGAAATTGCCGTTCTCGTCGGTGGCCGTCACCGCAAGGAGCTGGTCGGTGAAGAGATCCTCGTCGTAGACGCGAACCGTGGCCCCGTGCGCTCCGATGGCTCCGCTGACCCCGGGCTGGTAGTAGACGAAACGCCCGTAGAGGCGCAGGTTGTAGGCCGTGGCGGCCTTTCCCGGAGCGCGCGGGGCGTCCAGATCGGCGCGCTTCTCCTCGGGCACGGATCGTGAGAACCCCGCTTCAGACGCGAGTGGCTGGAGCCCTCTTTCATCCCTCGGCGCCACCACGGGGCCGGGAGACACTCCGGGCACCACGGTGGTCGCCCGACCGTACTTGCCCGCGAGATAGGTCGCCTGGGAGAGGTCGAAGGTCTTCGTCATGGGCTGACCCGCCGCCTCGAACTCCACCACCAGGTGATCGTCCGCGGACCTCGCGGTGAAGGTGAAGCGGAGACGACGGGGCTCTCCCCGCCGCAACTCGAGCGTTCCCCGACTCTTGTAGAGTCCTGGATCATCGATCCACGCCGGAGACCCCTCGCGCCCGCGAAGCGCCAGGGCATCGAGGGTCATCGGAATCGGGGAGAAGAGTTCCAGGGTCCCGGTGAACGGAACGCCGGGCAAGGCGCCCGAACCCTCGTCGAGAATGCGGACCTCCACTGGGGGGCGCTCGGTGGCCCGGGCGATTCCGGCGGTGCACAGGCACGCCAGCACGGCCGCCAGCAACCCGACGAGAGGACGAAGGGACGCGAGATGGAAGGAAGCAGAACGGGTATGGCACCGGCCGGGAGCCGTGGGCGACGAGAACTGTTTCATGGCGCGGCTCGCTTCAGTGCCGGGGGAGCTGCGGCAGGTCCGACCCGGCGGGCTCCGCGCGCAAGATGGGTTGGGGCGGATGCAGGCGGTGTTCGATCGCCCGCTCGATTCTCGCGACCTGCTCGGGCCGGCCGGCGAGGCGCGCGTACTTCGCCTGGACCTGGAGAAGCCGGATCTCCGTATCGGTCTTCAGGACCACCAGTTCCTTCTGCAAGGCGTCGGCCTCTGCGGCGCTCGCCGCCCGGGCCTGACGTTCCTCAAGGCGCTCGCGCATCGCCCGGGCCTCCTCCACTGCGACCTGGATCTCCCGCATCCTCGGGGAGAGGGCCGCCCGGGAAGGAACGAGAAGGGGCTTCGGGCCGGACGCGACCGATCCTGCCGAGGCCGCCGAGCGCTGCTCGGCGAAGGGGACGCCGTGGATTCCGCCGAGGGTGGCGGCCAGCAGCACGAGGAAGAAGGTTCGGAGCAAGGCGGTTCTGTTCGACGGCATGGGCAGCCTCCCGGGTGGACCCTGAGCAGGGAAGGGACGTTGGTTCCAAAGTGGAACACCCGGGCCCCCCGATTCGGCAAGGCCACGGGGAAAACGGGCCCGGGTCAGATCTCGGCGTGGGCGGCCCGAAGGCGCCAGGGGCAGATCAGATCTCGGCGTGGGCCGCGGCCTGCAGTCTCTCCACCAGTTGGACGAGGGCGGGAAACGCCACCAGGACCTCGTCCTTCCGCAGGTCCACCGGCGGCGCGCAGCGGAAGATGCGGTTCCGGTAGGCCAGCAGAAGAAGCAGCAGGTCCCGATCCTCTCCCGAGAGCGAGAATCCCAGGACGGAACTCGCGGCGCCCCGGCTCCGTTCGCAGGAGCTGGGCGAAGCCTCCCCCGAGCGGTGAGCGTCCGGCGCGATGCACTCCAGCTCGGCCGCGCTCATCAGGTCGAGCAGCACCCGGAAGTCGACGCAGGAGGGTGCACCCAGGGCGTCACGTCGCCAGTGCACCTTGGGGTCGTTCGCCTCGAGGCGATCCCGGATCTGCGAAGCAAAGGAGTGTTTCGTCTCCTTCAGGCGATCCACCGCGTAGAGTTCGGCGGCGCGCAGACCCAGATCGATGGCGCTGCACAGAGAGACCAGGCGCGCGTCGGCGGTGGAGAACGCCTCCCGCGCTCCCCGCCACAGGCGATCGGCTTCTTCGAGGGAAGAGAGTTGAAGGACGTCGGGCAGAGTGCTCATGGTACCACCTCCGTTGGGGGGAGAGGGGGTGGATGCCCCACCGGCATCTCGCGGTCCCGCCCCATCAGGGTAGGATGACGCCGCGCCCGCGGCCAGCCCCGAACGGCCGGATTCGGACGGGCGGAAGCCCGCCCTTTGCATTATCGTTGCCGGTCATGAGCATCCAGGAAACTCCCGCTATCTCATCCACATCGGCTCCCCCTTCCTCCACGGGCCAGGAACCCACCATGCCCCGGCCCCAGGGTTCCTTGCTCGCGGTCTTCCTCACCGTCTTCATCGACTTGTTGGGCTTCGGGATCGTCATCCCGCTGCTGCCCATCTACAGCGAGGCCCACGGCGCCAGCGAGGTCCAACTGGGACTTCTCTTCGCCTCCTTCTCGGCCATGCAACTGGTCTTCGCCCCGTTCTGGGGACGGTTGTCCGACCGCATCGGCCGCCGGCCCATCCTCATCGGAGGCCTGGTGGGCACCGCCTTGTCCTACGCCCTCTTCGCCGCCGCCGACAGCATGACCCTCCTCTTCGCCTCGCGCCTGCTCGCCGGCTTCTTCGGGGCGAACGTTTCGACCGCCCAGGCCTACATCGCGGACATCACCACCCCGGAGAACCGGGCCAAGGGCATGGGAGTGGTCGGGGCCGCCTTCGGGCTGGGCTTCACCTTCGGGCCCCTGCTGGGCGGCGAGTTGGTGGGACTGGGGATGTGGGCTCCCGGAGCGATGGCCGCGCTGTTGAGCCTGTCCGCCGCCGCCTTCGGTTTCTTCCGCCTGCGCGAACCCCATACCCACGCGCCGGAGAGCCAGCGGAGGATCTTCGGATTCGAGACGGTGATCGAAGCGGTGCGGCAGCCCAGGCTGGGCTGGATCATCCTGCTCTACTTCCTGGCCATCCTGGCCTTCTCCGGCTTCGAATCGATGTTCATCCGCTTCGGACTGGCCCGCTTTCCCCAGAGCTTCCATCTGACCACCAGCGTCCGGGACGCGGACATGGGCCAGATCCTGCGCGCCGCCCCCATCGCCGGGCGCTACCTCTTCTTCATCGGCCTGCTCTCGGCGCTGGTGCAAGGGGGATTGATCCGCCGCCTGCTGCCCCGCTTCGGCGAGACCCGCCTGATCGTGATCGGCCCCTTCGCGCTGGGCGCCGGTCTGGTGGTGATCGGTGCCGCCGGACACTGGAACCTGGTGCTGTTGGGCTGCGCCCTCCTGCCCCTGGGTTTCGGGCTCAACAATCCCAGCCTCAACGGCCTGCTCAGCCGGGCCGCGCCCATCGAGCGCCAGGGAGCCTTCCTGGGCCTGAATCTCTCGATGGGAAGCCTCGCCCGGGTGGTGGGGCCCCTGATGGCCGGAGCGGTCTTCGACTGGAAGGGTCCCTCGGCGCCGTTCTTCGTGTCGGGGGGGCTCTTGGTGCTCGCCACCCTTCTTGCCTCGCTCTATCACCGCCGTTTCGGCCGCGAATTCCGCCCGGCGAGCCGCGCGTGAAGGGAATGCGCGGCGGCGGTTGAATCCGGGGGGTAGAATCTGGTACGCTCATGGGGTCCAGGTGGGGACTCCACTCCCTCCTCCGGCCGAGACTCCACCCCCAGGAGTCCGGTCGAGAAAGTCCCTACCAAGTCCCATGCACGCCCCGAGCGAGTCAGGAAGCATCCCATGAAGGACAACCCGTCCCAGAGTCCGAAGCGACGCACCTACCACACGCCGCAGATCGAGCGACAGGAGAGTCTCAAGAAGATCACCCTGTTCACCAATTCCAGACCCCCCAAGGGGAGCGCCTGATCGGTCTTCCCCAGCAGACCACTCAGTGCACATATCCCAGGGACCGGAGGCGGTCGCGCACTTCCTTGGGCAAGGGTCGAGTCTTGCCCTTGGCGTGCTGGGTGATGGGGTGTTGAGGAGGAAAGCGCCGCGCCATCTCCTCTTCGAAACGACGCACGATCTCCGGATGTTCGGCGGCCACGTTCTTGGTTTCGGCCCGGTCCCGGCGGCGGTCGTAGAGTTCCACCCACGATCGCCCGGTCAGGTGGTACGACTGGAAGCGCCAGCGGTCGTCCCAGAGCGCTTTCACGTAACGGTCGTTGCGGGCCCCCTGTTCCGCCTGGAAGATCCGGCTCGGCAGGCGAGCTCCGCGGAATGACTTCACCAGGCTGATCCCGTCCAGATCGCCGGGAAGCTGCAGTCCGAGAAGTTCGCCGAGGGTCGGAACCAGATCGACCAGGGACACCTCGTCTTTCACCCGGCGTCCCCCCTCCTTGCCGCCGGGGAGCCGGATCATCAGGGGAACGTGCAAGCACTCCTGGTAGGGATAGGAGTGGGTGTACCAGCAGGAATGCTCCCCCAGGTCCTCGCCGTGATCGGCCATCACCACCAGGACGATCTTGTCCAACCAGCCGCTCTCGCGCAGAGCGTCCAGGACCACTCCCAACCGGTCATCCAGATAGGCCACTCCCGCCGCGTACTGCGCCGGAGCGAACTCCGGATCGGTCACCCCATCGAGCCAGTCATACATCTGTCGGATGTCCCGGAAGACCATGGCGCGGTTGTTCGAGCTGCGCAGGTTCTCCAGGCCGGTGTGGGAAGGATCATGGGGATCACCGTGGTAATAGCGCCGATCGAAGGGAGGAGGAGGGTCGTAGGGGGCGTGGGCGTCGAAATAGTGGACCAGGAGATACCAGGGCGCACCCCGGGGCGCTTCCTGCAGGAATTTCACCACCTTGTCCTCGTACTGCAGGCATCTCCCGGTGACCTTCCCCTTCCGGTATACCTCCAGCGAGTCGATGCCGCGGGTGACTCCCATTCCCTCCATCAGGTAGGTCACCCCGACATAACCCCGGGTCTGGTACCCCGCAGCCTTCAGATACTCGGCCAGGGTTCCATACGCCGGCAGCACCCGCGTCCGGCTTCCTCCCACCGCGCCGTGGTGGTAGGGATAGAGGCCGGTGAACGCGCTCGCGAAGGAGGGAAGGGTCCACGGCGCGGCGCTCGAACAGTTCTCGAAGAGAATCGATTCGGAAGCGAGGGCGTCGAGGTTGGGAGTCTCCACGAAGGGGTGACCATAGCACCCCAGATGATCGGCCCGCACGGTGTCCAGGGCGAGGATGACCAGGGGAACACGGCCGGGCGGCTCGAACGGAGCCTGCCGGCCACAGCCGGCGAGCAGCAACCCGGCCAGGGCCAGGATCCATGCGGTGTTCCTCAAGGGTTCTCCTTCTCGAGTGGATGCCGATGACGCTCTTCATCCATCCTGCGGGCCAGCAGGGCCGCGGTGGTGTCGCTGGGATCCTCCCGCAAGGCCAGATCCAACGCGTACCTCGCCTCGTCCAGCTTGCCCCGGCGATAGAGGTCGAGGAAACGATTCACCTGGAAACTGTAGACCTCCAGGCCCGTTTCTCCCGGGTCGAGGGCGACGGCCAGGGTGAAATCCAGTCCCTCGGTTGCGCGGTCGTCGATCGAGCCGATCCCGTCGGGGCTCGACTGCCCGCCCAGGGTTCCATGCGCCTGGATCGTCAGATGGGCGATTTCCCCCCGACCCCAGGGAATGACCCCCTCGGCATGGGCGTCGCAACACGCATGCAGAAGGATCGCCCCGTCCCGCGCGCGGGTGACGGTGACCTCGATGGGGACCAGCGCATCGAGCCGCAGGTCGAATCGCCGGGCCTGGATGCCCTCCCAGTCCAGGGTGATCTGGCCGACCTCCCCCCGGTGGAAGTGGTACTCCCGACTGAATCCCACCGGCCAGGCCAGGGGGTTCTCCTCGTCGACCCGGCTGGAATCCTCCCTCGCCCGGGCGGTGTCGTTGCTGGGCATCCGACCCTCCCTCGACCCTCGATCGCCCTCGGGAGGGTCCACCGTCCCGGCTTCCTGCGCGACAGCAGCGTGCCACCCGCCGGCCAGGGCGAGCCCGAGGAACAGGCTCCCCACGAGCCGGCTGAGTCCGCGCGCCCGACGGTCGACGAACTGCATTGGAACCCTCCCGGGTCGGTCGGCGGACCCACCAGCCGCCGGATTCAGGATAGAGGGCCGAGCCATGATGGCAACCGGCCGCGACGCGGTTTCCTCCCATAGAAGAGATCGTCCATCTTCAGGGCAAGGTGGCGGAACAGAGGAGAACGGCGGATCCCCCGGCGCACGAGATTGTGATAGGGATGGTCGGGATGCGCGAAGGGACAGGCGATCACGCAACGACCGCAATCGGTGCCCGAAGCGCACCAATAGGAAAAGCAGGCGGCCGGATCGATCCTCCACCGCCGCACCCCATCGTCCTCCCGGGCGTCGTCCCACGGAATCGCCTGCGACGGGCAAACCGCCGCGCACTTACGGCAGATGCGGCAGAACTCCTCGACCGTGGGGTCTTCCCTTGGGGCGCTCTCGATGAGGGGCGCGTCGGTGGTCACCACGCCGATGCGCACCCGGGGGCCCAGCCTCGGCGTCATGAGCAGTCCCATGCGCCCGATCTCTCCCAGGCCCGCGTCCCGGGCCACCAGGGGACAGATGAGTTCGTAATTGGCGTCGATATGCGCCCGCGCGCGATAGCCGAGCCGGCGCAGGGCCAGGGCCGCCTGCACCGCGATCGCTCCCGCCGAGAGATACTGCTGCGCCGATTCCATCACCGTCGAGGCGTCGGGAGCGGCGCGCATCATGCGGTGATCCATCTCCACGGTGAAAGCCATCGCGAAGGGATGCCGCGGACGGATGGTCCGGCCGTAGCGCTCCCGCCGGCCGCCCACCGTATACAGGTGCTGCGCCTGCAGACGGGTCACTCCGCAGTCGAGCGCGCCCAGCTTCCGCGTCCAGGCCAACAGGAAGCGGGTGAGACTCTCCGGGTCGTCGGGGTGCTCGGGCGGCACAGAGCCGGTTTCCCGCGGATCCTCGACCAGGCCATGCAATCGATCGACAGTATCGAAGCTCGCCTCCGCCGCGGCGAACGCCAGGCGATGGTGGTAACGGGCTCCCGCGGCGAGCAGACCCGGCCGGCAGCGCCAGACCTCATCCACCGCTTCCAGTTCGGGGTGGTTCCGGTAGAATTCCTCGTAGCGCGAGGTCCCCGGCACCAGTTCTCGGCGTGAGAACATCGTATCCCGTTCGTCGACCCGGTGCCGGGGGAACCCCCGTTCAGGACGGCGGCCGACTGGACGAGGCCACCACAGCACGGCGCCCGCGACGGGAGGAAACAGGATGAGTCCCCACCCGAGGCTCCGTCCACCAGGGCCGAGCCAGGATGCGGTGAGGAAGTAGAGCGTACCGATCGCCAGGCCGAAAGCCACCGACACCGCGCAGGCGCGGCGTTCCCCTTCGCGCCAGGAGACCACGGAAAAGCCGAGCAGGACGAGCAGGCCGGCGGCGCCCATGAGTTCCAGAAGCGGCGACATGAACCCCTTCCCCTCGAAAACAAGAGAGAGGATCATTGCCCGGAATCGATGATTCGTCCACTGTGGGTCACCGATCCGGCCGCGCCAACCCTTCCGTCGGCGGCCGTGATGCGTTCCGACCCCGGCATCTCCCAAGAACGCGTCGAGGAACTCAGCGGCCGCAGACCAGATCGACGATGGCGTCGTGCTTGCGCATTCTCTCGCGCATCCTCATCTCGGCCTCTTCGCAATCGCGGATGGTCTTCTGATCCAGTTCACCCAACAGAGCGAGGTCGATCCGCTCCTGCCACTGTTCCGGAGTCCGATGGAAAGGCATTCCTCATCCCGCCTCGAGAGGGTTCCCGCGGGAGACTGCAAGGGAGGGGCCACTTTCCCGGAGACGCTCCGCCGCGGAGCGCCCAGGATGCTCGGCCGCCCGGGCTTCGGGCCGGGAATCCCCGCAATGGTATCGCCGCGGGGCGCGACCCTCAGCCGCGAACGATCTCCCGTATGAAATCGAGGTGACGGCCCGGACGCAGGGTCTTGTCTTCGAGGTCGGCGTCGGGTTCGGCGGGAGGAAGATTCGGACTCGACCATCTTCCCAGGGGCGTGCGCATCTTCAGGAATTTCCGGGTGGAGAAACTGATTCGATACAGCCGGCGGGAGGCCGCCTGCGACCACGAACGCCGTTGCGTTGCCTCCGCGGTCGACACCGGATAGTCGAAAGCCTCCAGGCCTTTCGCGATCATTGCTTCCACCCTCCCCAGGGCCGCGCGGTCATACCCCGATTTCCATCGGCCGATCGGCCCTGCGCCATCCTTCCCCGGATCGAAGGCGGTATTGGGACGGCTCACCGACCCGAGAGCGACGCTCTGGATCCGATCGTAATCAAGATCGTGATCGATGAAGTCCTGGATGGTCCGCAGAGTGGAGCGCGGCTCGGTGACGAGGTCTTCGTAACGGACCTCCATGTAGGCTTTTCCCATCTTCTTCCCGAGACGACGACCCTTCTCCAGCACCCACTCCCAGTGGACCGCGGCGGGAATCGTCCAGTCATCCCGATCCCAGGGCATGGGCTGGATCCACCGGAGCCGGCTGAGCGAGAGCGCCACGTCCCGCCCGTCGCGGTGGATGTGCAGGAAGCGGGCGTCGGGGAAACTCCGCCGGATCTCGGGCATGAGCAGCAGATTCATGGGAGTGCAATCAGCCCAACGGATCGCCCCCTGCATCCGGGCCATGCTGGAAAGGAGCATCCGCTGGAAGTCCCCCGCCGAGCGACATTCCTCGAGAAAGCGCGGGCCGATCTCCTCGGCCGGCAGTCCACTGCGCTGGAAATGCTCGGAGGCGAACCAGTCCCGCAGGAAGGCCTCCCGCATACGGCGCGACCGGAATCCTCCGTAGGCGGGCGCGAGGGTCTCGAAGATCTGGACCTCGGTCCGATAGATCACGAAGCCCCCCGCGGACAACAACATGTGATAGAGCAGGGTCGTGCCACTGCGGCCGGAGCCCACCACGAAGACGGGACCATCGAACATATTGCTTCCGGGGAGACGAGGACCTTGTGTCGACAGTTTCCCACCTTATCAGGCGATCCGGAGGTGGTCAAAGGGTTGTGCCTCGAAGAATGTGCATGGCACGGGAAGTGCGTTGAGCTGGGGTCATGGAGAGCAGGGCAGGCCACGGTGGTTGGTCGCCTCCCCATTGTCCCAACCCGAAGTGTCGATACCACAAGCAGTTCGAGGATTCCTGGCGCTGGCGCAAGCGGGGCTTCTACCGCCGCCGAGGTGTCCGGTGTCCCATCCAGCGGTACGAGTGTCTCACCTGCGGACGCACCTTTTCCTCCCAGACCTTCCGGGTGGACTACTGGTTGAAGTGCCCCGAACGGTTGCCGGAGGTCTTCATGCGCCTGGTCGGCTGCATGTGCGCCCGCCAGATCGCCCGGGATCTCGGCTGCAGTCCCGAGACGGTCCACCGCCTCATCGCCCGCCTGGGGCGCCACTGCATGCTCTTCCATCTGGATCGGTGGAAGGGCAGGCCCCCCGAAGGACCCCTCGTCGTCGACGGCTTCGAGAGCTTCGAATACAGCCAGTACCACCCCATCCACCACCACCTGGCGGTCGAGGCGGAGACCGGCTTCTGGCTCTACCACACCGACAGCGAGCTGCGGCGCAAGGGAAGGATGACCTCCTACCAGAAGAAGCGGCGGAAGCAGATCGAGGAGAAGGTGGGACGGCCCGATCCCCAGGCCATCCGCAAGGACATGGGAGAGCTCCTGCGGGTCTGCCTCCAGAAGGCTTCCCGGGCCCTCGTCCGCAGCGACGAGCACCGCAGCTACCCCGCGGCCCTGCGGACCGTCCCCTGTCCCGTCCGCCACGAGGTCACCCACTCCAGAAGACCCCGCAATCCCCAGAATCCCCTCTTCGTGGTCAACGAGCTCGACCTGCTCATCCGCCACAGCCAGGCCAACCACAAACGCGAGACCATCGCCTTCAGCAAACGACGACAGGGCAGCGCCGAACGCCTCTCCATCCTGCTGGTCTGGCGCAACTACATGAAATGGAGACGCGAGAAGAAACCCGGGGTCACCGCCGCCATGCTCAAGGGCATCTGCCAGGAGCGCCTCCCCCTCTCCCGGATCCTCCACAAGAGACTCTTCCCCACCCGGATCCGCCTGCCCGAGCGCTGGAAGCTCTACTACCACCGGCGGGTCTTCACCCGCGAGATCCCCCACAACCGCACCCACGACCTCCGCTACGCCTTCTGAGACGCTCCTTTCCCCGGAAAAACCACCGGGGTGCCGCAGCATCGAAGGCGACGAGGGCCAACCACCACGGAGGCTCTCCACCTCCCCCCCGTTCTCGCCTGAAACCGCCGGATTAGCCCCTCCCCATCCCCCTGAAGAGCCTCCCGGACACCAGATACCAGACACCGGAGAGCCCGTTCGGCCCACTCCGCATCCATGCACATTCTTCGAGGCACAACCTTTACGGTGTCGCCTCTGGCGATCCGTCTGTATCCTTCATCGTGTGCCCGCTCCCTCAGGAAGAGATCCCGGGGAGTCTCACCGCTTCGAAGGAGAATCCGCCATGACCGATGAGGTCTTCGAGGAAATCCGGAGCCGGATGCCCCGCAATCCCATCACGGGCAACATCTTCCGCACCATCGTGGTCATCCTGCTCGCCCTGATCTTCTTCTCCACGAGTTTCTATACCGTCGATCCGGAAGAGGTGGCCTTGGTCCTGCGCTTCGGCAAGTACGTCCGCACCGCCGATCCGGGTCTCCACTTCAAGATTCCTTTCGGGGTGGAGACCGCCCTGAAGGTGCCGATCCAGCGTCAATTGAAGGCTGAATTCGGCTTTCGCACTCTCAGCGCCGGGGTCAAG
The DNA here is from genome assembly GCA_964601275.1 of uncultured bacterium. GTDB lineage: Bacteria > Krumholzibacteriota > Krumholzibacteriia > JAJRXK01 > JAJRXK01 > JAOZPE01. Next base: position 133,003 of record CAZRMV010000010.1, on the reverse strand, counting down.
AGCCAGTTCACCACGCGCGGTTACGCCGGCGAATCGAACATGCTCACCGGCGATCTCAACGCGGCCGTTGTGGAATGGGTCATCCAGTACCGCATCGTCGAACCCTACAAGTATCTTTTCCGCGTCCGCAATGTCGACGAAACCCTGCGCGACATGAGTGAGGCGGTGATGCGCAGCGTCATCGGCGACCGCCTGGTCAATGAAGTGCTGACGGTGGGTCGTGCCGAAGTGGCTTCGGAAGTGGACAAACGGCTCCAGGAACTGTGCAACCAGTACGAAACCGGCATCAAGATCGAACAGGTCGTCTTGCAGGACGTCAATCCGCCCGATCCGGTCAAGTCGTCCTTCAACGAGGTCAACCAGGCCCAGCAGGAGCGGGAGCGGTTGATCAACGTCGCTCAGAGCGAATACAACAAGGTCATTCCACGCGCCAAGGGCGAGGCCCAGCAGACGATCCAGGAAGCCGAGGGTTACGCTCTCGACCGGGTGAACCGGGCCCAGGGTGACGCCTCCCGTTTCACTTCCCTCTTCGAGGAATACCGGAAGGCTCCCGACGTCACGCGTCGGCGCATCTACCTGGAGACCATGAACCGGGTCCTGCCCAAGGTGGAACGCAAGATCGTGATCGATGACGCGATCGAGGGCATCCTTCCTCTCCTGAACCTGCAAGGGGCCGGCGCCCCGAGCCCGGCCGACACGAAAGGAGGTGGTCGGTGATGCGCCCCATCATCATCTTGATCGCCGCCATCATCGTTCTGACCATCGCCAACCCGTTCTACACGGTCAGGGAGTACGAACAGGTGATCATCACCCAGTTCGGCAAGCCGGTCGGTGACCCGATCAACACCCCCGGACTCAAGTTGAAGATTCCCTTCATCCAGAAGGTCCACCGCTTCGAGAAACGTTTCCTCGAGTGGGACGGCGATGCGAACCAGCTCCCCACCAAGGACAAGCGATTCATCTGGGTGGATACCTACGCGCGGTGGCGCATCACCGATCCACTCCTCTACTTCCAACGTCTCCGCGATGAGCGGGGTGCACAGACCCGGCTCGATGACATCCTCGACGGCGAGACCCGCAACGCCATCGCCAAGTACGACCTGGTCGAAGTCGTTCGCAGCACCAATCGGACTCCCAACGAGGGGAACACCCTTCCGGAGGACCAGAATCGTTTGGCGCCGATCACCTACGGGCGCGATACCGTGCGCAACGAGGTGCTCAAGAACGCCCGGTCGCGAACCCAGGACCTGGGCATCGAGATCCTCGACGTCGAATTCAAGCGCATCAATTACGTCGAACAGGTCCAGAAGAAGGTCTACGAGAGGATGATCGCCGAGCGGAAACGTATTGCGGACCGCTTCCGCAGTGAAGGCGAAGGAGAAGCGTCCCGCATCCGCGGAGAGAAGGACCGTGAGCTGCTGCGGATCCGATCGGAGGCCTACCGCAAGGCCCAGGAGATCAAGGGCCGGGCCGACGCCGAGGCCACCACGATCTACGCGAGGGCCTATGATCGTTCCGATGAATCCCGCAGCTTCTTCGAGTTCCTGCAGACGATGAAGAGCTACGAGAACACCATCGACGCCCAGACCCTCCTGTTGCTTTCGACCGAGGGTGATTTCTACCGGTATCTCAAGAACGTGGAAGGAAAGTGACGGCCACCCCCGTCAAGACCTTCCCGGCCACCGGTGACTGTCAAATGTGGAACGATGCTCGTTGGATTGCTCGAGCCCCGGGCATGCGCCCGGGGCTCGACAAGGCATCGCGGTTCGGCAGCCGGTTCGACCCGACTCACCGGACCAGGGCGAGCTTGCGCACCCTGGACTCCCCCTTTGCTTCGACCCGCACCAGGTAGACTCCCGAAGCGACCTGCCGACCTTGATCGTCGGTCCCGGTCCACACCACCTGGTGGCGGCCCGGTCCCACGACCCCGGTCAGCAGAGTGGTGATTCGGCGGCCGTCGATCCCGTAGATCGACACCTTCACGTCCCCCTCGTCCGGAACCGAGAAGAAGATCGTCGTCCGTGGATTGAAGGGGTTGGGGACGTTCGGCTCGAGCACGAGCTCGCTCGGAACGCGCCGGGGGGTCTCCGGCACCTCGGTTGCGACACAACCCTGGCCGAAGGCCCCCACCTGCAGATTGCACGGGTTGTGGACCGGAAGACAGGGTGAGTTGCTGGCCAGGGTGAAATCGCCGGCGTACTGGTCGCAGAACGACGGGTTCAACGAGAAGTTGTTGTTGCTGCCCAACTGCCCCCCGAGATCCCCGATCCAGTCGCCTCCGGCGTTGCCGTAGACGTCTGAGCAATAGATCTGCACCGTCGCCGTCCCGTCGCTGGTCAATGCCGCGCCCTCAGGGGCGAAGGCCAGGATCGAGCGGATGATCGAGACTCCGGACGCGGACCGCAGGTGGAAGGCGGAACCGTCCGCCGAAGAGTTGCCGCTGAAGGTGCAGGCCGTGAACGAGGGATAGCTTCCATCCCGCCCGTAGACCGCTCCTCCCTGGGGAGCCGTATTCCCGGTGAACAGGCAGTTGTTGAAGTGGGGCGCGCTCTCGGAATACCGGTTGTGGACCGCCCCTCCCCAGTGCTCGGAACTGTTGTTCTCGAAGTGGCAATCGGCGAAATTCGGCGCCGCATGCTGATGGTAGACCGCTCCTCCCCCCCAGGTGGCGCTGTTGCCCCGGAAGACGCAACGGGAGATCTGGGGGAAACTCGCGTTCACGTAGATGCCTCCGCCGGCGTCGCTGACGACGTTGTTCTCGAAAATGCAGTCCTCGATGATCGGAGCGGCGCCATTGCCCATGAGGATGCCTCCGCCATTGCCTCCTTGGCATCCGCTGAAGATCACCCCCCGGATCACGGGGGAAGCGTTGTCGATCCGCATCGCCGCTCCGTAGGTCCGGTAGGCGTTGCGGATGGTGACTCTCTCCAGGACCGAATTGTTGGTCTCCCCGCTGATCATGACGAAGCCCCGATGCGAATCGGTGGCGCTGGCCTGGCAGTCGATGATGCACTGGGTCGAATCCCCGCTCTGGGAACGAACGGTGATCTCCTTCCCCCGGAAGTCGATGTCACGGTTCCCCGTGCCGGTGAAGACCCCGTCGGCGAGCACCACCGTTTCTCCCGCCACCGCGGCGTCGATCGCCTCCTGGATGGTGGCGAAGTCGCCGGTTCCATCCGGCCGAACCAGCCACTTTCCGCTGCACCCGACCCCCAACGCGCCGACCTGGCCGCATCCGACATTGTTCACCGCGGCGCAGGGCGAGTCGCCCCGGAGAGTGAGGTTGCCGCCTACGCGGTCACAGAACAGGGGATCGGCGTTGAAATTCCCGTTGACCCCCAGTTGGGAGGAGATGATCGGCCCCCAATCGCCCAGGGCGTTCCCATGGACATCGGTGCAGCTGAGAACGGGGTTGCAGTCGGCCGCGTAGCGGTCGAATGCCGCACCGTTGCGGCCGAACGCGAGGATACATGACTGGAAGGTCGGCGAGGAATTCGCCCGCATGTAGACACAGGCTCCCTGGGCCGCCGCATTGTCGTTCATAGTGCAGTCGATGAAGTCCGCATGGGCGTTCCCATAGCACTGGACCGCGCCACCATAGTCCCCGGTATTGCTCTGGAACACGCAATTGGTGACCGGGCCGTAGGCGTACACGAAGATCAAACCGCCACCATTCACCGCCTGGTTCGACTGGAAGGTGCAGTTCTCGACCACGGGAAAGGAGTTCACGCTGAAGACGGCCCCACCACCCCGGTCGACCGCGGTGTTTCCGACGAAACGGCAGTTCCGTACTGTCGGAGAAGACCAGTTGTAGGCATAGAGTCCGCCACCGTCGTCGACCGCCGTGTTGTTCTCGAAGAAACAGTTCTCGACCACCGGCGAAGCATATCCGGTGCAGTAGAGACCGCCGCCGTCGCCGGATGCGTTGTTGCCGGAAAGATAGAGATTCAGGAGCGTGGGAGACGAACCCTGGCAGTAGATCGCGGCCCCGTTCGCGTTCGATCCGTTGACCACCCCGATCCCCTGGATCGTGGTCTCGGGGGTCTCCCCGTGGTCGAAGACGAAACCCCGGTGGGCATTCTGGGCGTCGATGCGGCAGGCGGACGAGTCGCCGCTCGCGGACCGGATCACGATCTTCAGTCCCAGGGTATTGACGTCGGTGTTTCCGGTGCCGACGTAGACCCCATCGGCCAGTTCGATGATATCTCCGTCAACGCTGTTGTTGATCGCGTGCTGTATGGTGAGGTACTCGCCGCTACCGTCCGCCTTCACATGACGAATGGTGCCCCCCAGCGGGCCGCACGCGGCGTCGTAGGCCCCGATCCGGCTACAGGTGCCGTTCACCGTTGAGGAGCAGGGCGAGTTCGACGCCAGGGTATAGACGTTGTTGGCCGGGTCGCAGAACAGGGGGTCCTGGCTGAAATTGTTGTCCACACCCAGTTGTCCGCTGATGCAGTCGGTCCAATCCCCTCCGTTGTTCCCCCAGATGTCGCTGCAGGTGAATACGGGTTGGGGAGTTCCGAGGTAGGGGTCGCAGGACACCGGGCCGTAGTAGCTGCTGTTGCCGGTGATCAGGCAACGGGTGAACACCGGTGCGCTGTTCTTCTCCAGGTAGACCGCGGCAGCAAGGGTATTCCCGTGGTTGCCCACGATCGTACATCCCACGATCTGGGGATGGTAGTAGCTGGCCGATGACGAGAACGCCAGCGCGCCGCCCACGTCGGCCGTGCAGTTGCGGATGAGGCAATCCTGGATCGTCGGTTCGGCGTCGGTGATGAGAATGCCACCCCCCGCCCCGTATTCGTACCATCCATTGATGATGATGAGGCCCTGAACCCTCGCGGCGTTGGTCTCGCCGGAATGGAAATTGAAGGCCCGGTGCGCCTGGGCGGGATCGCCTCCACAGTCGATGGTCGCGCCGCCTCCGAAGGCCGCGACGATCGACAGGTCCTTGCCACCGAAATCGAGATCGCGATTGCCCGGCCCGCTGTAGACGGTGCCGCCCACCAGCAGGATCTCCCCGCCGGCCGGCATGGCGTCGATCGCCTCCTGGATGGTGGCGTAGTAGCCTGACCCGTCCGCATAGACGACGGTGGAGGTGGGAATCATCTCCACGGTGACCGTCAGGGTGTTGTCGGTTTCATCGCTCTCCAGTTCCCGGCGGCTGACATCTGCGATCGCGGTCACCGTATGGGTCCCCGGGGTGAGCGTCGATCCGGGACAGGTGACGGTGAGGGTTCCTCCGGCCGGGACGGGACCGGTGGCGATGGATGTGCATTCGTCCGCCCCATCGACCTGCAGTCGCGTATAGGTATCCCCGGTGTCCACCGTCCCGGTGTTCTTGACGACGATCTGGAAGTTCGGCGCGGCATTTCCGTAGACCGTGGTCGGAGAGATCGAATCGATCACCAGGTTGGGCCCCTGGGCCACGATGGTGTGGGCCAGGCTGTTGTTCGACTCGTTCGCCTCGGTCACAACGTTCCCGTTGTCGACCGTGGCCACCACCGCGTGCGTTCCCTCGGAAAGGGCGGGCAGGAAGTCGCTGACGATGGTGTTCCCCCCTGCTGGAATGGCGGGGGTGGCGATCGATACGGTGACCGCTCCGTTGTCTACGCTGTAGAGGGTGGTGCACGCCGGGGCGTCCAGGCTCCCGTTGTTGTACACGACCACCGAGACCCACACCGGTTGGTTGGGTACGGCGGTATCAGGCATGACCCGGGTGATCACCAGATCGGGAAGGGAGGGGCTGAGGATGTTCAGGGTGTTGCTGTGGAAATTGTTGGTCTCGTCCGCCTCGTTCACCACGTTCGTGGGGTCCACGGTGGCGCCGATGGTATGGGCGCCCAAGGCGGGAGTCCCCAGTACACACTGGATCGAGGTCGATGTCCCGGCCGCGAGCGCCGGGGTGGTGATGGTGGCGCAGGTCACCGAGCCATCGAGGGTGACCTCGGTCACGCATGCGGCAGCGTCCGCGGTTCCCTGGTTCGCCACCTGGATCGTCGCCGTCACCACGGTTCCCTGGGTCGCCGTAACGGGCAGGATCGAGGTCACCACGAGATCGGGTTGGTTCGGCGGGGCCGTGTATGGCTCGAAGGAAACCGTGTACTGGCCTCCGGCGGCGGTCAGGTCGTTCACGAAGACGACCAGGGCGTGGTTTCCGGTGTGGGTGGCGGTGAAACTCTCGTAGGCGGTGGAACCGCTGGGATCGGCCGGCCTCTCGAACAGCGCGTCGCTCCGCGTCACCCAACCGTCCGGCAGGCTTCCCGACCAGAACAGGCCCATGCGCACATCGTCGTTGGTCTGGGTGCTGGTCAAGTGGAAATGGTAGGTCTCACCCGCGGTGAGCGCGACCTTGAACACCCGGATCATGCCGCATCCGCCGGCCAGTCCACCGTAGTTGTAGGTGGGCGCCGTTCCCGCGACCAAGGCGCCCTGCCCCGGGTCCCACTCCACGGTGTGCCCCAGGTTGCCCAAGCCCGGGTTCCAGGCCTTGGCCAGGGTCCACTGATCACTCGCGGTCGCGAAATCCTTCAACAGGAAGTTGGTCCCGTTGGAATAGGTCGAAACGACCGGGGGCGAGTAGGCGGTGGTGTCGGCGAAGCTGTTCCCCTGCAACACCTCCAGGTAGACGCTCTGGGCGGGGTTCTGCGGAGATACCGCGATTCCCATCCAGGTTCTCTGGGATTGCCAGGCCTGGTAGCCCCAGGGAAGAACGGTGTTGGCGACACAGTATTCGGGGCTGAGCTGCTGGGCATGGGCCCCCGGCGCGTTGACCACCAGGAACAGGACAAAGGACAGAATCCAGAGAGCATGGCGGGTGCGTGACATGATGGTCCCCCAGAGATAGGTAAGCCAGGTATCCAGGATCAGCGGAAAGCCCCCAGGACGGGCGCCTGCGATTCGTTGGACAGACCGGGCGCGGGGAAATCACACGCGGCGTCGAAGAATCCTCACCGAAAGGTAGAGAAGGAGGACGAACAGGATGGCAGCGGGAAGGAGCCACCGGAGACCGGAGGCCTTCCGGTGGAGGTCGACCCGGAGTCCGGGCTCCCCCTCCAGGACAAAGGCGGCCCAGTAGAAGGGTTGGGCCCGGTCCCTCGACCGCCGGAAGGACTCCTGGGCCCGGTGCAACGCCTCCCCGGCGGCGACGCCGTCGGCCATCTCGCGGTAGAAACGCCGCATGAATGCGAAGGTGGCCTCGTCCTCCACCGGCCAGAGGGTCGCGACCACCGCTCCGGCTCCCCCGGCCAGCAGCGCGGTGGAGAGGCTCTGGACCCCTTCCCCCGAGAGGGTTCGTCCGGTGGCCGACCCGCAACTGGCCAGGACCGCGAGCCGGATGGGGCGTTTCTCCTCCATCAACTTCCGGGCGGTGAGATCGGGCCCCTGGTCGAGCACGATGCGAGACCGCCACGGCCGGCGGTCGTCCGCGATGGTGTGGGCGGCGACATGCAGGATCTCGGCGGATCGGGTCGGATCCAAGGGTTGGAAGAACTCCACTCCGGCGAAGTGGTCCGCCAGCCAACGGCCTTCCCGTTGTGCCCCGGGCAGGAGAACCCCATCGGACCGCCGGCCGGCCGACAGGATCAGCAGCTCGGTTTCGGACCTCGGCCGCCGACCGGTGCGTTCCGTCGCACCCTCGCCGTTCCGCAGGAATGCGAGCACCCCGGCCGAGGGAATGCGGGACCAACGGGGCCCACCGGGTTTCTCGAACAGCGCGGGGGGCAGGAGATTGAGCACGCCATCGGGCGAGAACAGCACACTCGAACAGGAGGGAAGCTCATTGAGGATGGGACCGAAGAGTTCACCGGCCAGGGCAGCCGCGATCTCTTCGAAGAGCTCGGGAGGAATCGCTCCCTGGGGCTGGAACAATTCCTCTCCCAGGCGGGAGATGCGCGGTTCCAGGTCGTCTTCCGGCGGCAGGAGCCAGGCGCGACATTCCTTGCGATCGACCGCGAACAACACCGAGTGTTCCGGTCCCAGGTACACGTCGAGAAGGATCTCTCCCGGTCGGAGCACCTTGGTGCGCAAGTCCGCCGCGTCGACGGTCTCCAGCTCCCCACCGTCGCCGGTCGCGTCGGGGCCCCGCAGGCGTTCCAAGAGCCCCCGCCCCTTGTAACGCTGCAACACATCGAACGCCTTTTCCGCTCCCCGGGGACGGAGAATCCAGAACGCCGCCAGGTCGGTGAACAGCCGGCGACCCTGGGCCCCCCGCAGACTTCTCCAGTCCGGATCCATCGGCAGGCCGCGTTCGGCCTCCCACACCTCCACCGCCCGGTCGAGAACCTTCTCGACTTCCGCGGGACGGTCCAGTTTCTCCAGGTCCTCCGCGAGTGAGGTCAATGCGGCCACCCGCAGTTGCTGGACGCCACCGGCCGCGGCAATGCTGTCCGCCCGCTCGAAGTGGCGGGCCGCCTCGACAAGCTCCTCGAGTTCGAGCAGTCGCCGACCCCAGGCCAGTTCGAGACGGGCGCAGAAGGCGACCTCCCCTCCCAGGTGGCACCAGCTCTGCCCCATCTCGAGCACCTCGAGCGCGGTCCGGCTGCTGTCCCGCCGGGCCAGCGCGGTGCTCAGGCCCAGCAGGCTGTTCCGAACCGCCTCGAACTGGAGACCCTCCCCTCTCTGGAGCGCTTTCCGGAAGAGTGCCGCCGCCTCGCCCCATTCCCCCTGCTTCAGGCTGAGCCGACCCAGGCTCTCCCAAGCCATCGACTCGAGGTCCGGGGCCGACAGCTCCTGGCTTTCCTCCAGGCAGGCCCGCAGGGTGTCCCGCGCCGCGACAACGTCACCCAGTTCGGCCAGGCAGTACGCGAGGTTGATCCGGGGGATGATGGCTTCGCGGTAACGGCCTCTCCTGGATTGGAAGGCGGCCGCCCGGGCAAAACCTTCCATGGCCCGCCCGGGATCCCCCACCGTCCACTCCAGGTTGGCCAGGTTGTTCAAGGCCATGCCCTCCACCATGTCCACTCCATGCTCATGGGCGAGCTGAAGCGCTCTCTGATATCCGGCGCGCGCTTCGTCGAGGTCTCCCTGGTTGCGCCGGGCGATGGTGAGACCGTTCAGCGCCCAGGCTTGTCCATCGATCTCGCCCGCGTCCTGGAACAGCCGCACCGCCTCCTCGTAATGGTGCTCCGATGAGGAATAGTCCCCGAGCTGGGCCTCGTCCCAGGCCATGCCCACGTGGGCCCAACCCTGCAGACCCTTCTGACCCAAGGACCGCGCGCAACCGAGCAGCTCATCGTAGAGCCGCCGCGCCTCTTCGCGACGGCCGAGCGCACCCACGCTCACACTCAACCACCGGCGGGTTCGACAAGCGAGAAGGGAGTCGCCCAGGGCGGAGGAGATCTTGAGGCCCTCCCTCAAGAGCGGTTCGGCGGCGGAAGCCTTCCCCATCGAGAGCAACTGGGCGCCCCGCTGGACCAGGAACAGGGCCAGGGTCGACGAATCACCGAGGGCGCGGGCGTGTCCACAGATCTGCTCTGTCCGCCGCAGGGCCTCATCGTGGAAGCCGTTCGTCCAGAGACTGTCCACTTCGGCCAGCAGATCCTGGCGGGGTTTCGATGTACCCGCCGGGGAGGCGAAGCTTGCCCCATCCACGAGAACCGCGCAGAACAGCGCCAGGCCGAAGAGTTTGAGCGCGGTACGGTCCACCCGGCCGGAACGCCTCATTGTTCCAGGAGTTGACGGGCGGTGCGCCCGATCGGATGTCCCTCTCCGATCGCAATCGCCGACCAGAAAACGGCCTTCCGCTGCCGCAGCGTCGGCGGCAGGTCCGCGGCCTCGAGATGGAGACTGGTTCCATCCGGAGCGGGAACGCGGGCGATCTCCGCCAGATCCAGGGCAAAGAACACCACCTCCACCTGCTCCGCGCCGTCGAAGGGCGGCCAGCTCAGGTCGAGACTGCCGTCGGCCGTCCAACCACCTTCGCCCCGGGGGAGCGCGGAGGAAAGTTGCGTTTCCCCCCGCAACACGGGGGGAGAAGCATGCTTGGAAGCGTCCCGGGGCAGAACGAACATCAGCAACACCACCGCCGCGGCCGGCACCAGGAGCCACCAGCGGCGGGAGAGGATACGACGCCGGCCGTTTCGCGGCAGGCGGCCGGGAGCCAGCAACTCCTTCAGGCGACGCTCGGCGTCTTCTGGGTCGGCCCCGGGGGCGGGCCGGGACAGATCGTTGAAGAGCCGCAGGGCGGCCAGCCGGGCTGCGCACCGCGGACACCGTTCCGCGTCGATCCGCCGGGGATCGTCCGAAGAGAGGGCCGGGATCTTCTCCAGTTCTTCCATCGGAAGGCATTGGTGGTTCATGACGCATCCTTCTTGGCATCGCGTTCGGCGAGGGCTCTCCGCAGCTTCCGGCGGGCGCGTTGCAAGGTGACCCGCGCTCCACCCTTCTCCTTCAAGTCGAGAGCCCGCGTGATGACATCCACCGGCATCCGTTCGAAGCACCGCATCCACAGGGCCGTCTGTTCCACCTCGTCGAGGTGTTTGCGGATGAGGGCCAGAATCGTCTCCTCGTCCTCCTTTTCCAGCAGCTCGTCCTCCGGGTCCACACCGCGTGCGGTGCAGCTGTCCGGGTCGACCTCGGGATCACGGAGCAGGTGCGGGCGGTCGATCTCGTTCAGACACCGGTTCCGGGCGATGACGAAGAGCCAGGTGCCGATGCTGCTTCGCCCGTCGAAGCGTCCGATAGCCCGGTAGGCCGCCAGGAGCACATCCTGGCTCAGATCGAGCGCGCGCTCATGATCACGCAGATAGCGATGACACCAGACATAGACCTGGCGGCGGTACCGTCCCAACAGCTCCGAGGCCGCTTGGCGGTCCTCCTCTCCGTCGGCATCGGCACGGATTCGATGCAGCAGGCTTTCCTCGGAAAGCCTCCGGTAGGGGATGCCATTGGATGTCGATCGCTTGGACACCTGGAACCACCCGGAATCACACCGAGACCGCGAATCGGGAAGAACCCGCTCCTACTTCCCGTCGGAACGACCTTCTTCACCGGCGAAGAGGAAAACCCTGGGTTCGCCTCCCTCCTTGAGGAAACCGCGATACATTCCGGGGGTATTGAATACCATGGAGACATTGCCTTGCCGATCGAGTGCGATGACTCCTCCCGCCGCCCCCTGCTTCTTCAGCTTGCCATTGACCACGTTCTGGGCCGCTTGTTCGAGCGGAAGCCCCTTGTACTTCATGAGTGCGGTGATGTCGTAGGCGACCGCGTTCCGGATGAAATACTCGCCGTGGCCGGTGCAGGAGACGCCACAGCTTGCATTGTCGGCATAGGTTCCCGCGCCGATGATGGGTGAATCGCCGATCCTCCCCCACATCTTCATCGTCATCCCACCCGTCGAGGTGCCGGCGGCGATGTTCCCGTTGCGATCGAGGGCCACGCAACCCACCGTCCCATGCTCTTCGCCCTCTCCCCCATCCATCCCGCGTTCTTCCTCCATCTCCTGCTTCCGGCGCAGATAGTCCTTCCAACGCCGTTCGATCCAGAAATAGTCGGGCGAGACGATCTCCAGCCCCTCCGCCGCCGCGAAACTGTCCGCCCCCTCGCCGGCGAGCATCACGTGGGGTGAACGCTCCATGACCGCGCGCGCGGCCGAGATGGGATGCCGCACCGTCTTCACGCCCGCCACCGCCCCGGCCTCCAGCGTGCGACCGTCCATGATCGAGGCATCCATCTCGTTGGTGCCGGCCGCGGTGAAGACCGCTCCCTTGCCGGCGTTGAAGAGCGGGGAATCCTCCATCTCCCGGATGACCGCCTCGACCGCGTCCAGGCTGGAGCCTCCGCGATCGAGGACCGCGGCGCCGGTTGCCAGCACCTGGCGCAGCTTGCTGCGGTAGGCCTCTTCGGTTTGCTGGTCGATCTTGTCCGGACGGATGGTTCCCGCGCCCCCATGGATCACCAGCACCCAGGCCGGGCGTTCCGCGCTCGGGGATTCCGCCGCTTCGACATCGTGCGGAAACCCCACCAGTGATGCCATCCCCCCGATCAGGATCAGGAGGATCATCAGCAGAAGCTTCGATCGGCCCCTGCGGGCCGAGCCGGGGTCGTTCATGGCAATCGCCTCCTCGTGTCTTGATTATTCCCATCATTTTCCCGGGATTTCCAGCCGTCTTTCGCCGCCGCCACGCAAGAGGGCGATCCGGGTGGGGATTGCGGGAGACGATCCGGTGGTGTTTTCCACCCCGGAGGGCGATTCCAGGCCCGCTCGAAGATCCTCGGAATCGGCGGCCCGGGCAGTCAGCAGATGCGCCGCGCGCGCCGGTAGGGTAGAATGGACGGGTTCCTGGCATCCGGTTTCCGCTCTTCCTCCCGGGGAGATCCTCCATGACGCATCGATCGACGCTCTTCCTCCTTCTCGTCGCCATCCTCCTGCTCCTTCCCTCCGCCGGGAGGGCCGGAAGTCTCTTCTCCGGCCACATCGAGTCCGGGGGGTTCATTGCCCCGGTGGTCAAGGGAAGCGAGTTCAAGGGTGACCACGAGACCTTTCTCGGCGGACGGGGCGGATGGATCCTCGATCACAAGATCGTGCTGGGGGCGAGTCTCTACACCATGGTCAGCGACGTGATCGTGCAGAACACCGACGGACTCGACCGGGTGGTCAAGTTCACCTACGGCGGCTTCGAGTTCGAGTATGCGTTCTTCGCCGATTCGGTGATCCACCCCACCCTGTCGATCCTCACCGGCCTGGGCGGCATCAAGCTGCGCGATCCGGTGGCGGGGTCGGAGAACGACCCCGACTCCGATTCGGTCTTCGTGCTCGAGCCCACGGTGCAGCTTGTCCTGAACCTGACCGACTTCGCCCGCCTGACCGCCGGGGGCGGCTACCGCTACGTGAGCGGGGTCGACCTGACGGTGCTCAGCAATGCCGACGCCGAGGGCGGGTTCGGAATGATCACCCTGAAGTTGGGGATGTTCTAGGAAGGCACTCCCGTTCCGCGGAGAGGAGGCTCGGCCCATGGCGATCGTTCGCCATCACCCGCCCGATGCCAAGCCGCGACGCTCGATCGAGGATCTCCATCCCGGGGCCGTCTTCCGCATCACCCTGCTCCTCCTCCTGGTTCCGCTCGTCTCCTGGGGCGTGGGCGGGTGCACGGACAGGGAAAACCCCAGCCCGACCGCAGCCCCCTCACCCACCGGTGGAGACTTCTATCCTCTCCAGGTCGGCAACCGCTGGGAGTACCTCAGCCAGATCAGCCTGCGCATCGTCAATGACGAAGGAACGGTGATCTCCAACGATCTCACGCTCCGGCGCACCCGGCGCCTGACCGGCCGCGAGGAAGTCTTCGGGCGGGAGTATGTCGTCGAGGAAGTCGAGATCCGCGACGGGAACAGTGTGGCGTTCCAGAGAATCGACTACCGTCAGGATCAGGAGGGACTCTACGTCGCGGATCTGCCCTTCAACGTCGGTCCACCGGACGCTTTGCCGACATTGCTGTCGCGGGGCGTCCCGCCCGCCTGGCAAAGCGCCCTGGAAGAACTCGCGGCCCGGTGGAACGCGGTCCATGCCGGGGTTTCCGGCTTCCCCACCGGGGTCGAGGAGAACGAATTCCTCCTCCTGCAGTACCCGCTGGGCCTGGGGACCACGTGGATCGTCCGGGATGACGACGTCCGGGTCACGGCGGAGGTCGTGGCCCGCGAGACCTTCGATCTACCCACCGGCCCGACGCCCGGGTGGACGGTCCGGATCGACGCCTCGGTCTTCGGACCTGACGACCGCACCGAGCTCTGGTATGGCCGCATCGGGTACATCGGACTGAAATCGGAATTGAACCGGGAGGTCGCCGATGCGTCGGGCAACGTCCTTGGAACCTTGCACCTGATCGAAGTGGAATTGCTGCAGGAGGCCGTTCTCGACGGGGAGGCCACCGCCCCGACCTTCCTTCCGATGCAGAAGACCCGACCGTGGTGATGGGGGCACGAAAGCCCGGCGACGGGGGGACGAAGCCCCGGTGTCATGGAGATCTGGAGCTGGATCACGCCCGGAAGGTCCAACGCAGCTTGACCACGAGCTGGTCGTCGACCGGCCGCAGGAAATCGGAGCGCGCGCTCGGATCCGATCGCCGCCAGCCCCGGTTCCAGACGATGTAGAGGTCCTTGCCGGGCTCGAGGGTCCAGCGCAGGCGGGTGTTGGCGCCCAGGGTCCGCGACGGCGAGTCGTACTGGAGATTGAGTGACAGCAGCAGATCGGGATTGAACGCGTAGGTGGTATCGAGGACATAGAGACGCTCGGTGAAGTCGCCTTCGGGCAAGCTGCCCTCGTCCAGCTCACCGGAAAGCTCCAGGCGTAGATGACCGCTTCCGATCGTGGCGTTCGCGAAGGCCTCGATCTGGGTGAGATGGCCGGTGTAGAACTCGCCGAACCAGACCGTGCTGCCGATGCGCCACGGGCGGCTCCGCGCACTCTGCGCTTCCACCCTGAAGCGGGTGAAATCGTAGTCGCCGGCGGGAATGACCACCCCGTCGGCGATCTCGAAATCCTCATCCAGGCTTTCGTACTGGGGAACCCAGTTGCTTTCGATGTGTTCCCCCGATTCCAGTTCGATGTTGATGGGCGCGGTGAACAGCCGCCACGACTCGGTGTGCCCGTCCAGGTTCTCCACCCAGGTGACGAAGGTCTCGAAGAACCACTGTCGGATCCACGAAAGCGCGGGGACGTTGGGCCGGGGTTGGAATGCGCCTCCGCCCTGGACCCACCGGGTTCCCGGCCGGGGCAAGAACCCCAGCGCCGGATCCATCTCCCGCCCGAATTGCTTGTAGATGAGAAAGAGATCCCACAGATCATTGGGATAATCGAGCTTGAGACCCCAGCCGGCCGGTCGGCCCGGAACATCCGAACTGGAGGTGAAGGATCCCCAGGCTCCGAAGGCGAGGTTCTTGTCGCCATGGAAGGTGGAGGTTCGCCACTGCGCGTCCACCCCCAGGAGGGAGTTGTCCGCCTTCCCGCTCGGGTCCCCGTTGGTGGCGATCAACCCAACGGTCAAGTGATCGTCCACGTCGTAGGTGACCCTCCCGGCGAACAGGTTGGTCGAACGGGTGGCTTCGCTGGAACCCATGAAGGTGTCCAGGGCGCCGATGTTCCACCGGCCGGCTCTCCCGAGTACCTTCAATCCGGCGTTGATCGGAATCTCATCGCCCTGGTACAGACCGATGCGCCGTGAGAAGAAGGCGATGAAATCGGTTCTCAAACCCGTCCCGAACGAGAAGAGGCTCGACCCCTCCAGGAAGAAGGCGCGTTTCTCCGGGAAGAACAGGGGAAAGCGAGTGAGATTGATCTGGCGGGTATCGACGTCGGTCTCGGCGAAATCGGTGTTCACCGTCACCACCCCGGTGAGGTTCGAGCTGAGATTCCAGGTGACGTCTCCTCCGACATCGCCGGTGGTGACCCGGTCGACCCCGTTCACCCCACCTTCTCCCCGCACCAGGCCATAGGGACTCACCGACAGTCCGATTCCCTGCCGCAATCCGCCCACCCCAGCCAACCGGCCCGCTCGGCGGAAGTCGTTCAGACGGGAATCGAGCGTGATCCCGGTCCAGCGAAGGCTCATGCGGCTGCGGGCGATCCTGCGTTCCACGTTGAATCCCCACTGGTCGAGCCCGCGGGTGAACCGCAAGGTCTGCGAGGGAATCACGAATTCCGCGGTCCAACCGTCCTTCACCCGGCGCGTTCTCACGTCCCAGATCCCATCCCAGTTCGTCGATGAGTCCTCCGAGTTGGAGATGAGACCGTCCTGGCGGGCCCCGGCCGCGTTGGTGCGGAAGAAGTATCCGGTGCGTTGGTCACCGAAGGTGTCCAGGACGAATGCGATGTTGTCGTCGCCCCACAGGTTGCCGTCGCGGGACATGGTGTGTATCGCGATGGCTTGCGGATCGGGGTCGTGGCAATAGACGCCGAAGTACAGGTTCTCCTGGTCGACGAGAACCCGGATCTCGGTCTTGAAGGGCGTGGGTTCCCCCGGGTGCGGATCCTGCTGGGTGAGGTCGGAGATGATCCCCGCGTGTTGCCAGGCCTCCTCGTCCAGGCGTCCGTCGAGTTGGATCTCGCCGGTGGAATGCCCCGCGGTGACCACCGGAAGAACCGTCGTCCGTGGAACGGCTGCGCCGGCGGGAAGAGGCACCGCCAACAGCAGTGCGATCAGACCCGACAAGCGCCGGAATGGGATCGTGGAGGTGGGCGTGCTGATCCTGAACGAGGATTCCGGGGGAATGACGTGGCTCATGGATGGACTCGCCTTCGTCTCGCATCGAGCGCTACGGCCGAAACTGTGAGGTCAGGGACAAGGTGTCAAGTGTCGAAACTCCAAGACCTTGGAGGAATCGCCCCTGCGTCTTGGCCGGCGGCGACTTGCCGTTCGCGCATCCCTTGCGTACTTGGAGGAACAGAGAACGGATTCCCGGGAGCTGACCATGAGCACCTTCCTCACTCGGATCCTGGCCAGGTGCGCCGCCTCGATCGCCGCCCTCTTCGCCGTTCCGCTGCTCGTGGCCAACCAGCACTCCTGGAAATCACAGCGGGTGGCGATGGTCGAGAACCAGATCCTCAAGCGCGGCATCCACGATCCACGAGTGATCGAGGCGATGCGGGAAGTGCCGCGCCATCTCTTCCTACCCAAGGCGTACCGGGCCTTCGCCTACCAGGACGCGCCCCAGCCGATCGGCGACGGCCAGACCATCTCGCAGCCCTACATCGTGGCGTACATGACCCAGGAACTGGATCTGAAGCCCCAGCACAAGCTCTTCGAACTGGGCACCGGTTCGGGATACCAGGCCGCGGTCGCTTCCCGGCTGGTTGAAGAGGTATACACGGTGGAGATCCACAAGCCCTTGGCCCAGCGGGCCGCCGCGACCTTGAAGGAACTCGGGTATGACAACGTGCACGTCCGCGCGGGGGACGGCTGGGCGGGATGGCCCGAGGCGGCTCCGTTCGACCGGATCATCATCACCGCGGCGGCGCCCGAGATTCCCGAGACCCTGCTCGGGCAGTTGCGGGTCGGCGGCAAGCTGTTGATGCCGCTCGGCGAGGCCGGCGGTTACCAGGAGCTGGTCCTGGTGGAGAAGACGCAGGAGGACGAGTACACGACCCGGCGCCTCCTCCCGGTCCGCTTCGTGCCGGTGACCGGCGATCACGGAAAGCACTGAGAAGCATCCAGGTTGACGGCGGAGCAAGGCCGCCGGGCGATGGATGAACTGACCGAAGCGGCCCGGCAATTCGAGTCGTTCCATCCTCACTCCATCCGCGGCAGCATCGATACCTTTCGTCACGACAGCTGGCAATTGTTGCTCACGAAGCCCGAACTCTGCTTCCGCGCCGCGCTGTTCCTGCGGTGTCGTCTCAAGATGCTCTCCGAACCCCCGGTACGCTACGACACCCGCATCTCCATCGGGCTGGGTGAAGTCGAGGACATCTCGGAGGAGAGGATCTCCGATTCCCGCGGCGCCGCGTTCCTCCACTCCGGCAAGGGACTGGATGCGCTGGGGGGTGTGACCCTCGGCTTCTCCTCCCCCCTGCGTTGGTTCGGGCAGCGGACGGCCCTGGCCCGGGCGGTGACCCCCCTGCTGGATTCCGTGGCGCTCGATTGGGCCCCCGCCGAATCCCGGGCGGTCTCCGGGGCACTCCAGGGCTTGACCCAAGAAGAGATCGCCCGGCGATGGCCCCCCAAGACCGATGGCGGTTCGATCTCGAGGCAGGCGGTGGCGAAGTCCTTGAAACGCGCCCACTGGCCGGCGGTCCAGCAGGCCTTGCGCTGGGCCGAGGAGGAGATTCTCCGAGCTCTCGATCGGGAATGAGCTCTGGGCGTCGTCGAAGCGATGGACCGCGGGAATCCCCCCTTCCCGACCGCGTCGAGGGAGGCACGACCGATGAGCCCGAGGCGCGACCGATGACCCACTGGATCCTGATCCTCCTCGCTTCCCATTGCCTGGCCGATTTCCTTCTCCAGCCGGACGCACTCGTCGAACGCAAGAGGAACGGGCGATTCCTCCTGCTGCATGGTTTGATCCACGCCGCGGTCGCCTACCTGGCGATCCAGAACTGGGGACTGTGGCTTCTCCCGGTGACCCTCTTCGCGGTGCACACCTTGATCGACGGCCTCAAGCAACGATTCCGCGATACGGCCCAGGCCTTTCTCGTCGACCAGGTGGTGCATGCGGCCAGTCTCGCCTTCCTGGGCTGGTGGATGACCCGGATGACGCCCGGGCCATCGGCTCCGGATCCGCTCGGCGCACAGGCGGTGATCCTCCTCGGCGGCCTGGTGGCCACCGTCCAGGGAGCCGCGTTCGGGATCGGCAAGTTCATGGAGGCGCGCTGGCCGGAAGACCCTGCGATGAGCGGACGTTCGTTTGTGCAAATATCAGGGTAAACGATCCATAACTCTTGATCTCTGGGGTCCAAAGTCCTGTCTTTGGGGTGTCCACCCCACGGCGGGCGTTCGCAATCTCCCCGTGGGGTGGTGGTGACCTCTCCCCGTACGGGCACATCCGGACCCACCGGGGGAAGGTCCATTCGAGGAGGCGAATGATGAGATCACAGAAGCGCACACCGGGGGTCTCGGGATGGGTCCTCGTGGCGCTGATGGTCACCTTTGCGTTCATCCTGATGATGGCGGGCTGCAGCAACGACAACAATTGTCCCGAATGCCCGCCGAATCCCGGGATCGATTCCGCCGATTGCAGCCAATGCCATTCATCGCAGATTGCGGTGTGGCAGGCGAGCCGTCACGCGGACACCCAGAGCGATGTCGCCGAGGAACTCGCCGCGGAACGGACGGGGGAAACCCCGGACGAAGTCCTCCATGGCAGCGACCCCGAGAACTGCATCGCGTGCCACGGTCCCCGTGCGGTCCAGGCCAACGGATCGATGACCGAGACCGACGCGCTGGAATATTTCTTCACCACGGACAACGGTGTGTTCACCGCCCAGACAGAACCGCTGCATTCCGGCGAGTGGTCACACGTCGACTGCGCGGTGTGTCACGATGTCTCGCAGGACCACCCGGACGATCCACCGATCCTCTCCATCTTCGACTCCCGCACGGCGCACTACACGCCGATGGACGGATCGAGTGCTTTGTGCGGTCAATGCCACGGAAGCCTCCGCTTCGCCGAGACCGATCACCGGACCTACGACGCGTGGCGCAGCAGCAGGCACGCCATCACCCAGCAGGATGTCGCCGATGAGCTGGCGGCCGAACGCGCGGGTGAGACGCCCCATGAAACCGTCACCGGCGCCGATCCGGAAAACTGCGTGGCCTGTCATGCCCCGACCGCGGTCCTGGCCAACGGGGGAATGCGGGAGGACGAAGCCCTGGCGTATTTCTTCACCACCAGTGGCGGCGTCTTCACCGAGGGAACCTCTCCGAGGAACACCGCGGAATGGCCGGATGTCTCGTGTGTCGCCTGTCACGATCCGCATCAGCCGGACACCCCATCGTACTTCAATTCGGCCACCATGGAGTACGAAGCGATGACCGATGCCGACGAATTGTGTGGACAATGCCATGGGAGCCTCCGCTTCGCCGGCACGGACCATCTCAGTTATGACATCCGCACTGGAGAAGGCGGAATCGGCGTTGCTTCCCAGCAACTCATGCCCTCGGCCGGGTGCAAGGATTGTCATATGTACGTCAGCGATGTGGATGGGAGCAATTCGTCCATGTTCCACGGCCATGGGTTCAGCATCTTCGTACCGGAAGGCACCGGTGGAGACACCGTCTCCTGCGGACAGAGCAGTTGTCATCCCTCCTTCGATGCCACGACCGCCCAGGGGATCATCGACAATTTCCAGTCGTCCTTCTCGACCCTGGATGCGACCGTGGCGGCCAATGTGGAAGCAGCCGCCACCGTTCTCAACGGATCGACCGATCCGACGTTGCTGTCGAAACTGGAGGAGGCGCAGCACAACCTGGCGTATGCGGAGTCGGATGAGAGTAGTGGTTTCCACAACCACAACTACCTGATGGCTCTTCTGAACGACGCCAACGACCGGGCGCTGGAGATCCTGGCCGCC
Source organism: uncultured bacterium (assembly GCA_964601275.1). Taxonomy (GTDB): domain Bacteria; phylum Krumholzibacteriota; class Krumholzibacteriia; order JAJRXK01; family JAJRXK01; genus JAOZPE01. The sequence goes on along the minus strand of CAZRMV010000010.1, from coordinate 113,001 downwards.
ATGAACTGACCGCGGGCCGTCACGACGGCAACACCGGCCGGCCCGGCTCTTCAGCACCTCGGGCCGGCCGGCCCCGGGACTGGGAGAGCTGTGCCTCGAAGAATGTGCATGGGTGGAGTGTGGCCCGAAGAGGCCCTATCGCCGCCAAGTCCGTCCTCCGGTTCGAAGAAGCCAAGAAGCAGACGCAGTCCGAATACATCCTCATCGGAACCCTCTGAGTTTCCTGGTGGCAATCGCCCTCGCGAGCGCGACCCGTTGGGCATTGCAATCGTCATGACCTACGTTTTCTGATAGACTCGTCTCCTCCTGCTCGCTGCCGGCCTGCTCTCCACCACCGGAATCGTGTTCACCGCCGGTTGCGGGGATGACACCACCGGTCCGGGCGTCAACCCGCCGAGCCTCGACAGCCTCTGGCCCAACGCCGACGGAACGACATGGACCTACCAGTGGATGCGCCAGGATCTGCCCGGCGACCCGACCCGGCCGGACCTGCAGGAGCGTCTCCAGCTTGCGACCGGCACCGCGAGCTCCGAGGCGGTGGAACTCATCCTCCCCTTCACCCTGCTGCACGGCGGAATCTTCGAGAAGTCCGAGGACCACATCGGCATCTTGAGCGATTCCGACCAGGACCTGGCCTGGAAGTGTCTCGCTTCCGAACTCACGGTTGGCAGCCGCTCCGACTACCAGCTCATTCCCCGCCTGGCGTCGGAGGTATGGGTCCACGCGTGGATCCGACGGCAGTTCACCTATCGAGGGGATGGCATCAGCTACCGGAACAGTCTGGAATGCGTCTACCTGATCGACTTCGGGGTTTCTGAGACTTCACCGGGAAGCGCTGAGTACCTGCGCGATTTCACCGTCGGGACCATCGTCTACGCTCCCGGCGCGGGGCCGGTCTTCCGGTACCTGGCACGGATGAACCCAGGGCGACCCTGGAGAACATCTGGCCCAACACCGAACGACCTTGTCGGGCGCCACGGGTCAGAATCTGAAGGAGACCTTCTATATTCCGATCGGTTCCGAACTGAGAAGCATCGAGGTCGATCCCGGCTCGAACCTCTTGCGACCGCTTCTGGGGGCCCGGCCGGGTCTCCGCGACGAGGCACGGAGCGTCTACCCGACACTGATGACCGGCCCGGAGGCCCGGAAAGTGAGCGTCCGCGGATACCTCGAGCCCTTGTTTCTCTTCGGTGCGGTATGGGAGAGGACCGCCTCGTACATCGGGACCTATGGCGATGTCGACACCCTCCTCGCGTGGAAGTATCTCGAGAGCGATCTCTCGCCGGGTCACTCGTTCTCTCACCAGCTCATCCCGGCCCTGGCCAACGACATCTGGCTGTACGCCACGGTGTGGAGCGAGGGCGATTGCATGATCGGCGGGCGCGACTACGCATACTGCATCGAGGTGATCTACGCGGTCGACTTCGGCGTGGAAGAGGTCACCAATGAAAGCGGTGATGTGATCGACTCGTACCACCCCTATGCCGCCGGCATCATCGTCTACGCGCCGCAGGTAGGACCCATTCGCTGCCGGGAACGCATGATCTCCCGGGAACGTGATCCCTTCACTGGTGCACTCGGCCCTCCCATCGCCTCCGAGCGTGCGGCGGAACTCGTGGAAGCGCAGGTGACGTATTGAAGTGATTGTCCAGGACCTTCTCCGTCGCGGCGGATGACTCTCTTCACCATGTGATCGCGGAACCGGTCGGCTCTGCCGCCTTGCATGCCCATCCACGCAACGGACTGTCGCCGAGAAGGTTGGTTGGTACGCCGCCAGGGAATCGAACCCCGAACCTACTGATTAAGAGTCAGTTGCTCTGCCAATTGAGCTAGCGGCGCACCCAAGATCTGTGGCGCGAGCCGACCGGGCCGGGAAGGAGCTCGAGGAGCCCAGAGCGGCGTCGCCTGCCAAGCGGACCGGCAATGTAGCAAGGCCCCGGGACACTGTCAAGGTCGCCCCGAAAGGGGGGATTGCCAACCCATCGAGGCCCGATCGTCCCCGGTCGGGAGGAGCATCCAACCCGGCGCCGAGGGAAAGCGTGGCCGGCCTTCCCCCTCTCGGCTATCCTTGGCCCTTCCCCCTGCCGATTGATGTCCCCCCTGTTCAGGATCCGACCACCCATGGCCCAGAAGAAAGAACGCGCCGCCCGCAAGACCGTATCGAAGAAGACTGCCGGGCGGAAGACGTCCGATACGAAGGCATCCCGCGGCCGGGCCGCCGCCGCGAAGAATCTGCGCCGCGTGGTTCCCAATCCGCACTGGAAGGAAATCGACAAGGAACTGCAGCGCCTGTATCCCGCCGCCGAGTGCGCGTTGATCCACCGCAACCCGTTCCAACTGCTGATCGCCACGATCCTTTCGGCCCAGTGCACCGACGTGCGGGTGAACCAGGTGACCCGGACCTTGTTCCAGGAGTACCCGACGCCGCGCGACTTCGCCCAGGCCAGTCAGGAGGAGATCGAGGAGGCGATCCGTTCCACCGGATTCTTCCGCAACAAGGCCAAGAACATCCGCGCGGCGTGCCAGGCCCTGGTCGAACACCACGGCGGGAAGATTCCCAACGACATGGACCAGCTCTGTGCCCTGCCCGGGGTCGGGCGCAAGACCGCCAATGTCGTCCTGGGGAATGCCTTCGACAATCCGGGGGGTGTGGTCGTCGACACCCACGTCAAGCGCATCGCCTGGAAGCTGGCCCTGACCGACGAGACCGATCCGGTGAAGGTCGAGCGCGACCTGAACGCCCTGATTCCCCGCGCACGGTGGGTCCAGTTCTCCCACGAGCTCATCCTGCACGGCCGGCAGGTGTGCAAGGCGCGTTCTCCTCGATGCGACGACTGCACCCTCTACAAGTGGTGTCCCACCCGGGCCTGAGCCACCGGAACGAATCGGACCGGGCGAAGCCACCACGGAAACGGGGGCCGGGATTGCTCCCGGCCCCACCATCGGTTCGGCTCTTACAAGCCCAAGGCGTTACGAGGGACACGCCGGAACGCCGTCCACGTCATCAGCGTCCCAAGGGCAAGGGATCAGAAGGGCAGGTCGTCGTCTTCGGCGGCCATCTCCCCGCCCGCTGCCGCGGTACGGGTGGCCCCGCCGGAAGGAGCCGAAGCTCCCACGCCACTGGCCCCATCGGAGACCCGGCCCAGCATCTGCATCTGCTGCGCGATGATCTCGGTGGTCCACTTGTCGTTCCCGTTCTGGTCCGTCCACTTGCGCGTCTGGATGCGACCTTCGATGTACACCTGCTTGCCCTTGTGCAGGTACTGACCGCAGATCTCCGCCAGCCGCCCGAACGCCACGATGCGGTGCCACTCGGTCCGCTCCTGGCGCTGGCCGGATTGATCGGTGTATTGCTCGGTGGTGGCCACGTTGAAATTGGCGACCTGGGTTCCGTTCTGCGTCGTCCGCATCTCGGGGTCGGCGCCCAGGTTTCCGATGATGATGGCCTTGTTGACTCCTGCCATTTCCGTGCTCGTTCCTTCCCAAGAGGCATGGTTCCGGGGCCGCCGCGCGGCCCCCTCCACGGAAAAACCAAGCCTAGCGTACCCGGGCCACCCGGGTCAACGGACCGGCCCAGAAATCTGGGGAGAACTTTTCCCCCAGGGGCGAAGAAAAGCGCCAGTGGGGCTGGTCAGCCCTCGCCGGATGTTGTACCTTGGCGGCCTTGTTGCACGCCCCACTTCACTCCTTGACTGTCCTGGTTCGGCTGGAGGAGACACACATGGCCAAGGTGATCGCCATCGTTTCCCAGAAGGGCGGGGTGGGCAAGACCACCACCGCCGCCAATCTCTCTGCCGCACTGGCGCAGGAAGGACAGAGAGTCCTCCTGCTGGAGGCCGACCCCCAGGGCGGCCTCAGCCGCAGTTTGCTGGAGGCCGAAGAAGAGCGGAAAGGATTGGCTGATGTCCTGCGCAACTGGGCTGCGACGGACGAGGCCATCGTCGAGACCTCGGTGGAAGGACTGAAACTCCTGCCCGCGGGGAGGGTCGACACCGAGACCGAGGATCACCTCCACGAACTGGCCCGGCAGGACCCCTTCATCTTCCGCGAGCTCCTGGACGAGGTCACCGAGCGCTTCGACTTCGTGATCATCGACAGCCCGGCGACCCTCAGCCACCTCACCCGCGCCTGCCTGGCCGCGTCCGATTCCTACCTGGTCCCCATCCAGGCCGAGGAGCTGAGCTATCGAACCCTGCCCCGGATGCTGGAGGTGGCCGAGGAGATCCGGGAGACCGCCAACCCTCAACTGGAATGCGAGGGATTCCTGCTGACCATGGTCGACCTGCGGACCCGCATGGCCCGCAAGGTCGTCGGTCAGCTCTACGAGAACCATGGCGACCGCATCATGGTGTCCATGATCCCCCGCACCGTCCGGATGCAGGAGATGACCGACCGCAAGCGTCCCCTGGTGGTGTACTCGCCGCTGTCCAAGGGAGCGCTGGCCTACCAGGAAGTCGCCCGCGAACTCCTGCTGAACGGCCCCGGCGATCCCGCCGCCCAGGCCGATGCCATGGCGGATATCCAGGGCATCGAGAATCTGCTCACCCTGACCGCGCCGGTGACCGTGGAGGCCTCATCTTCACCAGGCGTGGAGGCTGCACCTTCCCAGCCTTGGGACGACACCCTCGACCGCAGCGGCCAATGGCTGGACGACGACGATGAGCTGAGCATCAACTGAGATCATGGGTTCCTTTCTCCTCGCCGCAGCGCTTCTGGTCATCGCGACCCTGTTCACCGCGGCGGTGTGCATTCCCATCTATCTCCTGCTGCTCCTGAAGCTCTTGACCCCCCACTGGTATTGGCGCCAGACCATCACCGACCTCATCACCCGCCTCAGCACGATCTGGGCGCACGGGGTCGTCATCATCCAGACCCTGGTGCTGCCGACACGATGGGAAATCGAATGGTTCGAGCCCACCGATCCCGAGGAGTCATACCTCGTGGTGGTCAATCACCAGAGCTGGGTCGATGTGCTGGTCCTCCTGGAGGTTCTGACCGGCAAGGCTCCCTTCCCCCGTTTCTTCCTCAAGCGGGAACTCATGTGGCTGCCGCTGATTGGACCGGTGTTCTGGGGCCTGGACTTCCCCGCCATGCGACGCCACAGCCGCGAGTACCTCCAGCAGCATCCCGAACAACGCGGACGCGACCTGGAGACGGTGCGGAAGATGTGCCGGAGGTATCGGGGACGGCCGGTCGCCGTCATCAACTTCCTCGAGGGCACGCGCTTCCGCCCGGAGAAACACCAGCGCCAGCAATCGCCCTATCGTCACCTGCTCAAGCCGCGCGCCGGCGGGGTCGCCCTCACCTTCAATGCCATGGAAGGCCAACTGCGCCGGATGATCGATCTCACCATCGCCTACCCGCGGGGCAACCCGGGATTCCTCCACTTCCTGGGGGGGAAGGTGCCGCTGGTCCGCGTCCGGGCCCGCCTGGAGGATCTCCCGGAGGACCTGATGCAGGGCGACTACCTGCACGACGAAGCCTACCGCAACCGCATCCAGCAGTGGGTCCAGGGATTGTGGGAACGCAAGGACGCAGACCTCGAGGAATTGCTGACGAGGAATGCGGAAGAAGAAGCCGGGAGCAGCGATTCTCCCAGCTGACGGCAGGCGCGCTTGAAGCCGGAGCAGGATGGGCCCGGCGTGAACCCGGGCGAAGCGGTCACGGATCAGCCGATTCCTTCGATCCGCATGGTCCGGCTGCCCAGCCAACCGAAGAGAACCCCGAACCCCACCAGGATCAACGAGGGAAGGATCACCGCGGTAGGTCCCCGGCCGAAGGTCAGCAGGGAATGGATTCCTTCCAGGGCCCAGTAGCTGGGAAGGAACCGGGCCAGGATCTGCATCCCGCGGGGCATCAATTCCATCGGCCACCAGGCGCCCCCCAGGGCGGAGATGATGATTCCCAAGAGCCAGGCCAGGCTCTCCGCCTGTTGGGTGGTGCGGAACACCCCCCCTACGAAGAGGGTCAGGCATCCCACCGCGAAGCCGTAGGGGATGAGCATGAGCGCGAGGGCGACGAAATGCCGTCCCCAGGAGAAGTCGATCCCGAAGAGATGGATCGCGCCGATCACCTGTCCCGCCGCCATCAGCACCAGTGCTTGGATGAAGCCCACGGCGGTCAGTTGCAGAACCTTCCCGCCCAGGATTTCCCCCCGCGAGAACGGCGTGGTCGCCAGCCGCGACAGGGTACCCTCGTGCTTTTCGCGGGTGAGACTCTCGCTGCCCCCGATGAGCACGGTCATCAGCACGAACATTGCCAGCATGCCGGGAATCGATTGGCCGGCTCCGCTCGGAACCGGGCGACCGCGGCCGGCGTAGCGGTCTTCCACCGTGACCAGGCTGGACTCGGCGGCCAGGGCCAGTAAACGCCCCTTGTCGGCCTCACCGACCTGCGACACCGACGGGAAATGTCGACCGGTTTCCTGTTCCCAGCGGATCAATGTGCCCAGGAAGGCCACCTGGGTCCGGTGCAGATGGACATCGGCCGCGAGGTCGAAGTTGATGTCGCTGGTCGCCTCCTTGACAACCTCGAGGGTGACCGGCCGGCCGGCCAGGACGCTGTCGCCGAACGCCGGGGGAATATGGACCGTGCGCACGAGGTCGAGGCTGTCGGCCTGGGCCGGTTCGTGCACCACGACCTGGAAGTGTTCGTCCCTGAGTTGCTCGATGAACGCCATCGAGAGGAAACTGTGATCGGCATCGATCACCCCCAACTGCACCCTCACCTGCTGGGGACCCGAGCCACCGCGGAACACCGAACTGAAGAACAACATGAAGAGAACCGGCATTCCCAGCATGAAGAAGAGGTTCTCCCGGCGCATCAGGAAGAGGCGGGAGTCGTGCCACGCCAGGTGCCAGACCCGTCTCACTGGTGGATCTCCTTCAGGCGGCGGGAAAGGAGCGCCCCGCTCAGCACCAGGGTGAGGGCGGCGATCACCACCAGGACCAGAAGGACCTGGAAGATCCCGCCGGTGTGCGCGCCGTCGAACAGCACCCGCTTGTAGCCCTCGATGGCCCAGTAGTTGACGGTGAAGGGCGCGGCGCGCCGCATCATCCCCGACATCGCCTCCAATGGAACCAGGCTTCCTCCCATCGCGCTCATTCCCATGATCACCAGCCACGAGAGGATCCCCGCCTGCTTCTCGCTGCGACTGACTGAAAAGATCAACGCCACGACGCCACACGCGGCGGCGCTGAAGAGGATGGTCAGCAGCACGACGGCCAGGACATCCACCGGGGGCTTGATCCAGCCCAGGAGCGACCCCGCCAAAGCGAGAATCGCGGTGACCGCGACTCCCATCAGGATCCCGAAGATCAACTTGGCGGTGACGATGCGGGAGACCCCCAGCGGAGACGCCGCCTGACGCTTCAACATGCCGGATTTCTCCTCTTCGAAGAGGTCGTGGATCGAACGCACCGCCACGAACAACACCGCCATGACCGTCGTCATCACCAGGATGTAGCCGATGATGGAGAAGGTCGGAGCGCCTTCCTTCTCGGCCTTGGTCGAGTGGACCGTCACCAGGAGGGGGAACAGGTACCGCTTCAGCCCCTTCGCCTTCTCCATCAGATGGGCCGCCACCTCTCCGACCTTGGCCGCCGGGGGAAGATGTCCGTCGTCGATCATCTCCTGGATCGCCGCCAGATCGTCACCCAACAGGCGCGCGCCCTGATCGAGATAGGTGGAAAGAACTCCGGCACCCTGGACCGCGATCTCCGGATAGATGCCCTCGGCGGGATTGCGCACCACGGTGATGTGGGTCGGCCGCCTCTCCAGCAGATCCCGGCTGAAGTCCTCGGGAAGGATGAGCAGCGCCGAGGCCTTGCCCTTCTCCATCAAGGCCTCCCCCTCGCCCACATCGACCAGGGTGGCGTCCAATCGCCCCGCGGCCTCGCCGTTTCCCAATGCCCCCACGATGGCGTTGGAGATGAACCCCTTCTCGTCCCGGTTCTCCACCAGGATCTTCAGCGGCGGCGTCTTCTTCCCGGCCCCGGGATCTCCGATGAGCGCCCCCAGGGTCAAGCTCATGAACAGGGGAAACACGAGCATCACCACGGTCGACAGGGGCGATCGCCGGCGCCGGCGGAAGTCCTTGACGATCAACGGCCACATCAGTCGCGCAGCTCCCGGCCGGTCAGCTTCAGGAAGAGATCCTCCAGATTCGGTTCCTTGATGAGAACATCCTCCAGGTGCAGCCCGGCGCCGTAGAGGCTCTCCAGCGCCGCCCCGACTCCCCGGCTTCCCCGGGGCACCAGGAGCATGGCGCGTCCGTCGGAGATCTCCACCGGCTGAAGACCTTCCATGTCGGCAAGGATCCGTCGGAATTCCTGCTCACTGAACGACCCCTGGACCGTCAGGAGGGAGCCATCCCCGAGCTGCGACTTGAGCTCGGAGATGGTTCCTTCAGCCAGGATGCGGCCATGGTCGATGATCGCCAGGCGATCACAGAAGGACTCGGCCTCCTCCAGATAGTGCGTGGTATAGAGAACCGTCTGACCGCTGCGGGTGATGTCTTCGACGATGTCGAGGATCTTCTTGCGCGCCTGGGGATCGATGCCGACGGTTGGCTCGTCCAGCAGGATGAGCCGCGGCCGGTGGACGAGGCCCATGGCCAGGTTGAGGCGGCGCTTCATGCCGCCGGAGAAGCGCTTCACCGGCTCGTCCGCGCGGTCCTCCAGACCCACCTCCGCGAGCAGTTCCTCGACCCGGTCGGCCAGGGTCTTCCCCTTCATTCCGTAGATTCCTCCCCAGAAGCGCAGGTTCTCTCGGGCGGAGAGTTCCGGGTAGACCGCCACTTCCTGGGGCACCACGCCCAGCTTCTCCTTCACCTGTCGGGGATGATCGGCGATGGACAGTCCATCGACCCGGACTTCGCCGTCATCGGGCCGCAACAGGCCGGCGATCATGGAGATGGTGGTGGTCTTCCCCGCGCCGTTGGGGCCCAGAAAGCCGAAGATCTCCCCCTCGGCGACCTCAAAATCGATGCCGTCGACGGCTCGGACTTCACTGAAACTCTTGCGCAGGTTCTCGACGGTGAGGACTGCGGGCATGGATCCTCCAACGTGGTACCGCGGAAGAGGCGCCGAGTACGGGGCTCCATTCCGGCGGGCGGCAATCGACTTCCAGCACTGCAGATCGTGGGCATGGCATGCCCGCGCGATGGAAACCCATACGCAGAACCGGAGCAAGAGGTTTCTGGTCGGCAGTCGGCCGCAGCTTTCGGGGGCCTGCTCCCCGTTCCGCCGGAGGGTGGAGGAACCGAAGGCAGTCCTCGATTCGCGGCTCGCGCGGGTTCATCCTATGTTGAGTCCATCCGGGTGCGACCTTCGGCGCACCGGTGACCGGGGATTCCCCATGACATCAGCAGATCCTGGTGCGGTCGTTCCCCCTGGACGATCCCCCCGATCGCTTGATGAACCTTCCCCCCTTCGCGAGGTGTCATGAAACCGCTGCATTTGCTTCTTCTCTCCGTCCTGCTCCTCGGGGCGGCGGCATCCTGGGTGATCCTTTCCCGCGTCGGGGGGAAAACCCAGACTGCCAGCGCTCGAACCCACACCGGCGCCGGCCAGGAAGGGAGTCCCATGGAATCCTTCTACGACCTGAAGACCACAACCCTCGAAGGAGACCCGGTCTCCCTGCAGGAGTATTCCGGCAAGGTGACGCTGGTGGTGAACGTGGCCAGCAAGTGCGGACTCACTCCGCAGTACGAGGGCCTGGAGGCCCTGTATCGTCAAAAGCAGGACGAGGGGTTCATGCTCCTGGGCTTTCCCTCCAGTGATTTCCTCAATCAGGAGCCGGGAAGCCCCGAGGAGATCCGGACCTTCTGCACCCAGAACTATGGCGTCACCTTCCCCCTCTTCTCCAAGCGGCACGTGAAGGGAACGGAGAAGGACGAAGTCTACGTCTTCCTGACCCGCGAGTTGGAAGAGCCGACCTGGAACTTCACCAAGTATCTCGTCGATGCGCAGGGAAAGGTACGCTACCGCTTCGCCCCGAAGACCCCACCGGAAGACCCCGAGCTGCGCGCGAAGATCGACGCATTGATTGCCGAGGCGCGGACCACCCAGCCCTGAGTCCCGGGGACTTGGGTTTCTCTTCTTCCACCTCTCCGTCCCCCCCTGACGGTGCCCGCCCGGCACCGCGCTTTCCGTACCGATCTTGACCGATCAGAGCCCCGGCACAGGCATTGCTAACGCGGATCCTTGGAATCCCCGAAGGGAGAAGCAAGCTTGGGGCAAGAACGACCGACCCAACCCGGAATCCGTTCGCGTGAACCAGGCCCCCCGCGCGCACCACACCACGACGGCGCGACGGTCCAGTCCGGGAACATCCTGCTCGAGACCCTTCCCGAACCGGAAGACCCGTCGGATCTTGCGGGCGAGGCCGGTCTCGGTCTCATTCCGGAGGATACCGGCCGCCGCGCCGAACCCGGCGATGGATCTCCCCCGGACATCGAGGAACTGCTGGCCGAGCACTTGCCGATGATCGAATCCATCGCCAGGAGTTTCGCCACCCGCCTTCCCGCGAGCCTGGAACTCGATGATCTGGTGGTGGTCGGCGCGCTCGGTTTCGTCGAGGCGGCCAAGCGCTACGACCCTCGGAAGGGAGTTCCCCTGGAACGCTATGCCGCGATCCGGGTTCGCGGTGCCATCCAGGACGAATTGCGGAGGATCGACTGGATGCCCCGCGCCAGCCGCGAACTCGCCCGCAAGCTCAATCAACTCTCCAGGGCCATCGAACACCAGACCTGTCGTCGTGCCACCGAGGCGGCGATGGCGAAGGCCCTCGACCTGGACTGCGCGTCCTACCGGAATCTGCTGGCGCAGAATCCGGCACTTTCGGTGACCAGCCTGGAGGAGATGGATTCGACCGCAATCCGTCCCCTGGAGATGAAGCTGTGGGAGTCCTTGTCCGGTCACCAGGACGATCTGCCGCGCGAGGTGGAGGAATTCGCCCTCGAAGAGGAACTCACCGAGGCGATGGACGCGCTCGATCCCCAACAACAACTGGTGATCCAGTTGTACTACTTCGGAGATCTGAACATGCGGGAGATCGGGGAGGAGTTGGGCCTCAGCGAGGGACGCATCTCCCAGATCCACTCCAAGGCACTGCAGATCCTCCGTCGCCGCATCGACCAGTTTGAAAAGCTCACCCGGGTCTGAGTCCTCAGACCGGCGATTCCGTCCCCTTCGAACAGGGGGTCTTCTGACGCCGGAGAGTCTCGATGGTCTGACGCATCCACGTGGTCTGCTCATCGTGCCGAATCGAGTATTCCGCGATTTCGCTGAACACCCGCAGGGCGTCGAGGTCTTCCCGATCGTAGATGGTGCCGCTATGATCGTTGGACACGTTCAGGACTCCGCACACCTCATTGCGCACCACCAACGGAACCACCATGGCCGAGACGATCGATTCGTCGCACGGCCGGTGCCCGGGGTATTCCTGTTCCGAAATGGCCCCTCCCAGAAGAAGCGGTTCGCCCTGTTGGGCCACCCAGCCGGAGATCCCCTCACCGAGCTTCCTCTTCGATCCGATGACCTTCTCGGGATTTTCGTGGCCAATCGCCGCCCGTACCTCGAGCATCTGGGTCTTGAAGTCCAGGATCATCAACGACACACGATCAGCTTCGAAGACCTTCCGGCAGAGCCGCACGATATAGTCAAAGACCTTCTGGGGGTCGTTTTGCTGCCCCACCACCGCACTCACGCTGTAGAAGGCGACAAGGTGATTGCGATGCCGGCGGCTGATTTCCCGGCTCTTTCTCTCGGCATCCCTCAGGGAATTCTTCAGGTTGATGATCCTGCGCTGTTGGTGGGTCATGTACGCCGCGAAGATGACCATGAGCAAGAAGAGAGCGCCCACCAGGGCAAGGTCGGTTCCCTCCCAAGGCCACGGGTCCCGTGCAGAGGAATGGATGGTCTCGATCGTGAGCGCGAGCGCAGCGATGGAAATCACCGAAACGCCCACCAGAAGGAACCAAACGCGCCAGAACCAGCGGTCGAGCTTGGCTTCCGACAAGACATCTTGTTGTTCCTGGTCTCGGTACTTCAATTGCTGATCCATTCGACGAGGAGGACTGGGTTGAGTCCGGCTTGGCCGGGGGCGACGAATTCAAGATGGACACTACCGTTCCCCACCTCTCGCTCACCGATCCATTTCCGGCCGAGAGCGTCGAGGTCTTCCAGGCGAAGATCATCGGCGTGGTGAAGACCCAGAGTCGAAAGCTCGCGTTGGAGCTGCTGATCCTGGATCATCTCCTCCCACTCTTTCTCCAACCGGGAGGTTGTCTTCTCCACCTTGGCCAGGGGAAGGACCCGGGCGCTGACCTGCACCCTTCCCGTGGTGGAACCATCGGCGGACTCTTGCTGGAATCCGCCCGTCATCAGGAAGGCCAGGACGATGACGAGGAAGATGCGGGACCACGGAAGCCCGGGAATCGAGATCCCGGAAGTCCGCGTGCCGCGATCGCCCTCCCGCGGTGGCAGTTGGGCGTGGAAGGGGCGCACGGAAGACGCTGAGACGAAGTTGTTGATCCACATGGCCACCCTCCTTTCCGGGATCATCCGCAGTCGGCGGCATTCCATCGGTTCTACCCTTTTCGATCGGCCGGGCCGGACGACTTCTTTAGTGTTTTTTTGGGAAGCCGACCGGGAAAGTCTCTAGCTCTTTCATTTTCAAGCACTTGGATCGTTGGGCGGGTTGATGTCCTCCGGGATCTGCCGGGCTTTGCTCCATCCTTCGGCAACGGAGGTACTATGATTGCATCGACGATACGACCTCATTCTCCGCTGCGATCCACCCTCGACCGGAGGTTTCCCGTGTCCACTCCGTCAGCGCTGCGGGCCGCGTGGCCTTCTCTGGTACTGGTTCTTGTCCTGGCGGCGTTTGCGGCCGCCTCCACTACGCCGGCCCGGTCCGCGGTCGCGGCGGATGAGGCCGTCCATCTCATCATCTGTCCGTCGGCCTTCCAGGCGGCGTTTGCGACCCTGGCCCAGCATCGGACCTTGGTCGCGGATCTGCCGAGCTGCGTGGTAACCCTCGAAGAGATCCTGGGCACCGCGCCCCCCGGACGCGACGACGCCGAGACGCTCCGCAACTACCTCATCCAGCAGTACGCCAAGGGAAACCTGAGGTACGTTCTCCTCGGCGGGGACAGCGGCTTCATTCCCGTGCGCCTGGCTCGCAGCACCTGGTATCCGGCGGGGGGCTCCAGCGATCTCGAATCCGATCTCTACTACGCCTGCCTCGATGGCGACTGGGACGCCGACGGCGACGGGATCTTCGGAGAGGCCTACCGGAGTTTCAGCGACCCCGGCGACCAGGTCGACCTCGATCCGGAACTCGCGGTCGGACGCGCACCGGTCCACGATCTGACGCAGGCACAGCACTTCGTGGAAAGGGTCATCGCCTACGACACCGTGGATCCGGCGCCCTGCTTCGGTTCGGCGGTCATCCTGGCCGAGGTCCTCTTCCCCAGCAACTGGACCGGCGGCGTCCCGACCCTGGACGGCGCGACCTACGGCGAGAACCTCGCCGCCGTCCTGCAACTGCACCCCTATCCACCGACGGTTGACCGGCGGTATGAGAACTGGACCGGGTATCCCGGCTCGACCGCCCTCACCGTGACCTCCGCCCTGCAGGCACTGGGTTCGGGGAATCAGGGACTGCTGTGCTTCATCGGAGAGGGCTCCGTCGATCGCATCTCCGTCGGCAACGGAAACATCTTCAACGGCGATCTCGATGGGCTTACCAACGCCCCCCACTATTCCTTCGTGGTGTCGATGACCAGTGACGCCGCATCGTTCGCCGATGACTCCATCCTGGAACATCTCGTTCTCGCCCCCCAGGGAGGCAGCGCCGGGGCTCTCGGTTTTGTCGACGCCGCCTTCGCATCGAGTTCCCACGCCTACCTGGAAGCCTTCTTCGGCGAGATCACCGCGGGTTCCGGAGTCCTGGTAGGCGACGCGATGCGAGCCACCCTGAAGACCCAGGCGCCGACCGGTCTTCCCGTCGAGAACTTCAAGCGCTGGACCAACCTGAGCTGGTGCCTGCTGGGCGATCCCGGGACGCCCTTCCGAACCGAGTTGCGGCCGATTCCCACCGAATCGACCACCACCGGAGGTTTCAAGAGCTTCTTCCGGGGGCGCTGACCGGCGATCCATGGGTATCCTCGATCGCATTCCGCTCTGGAGCCTCTTCGCCGCGACCATCCTGCTGTGTCTTCTGGTGAGCTACCCGGGCCACGGTTGGGGAGGCGACTTCGCCGGCTACCTCGGACAGGCGCGGGCCCTGGTCGAAGGCAGCGTCGAGCCGTACATCCTCGACCAACTCCACTGCGCCGCCCATTCGGATCTTCCGGTGGGACCGGCGGTCTATGGCTGGGGATTCCCGATGATCCTGGCTCCCTTCTACGCCCTCTTCGGCCTGGACCTGGCGGTCTTCAAGGGCCTGATGGTTTTCTTCCTCCTGGGATCGGGACTGGTCTCCTGGCTCCTGTTCCGCCGGTCGGTTGCTCCGTCGACGGCGCGTTTCGCCCTGGCTCTGCTGCTGTTCAGTCCCGCACTCACCCTTTTCACCAACGAGATCCTCTCCGACCTTCCCTTCACCTTCTTCTTCCTCACAGCGTTTGTGATCATGGATCTCTGGCGCAGGGACGATTTCACCGCGATCTGGGGATTGCTCCTGGGCGCGTGGATCTTCTGGTGCAGTTGGATCCGACCCAACGGCGTTCTCCTGCTCGCCCCGGTGCTCATCTGGGCCGGCTTCGCCTGGAGTCGATGTCGGTGGCGAAAGGGCTGGCGGATCCTGCTTCCCTCGGGAGGGTTCCTCCTGGGGCACGCGGCCGCCCATTTCGTCCTTCCCTCCTACCGGACCGACGCGGGCATCTGGAACGCGTACCGTGCCGATACCATCTGGCGGAACCTGCTCTACTACCTGCATGAAGGAGGGGAGTTCTACTCGAGGGACGTCGGGCGATATCTCTTCTGGCTGAGTCTCGGGCCCCTGGTCTACGCCATGGCCTTGGATCTGCGCCGGCGATGGCCGATGGTCCTGGTCTTTCTGCTGACCGTCCTTCTGTACCTCGCCTGGCCCGCCACCCAGGGCATCCGATTCCTCTACCCTCTCTTTCCCATCTACTGCTTCTACACCGCCCTGGGCCTGGAGAGGATCGGCCGGGATCTGAAGCCCCTGAGGTGGGCTCTGCCCGGCTTCGCCTTGGTGGTCCTGCTCCATTTCACCGTCCAATACGCCCACTTGATTCCCCGGAAGGGGTTCCTCTTCCACCCCGAAGTGGTGGAGGGCCCGTACACTCCCGAGGCGGAGGAACTGTGGAGCTTCGTGCAGAGCACCCAGAAGGAGGCGGTCTTCTCCTTCTTCAAACCGCGGGTCCTGTACCTCTACGGCCGGCATAGGGCGGTCTACAATGTCTCGGCGAAGAACAGCCAGGCCGGCTATTTCGTGGTGGCAGGACCGACCGAGACCGCTCCTCCCGGCCAGGAACCGGTCTTTTCGAATCGGCGCTTCGCCGTGTACCGCGGGTCTGGGCCACCGCTACCGCCGAGTCGACCTAGGAGCCCGGCGAAGACCCCCCGAACCAGGTGATCCGGTGGTTGAACGCGAAGTTCTTCACCAGGAAGAAGTTCACGAAGAAGGCGCAGCCGGTCGCGACCACTTTTCCCAGGATCAGGTTCTCCATTCCCAGTCCCTCCACCAGGGCGATCATGACCACTTCGTTCACCGCCAGTCCCGCGAGGCCGGACATGTACTGGCGGAGATAGACGACCCGCAGGGAAAGAGTCTTCCGCTGGAAGACGAAGGTGTTGCTCAGGGTGAAGTTCGTGCTCAAGCCCAGGGTGAACGACAGGATCACGGCGATGCGGTAGTCGATACCCAGGAGAGTGGCGAAGATCGCGAAGGAGCCGATGTCGACGACCGATGCGATCCCCCCGGCAAGGACATAACGAAGAAGCTGCACCGCGGTCGAGTCGGTTTCCTCCGTCAGCAGACGATGCAGGGTGGCATTCAAGATCGCGGACCCTCCATCTTCGGCTTGCGCCGCCTTGAAGTGTGCCCCTAGACTACCCAACCCTTGAAGACTTCGATGAACCGGGGCGGATCTCCCGAAACCAGGCCGCAGCAGCCGGATTCTAGGTACTCTCGCGTTCGGAGTCCATCGCCAATGACTGACAAGACCGCGGTGATCATCGGGGGTGGACCGGCCGGCCTGACCGCCGCTCTTGAACTGCTGCGCCGCAGCGACATCCGGGTCGTCGTCCTGGAGAAGGACGATATCCTCGGGGGCATCGCCCGTACCGTCGATTACAAGGGGAACCGCATCGATATCGGCGGCCACCGTTTCTTCTCCAAGTCCGACCGGGTCATGCAGTGGTGGCTCGAGCTCATGCCCGTGCAAGCGCTGCCGCAGGGAAGCGCCACCATCAGCTACCACGGAAGAGACCGCGGAGTCCGGGCCGGGAAGGAAGCTCCCGATCCGGAATCGACCGACCGGGTCATGCTGGTGCGCTCACGCAGGAGTCGCATCTACTACCTGAGGAAGTTCTTCGACTATCCCATCACCCTCAGTCTGCAGACGGCGCGGAACCTCGGTTTGCTGCGCATGGTCCGGATCGGTCTGAGCTACCTGAAGGCGCGTCTCTTTCCCATCGGGGATGAGAAGAACCTCGAGCAGTTCTTCATCAACCGCTTCGGCGACGAGCTGTATCGCACCTTCTTCCAGTCCTATACCGAGAAGGTATGGGGAGTGCCCTGCCGGCGGATCGAAGCGTCCTGGGGCGCCCAGCGCATCAAGGGCCTGTCCATCTCCAAGGCCATCGTCCATGCCCTGTCCAAGCCCTTCAAGAAGGAGGGCATCGAGCAGAAGGGAACGGAGACCTCGCTCATCGAGCAGTTCCTCTACCCCAAGTACGGCCCGGGCCAGATGTGGGAACTCTGCGCGGAGAGGATCCGGGCCCTGGGCGGGCGCATCCTCATGGGCCAAGAAGCGTGCCGGGTCACCGTCGAGCACGACCGGGTCACCTCGGTGACCGCCCGCGATGTCGTCTCCGGCGAGGAGACCTCCCATCCCGCCGACTATTGCTTCTCGACCATGCCGGTCCGCGAACTGGTCCGTTCCCTGGACGCGGAGGTGCCGGCATCGGTCCGGGAAGTCAGCGAGGGCCTGATCTACCGGGATTTCCTGACCGTCGGGCTCCTCGTGGACGACCTGCGGGTCTTCGATGAGAGCGATGGAGGCAGGAAGTTCTTGTCGGACAACTGGATCTACATCCAGGAGCCCGAGGTCCTGGTGGGCCGCCTGCAGATCTACAACAACTGGAGCCCCTACCTGGTCTCAGACCCCGGCAAGGTATGGCTCGGGCTCGAGTACTTCTGCAACGAGGGTGACGCGATCTGGAGCCGCAGCGACGGGGAACTGATCGATCTGGGCAGTGAGGAACTGCACCGCATCGAGATCATCGACCGGGCGAAGGTCCTCGACGGCACCGTTCTGCGCATGCCCAAGACCTATCCTGCCTACTTCGGCACCTACGCCCGCTTCCACGAAGTGAGATCGTACCTCGATCGGATCGAGAACCTCTTCCCGATCGGCCGCAACGGGATGCACCGCTACAACAACCAGGATCACTCGATGCTCACCGCGATGACCGGGGTCGACAACATCCTGGACGGCCGCACCGACAAGTCGAACATCTGGGACGTGAACGCCGAAGAGGAATACCACGAGGAGAAATAGATCGATCCGCCGCCGCGCGGCAATCAAGGCCGCAGGCGCGCTAGGAAACCGGGAGAACTTCCCTTCAGATCGGCTTCCCTCTGCCGCGCCAGAACACTTCCGTAGGCCACCACATCATGGACCATCATCTCCAGGCGCCCGGTCAGATGATCGCTGACGAGCTTACCGTCCTTCACATCCTCCCCATCGAGAAGGGAGATTCCGTAGGGCAAGGTCCACGCGTAGCACTGGCGTGCGATGGTGCGCAACTGGTCGGTGGTGGTGAGTCCCTTCTCGTGCGAGGCGACGACCGTGCCGAAGAGTTTCCCGGTGAACTCGCGCCAGAAGTGATCGAGGAAGTTCTTCAGGACCCCACTCACGCTGCCGTGGTAGTCGGGCGTCGCCAGCAGGAAGACATCGGCCCGTCGCACCCGTTCCTGCAACGACTTGAATTCCGGGGTGGAGGGGCTGGTATCCGGGTTGTACATCTGGAGCGGTTCGTCACGAAGATCGAGCAGATCGACCGAACAGCCCTCTTCCTGGAGCCGCTGGGTGAGATGTCGGATCGCCACCCGGCTCGCCGATCGATCGCGCAGGCTTCCGACAACCGCGAGAACCTTCAATTGCGACTTGGCCATGGGAGAAGCTCGACTCCGGGTTGAGGGGTTGACTGGAAATTCGAGGCGAGGACGGCCCATGATACCCCCATCGGCCGGAAACCGAAAGAGGCCAGGAACCCGGCGACCGGTCGCGGGAGCATCGATTCCGAGTGGATGGCCTGAAGGTCTGTACGTCCTGAAATGCCAATGACTTGCCACGGCGCAGGGAGTATCGGAGAATGATGGGGTCCCTCCATTGTGCCCTGCTTCCCCCACTGCCGAAGGTTCTACGATGCATGGCAGCGGTTGCCGCGGCATGGTCATGGTTCTGCTCTCCCTCGTCCTGAGCGCCTCTGCCGCCCACGCCTACCTCGCACTTCTCCGCCAGGGAACCGAGACCTCCGGTCACCCTGAACCCGGCGACCGTTTCGGCTACGCCCTCGCGGTCGGCGATTTCAACGGCGACGGTTACGACGACCTTGCCACCGGGACTCCCCAGGAGTCCAACAGCCTGGATCAACTCAACAACCACGGGGTCGTCCACGTGAATCTCGGTGGCCCCTTCGGACTGACCCGGCCTTCCCAGGCGGAATTGAGCCGTGGAGAACCCCTCGACCCCTCGGTTCGCTATGGCAACGCGCTCGCCGCCGGCGATTTCAACGGGGATGGTCTCGACGATCTGGCGATCGGGGCGCCGTCCGAAGACTACCTCGGAACGACAAACACGGGCGGCGTCTGGATCTACGATGGCTGGACCCAGGGGGTCCAGAACGCTCCATCGGCGCTCTTCTACCAGTCCGGCCTCTCCCTGCTGGATGAAGCCAACGACCTCTTCGGCTGGTCGCGGGCCACAGGTGACATCAATGGCGACGGTTACGACGACCTGTTGGTCGGTGCCATTGGAGAAGACGGCAACACCGGGATGGTCGTCATGATTCCGGGCAGCAGCGGCGGCCTCGACCCGGCGGGCCGGCAGGTGATCACTCCGGCCAGCTTCGGCTACAGCGCGGCGGCCGGCGGATGGTTCGGCTATTCCATCGGCAGCGGCGATCTCGATCTCGATGGCTATGACGATGTCGTCATCGGCGCGCCGATGACCGACGTGGGCGCGGTCACCGAGGCGGGAAGGGTCTACGTGGTGTACGGCAGCCCGGGAGGGCTCACCACGATCGATGCCTGGCAGGTCGATCACACCCATCCATTGAATCAAGGCCTCATTCCCGCGCAGGGAGCACGTCTCGGGTGGGCCTTGACCGTGGGCCATTTCACCGACCGCGGTTCGGGGATGTCCTTCGCGGCGGGCCTTCCCTACCTGGATTACGGAATGTACTACGCGGCCGGGGGCGTTGTCTCGATCAGCTATGCCGACTCCACTCGCGCTCCCCAGCCCGGATGGAGTCTTTTCCGTGAACCCTCCAGCAGCATCTCCAATCGTGAAGCCAACGACCACTTCGGCTGGTCCATCGCCTCGGGCGATCACGACGGCGACGGCTACGATGACCTTGCCTTCGGGGGTCCGGACAACAACGTCCAGGAGAGCGCCTACCTCGGCGTGGAATCGAGCACGGGCAGTGTCGGCTTGTTGATGGGAGGACAGAACGGATTCAGCTCGACTGCCCTCCTGACCAGTATCGACTTCAACGACCATGTCAACGCCAACGACCACCTGGGCTGGTCATTGGCGATGGGCGATTTCGACGGCAATGGATCCAGTGCACTGTGCGTCGGCGCCCCCGACGCCGACTACGAGTACTACGACGGTTCAGCTACCACCGCCTATGGGGCCGGGCAGGTCTACATCTACGCTCCCTGGCGTCAACCCGTGGGTCGGCCCCACCGTTCGTCGGCTGCTCTCGATTGCGAGGGTGACCTGGTCTATGCGAAGCGCGCCTGGCAGCGCCTTCGACCGGCAAGCACGACCAAGACGATGACCCTGCTTCTCGCCTGCGAGGCCATCGCCAATGGACAGGATCCCGACCAGGTCTTTTTCGTTCCCCAGTGGGTCGCCACCCAGGTGGGAGGATCCCAGGTGCCCCTGTACACCGGGGAGAGCATGACCTTCCGCGATCTCCTGAAGGTGATGATGACCGTCTCGGGCAATGACGCGGCCATGATGTTGGGCGCCATCATGAGCGGAGAGGGCAACCAGTGGAATGGCTGGGAGGGCACCTCGCCTTCCTTCGCCCAGACCATGGAGAACCGGGCCGCCCAGCTCGGGATGAGTTCCAGCACCAGCTTCACCAACGCGGCGGGCATCGACGCGGGCGATCACTATGTCACCGCCTACGACTTCGCCCTGTTTGTGTGGAACAACATCCAGAACTCCTGCGTGCGCGAGATCGTGAGCACCTCGCCCTGGATGGTCCAACGCAACCTCCCCGCCGGCCAATGGGGAGGATTCATCCTCTCCCCCGATCCCATCCAGACCGTCTTCTACAACGGCTTCGTGGACAACGTCCGGAAGAACCTCTCCAGCGCGAACGGCAACAAGGGCGGCGACACCCCCGGGGCGCTTGCCACCGGAGTCTTCAATTGCAAGGCGCCGCTACCGAGCTCGGGCTACACCGCGGCCAGCGCCTTCGGTTTCTGGCGTGGAGACGAACCGTTGGAAGGAGTGAAACGGGTCTGCAATACCTGCACCGGGGCCGCCTTGCTCGCCGCCGCGGCCAACGAATGCGATGCCGTGAATGACCTGGTGCTTCCCAATCCGGATCCACCGCAAACTCCATGGGGCACCCTGACCGACGCATCGAGTTACAGCGGCGATCCCCCGGTGGGCATGGTGATCACCGGTACCGCCGAGGAAGAGACGAGCGACCTCACCATCCAGATCGATCTGTTGCGGCGCAACTACCAGAATCCAACCGCCTCCGTCGGACAAATCGTCACCCGGATCAGCGAATTCGTGATTCCGCCGGGCGCCTCGCGAACCGTAGGGATCCAACCCTACCAGCAGCACTACGGCTTCCACATCGTCAACCGGGACAGCATGACCGTGTCGTTGTTGGTCACCGCCACCGATCCGACCGGCTCCACCTGGACGGCCAACCTGGCCACCGACCAGGCCTTGGACATCCCTCCGTCCTCGGGTGCGGCGGCCCCATCCTTCAGCCTCACCATCCTGAACCAGTCGACCCCCGAGACGGCGACCCTCGAGGTGGAGGAAATCGGTTACCTCTACGACGTGACACTCGGGGACGGGGTGACCGCCCCGGACGTGTTCACCGTGGGTCTCACCCGCAGCCACCGTCCCGCCCAGAGCCGGTTGCACCCTCCCTACCCCAACCCCTTCAATCCACACACCGTCCTCCGCTTCGACCTGCGGATACCGGGGCAGGTGGATCTGGCGATCTACGATCTCCGGGGACGCCGGGTGAAGACATTGATTGCTGGAGTGGAGATGGAATCCGGGAGGTATCAGCGAAACTGGAACGGACGGGACGACCGTGGGCGGGCGGTCGCGTCCGGCATCTACCTGGTGCGCCTGTCCGCGCCGGGGATCGAGCAGAGTCAGCGCTTGACCTTGCTCAAGTGAAGGGTGTCCTCCGCGATCCACCAATGGCTGGTCCTGACGGTCCGGGTTGTGTGGCGCGCCCGGCAGGATTCGAACCTGCGACCGTCGGATTAGAAGTCCGATGCTCTATCCGGCTGAGCTACGGGCGCGCGATTTCCCGGGGCCCGATACCCGTGAGAGTATGGTGCCAGGGCGGCCTGACCGCCACCTTGCAGCCGCCCGTGATATACACGCGTGGCTTGCTTCTTGCAATCTCCAATCGGGAAGCCCGAAGACATTTCGGGAGGGGAAGCCATGAGAAGCAGCACGCAACCATCCTACATCATCCGGCTGCATCTGAACGATCGAGAACTCGGCCGCTGGACCCTCGACGAACGCCCCCTGGAAATCGGCCGCGCGACCGACAACGAGATCGTCCTCGAGAACCTGACCATCTCCCGCCATCACGCCCGGATCGAGATGGGGCCCGACGGACCGGTGATTCGCGACCTGGAGAGTCGCAATGGGTTGCGGGTCGATGGCGTTTCCTGCCAAGAAGCACCTCTCAGTGACGGGACGGTCGTCGAGATCGGCAGACACATCCTCCGGTGCGAGACGGCAGCGACACGAGCTGAGGTCGAAGACGACGCGCCGGGAAAGTCCCCGGCAATCGCCCCGATGCCCACCTAGGCCCCGCCCACCGATCGCCGCGGTTCCCCCGTTTTCTTCCCTTTCCCGCTCGAGTTCTTCGCCCCTGGTGGGCACGCTCGATTTCTGCTAGATCTCGACCACCTTGGACCCTGCCGGCCCGCGACGCGATCCCCGGTACGGGCGACCGTTCCCCACGGAGGTTGGACACTTGATCCCCGTCTTCCGTTTCCGCCGCTTCCACCGCCTGGTCGCCGTGGTCATCGGCCTCCAGCTCCTCCTGTGGACCGCCAGTGGCATCTACTTCGCCTGGACCGACCTGGACGAGATCCATGGAGATCACCTGCGCAATGAGCCGGAGCCGATCCCTTTCCAGCCCGGGTGGGTCTCCCCCGACGCCATCGACTTCGCAGGCGGGGGACTGATCAGACCGCGCCAGTTGAGGTCGATCGAGGCGGTCGAGATCCTGGACCGGGTCTACTACCGTCTCCGCTGGATCGACGACGAGCAGACCCGGCAAACCCTCCTTGCCGACGTGTCCACCGGAAGCATCCGGGGCGAACTGGACCGGGAGGAAGCCATCGCCCTCGCCCGCGCCGCCTTCAAGCCCGAGGCGAAGGTCGCCCGGGTGCGTCGTCTCGAAGAGTCCGACGTGGGCCCCGGGCACGAATACCGCGACGGTCCCCTTCCGGCCTGGCAGATCTCCTTCGACCACGGGTCGAGAGCCCACGTCTACGTCGCCGCCCGGGAGGGACAGGTGGTCACCCTGCGGACTCGGAGTTGGCGGATCTTCGATTTCCTCTGGATGCTGCACACCATGGACTACCGCGGGCGGGACGATATCAACAACCCCCTGCTACGCGCGCTGTCGGCCTTCGGGTTGCTGGTGGTCCTCTCAGGTTACCTGCTGTGGGCGAAGACCCGCCGGAACCGGAAGCATCGCGGAAGTCGCCCCTAGGGTGTTCCGCCCGCGGGGTCCTCCCGCCGGGTTGCACCCCAACGAGGGTCTCCGGACCGATCATCCAGCCGGGTCGCGGATCACCGTCACCACGATCTCCCGGCGTGGTCGGGGTCCGTCGAATTCGCAGAAGAAGATGTTCTGCCACCGCGACAGTCCCAGCCGGCCTCCGATCAACGGAATCGTCTCGGATGGGCCGACCAGACCCGCTTTCAGATGCGCGTCGCCGTTGCCATCCTGTGCATCATGCAACCACACCCCTCGGGGAATCATCTTCTTCAACAGATTCACCACGTCGGTCTGCACCGAGTCGTCCCAGTTCTCCTGGATCATCACCGCCCCGGTGGATCCGTGGGCGTAGACATTCACCAGCCCGTCGAGAACGCCGCTCTTGGCGACGATGTCCTGGACCGCCTCGGTGATATCGACCAATTCTTCACGCGTCGAGGTCGAGATCGGGATGGTATCGCGCATGACCGGCCCTCCATCGAACGGGAACACCCTCCATTCCACTGCCATATTATCCACGATCCGACCCTCCGACACCCCCGAATGCCGCGGAACAAATCGCGACCTTCTCGCCGAGTCCACTTGAACCGGTGCGCGGGGTCCTCTATTCTTGATCCAGGCTCTCGAGCCCTGGTAAGAACGCTCCGGCATTGCGCCGAGTTCAGGTCACGAACGGACCTTCACCTTCGACCACTGGAACCACCATGTTCAAGCAACTGGCCCGGGTGATCCCGCTCTTCTTCCTGGGAAACCTCCTCGTTGTCCCCGCCGCGTCGGCCTTCCATGAAGGCGGAGTGGCCCACTGCAACGGCTGCCACATCATGCACGAAAGCGAGGACGGCATGGTGCCGGCCTTCGGGCCGACGGGAGAGGCGCTCCTACGCGGCGCCAATGGCAGCGAGGTCTGCCTGAGCTGCCACGCCACCAGCTCGGGGGCGGTGTTGGGCAATGATCCCCTGAATCCACCTCGGGAACGAGGCGCCGGCAACTTCACCTTCCTGTTGGAAGACGACATCTTCGACGGAAGCGGCGGTATGGGCGGAGGGGGCCCCGTCTCCGGCGCCCATGCCGGACACAGCATCGTGGCTCCGGGCTACGGCTTGTTCGCCGATCCCGACAACAATGTCGCCCCGGGAGGAACCTACCCCTCCAGCGAACTCGGTTGCCCTTCCTGTCATGACCCCCACGGCAACACCAACTACCGCATGCTCTACGGACAAGGACAGGAAACTCCGGATGGTTTCATCTTCACCACGAACGCACCGCTGGCTCAAGGCATCGCGCTCGACGGGGCGGGAGAGAGCGTGGTCCATCATACCGCCTACCAGGAAGGCTGGTCGCTCTGGTGTGGAAACTGCCATGGCTCCTATCACAAGAGCAAATCCCAACCGTTCGACCATCCAGACAGCAAGACACTGGGCAACAAGCAGCGAGACAACTACAATCTCTTCAACGGTGAGGACGACCCCACCGGAGGGGCCTACGCCACCGCGTACATTCCCGAACTTCCCTTGGAGGACATCAACCGAACCACTTCCTCGACGGAGGGAGCCTCTGCCACCAGCCAGCTCACCTGCATGACCTGTCACCGCGCTCATGCCACGAGCGCTCCCCACGCCCTCCGCTGGGATCCCAATGTCATCTACCTGCAGGACGACGGGGCGGTCTCGGGGTCCTATCCCATTCCCAACCCCTATCCCACCCCCAGCCAGCGAGCTCTTTGCGTGAAGTGCCACTGGGACCGCGCCCAGAAGCACGGTTACAACCAGCCCTGCATCAGTTGCCACGCGGGCGGAAAGGGTGGAGATTGAGAACGTCAACGGCCGGGATGGGGCTCCGGTAGAACAAGACCCCAGGGGGATCAGTCCAACCATTCTCCATAGAGCCGGGGGCGACGATCGCGGAGGAAGAGCCGGCGGGCGTGGGAGTTCTCCGATTCGGCCAGGTCGATCTCGCAGACGAGGATCTCGTCGGTTCCCGAGCCCGCCCGGGCCACCACCCGACCCGCCGGGTCGCACACGAACGATTCTCCGGCGAAGGTGAGACACTCTTCTCTTCCCACCCGGTTGCAGAGGGCGGTGAAGTACCCGTTCTGGAACGCCGCCACCCGCATCTCCGCCTCGTAGAGTCCCTCGGGCCACTCCCCCACCGCGCCCGCCTGGGGAACCATGACCAGCTCGGCGCCGTGAAGCGCCAAGGCGCGCATGTACTCGGGGTAATGGCGATCGTAGCAGATTGCGACGCCGATACGGCCGTGGCGGGTCTCGTAGACGGGCGCGCCGCGGTCTCCGGGAGTGTAGTAGTCCTGCTCGTGGAAGCACGCGTAGTCGGTGATGTGCACCATGCGAGTCACCCCCAGGATGCGCCCATCCGCATCGAGGACCGGTGAGCTGTCATAG
Source organism: uncultured bacterium (assembly GCA_964601275.1). Taxonomy (GTDB): domain Bacteria; phylum Krumholzibacteriota; class Krumholzibacteriia; order JAJRXK01; family JAJRXK01; genus JAOZPE01. The sequence goes on along the minus strand of CAZRMV010000010.1, from coordinate 87,161 downwards.
GCATGGTCTCCATCGCGTTCGTAGAGATTCAGGACGATGACGACTCCCAGTTCCCGGGCAAGAGCGGAGAAGGCCTCGGTGGTGGGACCGGGAATGGTTTCGGCGAGTTGGCGGGGGTCTGTCGAAGCTGGCTTCTGGGGATGGAAACGATCGAAGGCGAGTTCGGCGAAGCCGATGACCGCCGCGCCCCTGCCCGCGGCCCGGCGCGCTGCCTCCAGGCCCTTCTGACGGTTGGCGGCGGGGTCGTCCGAGGCGAACTGCTGCACCAGCGCGATCTTCACGATGACGGGGCCTCGTCATCGGTCTTGGGCGTCAACGATCCGGGAGCTGCCGGATCCATCTTCGGGTTCTCCTCCTCCCCATCCCCCGCTCCGGCCCGGTCACATTCCTTCCTCAGGGCCTGCAGGATCGGGGTGAGATCGGTGATGCCCTTCTCCTCGGCCGCCGTGGCCAGCGTGCCCCAGAGAGGCTCGCCGCACTGGATGCAACGGATACCGAACTTCCGCAGCAACGCGACCGAGGGTGGACACTGGTTCACCAGGTCCTCGATCTGGATGTCGCCGGTGATCTCCATGCTTGGACCTCCTTCGATTTCCCTCCAATGAGTATACGAGGGTTCCTTGCCGCAAGAACTCTCCATCAAATCCGTGGAACCACGCCCCCGGTCGGGTATGATGATCGTGGAAATGCCGCCGCGGTGGGACGCGAGCGGCGGCGTACCCTGCTTGGGGCCGGTCGCGCCGGTCCGACTCCTCCCTTGCTCTCCAGGAAGGTGACCCCGGTGGGCCACAAGTCCGTCTCGTCGAGGAAAGCGGCTCGGCCCTCGCGCGACGCAGGAGGAACCCGGCCGGGCCCCGGCAGCTGGTTCCAGCTGCGCTGGCTCCCCGCATGGGCCGCGGCCTTGGGAGGCATGCTGTTCGTCTTCCTTTTCACCCGGGGCCTGGGATTGGGCATCAGTCCCGACTCGGTCAGTTACCTCTCGGCCGCGGAGAGCCTGGCCCACGGAGGGAGGATGCTGGACTACGACGGCAGCATCTTCAGCGCCTGGCCCCCGCTCCTTCCCTTCCTGTTGAGCCTGCCCACCGCGCTGGGACGGAGAGCCGACCAGGTGGCCTGGCTGTTCCAGTGCGTGCTCTACGGGGGCCTGCTGGGCTTTTCGGTGGCCTGGCTCCGCCGCCGCCAGGCCTCGACCGTTGCGGTCTGGATGCTGGCCGCCGCCGCGGTCTTCGCCTACCCCCTCTTGCGGAGCGCCTGCACCTTGTGGTCCGAGTTGCTCTTCAGCGCGTTGTGCCTGCTGACGATCGAGCGACTGTCGACCTTTCGGCATAGCGGTCGCGTTTCTGCATTCTGGCTGGCCGCCACGGCCGCGGCCTTGGCCACGCTCACCCGTTACGTGGGGGTCGCCCTCATCTCGAGCGGAGCCATCTATCTCCTGGTCGGTCGTCGGGAAACCGGGAGAACGAGGCTCCTGAAGAGCCTTCTCTTCGGCGTGGCTGCGTCTCTCCCCTCGGCACTGTGGGTGCTCCGGAATCTCCGCCTGGGAGAGGGCCCGACCGGACCACGGCATCCCGCGATGTTGGACTGGGGGCAGATCCTCCACTTCCTGGGAAGGCCCCTGCCCCGACTGTTCCTGGGCGAGTCCTGGAGCGGATGGCTGCCCGACGTGGCCTGGTTGGGTGTATTCATGGTTCTGTGGGCGGGACTGTTCGCATGGAGCCTGTCCCGGCGAAGGTCCTCGACCCACGAACCGTGCCACGGGAACGCGTCCACCGGAACTCCCCATGTTGCAGCTTCCGTCGAAGACCCCCACGGCCGAGCGGCGGACGAGGCGTTCTTCCTGCTCCTCTTCTGTGGAATCTTCTTCCTGTTGCTCGCCCTTGCGATCTCGCGCAGCGCCATGGACCGTCCCAATGAGCGCTTGCTCGCCCCTACCGTTCTTCCCGCGTTGCTGGCGCTGGGCCTTGTCACGAGCTCCCGGAGAGACCAACGCCGGCTGCGTCCCGCGTTCGCCGCGGTCCTCTCCGGCCTGGCCGTGGCCGTTGTCGCCGGGCTTGTCCATCTTCCCGTCCATCTCCACGACTTCCGCACGCGCGACGCGGTCTACGCTCTGCCGCGCTGGCAAGCGTCACCACTGGCCGCCCGTCTCCGCCAGGGCACGTACCAGGGACGCATGCTCACCAATCGTCCCGATGCGGTGTTCTATCTCTGCGGCTTCCGCGCTCCCCGCTCACCACGGGAGAAGGGTTACCAGAGCCACGATCTCTCGATCCAGTACCAGGAATTGAAGGAATTCGAACGCCGGGTGAAGATGCGCGGGCCTCGCGGCGGTCTCTTTCTGGCCTGGTTCTACGACAACCCGCCATTCCTGTTGGAGCTTTCGACCCTGAAGCACTTCTACCAGGTGATGCAGCCGGTCGAACGCCTTGCCGACGGAGAAATCCTCTTCATCCCCTATTTCGAAGGAACGGTCCTGACCGGGCCGCCGCCTCGGTGAGAACCGGCGACCGGGTATCGGGCCATCCAGGAGGCCACAGCAGGCGGGAACAGCCCTTGCGGGTCGATTCCAAGCGGGTTATCAGACCCGGTGGTCTTCCTTGTAAGTCGTTGGAACTTTGTAGGTTGCGGCATTTCCAGCGCGCACATAGACTGACTGGGATCCCCCCGCATCAGGAGGCGCCTATGTCAACCAATGTCCGCAATGGAGTGAATGTCGACGATCTCATGACCGCCATCGAAGCGGTGAAGGAGGATCCCGCCAACGGTCGCCTCACCTTCACCGTCCGTTCCCAGTGGAAGGGCGGCTTGAAGGCCGAGCACCAGACGGAAGCCTACCGGGTGGGCGCGGAGACCGCGGACCATGCCACGACCCACACCCTGCTGACCGACGAACCCCGGGAGATCCTCGGAGGCGACGCGGGAATCAGTCCGGCGGAAACCCTGATCAGTTCCCTGGCCGCCTGCCTGGCGGTCGGGTACGCCGCCAACGCCGCGGCACAGGACATCGAACTGGAGGAATTGCGCTTCGAGATCACCGCCAATGGAAGCCTGGAAGGGTTCATGAACCTGGGCGATATGCGCCCCGGTCTTTCCGACCTCACCATCAAGACCCACGTCAAGGCGGCGAATGCATCGAAGGAGCAGATCCAGCAACTCCACGACTACGTGAACGAACACTCCCCGATCTGGGACACAATCAGCAACCCGGTGAGGATCTCTTCCTCGCTCGCTTGAGCACCCGGCTCTCCACGGGGATTCCACAACCTCGAGAAGAACGGCGGCCCGCTCTGGACCGCCGCTTCTTCTTTGAATCGACCCGCAGCGACCGGATCTTCTTTTCCTGGACCGGCGGGAATGGCGGATCACCCGCCCAGAAGCCAACCCTTCTCCGCGACCCGGCGCCTCACCACCGCGGCCAGCAGCACCCCGAAGACCAGGTGGGCCACCACGACGGTCAAGGGCATGGCCGGCATGTCCTTGCCCATGAACCCGATGCCGAAGGACTTCACCACCGGACCCAGAAGCAGTCCGATGCCGATCAACTGGGCGTAGATCACCGCCCAGATCAAGCGGGGACGACCGAAGAGAACGGTGAAGATGATGCCGAAACTGATGCCGTTCCAGAAATGGTAAGCCCAGCCCAGGAGATCGGAACCCAACGACGGCCCGTACATGAATCGGTTGGTCAGGAGCACGCCGAGCAGCCGGGGCATGTCCCCGGGCATCCCTCCCAGTCGGAAGCTGGTGGCGCGAACGACTTCCAGGCCCAAGGTTCCAACGAAACCCGCCAGCATTCCCGCCCAGATCCGGTTGGCCAACCGGTGATGACCGCGCGTGGAGGCCAGGAAGGCGCCCGCCAGCAGGATGACGATCGACGGCAGCAGCACGTACTTGCCGGTGACATCCAGCTTCGCAACGCCCGCCAGGGCGGCCGGAAAGAGATTCGGAGAAATGCCCGCCATGAGCAGGATCACCCCGCTCAGAATCGTTTCTTCCTTGAGAATCCTGTCCATGGAGAGTCCTTTCCGACCACGGTTTGCGAGAGTTCAGCCTCGACCCGATGTGCGGGAGAGCCGGCCGGGCCGGCCCTCCCCCGGTCGGACTATTTCGCCATCATCTTGGTGAGGCCTTCGAACTTGCCGTCGAGCATCTTCGCGATCATGTCGATCTTGTCGTTGTGATACTCACCCAACAGCTTGGAGGGCTTGATGTACGCGACCACGGTCTGGCCCGACTCGTTCTGGTAGATATTGATGCGGAAGGGCACGACCAATCCGGCGGAACGGTCGATACTGAAGAGCTTCTTGCCGATATCGGGATTGCCCACGAACACGGTCTCTGACTGTACCTTCAGTCCGGTCATCTTTAGGACCTTGCCCTGATGGAGTTCACCCATCACCATCATTCCGTTGTTCGACACCATCTTCGACAGTTTCGCGACCGCGTCGTCGACCGAACCCTTGACCACGGTTTCCACTCCGGGAGTGGAGTGGTCGGCCGCCTGGGCGGAAACGGAGAAAAGAAGGGGAGCGGCCAGGGTCAGCAGGAACAGAACGCCCAGAAACCGCAGGGGACTGGTTTTCGAGAGCATCGTCATTTCGTCGTCCTTTCGTTTGAGCCGAATGACTGATGGCGTATACGGGGTAGCCTTCCGGGCGTGACATCGGGCCGCCCACATTCCCAGGCCGGGGACGACGAGGTTCTCGCCCCCCGGATGACCGGGCTGGCCGAGGGCTGACACCGTGGCGGCGGCGCTGGCGATCGACCACCATCCAGGAGGACCGGGGTTGCCGAGGGGATTGACACCGCGAAGCTCTTCCTTCGTAAGGTCGTGGAAGACGTCGAAGGTGCTCGATGATGAACCCATTCAGCCGTGCTCTTGCCCAACACCTTTCCCGGCCACGGCGAAGTGAGCTTCGCCTCAGCACCGGGAAACCAGAGGCCTTGGTCGCCTCCCTGCGGAAGGGCGATGTGCTGGAAGGGGTCCAGACCGTTTCCGTGCGCAAGTACTGGAACCTCCACGCCCGGATCTGCCGCCCGGTGGGACTCCAGACGGGGGAAATCGATGCGGTGGTCGAGTACGCCCGATCCCGGATCGTCTATCGGTACGACCTAAAGAACATCCTCGACCTGGCCCGCTACCTCATTCCGACGCCCCCGGTGCCGACACGATGGCGCCGACGTCTTCTGGCCCTGGGCAGTGGTGATCCGACCCGGGCCATCTGCTCGTCGCTCATCGCGCAGGCGTTCCAGTCGATCCACTACCCCATTCTGCCCGAGAGCGTCGTGGAGAACGCGCCCGACGCCGATCGGCGCCAGTTCCACGAGGAACTCCTGCACATCCGCCACCATAGCCTGTTCGCTCCCCGGGATTTCGACATCTCCCCCTACTTCGAGATCGTGAAACCCACCCTGGTCGAAGGATTCGATCCGCACTCCTTGCGATGGAAGGAAAATGGGAAGGATTCGACATCTTCCACCGGCGCCCGATGTTGAGTACGAGTTGGTCGGCACGCGAGAAATCATGGAAGTGGACGTTGAGGCCCACGAAGGTATTCGCCCACAGATGGTACTTCAGACCCAGCCTCTGGTAGAAGCGGGGGCCCTGGGTCACATCGGGATTGTCCTTGATGTCCTTGCGCAGGATGGTGTAGCCCAACTGCACCAGAAGTCCGGCGCGATACACCACCTGTTCGTACCCTCCGAACAGGCCGAGGCCGAGTTTGTCCCCGAAGGACGCGCTGACATCGTTTACGCTGCCATCCTCGGCATCGATGGCGGCGGTCATCGATTCGTCGTACACCAGTTCGGCCCCACCGCCGAGTTTCGATCTCCAGCCTGTCTGCCGGTGGTAACCTACAGCTAGATCCAGAACCGCGAAATCGTTGCCCACGTACTCGTTCCAGATCTCGTCGTTGGGAATGTTGACGATCAGGTTCCGTGACCCCGCCATGAAGATGGCAATCCATTCGCTGTCATCCTTGTACTCGGGAATCACTGCATTTTCCGGCAGGCGGTGCTCGGGCTGCAAGCCATAGCGTAGGAGCAGTTGCGTTCCGATGACATTGATCCCGGCGTTCGGCTTGCGGGTTCCCCCGTTCGACCAGTGGGTCCCGTCGAGTCCACGCACGAACTTCCAGCGGGGACTCAGAGCATAGCTGGCATTGAAGAAGCTGACATCGATGCAGGCATTGCGGAACGATCCGATGGCAGTGTTGTATGGATTGTTCGCGGGGTCGTACTGCTTCCAGTTGGTCGAGATCCCGCAACCGATGCCGCTGTGGAACTCCCATCGCCCATGGCGGTTCCACGGCCAGTTGAAGTAGCCATGGAGGGAAGTGGGTTGGACCAGTTCCTTGTCGTTCAGGAAATCGGCGGTCTGCAGAACCCGCCCCGAAGACGTAGGACCCGCGAAGGAAGGTGTAGGTGGTCGATTCCCCCATGGCCTTGCCGTCGGCCAGGGGTTCCTCCGAGCGAGCCGCGGCGGGCAGGAGAATCAGGATGAGCATGGGAGCCAGCACGAAACGAAGGACTCTCTTCGACATGGAAACCTCACTCGGGATTCGATCGTGGGAGTCCAAGGCTCGACTTCCCTCGCCATCCACTGCCCACTGGGAGGTCCCCAACTCAAGAGAGGATTTCCGGGCCGAACGGGGAACTGCTTGAACCGCCTCTTGCCCATCATTCTGTTTGCCATCGCCTTGCTGGGAGCACCAGCGGCAATGCTGGCCCAATCGGCGGACGGCAAAGGCGTGTGGAACGCCCTCTGGGAGAATGACGTCTTCACCACCGGCCGGAGCGACCGGCATTACACGAGCGGACTCCGTTTCTCCTACATCACCCGCAAGGACCGGGGCTGGAAATGGGTGTCCGCCGGAGCACGCACCCTTCCCTACTTCATCGAGGACGGACACCTGCGGACCAACTTCGCCTTCGGACAAAACATCCATACGCCGGAGGGCATCAAGAATCCCCTCCCCATCCCCGATGATCGACCCTATGCGGGCTGGCTCTATGGTGCAGTGGGGCTCACCGCCGCCCCGTGGATGGGCCAATCAACTGGGGAACGAGCTGGCGGTGCTGATCAGCCGCGAGATGAAATGGCGCAGTGGCCGCAAGCTCGATCACCTGCCGTTGCTGTGTGCGCTCGGGTTGGAGGTGGACGCCATGCCGCATGTGTGGGCCGCCCTGGGCAACGTCCTGGTCCAGGCCTCCGGGGGAGGAAGCATCCGACTTGGCAACGACCTTCCCTCCGATTACGGCCCGCCTCGCATTCGGCCGAGCCTGCCCGGCTCCGAGTTCTTTGCTCCCACCCGCACGTTCGGATGGTGTCTCTTCGGAGGCGTCGAGCTACGTGCGGTCCTGCACAACATCTTCCTCGCCGCAACACCTTCAAGGACAGCCTGCGGGTGGACAAGCGCTACCTGTTGGCCGACGTGCAGGCCGGACTGGCTCTCACCTGCGATCCTGTCCGTTTCGTCTTCACCCTCCTGCTGCGATCGGAGGAATTCCACGGCCAGGATGGACCCGACGCCTTCGGGGCCTTCGCCCTGGGGATCCGGATGCAGCCGGATCCAGGCTGGCGCAAGAGCCGCAGGCTGGGTTTGCCTCGGGCCACCGTTCGCACCGGGAAGGGCTCGAGTCGAGGGATGGGAAGAACGGGGTGGTTTGGTCGGGGCGGCCGGATTCGAACCGGCGGCCCCCTGCTCCCAAAGCAGGTGCGCTACCAGGCTGCGCTACGCCCCGACCGTTTCTTCGGCGGAGAATCCGGCGCCGGCTGGATCAAGCCAACCCGCCCGGATAACCCTGGTGATACTCCGCCAGGTACTCCTTGAGATACTCATGCATCGCCGCCGCCGCCTGCGCGCGATGCGAGATCCGGTTCTTCTCCTCCAGCGCCATCTCCGCCAGGGTACGGCTCTCGCCCTCGACCTGGAAGAGCGGATCGTAGCCGAAACCGCCGGTGCCGCGCCGGGCGGTGAGGATCTCTCCCTGCAGCACCCCTTTCACCACGTGCTCCACCCCGGCCGGGTCGACGAAGACCATCGCGGTCTCGAAACGCGCCGTGCGAGGGGGCGCCACCCCCTCCAGTTCGCGCAGCAGCTTGCGGCAGTTGTCTTCGTAGGTGCAGCCCTCGCCGGCGTAGCGCGCGGCGTGGATGCCCGGCGCGCCGTCCAGCGCGTCGACGAAGAGACCGGTGTCGTCGGCGATGCACATCAGGCCGGTCGCCTGCGCCGTCGATCGCGCCTTCAGGAACGCGTTCTCCTCCAGGCTCGACCCGTCCTCGACCACTTCCTCCAGTTCGGGAAAGTCCAGGGCGCACCGCAACTCGTCCAGCGGCAAGTCGGTGAACAAGCGGCTCATCTCGGCCACCTTGCCGCGGTTGCGCGTGGCCAGCACCAGGATCCGGCGTGGACTCATCGGCACGTTTCCGCTCCACGGTACATCGATTTACCTCCGTCTGCCGGCCTCACCGCTTTTCATCCAGACTCTTCGCCGCGATCTCGCACGCCTGCACCTGCAGGCCGTGCAGAAGCTGGATGCCGCCGCGTGCCAGGTTCAGCATGGCCTGAAGCTGCGCGTCGTCGAAGGCCGAGCCTTCTCCCTCGGCGGTCCCCTGGATCTCCACGAACTTCCCCTTGCCGGTCATCACCACGTTCATGTCGACCTCGGCGATGGAATCCTCCTCGTATTCCAGGTCGAGCAGGATCTCTCCGCCCACGATGCCCACGCTGACCGCTCCCACGTGATCGAACATCGGGTGCTGGCTCAACCGCAGCTTGCGCCGCATCTTCTCCAGGGCGATCCACAGGGCCACGCTTCCCCCGGTGATGCTGGCGGTCCGGGTTCCCCCGTCGGCCTCGATGACATCGCAGTCGACGGTGATGGTGAACTCCCCCAGCACGTTCAGATCGGTCACCGAGCGCAGGCTGCGCCCGATGAGCCGCTGGATCTCGCTGGTGCGCCCGCTCACCCTTCCCCGCTCGCGGTCGGTCCGCTCGTTGGTGGCCCGGGGCAACATTCCGTACTCCGCGGTCACCCAACCCAGACTGCTTTCCCTCCGCCAGCGGGGAATCCCCGCCGCGATCGAGGCCGCGCACAGCACCTTGGTCTCCCCCATCTCCACCAGTGCCGAACCCTCGGCGTGACGCTGGTAGTTCGGGGTGATCCTGACCGGACGCAATGCGTGCGTCTTGCGGTCCTTGGGTCGGCTCATGAGGTTCCACCTTTCACGCGGGCAAAGCCCGCACAGTCTCCGGTCGTATCAGCTCCGGCACGGGCGCTTGCGCAACCTTTCCGGATCGGTCGAATCGGGCGCGGCCGCCAATCGCGGAGATTCCGCCTCCATCAAGACAAGAGAAACTAGGACGGAAGGTCGAGATCGACCACCTCGACCTCGCCCACCTCCATTCTCAGAAAACGGCGGCTGATCTCCTGGAAACGCTGGGGCAGATCGCTGACCACCAGCTCGACCTTTCCTGGGCCTTCGGCGCGGGCGTCGTTCTTCTCCAGGTCTTCGGCCACCGCCTCGGCCAGCACCAGGGCCGAGTCGACGAGGGTGACCCCCTCGCCCATCACCTGGGAGATGACCCCCTTGAGCAGCGGATAGTGGGTGCAACCCAGGATCAGTGTATCGACTCCCTGGCGCCGCAGGCCGGCCAGGTAACGCTCGGCCACGCCGAGGGCGATGGCGTCGTCGGTCCACCCCTCCTCGGCCAGGGGGACGAACAGGGGACAGTGGCGGCTGTCCACCCGCAGGTCGCCGCGGGCCTTGCGCAACAGTTCGCCGTAGCGGTCGCTGGCGATGGTGGCCGGGGTTCCGATGACCCCCACATGACCGCGGGTGACCGCAAGGGCCGCCTCGACGCCCGGCTCGACCACCCCCTCCACCGGCACCGAGCACTCCTTCCGGAGCAGGTCGAGGGCATGCGAGCTGGCGGTGTTGCAAGCGATCACCAGGCGCTTCACCCCGCGCGATTCCAGGTACCGTGCCGCCTGCAGGGCGAAACGGCGGATGGTGGCCACGCCCTTGGTGCCGTAGGGCACCCGCGCGGTATCGCCCAGGTAGAGAAAACTCTCGTCGGGCAGACGCTCGCGAAGAGCGTGCAGGACGGTCAGTCCGCCGATGCCGCTGTCGAAGACGCCGATGGGTCGAGAATCCATGGATGAAGAAGGCGCCGCTTCGGGCCGCGCCGGGTTGGAGGTCATAGCCAGTCGCGGGGCCGGAAGGGCTTGGTGCAGTCGATGTGCCCCTGGAGGGTCTCCACCTCCAGGCCGTCGACGAGGATCTGCACCGCCATGACCTCCGGGAAATCGACCGCGATGGTGCGCAGCAAGGCGCCGAGGGTCATCGTCTCCATCGCGCTGCCCCCGGTGTCGCCCGAGACCAACGCGCTGTTGAAATCGAGATAGATCAGGTGGAGGTCTTCGTCGTAGAACGCCCCGCGCAGCCGGGTGCCCTTGGGCCAGGTGCGTACCGCACGCCGGCTGTTGGGACCGCGCAACAACTCTTCGACCACCGCCTGCACTTCGTCGTCGCGATGCAACGAGGCGGGGATGGTCCGCCGTTCGGCCACGAAGCCCTCGGCATTTCGATCGCCGAAGAACAAGGTCACGCTGCGCGTTCCCTGCTCGGGCAGCTCCTCCACCGCGGCATTCTCCTCCGGGGGAGCCTGGTGGAGAATCCTCCGGGCCACGAAAGCGCCGCCGATCACGATGATGATCACCACAGCGAGTACGAGCCGACGGGGCACCTTCACGGCGTCTCCTCCCGGACCGCTTCCATCCGCTGGCGGAAGTCGAGAATGGCCGAGGCCAAAGCCTGCGCCACCCGGCGATGGAAATCACCGCTGGCCAAGAGCCGGGATTCCTGCGGATTGGACAGGAAGGCCGTCTCCACCAGGATGGCGGGCATGTAGGCGCCGACCAGCACCCTGAAGCCCGCCTGCTTCACCCCGCGGTTGGCCAGGTCCAGGTCGCCGGAAAGCCGCTCCTGCACCGCCTCGGCCAAGGTCGCGCTCTCCTGGATGTAGAGATTCTGCACCAGGTCCCAGACGATGAAGTCCACGTCCTCGGCCACCCCGGTGGTGAGATTCTCCGCCTTGGCCACGTCGGCGTCCCATTCGCTCTTGGCCGGGGAGAGGAAATAGGTTTCCACCCCGTGCGCGTCCGGCGCGTACCAGCCGTTGCAATGGATGGAGATGAACAGATCCCCCCGCTGCTGGTTCGCGAATTCGGTGCGCTCGATCAGTCCCATGGTCACGTCATCGTCGCGGGTCAGGAGCACCTCGATCCCGTCGTGACCGTCGAGGATGCGCCGCAGCTCGCGGGCGATGGCCAGGGTGACGTCCTTCTCCAGGAGCCCGTTCAAGCCCTTCTTGCCGTCGTCGGCACCGCCATGACCGGGATCGATGATGACCCGGCGCACCCGCACCTTCCGGCCCACCTCGGTCGAAGGTAGGGTCTGGACGATCTTGGGCCCCTTGGGCACCGGCTCGGGAATGGTGGTGATGGGCTCCTGGAAGACCTTCAGGACGATGGTCCTGCCGTCGTCGCGGCTCAGCGACTGGTAGCGGCTCACCAGTTCGCTCAAGTGGACCACGAGCAGGGCGTGGTCTCCGCGCTGGATGGCCTCGACGCTCTCGATCAAACCGCGCGGCTCGCGCACGGTCAGGGCGCCGGGATCGAGCCTGGCGCCGTACAGTTTCAAGACGAGTTGACGGGGCTGACTGTCGTCCACGCGGAAGGCGAGCGGCGTAGCCAGCCGCACCCGCAGTTCGGTCGAGAGTTCTTCCTGCTGGAACTCGAGTCTTTCGACATTGGTCTGTCGCGTCCCCAGTCGCAGGACGAAATCCCGTGGATCCCACCGCACCTCCTTCTCGGTGAGCTGGGGCAGGATCGAGGTCAGGAATTCCAGGGGGATCCACGGCTCTCCCTGGTGGAAGACCACCGGAAGATGCAGGAGGATGGCCTTTTCGCCGATGACCACCGAGCGGGCGCCCGCGGTGAAGGTGATCCGCTTCTGGCCCACCCGCAGCACGAGCTTGCGCACATCGCTCCGCCAGAACCGGCCCACCTGGAGGGCGTCGGCCAGGTCGCTGCCCGCGATGTACCACTCCTGGTTGGGCGGCGAGAGCTGCTTGAGAGTGGCAGTCATGGGGGGGCGGCCATCGCCGGGACGGATGCTGGCCGAACGGGCGGGGAACTCGTCGGGACGCTTTGGGGCCGCCCCGGCCGAAAGCGCGGTCAGGGCCACGAGGACGCCGGCCCAGGCGAGAGCTCGGACGCCCCGGGACGCCCGCCGCCTCCGGCCGACGCCGCCGCGTCCGGAACCGCCTTCCACCTCCCGGCGATCGAACTTCCACCGTCGGCCCACGAACATCCCTTCTCCTAGTCTTCCCGACGCCGCATGCCGCCTCGCATGGCGTTGCGCATCTTCTTCTTGACGTCCTGGTCGGCCGCCGCCGCCCGCTTGTCGTACACCTTCTTCCCCTTGGCCAGCGCCAGCTCGCACTTCGCCTTGCCCTTCTTGAAGTAGAGACTCACCGGGATGAGGGTGAGTCCCTTCTCCGCCACCTTCCCGCTCAGCCGGCGGATCTCCCGCCGATGCATCAGGAGCTTGCGGGGCCGTAAGGGATCATGGTTCATCCGGCCCGCCTGTTCATAGGGAGAAATGTGGAGATTGCGCAGCCAGATCTCCCCTTCCCGGATGTCCGCGTAGGCGTCCCCGAGGTTGCAGCGACCCGCCCGCAGGCTCTTGACCTCGCTTCCGAGCAGGACCAATCCGGCCTCGAAGCGCTCGAGAAGCTCGAAATTGAAGCGTGCCTTGCGGTTACGGGCGATGAGCTTGAGATCGCCCTCGGGCTTGGCGGGTCGTTTTCTGGCGGCCATGCCGATCTCTCCCGTGGCGGTCCACCAAGCTAGCAGACCCCGGGCCCGGCGGCAACGACGGTCTGCCGCGCCGTCGCTTGACACCCGCTTTGGCCCTGACTATCCTCCGTCCCCTGCCGGGAGGACCTTCGGCTCCTTCCCGCTCCCGGTGCCCGGATGGCGGAATTGGCAGACGCGCTACGTTCAGGTCGTAGTGGGGGAAACCTCGTGGGAGTTCGAGTCTCCCTCCGGGCACCAGACGTTCCGAACGCCGGGACACGCTCTCTTTCCGGCCTGACCCCTACTTCTTCAGATCGAGCTTGGCGATCTCCGCCTCGAGCTGGGTGACCAGCCGGTCCATCTGGTCGATGACCGCCTGGAAGGTCTCCTTCCTGGAGAGATCCACCCCCGCCGCCTTCAGCTCTTCCATGGGATAATCGCTGCCGCCCGCGGAGAGAAGCGCCAGATGCCGCTTCACCGCATCCTCGCGCACCTTCGGGTCGCTGCTGCGGATTCCCCTGAGCAACTGCGCCGACGACGCGAAGCAGGTCGCGTACTGGTAGACGTAGTATGGGGTGCGGAAGAAGTGGGGAATCCGCGACCAGGTGGCCCCGTAGAGCTCGGGAATGTCGGTGTGCGGACCGTAGTACTGCCGCAGGAGATCGAGATAGAGTTTGTCGAGAGCCTCACTGGTGATGGGCTCACCGCGCTCGGCCATCCGGTGGACCTGCAATTCCCAGTCGGCGAAGCAGGTCTGCCGATAGAAGGTCAGGGCGATCTGGTCGATGGCGTGCTGCAGCAGGTTGATCCGCTCGTTCGGATCGTCGGTGTGGGCCAGCCAGTAGTCGAGCAACAGGCCCTCGTTCAGGGTGGAAGCGACCTCGGCCACGAAGATGGTATAGTCGCTGTACACGAACGGCTGGTGCTCGTTGGCCAACACGGTGTGCATGGTGTGCCCGAACTCGTGGGCCAGGGTGAACACGTCACTGAGACCATCGGTGTAGTTCAGCAGCATGTAGGGATGCACGCCGTACACCCCGGAGCTGTACGCGCCGCTGCGCTTGCCCGCGTTCTCGTAGACGTCGATCCACCGGCTCTCGAAGCCCTTCTTCATGGTGTTGTAGTAGTCCTCGCCGAAGACCTTCACCGACTGCAGCACCATCTTCTTGGCTTCGTCGTAGGGATACTTCTTCTCGTTGGGCACCAGCGAGACGTAGCCGTCGTAGATCGCCACCTGCTTCTCGCCCAGGACCCTGGCGCGCAGGTCGTAGTAGCGCTGCAGGGGACCCGCCCCCTCCTTGGCCACCTCGATCAGATTCTCCACCACCGAGGTGGGGATGTTGTTGCCGTCCAGCGCCGCCTCCAGGGTGCTGTCGTAGCCCCGGGCTTGCGCTTCTGCCCAGTCTCGCTGGCAGATGGCGTTGTAGATGGCAGCGTAGGTGTTGATGTTCTGGTTGAAGGTCTCCAGGAACGCCCGCCAGATCAACTCACGGTCCGCCCGGTTCCGCTCGCTCTCCATCCGGGCGTAGTACTGGCCCGCGGTCACTTCCAGTTCCTCTCCGTTGCTGAGTGTCACGGTGGGCCACTGGATGTCCGCGGTGGTGAGCATGGCGTAGATGTCCTGCGGGCTGCTCTCAAATCGGCTGAACCTGGCCAGGAGGGCTTCGCCGGCTTCATCGAGCACATGCTCCTGCTGGCGGTAGAGATCTTCGATTGCGAATCGATAGAGCGCGAGATCCTCGTTGGCATCCATCCACTGCCGAACGGTTTCCAAGGGAATGGCCAACACCTCGGGCTCGAACCACGAGGTCGCCTGGCTCAACTTGGCGAACAGCGCCTGCACTTTCTGCCGACGGGCATCGATCTCGGTGTCGCGAAGATCCTGATCGTGTTGGAGGCTCACGTAGGAGTACACCTTGTAGGCCACCTGTCCCAGGTCATCCCGCATCTTGTAGGCCTTGAGCAGGCGATCGGCTCCCTGCGCAAGCGTTCCCTTCATGGTGGCGATTTCATCGATCATGGAATCGAGATGATCGTAGTCCTTCTGCCAGGCGTCGAAGTCGGGGTAGATGTCCTTCACGTTCCACTTGTACTGTTCGGGAATCTTCTCCCGTTGGTCGGTGTCGGGAATCGCCAGCGTCTGCCCGGCGGAGACGAGAAGGACCACAAACACGAAGAGACCCAGGATCGCCCGAAGGCGGGTGGACATTGTCATCGCAATCGCTCCTGTTCTGTCGGTCGAAGATTGAGGGGCGCAACCCTGCGGCACGCCCGCCGAATGTAGCCCCTGGCCCAGGAAGGCGGAACTGAAAGGTTGTGCCTCGAAGAATGTGCATGGCACGGGAAGTGCGTTGAGCTGGGGTCATGGAGAGCAGGGCAGGCCACGGTGGTTGGTCGCCTCCCCATTGTCCCAACCCGAAGTGTCGATACCACAAGCAGTTCGAGGATTCCTGGCGCTGGCGCAAGCGGGGCTTCTACCGCCGCCGAGGTGTCCGGTGTCCCATCCAGCGGTACGAGTGTCTCACCTGCGGACGCACCTTTTCCTCCCAGACCTTCCGGGTGGACTACTGGTTGAAGTGCCCCGAACGGTTGCCGGAGGTCTTCATGCGCCTGGTCGGCTGCATGTGCGCCCGCCAGATCGCCCGGGATCTCGGCTGCAGTCCCGAGACGGTCCACCGCCTCATCGCCCGCCTGGGGCGCCACTGCATGCTCTTCCATCTGGATCGGTGGAAGGGCAGGCCCCCCGAAGGACCCCTCGTCGTCGACGGCTTCGAGAGCTTCGAATACAGCCAGTACCACCCCATCCACCACCACCTGGCGGTCGAGGCGGAGACCGGCTTCTGGCTCTACCACACCGACAGCGAGCTGCGGCGCAAGGGAAGGATGACCTCCTACCAGAAGAAGCGGCGGAAGCAGATCGAGGAGAAGGTGGGACGGCCCGATCCCCAGGCCATCCGCAAGGACATGGGAGAGCTCCTGCGGGTCTGCCTCCAGAAGGCTTCCCGGGCCCTCGTCCGCAGCGACGAGCACCGCAGCTACCCCGCGGCCCTGCGGACCGTCCCCTGTCCCGTCCGCCACGAGGTCACCCACTCCAGAAGACCCCGCAATCCCCAGAATCCCCTCTTCGTGGTCAACGAGCTCGACCTGCTCATCCGCCACAGCCAGGCCAACCACAAACGCGAGACCATCGCCTTCAGCAAACGACGACAGGGCAGCGCCGAACGCCTCTCCATCCTGCTGGTCTGGCGCAACTACATGAAATGGAGACGCGAGAAGAAACCCGGGGTCACCGCCGCCATGCTCAAGGGCATCTGCCAGGAGCGCCTCCCCCTCTCCCGGATCCTCCACAAGAGACTCTTCCCCACCCGGATCCGCCTGCCCGAGCGCTGGAAGCTCTACTACCACCGGCGGGTCTTCACCCGCGAGATCCCCCACAACCGCACCCACGACCTCCGCTACGCCTTCTGAGACGCCTCTCCTCCGGGGGAAACCACCGGGGGCTGCAGCACGGGCCGGCCCGATCCCCCGACCAGCGCCCCGAAGGAAGGGTCCGTAGGGTGGCGACGCGGCGCGCCCTGACGGCACGACCCATCCACACCCACCTCTCCCCCCAGGAACCCAACCCCAGGAGCTCCTCTTCGGTCCCCACCCCATCCATGCACATTCTTCGAGGCACAACCCTATTTGTAAGCCACCAGATAGCCCAGCCAACCCTCGCAATTGATTCCGGTGTCGGTGGGGGCGAACACGCCGGTCCCGTCGCCGTCCTCGTCGATCTCCTCGAACCAGGCGTCCACCCGGAGAAAACCCGCCTCCTTCAGGAGATCGCGCATCTCGGGCATGGTCCAGTGCCGCCAATCGTACTGGAAGGCGTTGCGCAGTTCGCTGCCATCGGGAAAACGAAAATGGATGGCGCACCGCTGCCGCCCGGTCACCGGAGCGTAGGAGATCTGCTCCCACACGTAGAGAACGCCGTCGGTGCCCTCGATCTCCCGTTCCTCCGTGAGCTCTTCCGTCGCTTCCCAGCCCCCGTACATATCCAGGACGAAGACGCCGTCGTCGGCCAGGTGCCGATGGACCGACTCGAGGTATTCCAGCATCTCCTTGCGGGTCTGGAAGACCTGGTAGGAGAAGTTGTGGGCACAGGTGATGTCGGCCCGATGCAATCCCGGCTGCCGGACGTCCTTGGGGTGCAGCATCACCCGGCGGGCACTCCCACCCAGCGCATCGAGGTGGTGCCGGCGGCCCCACTCGAGGGTCTCCACGTCCAGGTCGAATCCTTCGGCGGTATTCTTCGGACCACGTCGCACCCACTGGGCGCAGACCGTCGCGGTGCCGCAGAAATCCTCCCGGAGCCGTCGGGGCAGGCGCCGACGCACCCTGCGGTAGACCTCCCTGAGGAATTCCACCTCGTTCTCGGGGTCCTGGACCGCCAGTTCGTAGAGTTCGTGCCGGTCGGCGGTCGTGGCCATCGGCGCCGCCTTGGGCCGGCCACGCCGGCCCGACCGCCTCGGGAGGGTCTTCGCTCTCCTCCGCTTTTTTCCTTTGGCCGATCCCATGTTCTCTCCTTAGGTTCCTGGACGACGCGGCATCCTAGTCGATCCCTCCCCGCTTGGCCAGTCCCGACCCACCGGGAGATCATCGTGGACATCCTCCGCAGGCCCGCTCCCTGCCCGCACTGCGGCTTCTCCCTGGACCCGGCGCAACTGCGTTGCCCCTACTGCGGTCATGCCACCCTCACCCCCGGACAGTTGGATCGGTTGCGACGGGAGAGCCGTGAGCTGTCCGCCCGGTGGTCGAACTCCCCCTACCTTCGCGATGCCGCGCGCAATGCCTACACCCTCCGCGGCCGCGCCCGGGGGTTTCTCCAGGAGACGTCCCATCCCCTCGCGCGTGATCTCTTGTCCTGGCTGCGGCGCCAGGCCGCGATCTGTCCACCCCGGCAGTGGCCGTTCCTGATCTGCCGGGCGATCGACGGGACGCTCGCGGAGGAATCCCCCGCCCTTTCCCGATTGATGGAAGAAATGCTGCGGCTGCACCAGGACGCGCTGCCGCGGAAAGACGATCCAGGCATGGACTAGGATTCGGGCAGGGAACGGAGTTTTGCCTGGATGCGCCGGTGGTTCGGCCGCCATTTCAGCGCGGCGGAGTACTGATCCCGCGCTTGTTCGAGACGGCCCTGCCGGGCCAGGAGATCTCCGGAGAGCTCATGGCATTGCACGATGTCGGCGATCACCGGGTGCCCGGTCCGCTTCCCCTCGGCGTAGAGCTTGCGCAGCACCGACCGCAGGCTGCGCAGCGCCTGCTCGTCGCGGCCCATCGCGGCGTAGGTGGCCGCGATGTTCATCTCCACCCGCCAGGCCGCGGGCTGTTCCCTCTGCACCGCCTGGAATTCCCTCAGGGCCTCCTCGTAGTGCCCCGACTCCAGGAACATGCTCCCCAGGTTCACCCGCAACACCACCTCGTCCCGGTCCAGCCGCACCTGGGACAGGGTCCACCCCAGTGCCACGACGACCACCAGCTGGAGGGCCAGCACCGGATACCGCCGCGCCTTCAGCACATCCCATCCCTCCACCAGCGCCGCCGCGGCCAGCGGAACCCCGGCCGCGGCGACCATCGGCAGCCGGAAGCGTTCGAAGAGGAAGAACGGCACCAACGCGACCTGGCTGCCCAGCAGGTAGGCCCGGGCCGGCCAGGCCGGACCGTGGCGGCGGGTCCGCCACAGCCCCACCAGGGCCAAAGGAAGCACCAGGGCGGCGCCCACCACCCGGTTGCGCAACGGTCGCACCCATCGCGCAGCCAGGCGCCGGGACAGGACATCGGCGATCTCGGTGGGCCCCCACAGGAGGGCGAGCTTGCGCCCGCTCAGGCGCAGGGCCCCGGCGGGATCGTCCCGCCAGAAGTGCAGACCCTCCTTCCACCAGAAGCGGGAGACCCCGGCCGCGTCCAGGCGCCTCCCGGTGCGCCGGCGAGCCAGTTCCACCGCATCCCGCTCTTCCACCCGCGCGTCACTGCGGTCGGGAATCAGCGGCAGGTAACTTCCATCGGCGCCGGGGTGGTTCCCCATGTAGAAGCCCACGCCCCCCGAGTAGGCCAGGACCACGAAACCGCCGCCGCGCGCGAGGTTCATCGCGGTGGGGACGGCCACCACCGCCCCCTGCCCGACCAGCAGGGCCACCGCCGGGGCCAGGAGCGCCAGGCGCCTTCGCCAGCGCGCTGGGCCGGGAGGGTCTTCCGCGGGCGAGGGAGGCGTCCCTTCCGGCCGAGGGACAGGGCGGACCCGCCATTCCCGCCGCGCCAGCGCGGCGGCCAACACCAGCCCGACCAGGAGGGTCTCCCCGCGCAGCAGGGTGGCGCCTCCCAACAGGACACCCGCCCCCGTGGCGATGATCCAGGGCCGGCGGGCGAAAGATCCCCCGCTGAGCAGCAGCAGGGCCCCAAGGGTGAAGGCGACGGCGAAGGTGGGCTTGAGCAGGAGCAGCTCGTGGAACAGCGCCGAGGGATAGACCGCCCAGAGCAATCCGGCCACAAGCCCCTCGCGACGGGAGAACCAACGCGTGGCGAGGCGATAGACCATCCAGGCGTTCAGGACCCCGACCGCCGCCTGCACGAACTTCAGCACGAGGGGATCGAGTCCCGCCCCCATCACCGCGGCGAGGATCCAGGCGTATCCCGGTGCGGCGTAGTAGGCGCCCAGGGGCAAAGCCTCGTGGTGGAGGATGCCCTGGGCGGTCTGCAGGTAGGCGAGTTCATCGACCAGGGGAACCTGCCAGAAGGGCGCGTGACGGGCGTCGAGCAGGCTCCAGACCCGCACCGCCACCGCAACGGCGCCGAGGATCCACGGGTCGGATCGCTTGCTGAAGCCCTTCATGGGAACCCCCCGAGCCAACCACCCCATCACCCACCCAGGGGCATCGGGGTCAGTCCCCCTCCCCCAGCCAGGGGCGCAACAGTTCGACGACCTCGCCGTGCATATGACCATTGGAGGCGATGAGTTCCAGCCCACCTTCCACGACCTCCCGGCCGCGGCCGTCGGTCACCCGGCCTCCGGCTTCCTGCACCAGGATCATTCCGGCCGCGATGTCGTAGGTGTGGATGGGGGAGATCTTTCCCGCCAGCAAGAGATCGATCCGGCCGGCGGCCAGCCAGGCCAGTTCGATGGCGATGCTGCCCAGGCGCCGGGTCTTCAACGGGGTGCGCATCATCTTCTGCAGCAGATCGGGATGGTCCACGAAGACCGAACGGCGGCCGAATTGCGTACTCACCACCGCCTCGGCGAAGGTCGCCCGCGAACTCACCTCCAGGCGCTCCTCCACGTAGTCCTTTTGGCCGTAGGGCGCACGGCTCACCCAGGCTCCTTCGCCCCGGGCCGCGCTGAACAGCTCGTCCCGCAGGGAGTCGAGCACCGCTCCGGCCACCAACTCGTCCCGGTGGAGAATCGCCACCGAGGTCGAGAACACCGGGATGCCCACCGAGTAGTTGAGGGTTCCGTCGATGGGGTCGATCTGCCAGGTCCAGGGGGAATCCCCGCGGCCGCGGATCCCAGCCTCCTCCCCCATGATCCGGTGATCGGGGAAGCGCTCGAGGATCCTTTCCACCAGCCGATCCTCGATCTGCCGGTCGACCTCGGTGATGGCCTCCTGGGCGTACTTGAAGGTGAGGGGTCCGGTGGTCCCGAAGCGTTCCACGATCTGCGGCCGGACCTCCCGCAGCAATCCACCGAGGAAGGTCCGGAGGGCATGGGGAGAGGTTTCAGCGTGGTTCACGGGGCATCCCCTGGTCGAAGGATCGGGTGGATCGGTTCGAGGGATCTTAGGTAAGAGAGCATGGAGTGGCAACTCGGGCCTCCCCCCGATCCGCCCACCCGGGCGGCGAGCCCTCCCGCAACCCGAGGGGGGTCTGGCGCGTCCTGCATAATGGGATGAGAGACCGCGCAGGAAAGGTTAGACTGTGCGGGACGAGGGCCATCCCACTTCCTGGCGCCCCATCGACACCGAAGCGCGTGGTACGAATGTCCGACTCGACGGTCCATCGCCCGCCCATGGGCTATCTGTTGCTGGGGATGCTCGCCCTCTTCGCCGCGCTGTTCTGCGCCTACGACGCCCTCCAGCGCAAGCCCACCGACGGCGCGGAGTGGAAGCTGGGCAAACATGAGATCCAGATCGGGGGCATCGTCCCCAACGGCCCGGCCGAGATGGCCACCTCCGAAGGTGAGCCCATGCCCCTGCAGGTCGGGGACTACATCGAGGGAATCGACCGCAAGGCCATCTCGTCGCCGCGCCAGGCGGCCCTGATCCTCCGTTCGCACCAGGTGGGCGACGTGGTTCCCTACATGGTCAATCGCGACGGACAGGTCTTCGAGGCCGACCTGAAGCTCGCGAGCACGCGCACCACCAATGTCATGATCTACCTGATCTACTGCGGCCTGGGGCTCGTGTACTTCCTGGTGGGGCTGTACGTGTTCTGGAAGAATCCGTGGCGGGACCCGGCCCGCGTCTTCTACCTGCTCGGGGTCGTTTTCCTCCTCTACTTCTTCTCCTCGAGCGGACGCAGCGTCGAGTACTACTGGAGCCAGGTCTTCTCCCGGAACATGGCGGCCTTGTCCTCGCTGCTGGTGCCCGCTCTCTTCCTCCATTTCTTCCTCATCTTCCCCGAACCGCGCCGGATCCTCTTCCGGCAGAAATGGATCCTTCCCAGCCTCTACGTGCTGCCCTTCATCTATTACATCCTCTTCACCCGCGATCAGTTCTACGGTTCCCACCCGGCGCAGATCTCCGGGCTGCAACAGATGATCCTGGGACTCTACTTCACCGTGGGACTGGCCAGTCTGCTCACCACCTACGTCCAGACCACCGATTCGACCCTGCGGCAGAAGGTGAAGTTCCTGACCCTCGGGACGGTGCTGGGGGTTCTTCCCTACCTGATCTTCACCATGACCTTCCAGGTGCTCTTCGGGCGCAACGACTTCGCCCTGCTCGGGGCGGTTCCCCTGGTGCTCGTGCCGGTCTCCTTCGGTTACTCCATCGCCCGTTATCGGCTGATGGAAGTCGAAGTGATCATCCGGCGCTCGCTCATCTACGCGGTCCTCACCGGGCTGCTCGTAGGAACCTACCTGCTCATCGTCATCGTGGTCGGCAACATCCTGCTCAAGGCGTCGGGGCAGACGAGCCAGCTCGTGGCCATCGTCGCCACCCTGATTCTCGCCGCCGCGTTCGCACCGGCCCGCGATCGGATCCAGGGATTCCTCGAACGCAGTTTCTTCCGCGAGAAACATGACATGCAGGTGGCCCTTCAGGACCTCGCCCTTTCCATTCCCCGGACCATCGAACGTGACGCGCTCTTCGACCTGGTGCAGAGCCGGGTGAACTCTCTTCTGCATCCCCGCCATCTCGTCATCCTGGTGGCGGAAGCCGAAGTGCTCAGGGCCTCGCCGCACCAGGGCCAGAAGGCGTTGACCGAACTCTCCTCGTACCTGGCGAACCGGCGATCGGCCCTGGTGCTCGAGGAGCTGGCATCCCAAATGAGCGCGCCGCTGCGGCCCGAGAGCGGGGAGGCCGGCGCCCGGCGCCGCGCCCGGCTCGCCGAGGAGTTGCACACCCTTCTGGACGATGGCCTGGAGATCGTCGTCCCCGCCCTGGCCGGTGACCGCCTGGTGGCCGCGATCTGCCTGGGGCCCAAGCGCAGCGAGGCAGCCTACGAGGGCGCCGAACTCGAACTGTTGGCCATCGTGGCGGGACAGATGGGAGTGCAGCTGGAGAATACCCGCCTGTACGACGAGGCCATCCACCGTCGGCAGCTGGAAGAGGAACTGGCGCTGGCCCGCTCGATCCAGCAGCGGCTGCTGCCCCGCGAAGTGCCCCAGCTGGCCGAGTACGAGATCGCCGCGGTCAATCTTCCCTCCAGACAGATCAGCGGCGACTACTACGACTTCGTCTCCATGAGAGAGGGACGCACCGGTGTGGTGATCAGCGATGTCTCGGGGAAGGGAATGGGAGCGTCGCTCTTGGCCAGCAATCTCCAGGCTTCGCTGCGGGCCCTGGCCGGGATCCACTCCAGCCCGGCGTCGATCCTGGGAGCGGTGAACATGGCGCTCTACGAGAGCACCGACAGCGACCGTTTCGCCACCCTGTTCCTGGCCGCTCTCGAACCCGAGCGCCGGAGACTGGTCTACTCCAGCGCCGGGCACAATCCTCCCCTGCTGCATCGGGCCGACGGTTCGTCTTCCTGGCTGGAGGAAGGTTCGACCCCGCTGGGAGCCTTCGAGGGAATGGACTATCCGGAAGAGGCCATCTCGCTGGGACCGGGGGACCTTCTGGTGCTCTACACCGACGGGGTCACCGAGGCCGAAAGCCCCTCGGAAGAGCAATTCGGAACCGAACGGCTGGAGGAAGTCGTCCGCCGCCGGTCCGATCGACCCGCCCATGAGATCGCCCAGGAACTGGAAGATGCAGTCTTCCGACACGTCGGCCAACGCAACGGCTCTGGCGAACGCAACGCGGGAGACGATCTGACCATCGTGGTCCTGCGGGTGAAGAAGGAAATGGCCGCCGATGCAACATCGGCGCCGGGGAATCCGTAGGGGAAAGGTTGAACCATGAACGAACGATCCGCCTCCCATCCACCCCGCAGCCAGGGAACCCGGTGACATGAGACGACGCGACATCCTGCTGGCGACGCTGATTCTCGCGGTGGCGATGGGAGCGGGGGCCTGGGGCCTGTTCCTGAAGGAAAAACCGCTGCCGGTGACCACCGATTCCAAGGTGGCCTACCAGTGGTACGAGAAGGGGGTGGAGAACCGGGAGAAGTTCTTCTGGTCCGAAGCGGAACATTCCTTCGAGAAAGCGGTCGAGGCGGACAGCAATTTCGCGATGGCGTGGATCGAGCTGGCCACGGCCCGGCGCAATCTCGAGAATCGCGAGGGAAGCAAGCAGGCCCTGAAGCGTGCCCACGAGCTGCGAGAGATGGTCCGCGAGGACGAACGGCTCTACATCGATTACTACTACGACGTCTTCAATGGCGAGCACGATCAGGCGATGGCCGTCCTCGACGAGCTGGCCGAGAAATACCCGAACGATGTCCGGTCGATCCTCATCCGCGCCCGGCAAGCCTGGACCGACGGGGACACCGACCAGGCGATCCGCCTCTACGAGAAGTCGTTGGCGATCGACCCCACGATGGTCATGAGCCACAACCAGCTCGGTTACCTGTACCTGGAGAAAGGAGACTACCCCACCGCCATCGCCAATCTCCAGCGCTACGCCTACTACGCCAACGATCAGCCGAACCCCCACGACTCGCTGGGCGAGGCCTATGACGCGGCCGGCGAATACGACAAGGCCATCCAGGAGTACCTGAAGGCCCTGGAGATCCGGCCCACCTTCTACCATTCGGCCCTCCACCTGGCGACCACCCTCGCCGTCACCGGACAGGTCCACCGCGCACGCTATGCCATCGACCAAGCCAAGAAGGCGATGACCGAACAGGGAGTCAGCACCCGCTACCTCCCGGTGCAGAGGATCCGCATCGAATCGCTCGGAATGCGGCCGGAGAAGGTTCTGCAGCTCTGCGACGCCGAGTTGACCCGCGCCACCGGGGACATCGAGGACGACCCCGCCAGGATCGGCATCCTGCTGAACGTCTTCACTTTCCGCACCTTCGCCCTCATCGAGCTGGGGCGTCTCGACGAGGCGGAGGAATCCATGCGCAACGCGAGCACGTACTGGCAGAAGGTGGTGGAGAAATCCGGCCAACCGATGGGCTCCTCGATGAAGAGCCTGGGAACCATCGTGGGAGGGCTCCTCAAGGCGAAGTTGAGCGTGGCCCGGGGTGTGGACTACCGCGCGGCGGCGGCGGAGATCACCAAGGCACTCGATGAGAGCAGCTTCCCCCCCCACCGGGCAGCCTTCTGGCACTACGACCTGGGACGTATCGAGTACGAGGCGGGAGACTACGACGCCGCTCTCCAGCAGGCCGACCGCATCCTCTCGATCATTCCCACCTTCCCGTACATGAACCTGCTCGCGGCCCAGGCCGACGCGAAGCTGGGCCGCACCGATGCCGCCCTCCAGCGGGTGAAGACCTACCTGAGGGTGATGGCCCTGGCCGACGAGGATCATCCGGGAGTCCGCCAGGCGAGGGAGCTGGAGGCGAAACTGCAGGCCCCCTGAGCCTCCGCGGTCGCGGCGGCCTCGATGGGGGCCGCCGCGGGCCACTGGAATCCGATCAGACCTCGTCGAAGAAGAAGCGCTGGAGCGGCTGGATCCGTTTCTCGTAGTCCTGCGGATCGAGCGCCCACGCGGTCGCCGCGATCGAGGACAGGATGGAATTGCCATCCTGTGGCGTGAAGCAGAAGCCGGTCAGCTCGTGGCCATTCTTCAGGGCCAGGGTGTCCAGGGGGATCACCGTCTGGTTGAGGATGCGGCCGAAGAAACCGTGGTCGCGGCCGAAGGAGAAGATCAAGTTGGCGGTGTGCTTGTAGGTCACCGCGATGCGATCGTTCTCCTGGATGTGCTTCTTGATCCTCTCGAGCGTGGTCTCCTTCTTCAGCTTCAAATTGAAGTGGATCACGTGCATGTACTGCGTGTTCAACTTCATCGCCGAGGAGAAGAGATTCAGATCGAGGCCCAGGGTCTGGAACAGATGCCAGGCGTCGCGGGCATGATGGGTTCCGAAGCGTTCATCCTTGTGCTTTCCCACCTCGGGTGAGGGAATGAACTTGGTGTCCTGGCTCAGGTCGTTGGCCCGCCGGATGCAGACGAAACGTCCTTCCTTGAGGTTGTCCTTTCCGTCGGACAGGGCCAAGGTGTCGACGATCACCGAGAGATTGTGGGTGTTGCAGGAAACGACCTGGATGAACTTGTCTTCCTCGGGATCCAGCGCCGAGTCGTTGACGCCGCGGGCATACATCTTCCCGAAACCGAACTCGCTGCCCTGGGCGATGAAGAGGCGCGTGTTGTCTACGTACTCGTTGTAGTACTTCTCCTTCATCTGGTTGCCGGCAGGGGTACAATCGATCACTACACTGGCATCCTCCAGTGCGTCGGCCGTCTCGTAGCTCGGATTGAGCCCGATCTCCCGGAAATCGTCGTGGCGATCACCATCGGCCACGAAGATCGCTCCACGCCGCACCAGGTCGGCAACCTTGGAGCGGTCCGTCAACAGGGGGGTACGCTTGTGGAATCGCACCTCGTCGACACCCAATTCGTCCTTGATGGCGGTCAAGAGGCCGATCAACGGCTCGCCGATGGTGCCCGTACCGATGACCAGGACGTTCTTGCTGCTACTCATGCAGTGGATCCTCCGGGGAATGACTGGAAGAAGCGGCGCCATCCGCCGCGCCGGGTTGGTTGCAGTTTACTTCGCCGCCAACCAGCGATCCAGTTCCCTCTGAAAATCCCCCGGACCGTCGACCCAAAAGACGCACCCGGCGCGCTCGGGAGGAACCTCGGGCAGAGCGGCCGCTATTTCGTGGATCGGCTTCCAGGGATCTCGGAAGGCCCACAGCGGCCCGCCGAGCTGCCCGATGCTGGCCAGGCACCAGGCCGCCATCCATTCCGAGAGGGTTCCCAGACCTCCCGGCAGGGCCAGGTAGGCATCGCCGGCGCGCAGGAGGTGGGCCATCCGGGAGGGATAATCCGGCTCGTCGATCACCTCGTCCAGCCACCGGTTCGGCCGGCGACCGGCGAAGATGGCGGTGGTGATCCCGACGACCCGGCCTCCGGCCTCCTTGGCCCCGCGGGAGACCGCACCCATGCTCCCCTCGTAACCCCCGGAGACCACTTCCAGGCCCCGCTCCCCCAGGATCGTTCCCACCTCCCGGGCCCGGTGGTGATCCTCTCCCCACTCAAGGCACCGCGAACTGCCAAAGACCACAACTTTCTTCCTCTGGTTCATCGACACCTTCCTCTCCACTTCATCGGGGTCGTCCGGGGGCTTCTGTGCTAGCTTGTCGGCGGATGCTAACCCGATCGGCGGCCCGCGTGAAGCCGTCTTCCTTCAACCCTTCCGACCATCCGAAATGTCCTATTCCTCCTTCGACGGCTTCCGCCGGCCCTCTTCCTTCCGCTTCGGTCCGGGACTGGCCGTCCCGCCGGTCGTCCGCACCCTGCTGGGCCTGAACATCGGCATCTTCCTGCTGGAATGGATCGCGGGCTGGAACACCACCAGCCACTTCGCGCTGATTCCCCAGGACCTCTGGCCGCTCAAGCTGTATACCCTCGTCACCTACATGTTCCTGCACGGCGGCTTCTGGCACATCGCCTTCAACATGCTCATGCTGTGGATGTTCGGGACGGCCATCGAAATCGTCTGGGGCAGCGGCCCCTTCCTGCGCTACTACATGGTTTGCGGGGTCGGTGGCGGCTTGACCCAGGCCCTGGTGAGCTGGGGCTCACCCATTCCCATCATCGGTGCGAGCGCGGCGATCATGGGCCTGCTGTTGGCCTTCGCCATGATGTATCCCGACCAGCTGGTCTACCTGTGGGGCTTGATCGGCCTGAAGATGAAGTACCTGATCGCCCTCATCGTCCTCGTCGACCTCTTCGGCGCCCTGGGAAGGCCGGGCTCGCCGGTGGCGCATTTCGCCCACCTGGGCGGGTTGTTCTTCGGGTGGCTCTACCTGCGCTACGACGACCGGCTGGGCATCCTGGTGCGCCGGGCGCGGGGAGCGCGGGCCCGTTGGATGATGGGCCGGTTCCGTGGGGGCGGGCCGCGGCCGGGAGATCCCCCGATCGACGCGATCCTGGACAAGATCACCCGCCATGGCATCGAGAGCCTCACCGAGCGGGAGCAGGAGATCCTCCGTGAAGCCAGCCGTCGTTGATCCCCTGCCTTTGGAGATCGAGATCCTCCGGAGCCGGCGCAGGACGGTCGAATTGCGACTGGAGAACGGGCGCCTGGTGGCAAGGGTGCCGTTGAGGATCTCCCGGAGAGAACTCGATCGCCTGCTTCCTTCGCTCCGGGAGCGCCTGTGGAAGGACCTCTCGAAGCGGCGGGTCTTCGACGACCACCGGCTGGGCGAACTGGCGGCCCGGGTGGCCCGCGAGCGCCTGGGGGAACTTCTCCTGCCCCCCTTCACCGTCCGCTTCTCCCGGCGCCAGCACAAGCGCTGGGGTTCGTGCACCCTCGACCGGCGCCTCGACCGGGGCAGCATCCGGATCAGCGAGCGCCTGCGCGGACACCCCACCTGGGTGCTCGAACACCTGTTGCTGCACGAACTCATCCACCTGCGGGTGCCCAACCACGGGCCGAGATTCCAGGCCCTGCTCAGGCGCTGCCCCCACCGGGACCGCGCCGAGGCCTATCTGGAAGCGCTGGAGAGTGTCGGTCTGCTCGGCCTCGAGCTTCCCGAGGGAGCGCGTCTGCTCCGCTTCGCCCGGGCGGAAGCGGAAGAGGAGATCTCCGGGACCGAAGCTCCCCCGGTGGAAGGCCTTCCCCTGTTCTCCGCGGTGCCCGCAACGCCCCGAAGACCCTCGACCCGATAGAGGAACCCTCGCTTTGGGCCACCCGGCCCCGATGGGCCGGGGCCCGGGACGACGGCGCGATCAGCGGCGCACGACCCGCCGGGGTCGGCGTCCGCGGCGCTTCGGTTTCTCGCTGGCCGATGCGGTCCCTCCCACCGACGACGGGTCCGACGCGGACGCGGGGCGTTCACCCGCCGGCGGCGCAGTCGGCGTCTCTCGAACCGGTGCCGGGGTCGACGACGACGGGGCCGCAGGGTCGCCCGACGGCGCGCTCGGCGCCGAAGACGGTGCTTCCTTCCTCTCCGCGGATCCCACCGACGAGCGATGACGCGTCGATCGCGTCCGGTCTCGGGCCGGGACCTCCGGCCCCTCGCGCCGGGAGGGTTCCGGCGGCCGCGCCGGCGCCTCCTCCGATCGGGAGGGGACCGAAGCGTCGGGCTTCCCCCCTGAAGAACCCACCGCTTCGGCGGAAGCCTCGGGTGCGTTCGGCGCCGTCCCCTCCTGGCTCCGTTTGCCCCGTCCCCGTCCGCGCCCGCGGCGCCCGCGGCGGCGGCGGCGGGTCGAAGAGCCCGACGGAGTCCCCTCGCCGGTGGCGGAAACCGGGGCCGGTTTTCGCTCGGGCGAACCCTCGGCGGCGGCGTCCTGGGTCTTCTGTCGGCCCGTCTCCGCCGAGGAAAGGCCCGCGCCCCGTCCGGCGGAGGAAGATCGTCCCCCCCGGCCCGTCGAGCTCCGGCTCCGGGACGACGAGGAGCTGCGCCGCGCCTCCTGGGCCTCGCCCGCCGAGCGCGACTCCTCGTTCGCCGCTTCGGGACGTCCCGGCCGGGCGCTGGTGGTTTCCCGGCCCGAGGTCCTGCGTCCGCCCCGGCCGCGGGAGCGACCGCTGTCCGAGCGGGACGTCGCGTCCTTGGCGGTTGAGCGGCCCTCATCCCGGGCCTCCGAACGCCCCTCGTCCCGCCGGGACAACCGGGAGGCCGATTCGCGCCGGGTCTCGTGGGCGCTGTCGGAGCGGCCCCGTCCCCGATCGCGGCCCCGGCCGCGTCCGCGGCTGCGGCGTTCGGTCGCGCCCTCCTCGCTCGCATGGGCGGCGGCGGGGCGGCGGTTCACCGTGCCCTTCCAGGCGGCGTTCTCCAGCTGGGAGGTGAGATCCTTGCGGCTGCGCAGGGAAACGATCCGGAAATCCTCGCGATGGATCCGCGCGTCGTCGAGGATGTCGATCTTCATGTTGAAGTCGCGCGCGATCTTCTCGATGGCCGCACCGCGCTCGGTCAGAAGGTGCACCGCCAGGCTGGGATTGGCCTGCACCTGCACCGTGGTCTCCCGGGTGGTCAGCCCGCACTTGGACAACAGGCGCTCCACCTTGTTCGCCAGGGTCTCCAGCGACAAGACGTATCCGCTGCCCTTGCAGAAGGGGCAGGCATCGCTCAGACGCGACTGCAGGCTCTCGCGCACGCGCTGGCGGCTCATCTCCACCAGTCCGAGATCGCTGATGGTGAAGGTCTTGGTGCGGGCGCGGTCGCGCTTGAGATAGGTGCGCAGCTCGTTGAGCACCTTCCTCTTGTTGGCTTCGCTCTCCATGTCGATGAAGTCGATGACCACGATCCCGCCGATGTTCCGCAGGCGCAGTTGCCGGGGAACTTCCCGAGCCGCCATCATGTTCGTCTTGAAGATGGTCTCTTCCTGGTTCCTCTTCCCGGTGAAGCGGCCGGTGTTGACGTCGATGGCCACCAGGGCCTCGGTCTGGTCGATGACGATATAGCCACCCTTCTTCATCCACACCTTGCGCTCCAGGCTCTTCTTGAGCTCGCTCTCGATGTCGAACTTGTCGAAGAGCGAGACATCGCCGCGGTACAGCTTGATACGGTTGAGGAGCTTCGGAGAGAAGGTCTTGACGTACTCGACCAGGCGCTTGTAGTCGACCTCGTTGTCGATATGCACCGCGTGGACGTCCTCGGTGAGCACGTCGCGGATGAGACCGACGATCAGGCCCACATCCTCGTGGACGATGGCCGGCGCGGTGACCTCCTTGGCGCGCTCTTCGATCTTGCGCAGGGTCTCGGTGAGGTATTCCACGTCCTTGCGCAGCATCTTCTCGTCGATGCCCTCGCCGGCGGTGCGGATGATGAAGGCGCCCCGCTCCGGCTTCACCGCCGACAGCATCGCCTTCAGGCGCGCCCGCTCGTGGCGGTCGCCGATCTTGCGGCTGACTCCGACGTGCTTGCCCTTGGGCATGAGCACGAGAAAGCGTCCGGGAAGGCTGATGTCGGCGGTCAAGCGCGGCCCCTTGGTGCCCAGCGCCTCCTTGACCACCTGGACCAGGATCTCGTCCCCTTCGCGGATCATCCGCTCGATGGGACGCATTCCCTCACGGCCCCGGCCCCGACGCCGTTCTCCGCCGTTGTCCGACTTGGTTTCCTCGGGTTCCTCATGGACCAGATCGCTCACGTGGAGGAATCCGGCCTTTTCGTACCCGATGTCCACGAAGGCGGCCTGGAGTCCCGGCCGCACGGCGGTGACCTTTCCCAGGTAGACATTGCCCACCATTCGCGTGGAGTCGGCACTGTCTCCGAGAAGTTCGACCAACTCACCGTCCTCGACGATGCCGATACGGATCTCGTTGGGAGTTGAATTGACGACGATTTCTTTCTTCATGATGGATAGTACCTAGGCGAAGCGTTTCACCGCTTGTCTCGACTTCCGCACGGCGAGCTCGAGCAACTGCCGGGGGGTCTTCCAATCCCCCATGGGCTCGCCCCCGCGGCTGAGCAGCGAAACGCGACAAAGTGGTATGGTGCGAACATCGATGGCGTCGACGTCGATCAAGGCGGCGACGACCTCGTAGGGCCGTGCGCGGGGAATGGAGTCGACGATATCGAGATCGAATCCCAATCTCGCCGGGCCGTCCCCCCCCTCGACGTATTCGACGTTCGTGACCTGAGCTTTCAGATCGATGGTCAAGTTCCCGTCCGTCTTGACCCGCTGGATCTCCCATGTCCTCGAGCGGTTGAAGCGCTCGACTCCCGCGCGGAACTCCGCGGTGAGAGAGTGGGGCAAGCGCACCGAATACCGGGTCTTCTCGACCCGAGCGTGTGCGCTCTTGTCCCCAGGGGGAAGATACCGTGCCCATCGCACCCGCAGCCCTTCGGGCAGATGCTCGTTCAGTGCGTAGGCGGCGCCCGCGGTCTTGTGGGTCAGGCTCAGGTCGACGAATTCGTCAAGACCCTCGATTCCCGCGGGAAGAGGAGGACCGAAGTTGAGCTTCGGCCGGGGGGAAACCACCCCGGCAGCGGCCAGGGCCAATCCACCCCGCCGACAGGCCTCCACGAAGATCTCCATGGTTTCCTGGTGGGACAGGTGCCGCGCCCGTCCTCGTTTCTCGTAGATCACCCGCAACTGATGTTCGCCGCGGACGAGCGCGCTCCAGCGTTGCCAACGATCCCGCCGCGCTCCCTTCGGCCGATGCGCGTCCACGCGCTGACCATTGGCATCGAGGGTGCCCGCGATCGCGGGAAGGTCCTCCAGGCCGGTCGGAGAATCCTCCACGGGATCCTCGTCCTGGATCGGCGGGTCCGC
Organism: uncultured bacterium; assembly: GCA_964601275.1. Taxonomy (GTDB): domain Bacteria; phylum Krumholzibacteriota; class Krumholzibacteriia; order JAJRXK01; family JAJRXK01; genus JAOZPE01. The sequence goes on along the minus strand of CAZRMV010000010.1, from coordinate 55,263 downwards.
GCCGGCGGCCGGGTCCCGCCACGCTTGCCAGAGACCGGAAGAGAACGCGGAGTCGAGGTCTCCACTGCCCACCCCCGCTTCCACCACCGACTCGACCACCGCGGCGGCGTCGCGACCCGCCTCGTGCAGGGCCCGGACCACCCCCTCCTCCGCCGGGGAGGAGAGCTGGACCTTCAACTGGGCCCGCCCCAACGCGCCGGACAGCCTCTCGAACTCCTCGCGCGGCAGCGCGGAGCTTTCGAGGCAGGCATGCAGGCGGAACCTCAGTTGCCGGTTTCCCCGGGGGGCCATCTCCGCGAGTTGCCGTCCCAAGAGAACCACTGCCTCGCGGTCGCGGGCGGTCTCCTCCGGCAGCCCCAGCGCCAGATCGATCTCCAGGACCCGCGCTTCGTGGGCCAGGGCCTCCCGCACCGACTCGATGACCTCCTGGCCGGTGGCCAGGCCCAGACGGCGGCGCAGGGGCTCGGACGCCGCCCACAGGTGCAGGCGGGTCAGGCGGGCCCCTCCAAAACGTTCCCGGATCTCCTGCAACGGCCGCTGCCGGTGGATCGCCAGAAGCGGGCGGACCCGCTCTTCGACCGGGCCGCCCGGTCGCGCTGCCTCCGCCCGCCCGCCGTTCGGGGCGGACGGTGCGGGACCGGCCGGACCCGTCTTCGCATCGGGCGGTTGCAGGAAAGGGGACGCCGCCGCGCGCGTCGCGTCCGCCGGGGGAGCGGCGGCCACGAACGCGGCGAAGGCATCGGCCGTCGGGTCCCGGTGGACTTCGTCCACCCAGGCGCTCAGCAGGGAGGAGAGATAGACCGCGCCCGGTCCCCCCGCGAGGAGCCGCGGACGATCCGCCCGCGCGGAGGCGGCCAGGGGCAGCCCCGCCGCCTTCAGGAGGGACAGAAGCCCCAGCACCTGGGCCGGGTGTTCCATCCAGATCGCAAGGGTGGTGAAACGGGAGAGCGGAATCCACCCGGGTCGGGTGAACAGACACAGGCCTCGCTCCGCCAGCGCCTGGGAGAGGTCGGCAGGAGGGACACTGGCGCACTCCACCGCATGGTGCAAGTGCGCTTCCAGCGCCGCTTTGACCGGCGCCAGTTCTCGTGGTACGTGGTGGCTCTCCGGCATCGAGGGCCAGAGCAGGGCGAAGCGCGTCAACGCGCTCCTGGGGGCGATCCCGCGGACCTCGAAGGGCCCGACATAGCGTCCGGGGCGCTCGAGACGAGGAAGGATCTCCTCGTCGAGCAGCACGTGGTACCGGCTCAGCTCGGGGTCGCTCGCCGCCCTTGTCGCCACCTCCTGGTGGTCGTTGGTCACGGACGAGTCCCGTTTCGTGATTTTTTCCGGCGGCGGGGCCGCGCCCGGTGTCGCTTGGGCCCTCTCGCCACCCGTGAAGATCGGCCGCCGAGCGCGCGGAGCCGGGCATCGTCCGCGGGAACCCCGTGGGTCTTCCCTGACGCGGGCGCCCTGGCCTGCGGTTGCGTCGCGCGGTCCAGCCGCTCGATCCGCTCGAGGATTTCCGGGCCACTGCCGGCCGGGCTGGATGCAGCTCGCCGGGGCCCCCACCTTCCCGTCCTCCGGCAGGAAGGTTTCATGCAACTGGAACACGAGGTCGGCGATACTGTGCACCGGAACCTTCGTGTGGTCAACCGGTCCCCGGGAAAGGATCTCGAGGGATCCGTGCCTTCCCTGGACCTGGATCAGGACCGGGACATCCCCCCTCGCCGATCGATTGCAAGAACTCCGCCCCCTGGGGGTGGTTCCGGATCACGAGGTCGATGGCCGCGGCCGCAATGGGCCGGCCGACAGTGTCCAAGATACATCGTCAAGGCCCCTTGGGCCAGTTCGGCGTCCATCCCCGAAGTGATGATGCAGAATCCGTTCCGGCGCCGCCCATGGGGCTCAGGCCCCGGAAAGGCCGCCGGCCCGGCCATCGCCCCCCACGATGGATCCGGGGGATCAGGGGGCGGTATCCGCCTCGAAGACATCCTTGCCCGCCCCGGTAGGGGCCACCGGGTAGTCTCCGGTGAAGCAGGCCCGGCAGAATCCGCCCTCGGCCTGCACCGAGTCCATCAGGCCCTCCAGGCTGAGGTAGGCCAGGCTGTCCACCTGCAGGTAGGCGGCGATCTCCTCGATCTTGTGCGATGAGGCGATCAGCTCCTGGCGGACCGGGGTGTCGATCCCGTAGTAGCAGGAATGGGTGATCGGGGGCGAGGAAATGCGCAGGTGCACCTCGCGGGCGCCGGCCTGGCGAATCAGCGTCACCAGCTTGCGCATCGTCGTGCCCCGGACAATCGAATCGTCCACCACCACCACACGGCGCCCGTCCAGCACGTGGCGGACCGGGTTGTACTTCTTCCGCACGGAGAAATCGCGGACCTCCTGGCTGGGCCGGATGAAGGTCCTTCCCACGTAATGGTTGCGGATGAGACCCAGTTCCCAGGGAATCCCGGTCACCCGGCTGTAGCCGAGCGAGGCGGTGTTGGAGGAGTCGGGAACCCCGATGACCACGTCGGCCTCGACCGGCGCCTCCCGCCCGAGCGTTTCCCCCATCCGCCGCCGCACCTGGTCGACGCTGCGGCCGTAGATCATGCTGTCGGGCCGGGAGAAGTACACGTACTCGAAGATGCACATGCTGGCCGGCTGCTTTTCGGCCCAGCGATGAGCATCCATTCCGCCGTCGGCGCGCAGGACCACCATCTCCCCCGGCTCGACCGGCCTCTCGTAGCGGGCCCCGATCATGTCGAGCGCGCAGGTCTCGCTGGCCGCGACCCAGGCTCCGTCGAGCTTGCCCAGGCACAGCGGGCGGAAGCCACGGGGATCGCGGGCGACCACCACGGTATCGGGATTGATCACCAGCAGGGAAAACGCTCCCTCGACCCGCCGGAGCGCCTCGGCCAGCGCCCGGTCGATGGCCTCCTGTTTCGAGCGGGCGACCAAGTGGAGGATGACCTCGCTGTCGTTGGTGGTATTGAAGATCGAGCCCTCGTTCTCCATGTCCCGCCGCAGGGCCATCGCGTTCACCAGGTTGCCGTTGTGCGCGATGGCCAGGCTTCCCCGCTTGTAGGTGACGTGGATGGGTTGGGCGTTGCGCAGGTTGGACGAACCGGTCGTGGAATACCGCACATGGCCAATGGCGAGGTGCCCCTTGAACGACCGCACCACTTCGTCGGTCAGGGCCTCGCTCACATATCCCATGGCCTTGTGCGAGCGCACCACGTGGCCGTCGGCCACCGCCAGACCGGCCGATTCCTGCCCCCGGTGCTGGAGGGCGGCCAGGCCCAGGGTGGTCAGGCGCGGGGCGTCGGGATGGTTGACCACCGCCATCACGCCGCATTCCTCATGGAGACGCTCTTGGTCGTCCGGGTTCACCTAGGAGCTCCTGGGGAGGGTGGAGACCTCAGCGGCCAACGCCCAGCCCTGCACATGGGGATGGATCAACAGACCATGGCAGCGATGACGGGTCAGCGCCACCTCCAGGGCGGTCTGGAGCGCGTCCTTGGGGCCGTTCGCCCGCAGCGCCAGGGTCCACAACTGCAGGGGCAGGACCTCCGCCCCCGGCGCGGGCCACGCACTCCCCCGCAGGGGGTGCACCGGGTCGTCCGCATCGAACGCGGCCAGACTCACCGCGTAGGCCCCGCCCTCGGGGGGCAGGGCCAACCAGGCCTCAAGATCGCTCGAAGCGCGTCCGGCGGCCAGGGGCCGATCGCTTTCCCACGGGACGCGCCGTCCGGACAGATCGGCCCGGTCGGTGTGCAGAAGAGCTCCGATCCAGGGAGAGGGCCAGGTCAAGCCCCCGTCCGGGGCGGGCGATGCGCCCGCGGCGAAGCGGCGGGCCGCGTCCACCGCGCCCGCCTGGGCCCGGAAGAAGGCATGGCGATGGGTGTTGGGATTGAACCAGGCGGCATGCTCGGCGCAGGCGGCGGCCCACTCTTCCGCCGCTCCCTCGGCGCCTTCGAGGGCGTAGAGATCGTCGCGCCGCAGGGCGATCAGGCGCTCGCCCAGGCCCAGGGCGTTCTGGAGGGTCGCCCCCGCGGTGGCGGCGACCAGGTCGACGGTGCGATGGCAGAGGGCGAAGACGTAGGCGCTCATCACCCACCTCCGGCGTTCAACCGGGCGAACGCGCGCAAGAGGACCCGGCCCGGTCCGTCCTGCATCAGCGCGGACGGGTCGCCGGCGGCGGCGCGGCGGCGGGCTCCCCACGGTCCGGGGAGATCCTCGGGCACCTGCCACAGCAGGGCGGCCCGTTCGGGATGGGGCATGAAGGCCAGGGCCTGACCGTCCAAACCACTCATCCCGGCCACGTCGTCGGGCGACCCGTTCGGGTTGGCCGGAAACCCCCCGGGAGGATTTCCCTCGAAGTCGCAATAGCGCAGCGCAAGACGGCCCCGACTTCGCAGCCGTTGCCAAGCCTCCCGGTCGCGGCTCACGAAACGCCCCTCGGCGTGGGCCACCACCACCGGCAGGGGTTCTTCGAGATCACGGGTGAAGAAGTTGTCCCGGTGGTCCGCCCGTACGAAGACCCAGCGCGCGTGGTAGCCCTGCCATCCTTCCACCCGGTTGCGGGCGAGGCAAACCTCGACCCGGCCGGTCTGCTCGGCGGGCACCAGGCCCGTCTCCACCAGGATCTGGGCGCCGTTGCAGATGCCCAGGATGGGTTTGCCGCCCTCGACCTCGCGCACCACCGCGTCCAGCACCGGCGACTTGGCCGCGATCGCGCCGGCGCGCACCCGGTCCTGGTAGGAGAAGCCCCCGGGAATGACGAAGCCGGCGTATCGGTTCAGCCGCCGAGCGTCTTCATTCCAGCGGAAGAGTTCGGCTTCCACCCCGCTGCGCCGCAGTTCGCGCAGGGTCTCCGCCTCGCAGTTGAGACCGGGAAACTGCAGGACCGCGATCCGTGCCCGACTCATGCTTCCTCCCGGTCGAGCAGGCGGAACATCGTGGGTTCCCGCGCCGCGGCGAGTTCTTCCAGCGCCAGGTCGAGATCCTGGCCGAGTCCTTGGATCACCAGGCGTGGCCGGGCGGTGACCTCGCCCAGCTTCCGCCACCACACCCCGGCCCGGGATGCCGCGTCCTCGAAGGCGGCGGCATCGTCCGGCCGCACCTCCACCCAGAATCCCCCACCTTCGGCCCAGGCCAGGGCGGCGGGGGCGAAACAAGCCGGCTTGCCGCCTTCGCCGGCTCCGCTTTCGCCGGCTCCGCCGTCGGAGGAATGGTCCATCGCCTCGCCCGAGTCGGCCAGGGCCGAGAAGTCCACCCGCACGCCCCGGCGGCCGAGGCTTTCGCTGCCCAGGGCCATCTCGGCCAGGGCGGCGAGGCTGCCTCCCTCGGAGACGTCGTGCACCGCCTGGGCCCGGCCTTCACGCACCTGCTGCACGATGAACGCAAGCTCGGCACGCACCGCGGGATAGTCGATCGGAGGGAGCGGCCCCCGCCACTGCGGATCGATCCATTCCGCCCAGAGGCTTCCTCCCAACGCGGACGTGAAGGCGCCCACCCGGTAGATCAGGTCGCCCGGCTGTTTCAGGGCAAGGCTGCGGCAGACGCTCGCGTCCGGCACCACCCCGACGCAGCAGATGATCGGCGAGGGCGCGACGGCCCGTCCGCTCGCGCTCTGGTTGTAGAAGCTCACGTTCCCGCTGACCACCGGCAGGGGATCCTCTGGCGCCTCCAGACGCCCCACTCCCCGGCAGGCTTCACCGATGCCACGCACCCCTTCGAGGAAGGTGAAGAAGACCTCGGGCACCTCGGGGCTGCCGTAGTTCAGACAGTCGGTGATCGCAGCGGGACTCGCCCCCACGCAGGCCACGTTGCGCGCGGCCTCGACCACCGCGTGCGCGGCTCCCAGCCGGGGGTCGACGCGACAGAAGCGGGGGTTGCCGTCGACGCTGGCCGCCATGCCGGCCCAGCTTCCCTCGATGGGGGTGACCACCCCCGCGTCGGCCTCGCCGGGCCGCAGGACGGTGTTCGCCTTCACCTCGCTGTCGTAATGCTGGAAGAGGGGCCGGCGGCTGCACAGGTGCTCGCTGGCCATCAGCGCGACGAGATCGGCCGCGAAATCGCGTCCTTCGACCCGCAGGGGCCTCCTGGAACGCGGCGGGGGCGCCGGTCGGGCTTCCCTCTCGTAGGAGATGCCCTCGGTGATGGTGGAGATCGGGGCATCGACCAGGAGCTGTTCGCCGCGGCGCAGGATGTAGCGCGGGGTTTCCCTCTCCTTCGGGGGAACGACGCGGCCCACGCGGCGCGCCCCCGCTCCCTCGTACATCGAGCCCAGCTCGTAGATCTCGTTGTAGATCCGCAGGATCCTCTCGGTGAGCCGGGCGGGACAGGCGATGCCGAAACGCTCCTGGGTCTCGCTGCAGGCGGCCACCGGTCCGGGCAGATCGTCCTCGGCCAGGCTCGCCGCCTCCAGGTCGAGTTCGATCCCGAAGCCCCCCGCATCGGCCAGCTCGGAGGAGACGCAGGCGATCCCGCCCGCGCCCAGGTCCTTGAAGCCGATCTCCGCCCCTTCGTCCCGGGCCAGCTCGAGCATGGCGGTGTTCGCCAACACGAGCATGCGCTTGAGGAAGGGGTCGGGAACCTGCACGCTGCCCAGGTTCTCCTTGAGCGCTTCGGCGTCGAGGTCGGCCGAGGCGAAGGCCGCCCCTCCCATTCCGCTCCAGTCGGTGGGTTTGCCCACCAGCAGGAAGTCGTAGGGCTCATGGCGGGCCGCCTCGGGAACCCGGCTGCGGGTGATGCGGTCCTCCCGCACCAACCCGATGGCCACCACGTTCACCAGGCAGTTGTCGTCGTAGCAGTCGTCGAAGACCACGTCGCCGCCGAGGTTGGGCACGCCCAGGGCGTTTCCATACATCGCGATGCCCTCGACCACCTCGCGGGCGATCTCGCGGCTGCGCTCCGCGTTCTTCCCGCGGGGGTTCCCGAAGCGAAGGGGATCGAGGGTGGCGATGACATCGGCGCCCATGCAGTAGACGTCGCGGACGACCCCGCCGATGCCGGTCGCCGCCCCTTCCCGGGGCATCACCTGCGAAGGATGGTTGTGGCTCTCGTGGGCGATGGCCAGGGCCCACTTCGTGCCATCGACCTCGGCGAAGTGGATGATGCCCGCGTCCTCGGATGGTCCCAGCACCACGTTGCCGGCCTCGGTCGGCAGGTACTTCTTCAGGACCGGGCGCGAACTCTTGTACGAGCAGTGCTCGCTCCACATGGTGTCGAAGAGGGTCAGTTCGGTCTCGGTGGGATCGTGGCCCAAGAGCTGCGCGACACGGCGGGCCTCGTGCAGGGTCAGGGTCAACCCCAGCGATCGCAGGGCCTCGGCCAGGGCTACGTCGTCCATCGAGCTGACGGCGATGGCCACGGTCTACTCCCCGTCGAGCACGCGATCGAAGATGTGGTCGACCTGCGCCAGGTGCCGTTGCAGGTCGAAGACCGCGTCCAGTTCCTCAGGCGACAGATGTCGGTGGACGCGCTCGTCGCGGCGCACCAGGGTCTCGAAATCGCCCTCGCCCTCCCACGCCCGCATCGCGTTCTCCTGGGCGATGAGGTAGGCGTCCTCCCGGCTCACTCCCGCGCGGGCCAGGGCCAACAGCAACGCGCCGCTGTGGTACAGGCCCCGTTCGCGCTCCATGTTCTCCTTCATCCGTTCGGGGAACACCCGCATCCCTTCCACCACGAAGCGCATCTTCTCGAGCATGTAGTGCACAAGGGTGGTCGAGTCGGGCAGGATGACCCTCTCCACCGAGGAATGGGAGATATCCCGCTCGTGCCACAGGGCCACGTTCTCCAGCGCGGCCACCAGGTTGCCCCGCAGCAGCCGGGCCATGCCGCTGACCCGCTCGCAGACAATGGGATTCTTCTTGTGGGGCATGGCCGAACTGCCCTTCTGTCCCTTGCCGAAGGGCTCCTCGACCTCATGCACCTCGGTGCGCTGGAGATGGCGGATCTCGACGGCGAACTTCTCCAGCGAGGCCGCGGTCAACGCGAGGGCGGAAAGGTATTCGGCGTGGCGGTCGCGCTGGATCACCTGGGTGCTCACCGGGGCCGGTCGCAGTCCCAGCCGATCGCACACCTTCGCCTCCACCGCGGGTGACAGATGGGCGAAGGTTCCCACCGGACCGGAGATCTGCCCCACCGCGATGGTCTCGATCGCCCGCTCGAGGCGGCCACGCGCGCGGCGCAATTCGTCGGCCCAGACCAGCAGTTTGAGGCCGAAGGTGGTGGGTTCGGCGTGGATGCCGTGGGAGCGCCCCATCATCACGGTGTGGCGGTGCTCCTTCGCCCTCTTCACCACCGCGTCCCGCAGCTTCTGCAAGGCGTCGAGGAGGATTCCGCCGGCCTGCCGGCACTGGACCGCCAGGGTGGTATCGAGCAGGTCGCTGCTGGTCATGCCCAGGTGCACGAAGCGCGAGGAGGGGCCGATGGACTCGGCCAGGTTGGTCAGGAAGGCGATGACGTCGTGCTGGACCGTCTCCTCGATCTGCAGCACCCGGGCCACGTCGAAGCGGGCCTTCCCGGCGATCTCCCGGGCCGCCTCGGCCGGAATCACCCCCAGCTCGGCCTGGGCCTCGCAGACCGCCACCTCCAGATCCCGCCAGATCTCCAGGCGTCTCTCGTCGGACCAGATGCGGTCCATCTCGGCAGTGCGGTAACGCTCGATCATGACGCGCGGCACGGTAACACAGCCCCGCGCAGGCAGCCAGGGTGGGAGGACCCGCGGCGCAAGATTTCCGGGGAAAACCGTCGCGGGCGGCGTGGGCGAAGCAATGGCTCCGCCGGCGAAGATCTCATTGCCCGTTCGGCGAAGCGCCGGCCTTCGGCCCTTCCGAGAGCGTGAGGGTGGTGTCGAAGATCTTGTCGCCGCGCTGGACCTGCAACTTGATCTGGCTGCCCACCCGGGTGGCGAACAGCATCCGGGTCACGTCGAACTTGCGGCGGATGGGCTGCCCTTCGATGGTACGGATCACGTCGCCGGGCATGATGCCGGCCTCGTCCGCCGGCGAGTTGCGCCACACCCTCTCGACGAAGAATCCGGTGACGTCGTCGCCCAGTCCCCACTTGTAGCGCTGCTGCTTGTTCAACACCGACCCGTAGATCCCGGAGAAGTTGGGCCGGACCCTTCCGTACTGGACGATCTCGTCCAGCACCCAGCGCACCCGGTTGATGGGCACGGCGAAGCCGGCGCCGAGATTCACCCCCTCCGGATTGCTGATCATGAAGGAGTTGATGCCGATCACCTCGCCGTCGCGGTTCACCAGCGCGCCGCCGCTGTTGCCCCGGGTGATCGAGGCGTCGGTCTGGATCATGTCGAGGTAGTAGGGCGAGGTGTCCTGACCCGGTTCGATGTCCCGATGCAGGGCGCTGATCACGCCGACGGTCACGGTCAGTCCCGGGTCGTCCAGGAGATCGCGATAGGGCGCTCCAATGGCGATCGCCCACTCGCCGGGCTCGAGTTCATCGCTGTTCCCCAGGACTGCGACCGGTATGTCCTCGACCGGCTCGCTGAAACGCAACAGCGCCAGGTCGTAGCTGGGGGCCCGGCCCACCACCTCGGCCTGGTATTGCCGGCCGTCGCCCAGGGTGATGAAGATGCGGAAACTCCGTTCATCGCCCAGCACGTGGTTGTTGGTCACGATCAGGCCCCGCGCATCGACGATCACCCCGCTGCCCAGGCGTTCGAACCGTTTCCGGCGCACCTTCCGCCATCCGTACATCTGCTGGGACAGGAATTCGCCGGGGGTCCGCGGGGGCACCCGGGACCAGGTGTCGTAGATGACGGTGACCCCGACCACCGCCGGGCTGGCCCGGCGGGTCGCGATCACGATGGCGTTGCTGCGCCCCTTGGAGATGGAATCCTCCATCGCGGGGGAGGAGGTCCATCCGGCTCCGGGGCCAACGGCTCCGACCCGGTGGGCCTGGGGCGAGGGATCCGTGGACCCTTCGACCACCGTGGGAGCGGCGATCCCACCCCGGAGGACCACGATCAACAGCGCGGTCAATCCGACGGTCGCGCCGAGCAGACCGCCGACGAGATAGGGAAGGATCCGGCTGCGGCTCATCTTCCTCCAGATGGTGGTCTTGGATGGGGACACGGCTGGTTTCGCCTGCTCTTTCTTCTACCCGGATTCCCCCGGGCGGGTTCCTCCGGTCCGGTCCAACGTAGACGCGCCCGCCCTCGTGCTCCGGCGACCCTCCCTAGTTCTGGCCCTGCCGCCAGCTCTCGGCGAACTCCCACTGGCCTTTCGAACTCAAGGGATGCGAAGCCATCTCGCGCAACAGGGAGATGGGCACCACCACCCCATCGGCGCCCATGCGCGCCGCTTCGGCCACGTGGGTCTGGGTGCGGCAACTGTCCACCAGGACCCGGGTCTTGAACTGGTACTGATCGTAGGCGGTGAGGATGTTTCCCACCAGGGTGAGCCCGTCCTGCCCCGCTTCGTCCAGCCGTCCGACCATGGGCGACGCGAAATGCGCGCCGACCTTCGCGGCCAGGAGGGCCTGGGGCAGGCTGAAACACAGGGTCGCGTCCACCGCGATCCGCTGTTCGGCCAGTTCGGCCATCACTGTGATCCCGGCGGGCAGACAGGGAATCTTCACCACGATGCGCTCATGGAGCCGGGCCAGGTCATGGGCTTCGGCCAGCATCCCCTTGCCCTCCAGGGAGGTGACCGAAGCGAAGACCGGTCCGGAGACCATCTCGAGGAGCTCACGCAGGATCGGGTGCGGATCGCCCCCCACCTTGGCCAGAAGGGTCGGATTGGTCGCCACTCCGTCCAGCACCCGCAGGCTGAGCGCCTCCTCGACCTCGGCCGGTTCGGCCGATTCCAGGTAGATCTGCATGGGAGTCCTTCCTCCTCTCAACACCGTCGCATCTCCTCCAACCGGTCTTCGTCGTAGAAGACCTCTTCGAGGCACAGACCGTGCGGGGGCGCGGTGCGACCGGCCGCACTCCGGGAGCGGGCCTCCAGTATAGATCCGATCGCGCCGGGCGGCCGCAGGCCGCGGCCGATCTCGAGCAAGGTGCCCACCAGGACCCGCACCATCGAGTGGAGGAAGCGGTCGGCGACGATCTCGAAGACCAGCGACTCCCCTTCGACCACCCACCGGGCGCGGTGGATGGTGCAGTGGGTCTTGCCTTCCTCCAGCGAGGCGGTCTTGCAGAAACTGGTGAAATCGTGGGTTCCAAGCAACGGATCGAGCGCCTTCTCCATGGCCGCAAGATCCAGGGGGGCGGCGACCCACAGGTGGGTATGCCGCAGGAAGGGATCCTTCCTCCGGGTGAGGAAATAGCGGTACCGGCGTCCCCTCGCGCTGTAACGGGCCTGGAAACCCGGCGGCGCGAGGCGGATCCGCCGCACCGCGATGTCTTCGGGCAGCATGTGGGGCAAGGCCCGCTGAATCCGCTCGAGCTGCCCTGGATCCTCCAGGGGGAAGCTGGCCACCTGCCCCCGCGCGTGCACTCCCCGGTCGGTCCGGCCCGCTCCCGGCGGAAGGCCCGGCAGGAGAATCAAGCGCCGCAGACAGCGCACGAGCTCGCCCTGGACCGTCCGCTGGTCCGGCTGGACCTGCCAGCCGTGGAAGTCGCGCCCGTCGTAGGCCAGGTCCAGGCGCACGATCGCGGGCGGGAGGTCCCCCGGCAGCTTCGAGGAGGAAGAGGAAGGAAGGCGCGCAACCATGGGCCTGGAGGCTACCACCGCCCTCGGGGCGGTCCAAGCCCCTCTTCCCGCCGGGTGAATCCTTGAATCGCGGGAAGCTCCCCCCTACTCTGGCCGCGTCGTGGGAGCATCCTGTGACGGAAGACCCCGAAGGAGGATCCGGATGCAAAGCGCTCGCGCTCCTCTCGTGGTGCTGGCCGCCCTGGCGGTGGCCGCCCTCTCCTCCTGCAGCCGCACCGACATCCCCGCCCGCCTGCTGGACATCCACCGCTGGGAGGATGCCCGGATCATTCCCGGAGACAGCCTGTACATCCTGCTTCGAAGCGGCCCCTACCGGGTGCGCCGGGCCGCCGCGATCGCCCTGGGACGGATCGGCCGGCCCGAGGCGGTCGGCCCCCTGGGCGAACGCCTGAAGGAAGATCGTCGGCCCGAGGTCCGACAGGCCGCGGCCTTCGCGCTCGGGCTCATCCCGACCTCCGCGTCGGCGGTCGCCCTGCTGCAGGGGGCGTCGCGGGAAGTGAACCTGCTCGGCTCGGCCGGGCGGAAGGGTTCGCCCGAAGTGCTCGGGGAGATCGTCCTCGCGCTCGGGCGGGTGCGGCAACCGGGCACCGCCGAGGAGATCGTCCGCGCGTTGGGCCACCCCCATCCCTTCGTCCGCGAGCAGGCCCTGGAAGCCCTCGCGCTGCTGGCCGATTCCACCGCGGTGGACGCCATCATCCAGGCCAGCCGCGATCCGATCCCCTCCGTCGCCTGGCGGGCGGCCTACGCCCTGGAGAAGATCGAGGACCCCCGGGCCGCCGACCGCCTGGTCGAACTCCTGGGCCATTCCGACCCCACCGTCCGCGCCTTCGCGGCCCGCGGCCTGGGACGCATGGGACCACCTTTGGGTCGCCGGGGGATCGAGGCGCTCCGCGCCCGGCTGCAGGAGACCGAATGGACCGTCCGGGTCCAGGCGGCGCGGAGCCTGGGGCAATTGGGAGCCACCTCGGCCCGGCGTGACCTGCTCCAACTCCTTTCCGACGCGAGTTTCCACGTGCGCGCCGCCGCGCTCGACGCCCTGGCCCGCCTGGTCCCACTGGAGGACGACGCCCCCCTGGTGACCGCCTTGGCCGACACCTGCGCCGTGGTCCGCCATGCCGCCTATGACGCCCTGGCCGCCTCCCGGGGAAAGGAGGCCGCGGCCTTCCTGGTCGAAGGGCTGGAGGACCCCTCGGCCTTCGTGCGGGGGAAATGCCTGGAACTCCTGGGATCGGTGCACGCGGACGGGGCGCTCGAGCGCCTGCGTCTGGCCCTGGTCTCGCGCGAGGACATCCAGTTGCGTCCCTACGCGGTGGAAGGCCTCATCGAACTCGGCGGAGCCTCCGCGCTGCGCCTTTTGCGTTCGGCGGTGGAGGACGACGACCTGGTGGTGGCGGCCACCGCGGCGGAAGGTCTGGGCCGCCTGGGCGATTCCGCCGCGGTGGGACCGTTGATCCGGGCCTACCGGAAGTGGAAGGCGCGCGATGGCGTCGACCTCATGGAGGCCGCGCTCACCGCTCTGGGCCGCCTGCACGCGGTCTCGGCGCGGGAACTCCTGGAGAACGCCCTCAGCTTCGACGACCGGCGGGTCCGTATCGCGGCGCGCAACGCCCTCGAGGCGATCCTGCCCGAGGAGGAAGCGGCCCGGCTCCCCAGCGTGCCCTCGATCGAGCTGGACGTCCGGCCGGTCCATCGCTCCCCGCGGCAGCCGCCGGTGGTGGCGAGCAGTGCCGCCCGCGAACTCATCCTGGAAACCGCCCGCGGGCGCATCGTCATCGACCTCTTCTACGACATCGCCCCGCAGACCTGCGAGAGCTTCGCCCGACTGGCCGATCAGGGGTTCTTCGACGGTCTCGATTTCCACCGGGTGGTTCCCGACTTCGTGATCCAGGGGGGCGATCCCCTGGGCTCGGGCTGGGGGGACGCGGGATACCTGCTCCGCAGCGAGTGGAGTCCCCTGCGCTTTGCGCGGGGATCGGTGGGGGTGGCGACCAACGGGAAGGACACCGGCAGTTGCCAGCTCTTCATCACCCACTCGCCCCAACCCCACCTGGACGCCCGCTACACCCTCTTCGGGAAAGTGGTGGAGGGCATGGACGTGGTCGATGCGATCCAGGTGGGAGACACCTTCACCGCACGGGCGGTGTGGTCCGGGCGGGAGTGAGCGCCTCCGACTGCCGCACGTGGCAAGGCATCAGCGCGAAGGAGTGGTGCTCCCGGCCAAGGCGAGCGTTCCCGATCGCCGGTACTTGTCGGCGATGCGTTCCGAGCAGGGCCGGGGCAGGACCAGGCGGTAGGTGCCGGCGGTCAATTGCGTGCGGCGGTACGCGGGATTGTAGCGCTTGAACACCCGGTAGCTCAGGCCGCTGTCGCCGAGGATCTCGCGGATCGGGGTGTTCCGATCGAGCTTGAGCACGAGGGTGTCGCAGATCGCCGGCGCCCCATCGTCCTTGGGCGGAACGATATCGTACTCGCCGGGGTGTTCGAAGAACAGTTTCACCGCCGCTGCCTTGTACCAATAGGCCTCGGTCTCCCGGGGAAGGTACAGGTCGTGGAAGTCCTCCTGTCCCTGCTCCTCGATCGCTTCACGAACACGCCGCTCTCCGGAATTGTACGCGGCCAACACGAGCGCCCACGATCCGAACTCGTCGTGGAGCTCTTTCATGTAGCGCAGCGCGGCGTCGGTCGCCTCGTGCAGATCCCGTCTCTCATCCACCGTCCGGGTGCGTCGCAGGCCGAAGCGGCGACCGGTATCCCGGGTGAACTGCCAGTAACCGGCCGCTCCTTTCGGACTGGTGGCGCGGGGGTCCAGGGCACTCTCGATGACCGCGACGTACTTGAGATCGTCGGGCATCTTCTCGTCGGCCAGCCTCTGCTCGATCCAGGGAAAGGTCTCCCGGCTGCGGCGCATCCACGTGATCAGCCAGTGGCGGTTCACCAGGAAACGGTTGAACTCGGCCTCGAAGCGTTCCCGGGCGATGGGGTCGTCCAGGGAAACCGTTTCTCCGCAGAAGGTGACCGAATCGGGGAACGGATAGTCCTGGAGCGGCCGCAGGCGGGGAAGCGCCGCGACCTCGTCCAGCCGCTTGCGCAACTGGTCGCTCAGACGGGTCAATTGCTCCAATCGATCCCTGAGCTGCCGGTTCTCCGATTCGATCGACTCGAGACGGCCGCTCATGCGGCCCAGGGAGTCCTCCATCACCGCGAAGACCGGCGCGGTGGGATCCACCGTCGTCGCCCCCGACGTGAACACGCGGGGCAGGAAAGGATCGCGCAATCCGAAGAGGAACAGCAGAAGCGCCAGCACCGCGCTTCCCAGAAGAGTCTTGCCGAGTCGAGCATTCATGCCCAAAGTATACCACACCCAAGCCCTCCGGATGTACGCGCCTCCCTTCTGCTCCAGGAGCCATGCCGTCATGAAGAAAGCACTTCCTCTCATCCTGGTTCTGATCGTGATCCTCTTGGGGATCTCGTCGTGCTCCACCTACAACTCGATGGTCAGTCTCGAGGAACAAGTGGAAACAGCGTGGGCCCAGGTGGAAAACGTCTATCAACGACGCGCCGATCTCATTCCGAACCTGGTCGAGACGGTGAAGGGTGCCGCCAACTTCGAGAAGGAAACCCTCACCGCGGTGATCGAGGCCCGGGCCAAGGCCACCCAGGTGCAGGCCACCATCGGCAGCGACGTCGTCAACGATCCCAAGGCCTTCCAGAAGTTCCAGCAGGCCCAAGGCGCGCTGAGTGGAGCGCTCTCGCGGCTGCTGGTGACCGTCGAGCGTTATCCCGACATCAAGGCGAACAAGAACTACCTGGCGTTGCAGAGCCAGTTGGAAGGAACGGAGAACCGCATCGCGGTCGAGCGGCGGCATTACAACGAGGCGGCACGCGCCTTCAACACGAGGATCCGCCGTTTCCCGGCCAACATCGTGGCCAACCTGGCGGGGTTCTCGCGGAAGCAGTATTTCCAGGCCGATGAGGGAGCCGAGAAGGCGCCCAAGGTGAACTTCGAGGGATGAAACGCTCCCACCGTTTCCCTGCCTTGCTCGTCCTGCTCGGTGCAACGCTGCTCTTGGACGCCGCAGTTGCCGGCGCCCTGGAGATACCTCCCCCCCCGCCGCGCTATGTCCATGACGGGGCGCGCTGGCTCGATGCCGCACAGAAGCGGCAACTCGAGGACACGCTGCTCCAGTTCGAACGTAGTACCAGCAACCAGTTCGTGGTGGCGGTCTTCCCCTCCCTGGAAGGCGAGGAGCTGGCCGACTTCACCCACCGGGTGGCCGAGAAATGGGGCATGGGCCGCAAGGACCGGGACAACGGGGTCTTGCTGGCCATCTTCGTGAAGGAACGCAAGGTCCGCATCGAGGTGGGCTACGGACTCGAGGGGGCGATCACCGATCTCATCGCCCACACCATCATCCAGGAGGAGATCACTCCCCGGCTGCGGCGCGGTGATCGCTTCGGTGGAATCCGGGCCGGGGTCCAGGCGCTCATCGCGGCCAGCCAGGGAGAGTACCAGGGAAGCGGCCGGGCCCTCGGCGATCGCAAGAAGAAGAAGGACATGCCGGCGTGGGTGTGGTTCTTCCTCATCCTCTTCCTCATCAAGCTCTTCGGCCGCGGCGGACGTCACGGCCGGGGCGGTCCCTTGATCTATTGGGGTGGAGGTTTCGGAGGAGGACACGGCGGAGGCGGCGGCTTCGGCGGCGGAGGTTTCGTCGGCGGAGGCGGCGGCTTCGGGGGAGGCGGCGCCAGCGGCGGCTGGTAGGAGAGACTCCCCGGTCCGCCGTCGCGCGCGCCGGATGGGCCGAAGAGAAGAGATGCGGCGGCAGAATGGACCGACCCGCCCAACCAGGTGGTCATGGAATGAGCGCATCCCGCAGCAAGGATCCCGCGAGATTCTTCACTCCGGAAGAATCGAAAGCCATCGTCGCCGCCATCGAAGCGGCAGAGAAACAGACCAGCGGGGAGATCCGCGTCCACCTCGAGAGGAAGTGTCCCGGAGGCGATCCCTACCTGCGCGGACGGGATGTGTTCGAGGACCTGGGCATGACCCAGACGGCCGATCGCAACGGCGTCCTCATCTACCTGGCGACCCAGGACCGCCTCTTCGCGGTGCTGGGGGACCGGGGCATCCACGAGAAGGTCGATGAGGGTTTCTGGGACGCCATCGCGGAGCAGCTTTCCTCACACTTCCGCAAGGGGGATTTCGCCGGGGGCATGATCGCGGCGATCCATGAAATCGGTCAACGCCTCCGGGACGTTTTCCCGTATGCTGGAGATGAACAGGACGTCAATGAGCTGCCCAACGAGATCTCTGTGGGTGGCGCGTCCGAAGAAGGACCATGAAACGGATTGCTTCTGTCCCCCGCTCCGCTTCCGACTTCTTGTCCGCAGCCGGTCTGGCCATCCTGCTTCTTGCGTCCACCGACGCGCGTTCCGAGACCTGGCCGAAGAACACCCAACCGCTCTTCCACATCGAACGCTCCCTCAACGCCAACATCGTGCAGTACGATGCGGTCTTGAAGCCCGACGGTTCGCTCGACGAGCACAAACCGGTCATCGGCTACTGGATCCGCAAGGCCGAGGACGGGCGGCGCCGCAGTCTGAGCTACATGGAACGAAAGCTGGCCTACGGCTTCAAGGTGCGCAAACTGGGCGACGGTTCGGTTCTACTGGACATGGCGGTGGATATCCGGCGCAATGTGAAGGTGACCCGCATCGACGGGCGATGGACCGCCCTCACCCGCATCGCGGGGACCAGCGCCGTCCTCGACCGGGTCTTCGTACAACTGGCCGACAACAAGAAGATACCGAAGGTGGCCTACGTCGAACTCTACGGATACGACCTCCAGACGGGAGAATCCGTGCAGGAACGCATCCGGGGCCACTAGAAGCCGGCCGCGCGGGCGGGAACCAGAATCGGGAGAGATGATGCTGCAACGTGACGACCCGGTGCTTCTCCTGGGTATGCACCGCTCGGGCACCACCCTGCTCGCGGCCATGCTGCGGGAGATGGGCATGCACCTCGGACGCAACCTCGAGGAGCACCACGAATCGGTGTTCATCCTCGACGCGAACGACTGGCTCCTGGCCCGCGCCCACGGAGCCTGGGACCATCCTCTGCCGCTTCTCTGGCTCATGGAAGATCCCCGCTGCCGGATGCCGTTGGTCGACCACCTGCGCACGCGGGTGAACGGCCTTTCCTTCGTCCGCCGTTTCATCGGGCCCGGCCGACTGCGCGCCTTTGCATCCGACGCTCCGCTTTTGTGGGGCTGGAAGGATCCCCGCACCACCGCCACCTGGCCCTTGTGGCAGGAAGTCTTTCCCCGCGCGCGGGCCATCACCGTACACCGCAACGGGGTCGACGTGGCGGCCAGCCTGTGGCGGCGCGCCCGGCTCGAGCTCACCGGAGACGACCGCGCCCGGTACCTGGCCGATCCCCATCTCAACCGCTTCTCCTCGGTGCGCTGCCTCGAACTCTCCCGGGCGTTCGCGCTCTGGGAGGAATACCTCGATCTGCACCGGCGCAATCGCGAGCTCCATCCGATCGAGGAACTGGTGCTGAGCTACGAGGATCTCCTGGAGTCGCCGCGGGAGAAACTGCGGGAGATCGCGCGCTTCCTGGAACTCACTGGCGCGGAGGAAGGCATCGAACGCGCCCAGGCCCTGGTCAAGCCCCAGGGGCGCCATCGCTTCCTGGGCGACAAGGATCTGCGCGCCTTCTACCACCAGGTGAAACGGCGCCCCTGGATGGTCGAGCTGGGCTACGACACCCTCGACGCCGATTCGTCCTGACCGGAAGATCGACCGCTCAGCCCAGATACCCCTCGGCCCGCAGATGGTCGACCACCATCTGGGCCGCCTGGTGCGGATCGATGCTGGTGGTATCGATGCTCAGTTCGGCGTCCTCGGGAGCCTCGTAGGGATCGTCGATCCCGGTGAAGCCCTTGATCACCCCGGCGCGGGCCTTGGCGTACAGACCCTTGGGATCGCGCCGTTCGCACTCCTTGAGCGGGGTGCTGACGTGCACCAGCACGAAGCCTCCGCGGCCGGAGACCATCTGCCGCACCTGCTTGCGCACCTCGTCGTAGGGGGCGATGGGAGCGCAGAGGGCGATGCCTCCGTGCCGGGTGATCTCGCTGGCCACGTAACCGATCCGCTGGATGTTCAGATCGCGGTGCTCCTTGGAGAAGCCCAGCTCCGACGAGAGGTTGGTCCGCACCACGTCGCCGTCGAGCAGGGTCACGTCCCGTCCGGTCTCCACCTGCAGCTTGGCCATCAGGGCCTGGGCCACCGTCGACTTCCCCGACGCCGAGAGCCCGGTGAAGAACACGGTGAAGCCCTGGCGGTTGCGGGGCGGATAGGCCCGCCGCAGGATCTCCGACACCTCGGGGAAGGTGAACCACTCGGGAATCTCCTCGCCCTCGCGCAGCCGGCGGCGCAGTTCGGTCCCGGAGAGCTGGTAGTCCTTCGAAGCCTCGCTCGCCTCGTCCTGGGTCACGTAGCCGTCCTTCTCCGGATCGTAGACCACCATCTGCAGGGGAATGACCTCGATACCGATCTCATCGGAATACTTCTCCACCAGTTCCTGCGCGTCGTAGGGTCCGTGGAAGGGCTTCCCCGAGGAATCCAGGCCCGGGCCGGCGTGGTCGCGGCCGATGATGAAGTGGGTGGCGCCAAAGTTGCGGCGGATGAGCGAATGCCACAGGGCTTCGCGCGGTCCGGCCATGCGCATGGCCAAGGGCAGAAGCGAGAGCGCGGCGTTGTCCTCTCCGTAACGGGGAAGAAGCGCCTGGTAGCACTGCACCCGGATCACCGCGGGAACGTCTCCGGGTCGGGTCACCCCCACCACCGGGTGCAGAAGCACCTTGGCTCCCGCTTTTTCCGCGGCCAGGCGGGTGATCTCGAAGTGCGCGCGGTGCATGGGATTGCGGGTCTGGAAGGCGACGACCTTGTCCCAGCCCTTCTCGGCGAACATCGCCCGCAACTGGGCGGGGGTGTGATGCAACTCGGGGAAGAGGTACTGGCGGGGCATCTGCAGCCCGACCACGCGTCCCCCGAGCAGGTGGGTGGCTCGGCTGGCCATCATCCGCGCCACGAAGGGGTGCGCCTCGTCGCTGTGACCGAACATCTCCTCGGCCATGGCCTTCTTGTCGTAGGGCCAAACCTCTGAGACCTCGACCACGGCGAGGACGGTCCCCTCCACGTCGCGCAGCACCAGGTGCCCGGCCTTCTCGGCGGCCAGCGCCTCCTCCTCGCCCAGTTCCAGGTTGATGGGCATGGGCCACAGCTTGCCGTTCTTGAGCCGCATCTCCCGCAGGACACCTTCGGTGTCCTCGCGGTCGAGGAACCCGGTCAACGGCGCGAAGGCTCCGCTCATGAGCAGCCCGAGATCGCACAATTCGACCTCGTTGCAACAGTGCGAGGGCCAGTCCCGGCTGCGCTTCACCCAATCGGCTGCTTCCTTCGGGCTGAGCATGAGGGATCCATCGGTGGTGGGGGCATTCTGTAGAGGCATGGCGTCGTCCATTGATTCGGGGGAAACAGGGCGTATCCAGGAAGGTGCCGGCGCCGAAGGGGAGCCGCTGCTGCCTGGCACGGGAGCCAGAATGGTAGGCAAAAACGCGGCGAAGCGAAAGGAGCAGGCGCCCCTACTCCCCTACTCGGGCGAACGGAGCATATGGACGACCTGGCGCCAGTTCGGAGCCTTCCCGAAGCTCAGGATGGACAGGCGGAAGAGCTTCCCGGTGATCTTGGCCATGAGGACCCCCGTCAAGGCCAGCAGCACGATGCTGAGCAGCACCTGCCAGAGGGGCGGGGTGCCCAGGACGATCCGGATGAACATCATGATCGGGGTGAACACCGGAATGAGCGAGAACACCACCGCGAGGGTGCCGTTGGGATCCTGCAGCACCACCTGCAGCAGGAGGATGGGGATGACCACCAGGATGGTCACCGGCATCTGGAACTGCTGGGCGTCCTGCATGCTGTTGCACATCGACCCGATGGCGGCATACAGGCTGGCGAACAGCAGGTAACCCAGGATGAAGAAGGTCGTGAACGCGACCCAGAGCCAGACGGTGAGGAACGAGAGATCGATCTCGGCGGGCAGGGTGGCCAGGCCCCGGCCCATCGCCCCCACTCCGACCAACCCCCAGATCGCGAACTGGGTGAGTCCCAGGAGAGCGGTCGCCACGATCTTGCCGGTCATCAAGGTCGTCGGCGTGACGTTGGCCAGCATCACCTCGACCACGCGGGAGGCCTTGTCCTCGATGACCGCATTCATCGACTGCACCCCGTAGGTGAGGATCATTACATAGAGGAGCAGGATCATCATCATCCCGACCATCAAGCGCGACGCCATCGCTTCTTCGCTCTGCACCTGGCCGGTGATCGGCGCGGTGTGGAACTGGACCTTTTCCATCAGTCGGGAGAGGTCGTCCTCGGATACCCCGTGTTCGGCCATGCGGTAACCCAGCAGGAGCTTGTCCAGGGAAACCTGCAGCTCGTCGGTCCAGAGCAGGCCGCTGGGGTCGGCCGCGTAGAACATCGCCTTCCCATCGGTGAGGAAATCCCGGGACAGGTCGAGCAGTCCATCGTAGTCGCCGTTCTCGATCTGCGGAGCCAGGCGCACCCGCACCGAATCGAGAGGCCCCGTTCCATCGTACCGCGACAAGCGGATGTTCGAGCTGCCGCCGCGCCCGGGGTCGCCGAGGGTTTCCTGGAGCTTCTCGAACAAGCCGGGTTGGCCGGTCTCGTCGTACACCACCACCACTTTCCCGCTCTTGTTCGCGCGCGAGGCCAGCATCGCCGGACCAGCGGTGATGGCCAGGATGACCACCGGAGCCAGCAGGGTCGACAAGAGGAAGGCCCGCGAGCGGACCCGCACCCGGTATTCCTGGGAGATGATCAGCCACAGCCGGTTCATGATCTTCCCTCGACTTCCCGGATGAAGATCTCGCTGAGCGGAGGCCGCGAGGCGGCGAAGAAATCGACCCGCCCGATGGTGATCAATTCCTCGAGCAGCCGCTGCGGCGAACCCTCAGGGTCCAGCCAGAGATTCCACTCGTTGCCATTGCGTTCGACCTTCTCCACGTGGGAGAGCGCGCCCAATCGTTCCTCTTCCAGTTCGCCGGCCACCCGCACCTTGTCGATGGGATAATGCTCCACGATGTCTTCCAGGCGGCCGTCGAGCACCTTGCAGCCCCGGTTGATGAGGAAGATATGGTCGCAGATCTGCTCGGCCTGTTCCATCACGTGGGTGGAGAACAGCACCGTCCGTCCGGCCCGCCGGATCTCCTCGATGATTTCCCGCAACAGTCTCACGTTGATCGGATCGAGACCGCTGAACGGTTCGTCCAGGATCACCAGGTCGGGTTCGGCGATGACCGCGCCGATGAACTGCACCTTCTGTTGCATCCCCTTGGACAGTTCGTTGGTCTTGGCACCGGCGCGGTCGGCGAGCCCGAAACGCTCGAGCCAGAGCCCGGTCCTCCGCCGGGCTTCCCGTGCGGACAGTCCCTTCAGCCGCGCGAGGTATTCGAGGTGCTCGGCCACCTTCAGGCGCTTGTACAGACCGCGCTCCTCGGGCAGGTAGCCGATCCGGTCGATGGCGTGACGGTCCAGAGGCCGCCCATCGAAGATGATCTCGCCCTCGTCGCAGGTGTAGATGTTGAGGATCATCCGGATCGCCGTGGTCTTCCCCGCGCCGTTGGGACCGAGGATGCCGTAGATCGATCCCCGGGGCACCTCCAGGTCGACCCCGTCGACCGCGCGGACCGGCCCGAAACTGCGGCGCAGGCCGCGCAGGCGCAGAATGGGAACCAAGGCGAAACCTCCGGAGGCTGATGTGCCGCGCCGGGGCTCACCCGGCGGCGGCGAGTTCCTTGACGATGGAAGCGACCGCGGCGATGGCCTCGGGGATCTTCGCCGGATCCTTTCCTCCCGCCTGCGCCAGGTGCGGACGGCCGCCCCCTCCGCCCCCGGCGATGGCCGCGACCTTCTTCACCAGGTCCCCGGCCTTCAGGCCGCGCTCCTGGATGAGATCGTCGGTGACCACCGCGAGAAAGGCAACCTTTCCCTGCAGCTCGGCCGCCAGCACCGCCACCCCGCTGCCCAGCTTCTCCCGCAGGGTGTCGCCCATCTGCAGCAACGCCTCGCGCTCGGGCACCTCGACCTGGGCCGCGATCACCCGGATTCCGTCCACCTCCACCGGGTGCTCCAGCAACGCTCCCGCCGCCTCTCCCGCCTGGTCGCGCCGGGCGCGGCTGAGTTCGTGCTGCACCTGCTTCAGTTCATCCCTGAGCGCGTGGACCCGGGACGCCACGTCCTCCGGGCGCGCCGACAACTCCTCGCCCAGGGTGCGCACGATGTCGCGATCGGCAGCGAAGCTCTCCAGCGCCTTCTCCCCGGTCAGCGCCTCGATGCGGCGCACCCCGGAGGCCACCGCGCTCTCGGCCACGATCTTCATCAGCCCGATCTGGCCGGTGCGGTCGCAGTGGGTGCCCCCGCAGAACTCGATCGAGTAGTCATCGACCTGGACCACCCGCACCGTCTCGCCGTACTTCTCCCCGAAGATCGCGACCGCGCCCATCTTCCGGGCCTGGTCGATGGGAAGATCGACGTGCTTGGCCACCGGCCGATCCTCGAGGATGCGCTGGTTCACCTCGCGCTCGATGGCGTCGAGCAATTCCTTGCCCAGGGCCCGGTCGTAATGGAAGTCGAAGCGGAGACGATCGGGCGCCACCAGCGATCCAGCCTGGGTCGCGTGCTCCCCCAGGTGACCGCGCAGCGCGCGGTGCAACAAGTGGGTGGCGGTGTGGTTGCGCATGATGGCCACCCGGCGTTCCGCGTCGACCCAGGCTCGCAGGGTGAGCCCGGCCAAGCGGGAGGGGTCGAAGTCGCCCCCGGCGACGCGGATCCGGCACACCGGACCCGCCGGGCTGGGCTGGGTATCGAACACCTCCAGCCGCAGGCCTTCGCCCTCGATCCACCCGGTGTCGCCCACCTGGCCCCCGCTCTCCGCGTAGAAGGGCGAGGGATCGATCACCACTTCCCACTGATCCGTTCCCACCTTCCTCGCCCCCAGCAGCCGGCAGTTGGTCGCAAGCCGCTCGTAGCCGACGAACGCGGCGGCGGGCCGATCCGCACCGGGTTCGCCATCGAGCCAGGTCCACGCCTCGGTCTGCCCGGAGGCGGCGAAGCGGCTGGCCGAGCGGGCCCGTGCCCGTTGTTCCTCCATGGCCTTCTCGAATCCCTCGACGTCGACGGTCATTCCCTTCTCCTCGGCCATGACCTGGGTCAGATCCAGCGGGAAGCCGAAGGTGTCGTGCAGCTTGAACGCGTCCTCGCCGGAGATGACCGGACGATCTCTTCCGCCCTCTCCCCTGGCGGAACCTCCTCCCTCCCCCTTCCCGCGATCCTCGGCGAAGCGCTCGGCCGCGCGCGCGGCCGCTTCCTCGAACAGCAGGAGTCCGCGGTCGAGGGTCTCGTTGAAGCGCTCCTCCTCGGTGCGGACCACCCGCACGATGTGGTCGCGCGCGTCGATGAGCTCGCGGTAGTGATCGCCCATCATGTCGATCACCAGCTCGGCCGCGCGGTACAGGAAGGGTTCGGTGAATCCCAGGCGTCGGCCGTGCCGGGCCGCCCGGCGCAGGATCCGCCGCAGGACGTAGCCCCGGCCGTCGTTGCCCGGCCGTCCACCGTCGGCCACGGTGAAGGTCAGCGCGCGCACGTGATCGGCGATCACCTGCATGCTCACCCGGTCGTCCTCGTTGCCGGGATCGCGGCCCGATTCCCGGGCCACCCACTGGATGATCGGCGCGAAGAGATCGGTCTCGTAGTTCGAGGTGACGCCGTTGACCAGGGCAACCAGGCGCTCCAGGCCCATCCCGGTGTCGACGCTGCGCAACGGCAGCGGGGTCAGGCGGCCCTGTTCGTCGCGGTCGTACTGGATGAAGACCAGGTTCCAGATCTCCAGGTAGCGGTCGCTCTCGTTCTCCCCCAGCGGACGGTCATCGCCCCGGGCGACCTCCTCTCCCTGGTCGAAGTGGATCTCGGTGCAGGGTCCGCAGGGGCCGGTCTCGCCCATGCTCCAGAAGTTCTCCTCGTCGCCCTGCTCGATGTCTCCCAGGCGGTGGATCCTCTCCGGAGGAATCTTGATCTCGTTCTTCCAGATGTCGTAGCTCTCGTCGTCGTCCTTGTAGACGCTCACCAGCATCTTCTCCGGGTCCAGTCCCATCACTTCGGTGAGGAACTCCCACGCCCAGGCGATGGCCTCGCGCTTGGAGTAGTCACCGAAGGACCAGTTGCCGAGCATCTCGAAGAAGGTGTGATGACGACCGTCGCTTCCTACCGCTTCCAGGTCGTTGTGCTTGCCGCTGACCCGCATGCACTTCTGGCTGTTGACCGCGCGCACGTAGGGGCGTTTCTCCGCGCCCAGCAGGACCGGCTTGAACTGGTTCATTCCCGCGTTGGTGAACAGCAGCGTGGGGTCGTCGGCGGGGATGAGACTGCTGCTGGGCACGAAGGTGTGGCCGCGCTCGATGAAGAAGTCGAGGAAGGCCCGGCGGACCTGTCGGCTGGTGGTGGGTCGGGTCACGATCGCGAGTCCTTCCGTTGCGGGTCGCCGCCGGGTGCCCCGGAAGGTTGGTCTTCGTCCGAAGCCTTCGCGCCGTGGACCCGGCCGATCGCGTGGGGGGCCTCCCGCAGGATCTTCCGCGCCAGATCCGAGACCTCGTCCACCGAGACGGCCCGCAGCTCTTCCCGGTGATCGAGCGGGGTCTGCGGCGGCAGGCCCTCGATCTCGCGCCGGGCGATGAATCGACCCTCGTCCGCGCAGCGCTGGAGGCCCAGCAGGAAGCGGGTGGACCAGCCGGCCTGCACCGCCAGAAAGCGGTCGGGATCGGGCCCTTGCTCCGCCACCGCGTGCAGGGTCTCGACCAGGGAGCTCTCCACGCGGGGGAGATCGGCCTCGGTGGAAGCCGCGTAGACGGTGAGAAGACCGCCCAAGGCTCCTCCCACTTCCCCGGTGGTCAGGCGATAGACCACCGGCGCGTCCCCCTCCGCGGGGCCGCCCTCGCTCGCCGGGGTGCCCAGAACCGCCGGGGCCAGAGGACCATCGGGACCACCCAGCCACCATTGCAACAGTTCCTGGGCGGAGTGCTCCGGGGCGCGCGCGCCGCGGGCGGAGAATCCCAGCTGGAGCGCCGCGAGCGGACTGGAGCGATGCACTTCCTCCGAGCGCCCTTCCTCCACCGGTGGCAGCGGATCGATCAGTTCGCTCTGGAAGAAGGCCCCGGCCCCGGCCGGATAGAGATCGCTGATGTCCGACCACTGGCGCATGTAGAGATCGAGGAACTCGTGGACCCCCTCGGCATCCACTCCCCCGGTCACCACGATCACCGCGTTGCGCGGATTGCAGAGATCGACGTGCAGATCCTGGAGGCTGCTCAGGTGCGCCTTCTTGATCAGTATCTCGTTCCCCATCTCGGGCAGGCCGTAGGGATGGTCGCCCCAGGCCGCGCGGCGCAGCAGATCCTGGCTCTGCACGAAGAGCCGGCCGTCATCCGCGTGGACCTGGCGGATCTGATGGAACTTGGCCCAGCCGAACTCGCGCCCCTCGAACTGGGGATTGGCGACCACGTCGTACAACAGATCGAAGGCATAGGGCAGATCCATCGCCTGCACGTCCAGGGAGAATCCGAAGGCATCGAGGGTACGCACCGGTCGCAGGGTCGTTCCCAATGCGTCCAGATCGTCGGCGAGATCCCTCTGGGTGCGCTGGACCGTCCGACGCACCATGAGCTTCTGCAACAACGCGGTCTGTCCGGCGGAATTGGCCGTCTCGGTGACCCGTCCTCCGCGGAACCATATCGAGAGGTCCACCTGGTCGAGGGTGGGAATCTCCCGCACCAGCAGGACCGCCCCGTTGGGGTACTCGAAACGGCGCAGGCCGTCTTCCCGGGGCGCCTTCTCGAACTCCCGGGCCCATCCGGCAAGCTCCAGGCGAGAGACCCACGAGGGCGGAAGGGGCGCCTTCGGCGGCAAGCCGCGTTGCCGATCGGCCCCGGCCAGCACCGCGCCTTCCAGGTGCCCCTGCATCGCCGCGGCGTCCAGCCGCCCGTAGAACGGCCTGGAGTTCATCTTCGCGCGATCGAGAAGTTCGACCACCGCCGCCCGGGGAATCGCCAGCCAACGGGTGATCGCGCGCTGCAGATCGGCCACCGTCACCTTCGCCTCGGCTTCATCAGCGGAACGATCTCCGCTCGCGAGGGGAAGCATGGCCCGGGCCTGGCGGCGGGCGACGGTCAGGATGTCTTCTCCGGCGATCCGGCGCCGGATCGCCACCCGGGTCCGGGCGTTCTCCAGCTCCTGGGGACGTACCCCGTAGCGCCGGATCTGGTCGAGCTGCACGAAGAATTCCCGCAGCGCCTGGTCCTCGAAGGTGTTGGGAGCTTCGATGGCGAGCTCGAAGAGTCCGGCCCGGTCGAAGGCCACCACCCGGGTGCTGAGACCCTGGGCCCAGTCGTGTTCGATCATGAAGGGAACCCGCAGGCGGGAGGCCGCGCCGTCGACCACGAGCGCGCCCAAAAGGCGCAGGGCGGGAAGATCCCGCTTCGCCGCCAAAGGCAGGGGGAAGCCCACCATCACGACGTTGCGGTCGTAGCTGTCCATCACCCGGTGGAACCGAAGGGCCTTCGGCTCGACCAGCTCGCTTCCGGCGTGGCGGCGCATCTCCCCCCGGGGCACTTCGCCGAAGCGGGCCCGGACGGCTTGAAGCACCGCGGCGGCGTCGACATCTCCCACCACGCTCACCACGGTGTTGGGGGGACGGTAGTGGTCTTCGTGGAATCGACGCAGTTGCTCGACGGTGAGGCTCGCGATGGCGGCCAGACGCTGCCGGTCTCCGGGCGCGGGCTGGACTCCGTCGGAGAAGACCTCGCGCAGCAGGAGATCGCGGGCGAAATCGACCGGGTTCTCCAGCTTCTGTTCGATCTCTCCCCGGATGATCTCCTTCACCTTCCCCAGGGCCT
This sequence comes from uncultured bacterium, assembly GCA_964601275.1. Taxonomy (GTDB): domain Bacteria; phylum Krumholzibacteriota; class Krumholzibacteriia; order JAJRXK01; family JAJRXK01; genus JAOZPE01. The sequence continues at coordinate 27,578 of CAZRMV010000010.1, read as the reverse complement.
CGCGATCGAATCGGGGTTCGGTGTAGATCTCCGATGCCAGGGCCAGGGCGTCCTCGACCTTGTCGGAAGGAACCACCAGGTAGGTCTCGCTGTGGTCGAAGCCGGTGGCTCCATTGAGCACCCCGCCCAGTTCGCGCACCGCGCGGGGAATGTCCTCGAAGCCGGGATGGGTGTCGGTTCCCCGGAGGATCATGTGCTCCAGGAGATGGGAGATCCCCGCCTCACCCGGGTCCTCGTTGAGGTAGCCACTGCCCACGTGGGTCACCACCGCCACCAGGGGGCTGCGATGGTCCTCCCGGACGATCACCCTCAGACCATTGGGAAGCTCGGCGCGGCGCACCACGGGATCGGAGGCCGGGACGGGTGGGGAAACCGCCGGGGAGGAGGAACCCGCCGCGATGGGTGTGCTTCCCCGTGCCGGTGTGATCCAGAAGAGCGCCAGCAGCGGAACGGCCCATGCCCACTGCAGCGTTTTGCGAACCGAAGGACGAAACTGCACCGTGCTCCCTTCGACGACCTCGTCCGGCCGCGTCGTTTCCCGAGGTGACGACCGACCGCCATGGCCGCCCGCGTCCCCAAATCCAAGATCCGCTAGAGGTTAGGAGCGCCGGGAGGAAGCGTCAAGCAGACCCGGGACCCATCCTCCTTCCCTTGGCCTGGGGGTTGCACCCTCCGCGGTGGATTCGAGTGCCCCGTCGGGGAACTGCGCGGTGGACCGCGCCTTCGCCCCCGCCGTCGAGGGCGTCACGAACCCTTCTCGCGGACGATGCTCCCTCACGCGGAGCCGAGAGGAATCGGAAACCACTCCACCGGGACGCTCTGGCCGGTCTCCCGGGGGGAAAGGATTGCGCAATGCAGCGCAGGCTGTTGGGTCAAGGAGCGCTGGCGGTACTCTCCTGGTCCCTCTTCATCTACTATTGGTGGTTGGTGAGCCGGCGCCGTCTCAATCCACAGACCTTGACCGCGCTGGCGATCCTCTCGGTCCTGGTGGTGGGAGTCTGCCTGACCACCCTGCTGTGGATCCGGCACAACCAGCGCATCGCCCGCCGGGCCGGCGATCGCCGCCGGGAGCGCTCTCCAGTCGCGATGGAAGCCACGGTGGACGCCCTCGGGCGGAGACTCGAGACCCTGGGGCATCGAGCACTCACCGAGGCCGTCTATGTCGAGATCGACATCGACGACGCGCGGGGGCTCAAGCGCTATCACACCCTGGCGACGCCTCCCGAGGAGGTCTCCCGGTGAGCCTCCTGTCGGTCCTCATCGCCATCCAGTCGAGCTGGGTCTACCTGGCCGCCCTGGTCTTCTTCGCCTGGTATCCCATCCTCACCAGCCTGATGTGGATCTTCACCAGCATCATCTACTTCCTCCGCCGCGAGAGGGAGGAAGACGAGGCTTTCTACGAGCTCGAACACTTCCCGCCGGTCAGCTTCTTGGTTCCCGCCTACAACGAGGAAGAGCACATCCGGGCCAGCCTGGAGGGAATGCTCGCCGTCGACTATCCCGATTTCGAAGTGCTGGTCATCGATGATTGCAGCACCGACGGAACCCTCGACCAGGTGATGCCGTTGGTCAAGGAAGGCCGGGTCCGGCTCCTGCGGAAGCTGCGCAACGAGGGCAAGGCCATGGCCCTCAACGACGCGGTGCCGGCCGCGCGGGGGGAGATCCTCGTGGTGATGGACGCCGACGCCGTTCCCGATCCACAACTCTTGCGGGCCATGGTTCCCCACTTCCGATCTCCCCGCGTCGGCGGGGTCACCGGCAACCCGCGGGTGGCGAACACCACCACCTTCCTGGCCAAGCTGCAGGCGATCGAGTTCACCTCGATCATTTCATTGCAGCGACGCGCCCAGCGTATCTGGGGCCGCATCCTGACCATGAGCGGGGTGGTCGGGGCTTTCCACCGCAATGCCATCATCGACGCCGGGCTGTACAGCCCCCACATGGCCACCGAGGACATCGATCTCACCTGGAAACTGCAATTGCGGCACTGGGACGTGCGCTATGAACCGCGCGCCATCGTCTGGATGAAGGTTCCCCGCGGCCTGAAGGGCCTGTGGAAGCAGAGAACCCGGTGGGCCAGGGGGCTGGCGCAGGTGCTGCGGAGGCACGGCAGCACGGTGACCCAATGGCAGAACCGGCGCCTGTGGCCGGTCCTGGCCGAAAGCACCCTCTCCATCGCATGGGCCTACACCTACACCTGGATGGTGGTGCTGTGGATCGTGTCGTACATGGCCGGGTATCCCCCGGTCGGGGCCTCGCCGGTGCCGAATTGGTGGGGCATGCTGATCGGAACGGTATGCCTTTTGCAACTCCTGACCGGGGTCGTCCTCGACCGGCGTTATGACCCGCGGATCGGACGGTATTTCGGCGTCGCGGTGCTGTACCCGGTCATCTACTGGATGCTGATGGCCGTGGTCACCACCTGGACCACCCCCCAGGCCCTCCTCTCGAAGGGGGGTGAGGGCGGGGTCACCCGGTGGACCCCGGTTCGTGATGTCTGAGTGGTCGACGCGAGGTTCGGGTACGCCTTCGATTTCCTGGCGGTTCGTGATCCTTCTCGAACTGCTTGCATGCACGCTTGCTCCGGGGGGCGTCGCCGGTGCGACGCCCAACGCGACGACGCCAGTCGCGGCGCCTCCCGAGCAAGTCTCCTCCCCCACTGCTTCGACCGACATCGCAGACTCGGTGCCCTCGCCGGCCGCGGCGCGCGCCCGGCTGGAAGAGGCCCGGGACTTCGCCTCGCGCGATGAGCACGCGGCGGCGATCGAGGCCTACCTCGAGGCCTTCCGGCTCGATCCCTCCCTGGTGCCCCGGTACGCCCACGAGCTGGGCCACCAGTACAACTGGAACGACCAGGCCCCCCTCGCCATTCCCTGGTTCGAGAAACGACTGGCCGCCTCCCCCGGAAACATCGAGGCGCGGATCGGTTACGCCCGCGCCCTGAGCTGGGCCGGCCACAACTACGAGGGTTGGCAGGAGTACCGGCGGGTGCTGGTCGGACATCCGCGGATCCTGGAAGCCCGGCTGGGCGAGGCGCAGACCCTGGGTTGGCTGGGACGCAACCGCGAAGCGGCCCGGCGCTACCAGGGCATCCTCGACGACCACCCGGACAACCACGCAGCCCGGCTGGGCATGGCCCAGAACTGGGCCTGGGCGGGGGAATACCGGTTGGCGATGGACGCCCTCGATCCCCTGCGGGGCGACCCCGAGGCGGAAGCCCTGCGCGAGAGCATCCTCACGTCGCAACGGCCCCGCATCTCCCTGGGCAGTCGCTACAGCCGCGACAGCGACACCCTGGAGATCGTGGACAACCACCTCGGGCTCGACTGGTCCACCCCGCGCTGGCAGGATCTCCATCTCATCGGGCGGCAGTTGCGCTTCCAGCAGGAGGGGCAACCCGACGTCGATGGGTGGGGACTCGACGGAGGGGGCGGGCTGCGCCCATCCTTCTCCACCCAGTTGCACGCCTATCTCTCCTTCCTGCAGTTCTCCAGCAGCGCGCCGGTGGTCGACGGCCCCCCGAAGAAGGTGGACTGGTTGCTGTTGGGATGGGACGCGTGGTTCACCTGGTTCCGGGGGGATCGCTGGCGTTTCGACCTGTCGACCGATCGCAGCTTCGTCGACACACCGCGGTCCATCTCCGAGAACATCGCCATCACCAGTGGAGCGGCGTCGCTCGACGCCCGCCTGCGGGAGAACCTTCGATGGAACCTGGTGGCGCGCTACAGCCGATACAGCGATGACAACGACCGCATCCTCGCCACCACCGGGCTCACCTTCAGCCGCGGCCAACGCTGGCGATGGAGCCTCATTCCCTCGGTCACCGCCTTCTCCTTCTCCCGGGCCAGCGACAAGGGCTACTGGAATCCGGGAGGGTTCTTCAACGGAACGATCTCGGCCGCCCTCGATGGTGACTTCAGCGAGAGCCTCAGCCTCCATCTCGAAGCGGGAACCGGGCACGAATGGGCGGACGAGGAGAACTACGGTGTGGTGAACGGCAGCGCCGAACTCGATTGGCGTATCACCCGCCACCTGACCCTCGAACTCTCCGGCGGCAGCAGCGACAGCCGGCTCTCGAGCGCCGGTGGATACACCCGCAGCTTCGCCGCCGGCGTCCTGCGTTACCGCTTCTGAGATCCGTCGTGCGCCGCTTTGCCGTCATTGCGCTTTTGCTCCTGAGCCTGCCGCTGGCGGTGGTCTGGTGGCAGTACCGCTCCACCTATCGAGACGAGGGCGCAAGGGCCGACTACCTGGAGATCGAGGAACCCGCCACCGTCGACCCGCATCATCCCGCCCTTCGCCGGGGGGGCGTTCCCATCCTCTGCTATCACTACCTCCGCGGCACCCCGGGCCCGGTCTACTTCCTGCGGGTGCTCGGGGCGGTGCTCTTCAACCTGCCCACCCTCAAGGAGCGCGAGTACTGGACCACCCGCACCGAGCTCTTCGAGCGGCAGATGCAGTGGTTGGTCGATCACGGTTACACCACGATCGACCTGGACGAGCTCGCGGACATCCTCGAGGGAAAGACGGAGGGTCCATCCAAGCCGGTGGTCATCACCTTCGACGACGGCGACCGGAGTGTCGAGCGCTACGCACTCCCCGTGCTGCGGCGCCGGAAGATGAAGGCCACCATCCTGGTGGTCACTTCGAAGGTGGGAAGGCGCTGGCAGGACGTCGCGACCCTCGACTGGGACGAGTTGAAAGGCCTCGAACAGAGCGGCGTGTTCGAAGTGGAGAGCCACACCCACGACATGCACTACAAGGTCAAGAGCAAGAAGGGCCGGATGACGCCGGTGTTCCTGGCCGAGGTCCCCGACAAGGGCCCTCCGCGTCCCCAGGGAGAGATCTTCGTGAGGATGGATCTGCGGGAGTCCCGGCGCATCCTTCGGGACCGTCTCGGGCATGCCGCCCGCTGGCTCGCCTGGCCCTACGGATGGGCCAGCTCCACCCTCGATTCCCTGGCGCGAAGGGAAGGCTACCGCGGCAGCTTGAGCCTGGCCGCGGGAACCAACCGGCCGGGGAGGGATTCCACCTGGCATCTCTCCAGGATCACCATCACTGCCCGCACCGGCATGCAGGACTTCATCGATCTCATGCTGGCGTCCAGCGGGGAGGACCTTTCGGATTCCTCCCCCCGGGACGAGATCGCCGCCCGCGCCGACCCAGCGGCTACAACCGGCGCACCGGAAGCGGCGGGGTCTACTTCGAGAAACGGGCCTTGATCACGCCCATCGACGACGCCTCGGCGGCGGGCACCGCGGTGTCGTGCGAGAACGCGCTGAAGCACTCGCCTCCGTCCTTCACCCCGTTGTGGTTCTCGTCGTCGTAGGCCCAGAACTCCATCTCGGCGCACTGCGCCCAACTCACCGTAACGACGATGGAGTCCGAGTAGTGATGCTCGTTCTCCGTTGGAGTGCTCACCACCAGGCTCCCCAGGCTGTAGGTATCGCCCACCACCGGATTGCCGTCGATGGTGACCATCGGCGGACACGAATCGGGATACGGATTGATCACGAGGATGATGTTCTGGTAGGTGATCGGCGTGTGGTTGAAACCATCGATCACCAGGTCGAAGGAATACCCCTCGAAGAAATATCCCTCCCGTCCGTCGGTGCTGGGCAGAAAGCCCACCAGGTTGGGCGCCTGGTAGATGTTCTCCTCGACCTCCATGCTGTTCGCGTCGATGAGAACGTATCCGCCCCGGTCGAAGACGGGATCGTAGAGAGGATCACCGGGGCCCACCACAAAGTACTCGTTGACGTCGTAGTGGTAGACCGTGTTCCCGGTGGGATAGACGGTCAGACATGGGTCGGCGGACGCGGTGGCGGCCGACAGGACGACCACCGCCAGGACCAGCGCCGCAGCCATTGCGCGATGACGAATCGACATGGGAACTCCCCCTGGGACCAGGTTGTTGCACGAGCCGGAACGTCCGGATCGCGTGGGGGAGCCGTCCACGCTGCTCTCGATCCCGAGTGTAGCACAAACGGGGACGGCGCGGCCGGTGGCAACGACGCAAGACAAGGGAGTGGAACGCCCGAAGCCGTCGGATCGTGCGCAAATCCTTCAAACAGACAGTGAAAGTCCGCGCACCCAGAGGGCGTGCCAGCGGCGATCCCGGCGGATCTCGGGGTGGAAGGTCAGGGCCATGTGGCCATCCGCCCGCACCGCGACCGGCTCCTGCCCGAAGACCCCGATCACCTCGACCGTGCCCGCGACCCGGGTGATCCGGGGCGCCCGGATGAACACCCCGTACGCGGGCTCGTCGCCGTCGAGATCGACGAGGGGGCGGATCTCGTCCTCGAAGGAATCGACCTGCCGGCCGAAACCGTTGCGACGGAGGGTCATGTCCAGGATGCCCAGGGGCTCTACCCCACCGGGGTTCAAGAGCTCGCGGGCCATGAGGATGGCGCCGGCACAGGTTCCCAGCAGCTTGCCCCGGCGAGCAAACGCTCGTAGCGGGTCGATCAGATGGTTCGCCTTCAACAGGGTGTACAGGGTGGTGCTCTCGCCGCCGGGAATCACCAGCCCGTCCAGCGCGTCCAGTTCACCCGGGCGGCGCACCAGCTCGGCGTCCAGATCCAATTCCCGCAGGATCTCCAGGTGGGCGGCGAAGTCCCCCTGCAATCCGAGGACTCCCAGTCTCGGTCGGCCCACTCCTACCAACCCCGGCCGGCGAGCAGTTCTTCCTTGGAGAGCTTCTCCACCGAACGTCCGCGCATCGCATCGCCCAGGCCGGCGCTGATCTCCGCCAGTTTCTTCGGGTCGTCGTGGAAGGTCACCGCCTGGACCACGGCCTTTGCGCGGGCCGCGGGGTCGTCGCTCTTGAAGATGCCGCTGCCGACAAAACAGGCTTCCGCTCCCAGTTGCATCATGAGCGCCGCGTCGGCGGGCGTGGCGATGCCCCCGGCGGCGAAATTGGGCACGGGAAGCTTTCCCTCTTCGCGCACGTGCAAGACCACGTGGTAGGGAGCGCCCAGGTTCTTCGCCTCGGCCATCAGTTCCTCGTCGCGCAGGGTCTGCAGGCGGCGGATCCCCAGTTGCACCGCGCGCATGTGGCGTACGGCCTCAACGATGTCGCCGGTGCCCGCCTCGCCCTTGGTGCGCATCATCGCCGCGCCCTCGCCGATGCGCCGGAGCGCCTCACCCAGGTTGCGGCATCCGCACACGAAGGGAACCTCGAAGGCGAACTTGTCGATGTGGTGTTCCTCGTCGGCGGGAGTCAGCACTTCGCTCTCGTCGATGAAGTCGACCCCGATCGCCTGGAGGATCTGCGCCTCGGCGAAATGGCCGATGCGGCACTTGGCCATCACCGGGATGCTCACCGCGTCCATGATCTCCTGGATCATCCGCGGATTGGACATCCGGGCCACTCCCCCGTCGGTGCGGATGTCGGCGGGAATGCGTTCGAGGGCCATGACCGCGGTGGCTCCGGCGTCTTCGGCGATCCTCGCCTGCTCGACGTTGGTGACGTCCATGATGACGCCGCCCTTGAGCATCTCGGCCAGGCCCACCTTCAGACGCAGCCGGTCTTCGCCCTTGTCCTTGCTCATGTTCCCAACTCCCGGTTCATGGTGGCGTCTGCGGTGCGCTGACAGTATAGGCCCCGGCCCGGGCCGGGGCAAAGCGGTGGAACGGGGGCCTCAGTAGGCCTTGGCGAAGAGCACCCGGCGGCGGCTGGGCTTGCCGCTGTACACGCAGACCCCGTCCTCCAGATCGTCGTCGAGCGGGATGCAGCGGATCGTCGCCTTGGTCGCGTTCTGGATGGCCTCCTCCGTCTCACCGGTGCCGTCCCAGTGGGCGTAGAGGAAGCCGCCGGATCCGTCCAGCACCGCCTGGAACTCCTCCCAGGTGTCCACCCGGCGGGTGTTCTCCTCGCGGAACCGCAACGCCCGCTCGAAGAGCCGGGTGTGGGTCTCATCCAGCAGCGCGGCGGACAGGGCGGGAAGATCCGCCAACGGAACATCCCGTTTCTCCCGGTCGATGCGGAAGGCCAAGCGCGCACTCTGGTTCGCCACGTCACGGGGGCCGAGCTCGACGCGGATGGGAACGCCCTTCAGTTCCCACTCGGCGTATTTCCATCCCGGGCGCAACTGGTCGCGATCGTCCAGATGCACGCGCACTCCAGCATTGCGCAACTGCTCCACCAGGGTGGCCGCGGCGGAAAGGGTGGCCGACTTCTCCTCGTCATTGCGGTAGATGGGCACCACCACCATCTGGATGGGCGCCAGGCGCGGGGGCAGGATGAGGCCGTCGTCGTCGCCGTGGGCCATGACGATCGCGCCGATGAGACGAGTGGAGACGCCCCAACTGGTGGCCCACACGTGCTCGCGCTCGCCCTGGGCGTTGAGGAAGGTCACGTCGAAGGCCTTGGCGAAGTTCTGGCCCAGGTTGTGGCTGGTGCCGGCCTGCAAGGCTTTGCGGTCACCCATCAGGGCCTCGATGCAGTAGGTGGAAACCGCTCCGGCGAACTTCTCCCGCTCGGTCTTCAGCCCGGTGATGACCGGAACGGCCATGAAGTCCTCGGCGAAGCGCCGGTAGACCTCGAGCATCCGCAGGGTCTCCTCCTGCGCTTCCTCGGCGGTGGCGTGGGCGGTGTGCCCTTCCTGCCAGAGGAACTCGGTCGTCCGCAGGAACAGCCGGGTGCGCATCTCCCAGCGCATCACGTTCGCCCACTGGTTGATCAACAACGGCAGGTCGCGGTAGCTCTGGATCCACTTGCGGTAGGTGTCCCAGATGATGGTCTCGCTGGTGGGCCGGATGACGTAGGGTTCCTCCAGTTGCTTGCCGCCGGCGTGGGTCACCACCGCCAGTTCCGGGGAGAATCCCTCGACGTGCTCGGCCTCCTTCTTCATGAACGACTCGGGAATGAGCAACGGGAAGTAGGCGTTGACGTGCCCGGTCTCCTTGAACATGCGGTCGAGCTGCTGCTGCATGTTCTCCCACAGCGCGTAGCCGTAGGGCTTGATGATCATGCAGCCCTTGACCGGGGCGTAGTCGGCCAGGCCGGCCTGGAGCACCACTTCCTGGTACCAGCGGGGGTAGTCGACCGATTGCGGGGTGGGTTTTTCCGCCATGATGGGAAGTCTCCTGCCTGAACCCTCGTCCACCCCCTGGCGCCGGTACCGCCGAGGCGGGCTCCCGGAGATGGGATCGCATCCCCCGGTGGATCGGATCCTCCGGGGCGCGGAAGTCGGAAGCGGCAGGGTAGCAGAAGCAGGAGACGGCGGCAACGACGGCGGGGGCCGAAGCCCGGGCACGGCGCGCCCCGGCAGCGCAGCGAGATCAGCCGGGCGCGCCCCGATCCCCAAGGCGAAGGAGCCCCGGGGCTTGCCCGGGGCTCCAGGAATCGGCGGGGATGGACGGCCGGATCTCCGGCCGGATCCGCGGTCTACTTCACCAGCAACAACTTCTTCTGGCCCACGAAATCTCCCGCGGCCAGCCGGTAGAAGTAGAGTCCACTGGCCACCGGCCGACCCGCGTCGTCCGTTCCGTTCCAGAGGATGCTGTACCACCCGGCTTCCTTGGGCTCGTCGACCAGGCGGCGCACCACGCGTCCGCGCACGTCGAGGATGGTCAATCGCGCGTGGGCGGCGCGGTCGAGCTGGTAGCGGATGGTGGTGCTGGGATTGAAGGGGTTGGGATAGTTCTGGGCCAGGGAGGTCGCCGCCGGACGCGCCGGCAGATCCTCGACCCCGGTGGCGCCCACGACGGTGAAGGCCCCGGGCAGGACCGCGGTCTGCCCGTCCGGATTCATCAGCACCACGTCGTAGACCCCCGCGGCCGCGCTCGACAGGTCGACGCTGACTCCGATGGTGTCGAAGTCGCACCACGAAACGGTGGCGACCACATCGGGTTGTCCGCTCTGCACCAGGGTCACCGTGGCCCCGTGGCGCACATGGGTCTCACCCCCCAGGTCCAGGGCAAGGACGCCGGTTCCCACCGAAGCCGACACGGGATCGACCGAGCTGAGCCCCGGCGGCGGATCGCCACCCACCAGACGGGCATTCATGGTGTCCCCGATCGCGGTGATCGCGGTGACTTCGACCCGGGTCGAGTCGTTGGTGTTGCTGAGGGTGTTCGGGTTCGAGTTGCGATCGAAGGCGGTATTGGCGCTGCTGCCGGGCCACACGTCACCGCCGTCGCCCCGGTTCACCCCGGCGAGCAGGTCGGCCCGCCCGTCGGCTTCCTCGACCACCACTCCACGCACCACGCCTTCGGTCGAGCCTCCGCTGTTGCCGAGCGCGCTGTGGATGACTTCCTGGTCGACGTGGTAGATCGCCAGGCCTTCCCCGTGCAGGGACAACTCGCTCCCGAGCCGCTGGCGGTTCTCCACCAGCCACTTCTCGCTGACCGGGTTGTCGAAGGGATCGGGGGGCTGATACCAGCCGTCCAGATGGTTCTCGAAATCGGTGAAGTAGTTCTCCCCGCCTCCGCTCACCGCGAGATCGTCCACCACGAAGGGGGCGCAGACGCAGTCGTAGTTGCCGTCTTCGTCCGACCAGCCGACATCCGAGGTGAAGCGGAACTTGACGCGGTAGTCGGTGGGGCTGGCCCCAAGGAGACTGGTCAGATCGAAGTTCTCGGTTCCGGTGCCCAGGCCGTCGTAGGCGCGCAGGAGGGTCTCGCTTCCCCCGACCTCGAGGATGCAGTAGGTGAAGTCGTAGCCGCCCTCACTGTCCTTGCGATAGCTGAAGCTCAGGGTGACCGGACCACTGCCGTCGAAGTGGAAGTCATGGGCGACGGTTTCCCGCCACGCATTGCCATAGCCTCGATTGGCGACCCAACCCCGGGCCGCCGCTCTCGAGTTGTCCAGACCCACGGTGAGACTGCTGGTTCCGTTGAGGGCGCAGTCGGTGCGGCGGCTCCACCGGTCGTCGGTGAAACTCAAGGCGTAGGCCACCGGATAGGTCTCCACCGGTGGGATGTCCAGGACTGTTCCCTGCCAACCCACTTCGACGGGGGTGAGCCAACCCAACTCGGCCTTCGACCACACCGACATGTGGGCCGGCGAAGTGGGGGCATTCCAGTTGCCCGCCGCCATCAGGCCCCAGTGCCCCAGGCCCTCGGAACTCCCGCCGTTGGTATCGTAGAGGTCGGGCAACCCGAAGGCGTGCCCGAACTCGTGGCAGAACACCCCGATCTCGATCATCGTGGTCGGGCCGGCACAGGAGAACGCCGGCTGGATGGTGTAGTCGTCCACGAGGATGTTTCCGCCGTTGGCCGAAGCGTCGTTGGTCTGGTAGGGAGACCCCCCGCTCGCGTTCCAGGCGCGGTACACCCAGCGGTGCGACCAGATGTTGCTGTTGCCGCACTCGCCGCCCTGCTCAGGTTGCACGAAGGCCACGAAGTCGACGTACCCGTCGTCGTCTCCGCTGTTGGGAACACCGTCGGGACCGTCGTTGTCGAACTGTCCGAAATCGATGGTCGTATCGTAGGCGTCCAGGGCCGCCTTGATCAGTTCACCGACCTTGGCCTGCGCGGGATCCAGTCCGTTGACCCCGCCCTCGTAGTAGGTGTCGTTCTGGGGCAGGGCGACCCAGTCGAAGACCGTGCCGGTGGCGGTGATGTTCCCGTAGGAGATCTCGCTGTAGAACTCGGTCAGGTCGTAGACACCGGGCGAGGGTCCGAAGATCTCCGACTGCAGGTCGCTCGACGGATAGGGCTGCCCCGGGCTGTTGGCGAAGGTGACGGTGAAGATCGGGATGTTGAAGGTCCCGCTCACCTTGTAGGAACCGGCAGCCTTCAGGTTGCCATCCTTCAGCGCGGTCTCGCGCAGTTGCCGCAGTTGGCGGGTCTTCTCGATCCAGGCCCGGCGCATCTGGTAGGCCTCGGGATCGCGCTGCAGCACCTTGCGCGCGGCCATGGGAAGCGGATCGCCCTGGTGGGCGGGCGCGATCTGCGCGAAAGCGCCCAGGGGCGCGCTGAAAATGCCCGCCAAGAGCGACAGGACGAACGGGAGCACTCGGTACCGCATCGGATCCTCCTGGGTCGTATGGACCGCCACGGGCACACGGACACCCCCGCGCGCTTCCGTGAGGGTCTCCATTATCGCAGAGAACGCGCCAACAAGGCAAGGGAGGTACAATCTGGACCCACCCGGTCTGGAGAATCCCACCCGTGAAGCGGCCCGGCCGCACTCGGCCGGGCCACTCCTGCTTCGAAACTACTTCTCGGCAAACTTCGTCTTCAGCTCACCCCATCCTTGTTCGTCGGTGGCCACCGGCTGCTCCGGGAAGGAGGTCAGCAGGTTCGTCACGGTGCTGGTCCCGTTGTCGTCACCGGTGTCCGAGGCCCAGAAGGCCTGGGGAATCGGCGCTCCGTTGGACATGACCGGATACGGGACGAACTGGAGAACACCGTTGGTCCAATCCACGGGCTGGGAGCGGAAGTTCAGCCAGCGCATTCCGGCGGGAGGAATCGAATCGGCGGCGGCGCCGAAGCAACTGTCGCATCGAGTGAAGGACAGTGTTCCTCCTCCCGGAAGAGGGACGGGCAGGCCGGTCGCATCCCTCGTCACGACGGAATAGTCGGAGATCACCGCCGTATCGGGAATCAGGTAGCTCACCTCCAAGGCAACTGCCGGCGTGACGCCCGGAGTTCCTCCCGACTGGCTGCAGATCACGCAGATCATGAACGGACAGTACGGAGGACAGTCGGGCGGTGGGGGATACTTTTCGACCGTCTTCGTGTAGTCGGAGTTCGCCACCGCCAGGGCGGCGCTGGCCGAAGCCATGATCAAGCCCACGACAGCGAGCACGAGAAAGACCCTCGTGAAGCATTGCTTCATGTCTTTCACCTTTCCGTTGAAGTCACAGGGGGCGCCTCAGGGGAGTCGGTCGCGGATCCCAGGAGAACGATGGATTCACGCTTGATCCATCGAAGGCCGATCATCATAGAGAGATCGTGGAGGACGCGTCAATCCAGTTGGGTGTACCTGATCAATGGATCTTGTTATCGCATTGAGGGTTACGAGGATGCCCCAGTGGGGTCATCCCCCCCTCGGACGAGAAACCGGCGGAGATTCCAGTCCGGGCGATCGGGAGGTTGTGCAACGGGATGTTTCCTCGCGCTCACCACCAGGTTCTCGCTGCGATCGCGCTGGAACGGACTGAAGAAGAAATCGCCGTTTTCGTGGACCACTTCCAGGCCCACCTCCTGCAGCATCGCCCGCAGTTCCTCCCGCTCGTAGAGCTGGGTGGTCTGACGGACTTCCCGCACTTTCAAGGGCTCCTCGAGACGTAGCGCGAAGCTGCGCCGGACGTACACTCTTTCCTCCCGGTCGAAAGAATGATCGTCGAGTACGAGTTGGCGGCCCGCCCCGGTGACGAAATCGTCCGCGACCCACCACTCCTGGCGGCCGTCGAGTTCTTCGGCGAATCCGGTCGACAGGCCCAGGTCCAGGTGGAGCCAGCCGCCCGGCGAGAGGCTCTCGGCCACGCGGGAGAGCAGGGCCATGCCGTCTTCCCGGGGAACCGCGCCCAGGGTTCCGAAGGAGAGCAGGACCAGGTCGAAGCGATCCGCCCCGGAGAAGACCACCCTACCGCGGGACCAGTCGCGCAGGTCGGCCACCCGCGCCTCGACGTGCAGGCCCTGGGCCTTCGCCAGTTCCCGCAGGCGGCGCACCGGGGCAGGTCCCAGGTCCAGGCCGAATCCGCGGTGCCCGCCCCGGCACAGCGGCAACAGAAGGCGTCCGTCACCGCAACCGAGATCGAGAATGGACCAGTGATTCCCCGGCGCGGCCTCCAGCGGCAGGCCGCAGGCCGAGAGGATGCACTGGATCTCGGCCGCGGTGGTCTCCGCGTCGCGCGCGGTCACCCGGGCGAAGTCGGCCGAGAAGGTCTCGTCCGACCAGGGGGCTTCCCCGGGGCCGGTCCAGGGCCGCGGTGGGTCCTCGCGATCGCGCAGCCGTTCGTAGATGCCCTGCCACAAGGCGACGCCCGGATCACCAGCCGGTGTTGCGCTCCCGCCTGGGGCCCGATCGTTTCCTGCATCCTGCTCGGAAGGTTCCATCCCGGCGTCCTCGGCTCTCTCGTCCGGCTCGTCGATCACCACGTTCTTCCTTGTCTCGTTCCCACGATTCAGAAATCAGCGCGCAGGGTGAGACTATACAGGCCGAGGCGGTTGTCGTCTTCCTCGCGGACGTGGATGTCGGGTTCATCGCTGACGAAGGCCTGCAGGCTGAGGCGCTGCAGGAAGGTCCACGAGGCCATCAGCGTGGTGCGGAAGAAGCGGTAATCGGTGTACACCACGACCGAGTCCTGCGGGGGATCCTCGTAGTTGCGCCAACCGATCTCCTCGGTGAAGGTGAACCAGAGGCTGCCGGTGCCCTGCAAGCGCGCGCTCACCGCGACCGAGGGTTGGCGGAATTCGTCGTCGGTGTCGAAGGGAGAGACGTTCCAGGTCCAGCGTGGTTCCAGCGCGAGTTCCAGCGCGCTGAAGCGGCGGGCGAGCTCGAGCCCGACCTGTCCCAGCCAGGTGTCCTGGTAGACCTGGTCGTCGATGTCGTAGAGCAATACCTCCTGGGGGGCACGCGGGCGCAGCCTCCAGTTCTCCGAGAGCGCGATGCGAAGTTCGGGCTCGAACACGAGATCCCAGTAGGGTGAGCGGGTTCCGGGATCCTGGAAGACCCGGCGTTCGGCGGCGGTGAAGAAGGAGAGCGAACCACTGCCTCCCAGCGGCAGGAAGAGATCGCCCTGGACGAACCCCCGCCGGTAGGAGATCTGGGTGCTGTCGGGCACCGACCGCCGCCCCCCACCGCCCTCCAGGTCGAGGTAGAACCCGCTTCCGTTGCGCAGGTCCGCCGTCGCGCCGAGGGTCCACCGGGTCTGGTCGTACTCGTAGGTGCTGCGTCCATCGTAGTCGAGGGTCTCCGTGCGCAACTTCACCCCCACCAGCGCGTTCTCTCCCAGACGGCGGCGCCCGTGCAGGCGCAGCATGCCCCGCCGGTTGTCGTGGCTGAGCTGGAAGGAAGAGCCCCGCTGGAAGAAGCGTCCCTCCATCTGCAGTTCGGTGTCGAAACGCCACTGGTCCTGCGGGGGACGATAGCGATAGACGCCCTGCAGGTAGCCCCGACGCAACTCGGTGCCCAAAGAGCCCAGGCCAAGGAGTTCGTAGCGATGGGTTCCCCAGGGGCGGGAGATCCGCAGCTCGGCTTGAGCTCGCATCTCGGTGAACACGTCGACGGTGTCCCGCAGGCTGGTTCCCAGATCGAGGCCGCCGTCGCTTGCCCGAAGCAAGGCCGAGTCGGTGAAGCGATAGGTCTGGGCGAAACGGTCGTAGCCCATCTCGACCGCGCTGCGCACCTGGGTGGTGGTTTCGACCGCGGGCATCTCTCCGGGAAGCAGGATGGCGGCCAGGGGATCCAGGTCGAGCCCCAAGAGCAGGCTGTCCCCGTCGGTGAAGAGACTGTCCTGGGCGGTGAAGAGACTGTCCTGGGCAGCGGCCCCGGTCGGTGGCAGAACCAGGCTCGCGGCCAGCCAGAACACGCCGGCCGCGATCCACGGAAAGCAGGACGTCGATCGGAAGGTCACCGCGGCGCGCCGTCGCCTAGTGGTCCTGGGCGCCGAGTCGGCGGGCGGCCCGGTTCAACAGATCCAGACCGGTCCGCAACTGCTGCAAGGCGCGATCGTAGTCGCCCTGGGCGTCGGCCTCGACCGCGCGCCGGCGGGCCCGCCGGGCCTGGTCGACGAGTCGGCCGGCCTGGGGGTCGCTCGAGTCCTCGAGGTGTTGCTGAACCCGTTCGAGCCGCGCGTCGAAGCGCTCGAGCGCCTGCTCGACATCCTCGTGGGTGGCCAGTCCCTGGGCGTCGCCCAGGAGCTGCCGCACCATCCGCCGGGCCTGCAGGGTCAGTTGCAGGGCCTGCTCGTTGCGTTCACTCGAGAAGGCCTGGTGGGCCCGCTCCTGCAGGCGTCGGGCCTGGCCCAATCTCTCGGTTCCCCCGACACGCTGCATCACCCGCTCGATGAGCTGGTCGGTGCGGCGCAGTTCCTCTTCCAGCCGCTCGCGGCTCATCCGTTGACGGGCCGCCTGGACCAGGTTGCGCAGCAGGGTGTGGGAGGATTGGGCGATGCGGAAGGCCACCTCGAAGTTGCCGTCGGCGAACTGCCGTTCGGCCGCGCCCAACTGGTCGCGAACCTTGTCCAGGACCGCGCGGACGCGGCGATCGTGGATCTGGTCGTCGTGTTCGTCGATCCGTTCGAGCAGGGTGCGCGATTGTTCGAGCAGGCGGCGCGCCCGTTCCTCGTAGGTGACGCCCTGGCGCACTTCGCGCTGCACGCGCAGGGCCAGGTCGCGTGAGCGGCGGGTCAGCTCGAGCACGTGCAGTTTCGTCTGGGCGTCGATCTCCACGCCGGCCCGCTCGAAGAGCCACTTCGCCCTCTTCTGGATCTTCACCGCCTGGATGAAGAGGTCCCGCAGCCGCGGGTTGTTGGTCTGCTGGACGCCTTCGCCGACACGCTGGAGGATGGCGTCGGTGCGTTGCAGTTCGGCGGCCAAAAGCTCGCGGTCGCTACCGAGCGCGGCGCTGTGGGCGGGCTGGGGCGCCAGGAACGCGGTGGCCAGGGCCAGCAGCACCGCGGCCAGCAGGAGCGTCAGGCCCACCGGAGGACGGGTCTTGCCGGAAGCCGACGCCCACCTGGCCGCTCCGACGCCGGATGCATCCGACCGGAAGGCGGCTTCGGTCCAGCGGGCCCGCCGCGGGGTGATCCGCGGCCCGGGCGCCCGGGTGCTTCGTTCTGGATGCGCGGTGGTGATCATGGCAAGCCTCCCTCGGGCCGGACCCCCCGGCCGTTCACCCCCTCCGCTGCAATGGGCGTTCCGGAGCGGCCATCGCGCCTCCCCCGCTCCTCGCTCCTTCCCTAATCCATTCCATTCCAATGGGTTGGGCGATCCTCCCCAGCGAGCACCCTCCCGGACCGCAGCGCTCTGGACCCCCGGGATCGTACCCAGGGGTACACCCTGGCCGCGCGGGGACGCGAGGCTCATCCTTCCTCGCCCCCTTCCAGGGGCAGACCCAGCCGCTCCATCCGGCTGTAGAGCGCGCGCCGGGTGAGGCCCAGCAGCTCGGCCGCGCGGGTCTTGTTGCCCGAGGCCCGCCGCAGGGCGAGACGGATGAGCCGGCGCTCGTGGTCCTCGATCTTGAGGTTCAGGGGTTCGCTTCCGTCCAGCGCGTCCTCGTCGCCGCCCGCGGCCGCGGGCAGGAGGATGTGCTCGGGCCCGATGGTTCCGCCCGCGGCCAGGATGATCGCCCGTTCGAGGATGTTGCGCAGTTCACGCACGTTGCCCGGCCAGGGGTACTGGCGCAGGAGGGGCAGGACGCGCGGATCGAGATCGTCGATGGAAGCGCCCAGTTGTTCCAGCAGCGCCGCGCTCAAGGCCGGCAGGTCGTCGATGCGCTCGCGCAACGGCGGCAACTCGATGGGAAAGACGTTGAAGCGGTAGAAGAGATCCTCGCGGAAGCGGCCCTCGGCGATGAGAGCTTCCAGGTCGCGATGGGTGGCGGCGACGATGCGCACATCCGATTCGATCTCGCGGTGACCGCCCACCGGGATGAAGGTCTTCTCCTCGAGCGCGCGCAGCAGCTTGGCCTGCACCTGGCCGTTGGCCTCGCCGATCTCGTCGAGGAAGAGGGTGCCCCCATCGGCCAGTTCGAAGTAGCCCGCCTTGTCCTGGTCCGCGCCGGTGAACGCGCCCTTCACGTAACCGAAGAGTTCGCTCTCGAGCAGGGTGTCGGCGATGGCGGCGCAGTTGACCGCGAGGAAGGATTTCTTCGCGCGCCGGCTGTGGGCGTGGAGGGCCCGGGCGGTGAGTTCCTTGCCGGTGCCGCTCTCGCCCCGGATGAGCACGGTGGCGTCGGTCGGCGCGACCTTGCGCACCATCTCCTTCACCTTCGCGATGGCCGGGCTCTCCCCCACCAGTTCCCACTTCGGGTTCTGGCGGTCGACCACCTGCCGCAGCCGCTCGTTCTCGCGGGAGAGTTCCTTCTCGCGGGCCGCGCGCTCGGCGAGCAGGACGAGCTCGTCCAGGTCGAGCGGCTTGGTGAGGTAGTCGTAGGCGCCGCTCTTCATCGCCGCCACCGCGGTGCGCACCTCCATGCCGTGGCCGGTCATCACGATGACGCGGGTGGCGGGCCAGCGCTCCTTCACCTTCTCCAAAAGCTGCATGCCGTCCAGGCCGGGCATCTTCAGGTCGGTGAAGACCACGTCGGCGGCCTGTTCCTCGAGCGCGTCGAGCGCGGCCGTCCCGTCGCCCGCGGTGCGTACCTCGTGGCCCTCACGCTGCAGCTTGCGCGCGAGCAGGGTCTGCATCTTCGTTTCGTCATCGACCACGAGAATGCGGGCCATGGTCTTCCTTTCGTGGACGGCGCAGGCGCGGCCTCAGGCGTCCCTTGGTGCCCTCCGCGGCAGTTCGACCACCGCGGTGGCCCCTTTCCCCGGCGCGCCGGTGAGCTGGACGCGGCCGCCATGATCTTCCACCACGATTCCCCGCACCACGCTCAGGCCCAGGCCACTGCCCTTCTCCTTGCTGGTGACGAAGGGTTCGAAGAGATGGCGCGCATCCTGGGGCTCCAAGCCGACCCCGGTGTCGCTGATCTCCACCTTCACCGCCTGGGCCTGCTCGGTCAACTCCAAGCTGAGTCGTCCTCCCTGGGGCATGGCCTGCAGGGCGTTGAGGATGAGGTTCAGGAAGACCTGCTGCAGGCGGTGGGGATCGCCGTCCACCTTCACCGGAGTCGCCGGGAAGTTCTCCTCGACCTCGATCGCGTGGTCCTTGAAGTCGGTCTCGAAGAGTTTCAGGGTGCGCCGCAAGAGGCGGGTCAGGTCGAGCTCGACGCGCCGGGGCGGAGCCTGCCGCGCGAAATCGAGGTAGCCGGTGAGGATCTCGTTGAGACGGTCGACTTCCTCGGGAATGTACTCGATGAGTTCGGCCTCGACCCCCTTCTCCTCAAGGTCTTCCTTCAGGAGCTGCGCGGTGTTCTTGATGATGCCCAGCGGGTTGCGGATCTCGTGGGCGATGCCCGCGGTCATCCGACCCATGGCCGAGAGGGTCTCGTTGCGCAGCAGCGCCTGCCGCGCCCGGGCCAGGCGCCGGGCGTAGAACAGCCACACCAGCATCAACAGCGTGACCAGGACGACCACGGTCGCGCCGATCAAGAGGAGGCTCCGGCGCAACTGCCCCAGGGCGTCGAAGTAGCCCACACCGGCTTCCACCCCGACGAAGCCGGCGACCTCGTCGAGCGAGTCGTAGATGGGCGCGTAACCGCTCATGAAGAACTCGTCGCCCACGGTGTGGTACAGACGCGAGTGGGTGGCGATGCCCGAGCGCACGATCTCCACCTCGGCCGCGTCCAGCGCCAGGAAGGGATTCACCTCGCCCAACAACAGGCTCTGGCTCACATCGAGAACGACTTCGCCCCCGGGAAGGCAGAGGAAGAGGTTGGCGAGGTCGTTGTCTTGGCGGACACGGGTGAGGGTTGCCTGCAGGGGTGGGGTCCACTCCTCCTGCTGGGCTCGCAGCGCCCAGAAGGCGAGGGAATCGCCGGGAACGGTGGCCGCGATGGTGACGGCGAAGCCCTCGACCTGCTCACCCAGGGCCTCGCGCAGGTAGTCGTGGGCGCGGCGCTGGAACTGCCACAGGCCGATCACGACCGCGGCGAGCACGCCGAGGACCAGCACGCCCATCGCCGCCCACTGCCGGGCGGGCAGGAGGAAGGCGGGATCAGGCGAGAGCTTCGTGCTGGCGCGCGGCATGGTAGGAAGAGCGTACGAGGGGACCCGATTCCACCCAGTCCAAGCCCAGTTCGCGTCCGCGTCGAGCCAGTTCGGCGAACTCCTCGGGAGTGTAGAAGCGCTCGATGCGGTGGTGTTTCACCGTGGGTTGCAGGTATTGGCCGATGGTGAGGATGCGCACGCCCGCCTCGACGCAGTCGCGCATGAGTTCCTCGATCTCGTCCATCTCCTCGCCCAGTCCCAGCATGATGCCGGTCTTCACCACCGGGCGGGGGTCGTGCGCGTGGGCGCGGGCCAAGACCCGCAATGAACCTTCATAGCTCGAGCGCGGCCGCACCCCGGGATAGAGGCGCCGTACCGTCTCGAGATTGTGGGCGAAGATCTCCGGGGCGGCGTCCAGGACGCTCTCCAACGCGCCCTCCTTGCCGGCGAAGTCCGGAGTGAGCAGCTCGATCTTCGGGGCGGGATCGAGCCGCCGCAGGCGCTCGATGCTCTCGACGAAGATGGAGGCGCCGCCGTCGTCCAGGTCGTCGCGGTCGACCGAAGTGAGCACCACGTGGCGCAGGCCGAGCTGCGCCACCCCCTCGGCCAGCCGGCGGGGTTCATCGCGGTCGACCCGGCCGGTCCAGGCGTAGCCGATGTTGCAGAAGGTGCAGCGCCGGGTGCAGTGGTCGCCCAGGATGAGGAAGGTGGCGGTCCGCTCGGCCCAGCACTCGGCGGTGTTGGGGCACTTCGCCTCGGCGCAGACGGTGTTCAGGCGGGTGCGGGCGAAGAGTTCGCGCAGCTCGAAGTACTCGGCGGTCGAGCGCGGGCGCACCTTCAGCCAGGGCGGCTTGTTGCGGCGCGGCTCGCCCATGCGATGCACGGTGCGGCGCGGCTGCCCCTCCGGCGGGTTCTGCGGTGCATCCACCGGCACGTTTGCTGGTGCATTCTCCGGTGGGTTCACCGGCGGCTCGATGGTCTTGCGGAGGTCGCTCATCGCCGGGCCTTCCTGCGCGAGGCTAGAATTCCAGCCGTTCCTTCACCATGAAGTTGCCGTCGTCGGCCGCGATGCGCGCGGCGGGGATCTCCGGATCGTGTTCGAACACCAGCACCCAGTCCTCGGCGGCGGCCCGGGCGAGGATGTCCTTCTTCTCGTTGAGGGTGAGCAGGGGGTTCAGGTCGAAGCCCATGATCCAGGGGATGCGCAACTGGCTGGCGAAGGGAATGAGGTCACCCGCGAACAGCACCCGGGCGGTCTCGTCGCCCGCCACCACCAGTTGCTGGCCGGGAGTGTGGCCGCTGACCGGCAGGGTGCGCAGTCCGGGCAGGATCTCCTGGGCGCCGTCGACGAGTCGCAGGTGCTCCTCGTCTTCGAGCAGCATCTCCCAGCGGGGGCGCAGGTAGCTGGCGCGGTCGCGCTCGGTGGGCGCTTCGCCCCACTTCAGGTTGGCCTTGGAGATCCAGTGCCGGGCATTGGGGAAGGTCAGGGAAGTGCTTCCGTCTTCGGCGAAGCGCACCGTCCCCCCCGCGTGGTCGAAATGCAGGTGGGTGAGGACCACATCGGTGACCTCTTCGGGCTCGAGCCCGTGGCGCCGCAGGTCGTCGAGCAGGCCGCCGTCGGGGCGCTCGAGGCCGTAGATCCGCACCTGCTTCTCGTGCCAGCCGTCGCCCATCCCATTGTCGACGAGGACGGTGCGCTCGCCGTCGCGCAACAACAGGCAGTGCAGGGCCAGCCGGATGCGGTTCTTGTCGTCGGGCTCGTGCTTCTTCTCCCACAGCACGCGGGGGACGACCCCGAACATCGAGCCGCCGTCGAGCAGGTAGAATCCGTCGCTGAGGATCTCGGCGTTCCACGAACCGAATTGCATGAAATCACACCTCGTCACCGGGGGCTGCGGTGCGCTCACCTTAGACCAGGATGGCGGAGGGGGCAAGAAAGGGGGCTCTTTCCTCGACAGCGTCGGTCCCGGGGCCTAGCCTGGGGCCATGTTCGACGGACTGGAGCCGCTGCGCCTGGGAGTGCTCCTGCTGGCCGGCCTGGCCGCGGGCTTCATCAACGTCAACGCGGGTGGGGGCTCGTTGATCACCCTGCCCGCGTTGATCTTCCTCGGCCTGCCCACCACGGTGGCCAACGCCACCAACCGCGTGGGCCTAGTCCTGCAGAACACGGTCTCCTCCTCCGCCTTCGCCCGGGGCGGCCGGCTGCCCGTTCGCCTGTCCCTGCTGCTCCTGCTGCCGGCCTTGCCCGGCGCCTGGCTGGGCACCCGGATCGCGATCGGGTTGGACGAGGTGTGGTTCCGCCGCATCCTCGCGGTCATCTTGCTCTTCGTCCTGGGAATCATCCTGCGGCGGCCGCGGGGCAAGGAAGGCCCGGTCGGCGGAACGCGCCGGCAGCCGGGGGGCGTGCCCCATCCCTGGTGGCTCGCGGGCAGCTTCTTCCTGCTGGGGATCTACGCCGGGGTGATCCAGGCAGGGGCGGGGTTCCTGCTCATCGCCGCGGTGAACCGCCTGGGCGGCCTGGACCTGGTGCGCACCAACGCGGTGAAGGTCTTCGTGGTGCTGTTCCTGCAGGTGCTGGCCCTGGTTCTGTTCTGGCGGGAGGGACTGGTCTGGTGGCAGCCCGGCCTGGTCCTGGGCGCGGGCACCATGATCGGGGGCTACGTGGGCACCCACGCGCAGATGGAGCACGGCGAACGGTGGGTGCGGCGTTTCCTGGTGGTGTGCGTGATCGCCTTCGCGGTGAAGTTGCTGGTCGACAGTTTCCGGATGTCGTAGGGGGTGCGTGACATGAAGCGAATGGTGGGTCTGTTGGGGTGGTCGATCCTGATCGGCGCGGCGATCTCGGTGGCGGCGCAGGAACCCTCCCTCGACGAGGTGCTCGACCGCCATGCCCGGGCGATGGGCTTTTCCCGCGACCACCTGCTCACCCGGGCGATCCACATGAAAGGCACGGTCGAGGGCCTGGGACTGCGCGGGCGCATCGAGAGTTGGTCCGAGGCCCCCCTGTACACCTGGAGCCGGCTGGAGCTGGGCCCGCTGACCCTGGAGACCGGCTACGATGGCACCGAAGGCTGGGTGATGGACCGCAACGGGTCGGTGCGCCGGGCCGAGGGCAGCGAGGAAGTGAACGCCCAACTGGAATCGCTGGTGAACACCGGGGCCTACCTGCTGCGCCGTCCTCCCCTGCCGTTGCGACGCCGGCTCGTCGAACCCGACAGCCTGGGGCGAACGCGACTCTCGCTGGAATTGATGGGCGCAGCCCCGGAGATCCTCACCCTCGACGCGAAGACCTGGCGCCTCGCCGAGAGCTCGTGGGACAGCGGGCAGATGGAGCTGCGCACGGTCTACGAGGACTACCGGCCGGTCGAGGGGGTGTGGATGCCCTCGGTGATGCGGATGGAGATGGGCCGGGACATGCGGCTGACCGCTCGCCTGGAATCGGTGGAGTTGACCCCGCCGCGCGGACGCGAGGCCTACCGTCGTCCCGCCGCGCCCTCGTCCGGGGTGATCTTCCACGGGGGAAGGACCAGCGGCTGGCTCGAGATGGCCGGCAAGGGCGACCACATCCTCCTGCACGGGGTGGTCGATCGTGGACACGAGGGTCTCTTCCTGCTCGACACCGGGGCGGGCGGCAGCATCCTCGACCGCGCCCGGCTGCATGCACTGGGCCTGTCCGCCCAGGGAACGCTGGAGGCCACCGGGGCGGCGGGAACCACCGCGGCCCAACTGGTCGAGATCGACCACCTCGAGCTGGGCAGGGCGGAGTTTCCCCATCAGAGCTGGGTCACCGTCGACCTGGGCGGGATCGCGCCCCTGCTGGGAGCCGACGAGGTGTTGGGCGTGCTGGGCTACGACACCCTGCGACTGGTGGTGGTCGACATCGATTACGAGAACCGGCGGGTGCGGCTGATCGACCGCGAAGGCTTCCGGCCCCCGGCCGGGGCCCAGGAGTTCACCCTGCGCATGGACGCCAACGTGCCCACCATCGAGGTGGAGATCGAGGGCATCGCGGCCTGGGTGCACGTGGACACCGGGAGCAATGACACCCTCGATCTGACCGCACCCTTCGTGGAGAAGCACCGGCTCCTGGAACGCGGCGGGCGGGGGAAGCTGGAGGATGCCGGGGTGCAGGGTGTCGGGGGAGTGAGCCACGCGCAACGGGGCGCCCTGAAGAGCCTGCGTCTCGGGCGTTTCACCTTCGACGATCTTCCGGTCAACTTCAATGAAGCGGGAGAAGGACTGTTCTCCAGCACCGAGGTGGCCGGAGTGCTCGGCGCCGGGGTGCTGTCGCGCTTCCACCTGCGGCTGGACTACTCGGCCCGGCGTCTGTGGCTGGAGCCGAACCGGCGGTACCACGATCCCGGCAGGTGAGGTGCGCTCACCACTTCTTGCGCCAGTGGACGCGCAGGCAGACGGCCTCCGAACTCTTCGACGCGTCGCCGCTTCATGGGGCCGGTCCGTCAGGCATCGACGATCCGCGGGAGCACTCCGCCCGGTCTTCCATGGTGCGGCACAGTGGGCGGCGCTCCACCGGCCACATAGCTGTCCTCGCTGCGGTTCTTCGCGAGCCATCGCCCGAGTTGCGCTTGGAAGCTGGTCAAGGGCATAGCTTCGCCGCCACTTCCCAGGCCGTCCGTCCTCCATGCCGCCTCAGACCTTCGGCGACCCACTGGATATCGGCGGCCCCGATCTCGAGCTCCGGGGGCGAAGACCAGAAGCACTGGGCATGGAAACGCCGGTAGGCCCGTCGAGCCTCGCGGACCCGGACCATGCGTCGGGCCTCCTCCCGGCTCAACCGGCGCCGGCTGACACGGCCGCCCCGGCGTCCGATCTCCGAGAGGTACTTGTGGACACTTCGTTGCATGTCCAGAACATAAGCGGCTTATGATCAAACCGCAAGAAGGAAAAGCTGCCCAGGCGAACACGGTCCCCCGTCCGCCACGGCTCGATGCCCATGCCGGGACGTCGACCCGGGCCGGACGACACCAGGGGAACCCCGGGAAAAACCCCCTTGCCCCGGCCGGGCGGGCGGTTCTACACTGCCGGCGGTCCCGTGAGGGACCCCAATCCGACGCCCGGTGGGACTGACGTGGAAGTCTGGTGAAAGTCCAGCGCGGCCCCGCCACTGTAACCGGCGACGAACGATGCACGACGCCACTGGGGGCGACCCCGGGAAGGCGCAGCGTTCGGTTCGAGCCGGAAGCCAGGAGACCGACCCCGGGCGTTTCCACCTGCACCTTCGAGGGGGAGGGACGGTGGTGTACGTGCGTCCGCCCGGGGACGCTCCCCGCTTCGGGGGAGCCCGGGCCTGTCGTCTTGCGATGCTGCTACTTGCGTGGTCGCTCCTGCTGGGCGCGGGGGCGTCGGTGTGTGCGGCGGTCGACAAGACAGCGGCGCCGGCCGATCGCCTGCGTGACGAAAGCCTCCCCGGTGAGGCTTCGTCGGCCGTCCTGCTCGCCGCCGCCGATTCCTCGGGGGTCCTCCTCCCCCACGGCACCATCGATTCCACCCAGGCCTACATCGCCCCCCCCCTGGAGGTGCGGGCGCGGCGGCGGCGGCGCCAGGAGATCCTCGACCGCGAGGGGGCCTTCTCCTCGGTGCTGAACCGTTCGAGCTGGTCGGGCGGGCTTCAGAGCGCGGCCTCGGTGCTGTCCGACGCGGTCGGGGTGACGGTGAAGGAAGCCGGGGGCATCGGCTCGTACAGCAGCGTGAGCATCCGCGGCTCGACCGCGGCGCAGGTCCCCGTCTACCTGGACGGGGCGCTGCTCTCCGACCCGGCGGGCGGCGAGACGAACCTGGCCGACATCCCCCTGCAGTCGCTCGACCGCATCGAGGTGTACCGCGGCGCGGCGCCCTTGGTGCTGGGCGGCGCGGGTCTGGGCGGCGCGATCCACCTGACCACCGCCAGCGGCAGCGAACCCCTGTGGACCCGCGCGGTGGGCGGCAGCTACCGCACCTTCGCCCTGGAGGGCGGCGGCTCGCTGGAGAGCGGCGCGTGGACGGCCCTGGCGCGCGGCCGCATGCTCACCAGCCAGGGCGACTGGAACTACGACTTCGACAACCGCACTCCCTACAATCCCGACGACGACTTCCGAACGGCCCGCGTGAACAACGACCTCACCGGCGGCGGCGCCCTGCTGAACCTGCGCCGCGAAGGCCGGCGCTGGACCTGGGAGTTCAGCGAGCTGCTGGACGGGCGCGAGTACGGTCTGCCCGGCCGCGACCTGCAGGCCCTGCACGCGCGCAGCCGGTCGTTCACCCATCACTTCCGCGTGCGGCTCCGCCGGACCCGGCCGCGCCTGGGCCTTCTGCGCCGGGCTGAGCTGTACCACCGCTACGACCGCCAGGGATTCTCCGATCGCGAGGGCGAGCTGTCGCTGGTGCGCGACGAGCGTCACGACGGCACGAACAGCCTGGGGGTGCAGGCGGTGGGCGCGCTCAGCCGAACGGGGGTCGACGCCTGGCGGGTGGAGGCCCGCTGGGCCCGCCTGCAGAGCACCCGGACGTGGCCGCAGGAGGAGAAGGGCGCGCCGCAGACGCGGCTGACCCTGGCCGCGGCGCTGCAACCCGAGCTGCGCGCACTGGACGACCGCCTGGCCATCGCGCCGGGCGCGCGGCTGGAGCTGCACGGCGACCGCTTCCACGGGGTGCCGCCCTTCGGCAACTACGAGCTGCCCCAGGGTCCCAGCGAGCGCGCGACCACCTGGGCGCATACCTGGCAGATCGACCTGCGGTACCTGTTGACCGACGCGCTGGTGCTCAAGGGCAACCTCGGCGAGTACGAACGGGTGCCCACCCTGATCGAGCGCTTCGGCAACCGCGGTTCGGTGATCGGCAATCCCGCGCTGGTGCCCGAGCGCGGCACCAACCGCGACGTGGGGGTGGTGTACACCCCCGGCGCGTCGGGTCGGCGCCTGCTGCTGAGCATCTTCCACAACGACAGCCGCCAGTTGATCACCTTCGTGCGCAACAGCCAGCGCACGGCCACCGCGCAGAACCTCGGCGCGGCGCACATCGAAGGGCTCGAAGTGGAGGTGGACAGCGGGGGGCTCGGGCCCTTCCGCGCCGATTTCCGGGGCACCTGGCTGCACACCGAGGATCGCAGCGACAACGCGACCTTCCGGGGACAGCCGTTGCCCGGACGCCCCGGCTACGAGATCGGCGCCGGGCTGAAGCTGAAGCACCGCCGATGGCAGGCCGGCTACGAGCTGACCGCGATGGGCGACAACACCCTCGACCGACACGGCCGCGAGACGATTCCCGCGCGTCTTCTGCACGCGATCTGGCTGCGGCTGGAGCTGTCCCACCTCGTGCTCGACGCGAAGGTGGAGAACCTGACGGACAACGAGGCGATCTACGACCTGTACGGGTGGCCCCTGCCGGGCCGCCGTTTCCTTCTCTCTCTGCGGATGGGGGGCGCAACGGGGCCCTGACGCCGGCCGGCCGCACCGGCCAGGGACGGGGCCTTGGGCCTGGAGCCCTTCGGGAGGTCATCATGGACTCGAGACGACATCACCTGGCGGCATGGTCTTCCAAGCTCCGCCTCGCGGCGGGATGGCTCTTGCTTTGGGCGGCGCTTTCCGGCGCCGGTGAGGCCTGGGCGCAGGACCTGTTCTGCACCACCACCACCTACGAGACGACCGGTTCGTGCTCGACCATGCTGCTTCAGTCGCCGTGGACGGTGGGCATCGATCTGTACACCATCCACAGCGACGCGGTGGCCCGCCGCTGGGGCGACACCATCTTCGTGGTGAACCGCTACCTCGCCGACAATATCCTGGTACTCGACGCCGCCAACGGCTACGCGGTGATCGACCAGTACTCGACCGGCCTGAACTCGAACCCCTACGACCTCGAAGTGGTCCG
>CAZRMV010000009.1:161912-187767 GCA_964601275.1 uncultured bacterium | reverse complement strand
TAGGTGCGGGATACTATCTGTCGCCTTAGATCGAGCGTAGGGTGTCTGGTGACAACCGGTTTCAGTCGCCGCGCTTTTCGTGGTCTTGCCGCCTGCCAGACCGAAGAAGAGGAAGCCGTTCCACTTGCTTCCCGTCACCTTTCGCGCGATGGCGGAGAGAGACTTGTAACGCTGGTTGTCGTACTCGAACCCCTCATCGAGAACCTTGACCACGATGGTCCTGCCCCGGAACTCCCGGACGAGTAGCGTGCCGGGGAGAGGCAGGCGGGGGTCTCTTGGAGAGTTGAGCGTACCGGTCGTCGTCCGGCTAAGCACCTCGGCCGATCCATGTTTGAACGGGTCGCGGGGTGTGCGGATTCTCAAGTCGGCGTCGTTGGCCAGGTCCGCGGCCCGGCGGCGGGCTCGCTCGGAGAGGTCTCCCTCCGACAGGGCCTGCAACCGCCAGGCGATCCGCTTGCGCAGGAACTCCTTGTGGCAGGACCGGGTTTCCTCGCCGAAGACCTCCAGGTACTTGTCCTTGAGTTCTCCAACGGTCATTCTGGCCAATGCCTGAATCTCCTCGTAAGTCTCTGTGTTCATCCGAAAACCTCCTTTCGTAATGGCTGTTCATCTTTGCCGCCGGCCCGTTCTCCGGCGGCGTCTCAAGGCGTTAACCCGCCTGTGAATGAAGGCTTCGGTGGCCCGAACTATCAAGGCGAATCGAAGTAAACGCCTCAGATTCTTCGACTTGCGCTACATGCGACCGGCCTTCGCCTGCGGATGTGTCGAGGGGGCGGCTTTTCCGGCAGCGGAGATATCCTTGCGCCAGGATCGAGGCGATCTCGCTTGCGACCTCGCCGGGTTCCGTGGGGAGATGAACGTCGTCGCGCATGGGCTCCTCCTTCGCGGGGAAGCGCCGCGGGGAGGAAGCGCCGTGGATGTCGCTGGGAAGGGAGGTCCGCCCGCCGAACGGAAGCGCTGCGAATCCCCCCGACCCCGCCTCAAAGGAGGGGCCGGCGACACCCACAACGGTTTCCGTTCCACGGCCGTCCCGCTGTCTGGTGGTTCTCGTCCCGCCGGACAGACTGCCTGTCCGGCTTTCGACGGATACCTACCGGAGGAGTCCTCGAATCGTCGGAGCGGGGTCGCGGTAGATGTAGGCCTGTTAAATGACGGCGAACAAGAAACGGAGAATCGGAGAATCCGGAGGAGATTTGCGCGGGTTTCGGTCGCAAACGTGGAGGGTTCGGCGCGAGCCCCGGAGAGGTTGCCGCGGAACGGAGAATCGGCAAGGGTGTGTGGAGGCGTGTAACTGCTTGAGAAATGGGGAGAAACGACAAAACCCCGAGGGGGTCGCCCGTCGGGGTTCTGCGCTAACTAAGAACCGCCAGAGTTGGCGGATTGTAATCTGGCTCCCCGGGTAGGACTCGAACCTACAACCCTGCGGTTAACAGCCGCATGCTCTACCATTGAGCTACCGAGGAACAAACTGTCGGCCGCCGGCCAGCGGCCCGGCCCGCGTGATGCACGATCCAGGCCCGCCCGGCAGCGGACAGGTAGGATAGGGCCCCTCCTGGCCGGTGTCAAGGCGACCACCCACGACATCTCCCTCTGGCCCGCAACCTCTTTCATTTCAAGGACATGGGCTCCATTTCCGCTGCTCTACAGGCGGGCAAAGGGCAGGGCGGTCACCTCGTCTCCCAGCGACAGGGTGAGGTCCCCGGGATGCACCACCCAGCCGGGCCGCGCCTTCTTCCCCACGTCCTTGCGGAAGGTCCGTATGCTCGATGCCATCGCCGCTTTCGGAGTGCCCGAGAGCTTCACTTCGATGGGCACCAGTCCTTCCTCCGTCTCCACCACGAAGTCCACCTCGGTTCCGGCCAAGGTCCTCCAGAAATAGACCCGTGGGGGAAGCCCCCGGTGCAGGAAGGTCTTCGTGATTTCCGACAAGACGGCGGTTTCCAGGATGGCTCCACCCATTGGCCCCTGGGCCGCGTGTTCGGGGTCGCGCAGCCCGGCCAGGTGGCAGAGTGTGCCCGTGTCGGTGAAGTACACCTTGGGTGTCTTCACCAGTCTCTTCCCGACATTGGCGAAGTACGGGCGCAGCACGATGACCTGGTGACTGGCCTCCAGCACCGACAACCACGCCTTGGCCGTGTTGACCGCCACGCCCAGGTCGCGGGAGACATCGCTCAGATTCAGGAGCTGCGCGCTCCGAGCCGCCAGTGTCCTCAGAAAGCCCTGGAATTGGCTAAGATCACCGACCTGACGGAGCGTCCGCACGTCCCGCTCGAGGTAGCTCTGGATGTAGCTGGCATGCCACAGGGCCACGTCCCGCCCGGGCTGCGTCACCAGCTCGGGGTAGCCGCCCCGTACCAGCGCCTTCCACAGATCGAGGAAACCGGCCTCGGCCACGGACGGCGCCGGACGCCGCAATTCCCACACGGGGGAAAGCCCCGGTCTTCCCTCCTGTTCCCTTCGCGAGAGCGGCAACAGGCCGAGGATCGCCGCGCGGCCGGCCAGTGATTCGCTCACC
The DNA here is from genome assembly GCA_964601275.1 of uncultured bacterium. Taxonomy (GTDB): domain Bacteria; phylum Krumholzibacteriota; class Krumholzibacteriia; order JAJRXK01; family JAJRXK01; genus JAOZPE01. The sequence continues at coordinate 185,252 of CAZRMV010000009.1, read as the reverse complement.
TTCTCCATGAGCAGCAGGTTCTGCGAACCGGTCAACAGGTAGCCACCCTTCCGCCCACGATCGGCGTCGATCTTCTCCTTGATGTAGGGCAAGAGTTCCGGTGCGTTCTGCACCTCATCCAAGATCACCGGCGGAGGATTCAGCTCGAGGAAGGTGCGCGGGTCCTCCACGGCCGAGGCCCGTACATCGGGTGGTTCCAGCGAGACGTAGCGATGGCCCCGGCCGAAGACGTGCCGCAACAACGTGGTCTTGCCCGACTGCCGGGGTCCGGTCACGACCACCGCGGGGAATTCGGCGGCAGCGCGCCGCAGGACCGTCTCGAGCGACCGGCGGATGTAGGTCGAGGACATGGGTCACCTCCCAAGTGGAAATTTTGCATTTCAAATGCAAGATTTCCACCTGAAAAGTCGTCGGGGCCCGGATTTCCGCCGGTCCCCCCCGTAGAGGACGTGTTTGCAACGCCTTGTCAGGATAGTACGGCTTCCGGACCCTCCTGGCTCCCCCTTGCCCCCACCCCCTCCGCCCCCTAGTCTCCCCCCATGCGCCGCCCCCGCCTGCTCGGACCCGGCATCCTCCTGGCCGCCACCGCCATCGGCGGCAGCCACCTGGTGCTGTGCACCACCGCCGGCGCCAGCTACGGCTACCGCCTGCTGTGGCTGGTGCTGCTGGCCCACCTGCTGAAGTACCACGCCTTCGAGTTCGGGCCGCGCCTGGCCGTCGCCACCGGGCACAGCCTGCTCTCGGCCTACCGCCGCCTGCCCGGCCCCCGCGACTGGGCCTTGTGGCTGGGCCTGGTCGACATGGTCTTGGAGAGCGTCGGGGTGCTCGCCGCCGTGGCCGGACTCACCGCCTCCATCCTGCGGGCCGCCCTGGGCGGACCCGGCCTGGGCGTGTGGACCGCCGGGGTCATCGCCCTCACCTTCCTGTTGCTGCTCACCGGACGCTATCCCCTGCTGCGCCGTCTCAACCTCTTCATGATGGCCGCCCTGGCCTTGGGCACTGCCGTGGCCTTCTTCGCCGCGCCGCCCCCGCTGTCGGCCTGGACCCACGCGATCCTCCTCGACATTCCCGCCGGAAGCCTCTTGCTGGTCGCGTCCATCCTGGGATTCCTGCCAACGGCCATCGGCGTCTCCATCTGGCAGTCGCTGTGGACCCTCGAAGACCCCCGCTGCAACGGCCGCGACCCCGCCGACACCCGGACCACTGCCCAGCGGATGCGCACGGTCTTGTTGGACGTGCGCCTGGGCTACCTCTTGTCGGCGGTCTTGGCGGTGTTCTTCCTGGGCCTGGGCGCGGCGGTCCTGCATCCGCGCGGGCTCGTTCCCGGCCGCCTCGAGGTGGCCTCCACCCTCGCGCGTCTCTACACCGAGCTCTTCGGTGCCTGGATGCGGCCCCTCTTCTACCTGGTGGCCTTCTTCACCACCTTCTCCACCACCTACGCCATCATGGACGGGATGCCCCGCACCCTGGTGGCGACGGTGCGACACCTGCGGTCGGTCGACGACCCCGAACGCCCCGACCGCGGCCGTCTCTACTGGGGCTACCTGCTGGGCATGACCCTGCTGTCGCTGGGCCTCGTCCAATCGGTGCCCGACCCGGTGCGTCTGCTCACCCTCCTGGGCGCGGTCACCTTCGTCTTCAGCCCCCTCTACTACGCGCTGAACACCTGGGCGGTCACCCATCTCATCGACGATCCCGCCCTGCGGCCCTCCCGCGCCGCGCTCGCCGTCGCCGCCGTCGGCATCGTCTTCCTGGTGGCCGTCGCCGCCCTGCTGTTGACCCAGCGATTCTCCGGAGGAGGCGCCCTGGCCGGGTAGCCGTCCCGTGCCTTCCTTGTCGGAATCGCCCGGATCCCTTACCCTGAACCCCGTTCCCGACTTCCCGGACCGCTTCCGCACCGGTCCGCCCGATCGAATCGAACCGCCCGCTCTCTTCCAGGAGGCCCCATGTCCCCAGCCGACCGCCCAGGGACGGGATCACCGCGCATCCTCCCTCCGCTCCGCACGGCCGAAAAGCGCGCGTTCACCCGAGGACGCTCCGCGCCCCACCACCTCCGACGTCGCGCCGTCGCAACCTGCTTCCTGTTGGCCGCCGCCCTCCTCGCCGGCTGCGCGGTGGGACCCAACTACGTACAGCCCGAGACCGAGGCTCCCGACCAATGGCAAGCCGCGGTCAGCGCCGAGATGAACGCCGAACAGCCTGATCTCCAGCACTGGTGGACCGCCTTCGACGACACCCTGCTCACCTCGCTCATTGTCCGCGCGGGCCGCAACAACAAGGACCTGAAGGTCGCGGTCGAGCGCATCCGCGAATCGCGCGCCCTCCGCGGGGTCGACAAGGCCGACTTCTTTCCCCAGGTGAACGCGAACGGTTCCTATTCCCGCCAACAGCTCAGCAAGAATTCCCTGGGGGAACTCGGTTCGGCCATTGGCGACATTCCACCCGCCAATGTCTGGGATCTGAACTTCGACGCCTCGTGGGAGATCGACCTCTTCGGCCGCGTGCGCCGGAAGGTCGAGGCCTCGACCGCCGAGGTGGAGGCCTCGGTCGAGGACTACCGCGACGTCATGGTCACCCTCTACGCCGACGTGGCCCGCAACTACGTCGAGCTGCGCACCATCCAGCAGCGCCTGGCCTTCGCCCGCGAGAACGCCCGGGCCCAGACCGAGAGCCTCGACATCACCCGCACCCGCTACGAGACCGGCCTCACCTCGGCCCTGGACGTGGCCCAGGCCGAGGCCAATCTCTCCGGCACCTTGTCGTCCATTCCACCCCTGGAAACCCAGCTCACCGCCGCGTTCAACCGCCTCGCCGTCCTCTTGGGCGAGCAACCCGGCGCCCTCCAGGAGGAACTGAAGGACCCGGCGCCGATTCCCCAGCCCAAGTACGACCTGACCGCGGGCGTGCCCGCCGACGCCTTGCGCCGGCGCCCCGACGTGCGCCGGGCCGAGCGCCGCCTGGCCGCCCAGACCGCCCGCATCGGCGTGGCCACCGCCGACTTCTTCCCCCGCCTCAGCCTTCCCGGCTTCATCGGGTGGAAATCGAACGACACCGACAATCTCTTCAACTCGGGCAGCCTGGTGTGGCAGTTCATGCCCCGGTTCCGCTGGAACATCTTCAGCGCGGGCAAGGTGAAGAACCGCGTGCGCGCCGAACGCGCCCGCACCGAACAGGCCCTGCTCGGTTACGAGCAGTCCATCCTGCTCGCGCTCGAAGAGGTCGAGAACACCCTCACCGCCTACCACCAGGAGCAGCAGCGCAACCGGCACCTCCAGGACGCGGTGACCGCGGCCGAGCGCTCGGTCGAGCTGGTGCGCACCCAGTACCTCTCGGGGCTCACCAACTTCCAGAACCTGCTCGACTCCCAGCGCACCCTGTTCCAGAGGCAGGACGAGCTGTCGGCGAGTTCGGGCCAGGTGGTGAAGGATCTCATCGCGGTGAACAAGGCCCTCGGCGGCGGGTGGGACTACACCGCCCCGGTGCCGGGCCTCACCGACGACGGGGATGAGACCCGGGTGTCGCAGGCCGCCTCACCCCTGCCGCCTGATTCCACCGCCAAGACTCCACCTTCAGCCGGAAAAGTGAGCGAATGATGAGGAAGAGGAACCCCAGTCCACACGCGCCGTCCACACTCTTCATCGCGGCACTCATCCTGCCCGCGCTGCTCGCCGGCTGCGGGCAGAAGACCCCCCCACCGCCCCCACCACCGCAGGTGACCGTGGCCCACCCCATCGTGCGCGACGTGGTCGACTACGCCGAATTCACCGGCACGGTGCGGGCGGTGTCCTCCGTCGAGGTGCGGGCCCGCGTGAAGGGACGGCTGGAGAGCGTCGAGTTCACCCCGGGCAGCCTGGTCGACAAGGGGCAGGTGCTCTTCGTCATCGAACGCGAGGGCTACAAGGCCGCCCGCGATCACGCGGCCGCCGCCCTGGAGTCGGCCCGGGCCGAGCTCGAGTCGGCCCGCTCGGACGAGGAGCGCATCCGCAAGGCCATCGAGAACAACGCGGTCAGCAAGCAGGACCTCGACCAGGCCATCGCCCGCCGGAAGATGGCCGAGGCCGCGGTCCTCTCGGCCAAGGCCGACCTGGCGGCGAAGGAACTCGACTACAGCTACACCCTGGTCCGCTCTCCCATCGCCGGCCGGGTGGGTCGCAACCTGGTCGATCCGGGCAACCTGGTGGGAAGCGGGGAGGCCACCCTGCTCACCACCGTGAACCAGATCCAGCCCATCTTCGTGTACTTCAACGCTCCCGAGCGCCTGGTGCTCGATTTCCTCGCGCACACCGACGCGCGGGTCCCGGGGAACGCCGACGAGGCCAAGGGCGCGGCCACCGGCGCCTCGGCGATGATCGAGGATCCCGACAACCCCATCGGCCAGACCCTGCTCCGGCTCGCCAACGAGCGCACCTTCCAGCACCAGGGCCACATCGACTACATCGACAACACCGTCGACCCCGCCACCGGCACCATCGAGCTGCGCGCCCTCATGCCCAACGAAGACCAGTCGCTCTTCCCCGGCCTCTTCGCCCGCGTGCGGGTCCTCGGCGGGATCGCCCAGGACGCCGTCTTGGTGGATGAGCGCGCGGTGGGCACCGATCTGGGCGGCAAGTACGTGTACGTGCTCGACGAGGAGAACAAGGTCGAGCAGCGCTACATCACCCTCGGCGCCAAGCAGGAGGACGGCACGATCGTCGTGAAGGAAGGCCTCGACGGACAGGAGACCTACATCGTCAACGGTATGCTCCGCGCGCGGCCCGGCTTCCCGGTGACGCCGATGACCGAAGAGCAGATGAAGGCCCGCAAGGCCGCGGCCAAGGGGGCCGCCTCGTGAGCAACTTCAGCATCTTCTTCATCAACCGTCCGGTCTTCGCGCTGGTCATCTCCATCGTGATCATCATCCTGGGCGCCATCTCCATCCCGACGCTCCCCATCGAGAGCATGCCCGACATCACCCCTCCCACCGTCGAGGTGAGGGCCACCTACCCCGGCGCCAGCGCGGCGGTGGTCGAGGAGACCGTGGCGACCCCCATCGAGCAGAAGGTCAACGGGGTCGAGAACATGATCTACATGAGCTCGTCGAGCACGGCGGCGGGTACGATGACCCTCACCGTGTCCTTCGAGATCGGCACCGACGTGGACATGGCCTCCGTCCTCGTGCAGAACCGGGTGAACGAGGCCACCCCCCTGCTTCCCGAGGAAGTCGTCCGCCAGGGCGTCACGGTGAAGAAGAAGTCGACCAACCTGCTGCTGATGGTGAACCTCATCTCCCCCGATGGGCGCTTCGACGACATCTACCTCTCCAACTATTCCACCACGCGCATCAAGGACGTGCTCGCGCGGGTGAACGGGGTCGGCGAAGTCAACTCCATGGGCAGCAAGGATTACGGGATGCGCATCTGGTTGAACCCCGACCAGCTCAAGTCGCGCAACCTCACCACCGAGGAAGTCCTGGCCGCCTTGCGCGAACAGAATGTCCAGGTCGCGGCGGGAAAGATCGGTCAACCGCCCAACCCCGCCGGGCTCAACTTCGAGTACGCCATCACCACCCTGGGTCGGCTACAGAGCGCCCAGCAGTTCGAGAACATCGTGGTGAAGGTGGGACGTGACGGAAGCCTGGTGCGCCTGCGCGATGTCGCCCGGGTCGAACTGGCCGCCCAGGACTATTCATGGTACGTGCAGCTCGACGGCAAACCCAGCGTGGGCCTGGCCATCTACCAGCTTCCCGGCGCCAACGCCCTCGCGGTGAAGGAGGGCATCTACCAGGCGATGGAGGAGCTGGCCCAGGACTTCCCCGAGGGCCTCGAGTACCGCATCGTCTACGACTCGACCCGCTACATCGAGGCGTCGATCAAGGAAGTGATCAACACCCTTCTGATCGCGATTCTCCTGGTCGTTCTCACCGTCTTCATCTTCCTCCAGGATTTCCGAACCACCCTCATTCCATCCATCACCATTCCCGTCTCGCTCATCGGCACCTTCGTGGTGATGAAGGCGATTGGGTTGTCCATCAACAACCTCACCCTGTTCGGACTGGTGCTGGCCATCGGGATCGTGGTGGACGACTCGATCGTCGTGGTCGAGAACACCATGCGGCTCATAGACGAGGAAGGGCTGAAGGCCAAGGAGGCCATCCGGAAAGCCATGGAGGAGATCGCCGGCGCGGTGGTCGCCACCACCCTGGTGCTGCTCGCGGTCTTCGTGCCCACCACCATGATGCCGGGCCTCACCGGCCGCCTGTACCAGCAGTTCGCGGTCACCATTTCCGTCGCCACCGTCTTCTCCTCGATCAACGCGTTGACCCTCGCCCCGGCGCTGTGCGGAATCCTGCTGCGGCCTTCGCCGGAGAAGCACGGGTGGTTCTTCACGAAGTTCAACGAGTGGTTCGACCGGGGCACCAGGAGCTATCTGGGCGGAGTGAACGTGATGTTGAGGAAGGTGACCATCGTCGGCGTCATCTTCCTCGTGCTGCTGGGAGCGACCTGGCTGGGCATCACCAGCCTGCCCATGGGCTTCATCCCCGACGAGGACCAGGGATACTTCTTCGCCAACGTCCAGCTTCCCGATGGAGCCTCGGTCGAACGCACGAAGGAAGTGCTCGACCGCATCAACGACACGCTCATCGGTCGGGCCGGTATCGAAGGCGTCATCACCATCGGCGGCTATTCCTTCCTCAACAGCGTGCAGGGGTCGAACTTCGGCGCGGTCATCGCGGTGACCAAGCCTTGGGACGAGCGTAAGGGCGAGGCGCTGCACGTGAAGGGACTCATGGCCGGCTTGCAGCGCGAGCTGAACCAGATCCAGGAGGGAATCTGCTTCGCCTTCGGACCGCCGCCGATCACCGGCCTGGGCGCAGCCGGGGGCTTCACCATGGAGTTGCAGGACCGAGGAGGCCTGGGCGAGCAGCAATTGCAGTTGTTCGCCAACGACATGGTCGCCCGCGGGAACGCTTCCCCCATGCTCAACCGGGTGAGCCAGAATTTCAGCGCCAACGTGCCGCAGCTCTTCATCGATGTCGACCGCGAGCGGGTGAAATCGTACGGGATTCCCCTGCAGGGGGTGTTCACCACCCTGCAGACCAACCTGGGATCGGCCTACGTGAACGATTTCAACCTCTTCGGGCGCACCTGGAGGGTGATGGCCCAGGCCGACCAGCAGTTCCGCTCGCGGGTGGACGATATCGGTCGCCTCGAGGTGCGCAGCGCCAGCGGCAAGATGATTCCCCTGGGATCGCTGGTGGCGGTGCGCGATACCGTGGGACCTTCGGTGAAGTTCCGCTTCAACATGTTCCCGTCCGCGCGACTGTCGGGAACTCCCGCGCCGGGGATCTCCTCGGGCCAGGCCACCGACGAGATCGAACGGATCGCGGCGCAGACCTTGCCCTCGGCCATGGGCTACGAGTGGTCGGGCGTGACCTTCCAGGAGAAGGCCGCCGGCAACGCCGCGCCCTTCATCTTCACCTTGGCCATCATCTTCGTGTTCCTGTTCCTGGCCGCGCAGTACGAGAGCTGGTCGATTCCCTTCGCGGTGCTGTTCTCGGTTCCCTTCGCGGTGCTGGGCGCGGCGGTGTACACCCTGCTGCGCCACATGGACAACAACGTGTACACCCAGATCGGCCTGGTGCTGCTGATCGGACTGGCGAGCAAGAGCGCCATCCTCATCGTCGAGTTCGCCAAGCAGTTGCGGGAAGAAGGCAAGACCCCCATGGAGGCGGCGGCCCAGGCGGCCCACCTGCGCTTCCGGCCCATCCTGATGACCGCCTTCTCCTTCATCCTCGGGGTGATCCCGCTGGTGATCGCCACCGGGGCGGGAGCGGAGAGCCGGCGGGCGCTGGGCACCGCGGTGCTGGGGGGAATGTTCGTCGCGACGGTGGCCGGGGTGTTCATCATTCCCTGGCTGTACATGGTGGTGCAGAGCACCGCCGAGCGATTCGGGAAGAAGAAGGAAGCGCCGGAGATGGGTGGCACCGCCGAAGCGACCTCCCCGCCCGCGTAGGGGCGAGGCAGTCCCTTCTTCCGGGACCCAGTCCCCAAGCGCCGATGTGCCCACCCGCGTAGGAGCGAGGTCGGAGCGTCGCCGGCGGGTGGGTCGGCGCCTGGCCCACGAGGTGAGCGATGTCCGAGCTTCCTTGCCATGGCCGACGCCTCCTACGCGGTCTTCCTCCATCTCACGGGGATGTTGCGGTGGTTCGATCCGCTGCTGATGTGGGCGGATCCGGATCCGGATGGCGGCATCGACCCGAGCGATTCGGAGGAGAACGGGAGCCGCGGCGCCGAACCCGGCGATGTCGGCGAAAGCTGGGCCCGGCAAGGCCCGCGATGCGGACCACCGGTGCGTTGCCCCCCGCGCTGTCGTCCCGGCGGTGGCCCGGGATTTGGACCACCGGTTCGTTGCCCCCCTCCCGCGCTGTCGGCCCGGGATTTGGACCACCGGTTCGTTGCCCCCCTCCCGCGCTGTCGGCCCGACGGCGGCGGCGCTCCTTGGCCTGCTGGCCGGACGGGTGCGTTTGGGTCCTCTGTTTGTAACAGAACCGGACACGTTTCGAGAAGCATCGACCGGGCCAATTCCAATAGCACATCGAATATTCCTTAAAATCGTAGATACAGCGATTTTTTGTGCTTTTTCCCCTTGCCTTTCACTTGGAAATCATCTATGTTTGTTTGGTACCGATCCCGCCTCCCAACAACCCGGGAAACGGTGGTCATGTCCGAACAACCTCCATCCGGGCCGGTTGGGCCCGCCGCGGGATCCGAACCCCCGCCTACACCCCCGGTCCGGCAGGAGGCTCGAGGGCGTTCGCCGCGACGAGCCGAGAAACGGCTTTCCCGGCAGGGTGGGACGCGACTGCGGCAGCGGGCTGGGAAGCAGCTGGAGCAACGGGCGGCGGAGCAACTGCAGCGGCGGCGCGAGGAACTCCTGGACCAATGCCGGAAGTTCCGGCGCGAGCCTTCCCTCCTCCACTCCGAGATCTGCCACACCGCCGCCCACTTCCATCGGATCCAGGGCCCGAAGTGGTGCGGCTTTTCTTCCCTGCGAGACTACTGCGCCGAACGCCTGGGAATCTCCGCCTCTCTTTTCTACCGCTGGGTCCGGCAGAGTCGGCTTCTCCAGGAGGCCCCGTCGGTCGCCGCCGCCCACGCCGAAGGAATCCTCGGCGAGAGTGCGCTCGCCGAGATCGCCCAGGCGCTGCCTCCCGAGCTGGCCGAGTCCGCCCTCCCTGGGTTCCTGGGACGGACCATCGCCGAACTGCGTCAACGCCTGGCCGCAGTCCGGACCCCGGCGGAGGCCAAGTATCCGAACGCCGGGGGCCCTGACGCGACGCCCGGGCCGGTCGACCCCGATCTGCCGACCGAGACCAGCGAACGCATCGTGCGCATCCGCGTTCCCTCGGTCTTCGCTCCCTATATCGAGAACACCCTGCGCCTTGGAGAGGCCCTCATCGGAGCGGACGGCGACGACGAAATGCGACTGGGCGCCGTCCTCGCCGAGGCGAGCAGTGAGATCGAACTCACCGTGTGCGCCGCCGAGGCCCTGCGACGACTCCTGCCGGCCCCGCGCCGTCATGCCCGCCCGGGCACGGCGCACCGGGTCGCCGCGATACCCCTCGGGCATCAACGGTCGTCCACGGTGTTCCCGAGCCGCGACCTGGCCCACCAACTCGACCTGCGCCTCCGCCGTCTCCTCGCCCGGCGCCGTCGCATGGCCATCCGCCACGAGGACCAGCTCCTCCACTTCCAGCTCGACGGAGCCCACGCGGTGCTCTTCCACTCCCGCTTCGACACCTTCGCCCACCGCGAACTGGGCCTTTCCCCCTCGACGGTCTACGAGATGCTCGACCGCGCCCGGCGGCGCCGGCGGGAAGACCCCCTTGCCCTCGCCCACGCCACCGGCCGGATCACCGCGCTGCAAACCACGCTCCTGCGGCAACTGGAGCGTCTCGGGGTGCCGCGCGGCGATCTGCACCGCTGGATCGACGCGGCCTCGAAATGGACCGTCCGCGCCCTGCGCGACCGCATCGCCTGGGCCCGTCAACGCGTCCACACCGACTATCGTTCCTGGTCCCTGGCGGGATGTCCTCCCCCCACCGACGCAGAACTCCGAACCTCGCGACACTCTCTCCGGGAACTGGCAGCCCATCCCGACCCGCCCGGCATTCTCGAGTCCTCCCACGACGCCTACCGCGCGCACACCACCTTCCGGTGGATCCTCTCGGAGGACACCGCGGCCTTCCTGGCCCAGCAGATCGCCTCCATCCAGGACCGCGCTGCTCGTGACGGCCATGGAAGGTGCCCCGCGTGGAGTGCCCTGGTCCTCATCTGCCACCACGCCCGCCGCGCCTGGTCCCAGATGGAAGCCCCGCGTTCGAAACGGGAAGAAGCGGTCCTTGACCGCGACGACTGGCGCTGCGCGGTTCCCGGCTGCACCCGCCGCCGCTCCCTCCAACGTCACCACATCGTCTTCGCCAGCCGAGGTGGCGGCAACGAGCCCCACAACCTCGTGACCCTCTGCGCCTTCCACCATCTCATCGGTGTCCACCAGGGCCTCATCCGCGTCCAGGGCAAGGCCGCCCCAGGCGCCGAGAACCTCGTCTTCGAACTGGGACTGCGCCAGGGGAAGCGCCCGCTGGCCATCTACCGCGGGGACCGGCGCCTTTGTCGCCGGAGGGCGGGGTGATGCCCCGTCCCCGCACCCCAAGCCAACCCTTGCCCTCGCCGTCCCCCTGCGGCATCCTCATCCCACGATCACTCGCCCCGAAGCCATCATGCCCTTCTGGACCCTTTTCTGGCTCATCGTCCCCGCGGTCTTGTACCTCGCCATCTCCGTGGCGTTCTACCGACTCACCCGGGATCTGGAAGACGAGGGCACCGGTGCGGCGCGTGGGTCGAGGCCGGCGGAACGCTCCGACCCGTCCGGGAGTGCCGGGCGATGAATCCCATCCTCCTCGGCTTCGTCATCTACCTGTTGGTGGTCCTCGTGGTCGGCGTCCTCGCCTATCGCCGCACCACCACCCAGGCCGGCTTCATCCTGGGCGATCGCAAGCTCGGTCCCTGGGTCATCGCCTTCAGCGAACGCGCCAGCGGCGAGAGCGCCTGGCTGCTCATCGGCCTGCCCGGAGCGGCCTTCGCCGCCGGATTCATCGAGCTCTGGACCGCGATCGGCTGTGCGGCGGGCATCCTCTTCTCCTGGATGGTCATCGCCCGCCGTCTGCGCCTGGAGGTCGGGCGCACCGACAGCCTCACCCTTCCCGACTACTTCCACTCGCGCTTTCCCGAGACCGCCGGGCGGATCCGCTTTGTGGCCAGCCTCATCATCACCTTCTTCTTCACCTTCTACGTGGCGGCGCAATTCAACGCCGCGGGCAAGGTCCTCGACACCACCTTCGGCGACTTCATGCTCTCCTTGCAACAGAGCTTCGCCCGGGGCGGTCTGTTCATCGAGACCACCACCATCGGCATGATCATCGGCGCGCTGATCGTCCTCTTCTACACCACCATGGGAGGATTCGTCGCCGTCGCCTGGACCGACGTCGTCCAGGGCATCATCATGGTCTTCACTTGCGTGGTGCTGCCCCTGGTGGCGATCCAAGCCATCGGCGGCTGGCATGCCCTCGCCGCCCGTCTGCACGAGGTCAACCCGCACCTGTTGAGCGTGGTCCACGGCAAGAGCGGCGGCGCCGCGGTGGCCGGGGTGATCGGCGGCTTGTCCTGGGGACTCGGCTACATGGGACAACCCCACCTGCTCTCCCGCTTCATGGCCATCCGCCGGGTGAAGGATCTGCGCACCGGTACCCTGATCGCCGCCTGGTGGGCGGTTCCCGCGCTCTGGGGAGCCTTCCTCATCGGCGTGGTGGGACTGGCCACCTTCGGCACCGGCGCCCTCGACGATCCCGAGCGCCTGATGCCCATTCTCGCCACCACCCTCTTGCCGGGATGGCTGGCCGGCATCATGATCTCCGGCGCGATCGCCGCCATGATGTCCACCGCCGACTCGCAGCTCCTGGTGACGACCTCCACCCTCAGCGAGGACGTCTACCACAAAATGCTGCAGAAGGATGCCACCCCGCAGCGCCTGGCCTCCTTCAGCCGACTGGCCACCCTTTTCGTCGGCGTGGTCGCCTTCATCCTCGCCGTCCGCAGCACCGACCTGGTCTTCACCATGGTGTCCTTCGCCTGGGCCGGTCTCTCCGCCGCCTTCGGGCCAGCCCTGTTGTTGACCCTGTGGTGGAAGCGGATCAGCGGATACGGAGTGCTCGCGGGAATGATCGGCGGGGCGTTGACGGTGATCGTGTGGAAGCTCACCGGTCTCGACAAAGTCTTGACCGCCCGGTTCACCGGATTCGCGGTGGCACTTTTCCTGGTGGTTGTGGTATCCCTGCTGATGCCGTCGCCCAGAAAGCGCAACGAAGGGGTTCTTCCATGATTTCTGTGGACACGACGCGGCACGCCGCCTCGTCCTCGACCGTCTATTACGACCACTTCCCCAGTCCCCTGGGCAGCATCGTCCTCGCCGCGACGGACAAGGGCCTCTGCGGCCTCTTCTTCGTGGGAAGCCGCAACCGCGCCGAAGTCGACGAACGCGCACTCGAGCGCAAGCTCCGCAAGGCCCTCCCCCCCTCCCTGCGCGACGCCGAGCTCGAACCCGCACCGCGCAAGCTCGCCCCCGCCCGCCGCTGGCTCTCCTACTACTTCGCCGGCGACCCGGTCCGGCCCAACCAACTGGAGATGCCGCTCGATCTGCAAGGAACCCCGTTCCAGAAGAAGGTCTGGAAACAGCTCATGCGCATCCCCCACGGCAAGACCGCCAGCTACGGGGAGATCGCCCGCCGCATCGGCCAGCCCCAGGCCCCACGCGCCGTCGGCATGGCCAACAACCGCAACCCGGTCTCGATCGTCGTGCCCTGTCACCGGGTGGTCGGCGCCAACGGAACCTTGGTCGGCTACGGCGGAGGTCTCTGGCGCAAGAAGGCCCTCCTCCGGTTGGAAGAGGGCGACCTGGGGAAGGTGCGTTAGGGCTGGTCCCTGTCTGCTTCCACCCCTTCGCCGTCTACCTCCACCACTTGGCCACGAGCCACAGCGCCACGAAGACCGCCAGCGCCAGGCTCAGGGGCAGGATCAACGGCGGGCGATCCCGGTCCTCGTCATAACCGGGCTCGTCCGTGAGCACCCTCCGCGGGTATCCCGGCACGAACCGCACCGGATCGGCCATCGCAGCCACCACTGTGCGCGCGGCCCTCTGCACCACGACCTCCGACGCATCGAACACCGCCCCGACCGCGTCCACGAACAGCCACCGGAACCCCGAAGCGGTCTTGCGATACACCACGTCGAAGTCCACCACCACCGCGTCCCGCGGAGCCACGAGCGGCCGCAGCACCCAGAACGCGAAGAACGCGAACAACAGCATCTGCGCGGTCTCCACCAGGTGTGGAATCGTCCATGGATTCCAGTGCACCCCAAACGGCAGGTAGCGATAGAGCGTCCCGGGCGCCACCCCAGTCAAGGTGCACAACACCGCCCCGAGCACCATGGCCACGATCATGTTCAAGGGAATCGGCCGGGGCTCGATCCCCCGGTCCTCGCCCATCCACGCGTAGTAGGGAAGCCGCAGACCGGTGTGCAGGAATGACCCCGCGCTCGCCACCATCAGCAACAGGACCACCCAGTCCAGGTGCTCTTCGCCCGCCGCCGCGATCACCATCGATTTCGAGATGAACCCGTTCCACAGCGGAACCCCCGAGATCGACAACGCCCCGACGATGTACAAGCCGAAGACCAGCTTCTGCCGCCGCCAGAATCCCCCCAGCTCGGTCAGCTTCTCCCGGCCGGTGCTATGGATCACCGCTCCGGCGGCCATGAAGAGCAGCGCCTTGTAGAGAATGTGGCTCACCGCGTGAGCGGTTGCGCCGTTGATCGCCAGGGGGGTGCCGATCCCCACCGCGGCCACCATGTAGCCCACCTGCGAGATGATCGAATAGGCCAGGATGCGGCGGATGTCGTTGGCCAGGATCGCGTACACCACGCTGTAGACCGCCATCACCGCCCCCAGCCCGATCAGGATCTCCCACCCGGGGTATCCCCGCAGCAACGCGTAGACCGCGGTCTTGCTGGTCAACGCCGAACAGAAGACCGCCCCGGTGATGGTGGCCCGTGGATAGGCGTCGGGAAGCCACGCCCCCAAGGGCGGCACGCCGGCGTTCAAGGCGAAACTGAAGAGGATCAGCCAGGCCGCGAGGCCGCCGGTTCCGGCAGCGAAATGCTCGAAGGCGATGCTTCCGCTTCCCTGCACCTGCAACAGGATCCCGGCCAACAGCACCGCGCCCCCGACCAGGTGGACCAGGAGGTAGCGTTTGCCCGCCGCCTGCGAATCGGCCCGGTCGCGCGCCCAGATCAACAGCACCGAGGCGACCGCCATCAACTCCCAGAACGCGTACAGGGTGAACCAATCGCCCGCGAAGGTCACTCCCAACGAACCCGCGTTGTACAACAAGGCGGCCACCTGCTGCCGCCGGTCGTCGACATGCCAGGCGAAGATCGCCCCCAACAGACCCACAAGCGCGAAGATCTTCCCGAAGATCAACGACAGCCGGTCGGCCCGCAGCACCGTCAGGTCCAACCCGGCGAAGGAGAGATGCGCCACCGTTCCCTCGGGCAGCACCCACACGCAATACAACGCCACCGCGGGAAGCAGCACCGTCAAGAACGCGCGCACCCGGCCCGGCGCCGCCACCACCAACAGCGTTCCCACCACCAGGATCATCGCCGGCACCCAGTTTCCTCCCCACAGGCTCGCCGCCGCGAACAGTCCCACCAGGGCGGCCAGCGCCCGCAGACCCAGGGCCAGACCCTTCGGCACCTTCATCGTCCACCCTCCTGGCTCTTTCCACCCTTCCCTGGGATCTCCCCGTAGAAATCCTCACCCTGCTGCAGGAACATCCGCCCCGACAGCGCACTCACCAGGAGGATCAACGCCCCGACGCCCAGCCCGAAGATCGCCCACCACGCGGGAATCGACGACCACCAGGCCTCGTGTTCCTCCCCATGCTCCAGGAACACCGGCACGACGACCACGAGCACCGCGAGCACCGCGGCCACCAGCCATCCCTTTGGACCCGGCCAGCGCAGGTTCATGACCCACCTCCAACGACCGCCGCCGCCACCACCCGGGCCAGGTCCCACGCGTGCGCGCCCAGGTTCGGCGCCAGCCCCAGCACCAGCGACAGCAATGCGGTCACGGCCAGAGGAACGACCATCCACGGACTCGCCTCGCCGTACGACGCGAACTCCTCGTTCCTGCGGAAGAACGCCTGCTGCACGATGGGAAAGAAGTACGCCGCGTTCAAGACCCCCGACAGCACCAGCAGCCCCAGGAACACCCACTGCCCGCTCTGGACCGTCCCCAACGCCAGGTTCCACTTCGAGAAGAAACCGTTGACCCCGGGAATCCCCGCCAATCCCAGGCTGCCCACCGCGAAGGCGGCCATGGTGATGGGCATCTGCCAGCCGATGCCCACCATGTCCGAGATGTTCTCCTTGTGGGTCCGCACGTAGATCGCGCCGGCGCAGAAGAACAGGGTGATCTTCATCGTCGCGTGGAAGACCAGGTGCAGCACCGACCCGGTCCACCCGAAAGGAGTCAGGATCGCCGCCCCGAGCACGATGTAGCTGAGGTGTCCCACGGTGGAATACGCCAGCCGGCGCTTCAGGTTGTCCTGCCGCAGCGCCAGCAACGACGCCACGGTCAGGGTCACCCCGGCGAACCACGCGAGAAGGGTCCACACCCCGATCTCGCGCAGCAACTGCGGCCCAAAGACGTAACCGGTGATCCGCAGCACCCCGAACACGCCGGCCTTCACCACCGCCACCGCATGCAGCAAGGCGCTTACCGGAGTCGGCGCGGCCATCGCAGCCGGCAGCCACGATTGCAGGGGCATGATCGCCGCTTTCACCCCGACGCCCAGGATGAAGAACAGGAAGATCCACCGCAGAAGAACGATCGAGGCGTCCTGCCGGTTCAGGAACCCGCCGGCCTGGAATTCCAACGCGCCGGGATGGATCGTCGCGGTCAGCACCACCCCCAGCAGAAGCATCAGTCCGGCGGGCAACACGAAACCCAGGTACTTGCGCCCCGCCGCGATCGCAACCGGGGTCTCCTTGTGGATCACCAGGGGATAGGTCGCGATGCTCAGCATCTCGAAGAAGATGAGGAAGGTCACCAGGTTCGCCGCAAACGCGATGCCGATGGTCGCGTGCAGGCACATCGCGAACGAGGCGAAGTACCGGGTCTGCTTGTGCTCGCCGGCGCCCCGCACGTACCCGATGCTGTAGATCGAGGTCAACAGCCACAGGGTCGACGCGACCAGCGCGAACACCATCCCCAGGGTGTCCACCTTCAGAGCCAGCTCGACCGAAGGAGTGATCTTCCACAGGGAGATCTCCGCCACCCGCCCGGACAACACCCACGGCAACATCGACCACACCAGCAGGGTCTTGAGCACCGCCGCCAGCAGCGTCCACGTCTCCCGCAGGTTCCGGCGCTTCTCCCCGCTGGCCACGATCAAGGGAATCGCCAAGAGCGAGACGAGGAGGGCCCAGAGGGGTCGCGTGCTGTGGAAGGTCTGCAGCGTATCCATCAACCCCTCACCCTCCCCATCCCGGGATCCGCAGCGCGGCCGGAAGGGCCTTGGCGATGACCACGCTGACGAACCACGCGTTCACCAGGCCCAACACCAGGGTGCCCACCCCCAACAGCAAGGGCGGCAGAAGCAGCGCAGGTCCCGGGTCGGAAGCGACGCCCGTGGAACCGGGGTCGGTCCCCATGCTCCCGCTCTCCGTCCCTTCCGCCGCCCGCGCGTAGATCCGCTCGAGCAGGCGGAAGAAGTACCCCGCGGTCAACAGACTGCTCAACACCAACAGCACCAGCAGCACCCACTGCCCGGCCCCGGCCAATCCCAGCGCCAGGTACCATTTCGAGAAGAATCCGTTCGTGGGCGGCACTCCCACCATGGCCAAGGCGGCGAAGGTGAAGGCCAGGAAGGTCCACGGCATCTTCCGCCCCAGCCCGGCCCAGTCCGCCAGCCGCCTCCGTCCGGTCTGCATCTCCACGATGCCGGTCACCATGAACAACGAACTCTTCATCGAGGCGTGGTTCATGATGTGCAGGATGGCGCCGACCAGCGCCCACGAGTTGCCCGTCCCGATCCCGACCCCGATGTATCCCACCTGCGCGATCGACGAGTAGGCCAGCATGCGCTTGACGTCTCTTTGGGCGATCGCCATCACCGACCCCCAGATCACTCCCGCCATCGAGAGCCAGGTGATCACCACCCCCAGGTGCAACCCCGAGAGCACCCAGCGTTGATCGAACACGAAGTAGATCATGCGGATGAGCACGTAGGCCGAAACCTTCGTCATGACCGGCGCGATGATCGCGGTGCTGGTCGAAGAAGCGTAGGTGTAGGCGTCGGGCAACCACAGGTGCATCGGGAACAGCGCCATCTTCAGCCCGAGTCCCGCCACCATGAACACCACCGCCACCACCAAGGCCGGATTCCCCAGCAATTCCGGCAGGAGACTGGCAACATCCGCCATGTTGAGACTGCCGGTGAGCACGTACAGGTAGCCCACGCCCAACAGGTAGGACGACGCGCCGATCGTCCCCTGCAACAGGTAACGGAAGGACGACACCGGCGCCTTGCGGTCGCCGACCGCCATCAGCGCGTAGGCGCTGAGGCTGCTCACCTCGAAGAAGACATAGAGATTGAAGAGGTCGCCGGTCATCACCATGCCGGTCAAGCCCAGCATCATGACGACCATCATGGCGAAGAAGGGAACCTCGCGCTCGGGATTCTGACGGCGCACCGCGACCCTGGAATACACTGCCACCATCACCGCGATCACCGCGAGCACCAGCACCACGAAGGCACTCAGGGCGTCCAGGGTCCATTCGATGCCGATGGGCGGAACCCAACCCGCCATCTTGTAGTGGAGGGTTCCGTGGGCCAGCACCGCCAGAAGGGCCCGCAGGGCCATGCCGAGATAGCCCACGAAGACCAGAAGCGTCGCCCAATAGGCCAGTCGGCGCCGCAGCATTCCCAGCGCGGGCACCAGGACAACCCCGATCAACAGCGGCGCCAGGACCATCGCGGGAATCTGCAGCGCGTCGGGAGTCTGGGTCGGCGCGCCGTGGATCCCGCCCCCCACCACACCGTGCGCCCCGGCCGCCGCGGCGACACCCATCGCCTGCAGGAGATGGCCCACGATCGGACTCATTCACCCCTCCCATCGTCCCGTTCCGCTCTCTTCTCGCCCGCACTCGGATACGCCCGCAACTCGCGCAACAGATCGTCCTCGTCCAGGGTCCCGAAGCGCTTGTAGATGAGCGACAACAAGGCCAACGCCACTCCCGTGGTGGCGACCGACACCACGATGGCGGTCAGCATCAGACCATGGGGAATGGGATTGACGTAACGGGACGGCGCGTCGCCCAATGCCGGGTCGTACACCGGCACCATCGCCCGGTCCTTCCATCCGTGGATGATGAAGAAGAGGATGATCGCTCCCTGGAAGATGTTCATCCCGATGAGTTTCTTCACCAGGTTCTTCTTCAACACCATCCCGTACAATCCGATGAGGATCATCAGGATCGTCGCCAGGTAGGGCCACTTCTCCACCAGGAACACGCCCAAGCCCTCGTTCACCCTACTCCTCCTCCCCCGCGCCCGGCGAGTGCATCTCGGCCTGGTCGTCCCGGCGCTCGAAATTCACCAGGTCGTCGTAGATGGACACCAGGGTCCCGGTCACCGCGAACGCCACCCCGATCTCCACCAGGAGGATCCCGACGTTGCGCAGGTAGACCGGACTCAAGCCGAAGGGAAGGTGGTCGTACTGCAGGTAGTTCCCGCCGTCGAGCATGGCCAGAAAACCCACGCCCGCGTAGATGAAGATGCCGATCGCTCCGAAGGGAATCCCCAGGCGGGTGGGAAAACCGATCTGCGAGCGCTCTGCGCCCAGGACCACGCGCTGCAACAGGACGCTACCGGCGATCAGCGCGCCGCCCTGGAACCCGCCGCCCGGACTGTAGTGACCGTGGAAGATCACGTAGAACGCAAAGATCTGGATGAACGGAACCATGATCCGCACCACGTTGTCGGTGATGATGGTGTCCTTGGGACGGATCATGCCGAGCGCGCCCCTTTCTTCCGGTTGCGCCGCCGTTCGCTGCGCAACAGGAGGAAGCACGCCAGTCCGGCGGTGAACACCACGATGGACTCGCCCAGCGTATCGAAGGAACGGTAGTCGGCGATCATCACCGTGACGAAGTTCGGGGTATGGGCGTCGTGGTAGGCGTGTTCGATGTAGTGATCGGAGACATGGGTCGAGGCGGGAGCGTTGGGATCGCCGAAGGCCGGCAGACCCAGCCCGGCGTAGACCAGGATCGCCCCGACGGCGGCAATCACCAGGAATCCCCCGATACGACCCAGGTTCATGACGTCACGCTCCGATTCTCCTGGATTCGATCGGTCCACCGCCACGGGAAGATTCTCCGCGCACCATGGACGGTCCAGCTTCGCTCGCTACCGATCATCTTCCTCAATCCTTCGATCGACGCCGGGTGTTGAAGATTGCGATCACGAAGAGAATGCCGGTCACTCCGGCACCCAACACCGACTCATTGAAGCCGACGTCGACCGCACCCAACGAGATGTACAGCAACGCCACCAGGAAGGAGAACAGGCTGAGCACCACCGCCGCGGCCAACAGGTCCTTGACCTTCAGCGCGACCACCGCGGCCAGAAGGGCCAATACGAAAAAGACCGCGCTGAAATTGCCGCTCATCGTCCCCTCCCCCTCTCGCCGGAGGAACCCTCGGTGGGTCCAGCAGTCTTGCCGCCGGCTACTGCAGTCCCGCCTCCGGGTCCGGCGCCTCCGCCCACCGGTCCCGACGCTCCACCCAGGCGATCGACCGTCACCGGCAACAGCCCGTTGCGGATCGCCGCGCGCCCCAGGGCATGGGTGGCCACCGGATTGGCCAGCGCCACGAAGAGGATGATCAGCAGCATCTTGATGCTACTGAGGGTGAACCCGTCGTAGAGGGCCAGGCCCAGCATCAGCGCAATGAGCCCCAGGGTATCGGGCTTGGTCGCCGCGTGGGAGCGGGTATAGAAATCGGGAAGCCGGTTGACTCCCACCGCCCCGATGAACAACAGGGCGGTCCCGACGACCATCAACGCCTTCGACACCCAGATCACTGCGCTTCGCCCTTCGTATGGTCCAGGTACTTGGCCACCACCAGCGCCCCGCTGAAGTTCAACATGGCGTAGGCGATGGCGATGTCGACGAACATGTCGATGCGATGGAAGATGTGCCCCACCAAGCAGATCAGGATCACCGTGTTCGTTCCCGAGACCCCCACTCCGATCATGCGATCATAGATGGTGTATCCGCGCACCACCCGGTAGAAGGGAAGGGCCAGGGCCAGCGCCACCAGGATGGTGATCCAGTGCAGGAAGTTCACGAGATGTGCTCCTCGGCGTAGCGCTCCATGTCACGGATCACTTCCATCTGCATCTCATCTTCGGACAGAAGCGCTTCCCCGAAGACCTGGGCCACCTTCCTCTGCATCGATCCGTCCATCAACCCGCCGGCCAACTTGGGATGGATGCAATGCACCAGGAAGCAATCCCCCTCGATCAACAGGGTGAAGGTTCCCGGGGTAAGGGTGATGCTGTTGCCCAGGACCACCTTCGCCAGGTCGGCCCCCATCCCGCAGCGGAAGCGCAACAGGACCGGATCGATCGGCAGTCGTGGATCGATCACGATCCAGGCCACCTGCAGATTGGCGAGAAGGATCTGCCAACCGAGCCAGAAGGGATACGCCAGGGCCCAACCCCAGTGCACCCGGGGGATCCAGTCCTGCGACGGGTCGACGTCACGTCGAAGGATCAACCGGCGCGAAAGGATCATCACCAGGATGATCGACAAGGCGCCGTAGCCCATGTGCAGGGGATCGAACTTCCCCGAGAACGCCATCCACAACAGCGCCAGGAGAACGATGGCAAGGAGGTAGACCGCGACCACCCGGCCTGGCCCGCTTGCTGCCCTCGCAGTGTCTTTTGCCGAATCGTGTTTCATCGAGATGGATTCCGGTCGCTGGCGGTCCATCGATCCACTGGGAACGATCTCATGGTGGCCGGAATCCCCGCGGTCGGGTGGAGTGGAACCGTGGGAACCTCGGTCGACCCGGTTCCGTGCGAAACCGGGGGAGGGGCGAAGAAAGGTCGCAACCTGCCTCTCCTGAGAATCCATTGCAATGTATAAGAAGCAGCGGCCAAGAACAAGAAGAAGCGTCGAGGGCCGGACGACAAGAAAAGAAGGCTCCCAAGTTCGCCTCCGCGGCCTGGGGGCGCCTTTCCCGCTTGGCGAAGACCGCGATCCGGCGCTAGCATGAAGATGGGCCGGGAGTCCACCCCTGGAGTCCCGGCAAACGAGAGGAGGCAGCCATGGCACGCCTCTACCTCACCTTGCTGGTTGTGCCGTTGCTGGCAGCGTGTGCGTCTTCTCCCTCGGTCCGCACCCCGAGTGATCCTTCCTATCTGGAAGGGCTCGACTCCGAGTATTCCATCCGTGCCGATCAGATCCAGACGGAGAGTTTCACCAAGCTCATTCGCGAGTTGCCCGAAGCTCTGGTCGCCGGGAACGAGGATCTGACCGTCGTCGCCTCGGTCTTCCGGAAGGGTCCATACCTGACGGTTGACATGGTGGTGTACAACCACGGATCGGAGGATCTCGAGTTGCATCGCTCCGACCTGTACGTCCTCGACTTCATGGGCAACCGCCTGGAGCCGGTGGCCGACTGGAAAGGGGCCGAGAACTACGGTCTGAGAGGCCGTCTCCGGAAGAGCTCGGAGTATGTCTACTACGGGGGCAAGCAGTTGACACCCCGTGCCTACGGGCAGGAAACCCAGGCCCCACCGGGGAAGTCGGCCAACTCCGACCCGTCGGAGTTTCCGTTGTCTTCCCTGGGCGACGCGGGAACCGACCTCGACATGGTCATGGAGCCGGTGGAAATCCGTCACTACGACATGGGCGCTCCGGCGACCCTGGTGGTCAAGCCGGGTGAGAAGAAGGCCTACTGGGCCTACTTCAAGGCCGACCGATTGACCTTTCCGCTGACCGCCACCGTCCGCATCGACGGAAAGCGCCTGGTGTTCCGCTTCGACCGATCGAAGAGTCGACCGGAAGGCCGAGAGTCCGAGGACTGAGAGGAAGCACGACAATCCAGGGCGGTTCCCTCTCGGGAACCCCGGGCGCAGGGCGGCGGCGGCAGTCCCAGGCCCGGCAAAGCGCTACCGCGCCGCCCGACGCAAGTCCAGGTACGCCCGGATCGCCTCGAGCCCCCGGGTGTTCAGGACATCCGACGCCCGAAGCCACCCTTTGCGCGCCATCGCCACCCCGTACCGCACGTCGGCCAGGGTCTCCGTCCGGTGGGCATCCGGACCGATGCTGACGAGGATTCCCAGGGTCGCCGCCCGGTGCAGATAGCGCCAGTCCAGGTCGAGTCGACGGGGATTGGAATTCAGTTCGATCACGCATCCACTGTCCGCCGCCGCATCCAGGACCGCGTCCATGTCCACCCGGAACGCATCCCGCGCCAGCAGGAGCCGCCCGGTGGGATGACCCAGGATGGTGGTGAAGGGGTTCTGGACCGCGCGGATGCAACGCTGGGTCTGCTGCACCTCGTCCAGTCCGAAACGTGAGTGCACGCTGGCCACCACGAAGTCGAAACGATCGAGCACCTCGTCCTCGTAGTCCAACGATCCGTCGGCCAGGATATCGCTCTCGATTCCCTTCAGGATGGTGATTCCGTCCAGCCGCTCGTTCAGCTCGTCGATCTCCTCGTGTTGCCGTTCGATCTCGTCGAGGGAGAGGCCGCTCGCGTAGAAGGCGCTTCGGCTGTGGTCGGAGATCCCCAGGTATTCCCAGCCCAGATCGCGCGCCGCCTTGGCCATCGCCTCGATCGTCGCCGCCCCGTCGCTGTAGACCGAGTGGTTGTGCAGCACTCCCTTCAGGTCCTCTTCCCCGATGAGGGTGGGAAGTTCCCCCTTCTCGGCCGCCTCGAACTCACCCCGGTCCTCGCGCAACTCCGGGGGAATCTCCGCCAGATCGAGCGCGGCGAAGATCTCCGCCTCGCTTCGGCAGACCACCCGACCCTCCTCGATCCGCACCGTGCCACGCGGGCGGGCGCCGGCCTTCTTCTTTGCTCCGGTTGAGCCCTCCGCATTCCCTTCGACGAACAATCCGTATTCGTTCAGCTTGTAACCACGGGCCCGGGCCCGCTCACGCA
>CAZRMV010000009.1:240-161812 GCA_964601275.1 uncultured bacterium | reverse complement strand
ACGAACAATCCGTATTCGTTCAGCTTGTAACCACGGGCCCGGGCCCGCTCACGCATCACGATGTTGTGTTCTTTCGACCCGGTGAAGTAGGCCAGGGCGAAGGGGAACTGATCGGCGTCCACGACCCTCAGATCGACCTGGATCCCCGTCTCGAGGCGCACCGAACTCTTCGTCTCCCCGCGGGCGATCACCTCCTCGACCTCTTCCATTCCGCAGAACGCTTCCATGACCGCGGCGGAATCGCGGGCGACCACCAGCAGATCGACATCCTTGACCGTCTCCCGGCGTCGCCGCAGTGAACCGGCCAGGGCGCACCGCTCCACGCCTTCCATTCCCGCGACCTTCCGCCGCAGCCGTTCGCCGAGATCCCACACCTCGCTCAGCAGGTGACGGCCGCTGTAACGCCGGAGGATGTCGATCCCGGACAGGATCTTCGCCTGGCTCTTCGGCCCGAAACCCGGCAGGGACAGCAGGCGGTTCTCGTTGCAGGCGTACTCGAGTTCGCCGAGGGTGGAGATCCCCAGCTCGTCGTACAACCGGCGGACCTTCTTCGGCCCGAGACCGGGGATCTTCACCATCTCGAGCAGTCCCGGGGGAACCGTCTTCAGCAGTTCTTCGCGGGTGGGACTGCGTCCTTCCTCGATGAGGGCGGTCAACTCGGACAGAAGGCTCTTGCCCACGCCCTTCAGGCGCGCCAGCTCGCCACTGGCCAGGCCCTCGGCCAGGTCCCCGGGGTAGGCGGAAAGGATCCGCGCTCCGTTCTGGTAGGCGCGCACCTTGAAGGGATTCGCACCGCTGAGTTCCAAAAGCTGCGCGATCTCCTCCAGGGCGGAGATGATGGTCTTGCGGTCGGCCATGGTGCCGTCATCATAGCACCATGCGAAGGAGCTGGCACGAGGGGAGAGCGGTCAGAACTCGATGGCGATTCCCTGCCGCTGCAGCGCTTCCTTCAGACCGTGCTTGTCCACCGCCTTGAGGTAGGCTTCCATCGGCGCCACCTGCTTGTTCTTCACCAGTTCGAGCAGGTGGTCGTTCAAGGTCCGCATCCCCTGCTTGCGGCCGGTCTGCATCGCGTTCTCGATCTGGAAGGTCTTGCCCTCGCGGATGAGGTTGCTCACCGAGGGCAATCCCAGCAGGATCTCCTGCGCCGCGATGCGTCCCCCGCCGATCTTCTTGCACAGGGTCTGGGAGATCACCGCCCGCAGACTGTCCGCAAGCATGATCCGGATCTGCTCCTGTCGCTCGGCCGGGAACTGGTTGATCAACCGGTCCACCGTCGAGGGAGCGGTGGTGGTATGCAGTGTTCCGAAGACCAGGTGGCCGGTCTCGGCGGTCTCGATGGCGATCTCCACCGTCTCCAGGTCGCGCATCTCGCCCACCAGGATCACGTCCGGGTCTTCGCGCAACGCGGCCCGCAGCGCAGACTTGAACGACCCGGTGTGCACGCCGACCTCGCGCTGGTTCACCAGGCATTTCTTGTGGGGATGCACGAACTCCACCGGGTCCTCGATGGTGATGATGTGCTCGGTGCGGGTGCTGTTGACGATGTCCAGGATCGCGGCCAGGGTGGTGCTCTTCCCGCTGCCGGTGGGCCCGGTGACCAGCACCAGCCCCTTGGACAAGCGCGCCAACTCGTGCACCAAAGGAGGCAGGCCCAACTGCTCGGCGGAGAGGATCTCGTTGGGAATGGCGCGCAACACCGCGCCCGGACCCAACCGATCGTAGAACAGGTTCACCCGGAAGCGGCTCAGATCCTCGATGGCGTAGGCGAAATCGGTGTCCCGTTTCTTCAGGAACTGGTCGCGGTTGCGCTGGGGAGTGATGCTCAAGAGAAGCTGGATCATGTGGGCCGGATCGATGGGCGCGTGATCCTTCATCTCGCTGATGCTGCCGTCGATCCGGAGGGTGGGATGGGTCCCGCAGGTCAGGTGCAGGTCGCTGGCCCCTTTTTCCACCATCTCCCGCAGCAGACCATCCATCTCCGCGCGGTAACGCGGGTCGATGTTCGGCGGAATCACTTCCGCCTCGGGATCGACGCCGTAGGCCTTCAGATCGATGCCTCCGACCGGTCCCACCTCCACGGGTCCATCTTCCTTCGACCGGCTGGCGTCCCACAACTGGGCCACCACTTTCCCCGCCGATTCCTCCAGGACGCCCCGGAAGCGCTGCCCGTCCAGCACGTAGTCGAACTGCGCCTTCCCGTCGCGGCGGAATCCCTCGATCACCGAGGAATCGGCCAGTTCGGCGATGAGCGCGGTGATCTGCTCCGCCTGGAGCGACTGCTGGTTGAGCTGGCGCGTTTCTCCGCCGATGTGGAAGGAGACCGGGTTGTCGGATTCCAGGACGAGTCGTTCCGCCTGGTACTGGGGCATGGCCGAGAGGAATCGGTCGAGTTGCGGCATGAGTGGGCTCCCTGGGTCCGCGAGGTGGAGATCTGGAGGTGAAGAATGGAAAGCAGCGACGGGCTCACCCTGGTTGCTTTCCCACGACGGTCACGCAGAGGACGAGGCCACGCCGCCGCGGTGCCCCATGCAAGAGCGGGACCATTCGCCCAGCGCTGGGGAACGTTCCGGCGTCCATCGTGCAGAAAGGACCGTGAAGGATTCCGGAACCCATCGTGCGGAAAGGACCGTGAAGAATTGAAGAATTAAGGAAGAGCCGAGAGATCTACTTCAAGAGCAGAAGCCGCCGGGTGGCCCGCCCTTCCTCGCTGACCAGGCGCAGGAAGTACACCCCCGAGGCGACGTGCCGGCCCCGGTCATCCATTCCCCGCCACTGGAGAAGGTGTTCCCCCGCGGGGAGGATCCCCCCGAGCAAGCGCGTCACCCGCCGACCCGCCGCGTCGACGATCTCCGCGTCCACCCGGCCGGTCCGGCCGAGGGTGAAGGAGAGCCGGGTCGCCGGGTTGAAGGGGTTGGGAACAGGCTGTCCCACCGCGAACCGCGCCCTCGGCACGGTGACGCCGGTCGCCTCCACCCGGAACCATCCCCCCACCGAGCCAGCCCGCCCGTTGGCATCGACCGCCTGCACCCGGTACTCGTGCTCGGAGGGAGCGGCCGGATCCACGAAGCTGGTGGAGATCGAGGAACCCAGCAGGGTGGGCGGCGTCGAGCCCAGGCGCGCCCGCGCCCACACATCCACCCGGGCCGCAGCGCTTCCCCCGCTCGCATTCTGCCAGCTCAAGAGGGTTCCTCCGCCGCCGTCTGGAGCGGCCGAGGGAGAGACCAGCGCCGCCGGACGCAGTCCGTCATCCAGGGCTCCTCCGTACAGACCCAGGTCGGGAAGACTTCCGTCGAAGTCGGCCGCGGCCAAGGGGTCGCCCGCGTCGATGGCGGGCGAACCGCTTCCCAGGTGGAAGTCCCCTCCCGGCGCATCGACGAAGCGGGGATCGGCCTGCAGGTCGTGCGCCCCCAGGGCGATGCCCGACAGCGGCGCGCCGGCGCCGTTGTTCCAGTAGAGGTTGTAGTCTCCGTCGAAACTTCCCCCGGGAGTCCCGCCGGCGGCATCGGGAAGGTTGCCGGTGAAGACGTTGTGCCTCCAGACTCCTCCGGCGTTGGAAGCGAGAACCGCGCCGTGGCCCGTACCGCTCACCTGATTCCCGGAGAATACGCAATGCCACAGGCTGGTTTCCCCGCCTCCCAGATCGAGTCCTCCGGCCCCCGCGGCCGCCTGGTTGTCCAAGACCTTCACCCCCTGGAGGGCACCGATCGCGCCGAGGCTCTCCAAGTACATGCCGCCACCGATGACATCGGCGACGTTCCCGCTCAACTCCCCGAGCCGCCAGTCCACCGGGCTGTTCTTCAGATAGAGACCCCCGCCGAGGATCCCGGTGTGGTTCCCCGAGACCCGCAGCGAGTCGGCCCGCAGGGAACCGTTTTCCAGGTAGACCGCGCCCCCGTGCTCGGTACTGCTGCACCCGGTGATCGATCCGCCGTTCAAGCCCAGAGCGACCTGCAATCCGTAGATCGCCCCCCCGTCATAGGCCTGCGAGTACCCCTGGAAGGTACACGAGGACAAGCTGAGGGAGTCGCCCAGCGCCAGGATCGATCCGCCCCGCTTCTGCTGCATCGCATAGGTGTTGTAGAGGGTGGCGCCCTCGAAGGTGGTAGTGGTGATCACCGCGGTGGTGCCCGACAGGTAGAGATCGGCAGCCTCCTGGGCCTGGTTCAGTCCGAAACTGCAATCGATGAGTTCCAGCCGGCTGGCCACCGCCGCGATCGCGCCTCCCCGCCCATCGGCGTCACTGGCCTGACCGGCCCGGTTGTTCTCGAAGCGGCACGATTCGATGTGCAAGGCGGCCGAGTCCGCGTAGACGGCGCCGCCCAGGAGCCCGCTCTCCGGACCGAAGACCGGCTCGGCGGAACTCGCCCGGAAAACCAGGTGGTCGAGCTGGGTCCACCCCGAAGCCATCCCGTGGACGGTCAGGATGCGCCCCACGTTGCCCGTGGTGAGAATGCTCGGATTCGCCGGATCCTGCGCGGTGTAGCCGGCATTCCACCCTCCGCTGATCCGCACTCCCGGAGCGGCGTCGAAATTGCCCGTCGACACCACTCCCCCCAGGATCCGCACTTCGTCTCCGTCTCCGGCCACCGCCAGCGCTTCGGCGAGGGTCGAATAGGTGTCGGGAACCAGGGTCAGCAGGATCTGGGTGAAGCGCAGATCGAACGCGATATCCGATCCCACCTCCCGGATCCTCTTCATCGCCACATTGCTCTTGTGCCCTGAATAGGCCCGGCTGCTCGGATCGGAGAGGGTGTCGATCACCGGGTTCCCGGTCGACCCGGGGAAGGGATCGCCCGCGTCGCTCCCGTTGTTCTGTTCCAGATCGCAGCGGCCATCCGCCTGCAACAGGCGAAGCAGCGGATGGGCGCTCCCATCGGCGACACAGAGTTCGTTGCGGTTGGAGCCGACCGCGTCATCGACGTGCCATACCAGCATCCCGTTTCCCGGAAGCCAGGCGTCGTTGTGGAGGGGCTGGCGGTTCTCCACCAGGAAATACTCCTGCGCGCCCATCAGGTTCGTATGCAGTTTGTAGATGGTCGGCGAGGTCTCCACCGGTGGAAGCACCAGGCTGTCCCCTTCGGTCGTGATCGAAAGCGGGGTCACGAATCCCAGCTGCGCCTTGCACCAGGCGTCGAAATCCGCCGGATGCGCGCCGCCCCCGTTCCAGCTTCCACCGGCCATCAGCGACCAGCGGCCCACTCCGTTGCTGGAATAGTCGGTGTCGTAGAGATCGGGCAGACCCAGGACGTGGCCGAATTCGTGGGCGAAGACCCCCACGCTCATCATGGCCCCGCCGGTGAGGATCTCGGGTTCCTCGGTGTAGGTGCGCACCGTCACCCCGTCGGCGGTTCCATGGTTGACGGACGATTGATGGCTCCAGATGTCGCTGGGGTTTCCGGTCTGTTCCGCCCCGGGTCCCGAGTGCACGATGAACACCCCGTCGACCACGAAGCGGTTGTTCAGGAAATTGTGGTAATCGACATCGGGATCGGCCGCGTCCAACGCGTCGGCCGCCAGTCCCTGGGCGTTCTGCGGGAACGACCCGAATCCGTAGTCGTCCGCCGTTCCGCTGACACCGTCGGCGTTGCAATAGTAGGAATAGGGATGCGGCATCCGGTACCAGCCGACCACCTTTCCGGTGATGAGGAAATTGCCGTAGGAGTTGTCCAGGTAGATGTCGGTGAAGCTCTGGGTCGACCCGGCGTTTTCGGTGAAGAGATGATCCTGCCAGGTCGCCGCGTCGTAGTTGCCCGACGCCGGGTGGTCGCTGAAGTCGACCAGGATCACCAGGGAGTTCCAGGTGGTGGTGGCCGGGGGAAGTTTCGCCGCCGCGGGCATGGGCATCTCGAAGAAGCCCGCGTCCCGCGCTTGCTTCACCTGGCGCAAGACCGCGTCCAGTGCGCCCCGCGCGCGCAGTTCCTCGGCCAGCCGCGGATCGATGGAGACCACCGCGCGGGCCGGCACCACCGCCAGGAATCCGAGGGAACTTGAGACCGCCAGGATCATGACGAGACGGCGGAAGGAAACGGAGCGGAACGCAGGTCGTGGGAGGCGCATCGGCGAGACCACCAGGGTGGAGGGACGGAAATGCAAGGGGGCCGGCGGTTTCGCCGGGATCCAGGGGGACGCCATGCCCGGATCCAGGAACCCGGATCCAAGGGGTCGAAACCCGGTTTCGGCGATCCGGGAGTTCCCATGATACCAGAGAACCGCCTCTCTCTGCTAGGCTGTCTCCCTGAAATGGCTCCGGAACCCTTCCTCCCACCGCACCGCAAGGAACGATGGCCACCCGCCCTTTCCGCCACCTCCAACGGGAGATCGCCGCCTGTGAGCGGTGTCCCCGCCTGCGCGACCACTGCCGGGCCGTCGCCCGTCAGCGCCGTCCCATGTTCCACGACGAAGACTACTGGGGCCGCCCCGTTCCTTCCTTCGGAACGCCCCCGGCCCGGCTGCTGATCGTGGGGTTGGCGCCGGCCGCCCACGGAGCGAACCGGACCGGCCGCATGTTCACCGGCGATTCCTCCGGCGACTGGCTCTACGACGCCCTCCATCGTTTCGGCCTGGCCAACCAGGCCCGAAGCGTCTCCTCTGGCGACGGCCTCCAGCTCCACGACACCGTGATCACCGCGGCGGCCCACTGCGCCCCTCCGGGCAACCGGCCCACCGCCGAAGAGCTGGCGAACTGCCGGCCCTTCCTGCGCCGCGAACTGCGGATCGTCCGGCCCCGGCTCGTGCTCTGCCTGGGACGGATCGCCTACGAAAGCTGGTGGAAGGTCCTGGGCGAGGAAGGCGTCGAGCAGCCCCGTCCCCGGCCGGGCTTCGGACACAATCGGCTGGTGGAGATCCCGGGCGGTCCACGCCGCCCGCGGGCCGAGGGGGTTGCCCGCATCTTGCTCAGCTACCATCCCTCGCGGCAGAACACCAACACCGGCCGCTTGACCCGGGAAATGTGGTACGCGGTGTTCCGGCGGGTACGCGAGGAGCTCGACCGCTTGGACGCGCCCGGGCGCCCCCGGGATCCACGCACCACCGCTCAGCGGTAGCGCGCGCGGACCTCCGCCTCCAGGCGGGCATCCAGTTCGGGATCGAGCGGAAGGGGCGGTGGACTTTCTTCTTCCGGTTGCGGCGCGGCGGCGGCGGTCTTCGGCGCGTTCCGGCGCATCCAGCGGGCCGCCATCCACAGGCCCAGCAGCACCGCCGCGATCGGTGCCAGCCACACCAGGATCGCGCTGCCCCGGAACGGGGGGCGGCCCATGATCTCCTCTCCGAAGGTGTCGATCATGTACGCGGTGATGTCCTTTGCCTTGTGACCCTCGAAGACCCATTCGTGCAGGTCGGCCCGGAGCAGCTTGGCTGCGCCCGAGCCGCAGGACCCCAGGGTGAGCCCGGGGCAGTAGGGGCTCATGTACAGGCCCTTCAGACGCTGGTACAGCCGCTCGTTCTGGGCCGGAGTGCGCTGCACCAGTTCGCCCGAGGGACCCGGGCCGGTCTTGGAGATGTTGCGGTGATGGTGCACGGAGGCGGCCGGTTTCTCCTGTCCCACGACCTCCGCTCCACTGGCTCCCGGGGCGGCGAAAAGGATCAACAAGGCCAGGCCCGCCGAAAGGACGACAGTGCCGTTGAAGAGGACGCTCGGGAATCTGGACATGGGGCTCTCCGGCCGTTGGGGGTCGGCTCTACGATAGGGCCGACCCCCCTGCCCCGGCAACCCGGGCTTTGAAGCCCATCTTCCCCGAAGGGCTCCCGCTGGCCCCCGCCTTCGGCCCGAACGGCCCGGGGAGATCGAGCCCACGTTGCCCCCCGGGTCCAGCCACGGTAGACTCGGGAAGGTCCCCCCTTCCTGGTCCCGTGCCCGTCCCGGAGGAACGTCCATGCGCTTTGTCCTGACCTACCAGGGCCGGCCCCACGAGGTCGAGCTGGAGGAGGGCGTCCACATGGTCGGGCGGGGGCCAGGTTCGACCGTACAGATCCCGGTGCAGACCGTCAGCGGCCGCCACGCCGAACTGCGGATCGAGGGAGACCGCGTCTTCGTCCGCGACCTGGGATCGACCAACGGGACCGACCTCGACGGCTCCCCCCTTTCCGCCCAGCAGGGGGAAGTCGAGGTGCCGGCGGGAAGCGTCGTCCGTTTCGCCGGGGTCGCGATGTGGCGCCAGCAGGAAGGAGGACATGACGATCTCGAGCGCACTCGCGGCGGGGGCGTTTCCCTCCTGGGCCGACTCAGCGAGGACCGCCAGCTCTTGACCCGCTCCTCCTTCCAGCTGGGACAGGACTACAGCGACCGGGCCCGCGTCCGCATCAGCCGGATGCTGAGCACGCTCTTCGAACTCATCGCCAGCGACCACGGAGGAGAGCGGATGGCGAACGAGGCGTGCGAGTTCGTCAGTCGCTGGGTCGACGCCGATCGGGTGGTGCTGCTGGAGGACAGCGGCGAGGGAACCCTTCCCGAACCGGTGGGCCAGTGGTTGCGGGAGGAGGGTTCCGACGATCGTCTCCACCTCTCATCCACCCTGGTGGACAAGGTCCTGAAGGAACGCGCGGCGGTCCTGGTGAGTGATACCGCGGCCGACGAGGAGTTCCAGGCCAGCGCCAGCATCATGGCCCTGCACCTGCATTCCGCGATGGCCGCCCCCCTCTTCGACAACGAGAGGGTCCGGGGCCTGCTCTACGTCGATTGCAAACGCCGGGGAATCCATTTCGGGGAGGATGAACTCCAGGTTCTCAGCGCCACCGCCAACGCGGTCGCGGTGAAACTGCGCAACCAGAGCCTGGAGAAGGAGATCCGAACCGCCGCGCGCATCCAGGAGGCGATGCTCCCCGAAAAGCTCCCCCGCCTGGAAGGCTACGACCTGCTCGCCCACCTGGTGATGTGCCGGGGCGTCGGGGGCGATCTCTACACCTTCCTGCCGCGGCCGAAGGGGCGGATCCTGCTGGCCCTGGGTGACGTCACCGGCAAGGGAACCCCGGCGGCATTGGCCATGGCCGCGTGCATGGTGTTGTTGTCGACCCTGGCGGAGACCACCGACGATCTCGACCGCTTCGGGGACATCCTGCACCGCAAGCTGTACGAGAACCTCTCGGCCGAGCAGTTCGTCACCCTCTTCGCCGGAGATCTCGATCCGGCCACCGGGCAGATGGAGTACCTGAACGCGGGCCATGAGCCGCCGCTCGTTCTCCGCGCCGACGGAACCCTCGACCGCTTCCCCTCGGGCGGACAGCCCATGGGACTTCTTCCCGAAAACCCTCTGAAGGTGCAATCCGGCGCACTGCAACCGGGCGATCTGATGGCGGTCTTCAGCGACGGCATCCCCGAGGCCACCCGCGACGGTGAGAACCTGATGGGGCTCGAGCCGGTCATCGCGATCCTCCGGGAACGCCGGAGCGCGCCCCTGGCGGAGATCCGCGACGCCATCCTGAATGCAGTGGAAGATCATCTCGCCGGACGGCACGCCTCGGACGATGTCACCCTCATTCTCCTGCGCCGGAAGGAGGCGTCCCGTGCCGCGGACGGCATCGAAGGCTGATGAGGCCTCGTGCCGATGTGGGTTCAGTCCCAGATCCCCAGCATCGCCTTGGCGTCCTCGCTACAGTGGGTACGCGGGTCCCACGGCGGATTCCACACCAGCTCCACTTCGACCTCGCGCACTCCGGGGATCTGCTGCGCCGCGATCTGCACCCCGTTGAGGATCTCCGGACCCAACGGGCACATCTGGCTGGTGAGGGTCATGAGGATCTTCAGCTTGCCCGTTTCCGGGTTCCATTCGTGACTGTAGACCAGTCCCAGTTCGACGATGCTGAGGTTGATCTCGGGATCCTTCACCGGATGGAGATGCTGCTTCACTTCCTCGAAATCGATTTGTCGCGCCCCATCGTCGGGGGCCGCGCTCCGGCCGGCATCCGGCGTCCCGTCCCCGGAGATCGCGTCTTCCCCCGTCGTTTCCTCGGTACGGACGGCTTCGTTCTCCGGCGTCTCGCTGTTCTTCATACCGCTCTCCGTTCGTCGTCGTCCGTCTGGACGATTCCCGGCCGCTTGCCCAGTTGCGGATCCTCGGTGGTGCTCTGGCGAGCACACTCGCCCTTCTCGTAGGCATCGATCGCGTCCAGGAGTGTGGTCCAGGGAAGCAGGGCGCACTTGATCCGCACCGGAAACTTCTGCACGCCCTCCAGGGCTTCGAGATCGCCCAGATCGACATCATCCGGCGAGATCTCGCCGTGCATCATCTTCCGGAAGTTCTCCGCGAGCGAGCGCGCCTCCTGGAGGGTCTTGCCCTGGAGGATCTCCGCCAGCATCGAACCCGAGGCCACGCTGATGGAACACCCGCGTCCCAGGCTGTGCACCCCGATGACCTTTCCGTCCTCGATACGCAGGCCGATCTTCACCTCATCACCACAGACGGGGTTGAAGCCCTCGTTCTCGACGTCGTGGCGGTCGAGGGGGCACCGGCCGCGCGGTTTCTTGTAGTGGTCCAGGACCACCTCGCGGTACATGGTGTCGAGTTCAAGATTCATGACCAAAGTACTTCCGGCATGCGTGGAGGGCCTGCACCAGGGCATCGACGTCGTCCTTGTCATTGTAGCAGTAGAACGAAGCCCGGGCGGTGGCCACCACCCCCAGCCGGCGCATCAAGGGTTGCGCGCAGTGGTGTCCGGCTCGGATCGCCACCCCGTGGGTGTCCAGGATGGTCGAGAGGTCGTGGGGGTGGACGTCCTTGTCCCAGAAGGTGACCACCCCGCCGCCGTGGATCGGATCGCGCGGGCCAAAGAGTGTCAGGCCTTCGATCTCCGCCAGGCGCTCCCGGGCGTAGACGGTCAGCCGCGTCTCGTGTTCGTGCAGCCGCTTCATGCCCAGATCCACCAGGTAGTCGATGGCCGCGCCGAAGGCGATCACCCCGGCGATGTTGGGGGTCCCCGCCTCGAACTTCCACGGCACGTCGTTGAAGGTCGCCCGGTCCATGTGGACCTCGCGGATCATCTCCCCTCCGCCGAGGAAGGCGTCCATCTCCTCGAGGATCTCCGGCCGGGCCCAGAGCACGCCCACGCCGGTGGGGCCCAGCATCTTGTGCGCGCTGAAGGCGTAGGCGTCCGCGCCCAGGGTGCTCAGGTCGACCGGCATGTGCGGCACCGCCTGGGCTCCGTCCACCACCACGAACGCGCCCACATCGTGGGCCGCCTTCGCCATCGCGGCGATCGGGTTCACCGTGCCCAGCACGTTCGACTTGTGGGTGATGGCCACGATCTTGGTGCGGTGGCTCAGCAGTTCCTCGTAGGCGTCGAGGTCGATCAGGCCCTCATCGGTGATGGGGATGGTAGAAAGGACCGCGCCGGTGACCCGGGCCGCCTCGATCCACGGCACCAGGTTGCTGTGGTGCTCCATCTCGCTGACCAGGATCTCGTCTCCCCGGGCCAGACGCGGGCGGGCCCACGCGTAGGCCACCAGGTTGAGCGATTCGGTCGCGTTGCGAGTGAAGACCACCCCGCTGCGGTCGACGCCCCCCATCAGGGCCGCGACCTTGTCGCGCACTCCCTCGTAGGCGGCGGTTGCTTCCTCGCCCAGGGTGTGGATGGCCCGGTGCACGTTGGCGTTGGAGCGGGTGTAGTAATCGATCAGCGCGTCGAGCACCACCTGCGGCTTCTGGGTGGTGGCGGCGCTGTCCAGGTACAGGAGGGGTTTCCCGCGCACCGTGCGGGAGAGGATGGGGAAGTCGCGGCGGATCCGGGCGACATCCAGGGGCGCCGAGTTGGTACCGGGGCTCGCCACGGACTCCGCCATCTCAGTCCTCCTCGATCTCCACGAGGATCCGGCCGTTCTCGATCTTCACCTCGAAGGTCTCGATCGGGGCCACGGCCGGCATGCGGGTCACGTGTCCGTCGCGCACGTCGAAGCGGGCGCCGTGGCGGGGACATTCGATCTCGTTTCCGACCAGACATCCTTCGCCCAGCGGCGCGCCGTCATGGGTGCAGACATCCTCGAAGGCGTAGTACCTGCCCTCGATCCGGCAGACCGCGATCCGCAGATCGTCCACCACGAAGACGCGGGTCTCCCCCTCGGGAATGTCCGCGACGGCGGCAAGGTCATGGCGCAAGCTCATCGGCTCTTCCTCTGTTGTCCTCGATCTCTTCCAACCGTGTCCTGGATCTCCTCCAGCCGCGCATCCAGCTCGACCCGCAACGGCTCCTGCAGATCCTCGGGAATCTTCTCGAGGATCGTCTCCAGGAAACCCCGCACGATCTGGCGCACCGCTTCCCTCTCGGGAATCCCCCGACTCATCAGGTAGAACAGCTCGTCCTCACGGATGGGACCGATCGTGGCGCCGTGGCTGCACTGCACCTCGTCGATGTCGATCTCCAGTTCGGGAATGCTCTCGGCCCGCGCCCTCTCGCTCAACAGGAGATTGCGGTTCTCCTGGAAGGCCGAGCTGAAGGGGGCCTTCTTCTCGATGGTGATGTTGCCGGTGTAGGCGCTGTGGCTCCGGCCGCTCAAGACCACCTTGAAGTCGAGCTGGCTGCTCGTGTGCGGAGCGCTGTGGTGATGGACGGTGTGATGGTCGAAGAACTGCTTCTTGCGCCCGTAGAGCAGGCCGATGGTCTCGACCTCGCTGCCCTCTCCGGCCAGCAGCGTCCCCGTATCGACCTTGCTCGACTTGCCGCCGAAACTCACCAGCGAGGCGTGGGCCCGCGCCGATCGGGCGAGCACGATCCGCTGGGTCAGGTGCGCGTTCACCCCGGCGCCGAGGGTCTGCAACAGGACGTGGTCGACGCGGGCGTTGTCCGCCACGAAGATCTCGCCGACCCCCCAGCAGCGGGCGGGATCATCCGCCTTTCCATCCCCGTGCTGTTCGATCAGGGTCGCTCGCGAACCCTCCTCCACGATCATCAGCACGCGACGGACGTCCAGCGCATCTGCCGGCGAGGAGAACTCCACCCGCAGGGGCACGGCCAGCTCCACTCCCCGCGGAACATGGAGGTACACCCCCCGGTTCCACGCGGCCAGGGCAAAGGCTTCCAGGCGTCCGTGGTCGGCGCCGACCGCCTGGCCCAGGTGCTCGCGGACCTGCGCTCCGTGCTCGGGATGCGCCGCCGCCGCCTCCAGCGGCATCGCCACCACGCCCTTCTGCCGGGCCTCGTCGCTGAGGGACACCACCGCCGCGGAGGCTTCCGCCGTCGATCCGCCGGGCTCGAACTGCGCGGGGTCGCTGTAACGCCACAGGTGCTGCGCCCGGTCGGGCAAGGCAGCGGTCAAGAAGGTCGACCACGCTTCTGTCCGCCGGCGGGTCAGCCATTCGGGCTCACCCCGCCCGCTGGAGAACGCGGTGAGCCGTTCCTCGTCGAGTTGGTTTTCTCTCGCCAGATCCTGCATCACACTTCCTCGCCGGGCGGTCGCTTCGTCCGCCATCCGGATTCCCTATCCGACCGAGCCCTCCATCTCCATCTCGATGAGACGATTCAGCTCGACCGCGTATTCCATGGGCAGTTCCTTGGTGAAGGGCTCGATGAAGCCGTTCACGATGAGCAGACGCGCCTCCTCGGCGCTGATCCCGCGGCTCATCAGGTAGAACAACTGCTCGTCGCCCACCTTGGAGACCCGCGCTTCGTGTTCCACCTGCACCTGCTCCTCCTGGACCTCCATGGTGGGATAGGTGTCGCTGCGGCTTTTCTCATCCAGGATGAGCGCATCACATTGGACGCTCACCTTGCAGCCCACCGCTCCGCGATGGATCTTCACCAGCCCGCGGTAGCTCGAACGCCCTCCGTCCTTGGAGATCGATTTGGAGGTGACGGTCGAAGTGGTGTGCGGCGCGGCGTGGATCACCTTGCTGCCGGCGTCCTGGTGCTGTCCTTCCCCGGCGAAGGCGACCGACAGGATCTCTCCCTTGGCGCCCTCTCCCACCAGGTAGATGCAGGGGAACTTCATGGTGAGCTTGCTGCCGATGTTGCCGTCGACCCATTCGACGGTGGCATTGCGATGGGCCACCGCGCGCTTGGTCACCAGGTTGTAGATGTTGTTCGACCAGTTCTGGATGGTGGTGTAGCGGATGTAGGCATCATCCATCGCGATGAGCTCCACCACCGCCGAGTGCAACGAGTCGGTGGTGTACACCGGGGCGGTACAACCCTCGATGTAGTGCACCCGGCTTCCCTTGTCCGCGATGATGAGCGTGCGTTCGAACTGCCCGGCGTTCTCCGCATTGATGCGGAAGTAGGCCTGCAGGGGAATCTCCACGTGCACTCCGGGCGGGACGTAGATAAAGCTGCCCCCGGACCACACCGCCGAGTTCAATGCGGCGAATTTGTTGTCCTCGGGCGGAATGACCGTCGCGAAGTATTTCTTCACGATCTCAGGATACTTCTTCAGCCCATCGTCCATGCCGAAGAAGAGGATGCCCTGTTCCTCGAGTTCCTTCTTCACCGAATGGTAGACCACTTCGCTCTCGTACTGCGCGCTGACCCCGGCCAGGAACTTGCGCTCGGCCTCGGGGATGCCCAGCCGGTCGAAGGTCTTCTTGATGTTCTCGGGAACGTCGTCCCAGCTTTGCCCCTGCTCTTCCATCGGCTTGATGTAGTAGTAGATGTTGTCGAAATCGATCTCGGCCAGCTCGGCGGTGTTGCCCCAGGTGGGCATGGGCTTGGCGAGATAGACGTCGAGCGCCTCGTGGCGGAAACGGCGCATCCATTCGGGTTCGCCCTTCATCCGCGAGATCATCTCCACCACTTCGTGGTTGAGGCCGCGGGCGCCCTTGTGGAAGTACTCTTCCGGGTCGTGGAAACCGTATTTCTCGGCGTAGTCGTCGCGCAGGTCCATCGACCGGCCCGCCTCCGCGCGGCGTTGCGTCGCGGTCTGCGTGGAACCGGCGCGATCTGCGGAATCGTGGGACGCGGCCATGCTCAACCCTCCCGGGCGTCGGCGAAGACTTCCTTCTCGATCCACTCGTAGCCCTTTTCCTCGAGTTCGTGGCCAAACTCCGGTCCACCGCTGCGCACGATACGGCCGTCCATGTAGACGTGCACGCGGTCGGGCTTCACGTAGTTGAGGATGCGTTGGTAGTGGGTCACCAGGAGCACCCCGGTATCCTTGCCGGCCACCCGGTTGATGCCCTCGCTCACCAGCCGGAGCGCGTCGATATCGAGCCCGCTGTCGGTCTCGTCGAGCAGGGCGACCGTCGGCTTCAACATGGCCATCTGGAGGATCTCCAGCCGCTTCTTCTCACCGCCGCTGAATCCATCGTTCACGTAGCGACCGGCGAAGGCCTTGGGAATCTCCAGTCTCTGGAACTGATCCATCAGCTCCTTGCGGAACTCGCGGACCGGGATCTCGTCGCCCCGCCGCGCGTTGACCGCCGAGCGCAGGAAGTTCGCCACGCTCACCCCGGGAATGGCCGTCGGGTACTGGAAGGCCAGGAACAATCCGCGCCGCGCCCGTTCATCGGCGGGCAGACCCAGGATCTCCTCGCCGTTGAGCTTCACGCTCCCCCGGGTGACCTCGTAGGAGGGGTGCCCCATCACCGCGTAGGTGAGGGTGCTCTTCCCCGAACCGTTGGGTCCCATGATGGCCACCTTCTCCCCGGGAAGGAGAGTGAGGCTCAGGCCCTTGACGATCTCCTTGCCCTCGATGGAGACGTGGAGATCGTCGATTTCCAGCACTGGCTTGCGTTCGCTCATCGTGGTCACCCCTGCGGCCAGGCCGCCCCCGGCGCCATGGGCCGGTTCCTGATGGTTCTCGCGGCCGCTTCGGCCGTCCGATCGAAGACATCCCCGTGGATCCGTCCACGGAATCTCAGTTCACCGCCTCGGCGCCCTTCCCGCTCTCGAGAATCAGTCGCCGGGGTTCCTCCAGACGTTCCTGCACCCGGCCGAAGCACAACAGGTCGGCCAGGCTGGTACGGTCGAGCACCGCCGAGAGCAGATCGTCGAGCACTTCCCAGAGCGCCCGGATGTTGCACACCGGACCGGAGTGCACGCAGGAGTCTCCCACCCCGTTGTGCTCCTCGCAGAAACGCTCCTCGAAGAGCTGCCCTCCGAAGGCGGACAGGATCTCGTGGACGGTGATCTCCTCCGGCGCGCGGCTCAGCGAATAGCCGCCGGAACGGCCCCGGACGGCCTCCACCAGGCCCCGGTCCCTCAGGTGTCCGAGCAACTTGGCCGCGTAGGCGGAGCTGAGTCCCTCCCCGGTGGAGATCTCGGCCAGGCTCATCGGCCCGGGAGCCGAGCGGGCGAGCTGCAGCATGCAGCGCAGCCCGTATTCCTCCTGGGAGGAGATCTTCATCGCGACACGTTCCTCGTTCTCTGCGGACCGGTTCCTCCGTCCGGGACCGGGCCTCGCGCCCACGGCGGAAACCCGGACCAAGCTAGGAAAGTTTACTCTTGTGTCAAGTATAACCCAAGCGAAAAGAAAGGGCCGGGGGCCGGTCCCGGCCGATTCCTGGGGAAAACACTTCAAACCCTTGGGATTTCATGGCTTGGACAGTTTCATCCCGTACCGTCAATCCTTCCCCTGGATGAAGCCCACCACCATGTCGTAGGCCTTCCTTCCCTCGGCCACCAGCTGGCGGTCGGGATCGTAGATCTGGAAGTGCGGGATGCTGTGGAGCCGGTACTGCTTCGCCACCGGCGAACTCCAGTCGATGCCCTTGGTGCCCGGACGGTTGATGTCGACCCGGATGACGGTGATGTCGTCGCGGTCGCGATCCAGCTCATCCAGGTAGGGCGAGATCCGCATGCACGGCGGGCAATACTTGCTGAAGAAATCGACGATGGTGGTCTGGCCCTTGGGCACGTAGTCGAGGACCTCGACTTCCTGACCATGGCCGATCACCAGCGGCTCCTTCGGATCGCCGGTCTCGCCGGTCTTCTCCGGGGAGGCTGCGGTCGACGGGTTCGCCGCCTCCGTCGTGGAGACCTGGTTCCCGAAGCGACCAGATTCCCCGGAGGGGGTCGCGGCGGAGGAATCCGAGCCCTGGGCCGAGGAATCGCCCGGGCCGCCCCCGCAAGCCGTCAGGAAAAGACCGGCCGCCAGGAGCAGGCCGAGGATGG
The DNA here is from genome assembly GCA_964601275.1 of uncultured bacterium. Lineage (GTDB taxonomy): Bacteria > Krumholzibacteriota > Krumholzibacteriia > JAJRXK01 > JAJRXK01 > JAOZPE01. The sequence goes on along the minus strand of CAZRMV010000009.1, from coordinate 144,781 downwards.
GAAATCGCAGCTTCGAACGCACGGGTGTCCTCCACCGGAACCGGAACCGAGGGGGGAAGAGGGCCATCCTCTCCCGTCTTCGATTCCACGGAATCGCCGCGCCACCGCGGCGCCGCGCCGCTTCCCGGCGCCTGCGGGCGGTCAGGAAGCCTTGGGCCGGGACATCGGGATGTCGGGAAGTGGGCCCGGCCGGAAAACCATAATATATACAAAGCCCCTCGGCGTCCCACCTTGCGGCGGGCAGCCCGGCTTTCTATTGTCGCGCAGCGACCAAGCCGCCCGATCGAGTTCACCCGGGCACGAGGCCCCTCCGGAGGACCGGAGCAGCGCTAAGCGAGAGGCAGGAACCATGGCTGATCCCACGGACAAGGTCGAGACCAACGTCCCCGGCCCCTACTACGTCGACACCCAGTGCATCGATTGCGACCTCTGCCGCCAGACCGCTCCCGCCAACTTCGAGCGCAACGAGGACGAAGGCTATAGTTTTGTCTACAAGCAGCCGGAGACCGAGGAAGAGCGCGAGCAGTGCGAGGAAGCCATCGAGGAATGCCCGGTCGAGGCCATCGGCAACGACGGCTGAGAACGCGGGTGATGTCCCGCCTGCGACGGCCGCCGCGATGCCCGGCGTCGCCGGAGCGGCCCGCGAGCCACGGCGCAACCAAGCCCCTGGAGTCCACATGAAACAGGTCTTGAGCGTGGCCCGCATGGGCCATCCCATCCTGCGCACCGTCGCCGAGGCGATCGACCCCGAGCGCCTGAAGAGCGACGAGTTCCAGGAGTTCATCGACAACATGCTCGAGACCATGCACGAGCACGACGGGGTCGGCCTGGCCGCGCCCCAGGTCTTCTTGAGCCTGCGGGTGGTCGTTCTGCATGAAGGAGCCGGCATCGCCCCCGACGGCGAGGAACCGTTGACCGCCCTGGTCAATCCCGAGATCACCGCGCTCACCGAGGAGACCTCCTCGATGTGGGAGGGCTGCCTGAGCGTCCCCGGTCTGCGCGGCAAGGTGAGCCGTCCCAACCACGTCCGGGTGAAGGCGCTCGACCGCAGCGGGCGCGCCCTCGAGTTCGAGCTGACCGGATTTCCCGCGGTGGTCATCCAGCACGAATGTGACCATCTGGACGGGGTGCTCTTCGTCGACCGGCTCGACGACCCGCGCGACCTGGTCTTCGAGAAGGAATTCGACCGCTTCATCCTGCCCCAGCTCGAAGAGGAACTGGAGGACGAGGAGGACTAGGCCCGGTTGCTCCCCCTTCCGGCGGCCTCTATACTGATTCCCACCATGGCCCACCGCACCCACAACCCACCCCGCGCGCGTCCTCCCAAACGCCCCTCCGCGGAGATCGACCTCGCACCGATCGCGGCCAAGGTCGAAGCCGGCGAGCGCCTTTCCTTCGAAGACGGCGTCGCGCTGCTGAGAAGCGCCGATCTGCTGGAGGTGGGACGGCTGGCCGACCTGGCCAATCGACGGCGCAACGGCCGCAAGGTCTACTACAACGTGAACCGGCACCTGAACCCCACGAACGTCTGCTTCGTCGGCTGCGAACTCTGCGCCTACCAGGACGTCCCCAACGCCCCGGGTACCTGGGCCTACACTCCCGAGGAATGCGTGGAGATCGCGCGCCGCGACTACACGCCGGAGGTCACCGAGTTCCACATCGTGGGCGGGCTGCATCCCAAGTGGAAGTTTCCCGTCTACGTCGACATCCTGCGCGCGCTGAAGGAGGCCTTCCCGAAGGTCCACTTGAAGGCCTTCACCATGGTCGAGATCGACTGGCTCGCGCGGCTGGCAGAGAAAAGCGTTCCGGAGACCCTGGCCATCCTGCGCGAGGCCGGGCTCGATTCGTGTCCCGGCGGCGGGGCGGAGATCTTCGCTCCCCGCGCGCGGGAGATCATCGCCCAGCGGAAGATGACCGGCGAGCGCTGGCTCGCGGTCTCGCGCATGGTGCACGAAGCGGGGCTGCGCAGCAACGCCACCATCCTCTACGGCTGCATCGAGACCTTCGAAGAGCGCATCGACCACCTGGTGAAGCTGCGTGAGCTGCAGGACGAGACCGGCGGCTTCCAGTGCTTCATTCCCCTGGCCTTCCATCCCGAGAACACCGCCTTCGAGGGACACATGCCCGCGACCGACGGCTTCGATGACCTGAAGATGATCGCGGTCAGCCGCTTGATGCTGGACAACTTCGACCACATCAAGGCCTACTGGGTGATGCTGACCCAGAAGATCGCCCAGGTGGCTCTGAACTTCGGAGCGAACGACCTCGACGGAACCATCATCGACGAGCGCATCACCGAGGCGGCGGGCGGAGTGGCCGGCAAGGGGATGACCCGCCAGCAGATCGAGACCTTCATCCTCGAGGCGGGCCGGATCCCGGTCGAGAGAGACACCCTCTACCGCGAACTCCCCCCGCCCGAGCAGCGGGTGGCGACGGCGTTCCGGGAGTCGTAGACCCCATTCCATGACCTCCAACCGGGAGGACACCGTGATCGGAAGCGTCGGATCCAACGACCATTCCTTCCGCCGTCAGCTCCACTTCCTGCTCTGCCTCGCCCCCCTCTTCCTGTTGCTGCTGACTTCCTGCACGGTCAACCCGGTCACCGGCAAGAAGCAACTGTCCTTCATGAGTCCGTCCCAGGAGGAATCCATCGGCGCGCAGAGCGACCGCGGCATCGTGGCCCAGTACGGGCTGGTCAAAGACCCCGCCCTGCAGGCCTACGTGGACAGCCTGGGCCAGGCCATCGTGAAAGTGAGCCACATCCCCGAGGAGGACTTCGTCTTCCGCGTCCTCGACGACGATGTGGTCAACGCCTTCGCCCTGCCCGGCGGGTATGTCTACGTGACCCGGGGCATCCTGGCCTACCTCAACGACGAGGCCGCGCTGGTGGGGGTGATGGGCCACGAGGTGGGGCACGTCGCGGCCCGTCACAGCGCCCAGCGCTACACCCAGCAGGTGCTGGTGAGCCTGGGACTGGGACTGGGAAGCGCCCTGAGCGAGACCCTCGCCCGTTACTCGCAACTCACCGGGACGGCGGCCCAGCTCCTGTTGCTCAAGTACAGCCGCGACGACGAGAGCCAGGCCGACGAACTGGGGGTCGAATACGCCACCAAGCTGGGCTACGACACCGCCGAGATGGCCCGCTTCTTCCACACCCTCGACCGGTTGACCTCCTCGGGGGGCCGCCTGCCGGTGTGGGCCAGCACCCATCCCGACCCCGGCGACCGTTTCCAGCGGGTCACCGCTTTGAGCCGGCAGGCCCAGGCCCGATCCCCCGGCCCCTTCCGTGTGGGACGAAACCACTACCTCCGACACCTGGAGGGGCTGGTCTTCGGCAAGGATCCCCGGCAGGGCTATGTCCGCGATGGCTGGTTCATCCACCCCACCCTCCGCTTCCGCTTTCCCGTGCCCGAGGGTTGGAAGCTGATGAACTCGGCCTCCCAGGTCCAGATGGCCCCGGAGGACGGGCGGGCGGTCGTGTTCTTCTCCGCCGAAGCGCCCGATGACGTGGGGCTGGAGAGCGCCGCCCGCTCCTTCACCGAACGAGCCGGCCTCGTGGTGGAGACCCGGGAGCACACCACGATCGATGGACACCCTGCCCTGCTCCAGTGGGGGCGTATACAAGACGAAAATCGAATGATTGCCGTCCAATCGACCTTCATTTCCTGGTCCGACCAGATCTACGCCTTCCACGGTCTGAGTGAAGCCATGGATTTCACGCGTTTTCGTCCAATTTTCACAAGTATCGCTCGGGGATTCACCGACGAGCGGGACCCGGAGCGCCTCGGGGTGCGTCCGGTGCGCCTGCACCTGGCGCAGGCGCCGCGACGGGATTCCTTCCCGGACCTGGCGCGGAGGTGGTCCCCACCGGCCGACTCCGGGATCGACCTCGTCGGGCTGGCCTTGCTCAACGGCCTCGAAACCGACGCGATGGTGCCGGCCGGAACGTGGGTGAAGGTCTTGGGGCGTTGACCCTGCGCGGAGGTCCGGCCCTTCCACGGGCACCAGGGAGCGCGGAAAGGGCCCTCGTCTTCGGCCTTTACCCGCCCCGGCTCTTGCCGATCGGTGAGAACAATCTATCTTGCGCCGGTTTGTCGTAGAATCCCCGGGCCAAGGCCAGGAGCAAGCACCGTGTCCACCGCGATCACCGAACTCAACAGGGTCCGCAACATCGGGATCTCCGCCCATATCGATTCGGGCAAGACCACGCTGACCGAGCGCATCCTCTATTATACCCAGCGCATCCACGCGATCCACGAGGTCCGCGGCAAGGACGGCGTGGGCGCCACCATGGATTCGATGGAGCTGGAACGCGAGCGCGGCATCACCATCGCCTCCGCCGCAACCTACTGCAGCTGGAAGGATCATCACATCAACATCATCGACACCCCGGGGCATGTCGACTTCACCATCGAGGTCGAACGCGCGCTGCGGGTGCTCGACGGCGCGGTGCTGGTCTTGTGCTCGGTGGCCGGAGTGCAGAGCCAGTCGATCACCGTCGACCGGCAGATGCGCCGCTACAACGTTCCCCGCGTCGCCTTCATCAACAAGTGCGACCGCTCGGGCGCCAACCCCATGCGGGTGACCCAGCAACTGCGGGACAAGCTGAAGCACAACGCGGTGATGATGCAGATCCCCATCGGGCTGGAAGCCGACCACCAGGGAGTGGTCGACCTGGTCAGCATGAAGGCGGTCTACTTCGACGGGGAAAACGGCGAGATCATCCGGGAAGAGGAGATCCCCGCCGAGCTTCTCCACGAGGCCGAGGCGCGGCGCGAACAGATGCTCGACGCGGTTTCGATGTTCTCCGACGAGCTGACCGAGGCCATGCTCGAAGAGGCGGTGACCGACGATCTCATCCACCAGGCGGTCCGCAAGGCCACTATCGCCCGCGAGATCACCCCGGTGTTCATGGGCAGCGCCTACAAGAACCGCGGCGTGCAGCTTCTGCTCGATGCGGTCACCCGTTACCTGCCCGACCCCACCGAGGTGCAGAACGAGGCCATCCGGATCGAGAATGGTGAGGAGATCGCCTTTCCGGTGAAGGTCGATCCCGAGGAACCCCTGCTTTCGCTCGCCTTCAAGCTGGAGGTGAGCCCCTATGGCCAGCTCACCTACCTGCGCATCTACCAGGGAGTCCTCAACAAGGGCGACACCATCGTCAACGCGCGCAGCGGCAACAAGGTGAAGGTCGGCCGGCTCGTGCGGATGCACGCCGACCAGATGGAGGACATCGAATCGGCGGCGGCCGGTGATATCGTGGCTCTCTTCGGCGTCGACTGCGCCAGCGGTGACACCTTCACCGACGGCAAGCTCAACGCTTCGATGAGTTCGATGCACGTGCCCGAGCCGGTGATCAAGCTCGCGATCAAGCCCAAGGACAACAAGGCCCAGCAGAACCTGGCCAAGGCCCTGGCCCGCTTCACCAAGGAGGATCCCACCTTCCGGGCGGGAACGGACGAGGAGACCGGTGATTCGATCATCGCCGGCATGGGCGAGTTGCACCTGGACGTCTACGTTGAGCGCATGAAGCGCGAATTCAACGCCGAGGTCGAGACCGGAGCTCCCCAGGTGGCTTACCGGGAGACCATCACCCAGCCGGTCAAGTTCGACTACACCCACAAGAAGCAGACCGGTGGATCGGGGCAATACGGCAAGGTGGTGGGCACCATCGGACCGCGTCAGGACGGAGACGAGAACTTCCTCTTCGAGAACCACGTGGTCGGCGGCCGGATCCCCAGCGAGTACATCAGCGCGGTCGAGAAGGGCTTCCGAAGCTCCCTCGAACGGGGCGAGTTCATCGGCTACCCGGTGGTCGGCATCCACGTCGACCTGCAGGATGGAGCCTTCCACGCCGTCGACAGCAGCGACACCGCCTTCCAGGCCGCGGCCCGCGGGGCCTTCCGCGAGAGCTACCTCAAGGGAAAGCCCATCGCGCTCGAGCCGATCATGCTGGTCTCGGTCGAGGGACCCTCGGAGTTCCAGGGGGAGATCCTGGCCACCTTGATGCAGCGGCGCGGCATGATCGTCGGCACCACCGAGGACGAGGGCTTCGTCCGCATCGACGCCGACGTGCCGTTGAGCGAGATGTTCGGCTACGCGACGGTGCTGCGCAGCGCCACCCAGGGCAAGGCCGAGTTCACCATGGAGTTCAAGCGTTACGGGAAGGCACCGGCGGAGGTGGCCGAGGAGCTGCGCGTCAAATGGCTCGAGAAGCGTTCGGCGGGCAATGCCTGATTCGACAGGAGTTCTCAGATGATCTACCGCAAGGACATCAGTGAGCGGAGCCCACTACGGGTCTTCGAACGTTCCATCCACGGCGGCCTGGGACGCGGCAACATCGGGCTGGTGATGAGCCGGGCCGGCGTGGGCAAGACCGCCTTCCTGGTCGATGTGGGCATGGACGACGCCATGCGCGACCGCAAGGTGCTGCACGTGGACACCGAGCACACCGCCGAGCGGGTGCGGCAGTACTACGAGGAGGTCTTTCACGACCTGGCCCAGGGGATGGGCCGGGAAGACCGCGAGGCGGCCCACCTGGCCATCGAGCGCAACCGGATGATCCACAGTTTTGTCGGCGGCAGCTTCCACCTCGACCGCCTCCGACAGGCTCTGCAGTACATGAAGGATCACATCGAGTTCGTTCCCAGCCTGATCATCCTGGACGGCTTCCCGCAGTGGGAGGAATCCAACGCCGAGCAGCTCAGCGAGAGCCTGGAGGCCATCAAGCAGATGGCCCGGGACACCGACACCGAGGTATGGCTTTCGGCCCAGGGACACCGCGAAGACGAGCGGGACGAGCTGGGAGTTCCCCTGCGCCTGCAGCCCTACCTCGAATACCTGTCGGTGGTGGTCCGCCTGGTGCCCGAGTCGAACCAGGTGCGGTTGCAGCTGATCAAGGACCACGACAACCCCGACCTGGCCGATCTGCACATCGAACTCGACCCGAGGACCCTGTTGCTCAAGTGGCAGTAGGTGTCGCCCGGTGCACCCGGCCGGATGCGGACGACGGTCCGGGCGCGGGGTGGGCCTCCCGGGTGGTCATCGCGCCGTAGGGCACCTTCGGTCCGCTGTGGTCGTTGGGGTGCCCCACCACCTTCAGGGCCCGGGTCACCGTCCCTTCCCCGGAGGGAAGCACCGCCCCACTCTGTCCCGGCGACAACCGCAGGGCCCCACTCACCCGCGGCACCTCGCCCAGTTGACGCCGCAATTCCAGGGCCACATCCAGGAAGACCCGCAAGGCGTCCCCGTCCAGCGGGCGCCGGGTGTGGATCGCCACCTTCTGGTCATGCACCTGCAGGTGCAGACCGAAGGGCTCGACCACGTTTCTCGCCTGGGCCATGAGCAGGTAGATCGCCTGCACCATCCGGACCGAGCGCTCGTCCACCGCGTCGGCTGGTGAACGCCAGACCAGGTGCAGCTCCAAGGGCGCGGCCGTGGTCTTCCCCCTCCGGCGGAATGGATTCCACTTGCGGCGGGCCGCCCCCCGCCGGGGCATGATCGCAAGGTCGCGCACCGTCAGGAACTTGTTCTCGAAGAGCACGGCCTGTTGGCGATGGCCGTCGACCTCGCGGCGGCACAAGTACCAGCTTCCCGAACGGTCCTGGCCCCAGAGGATCTCCCCCAGACCGGCTCGGCGACCCCGGCCGCCCAACGCGCGGGCAAGTTCTTCGAGCCGGGCGGGAAGACGCCCTTCCAGACGATTGAGGCGACGGCTGTTGGCGAGGTCCTGGAGATCCTCCTCGAGGATCTCCACGTGGCGTCGACGGTGCATCCAGACGAGGCCGGCCACCAGCAGGAGAAGGCCCAGGCTCAGGACGACCAGGCCCACCGCCCGCAGGCCTTCGAGGGGAAGGGAAGGATCATGCAACGACAACACGGCTCCCGGCGATCGCGGGGCGCCCGGTGGTACCTCCGGTACGGCCAGGGAAAGCAGGCATCGTGCCGCCGGGACGACCGGAATCGAGGGCGGCCGCAGGGTGGAGGGCGGGGAAGGATCGCGGCGGAGAGGGCCGGGGGATTTCCCCTGCCTCCAGCTCCCCTTCAGAACGCCGGCGCGGGAGGCTTCCCCTGGAACGCGCAGAATGGGCTCGGCGAGGCAAAACGCGGTGCGTATGACCGGCGGGCGGGAGAAGGACCCTCTTCGCAAACGCCGAATCCCGGCCCAGGGGGCGAGGTGCTCCGATCAGGGGTGGCGCGGAGGAGATGTCGTCGAGCCCCCGACCGATCGGGCCGGGGGCTCGGAAAGTGGCAGCCCCTAGGGGAATCGAACCCCTGTTTCCTGGCTGAGAACCAGGCGTCCTGGGCCACTAGACGAAGGGGCCGCAAAGCCGGGACGAGAAGTATACAATATGAATCCCCCGGCGCAAGCCGACGGCGCCGTCCACCCCCTTGACAGCCGGGCGGCTTGGGCTTAGTCTGTGGCGCTCAAGAAGTTGCGGGCCCCAAGCCCTTCGCCCCCACCCTCCGCTGGAAGCGCGCCGATCATGGAACGCCGTGTCCCTCCCCCTGACAATCCGTCCGGCGCCCGCGAAGCGCGCGACTTCATCCGCGAGATCATCGCCCAGGACGTGGCCGCGGGCAAACACGGGGGACGGGTCCACACCCGCTTTCCCCCCGAGCCCAACGGCTACCTCCACATCGGCCACGCCAAGTCCATCTGCCTGAACTTCGGGGTGGCCGAGGAGTTCGGCGGCCAGTGCAACCTCCGCTTCGACGACACCAACCCGGTGAAGGAAGACCCCGAATACGTGGAGGCCATCCAGCGCGACGTCCGCTGGCTGGGCTTCGACTGGGGCGACCGGCTCTACCACGCCAGCGACTACTTCCAGCAGATGTACGAGTACGCGGTCGAGCTCATCCGCAAGGGAAAGGCCTACGTCGATTCCCAGAGCGAGGAGGAGATCCGCGCCACCCGCGGCACGGTGACCACGCCGGGGATCCCAAGCCCCTACCGTGACCGCAGCGTCCAGGAGAACCTCGATCTCTTCGAGCGGATGAAGAACGGGGAGTTCGAGGACGGCGCGCACGTGCTGCGGGCGAAGATCGACATGGCCGCTCCCAACATGAAGATGCGCGACCCCTTGATCTACCGCATCCGTCACACCACCCACCACCAGACCGGCGACACCTGGTGCATCTATCCTTTCTACGATTTCGCGCACTGCCTGGAAGACAGCATCGAGGGCATCACCCACTCCTTGTGCACCCTCGAGTTCGAGATCAACCGCGAGATCTACGACTGGTTCCTCGACCAGCTCGACGTCCCCTGCCACCCCCAGCAGATCGAATTCGCCCGCCTGAATCTCAACTACACGGTGATGAGCAAGCGCAAGCTCCTGCAACTGGTGGAGGAAGGCGTGGTCGACGGATGGGACGATCCCCGCATGCCCACCCTGGCCGCCCTGCGCCGTCGCGGGTACACCCCCGAGGCGATCCGGCGCTTCACCGAGATCATCGGGGTCGCCAAGCGGGACAGCGTGGTCGACATCTCCCTCCTCGAGCACGTCCTGCGGGAGCACCTCAACGCGGTCGCCCCGCGGGTGATGGCTGTGCTCGATCCGTTGAAGGTGGTCCTCACCAACTATCCCGAGGACCGACAGGAATGGCTTTCCGCCATCAACAACCCCGAGGATCCCGGGGCCGGAACACGCGAGCTTCCGTTCTCCCGCGAGATCTACATCGAGCGGGCGGACTTCATGGAGGATCCTCCGCGCAAGTTCTTCCGCCTGGCCCCGGGAAGGGAAGTCCGCCTCAAGCACGCCTATCTCATCACCTGCGACGAGGTCATCAAGGACGAGACGGGAAGGATCGTCGAACTCCGCTGCCACTGCGACCTGGACAGTCGCGAGGGAGAAGCCCCCGACGGTCGCCGCGTCCGGGGCACCCTGCACTGGGTCAGCGCGCCGCACGCCCGGACGGCCACCGTTCGCCTTTACGAGAAGCTCTTTCTGGTGGAGAATCCCGGCGACGCAGAGGACATCCATTCTGTGATCAACCCCGACTCGAAGAAGGTCCTCGAGGGATGTCTCGTCGAACCGGGGTTGGCCGAGGCCACGCCGGGTGAGACCTTCCAGTTCCTGCGCCACGGATACTTCTGTCTCGACCCCGATTCCTCCGACGGCACCCTGGTCTTCAACCGGACGGTGGGATTGCGGGATACCTGGTCCAAGATCCAGAAGAAGAACTCCTGAGTTCCCCGAGGAGAATCGACGACCCCCACGACAAGAAGCCCTGGTCTGCGGGTCATGTCATCGCGAAAGGACTTCCGTCATGCGTCATCTGGAATCCATTCTCCTGTTCCTTGGCCTGTGCGGCCTGATCGTGTTCGCCACCGCCGGTGACGCCTCGGCCCAGAGGCGGGGAAGAAGAGCCGTTTCGTCCTCCCCCAGCTCGACCTACCGGGATGGCGTCGACATCTCCGCGTCCTACGGCTGGATGTGGGGAGGCAACATCGATGCGGTCTACAACGCCCGCAGCGGCAAGTTCCGCTGGGCGTCGGCGCCGAGCTGGTTCTTCGCGGTGGAGATTCCCATGCGGCCGGGGATGCAGTTGCAACTGCAGTACACCCTGCAGGACACGCAGCTCGACTGGGATCCCAACGGCGGGGTGAAGGAGAAATACGCCGACATGACGGTGAACTACTGGCAGATCGGCGCGACGGCAGGACTTCCCCGCGGCCGCATCATGCCCTACACCATGCTCACCGTGGGCGCCACCTACTGGAGCTTCAGCAACGACCGCATCCTGGACATCAAGAACCAGACAAAGTTCTCCTTCACCGCGGGCGTTGGAGCCAAGACCTACTTCGGACAGAACCAGAAGGTCGGTCTTCGCGTGCAGTTCCGGGTGCTGCCCACCTTCTACAACACCTTCGCCACGATCGGCACCGGCGGCGTGGGAATCAGCGGCAATGCGATCTGGCAGTGGGAGATCGGCGGCGGCCTCAGCGTGAAGTTCTAGCTGGAAGAATACATGCCGATTCTCCGGGACTTGTCGCAGTTGGCCGCCCTGGTGGTGATCCTGGCCGGGCCGGTGCCGCTCATCGCGAGCGTTCTCCCCCCGCGACGGGGTTGGGCCTGCTGGGCTCTCACCTTCCTCGTGCTGTGGTGCGCGGTACAGACAACGGTGGGGGCGGCGCTGGGCTGGTCCCACCTCCTCCGATTGCCGTTCCTGCTGGCGCTGGAAACCGCGCTGCTTCTCGGTGGAATCGTCCTGCTTCGGCGGCAGCGCGGCGGAGAGATCTCGCCGGCCGCCCCCCATCCTTCGCCGTCCGACGGCAAGAGCCGTGGTCTGGACAACGGCCCGCCCGCTTCGCTCCTTCCACGGCTTTTCCCCTCGTCGCTGGACCCGGCGGAACTGGCGGTGGTGGGAGTGATCGCCGCCTTCGGTCTCTACGCCGCGTGGACCTGCGCGTCCACCCCCACCACGAACTACGACTCGTGGGCCTACCACCTGCCCGTCATCGCGAACTGGCACGCGAGCAGGTATCTGGCGATGATCGATCCAGGGGATCCGGTCTACCGTTTCCCCATGGACTGGGAACTCCTCTGCGCCCTGATGACCTTTCCTTTCCGGGACGATTTCCTGACCACCCTGCCCAACCTGGCGGCCTGGTCCATTCTCGGCCTGTCGGTCTTCCTGCTCGCGCGCCGTCTCGACGCCACCCGCCTCAGCGCCTTGACCGCAACTTCGCTGTTGCTTCTGTCCCCACAGATCGCGCGGATGTTGAACTCGAACCAGGTCGACGTGGCGCTGGCTGCCTTCGTCCTGGCCGCGGTCTTCTTCACCCTGGACGCCCGGGACCTACGGGACCACCGCTCCTTCTTCCTGGCGCTGATCTGCTGGTCGATGGCGTTGGGTGTGAAGTTGACCGGCGGGGTCTACCTCCTCGCGTTGTCCGCAGTCCTGGCCATGGGAGAAGGCGGGATGATTCCCTGGAAGGATTCGGGGAGAACGAGCGCCGGCTCCACGGAGACGCGCCCCGGAGGCATCCCGCACCGCCGGCAAGGTGACCGGAGAGCCTGGATCGCGGTGGCGGTCGCTCTTGTGCTGAGCGTCCCCTGGTATCTGCGCAACCTCCTGCAGGTGGGCAATCCCCTCGGCTTCATCCAGGTGAAGATCCTCGGAATGACCCTTCTGCCCGGAACCCTCAGCTCGAGCTACCTGAAGTCGACGGCCCTCCTGGAGGTGTTCGACTTCCACCGGCTCCAGGACTACCTCCTCTTCGGAACGATCCTGCGCCAGGAAATCGGGGTGCTGTTCCTCGCCGCCGGGGCTCTCTCCCTGCTCGCCGTGCCGTGGGTGGTTCTCCGGCATCGCCGGCGGCCGGTGGTGACCTTGCTCGCTCTCTGCGCCGTGGCCTTCCTGATCTATGTACTCACCCCGGCCAGCGGGAGCCTGGAGATCCGGGGACTTCGACTGTCGGGGTGGACCGCACAGGAACTGCGCTTCGGTTTCGTCTGGCTCGCCCTGCTGGCGGTGTGGGTGGGCCTGGCGGGAAGAAGAATCCGACCCGCGCTGCTCGTCGTCGTTTCTGCGGCCGCGCCGGCCTTCACCGGCTACCCCTTGGATGATCCCGCCCAGATCGCGGCGTTCGCCGTGGTCTTTCTTCCACTGGCGATCCGGAGATTCCGGCCCGGGAGGGGACTCCTCCGTACCACCGCTTCGCGGGTGATCCTGTTGCTGATCGCCGCGGGCCTGGCGTCGGTGGCGCATGAACGACGCCGGGATCTCCGCTCCTCCACCTACGGAGACGATTACGACTTCCTGCAGAGTGTGCTCCAGCCGGACGATGTCATCGCCTACACCGCGACCCGGCAGCCCTACATCCTGCTGGGGGGAGATTTCCGCCATCGCCTGGTCTTCGCGAGCGCGCGGGAGGTGCCCGTCGGCACCTCGCTGCGATGGGCCCGGGAGCATGACGTCACCATCTTCGCCATCGGTCCCGCCCCCAGGACCTTGCCCGGCGTTCCTCCCGTCCGACGTCCGATCCTGAGGGAACTGAAGACCGGCGCCCTGGCCCGGCACCTGCGGCTCCTCGGGGGAACCCCCGGGAAGGGCTTCGTCTTCTACCGGGTCACCCCTTCGGTGCCCGGGCCCCCGACTTCCTCGACCTCCACCTCCCGGACATTTCGATGAACCCACCGGGCCGGTTTCCGCGTACCATGGATCGCTGGAACGCGGGGCCCTCGGCATCTTCGACCCCGCATTCTGTCCCCGACCCGGCCGGGATCGCGTTGCGCCGGGCCGTCTCACAGACCCACCCGGGGAGGTTGTTCCATGAAGGAATTCCTGCGCTCGTTTCTCGCGGCGTTTCTGGCACTGATCGCGCTCGTGGTGATCGTCGGGGGTGGGCTGGTGTTGAAGATGAACCAGAAGCCCAAGATCGAGAAACACTCGTACCTGGTGCTCGATCTGTACGGCCCGCTCCCCGAATACGACGACCCCGACGGAGCGCTGGGTCAGGTCCTGGGAAACCAGGGAGAAACCCTCCAGCGGGTGCTGGACAATCTCGCCAAGGCGGCGGTCGATGCGCGGATCGACGGGGTCATCCTCAAGGTGTCCTCGGGGACCGAGGCCGGTGCGGCCGCGATCGAGGAAATCCGCGACGCCGTGAAGAAGGTGCGCGCCGCCGGAAAACCGGTCTACGGTTTCGCCGATTCCATCCGGCCGAACTCCTGGTTCCTCGCCAGCGCCTGTGATTCCATCTACGCCCCGCCCAGCGCCTACGTGTCCTTCACCGGCATGTCCGCCACCATGCCCTTCATCACCGGCACCTTGGAGAGACTGGGGATCCAACCCAATCTCCACCAGATCAAGGATTACAAGGCCGCCGCGGAGGTCGTCACCCGCAAGGAGATGTCCCCCTACGCCCGGGAGAACCTCCAATGGATGCTCGACGAAGACTGGGACATGTTCATGCAAGCAGTTCGGGAAGACCGGGGCCTGACCGAAGAGGACATGGTCTCGGTGATGGGCCTGGCCGTCCTCACCGCCCGGGAAGCTCTGCAACATCATCTCTTCGATCGCCTGCTGTACTGGGATGAACTGACCGACCAGCTCAAGCAGGAGAAGGACGACGAACTGCGCATGGTGACTTCAAGCCGCTATGCCCAGGCCAAACCGGAGAAGCTCGGCCTGAACAAGGGCAAGAAGGTCATCGCGGTGATCCACGCCCACGGCTTCATCGGCGGGCGCCGCAGCCGGGTCGACCCTCTCCTGGGAAGCATGATCGGACACGAATCGGTGGTGGCCGAGCTCGAACGAGCCCGCCGCGACAAGAAGGTCGCGGCCATCGTGTTCCGGGTCGACAGCGGGGGAGGTGACGGCCTGACCAGCGACCTCATCGGCCGCGCGGTCGAGCGGGCGGCCCAGGACAAACCGGTGGTGGTGTCGATGGTCAACGTCGCCGCCTCGGGGGGTTACATGATCTCCTACCGCGGCACCCGCATCCTGGCCGACCCGATGACGATCACCGGCTCGATCGGATCGATCAGCGGGAAGTTCAACCTGAAGGGCTTCTACGACAAGCTGGGAATCACCCATGACAGCGTCACCAAGGGTCCGATGGCGCTCTTCGATTCCAGCCTGCGGGACTACACCCCCGCCGAGCGGGCCCGCTTCGAGAAGAACCACTGGGACGACTTCAATCGTTGGCTCGAGGACGTCGCCCGGGTCCGGGGCATGAGCGTGGAAACGGCCCGCAGCCTGGCCGAGGGCCGTGAGTGGTCCGGCCGGCAGGCGGTCGCCAACGGTCTCGTCGACGAACTCGGCGGTCTCGACCGCGCCATCGAGGTGGCCAAGGATCTCGCGGGGATCGCCCCGGACACGAAGGTCAAGGTGCGCCACTTCCCCGAGGCGCAGGACCTGATGGACGTGATCCTGTCGGGGGGCGGCGAGGCCACGCTCGCCGCGCGGTGGGCCATCTATCGCAGCGCCCGCTCCGAACTCGAACAAACCCTGCGCTTCGCCCTGGACGCGCGGCTGTACCTGGCACCGGTGATCCGGCGGTAGCTCCTCGCGACAAGGGGGTTCACCGATCGTGTCGGTGAACCCCCCGAGGTTTCTGTCCGCGGAACGCGTTCGCCGGCGTGGAGTCCACCGACCGTATCCGTCGACTCAGCGACACCCACCCGTCAGTACTGGGACTTGAGCTGTCCCCATGTGGTCTTCTCCGAGGCCACCGTGGTCTGGTAGTTCCACTGGTTTCCCACCGTGACGGGCAGGAATCCGCTGCCTCCGGCGATGGTGAAGGATACCAGCTCGCTCCGGTCCGTCACTGGATTCTGGGGTGAGAAGAGATCGTAGAAATCCTGGCGGACGATGCCCACCCCGTCGGCAAACCAGAAGACCGAATCGAGCATCGAGGGATTGTTCGTCAGTGCAAACTCGACCCGGGCACAATTGAAGGTTCCCGCCGGAGTGGTGACCGACTCGAACGCGGTGACCGTGGCCGTCGTCGGTTGCCCGAAGTCGGTGTCCGGCCCCCTCCAGCTGTCCCCAATGATCATGCCCGTGGTCTTCACCAGGTACTCCGCCGCGGGCAGGACGGTCCACAAAGGTGCGCCATTCTCCCGGAACGCGTAGAAGCGGATGAGCCCGCCTTCATTGAAGAGAAAGAAATCGGTGGTCCATCCGGGCTCCACATCGGTCGCAATGCTCCCGGCGTGTCCATCCATGGTGGAGTCGGCGACCACGGTGATCGTTTCCTGGGCCAACGCATTGGACGCCAACAGAAGCGCGAGCCCGGTGAGCACGAGAGCAAGTCTGGACATATCAACCTCCGTGGATCGAGGTCGGAGACCTTTGCCTGACGGCAAGAGCATGTCGGGTCTGGGACCTTTTCCTCATGGCAAGGGCGTCGGGTTCCAGGAGGCCATGCCCGGCCGCCGTGGAGTTCTTCTGGACCCTTCCTCGGGTCAAGGTCTCACATTCGGGAGGGCTTCGGCAATCTCTTTCCCGGCCTGTCGTCGAGAAGCGCGATCGGTCGTCGATTCGCTCGAGCCGGTCACCGGACCTGGCGTGGTTCATTCCTCAACTCCTGCAGGCAGAAGACATCCTCCCCCCGGAAGCTGAGGGCACGAATGGCCTCCACCGCGGAGTAGCCCGCCTGGAGGGTGGTGAGGAACGGCAGACCATGGGCCACGCAGGCGCGGCGAATGGATTCGTCATCGCGGCGGGCCGTTCCTCCCTCGGGCGTGCAGAGCACGAGCTGGACCTCTCCATTTTCGATCAAGGAAAGCAGGTCGCGTTCTCCACGACCGAGCTTGCCGACCCTCTCCACGGTGAATCCCCGCTCGCGCAGGAAATCGGCGGTGCCCGGCGTCGCAGACAGCGTGAAACGCAGCCGGCGCAGCCGGGTCGCGATGGGCATCAGCCCCATCCGGTCGCCCCGGCCCACCGAGAGGAACGCGGTGCCGGCCAAGGGAAG
Source organism: uncultured bacterium (assembly GCA_964601275.1). Lineage (GTDB taxonomy): Bacteria > Krumholzibacteriota > Krumholzibacteriia > JAJRXK01 > JAJRXK01 > JAOZPE01. Next base: position 128,349 of record CAZRMV010000009.1, on the reverse strand, counting down.
CGCCTCGCCCACTCCGGCCAGGGCCTTGGCGAAGGCCGGACCGAAACGGCTGGCCACCCCCATGCTCTCCCCGGTGCTGCGCATCTCCGGGCCGGGATGCACGTCGGCGCCGGGAAACTTGTGGAAGGGAAAGGCGCAGGCCTTCACGCTCACGTGGCGGGGGGTGGGTTCCTCCTCCAGCCCCAGCTCTCGCAGGCTGCGGCCGGCCATGATCTTCGCCGCCATCGCCGCCACCGGCACGCCGGTCGCCTTGCTCACGAAGGGAAGGGTACGACTGGCCCGGGGGTTTGCTTCGAGCACGTAGACCTCGTCTTCGAGCAGCGCGAACTGGATGTTCATGGGACCCACCACGCCCAAGGCCCGCGCCAGGGCCTTGGCCTGGCTCCGGACCCGATCCAGGAGCTCGGGCGCGACATCCAGGGGCGGAAGGATGCACGAGCTGTCGCCGCTGTGCACGCCCGCATGCTCCACGTGCTGGAGGATCCCGCAGATCACCGCCCCTTCGCCGTCGGCCAACAGATCGACATCAAGTTCGGTCGCCCCCTCGAGGAAACGGTCGACGAGCAGCGGACGGTCGGGTCCCACGAGGTCTTCATTGCCCTCGAGCATGCCCTGCAGCGCGCGTTCCAGATCGCCGGGGTCATCGCAGATCGCCATGGCCCGACCGCCCAGGACGTAACTGGGACGCACCAGCACCGGGTAACCGATCTCGCCGGCGGCCCGGCGCGCTTCTTCGACGCTCTCGGCCAGGGCGGACTCGGGCAGGCGCAGAGAGAGTTCGGCGGCCAGCTCGACGAAACGCCGTCGGTCTTCCGCCCGGTCGATCGACTCGGGGGAGGTGCCCCAGATCGGAACCCCTTCTTCCTTGAGCCGCCGCGCCATCTTGAGCGGAGTCTGCCCGCCGAGGGAGAGGATCACCCCGTCGGGGCGTTCCCGGTGCACGATCTCCAGCACATCTTCCTCGGTCAGCGGCTCGAAGAAGAGCCGGTCGCTGATGTCGTAGTCGGTGCTCACCGTCTCGGGATTGCAGTTCACCAGCAGGGTCCGCAGCCCTTCTTCCCTCAGTGCGAGAACGGCATCGACACAACAGGTGTCGAACTCGATGCCCTGGCCGATGCGGTTGGGCCCGCTGCCGAGCACCAGGACCTTGCGGCCTTCCTCGGGCTGAGCCTCCTCTTCGCCCTCGTAGGTGGAATACAGGTAGGGAGTCCGGGCCTGGAATTCCCCGGCGCAGGTGTCCACCATCTTGTAGACCGGACGCACCCCCAGCGCGCGGCGTCGGCGGGCCATCTCCCTCTCGTCCACCCGGTAGAAGGCCGCCAACTGGGCGTCGGAGAAGCCCAGCGACTTGGCCTCGCGCATCTCCTCGACGGTGAGCTCCCCCCCGGCCGCGGCGCGCCGGCGGATGGCTTCTTCCGCCTCGACCATCTCGGCGATCGCCCCGAGGAACCAGGGATCGATCGCGGTGACCCGGTGGAGTTCCTCGACGGAGATGCCCGCCCGCAGGGCATGCCGCAACAGAAAGATCCGCCCGGGGCGCGGTGCGCGCAGCTGTTCGAGAATGCTCTCGGGCGGCACTTCGTCATCGCCCAGTCCCGCTCTTCCATCCTCCATCCCCCGCAGTCCCTTGCCCAGGGCCTCCTGGAAGCTGCGGCCGATGGCCATGCCCTCGCCCACACTCTTCATCTGGGTGCCCAGGAGGGAGTCGCTGCCGGGGAACTTCTCGAAGGTGAAGCGGGGAATCTTCACCACGACATAATCCAGGGTCGGTTCGAAGGAGGACGGCGTCACCCCGGTGATGTCGTTGGTGATCTCGTCGAGGGTGTAGCCCACGGCCAGCCGCGCCGCGATCTTGGCGATGGGAAACCCGGTCGCCTTGCTCGCCAGGGCCGAGCTGCGGCTGACCCGCGGGTTGACCTCGATCACCCGGCGGCTTCCCGTGAGCGGGTCGACCGCGAACTGGATGTTGCACCCGCCGGTCTCCAGCCCCAGCGCCCGGACCGCCCGCAGGGCCTCGTCGCGCATCGCCTGGTACTCGGGATCGCTCAGGGTCTGCTGGGGCGCGACGGTGACGCTGTCCCCGGTGTGCACGCCCATCGGATCGAGGTTCTCGATGGAGCACACGATCACCGCGTTGTCCGCGCGGTCGCGCATCACCTCCAGCTCGAATTCCTTCCAGCCCAACAGCGACTCTTCCAGAAGCACCTCGTGGTTCATGGAGAGTTCGAGCGCCCAGGCGACCGCCTTTTCCAGCTCGTCGCGCCGGCGGACCACCGCGCCGCCGCTGCCGCCGAGGGTGAAGGAAGGTCGCAGCACCAGGGGAAAGCCGATTCCCTCGGCGATGGTGGCCGCCTCGTCGAGGTCGTGGGCGAAGCCCCCTCTCGCGGTCACCAGGCCGGCTTCGCGCATCGCCGCGTCGAAGAGCGCGCGGTCCTCCGCCTTGCGGATGGTCTGAAGCGAAGCGCCGAGCAGTTCGATGTGGTGCCGTTCGAGAACGCCGGACTCGGCCAGCGCGATGGTGAGATTGAGGGCGGTCTGTCCCCCCATGGTGGGCAACAGCGCGTCGGGACGTTCGCGCTCGATGATCCGTTCGAGCGTCGCCGGGGTGAGCGGTTCGAGATAGCTTCGATCGGCCAGCGTGGGGTCGGTCATCACGCTGGCCGGATTGTTGTTCACCAGGATCACCCGGTATCCTTCGGACTTGAGCGCCCGCACCGCCTGGGTTCCTGAATAGTCGAACTCGCAGGCCTGTCCGATCACGATGGGACCACTCCCCACCACGAAGATGCAGCGCAGGTCGTCGCGGCGGGGCATCAGGCCTCCTCCCGGCGGCGCGATCCGGGTTCCGGGCGTGGGGGGCGGACGCGGTCTCGGGAGGGTTCTCCGAACCCGCAGGCCCTGGCGGCCTGGACCTTCCCCTCCGCACCGGGGTGGGCGGACAACACCTCGAGAAAGCGGTCGAAGATCTCCCGGGCGTCGTGGGGACCGGGCGCGGCCTCCGGATGGTACTGGACCCCCTGGACCCGCCAGGCCGCCCCGACCACACCCTCGACGGTCCCGTCGTAGAGACTGCGGTGGCTCACCCGCAGCGGCGTGCCCCGCAACGACTCCTCCACCACCGCGAAGCCATGGTTCTGTGAGGTGATGGCGATGCGCCCGGTGGCCTCCTCCCGCACCGGGTGGTTCGCACCGTGGTGACCGAAGGGCAGCTTGCGGGTGCCCGCACCCGCGGCCAGGGCGAGGATCTGGTGCCCCAGGCAGATGCCCAGCATGGGCACCCGTCCCAGCAGCTTCCTTGCCGTCTCGATGGGCCGGGTGCAGGCGGCCGGATCCCCCGGGCCGTTGGAGAGGACGACGCCGTGGGGACGATGGGAGAGGACCTCGCCGGACGAGACCCCGGCGGGAAGGATGCGGACCCGGCATCCCCGCGCGCGCAACTGCTGGACGATGCTTCCCTTCACCCCGAAGTCGAGCAGGACGATCTCCACCGCAGAAGACGAGCCGCCCGTCACCGGATCCGCCAGAGAGCGGGGCTCCAAGACCCGCGGCCCCGACGCTTGCCGCCCGGTGACCAGGTCTTGGCCTTCCATCGGCGGCAGCGCGCGGGCCTTCGACACCAGTTCTTCGGCCCGGCGGCGGGCCAGGATCCCGCCGCGGACGTGGGCGGGATCAACGCGCTCGACCACTCCGCGGAGGCTTCCCCGCGCGCGCAATTCGAGGGTGAGGGCGCGGGTGTCGATTCCCTCCAGGCCCATGACCCCGGCTTGCTGCAGCACCTCCTCCAGCCGCCGCGCGGGGCGCACCCCGCTGGGATGCCGGCACAGGCGGAGGGCGATCACCCCGGCCACCTGGACGCGTCCCGATTCGTCGTCGCCTTCGGGCATGCCATGGTTGCCCAGGTGGGGGTAGGTGTGGACCACGATCTGGCCGCGGTAACTGGGATCGGTGAGGATCTCCGGGTAGCCGGACATCCCGGTGTGGAAGACCACTTCGCCCCGCATCCCGCCCTCGATCGCTCCGAAGGCGTTTCCGAGCCGGACCGAACCGTTCTCCAGGGCCAGGGCGGCGAGGGGTCCGCGGGGCAGAAGACTCATCGAGCCCTCCCCACCGGGCAAAAAAAGACCCGCTCCAAAGGGAACGGGAAACGATGGGCACGCGGGGCGGTCGGCGGAAGTGGCGGCGCAATCCAGGGCAAGTTCCAGGACTCCTTCGCGGGGGTCGCGGGCACCCTAAGGGCAGGCCATGGAGTTGTCAATGTCCTCCGTGGACGCGAACAAGCCGGCCCGCCGGCCGGCTCTTCGCAAGGGGGTGGTTGCCCGGGGAGGATTCGAACCCCCATCGACTGATCCAGAGTCAGCTGTCCTGCCATTGGACGACCGGGCAATCGGAGGTCAATAGTTAGCCAAGCCCACCGGGGAATGCAAGGATCGGGCCCGCAACCTCGCGGTTTGCCATCCAACCCGCTGCATTCCAAAGGCTTACGGGCCCGTGCCGAGTGTCGTGGTCCCTCGCTCAGGCCGAGGCCAGGCGCCGCACCACCGTCTCCCGGCCGAGCACCTCCATCAGCTCGAAGAGACTGGGCCCCACCTTCTGGCCGGTCAGGACGAAGCGGGTGGGATGCACCAGCTCGCCCAGCTTGACCCCCAACTCCTCCGCGTATCGCCGCATCACCGACTCGGCCGCGGCGGCGTCGAAGGATTCCAGGGCCTGGTAGCGCCCGGAGAGCTCGTGCAGGCGGCGGGCCGCCTCCTCGTCCACTGCCCCCTCGTCCAGGCGGGGGAAGTCGTCGCGGAAGTAGCACGCCAAGCGCTGCGGGGCGTCCCCCAGGAAGCTCAACCGCGCTCCCATGATGCGCACCACCCGGTCGAGCGTGCGGCGCGCGTCTTCGTCATCCTCCTCGACCAGGCCCGCCTTCACCAGGAAAGGCCAGGTGAGGGCGGCCCGCTGTTCGTCGGTCAAGCGCTTCATGTGCTCGGCGTTGATGTAGCGGCACTTCTCCAGGTCGAAGACCGCCGCGGTGTGGTTCAGGCGCTTCAGGGAGAAGGCCTTGATGAGCTGGGAGATCTCGAAGACCTCCTGGTCGGTGCCCGGGTTCCATCCCAACAGCGCGAGGTAGTTCACCAGTCCCTGGGGCAGAAAGCCCGCGTCGCGGAACTCCTCGACGCTCGCCGCACCGTGCCGCTTGCTCAAACGCTGCTTGTCCGGACCGAGGATCATCGGCATGTGACCGAACTTGGGCACCTTGAACTCGAAGGCCCGGAAGAGGTGGATCTGGCGCGGGGTGTTGCTCACGTGGTCGTCTCCGCGCAGCACATGGCTGATCTCCATCAGGCCGTCATCGACCACGCAGGCGAAGTTGTAGGTGGGATAGCCGTCGCTCTTGACCGCCACCCAGTCGTCGAGCACCGCGTACTCGAACTCCATCGGTCCGTGCACGATGTCGGTCCAGCGGATCACGCCTTCCTCGGGCATGCGCACCCGGAGGACCGAGGGGCGGCCCTCGGCCTCGCGACGGGCCCGCTCCTCTTCGCTCAGGTCCCGGCAGCGGCCGTCGTAGATGCGCTGGCGGCCCTCGGCGATGGCCTTCTTGCGCATCTCCTCGAGTTCCTCGGGGGTGCAATAGCAACGATAGGCCAGGCCGCGCTCGAGCATCTGCTCGGCGTAGTCGTCGTAGAGTTCCTTGCGTTCGCTCTGGATATACGGCCCGTATTCACCGCCCACCCCGGGGCCCTCGTCGTAGTCCAATCCCAGCCACCGGAGGGCCCGCAGGATCTGCTGGTGGCTTTCCTCGGTCGACCGCAACTGGTCGGTGTCCTCGATGCGGAGGATGAAGGTCCCCTTCTGCGAGCGTGCGTAGAGCCAGTTGAACAGGGCGGTCCGCGCGCCACCCACGTGGAGGGTTCCGGTGGGGCTCGGAGCGAAGCGGACGCGGATGTGACTCATCGGGATCCTCCATGCTCCGTGGTGGAATCTGCCGTAGATGGGGCGACTTCGGGCGGTGAATCTGCCGGGTGCGCCGGATCTCCGGTCACCCGCGGATCCAGCAGTTCGAGCAGTCTCTCCTCGCTCACCCCGTACACCTTGGGCACCGCGTCGTGGAACAGGGTTCCCCGCTCCAGGAGCTCGAGCAGGTCCTGGACCTTGTTCCATCCGTAGTCCTCCGCCAGGTGCCATGTCATCAGGAAGGCGTTGTACATGGCGATGCGTCCGGTGTCGCGGTCATGCAGAGGATGGATGTGCAGCATCATCTCCCGTGGCGAGGTGAGCACTTTCCGTTCGGTGCGGAACTGGTTCATGTAGTCTTCCAGGACCTTGCCCTCCTCGGCCAGATAGCTGGCGAGGCCCATCCGCAGCCACGGGGGCAGCAGGCCATGGCATTTCAGATCGAGGAAAGCCAGCGCGGTCCCCTTGCGGATGGCGATCAGGGCGAGCTGGCGGGCCCACAGGGTGCGCATGGGTTCGTAGGCGATGAAGGGGCCGTCGGCGACCTGCATCACCCAGTATTCCTTCCCGGTGACCTTCCGGTAATCATCCAGGGTCGGCGCCACGTAGATCCGGATCTTCATGGGCGGCCGGTACCGCAGCTTCTCCCGGAGATCCTCGTGGGCCAGGTCGTGCAGCTCGAGCCAGCGCCCGAACATGACCTCTTTCGACCGGTCATGGCGGTTCATGGTGAACCAACGGCCGGTCATGGTGGAATCGGTCACCACCAGGTCGGGATGGTCCAGCCGCGTGCGGAAGTGGTAGTAGGTGTTCGGGCCGTAGGGGACGCCCTCGTCGTCGTAGAGGATGCCCCATTCGCCCTCTTCGTCGGCCGGCCACCAATAGGGCTGGTTGAGGTCGTAGGGAAAGCCGACCGTGCCCAGCCGCGCCGCGTCGAAGTCGGAGTAGAGACCGATGCCCGGGGTGGGCTCGCCCGCCGCGCAGCCTCCCAGGGAAAGGGCGAAGAGTCCCCCGACCGCCACGATCAGGACATTTCGCAACCAACGCATCCGAAACCTCTCCTCCACCGTTTGTCGACAGGGTCTCCGCGGACCGTGGCTTCGGGCCGTCCTATTCATCCCGCAGCGCGTCGATCGGCTGCATGCGCGCCGCCCGCCGGGCCGGGTACGCCCCGAAGACCAGCCCGACCATCATAGAAAAGCCCACCGCCAGCGCCACCATCCACATCCGCCAGTAGAAGGGAAAATGGACCTTCTGGGCCAACAGTTGGGCCAGACCATAGCCCAGGGCCGCCCCGACCGCCCCGCCCAGGGCGGTGAGGACCATCGCCTCCACCAGGAACTGCTGGAGGACGTCCTGCCGGGTCGCGCCCAGGGCCCGGCGCACCCCCACCTCGCGGGTCCTCTCCGCGACCGAGATCAAGAGCATGTTCATCACCCCGATGCCGCCCACCAGCAATCCGATCGAGGAGAGCACGATGATGGCGAGCATCACCCCCAGGGTCAGCGAGTTGAGCAGTTTCTGCAGGGTCTGGCTGGCCACGATGGCGAAGTCGTTCTTCTGCGAGGGCCTCAGTCCGCGGAGGATGCGCAGGATGGAGGTGACCTCGCTCTCGGCCTCCTCCATGCCAACCCCCTCCTTGACCGTCGCCTGCATGCTGATCTGGTCGTTCTCGGTCCCGAAGTCCTTCTCGAAGGTGGTGTAGGGAATGGCCGCGTAGTTCTCCCCCATCCTTCCGATGAGCTGCTTGCGCTCGCCGAAGGCCCCGATGACCCGGTAGCGTTCGCCACCGACGCGGATCCGTTTGCCCACCGGATCGCTGTGGGGGAAGAGTTCCTGCCACGGACCCCAACCCAACACGATCACCCGCCGCCGGTGCTCGACATCGTCTCGGGTGATGAACCGCCCTTCGACCAGGGGAAGCGAGAAGATCTGCGGCGCGCCCTCGCTCGAACCCCATACCCAGATGAATTCGGCCCGATTGTCCCGGTAGAACAGCATGGGAGGAGGAGTACCCTGGGCCAGTTCGCGGGTGAAGACGACGGTGTCCAGGGTCTTCGCCCGGCGCTTGAGCTGTTCGTAATCGCGCGGGGTGAAGTTCTTGCGCCGCACCGCTTCCTTCAGTTCCCCGGCCGAGAGGAAATCGTACTTGAGGATGTTGAGATAGGGCCGATTCGCCGAGACGATGTCTTCCCGCAGCTTTCCCTTCAGACCGAAGAGCAGGGAGATCATCGCCAGCAAGGTCGCGGTCCCGACCGCCACACCGAGCATCAACAGCAGCGAGCGGGTCCTCTGATCGCGCACCGTGGTGAACGCCATCCGCACGTTCTCCAGGAGCAGGGGAGCGCGACGCGACGTGACGGTTGCCGCCCGAGGTTCATTCATGCCGCAACGCCTCCACCGGATCGAGGCTGCCCGCCTTGTAGGCGGGGACGGTGCCGAAGACGATGCCCAGTATGAAGGTCACCCCCAGCCCCAGCGCCACCGCGGGAAGCTGGATGCTGGAGGGAAGCGGGGTGAGGACGCTCACCAGGAAGGCCAGGGTGAAGCCGATGAAGGTGCCGAGCAGACCTCCCACCACGCTCAGGGTGACCGCCTCCACCAGGAACTGCCAGACGATGGTGCGCCGGGTGGCGCCCAGGGCCTTGCGCACCCCGATCTCGCGGGTGCGGTCGGTGACCGCCACCAGCATGACATTCATCAGCACGATCCCGCCCACCACCAGGCTGATGCTCACCGCGGCCAACAGGACGTAGCTGATGTAACCCTCGATCTTCTTCCACAGGTCGAGGAGGATCTCGCTGGTGATGATCGCGAAATCGTTCGGCTGGGACGGGCGCAGGTGGTGCCGGATCCGCAATCCCACCGTGGCCTCGTCGATCGCCCGGCTGACGAGCCGCACGTCCTTGGCCTTGATCCGGATCTCCAGGCTCTCGCCGGTTCCGAAGATCTTGCCGTAGGTGGTGATGGGAATGAGGACGAAACGGTCGCGGCTGGACCCCAGCACCGCTCCCCGCGGGGCCGCGATCCCGATCACCTGGAAGCGGCGTCCGGCGATCCGCAGGTGCTTGCCCAGGGGGTCGACGTCCTTCTCGAAGAGTTTTTCGGCGACATCATGACCCAGGACACAGACCGGCCTCGATCGCAGCACGTCGAAACGCGCCAGGTGCCGGCCGCCGGCCAGTTCGAGGTCCTCGATGCCCGGATACTCCCAGGTGCGGCCGCGCACCGACAGCCCTTCCAGTTTCTCCCCCTTGCGGCTGAGCTCGGTCGAAGCCGATCGGCGCGCCCCCACCGCCGCCGCCGAAGGGACGTGCTCCCGCAGGTAGGAGACGTCGTCGAGGGTGAGGCGTGGATTGTGGAAGGACTTGAGGAAGGCGTCGACGTCGGTGACGAACTGGAGGGGATTGATCCGCTGGATGCTGAAGATCCCGCTGCCTTCTTCCAGCACCTTCTCCCGTGCATAGAGGTCGATGCCGTCCAGCAGCGAGACCACCGCGATCACGCTCATCACGCCCACGATGTTGCCCAGAAGGGTCAGGAAGGTCCGCAGCTTGTTGGCGCGCAGGCTCGAGAGCGCGATTCTGACCCCTTCGCCCAGCTGGACCGATTCCATCGCGTGCCCTTGTCTCAGTGCGCTTCGTCCGGCGTGCCCACAGAGCTCGCGGATTCCTTCGATGCCTTCGTTCCCTTCTCCACCTTCACCTTCTGCCCGTCCTCGAGCAGACGCAACGCCGCGAAGGGACCCTTCACCACCTTCTCGCCCCGCTGCACCCCCGAAAGGGCCTCGAAGCGCTCGTCGCCGGCGATCCCCACCTCGACCGGACGGAAGTGCACCACCCCGCCGTCCTCCACCGCGAAGACCCCTTCCTTGCCGTCCCGCTGGACGAGCGCGGCGATGGGAATGGAGAGACACGAATCGCGGTGGGCGACGGTGATATCGGCGGTGGCAGAGAGCCCGGGGCGCACCCCCTCGATGTGGTCGAGAAGACGCAACACCACCTTGAAGTCGACCGCCTGCTGCCCCACCCCGGTATTGGAATAGATGGGACTGTTGCCCACCTCGGTGACCACGCCCCGGAAGGTGGTGTCGGGATACGCGTCGATCTCCACCTTGGCCTCCTGCCCCAGCTTCACCCGCACGATCTCGGTCTCGTCCACCTTCACCTCCGCTTCCATGGTGTCCAGGTCGGCCACGGTCAACAGAAGGGTCCCGGGGTTGTTCATGGTTCCGATGATCGCGTTCTCCCCTTCCTCGATATTGAGGCGGGTGATGATGCCGGAGATGGGAGCGTGGATCGTGACCTTGCTCAGGTTGTGCCGGAGACGCTCGAGTTCGGCGCGGGCCTGGTCCACCCGGCCGCGCGCCGCCGCCACCTGGGCGTCCTGCACCTTCTGGTTGGTGAGCGCGGCCTCGTAGTCCTTGGTCGTGCTCAGGCCTCGTTCCAGGAGGCTCTTCTCCCGCTTGAGATCCAGCCGCGCCTTCTCCGCGTTCGCTTCAGCCAGGGCCAGGTCCTGCTCCGCGCTGTTCAGGGAAGCTTCGGCCCCCTTGACCATCGAGAGGTATTCGACGGGATCGATCTCCAGCAGGAATTCCCCCTGGCGCACCGTGTCGCCCTCGTCGACCGCCAAGCGGGTGATCCGGCCCATGACCGTGGCGCTCACATCGACCTTGGTCATCGGGCGCAGCTTCCCGCTGGCGTTGATCACCTCGGTGAGCGGTCCGACGATGACCTCGGCCACCCGCACCTTCTCCAGCTTCTCCCGCGAGCTGAGATTCGCGATCACCAGCAATGCCAGCACGACGACCCCGGCGATCGCGATCCAGATCTTCTTCTTCATGCGCGCCGTTCCTTTGCGTATGAACCGGTTCCGGGACGCGTCTCCCTCGTCATCCGAAGAAGGAGGCGATCACCACGCTCAGGGTGTAGCCCACCGCCCACGGAATCAGCGCCGCCGCCCAACCCGCGCCCCGGCCGATCCGGTGCACGACCGAGAAGCCGATGGCCATCAGGACCAGTTGCCAGATGGCGAAGCCGTTGGTGAAGCTCTGCAGGATTCGATAGAGAACGCTGCTGGGGTCGGTTCCGCCCCCGAAGAGTCCCAGCACCGGCGCCAGGCTGTACCCCACCGTCATCACCGAACCCTTCGCCAGGACCAGGGGAACCGTGGCGAAGAATCCCAGGCCCGAGCCCACCCAACTCCCCAGGGCGACCACGTCCAAGGTGCGGATGAAACCCTCTTGGCCACCCACCACCCGGCACATGATCCAATAGAAGAAACTGGCGATGAACAGCATCACCGCCATTCCCACTCCACCGCTCACCCCGGCGAAAACCCGTTTGAGCAGGGTGGGGTTCCTCGCGTCTTCCAGGCGCTGCAGGAAGTCGGGGTTCTCCGCCAGCCGCTCTCCCATCCGACTGTGCAGCATGAGTTCCATCTGCTCGGGCTGGGCGATGTGGGCGATCAACGCGCTGCCGACTCCCACCACCAGGACCAGGGCCACGATCGCCACCCAGGGCTGGGGCCTCGCCGCGACGGCATCGAAGGTCCGCCGCGGCTGGGTGACGACGGTGACGAGGCGGGCCAGGCCGCTGGGTCCTCCCTCGCCGGGAAACAAGGCATCGTGTTCGGGAAGGTCACCGCGATCCGGCACCAGGTCGTCAGGAAAATGATCGGATGGCATCGATGGTTCCTCCGAGAAGGTCCCCTCGGGGACGGCTCAATCGTCTCTTCCACCGGCGTCCAGGCGGCAGTCCCGCAGGAATTCCCGGAGGCCGCGGCCGGTCTTCTGCATCGGGTGCTCGCGCTCCTCGCGCTTCTTCGCCTTGAGCCATGGAGAACCCTTCCGCTGCTCCTGGAGGAACTCGCGCGCGAACCGTCCCTCCTCGATCTCGTCCAGGATGTCTTCCATGGTGCGGCGGGTCGCCGCGTCGATGATTCGCGGCCCGGTCTTCAGGCCTCCGTAGGCGGCAGTGGGGGAGATGAGTTCCCGCATGCCGTCGACCCCGCGCTGGTGCATGAGGTCGGCGATGATCTTCACCTCGTGCAGGCATTCGAAGTAGGCTCCCTCCGGCGAACAACCCCGCGCGACCAGGGTCTCCCAGGCCGCGGTGACCAGTTCGACCAGCCCGCCGCACAGGACCACCTGTTCGCCGAAGAGGTCGCTCACCGCCTCCTCGCGGAAGGAACTGAGGAAGCCTCCGCCGGCCAGCGCCCCGCACGCCCGCGCGTAGGCCAGGGCCACCTGCAACCCCTCATCGGGATCGGGCCCTTCGGCGGCGATGAGACCAGGCAATCCCCCGCCGGCCAGGAAGGCTTCGCGCAGCCGGTGACCCTGCCCCTTGGGGGCGATGAGCAGGCGACTCTGCCCGGGTGGTGTGTCGATCAGCCCGAAGGCCACCGAGAAGCCGTGGGCGAAGGCCAGGTGGGTGTCTTCCTGCAACACCTCCCGCAGGTGCTCGTGGTAGACCTGGGCGTGGACCTCGTCGGGAAGGAGGACCATCACCACGAACGCGCCCTCGGCCGCTTCGGCGAAGTCCTTCACCACGAAACCCGCCCGGAGCGCCTCCTCGCGTTTGCGGCTCTCCGGCCGCAGCCCCACCACCACCTCGATGCCGCTGTCGCGCAGGTTCAAGGCGTGGGCGTGCCCCTGGTTGCCGAAACCCAGGACCGCGACCCGGTGTCCGGCGAGCCGGGAGAGGTCGCCGTCTTCGAGCCGAAAACGTCTTGGAGTGGAATCGGAAGCGGGCATGGATCACCTCGGGGCAGGGACTCGAGCCGATCCTAGGCCCGCGACCGCCGGTGGACAAGGGGATCCCGGACGACGGGCTCCGCACCGGCCGCCGCATCGTCGGCCCACTGCATCGGGTGGACCCGCCACCCGGGGCTCATTTGACACCAACCGGCCCCCACGATACCTTTGACCCCTGCCTGGAAACACGGGGTACGGTTTCCCCCTCCACGGAGGGCCCGGAACCACCCTTCCGGTGCCGGCGTAGCTCAGTTGGTCAGAGCAGCGGAATCATAATCCGCGTGTCCGGGGTTCGAGTCCCTGCGCCGGCACCACTTCCGTCCTCTCGCGTCTGGAGGACCGGCTCGTGGCCTCCGCTTCTGCGGAAGATCTCCTCCCCCGCCTCAAGGAATTGCCGACGGAACGGGGGGCGCCCCGGCGAGGCGAGCGCCTGATCGTAGCCCTTTCCGGGGGCGCCGATTCGATGGCCCTGGCCGACCTGCTGTTGCGCCTGAGAGATGAGCGCCGCCTGACCCTCCTGGCGGCCCATCTCGATCACGGACTGCGGCCGGAGAGCGAGGAGGACCGCCGGCACTGCGAGGCCTTCTGCCGCGAGAACGAGCTGGAATTCCTCGGCGAACGGGTCGACCTGCCCGCCCTCGCCCGGCAGTGCGGCACCGGCCTGGAAGCCGCGGGACGCCTGGCCCGGTATCGCTTCTTCGATCGTCTGCTCAGCGCGCGGAACTTCGACGCCGTGGCCACCGGTCACCACCGGGACGACCACGTCGAGACCCTGCTCCTGTGGCTGTTCCGGGGGACCGGCCCGGCCGGAATGGAGGGCATCCGGGCCCGCGACGCCCGCCGCCTGCGGCCATTGCGCGAGTTCCATCGCGAGGAGCTTCGACGCTACCTGAGGTGGCGGGGCATCTCCTGGCGGGAAGATCCCACCAACCGCCAACCGGCCGCCCTGCGCAATCGCATCCGTCACGAACTGCTCCCGCTGATCGAGGAGATCTTCGACCGGCGGGCGCCGCAGCGCCTGGCCGAATTCGCCGAACGCACCACCGAAATGGCCCGCTGGTTGCACTCCCTGGCCCAAGAGGAGCGTCAACGGCTGCGACGGACCCCGCGCGGACCCCGCGTCGAGGGTGAGACCCTCGACCGGATCGAATTCGCCGGCCTGGCCAAGCCCCTGCAAATGGAGATCTTACGGATCATCGGGCGCCAGCTCGAGCGCCCCGGCCCCCAGCACTGGGACCAGAAGGGTTTGCACCGTCTGCGCGACTTCGCATTGTCGGGAGAAGCCGGCCGGCGCCATCCCCTCCCGACCGGAGGCTGGCTGCGGGTGGATCGGCGCCATCTGCGCTTCATCCCCCCGGAACGCTCCGCCTCGGTCGAGAGTCCCTCGGGAAGTCTTCGGGTGGAGATTTTGCCCGCCGGCGGCGATATGGTTACCATGGACGCAGAGAAGCAGGTATGCCTCGACGCGGACAAGGTCAAAGGAAGCTTGCGATCGAGGACCTTCCAGGCGGGTGACCGGATCGACGTTGCGGGCCTGCCCGGCCGCAAGAAACTGGCGGAGCTCTACCGCGAGATCGGGATCCCCGCCGACCAGCGCGATTCCATGTGGGTCGTGGAAGATGATGAAGGCATCGTGTGGGCGGTGGGAGTCGTCCCCTCTCGGCGATGCCGGATCACCGAAACCACGCAGCGCCTGCTGCGGGTCTCATTTTCCTCCAGAACGAAGGACTCCGATCGCCCATGACCGGACCCAACCGTGACCGCCGCACTCCCCCCCGGCGCAGCCCGCGCCGGCCCGGCGGCTCCTCGCCGAAGCCCTTGCCCCCCGGCCGCACCCTGGGCTTCTGGCTGGTGATCATCGTCCTGCTCTTCTTCGGCTTCCAATTGCTCTACCTGGACAGCGGGAAACAGTTCAATCTCAGCTATTCCACCTTCCTCCAGGAGGTGGACAAGGGAAACATCGCCGAAGTCACCCAGAACGAGCGGGAGATCACCGGAAAACTGGCCCAGCGGGAACTGCTCACCGTGGAAGACGGATCGCAGCAGACCGTCGAATCGTTCCGGGTCATCCTGCCGGTGGTCGATCCCGAACTGGTCAACCGCATCCAGGAGAACAACCCCGACGCGGTGATCCGGGGCAAGATCAGCGGCATGAACTGGTGGGGCGCCCTGCTCACCTACCTGCCCTTCATCCTCATCATCGCCATCTGGATCTTCTTCCTGCGGCAGATGCAGTCCGGGGGCAACAAGGCCTTCAGTTTCGGAAAGAGCAAGGCCCGTCTCATCAACGCCGACCGTCCCGCCGTGACCTTCCTCGACGTCGCCGGATGCGAGGAAGCCAAGCAGGAGCTCGAGGAGATCGTCGAGTTCCTGAAATCGCCGCGGAAGTTCCAACGCCTGGGCGGACGCATTCCCAAGGGTGCGCTCCTGGTGGGCCCCCCGGGCACCGGCAAGACCCTCTTGGGGCGCGCGGTGGCCGGTGAGGCCGGCGTTCCCTTCTTCTTCATGTCCGGCTCGGATTTCGTGGAGATGTTCGTCGGCGTGGGCGCTTCCCGAGTGCGCGACCTCTTCGAACAGGGCAAGCGGAACGCGCCGTGCATCATCTTCATCGACGAGATCGACGCGGTCGGACGGCACCGCGGCGCCGGTCTGGGCGGAGGCCACGACGAGCGCGAGCAGACCCTCAACCAGCTCCTGGTCGAAATGGACGGCTTCGAGAGCAACGAGGGCGTCATCCTCATCGCCGCCACCAACCGGCCCGACGTGCTCGATCCGGCGCTTTTGCGACCGGGACGTTTCGACCGCCAGATCATGGTCGATCTTCCCGACGTGAAAGGGCGCGAGGGCATCCTCAAGGTACACATGCGCAAGATCCAGGTGGGTCCCGACGTCGACGCGAAGATCCTGGCCAAGGGCACCCCCGGCATGAGCGGCGCCGACCTGGCCAACGTGGTGAACGAAGCCGCCCTGCTCGCGGCCCGTCGCGACCACGAGGTCGTGACCATGCGGGATATGGAAGACGCCAAGGAGAAGGTGATGCTCGGACCCGAACGGCGCAGCCGGGTCATGAGCGAGGAGGAACTCAAGCTCACATCCTTCCACGAATGCGGACACGCCATCGTCGCCGCCTCCCTCGACAACTACGACAAGGTGCACAAGGTCACGATCATTCCCCGGGGCCGCGCCGCCGGGTTGACCTGGGTCCTCCCCGACGAGGACCGCATCCCCCGTCAGAGCTGGGCCGAGGCCCGCATCGCCCACGCCCTCGGGGGGCGCGCGGCCGAGGAGTTGATCTTCGATCAGGTCTCCGCCGGAGCGAGCAATGATATCCAGCAGGCCACCGACCTGGCCCGGCGCATGGTCACCAAGTGGGGCATGAGCCGCCTGGGCCCGATCGCCCTCGGCGAGCAGAGCGAACAGATCTTCCTCGGCCGGGAGATCTCCCAGCACCGGGACTACAGCGAGCAGACCGCCAGGACCATCGACGAGGAGATCATGCGCTTCCTCAACGAAGGGTACGAGCGGGCCCGCTCGATCCTGCAGGAGAAGGTCGAGGCATTGCACAGCATGGCGAAGATCCTGCTCGAACGGGAGACCCTCGACGGGGAAGAAGTGGACATGATCCTGGCCGGGAAGGAGCTGCCCGAGGTCGAGGCGCCCCCTCCCCAGGCTCCCCCCGAGACGCCCCCGCCGGTCGCCCCGCCCCAACCCGATTCCCAGGCCCCGCGGCGCGGTTTCGTCCAGCCGGACACCGACCCGACCCTGCGGGACGCCGACACCACGCCGGGGGGAGAGGTCTGAGGAGCGCCGGCCGATCCCCGCAGCAGGGGACGGCCGGGGTCTCCACAAGGCCCCATCGGGCCTTTCGAGGGCGATTGAGGCCCTGGAATTGCTAGGGAAAGGGGTGTTGGCAGCCCGTTCCCCCAACCGCACGGACCCATGGACCGACCTCCGGTCATGCTGGCGCATTCCCCCCGTCTGTGGCCGCATCGGCCGCTGATCATGGGGATCCTCAACGTCACCCCCGATTCCTTCAGCGACGGGGGCCGGCACTTCCACTGGGAAGACGCGGTGAGCCACGGTCTGCGCCTCGCCCACGAGGGGGCCGATCTCCTGGATATCGGGGGCGAGAGCACCCGGCCGGGAGCCGAGCCGGTCGAGGCGGAGGAGGAGCTGCGCCGGGTGCTCCCGGTGGTCCGCGCCCTGAGCGGCGAGCTCGAGATCCCCCTCAGCGTGGACACCCGGCGGGCCGCGGTGGCCGAGGAGGTCTTGAAGCACGGGGCCCATTGGATCAACGACGTCAGCGCGCTCGGGGACGAGCAGATGGCCTCGGTGGTCGCCCGTCTCGGCGGCGGGATCATTCTCATGCACATGCAGGGAGAACCCCGCACCATGCAGCGTGCGCCCCGCTACGACGACGTGGTCGCCGAAGTCCAGGGGTTCCTGCGGGAGCGTGCCGAGCGCGCGGAGGCGGCCGGGATCTCCAGCGATCGGATCTGGGTGGATCCCGGGATCGGCTTCGGCAAGACCCTGCAGCACAACCTGCGGCTCTTCACTTCCCTCGACCGCATCGAAGAGCTGGGCTACCCTGTGGTCCTGGGCGCCAGCCGCAAGTCATGGATCGCGGGCCTGGGTCGCGGAGCCGACGGGCGGAACCGCCTGGGCGGAAGCCTGGCCGCGGCGGGTCTGTGTCTGCGGCTGCGGCGCAGTATCGTCCGGGTGCATGATGTGGCAGTGACGCGGCAGTACTTGATGGCGATGCGGGCTCTCGAGACCGGGGTCCCCCTTCCCTGGGAACCGTCGGGGCTCGACCGCGAGGAAGACCTGCCGGTGCCGAAGACGCGGCGGTAACGACCAAGGCGGAGCGATCTTGGGAACCATCCTGGATTTCCTGCGCAACTACTACCTGCTCGACCTGCTCGATGTCCTCATCGTCGCCTTCCTGTTCTACCGCCTCTACCTGATCATCCGCGGCACCCGCGCGGTGCAGATGTTCCTGGGGCTGGCGGTGCTCTTCCTCTTCTCCTCGCTGGCCCAGAGCCTGGGACTGACGTTGCTCGACCGCATCATCGTGAGCCTCCAGACGGTGTGGCTCATCGCCTTCATCATCATCTTCCAACCCGAGCTGCGGCGCGCGCTGACCTACCTGGGACAGACCCGCTACCTGCGGCACTTCATCACCGACAGCCGCCCGGAGATGGTCGACGAGATCCTGCTCGCGGTCTCCCGGCTGCAGAAGGCGGGGCTCGGGGCCATCCTGGTGATCCAGCGCGACACCGGCCTGAAGACCCACATCGAGACCGGAACGATCATCGACGCCAAGATCCGGGCCAGCCTGCTCGAAACCATCTTCACTCCGCCCACCCCCCTGCACGACGGGGCGGTGATCCTCCACCGGGATCGCATCGTGGCCGCCGGTTGCATCCTCCCCCTGTCGCGCAACGAGCACCTGGCCTACACCCTGGGCACCCGCCACCGGGCCGCCCTGGGAATCAGCGAGGAGAGCGACGCCCTGGCGATCGTGGTCAGCGAGGAGAACCGCCAGATCAGCGTGGCCGAGGAAGGTCGGCTGCGGCGCAAGCTGAGCCTGGAGGAACTCGAGGCGATCCTGCTGGAGGTCTACGGACAGCCGGAGAACCTGCCCTCCCTCGGGGACGACGATCTGCCCACGGTGGAAGAGCCGGTCGAGCGGTCCGAGCGAAGCCACTCCCGATAGGCCGCGCCGGCGCGACCGCCACGCGGCAGGCACCCTGGACCCATCGGACCGGATGACGGCACCGGACGCGACGCGCCGGACGCGACGCGCCAAGTGACGGCGCCGGCGGGGGACCGCGCGGCATCGACGGGGTCCCCCGCCGGCTCGCGGGGCGGTGCGCCGTGGGTGCACCGTCCCTCCGGCCGCCCCGCGAGATGAATCGCTCCGATGCGTGGGGCAGGCGATCCGCAGGGCGAAGGCGTCTTGGCGCCGCCGGCCTGCACCCGCCCTCGTTTGCAGGAGAGAGACCAGGCCGCCTGGGCCGAATCGGGAAACCCCCGCATGTGCGCAATCCCTTGCCGGTCCACGGGTTCTGGAAGGGACCGGCCGGGCCGAGGCGGGCCCGGCCCTGTCCGGAAGGCGGACAAGAGGCGGGATGGAGATGTACGGTGTCCAGGGAGCCGGACACCTTCGATCCACGAGCGCGGAAGCCCCTACCGGCGCAGCACCATGCGGCGGGTGGCGTGGAAACTCCCCGCTTCCAGGCGGTCGAAGTACACTCCCGAGGCCACCGGACGACCTCCCTGATCGCGGCCGTCCCACGCCTGCCGGTATTCCCCGGCCGGCAGACGCTCGGACAGGAGGGTCCGTACGCAGCGGCCGCGCAGATCGTACACCTTCAGGCGCACGAACTCGGCGCGGGGCAACGCGAAGACGATCGTCGTCTTCCCGTTGAAGGGGTTCGGCTGGTTCGCCCGCAGGGCGAAACTCGTGACCGGTGGCCGATTCCCCGGCCCATCGGGCACCCCGGTGGCCGCCCCCACCGAGATCAGGCCCGTGGCCACGAACGCCAGATCGGGCGAGACCATCCCCACCACTGCAACCTGATGCACTCCGTCGGGAAAGCGATCCAGGATGTCCGTCGCGTCGAAGCGGAAGGAGAGGTCGGCGATCCCGTCCCCGTTGCGATCGCCCCGGAGGTCGGTGGAATCGACCGGGGCCAGGGCATCGTCCAGCAACACCGTCCTCGGATCGATCACCGTATCGGCGAGGTCCGCGGGAAGTTGCAGGTGGAACTCCACCGGGGGCGCCTGGGGATCGCGGGGAATCCGATCGGGAACGATCTCCATCCAGGTCGCGTCCACCGACGCCACGGTCAGGATGGCGGTGACGGAGATCGTCGGATGGGCCGGATCATCGCTGTGGATGCTGAAGGAACTGAAGAAGGGGCCACCCGGGGTGTCGAACAGGCTCCCGTCGGCGGTCACGGTCAGGGCGAAGGTGTCGCCCGGAGCCACCACGGTGGTGTCCGCGGAGATCTGCAGCCAGCTCGGCGAAGGGGGAGCCTCGAAACCCAACTCGAGATCGCCCAGGCTTGGATTGGTCATCGACACCGTGGTGCGGGCCAGGTGCCCCGGCGCGGCGGCGAAGCGAAGGACCCCAGGCCCGAGATACTCGAACACCGAGGCATAGTCGGCCCGTCCGGTGACCGGGACGATCTGGAGGGTATCCCCTCGATCGAAACGCAGCACCAGGTTGGACGCCCATCGGCCCTTGCCCGGTGGATGGAAGATGACGGTGAGATCCCGGCTCGACAGAGGATCGATCACCAGGGTCGTATCCGAGAGCCCGAAGGCGGTGGTGTCGATGACCGCGTCCAGAAGGGTTCGCGGTTCGGTGGAAAGATTCTCCAAGGTGAGTCGCTGATACCTCGTCAGTCCGCTCTGCCCGGGTTGGAGGGTCACCGTGCCGAAATCGATCGTATCCGCGGATTGCTCCGGCGGCGTTCCGACGTAGAAGGTGATGGGAAGAGAAAGCCCGGGCCACCAGCAACCCGGATTGGACCACTCGACGGTGGCGTAATAGGTTCCCGTGGCGGGCACCAGATCCGCTCTCGCGGTGATCCGCAGGCTGTCCGTCTCCCCCTGGGCCAGGATTCCGTTGAGGGGCTCGATCTGCAGCCAGGCCACATGAAGCGAGTAGGGGTTGAGACCCCAGCGCACCGTGCCGGGAGCTTCGCTGGTCAACCGGACCCAGGTGGTGGCGCTGTCGCCCTGCAGAGCGGAAAGATCCACGTGGGTGGTGTCGAGGAATACCACTGCTTTCGCACATCCACTCAGGCCCACCGATGCCGACGGGTGCAGCGAATCATTGGTGGCGAAGGAGAGATGCGCGTTGAAGGACTTCGCATCCATGGGACGGAAGAAGACCGCCAGGGTATCGCTCTTTCCCGCCTCGATCACCAGGGAGTCCACCGGAAGCTGGAACGCCGGCGAGTCCGTCCTGAGTTCAGTGAGCCGCAAGGGTGCCACGCCGCGGTTCGTGATGGTCAGGCCCATTTCCCGCTCGGTTCCCGACTGGATGCTCCCGAATTCCAGGAACGTGGGCGCGATCTGCAGGATCGGTACCGCGCGGACCTCCACTCGGAAGGGAATGGAGGCCAGGGGCAACATGGGATCGTTCGTTCGAAGCAAGAGGGTGTCGCGATAGACACCGGGCCGAAGACTGCGTGACTCGAAGGCGACGACGATCGGCTCGTTCTGGGAAGGCGCCACCGTATCCTGGGCCGCACTCGCCGACACCCAACTGCGGTCGGACAGCCAATCGAAGATCCGCAGGCCCAGGGCCCGTTGGACGGAGTCATCCGGGGCGGCCTGGGACAGGAAGTGGTCTCCACTGAAGACCACCCTTCCCATCCCCACGTCCTGGACCGCGATGTGGACGTCTCCATCGGAAGTCTCGGTCAGGGCCTCGGCCGGGGCCGTGAGATTGAACAGGCGGTATCCACCCACCACCTGGACCCGATCGATACCGCGCAGGATGGGATGCGAGGAGACGATCCGGGCCTTTTGGGCGGGATATCTCTGGAGCGACACGTCCACCGGCAGACCCAACACGCTCCGGAGGGACCGGTTGGAGGACCCGGCCGAGAGTTCCTCCATCAGGAGGGCACCGCCGTCACGAACCCACTCCCGCAGGATCCGGAGCCGGTCCGGATCCAACCAGAATCCGTCCCACGGATTCCCCACCCACAGCACATCCACGGTTCGATTGATCAGCTCCTGTTTGATCTGGGCAACCGACCGGAACTGGACGGACACCCCCTCCGACCGCAGCGTGTCGACCAGGGCGGCACCGAGGCTGTTGTCAGGAGGGTGGGAATTGAGGACGAAGCGCTTGCCCCACAGATCACCCCGTTGCCCGACGGTGTAGGTCGGGGCGCGCCGGGTCAGGAGATACGCCAGTGGCGCGTCCCCGGTATTCTCGATCGAGAAGGAAAACGTCGCCTCCTGCCCGTAGTCGACGTGGACGATGTGCTCGGAGGTGTCCACCCGGGCCACCGGGGGAGAGCTGACCACCGCCCGGACCGGCAGTTCCAGCAACGGTCGGAAGGGATCGTCGATCTCGATCTGCACGGTGGTCTCGAAGACCTGGGGCTCAGGAACCGTCAATTGCAGGGTGAGCGGTTCCCACCGGCCGCTCTGTACGATCGACGGGGCCTGCTCGACCTGCAGTTCGGGCCGGAGCGTGCGCACCGAGACGATCCGGGCCGGCGCGCTGCCATGGTTCTCGAGGGTTGCGCCGATCGTGAGGGGTTCCCCCGCAGCCAGCCACGGGATGTCGACCGTCGAGGGCGTCATCCCGACGATGGGAGCGGGCTTCACGTCCAGCTGCACCGGGATCTCCATCGCGTCCCGGTTGACCGCATTGTGCACCAGGTGCAGGCGCCCGGTGAAGGATCCGGGCGGCATCCCCCGGCCATCGAACTCCAGTCCTACCACCTGGGACGAGCCGGGAGGAAGAACCCCCTGGGAAGGCTGGGTGCGCACCCAGTTCGCCCAGGTCATCGCGTCGAGCAGCTGGTTCGCGAACAGCCAGTTGTCCTCGCTGCGATCCCAGAAATCCCGCACGACCGAGGCGCCGAGAGCGATGATCCTTCCCGTTCCCACCGTCGCCGAGAACCCGTAGATCCGCCCGTCGTCCGAGCGCAACAGGGGGTCGATCGGTGCGTCCGGCGGCGCCTCGAGCGCGAACTCGGGTTTCAACAGGAGTCTCTGCACCCCGTCGTTCGCCGGGAAGGGGCTCAGGTTCCACGCTTCGGTCGGACTTCCCGAAGCCACTTTCCAGTCCACCGGCAGACCCAGTGCGTGAAGCATTCCGCTCTGCATCTGGGCATCGTTGTCTCCCGAATCGACCGGGTATTCCGGAAGGACCAGGAGCCGTCCCCCGTTCTTCAGCCAGTGGACGAACTGCTCGTCCCATCGAAAACGGAAATTCGGGTACACCACGATGTCGACCGTCGTCGGATCCCGGTGTTCTCCGTCGAGAACCGTCGCCCCTCGCGCCTCCGCGCTCTGGAAGAGGGGGTAGATCCGGCAGTTGTACGCGCAGCCGCGGTATCCGTACTCGTAGGAGAGTGCCAGATCCGCGAACCAGATCCGCAGGCCGGTGAGATCGAGGAGTTCGTAGCTGGCTGCGGCCGAGGAATCCCCTTCCGCCGGCCGGGGGCCGAAGCCCGAGGTGTCGGCCAACCGGGGCCGCTGGAATTTTTTCTTCGCCCGCGGTTCGGTGGGCAGGAAATCGAGGCTCCAGGAGAGCTCTCCCTCTCCCCGGTTCGTGAGCACCAGCTCCCTGAAGGTTTCCTGGCCGCTGGCCACGCCGACGGAGAAATCCTTGGGCGATGCCGATATCAGCGGAGGATCGACCGCCGATCCACGGAACACGAGCTCCTTCTCCCGCGCCCCCGGGGCATTGGTCTCCACCCGGACGCTGTCCACCCAGCCCCCGGCGGCCTGGGGGGTCCAGCCCACCGCGACCACTACCGAGTCCCCGGGATCCAGGCTTCCGTCCAGGGTCGAGAACTGCAGCGGCGAGCCCGGAGAGGGATGAAGGGTGAAATCGAGCCTTTCCACACCGTCGTTGACGAAGCGCAGGTTCTGCCACCGGGTGCTGCCCAGAGGAACCCCCGGGAAGCTCCCCTCGTCCGGGTCGATCCGCAGCCGGGGCGCCGGCAGGATCGTGATGTCGATCGGGAGATCGAGTTGCCGGGGGTCGTCGTTGCTGAGGACATGCAGCTGGAAGCGGCCGCGTCCCATGGGAAGGGCACTGCTGTCGATCTGCAGGGTCAAGGTGGCGCGCTCGGCGGCGCCCAGGGTTCCGTGGTCCGGACCCCGGAGGAAGCGGGGCGGGGCGGCCATCCAATCGAGGACGCGGGGGCGGAAGACGAGATTGTCGGTGGCATGCCATACCCGTGGGCCGGGGGAATAGTCGACCCAGTATCCGCTCTCGTCGTCGTCGAGGATGTTCCCGGAACTCAGGAAGAGCCTTCCCTCGCCGGCACGCAGCAGGCCCACCGTGACTCTCGGCGGAGCATCTTCGACATACCAGAGGGGCTGGAAGCCGGGCTGGACGGAGGTGAAGACGCTGTGAGGGGAGATCATCAGCCGTTCCACTCCGTCGTTGAGGGGGTGATCGGCCTTCCCGCTGGTCATGGTCACGGCTGAGGTGGCGCCCACCCGCTCCGGCCGGTGCAGCTTCTCCAGGATCGAATCGAGCACTCGAGGGTTCTCTCCGGCCTGGTAGATGAGGCTTCCCCCGTCTTCGATCCACCGGACCAGCAGATCGAGGTCGGAGCGGTCCCATGGCAACGTCCCCCCGGTATAGAGCACCACATCGGCGGCGGTCAGCCAGGCATAGGACAGGTGATCTCCCAGGGGGATGATCTCCGCCCCCAGTGATCGGCACTCCTCCTGGAACCCGTCGGTCCCCTCTCCCGCCGGCCGGTCATCCCGCCACAGCATCGTGACCCCGTCGAGACGCCGATGCGGCTGCCCCGGTTCGGGAATCGAGCTGAAGGCGTTCCAGTACAACGGAGACGAGCCCATGTTGGCCAGGGTGAGATCGACCCGTTCGACCTGTCCATCCTCCATCACCACCAACACCGACCCTGGACTGAGGCTGATCTGCGGATCGATCGCGATTCCGTGCAGGGGGATCTCGAAATGTGGCTGACCGGTTCCCACGGGCTGGATCACCAGGGTCGCCCGGTAGTCTCCGGGCGCCTTCGGCTGGAAGAGCACACCCGGCCGGCGGATCTGTCCCCCGCTCATCGGCAGCTCGTTGGGCGGCGCGACAAAGGCGTCGGACCCGACCACCCAGTAGTCGACCTCTTCCAGGAGTTCATTGGAACAGTTCTTCACCTGCAGGAACAAGGTCCAGGTCGTTCCCACGTGGAGGGTGCCGAAATCCAGCGGGGAGGTGTCACCGATGCACAAGCGGGGTGGGTATTGCGCCGCGGCCCCCGAGGGAGCCAAGGAGAGTCCGGCGGCCAGAAGCATCGGCAGGACGATGCGGCACCAGGAGCGGGGAGTCACCGCGTGAACTCCTTCTGGGAGCTCGTGGGTCGTTGGTCTCCGCGGCCGACGGCAGGGTGGGCGTGATACCGCCAGGCGGGGTCTTCGCGAAATGATCGGAGCGGGCGACCATTCCCATCGCTTCCATGGTACCCGGGATCGGATTTCCCGGTCAAGCCGACTCCCGGCTCAGCTCTTCATCCACGAGGGCAGGGTCACCAACCCCTCCCGCAGGAGTTTCACGAAGACCCTCACGGTGTCCTCGCAGAACTGGGTGCCCACCTTGGAGGTGAGGTTCCAGATGGCCTCTTCCAGCCCCATTCCCTCGCTGTAGGTGCGATTGGAGGTCATGGCGTCGAAGGCGTCGGCGACGGTGACGATACGAGCCCCGAGGCTGATCTCCTCCGCCTTCAGGCCGTCCGGATAGCCCTGTCCGTCCCAACGCTCGTGGTGGTGCCGGACCATCTTCCGCGCCCGTTGCAGGAAGGAGATGTTGCGAAGGATGCGATCGCCCAGGGCGGGATGCTCCTTCATGATCTCCAGTTCCTGCGAGGTCAAACCGCCCTCCTTGTTCAGGATGCTCTCGTGGATCCCGATCTTGCCGATGTCGTGCAAGGTGGCCCCCAGGCGCACGTCTTCCAGGGCTTCCTTGCTGAATCCCATGGCCTGGGCGATGGCCATGGCGTAGCGGCTCACCCGGGCGGTGTGGCCTCGCGTATAGGTGTCCTTGGCCTCCATGGCCGACATCAAGCTCTGGATGGTGGCGATATAGCTTTCCTGCAGCTTGCGGAACAACGCCGCCTTCTCCATGGCGATACCGGCCGAAGCGAGAAGACTGGACAGGAGCATGAGATCGGAATCGTCCAACTGCCGTCCCCCCGCCTTGTCGCCCAGGAACAGGATGCCCCCCAGCCGCGGCCCGATCATGATCGGCAGGGCGGTGACGAAGCCCATCTCGACCATCCGGCGCAGGTCCGGTCCCATCGACATGCGTGCTTCCGGATTGCGCAGATTCATCGCCCGGGGATCCTGCTCGAAATGTTCCAGCAGCGCGATCTCCTGCTCCAGGCGCACCGACCGCATGGCGCTGCTCGGCACTCCCTTGGTCGAATGCAATTCCAAGGGGCTCTCCTCGTCACGAGCCACGAAGATCGCGGCCATTTCGATCACCAGTTGGCCCATGACGGTCAGGAGGAGGATGTTGATCTGTTCGTCGACGTCGATGGAGGAGTTGATCTCGTGGCTGACGTCGAACAGCGCCCGCTGGCTGAGCAACTGGCGTTTCAACTGGCGGTAGGCTCCTTCCAGTTCCTTCTGTCCTTCGCTCAGTTCGCTGTTCAGTTCGAGGTTCTGCTTGGAGAGCATGCGTTTGAGACGTTGATTCTCCAGGGCGTGCTCGATCCGCGCGCAGATCTCCTCGGGGCTCATCGGCTTGCGCAGATAATCCTGGGCCCCGGCCTCGAAGGCCTTGAGCGGCGACTCGTCATCGTCTCCCAGCCCGCTCATCACCACCGGGACGGACGCGCCGCTGCCGTTTCCCGAAAGCTCGTGGCAGACCCGCAGCCCGGGAAGGTCGGGGAGATCCCGGTCGACGATCACCACGTCGATGGGCTGGGCGTGGAAATACTCGAGACCCTGGCGGCCATCGACGGCCGCGACCACATCGAAACCGTGATCGGCCAGCGCCCGGCTGACCAACATTCGATGGGTCGCATCGGCGTCGATGACGAGAACCCTCTGGGTGGGGATCATGGTAGCCGGCGCCAAGGATCGGATCCTTTCCGGGGACACGGTGGCGCCCCGCTCTCAAGGAGAGATCAACGGGCTCCCGCGAGCGTCTCGATCTGTGGTTCGGTTTCCCCTTCCACCTCGATGATCTCGAGGAATGCCTGCAGGACCTCCGGATCATAACGCATGCCCCAGTTCTCGCGGATCACCTCCAGGGCTTCGCCCCGGCTGAGCGCGGCCCGATACGACAGGTCCCGCGTCATGGCCACGAAGGATTCCACCACCGCGACGATGCGGGCGCCCAGTGGAATGGCCGCCCCGCGCAATCCATGGGGATAGCCTTCTCCATTGAAACGTTCGTGGTGGTAGAGAACGACATCGGTGATCGTCGAAGAGAAATTCATCCCGGAGAGGATCTCCACGCCGGTCACCGGATGCTGCTTGATGAGCTGCCACTCCTCCGGAGTGAGACTCCGCGGGGAGCGGAGGACGAGGTCGCTGATCTCGATCATGCCGATATCGCGCAGGACCGTTCCGTACACCAGGTCACGGATCTGGTCGGTGGGATAGTTGATGTTCTTGGCGATCTGACCCACGTAGTGGGAAATGAGTTCGGTGCTCGCCCGGGTTCCCGGGCCGCTCCGTTTCTCGATGAGATTCACGAAGGTCTGGGCCACTCCCAGGGTCCGGTCGTGCAGGTCGCGGATCAGGCGGGCGTTCTCCAGGGCGACGCCCGCCTGGTTGGTCAGGATCGACAGGAATTCGTGGTCGATGGCCTCGACCGGGCTGCCCGACAGACGCGGACCCAGGGCCAGGATGCCGAAGATCCCGGCCTTTCCCCGCACCGGAGCCACGAACTCGAATCCCAGCTTGCTCAGGTTCTGGGCGACCCCGCCCAGTTTCTCGGCCGCCGCCGGATCGCTGAGCATGCAGGGCTCGTCCAGGTCCCGGAGGATCTCGGGATTGTCCACCACCATTTCCGTGAGTTCGATCTCGTCGGGTCCCCGTTGCTTGCGGGGGACGATCATCCCCCCTTGCAGTTCGAACCATGCCGCCGAACCCACGCCGACCTGGGCGATGGTGGTGAGCAGCACCAGGCTCAGGAGGTGGTCCTCGTCCTTGGTCGAGTTGAATTCCTTCCCGATGGTGAACAGGGCCTTCTGCTGGTGCACCTTGCGGCTCATCTCCTGACCGGCCGCCGCCTCTTCGCCCGAAGACGCCGCGTTTCCGGCGAGCACGTCTCCGCCCTGCCGCAGGGCATGAGCCAACTTGCGTCCGAGGAGATCGAGCGCCAATACCTCGCTCGGACCGTAATCGCTCCCCGCCTGTTCCTTCCTCAGGAACAGCGCTCCCTCCAGCGCATCTTTGACCACCACCGGCACCGCCATCTGGCAATTCAGACGGGTGAGCAGCTCGGTTTCCGCTTCGCTGAGC
This sequence comes from uncultured bacterium, assembly GCA_964601275.1. Classification (GTDB taxonomy): domain Bacteria; phylum Krumholzibacteriota; class Krumholzibacteriia; order JAJRXK01; family JAJRXK01; genus JAOZPE01. The sequence goes on along the minus strand of CAZRMV010000009.1, from coordinate 100,442 downwards.
GATTCGGACACCAGGTCTTCCATGGGGATCGGAGTGTTCGCTTCCAGGAGCTTCTCCGCGACGCGTCCTTTCGTGCTGAGGCGATTGTCCTCGTTGCCGACCTCCAACAGTTCGTCGTTGCGGCGCGTCATCAGGTGACAGGTGTCGGCGAGGTTGACTCCGTAGAGAAGCGCCGCCACCGCGCCTTTCATTCCCGCCAGGTCCCGGGCCGCGGCGAAGGTCTTCTCCGCTTCGGAGAGGCTGAGATAGCGGGCGGCCGGTACCGGCTTGTCCACTTCCACGATATTCAACTTGGAACTCGGGTCGGACGGGGGAGGAGGCGCCTGGATCGCGTCGGTGGTGGCGATGCCGCCGTCGGGTTCCGCCCAATCGGGCATCAGGGCGATCCCCGCCCCGATGGGATGGGCCGCATCGTCCGCGGATCCGGTCGCCGGGATCTTCTTCGAGGAAGAAGGCTTCGACTTGCCGCGCGTGGAAGTCGCCTTGAGGGTGGAAAGGAACTTCTCGGCCTCCTTCAATGACTTGAAGAATTCCGGTTTGACCTGCTCGCAACGGCCGGTCAAGAAGTCTTCCACTGTTTCGGAACATCCGACGAACACGGGAGGCACGCCGCGGCCCGAACGTTCGGCCACGAAAGCCCCGATCATCTTCGCGACACTGCCTCCCAGGCTTTCGACCTCGGAGAATTCGAAGACGACCTTGCTCTTGTTCTTCTCGTCGCACTTGCGCAGCAGCTCGCAGACCCGGTCACGTTCCTTCACGCCCAGTTGACCTTTGATCTTCACCACGAAGATCTCCGGGTGCTTCGACTTGATCGATGAGAACGTTGCTCGACTCATGTCACGCTACCGTGCTCGGGTGCTGCCGGTGCCCGATGACCCAACAAGAAACGCGGCGGTCCGCCCTGAGGCCGGCCGCCGCGACGAAACCCATCTTCACCGTGGGCTGTTGGCGCACTCGACGCTCAGACGAGTTCCTTGGTCAGCCAACGGTCGAGAACGCTCTTGAGGAAGCGCCACTCACTCCCCACTTTCTTCGCGGGGATCTTGCCTTCCTTGGCCAGACGACAGACCGTCTTGACGTGCATCTTCAAGTAGTCCGCCGCCTCGGTGGAAGTCATGACCGGAGAGCTGTTGTCTTCCCCACCGATGTAGATGTTGGCGTAATCGCCAAAGTTCTTCTCGCTCATTCCGTTCCCCTTGTGCCTTCGGGTGTGGTCCCCAGGATGCCTGTACTGGCCCACCGATCAGCAACCAATATGCCAATGGACCATCGACTTGGAGATTCACCCAACTCGTTCCAATAGAACATCTTGGGTGGGTTCGAGAAAGATCTTGTACCCTCTCTGCCGCAGCGTGGACCCCGGGGGATCGATGGGGGATTGCAAGGTGCAAGAAACGGCGGGAAGGAAGGCTGGGACCGGTCGAGCGCCCCGGGGCCCCCGCGAGGCCGATCAGCGGGGAGCGGGAAGCACCCGGAGCAGATCTTCCCGCCGATAGGGCTGCAACCAGCAAGCATCCGCGCCGACCCGCCGTGCCAGTTCCTCGGCGTATTCCCGGGCGACCGACGAGGTCAGGACCACCTTGAGATGGGGCCGTATCTTCCGCAGATCGGACAATCCCACCGCGCCCTCTTCCCCCAGGCGAAGATCGGTGACCAGAAGGCCGTACTCCGCCGCCTGGAGAAGCTGGCGCCCCTCTTCGAGGGTCTCCACCGCCGTCACCGCGTAGCCCGCCTCGGCCAGGGCGCGTTCCAGGTCGCGACGGCGGAATTGCGATTGGTTCACCAAGAGGACCCGCTCGGCCGCCCACGCCGGTTCGGCACCTTCCCCGGCCGTCCCGGTGGCCCCAGCCGTCGCTTCGGGAGATTCCTCGTCCCCCGGAAGATAGACGTCGAGCAGGGGATCCGGGACGCTCCCCGCTTCCTCGACCAGTTGGACCGTCATCCGGAGCCGCAGCAACCGCTCCACGCTCAGCAGGGGAATCGCCTTGTCCCCGATCTGGATGGAATACCGGGAAACCCGCTGCCACTGGGGCGGAGGGTCGCCCGTCCGGGAGGAATCGACCGGACCCCCGACGCCATGGCAGTAGATTCCCAGTCTCTTCTCGACCGAACCGACGATCGCGATGCTGCCGGCTTCTTCGGCCAGGGGTTCCAATCCGGGGACATACTCGGCGAGATCGACCAGGGGAACCGGGCGCCCGTTGCGCATGAAGTGTTCGCCGTCCGTATCGCGGTGGAAGAGCAGCCCCTCGGTGCTGATGACCTCGTCCAGGAGGAAGCCCGACACCGCCGCTTCCACCCTTCCCAGATCGAGAAGACGGACCACCGGCCGGGAGACATCCACCGGCAAGGACAGGACGAAACGGGTGCCCGGGTGATCCTCGGGTTCGACCAGGATGATCCCGTGGAGTTCTTCGATGGCGGAACGGCTGCCGCGGAGTCCCCGGTACAGGCCCAGCGGATCGGCGTGGTCGAGGGCCGGCGACGCTCCCAGGGAAGGGCCGTCGTCCCTGATGGCGATGCGCAGACGGTCGTCGCGCTGCTCGAAGACCACCGAGAGATGCGCCAAAGACGGCGCATCGTCTTCCTGGAACATCTCCGCCAGGACCTCACTGGTATCCCCGACCAGGCGATCGAGGATGCCGAGAAGCTTCTCCCCGCGTTCGGGGGCAAGATCTCCCGGATCCCCCTCGATCCGGAATTGGAGCCCTCCCTGCAGGCGGGAGGCGTGGGCCTGGATGCACCGGGCCAGGCGGTGCACCAGGGGATGGTCGGAATCGATGGTCGACGCGGGAATCGCGTGGGCGGCACTCTCCGGATCGGCCGACGGTCCCAGCAGGCGATCCAGGGCGGCCCGGAGGTGGCGCAGTTGACGGTGTCCCACCCCTCTCCCGAGCAATTCCTCCCGCCGGTGATCCTCCAGGCCATCGAGCCAATCGGCGAGGGTGCCGACCGCGCTGAAGATCTGGTCCTCGAGTTCGGCCTGCGACGGTCCGGGGGGTTCGTCCTGCGCCTCCGGCGGAGGTCCGGGAGGTTCATCCTGCGCCTCCGGCGGAGATCCGGGGGGTTCGTCCTGCGCCTCCGGCGGAGGTCCGGGGACTTCGGCCGAAGCGCTCGGCGCCGGGGGGCGGGCCGGAAGAGATGCCTGGTTCTTCCGGATGAGCTTCAGCAGCTCGTCGATTTCCTCGTGGAACGCGGAGAGATCCTCCAGCCCTTTGGGGCGATCGAGGCGCCGCATCAGACCTTCCTCGAAGGCGATGACCGCGTCCAGGATGAGCGACTGGGTCGGGGTGGCTCCGGAGCTGGTCTGCCCGATTCCCTGCAACCAGGCCAGGAGTTCTTCCAGGAAGGCGGTCAATTCCTCCGCGTGGAGGATCCGGGCGCTCCCGGCGAGAAGCCGCGTGGCCATGACCGCCCGCTTGAGCGCGATCCCGCCCGCTCGATCGGCGTCCGTGCCGGTCAAGACGCGCAGGCGGCCGATCTGCTCGGAGATCTGCTCCGAGAAGAGACCAACCTGCGACGATCGGGATGTTCGGTCGTTCATGGGCACCCCACTCCACTTCGGCCCGGATCCAGCGCTCAGAGTTCGACGGCGCCGAACTCCTTCAGATCATAGACTCGCTCCTGGGGTCCGCCAGCGGGATCGCCCGTCTCCAGTTCCACCGCGCCGAATTCGCTGAGATCGTGGATCTCCTCCGGTTGCCGGGTGTCGACCGGCGTCGCCGCCGGGGAAGGAGCCAACGGCGCGGTGGGCTCGAGATCGCCCCAGGCGGATCCCGGAGGGGCCGAGGGGGCGGGTTCGGTGGTCGTCTTCGGTTCCTCCGCGGCCGGTTCCGCGCTCGGCTGCGGCTGGAGATCCGGCGAAGGGGCTTGAGAAGCCGAGGAGGTCGCGGGGACTTCCGTTTCCCACGGCGTCTCCACCGGTTCCTCTCCGGACGCTTCCAGCTCGGCTCCGCCGCCCACCGCGGTCAACTCCACCACCATCTTTCCCTGGCGGGAGGAGATCTCCTGCAATTCCTCCATGGTCTGCAACAGCGGCGCGGCCTCGTCTCCCAGCCGGCTCAGTTGCAGGGCGGCGTGGATGGCCAGGCGGTTGGTCTCATCCCGCACCTCTTCGAGCTGCCGGGTCACTGCCTGCAGACGTTCCCGCATCTGCGGACTGAAGACCTGCGCCTCGGTCTCGCTCAAGCGCCGGCGGTCCTCCCGCCAACGCTCGAGCACCGCGGCCAGGGAGGGTTCGTGCTGGTAGTCCTCCAGATCGACCCGGTCGGGATCGGTGATCCCGGCGGCTTTCTTGAGCAGCTTGCGGCGTCGGCGGCTGTAGTGCGCCACCCGGTCGGCCGGTTGCGCCGCGCTCACGATCGCCAGGTACCCCAGCAACCCGAGGAAGGCGACGCTCCCGCAGACCATGTAGAAATCGCGCACGACCTGGGGGTCGGTCATGTCCAGGCGACCCCCGAAATAGCCGAAATAGAGATAGATCAGCCCTAAACCACAGGCGGTCACGAGCAGGAACACGAAGAGCCCCAGTTTCCAGGGCGAAGTGACAACGATCCTCGGCGCCGACACGGCCATCTCCTTGCCAGAGTGGATACCCAGTTGCGGGCGGGAAGTCCGCAGGCCCACCCAAGGCAAGATGGATGCCACCGCCCTCGCTCTCCACCGGAGGAAAGAACCGGATCGAATTGCCGCGAAAACACCCTGATCCGGCGGAATCCGGCCGGTTTTTCCGTTTTTCCCCGTTCCCGGTCCGTCCCGGTGGAAACTTCGCTGCACTTGCAATGTACCTTTTCTGGACAGGGCTGGAGTGAACCCGGCCCGCGTGGCACGTCTCGTGCCTGATCTCCCATCGACCCCTGGACCCAGGCGACCGGAAAGAGCGAGCGATGGTTTCGAGACGTTACTGGCAATTCGATGCGGACGACCCCACGGGCGCCCCCGCCCCTCGGGAAACCCAGGACTATCTTCTCCGGTGTCTCCTGGGCGCCCGGAAGGAAGCTTCGTTCCCCAGCAACGAGGGTGGATTCGACGAGGATGTGAACGTCTACCTGGCGGGCTTGTTGAACCGCTTCTTCTCCGCCAGCTACCACGACGAGGCCCGGCGCTACCTGCAGCCTTACGATCTCGACCTGCGGCGCCAGGCCGAAGCCAGTGGAGATCCCCGCTATGCCTACCGCCTGTACAAGGTCAACGCCGATCACCTGCTCCTGGGCATCGGTATCTTCCACCACGTGGAAGGTGCCCTGGGACCGGAGCATCCCTTCCTCCACCGGGATCCGTCCGAGTTCGAGGGGCGGGGAAGCCTGTACTACCTGCTGGCCAGCAGCCGACTGCATCACCTGAAGCGCCGCCGGGGAGGCATCGGGGAGGCCCTGCGCAAGCTGGGGGAACGCTTTCCCCGCTACGTCCAGGTCCTCCGTCACGTGCGCAGCGACTATTTCGACCTCATGGAGCGGATCGGTGAGGGAAGTCTCTTCCACCTCGGGCGCGAGATCGAGGAGATGGAGCCGCAAGCCCACGATCGGACCACCCTCTACGACGCCTTCCTCGACTGCTATTCGCGGTGGAAGGAAGAGCCCAGCCCGGTGCGTCACGAGGACCTGAAGCGGGCGGTGGCCCGTCTGCGGAAACTCGACCCCCGGTTCCGGTTCGAGATGCCCGCCGCGCCGGCCGAGGACCCCGGGGAGACCGCCAGGCCTGCCGACGGAACGGTCATCGGATCGTCCGAGGAGCCTGCGCCGGACGACCGGATCGGTTGACCGGCACGACCCCTACTTCGCCGAGAGGAAGTCCAGGACCTCCCGGTGGAGGACGCTCTTGGGCTCTCCATCGAGGAAGACGTGCCCGCCGCGGGGAAAGAGCGTGGCCCGGGTCTTCTGGCTGCGCGATTTCGACCGGAGATACTCCAGGCTCCTGGGTTTCACCCGCGTATCGTCTTCACACATCGCGAGATACAGCGGAACCGTCTCCCACCAGTCGGTGCGCCGCGCTTCCTCGATTCCCTCCAGGGCCTCGGCTTTCCATCCCATCTTCTTCCGCAGCCATGAGCGGCGGTGGAGGCCCAGGGACAGGGCGAGCCGGGCCGGCAGATTGAGGCGGATGAACAGGGCGGGGGCCAGCAGCACCAGCGAACGCGGCCGCGGCCGGACATTCAGCTGCAAGGCGATGGCCGCCCCGAAACTGAACCCGACGATGTGGATCTGGCGGCACCATCCCGAGAGCATGCGGTAGCGGTTCTCCGCATGACTCAGCCAGGCTCTCCACGAGTGCGTCTTCAATTCGTCGTCGGACGCCGGGTGCGCGGGCATCCGCGCCACAAGAACCGAGAATCCCGCTTGATGGAGAGAATCGCCGAGGCTGCGGAGCTGGGCCGGGCTTCCCGTGCTGCCATGCAGCAGAAGGACCCCGTTGCGGGTGCGATTGCTGACCCTGAGCTCTTCCTGGTCCTCACGGGGAATCTTCAGCCCGTTCTCGGTCGCGGAGATCTGCTGGGCATAGGCCCGCAGCAGGGAAAGTCGGGTATGGGGGTCACTCTGTCCTTCCTTGATGCGGCTTTCGAGTTCCCAGATGTTCTTGGCCAGGATCTGTTCGGTCGAGTCGGTCACTCTGTTCTTCCTTCCCGTGGAATCCTCCAATACGAGACCTGCCAATGTAGCATATGAAGGGGGGGTTCGCCCAACTCCCGGTGGGATTTGCCCAGAGCCCCTCCCTTGCGTTATCCTATGGAACGCAGACAGACAACCGCTGGGCTCCCGCCGCGTTTCGACAATCCGCACCGGTTGGACTCCCGGATTCACCGCATCGACAGCGGGGGGCACGCCGCTGGACGTGTCCCTTGGAGGCTTCCCCATGCCACGGTTCCCGCGCTTCGTTTCCCCGGTGGCAGTCCTGTTCACCACCGCATTCGTTCTTTCCCTCCTCTCCCTTCCCTCCCACGCAGAACAGATCGATGCCCGCCAGGTGTGGCGGGGAGGTCCGCCCCGCGACGGGATGCTGATCTCCAACCGGATCTCGGTCCGCTTTGCGCCGGGTGCGGTGCCCCAGGTCTCCCGCCGGGGAAATGCGGGTCTCGTCACCGACCGGAGTTCGTGGAACACCTTGGCCCAGAGCTTCGATCTCCGCGATCTCTATGCGCTCTTTCCCTCGACCCAGGTGGCGGGAAAGCGACTGACCGCGGACGAGGAGGAGATGTCCCACTGGTACACCGTCACCTTCGATGGGGAGCAACACCAACTCCAGGATGTCCTGACCGCGGTGAAGAGCCTTCCCGGCGTGGTCGACGCGATTCCGGTTCCCATTGCCGTCCTCGACGCGGTGGTGCCGAATGATCCGCAGTTCGCTTCCCAGATCTGGTTGCGGAACCTGAACCCGGGCGGTCGCGACATCCGGGCCATGGCGGCATGGGCCCACGAAACCGGTGACTCGAACGTGGTCGTCGCCATCGCGGACAGTGGCGTCGACTGGAAACATCCCGACCTGGGTGGAACCGCTCCCGACTACATCGACGGAAACATCTGGATCAACTGGACCGAGTACAACGGAACCCCGGGGTTCGACGACGACGGCAACGGCTACATCGATGACATCCGCGGCTGGGATTTCGTCACCGGGGTCAGCGGAAACCAGAACCCTCCCCAGGATGTCCTCGGAGAGGACAACGACCCCATGGACTACGGTGGACACGGAACCGCCGTCGCCGGCTGTGTCGCGGCCATCGGCAACAACGCCACCGGGGTGGTCGGCGTGGCCTTCACCTGCAAGGTGATGGCCCTGCGTATCGGATGGACGCCGGCGAACAGCGACCTCGGAGTGGTGGGCATGGACTTCGCCGCCAGCGCCATGAACTACGCCCGGATCAAGGGGGCCAAGGTCTACAACGCCTCGTGGGGATCGAGCGCCTACATCCCCCTGGTCTCCGCGGTGAACGCCGCGATCAACGCGGGCATGACCATCGTCACCGCCGCGGGCAACGACAATACCGAGGTTGCGAGTTACCTGGCCGGCCGCAGCGATGTGCTGGCGGTCGCGGCGACGACCTCGTCCGACGCCAAGACCAGTTTCAGCAGCTTTGGAACCTGGGTCGACGTCTCCGCCCCCGGTGAGAACATCTACACCACCATGTTCAACAACACCGGATCGGGCAACGCCGCCCACACCTACGGAACGATCAGCGGCACCAGCTTCTCTTCTCCCATCACCGCCGGCATGGCGGCGATCGTCTACAGCGCGAACCCGGGAATCAGCGGCGCCGCGGTCCGCGCGGCGGTGAAGGCGGCGGTCGACCCCATCGACTCGGTGAACCAGGCCGTGTACGCGGGAAAGCTCGGCACCGGCCGGATCAACGTGTTCAAGCTCTTCGGCAGCGGCCGCCTGAAGGTGCCCGAGGAAGCGCCCGACATCGCCACCGCGGTGGCGACCTTGATCCTCGATCCCGGATCGGAGATCGCCTGCCTGGGTGGGATCACCATCCAGGAGAACCTCCACATGACCGAAGACGCGGGGCTGCAGATCAACGGGGGTTACGATGCCACCTACACCACCCGCGATCCCATCGGCAATCGCACCATCCTGCAGGGCGATGGACTCAAGCCGGTGGTGAGGATCCGAACCGGCATCAGCGTCAACACGGTCCTGGATGGGTTCCAGATCACCGGAGGCAAGGCCGAACAGGTGCCCCTCGCCCCGGACACCGGTTTCTTCGGCGGAGGGGTCCGGATCGAGAATTCCTCGGTCACCCTGCGCAATCTTCTCATCGACGGGAACACCGCGGGAGGATCGACGGACATCTCCGGAGGGGGCGGGGTGGCCATCCTCTCATCCGACCCCGTCCTGGACAACGTGGAGATCACCGGGAACACCGGATTGCGCGGCGCGGGCCTCTACATCTACAACAGCACGCCCCAGATCACCGGCCTGAATGTCCATGACAACATCTCCTGGACCGGCCCGGTCGGCACACCGCCCGACGGCGGCGGGGTCTACGTGGTGGACAGCCCGACGGCCGCCGGAACGGCGACCTTCTCCAACTCGACCATTTCCGGCCATTCGGTGGCGGGACTCGGAGGGGGGCTCTACGCGATCAACAGCGATCTCGTCCTCCAGGCGGTGACGATCCAGGGGAACACCGCCACCTCCGGCGGCGGAGGCTTCTGGGCCAGCGGAGGGAGCATCACCGCGAACAATCTGCAGGTGATCGGCAACGTGGTGGACGGCACCAACAAGAACGGTGGAGGCGCCTTGATCGACGGAACCATCTTCGACCAGGACGGCGGGGTGTACCAGGGAAACAACTGCACCTTCTTCGGGGGAGCCATCTCGGCCAACAACAGCGCCGGATTCACCCTGCGCAACACCTTCCTGACCGGAAACAGCGCGGCCACGATCGGTTCGGCGGCGTACATCTCCAGCAGTACAGGCTGCATCTTCGAGAACAACACCATCGCCGACAATGATGGAGCCAGCTTCGGAGCCAACGGGATCTACCTCGTCTCCTCCGACGCTGGTCTGGCCCGCAACATCTTCGCGTTCAACGGGGGCACCGGCACCACCAACGCGGACGGCGTGACCTGCGCCTCCTCGACCTCCACCTTCAGCTGCAACCTCTTCTACCAGAACGCGCTGGGCAACACCTCCGGGTGTGGAACCGATCCGGTGGGAACGGGCGGCAACGTCAGCGCCGATCCGCAGTTCTGCGACCGCACCGCCGGCGACTACAGCATTCCCCCCTCATCGCCCGCAGCGGGGGCGAATTCGGGCGGTTGCGGGACCCTGGGCGCGGATGCCGAGACCTGTCTGCCCACCGCGGTGGAATCGCCCACCCCGGGACGGCCCCAGGCCTTTGCCCTCTACCAGAATCACCCGAATCCGTTCAATCCCGTGACCACCATCTCGTTCGCGCTCCCAAGGGACGGAGCCACCACGGTCACCATCTACGACGCGCGCGGCCGGCGGGTCGCCACCCTCCTGGACGCTCCGCTGCAGGCCGGAATCCACCAGGTCAACTGGAACGGCCGGGACGCCCGAGGGGCGCCGGTGGCCAGCGGGGTCTACCTGTACGAGGTGCGCAGCGGCGAGTGGAGAGCGGTGCGAAAAATGGGGTTGATCAAGTAGATCAAGTAGATCAAGCAGATCAAATAGGGAAAGGACTGCGGCCCCCTCCATGCGTATTGGATCCTGGATCGTTCTTCTGGTGCTTGCAGCCGCTTCCCTGGGAAGCGGCTGCAAGTCCTCCACACAGCCCCAGGAGATCCTTCCCTTTCCGATCCAGCTGCGAGCCACCACGCCGGGTGATTCGGTCACCGTGGTCGATCTGCCGCTGGCCTTCAGCGCAACCTTCAACCAGGAGGTCGCGGTGGAGGACGTGATCCCGCGGATGATTCCCATGGCCCGGGAGATGGGCTCACCGAGCGTCCACGGCCGCACCTTCGATCTGTCGGGAGTGATGCCCGCCTCGACCAGCCTGGCCCACTGGATGATCCTGGACGGGCCGCGCTTTCTCCACCCCTACGTGGTGCACTTCTTCACCGGGAACACCCGCGGCAATTTCTATTTTCCCGACCCCGAGGTCCAACCCTGCCTGGTCACCGGCGACGTGGGACAGGTCGGAATGATCATCGGGCAGATCTTCAGCAACCGTTCCTCGGCTCCTTCCCTCCAGTACACCCTCGTCTTCGCCTACCGGCGGGACCTGCTGGGTCCCGACCCGGGGCTGGAAGAGGTGTTGGCCGCCACTCCCCAGGCGGTCTCCCTGGCCGAGACTCCCGCCTTGCAACCTGCGGTCATCCTCTATGCGGTGGAGAATCTGGTGATCGATGTGGAATACACCCTTCTGGCCATCGTCGATACCAGCGGAGACGGTCTTTATCGCATCGAGGACGACTGGTGGGGTTACGCCCATGACGTGGCGACCGGCGCGTTGAGCTTCGCGTCGGCCCACATCGACCAGTGCACCCCGATCCTCAACGTGGAGATGCGCCCGCCCACCGAATCAAGTCTTGGGCCATGATCCGGCGACGCTCGGGATCTTCCTCCTGTTCCATCGCTTCCCGCAGATCCTGCAGGCCCCGCGGGGCCCTCATCTCGGCCAGGCACCAGCCGGCGGCTTCGCGCAAGACCCAGGACGGGTCCTTCAGCAACGCGCGCGCCGGGTCAACGCAGTCCAGGCGACGGAGATTCGCCGCCGCGATGAGCGCGTTGCGCAAGAGTCCCTCGCGCCGCGGCCTCCACAGGGGAGTGTTCTTGAAGCGCCGCCGGAACTCCTCCTCGTCCAGCGACAACAACTCGGGCAGGGTGGTCGAAGCCAGTTCGGGGGAGACCGCGGTGAAGGAATCTTCCGGCCGGGTTTGCGGCCGTACCAGCGCTCGGTGATCGAAGGGACAGGCGGTCTGGCAGAGATCGCACCCGAAGATCCATCCCCCCATCGACCGCCGCAGCGAGCGGTCGATCTCCCCCCGGTGCTCGATGGTGAGGTAGGAGATGCAACGCCGGCTGTCGACCACGCCGGGTTGCACGAAGGCGTCGGTCGGGCAGGCCGGCTGGCAGGCCCGGCAACTGCCGCAGCTTCCCGGAAGGGGATCGCCCCGGAAGGGCCCCGGGGTCAACTCCAGGTCGGTGACGAGCACGCCCAGGAAGGTCCAGCTTCCCACATCCCCCCGCAGCAAGAGCCCGTTCTTGCCGATCCAACCCAGGCCCGCCGCCTCGGCGGCCTGGCGTTCCAGGACCGGACCGGTGTCGACGTAGGCGTGCCGGCGAAGCGGCCGGGGGGACAGCTCCTTTTCCAGGCGGTTGCCCAGCCCCTTCAACGCGCCCAGGAGCACCTCGTGGTAATCGCGGCCGCGCGCGTAGGCCGACACCTGCCGGGCCACCCCCGCAGACGCGCCCGCCGGCGGGTCATGGGGCCGGTATTCCTTCACCGCCACCACCAGGGACGCGGCCCAGGGGAATCTCCGGCGGAGATCCAAGCGGACCTCCATCGAATCGGCCAACCAATCCATCCCGGCGTGGAAGCCGCCGTCCAACCAGCTCTGGTACTGGGCTTCGTCGCGGGCGTAGGCGACCGGAGCGGCGCCCAACGCGAGGAACCCCGCCTCCGATCCCAGGCGGGCGAGAAGGGGACGCAAGGGGTCGTCGGCTGCGTGCATCAGGTTTCTTCCCGTGGAATCCGGGCCGTCGGGGGTCACCACCCCCCGGCCGAGGTCCTTCAGGGCCGGGACACGATCCCCGCTCCCGGGCGGCGGATGTCGATCATCCCGCCGGGCGCCCTGGAGCGATCCCTCCCTGCAGGATGCTCAGGATCGAGTTCGCCAGTTCATCGGGAGACCCGTCCCGTTCTGGTCGATACCACGTGTAGACCCAGTTGACCATTCCAAAGAAGGAGAGCGTGGTGCGCCGCTTCTCGGCTTCATCCCAGGGCGTGCCGCGGAGCTCCTCCAGGATCGACGCCACCAACGAGAAGTACTCCCGCCGCATCCGATTGATGTGCTTCCGGTAATCCCCTTCGAGGGAATCCGCCTCGTGGCTGAGCACCCGCATCTCGGTGACGTTCCGAGTGAAGAAATCGAGGTGGTTGCGCACCACCATGTCCAGTTTTTCCCAGGGATCACGGACGGTCTCCAGGCGCTGCTGGAGTTCATCCAGCACCTGGCGGAGACAGAACCGCTCGATGGAGAAGAGGATCTCCTCCTTGCCCGAGAAGTAGTGGTACATCCCCGCCAGGGACATTCCAGTCTCCTTGGAGATGTCCCGCATCGAAGCGTGGTGGTAGCCCTTTGCGCTGAAGACCTTCGCCGCGCCGGTGAGAATCGCGCGGGCCTTCTCATCGTGCTTGCTTGCCTGATCCATCGACAGACCATCCTCGCGAGCCTCGGCCTCCCCGGTCCCATCCTCTTGCGGATTCCGGGGCAGAGGCCGATGGGGCGAGGTCGCCTCCGAATCACCCGGCCTCAAGCCGAAGGGTAATTGGGCGCGCCCTTGGTGATCTGGACGTCGTGCGGGTGGCTCTCGCGCAGACCCGCCGGGCTCACCCGTACGAATGTGGTCTCCGATCTCAGGATCTCCAAGTCTTTTGCTCCGCAATAGCCCATCCCGGCCCGGAGCCCTCCCATGAGCTGGTGCACGGTATCCCGCAGCGGTCCCTTGTAGGCGACCCGGCCCTCGATTCCCTCCGGAACGAACTTGGCCGGTTCGGGCTCGTCGCCCTGGAAATAGCGGTCCTTGCTTCCCTCCTTCATCGCCCCCACCGAACCCATGCCCCGGTACACCTTGTAGGTGCGGCCTTCGTAGAGGATCTTCTCGCCCGGGCTCTCCTCGGTCCCCGCGAGCAGGCTTCCCACCATCACGGTGTCCGCGCCCGCGGCCAGCGCCTTGACGATGTCCCCGCTGTACTTGATGCCTCCGTCGGCGATGACCGGCACCCCGGCGTCGCGGGCGACCTTGGCCACCTCCCAGATTGCGGTGATCTGGGGAACGCCGATTCCCGCTACCACCCGGGTGGTGCAGATACTGCCCGGACCCATCCCCACCTTGACCGCATCGGCCCCCAGATCGATCAGGGCCCGGGCGGCCTCCGCGGTGGCGATGTTGCCCACGACCAGGGGAAGGTCGGGATACTCCTTCTTGATGCGGCGGGCCGCCTCCATGACGTTGCGGGAGTGCCCGTGGGCCGAGTCGAGGACCACCACATCCACCCCGCTCTCTTCGAGCATGGCGAGCCGCTCGGCCAGATCAGCACCCGCCCCGACCGCGGCGCCGCAGAGCAGGCGGCCGGCGTCGTCCTTGGAACTGTTGGGGTAGTCCAGTTTCTTCTGGATGTCCTTGATGGTGATCAACCCCTTGAGCATTCCCTTCTCGTCCACCACCGGCAGTTTCTCGATGCGGCCCTGGTGGAGGATGCGCGCGGCCTCCTCCAGCGTCGTCCCGACCGAGGCGGTGATCAGGTTGTCCGAGGTCATCACCGCGGAGATGGGCTGGTGCGGGTCGGCCAGGAAGCGGAGATCGCGGTTGGTGAGGATTCCCACCAGCTTCCCCTCGCGGGTGATGGGAACCCCGGAGATGCTGAAGCGCTGCATCACCTCCAGCGCCTCGGTCACCTGGTCTTCTGGACTGAGGGTGATCGGCTGGGTGATCATGCCGCTCTCGCTTCGTTTCACCCGGTCGACATGGCTGGCCTGTTCGATCGGGCTCATGTTCTTGTGGATGAACCCGATGCCTCCCTGGCGGGCCAGACCGATGGCCATGGCCGACTCGGTGACGGTGTCCATCGCCGCCGAGACCAGGGGAATGTTCAAGGAGATCTGGCGGGTCAGCCGGGTCTGCAGCTCGACGTCCCGGGGCAGGATCTCGCTGTAGCGCGGAACCAGCAGGACATCGTCGAAGGTGAGCCCCTCACCTTGGATTCTCTCGCTCATGCTCGCCTCGTTGGATCAGGAGACCGAGCTCCGCCGCATCACTGGGGCGGAGCGTCCGTCTCGGGCCGGGACCATCGAGCGCGGCAATGCGGGAGGGCCCGGCACCGGGGACAGGTGCGCCTAGAATACTGCCTTCCTTCCAGAAATCCCAGGAGGAGCAGGATTCCCAGCAGGCCCCACGAGGCGAGATCCTCCCGGCGGGGACCGCTCACCGCCACCGCCAGCACGGTGATGGGCAACGCCCGCAGCCCGATCCCGGCGAGATGACCCCAGCGGGAACGCCGGGCGAAGTGCAGCGGATCGCCGGCGCCGCCCGGGCGGTCGTAGAACAGGGCGGAGACCTTTCCCCCGCCCGAGGAACAGACGCGCCCGTAGTGGGGGCAGTAGAGGCAGATCCAGCGGGGATACAGACCCAGCCAATGGACCAGGAAGGCGAGGACGAAGACCAGGCCGGCGCCAGAAACCCACCGGTCCAACGCCACCGCCCCCAGAAGGACGGAAAGGGCGGCGAGGAGGCGGCGCCCCAGCACCAGGGTCCGTGAAGGAGGAGTCGCCGGATCCATCAGGCTCCCGGATGGTTCGCGGGTCTTCGGATCGCCAGCCCCAGCGCATCGGCCATTCCACACAGGCTCCGGTAGGCGGCGTCCTCGTCCAGACCCAGCAGGACCGCAGCGTACCGAAGGCAGTGACGATCGTCGATCACTTCCTCTCCGTAGTTGATCACCGGAACCATGTACGCCACCGCCAAAGGCAGCCACTCGGGGTGGCCGGCGAGCTCAGGGCGCAGCCAGAGCACCCTGGCCCCGTCTCCCGGCACCCGGAAGTCCCGGTCGGGCTGGGCGAACTGGTGCGGCGCCATCTCCCCCTCCTCGAACACGAGTCGGGCGGGATGGCGCACGCACTCGGGATCGTTCAAGAAGGCGGGAAGCCTTCCGGCGTCGATTCTTCCGTACTTGCGCCTGGCGTGTTCCGCCCGCTCCACCAGGTGGGCCGTCAACGCGTCCTCGGCCTCGGCGGCCAGGCGCTCCGCCGAGCGTCTTCGCGCATCGAGCGCCGAGCTCTTCTGCCCTCTTTCCCGTGGATGGCCCGACATGGATATCCTCTCACCCCTACTTCTTGTAGCGCTTCTCGAACTCGGCGCGCTCCTTGGCCCGGCGCGCTTTCTCGGCTGCGCTCATCTTGTCGAGATACCAGCGATGGTTCGCCTGGTTGAGGGTCTCCTCGATGAGATCGGCGAGCCGTTCGGCGGCCGCCCTCTTCTCGGGAAGCTCGGAATCCTTGTACCGCTCCGCCAGCTCGGTGAGCTGGGGGATGTACTCGCTGTAGAAGGCTTTCGCCACCTCGTAGGTGCCGTGCCAGTGGGTGTAGTCCGGGCCCATCATCGAGGCCCCGTGACGGGCCCGGCGCCCCTCGTGGTGCCAGATCTCGAACCAGGTGAAGTCGATGGGATCGCTGAACTTCGGCTGATGCCGCAGGGGCTCGGAAGCCTTGTACAGGGCCAGGCCGGGTTCGGCGAACTTCTCCCGGTAGAGCTGGATGAGCCCGTCGTACTGCTCGTAGAACGCGTCGACGAAGTTGCGGTTGTGGCAGTTCACGCAGACCGCGATCATGCGGTCCCGCCGCTGACGCCAGGGAATCTCCGCGCCGGGCAGACCCATCTTGGCGTCGGCCACTTCCGGCCGGATCGAGATGGCCGGGCGGTTGTTCCAGGAGATCCTCAACCCCACGTCGTGGGTGACCGGTTGGGCCGGGTAGGGCTGTTGCTCGTCCTCAAAGCCCTTCGCCGCACTCATGTGACAGGTGGCACAGGTCGGGGCCACGTCGTAGTCCTCGCCGACCACCCACTTGGAATTGTCCATCGCCATCTTGTCGATGTTCGCCCGGAAGGCGATGCCGTGCTTGCTCTCGTTGTAGATCTCGATCTGGGGATGGTCCGGGCCCATGTGGCACTTCCCGCAGGTGTCGGGATGGCGCGCCTGCGCCTTGGAGAAACTGTGCCGGGAATGACAGGCGGTGCACGAACCTTCCGACCCGTCGGGGTTGATCCGGCCGATGCCGGTGTTGGGCCAGGTGGCGGGATCGAGTTTCCCGTCGCCCAGCACCTTCACCGTGGTGCCGTGGCACTGCCAGCAACCGTTCACCGCCGCGGCCGAGACCCCCTGGGGGAAGGACGGCGACTTGAAGCCGGTATTCCCCTCCACGACCTCGGCCAGGACGTTGTCCAAAGAACCCAGGATCCTTCCCGCCTTCGAGTGGTGGGAGGCGGTGAATTCCTTCACCACCGTCTCGTGGCAGCGGGCGCAGTCCTTGGGAGACACGATCACCGAAATGAGCTGCCCCTCGTGCATGAACGCATCCGGATCGCCCACGGTGGCGCTGTGGCACTCGAAGCACCCCACGTTGGCCCCGTGGTGCTTGCTGCCTCCCCACTGTCCGTAGATGGAGGCCGATACACTCTTGTGACATTCGATACAGGCCTTGCTCTCCTTGGAGAGGTCGGTGAGCGTGAACCCCGCCCGGGCGACACCCGAGCCGAGCAGAACGCCGAGCACGGCCGCGGCCATCGCCGGCAACCATCTCTTCATTGGAAATCACCCCCGAGGGAGAAGGGACGCGCGGTCCCGTGTCGTGACGTGCCGGATTCCAGATCTTCCAACGGTGATGCCGTACCGGCCGCGAGCGATCCATCCATGATCGGAATGGCCACTCTCAGCATCCACGAATACATGAGGGCCCCGAAGGACCAGATTCCCAGGACCACCAGGAACTCGTTCCAAGTGGGGGCGTACTCGACGACTTCCCCCAGGGGCGAGGGAACGAAACCTGGAACGATCAAGCCCATCCCCTTCTCGATGCCGATCCCCACGAAAGCCAGCACGCAGGCCAGGTTCAACCATCCGATCCGGCGCGACCAGGGCGTCACGAAGAGCGCCAGGGCGGACACTTCCAGCACGATGGCGGTCCAGATCCATCCCACCAGCGCGGTGTGGCCATGCAGACCGAAGTAGAGGTACTGCGAAGCCGATACGTGGTAGGTCTTCACGTAGAACTCGGTGAAGACCTCGCAGGCCAACAGGAAGACGTTGATGATCATGGCCACGGTGATGATGCGCCGCAGGGTGAAGATGGGCGCGTCGCCGATCCAGTAGCGGGTGTAACGCCGGATGAACTGGAAGGTCACCACCAGGATCGCCGGACCCGCGGTGAATGCCGACGCGAGAAAGCGGGGGGCGATGATGGGATGATTCCAGTACGGCCGACCTCCAAGGCTCACGTAGAGGAAGGCGGTCACGGTGTGGATGCTGATGGCCCACACGATGGCGATGAAGACGAAGGGAATGTAGAACTTCGCGGTGGGCTTCACATTCCGGTACTTGCAGTACAGGAGGTAGCCGCAGATGTGCATGTTCAACAGGAGATAGCCGTTGAGCACCAGGACATCCCAGGAAAGGATCGACACGGGGAAGTTGAAGATCCCGAAGGGCGGAATGAGATGATGGAAACGGTCGAGATGTCCCAGGTCGACCATCACGAAGAGCAGGCACATCACGATGACTGCGATGGCCATGAGTTCTCCGAAGAGAACCACCTTGTGCATCTCCTCGTTGCGGTAGATGTAGGCCGGAATCACCAGCATCACCGCGGCGGCGGCGATTCCCACCAGGTAGGTGAAGTTGGAGATGTAGGCTCCCCACGACACCTGGTTGGTCATTCCGGTGGCCTGCAAGCCTTCCACGAACTGCCGCATGTAGGAATGCAGCCCGAGGAGGGCGATGACGGTCAGAAGCGACATCCAGAGGTAGAAGCGCCATCCGCCCTGGAAGGAGATCCGCGCCACGCGCGCGAGGAACAACAGGTAATCCTTCATGTCATCCTTCCCGTCTACACGTCGAAGAAGTAGTAGAAACGTGGCAGGGTCCCGACCTCTTCCTTGAGGATGTAGACCCGTTTGTTCTTGAGGATGTAGTGGATCTCACTTTCCGGATCGGCCACGTTGCCGAACACCCGTGATCCCGTGGGGCAGACCTCCATGCAGGCGGGAAGCCGGCCCTCACGGGTGCGTTGCAGGCAGAAGGTGCACTTCTCGACCACGCCCTTGGGACGGATCCGGTTGCCCAGGTAGGCCTGGTTCGGGTTGATCTGCTCGGGCTCGAGCTTCGGTTTCTTGAAGTTGAACCGCCGCGCGAAGTAGGGGCAGGCGGCCATGCAATAGCGACAGCCGATGCACCAGTTGTAGTCGATCACGGTGATGCCGTCCTCCTGGGTCCAGGTGGCCTTCACCGGACAGGCCTTGGTGCACGGAGCGTTGCGGCACTGGTGGCATTGCACCGGCATGTAGTACTTGCCCTCGCGGGGAACCCGTTCGGGGTCGTAGTACTGGTCGGCCTCCTCCAGGTTCATCGATCCGTTCTCGAGTTCGAGCACCCGGATGTAGGACATCTCGACATCGTCGGGGTCTTCGCGCGACTGGTTGTTCTCGGCGAGACACGCGTGCACGCAGCGCCGGCATCCGATGCAGCGGCTCAGGTTCAGGGCGTAGGCGAACTCCACCCCGCCCAAAGGGCGGATGTCCCGCACCCTTGGCTTCACGCCGTAGTCCCGCGCGGTCTCCTCCTCGATGCGGCGAAGGATGCGGTCGAGTTCCTCCGGACTCAGCTCGCGGTAGTGCTTCTGCAGGAACTCGGCGAGGCTGAGATCACCCGACTCGAGATCGAGCAGGGGCGAGAGCGCCAGGGAAAGTCCCACCAACCCCGCCGCGGCGCCGGCCGCGCCCCGCAGGAAGGTCCGGCGGTCCAGCGGTCGCATGGCTTCCTGCAGACTCCGGGGAGTCTGCGGGGAACGGTCCGATCGGGTCATTTCGCCCCTCCTTCGGCCGCACCGGGCGGGGAGTCCGCCGCGCCCGGGGAATCCAGAGCCCCCGCCGCGCGCACGGGGTAGTGGGGCCCGGGCATGGGTGGGATGGATTGGAACCGCGGGGCATGCGGGTCGTGGCACTCGATGCAGCTCAGGCGGGTCTGTGGCCCCATCGCGGTGTTCCAATACCCGTTGCGGCGGCCGTGGACTCCGACCTTCCAGTCTCGATAGGTGGGCCCGTGACACTTCGCGCACAGGCGGACCACATTGCTCGGAGGGATCTCGGAGCCGTCGTAATCGACAAAGACGTTGCGGTTGGTGGGGTGGTGGCAGTTCAGGCAGAAGCGGTTGGCGCCGTGGCGGAGCTCGAGATCCCGGTGCTCGCCCTGGAGCGGCTGGTGGTGCCACCGCGGCTTCAGCAGGCGGTGGCACTCCATGCAATCGTAGGTCCACTCCACCCGGCGCAGACGCAGACCGGTGGGCTTGCGCGGCGGAGTCTTGTCCAGGTGGCGATCGAGGGCGGGATCGACCCGCCTGCCGTCCTTGACCTGCGACGGCAGGGTCTGGGCGCCCTGCCCCGGCGAAGGATCGCCCGAAGAACACCCCGACAGAAGACCGCACACGACGGCAAACGCCGTGGCGCACGCGAGGGTCCGGTGGTCCATGGGCGGCTTGTCCCCACGACCCCACTACGCGGGGGTGGGCGGCAGAAGAGGGCGACTGTGCAGCGGCGTCGGTGGAACGCCATCGACCTCCCTCCCAATGAATCGCATGGTGGCCCTCTTGGCAAGAACTCATGTACTCTTTGCCCGCAAAGGCCCCCCCGTCGCGACGGCCGGGAGGGGCTCCATCCCCGCGATTCCAGCCGGGAAAGGGACGGATCTTGCGACTCTCGATGCGCATCGGCCTCGGCGTGACGATCATCGTCCTGGTGGTCAATCTCTTCGTCTTCCGCGAAATGGGAAGACACACCAATGCCCTGATCGAGCAGGAACTGCTCGACCTCTCCCGGGCCCTGCACCGCGAGATCGTCCTCATCCGCGCCTGGGTCGCCCACAGCGGCGGGGTCTACATCCCCAAGACCCAGGGGGTGGAGTCCAACCCCTTCCTGAAGGATGCCCTGGCGGTGACCTCGGCGGGCGATACGCTCGTCCTGCGCAATCCGGCGATGATCACCCGGGATCTGGCCTCGATGTCGCAGAGCCGCGGACTGCGCTTCACCTTCCACGTCACCTCCTTGAATCCGCTCAACCCCCGGAACCGGGCGGACGATTTCGAGGCCGAAGCGCTGCACCGGATCGAGCGCAGCCGCCAGGAGGGGCGGCCCCTGGACGAAGTGAGCGCGGTCGTGGAGGGGCCCGATGCTCCCAGTTTCCGCTACCTGGCTCCCTTGATCACCGAAAAGGACTGCCTGAGATGTCACGGCGCCCAGGGCTATTCCGTGGGCGACATCCGGGGAGGACTGAGCATCTCCATTCCGATGGACACGGTGATCGCCGCCCAGCGGCACAACAAGCTGATGAGCATCCTGGCCTATCTCGCCGTTTCCGGACTCATCGCCGCCCTGGTCCATCTTTTCGTCCGGGCCACGGTGGTGGGCCCGGTCCGACGCCTGCAGGCCGACGCCACCCGCATCGGCAACGGAGACTACGGGACCGCGGTCAGCATCACCGGAAAGGCCGAGGTCGAAGACCTGGCGCGCGCCCTGGACGGCATGCGCCAGCGCATCCACGACGGCATGGAGCGGCAGATCGAATCGGAGAAACTCTTCGCCCTCGGGCAGTTGGCGGCGGGAATCGCCCACGACATCCGCAACCCCCTGTTCGCGGTGCGGAACAATCTCGACTTTCTCCAGCGAAGAGGCGATCCGGCCGCACCGGAACAAGAGGTCTATTCCGAGATGGAGGACGGCCTCCAGCGCATCGACCGCATCGTGAGCGAAGTCAACGACTTCGCCCAACCGCGGGAGCCGGAATTCGGCACCCACCCGCTCCGGGAGCTGATCGACTCGGCCATGGTGCTCCTGCGCAAGCAATTGCAACAGGATGCGGTGGAGTTGACCGTCGAGGTCGAGGACGATCTGCCTCCGGTCGAGATGGACCGACACCGCATGGAACAGGTCCTCATCAACCTGGTGTCCAACGCGGCCGAGGCGACCCGGCAGGTGGAGCTCGGACACATCCACATCACCGCCGGCCGGCGCGACGGCGGGGTGGAACTGAAGGTAGAGGACAACGGCCCCGGGATCCGGCCGGAGATCCTTTCCCGGATCTTCGATCCCTTCTTCACCCGTTCCCCCCAGGGCACCGGGCTGGGATTGACCATCGTCAAACGGATCGTCCTGCAACATCATGGAACCGTCGAGGTGGAGAGCCGCCCCGGCGAAGGCGCGGTGTTCACGGTCTGGCTTCCCCTCCATCAGCCACCGGCCCAGGAGAATGCGTAGCATGGGATTCCGTCTGTTGATCGTCGATGACGAGAGGATCGTCCGCAACTCCCTGGCTCGTTCGCTCCAACACGCCGGCTGGGAGATCCGGGGCGCCGCCGGGGTCGAGGAGGCCAAGACCCGGCTCGCCGAGAGGGAATACGATCTGCTGATCGTCGACCACCGGCTCGGCGACGGCACGGGGCTGGAGGTCCTCGCCTTCGCCAAGGAAACCGCGCCGGAAACCGAGGTCATCATCCTGACCGCCCATGGCAGCGTGACCCTCGCGGTCGAGGCCATGCGCGCCGGCGCCTTCGATTTCCTCGAGAAGGGCAGCGATCCCGAACTGACCCGGCACGTGGTGCAGCGCGCCCTGGAACAGGTGCGCTTGCGCAAGGAAGTCGAGCTGCTGGCGCGGGGCCGCGCCGCCGGAGCCGTCGGCGACATTGTGGCGCGCAGCCGCCCGATGAAGGAGCTGCTCGCCACCGCGAAGGGCTACGCCCAGAGCGAGGTGACCGTTCTCCTGCAGGGAGAAACTGGATCGGGCAAGAGCCTGTTGGCCGAATACATCCACCACCAGAGCAGCCGCCGGGACGGCCCCTTCGTCACCCTCAACTGTTGCGCCATTCCCCACGACCTCATGGAGAGCGAACTCTTCGGCTATCAGGAAGGGGCGTTCACCGGCGCTTCCCGCCACGGAAAGAGGGGACTGATCGAACAAGCCAACGGAGGTACGCTCTTCCTGGATGAGGTTGGGGACCTGCAGGCCGATCTGCAGGCGAAGCTGCTGCTGGTGCTGGAGAAGGGAGAGATCCTGCGGGTGGGATCGGTCGAGCCCCGCAAGGTGGACGTGCGCTTCATCGCCGCCACCAACGCCGACCTGCAGGCGAAACTGGCCCAGGGGGAATTCCGCCGTGATCTCTATTATCGCCTCGACGTGGCCCCCCTCCATCTTCCCGCTCTTCGAGACCGGGGGGAGGACATCGTCCCGTTGGCCGAACTCTTCCTGATGGATTTCAACCGGAAGCTCCACAAGAACCTGAAGGGATTCACGGAGGAGGCCGAGCAGCGCCTCTCGACCCACCGATGGCCCGGCAACATCCGCGAACTGCGCAACGCGGTCGAGCGGGCGGTCCTGTTGGCCAAAGGAGAGAAGGTCGAGGGAAGGGACCTGCGGCTGGGGCCGGACACCCTGGAGGAGCGACCCGAGGAGATCCGCATCACCCTGGATGGAAGCGGAGAGGAGAACCTTCTCTTGCTGAGCCAGAGGAAACTGGTGGAACGGGCCTGGGAGCTCAGCGGGGGCAACCAGAGCCGCGCCGCCAAGATGCTCGGGGTGCCCCGCACCACCCTGCAACACCACCTCCGCAAGTGGGGCCTGGCCTGAGACGCCCCCGCGGCTCTCCGCGGCGACCGACCGCGCTCTCCCCTCACCGTTACCCAAGCCCCGCGGAAGCGGCTCCCGCTGCCGAAGCTCCCTGCCCGGATGTCGGCAGGATCGCCCGCCGAAGCGACGGATACCAGACAACCTGTTGACATGGCAACAGATCCATGGAGGCACAGCTCCTGCGTAGGAGCCCCTCGTATCGCCCGACCGCCCCCTGGCGTTCGCGGCTTCACGGGATCCCACAGGAGGCAAGCTCATGTCGAGAAGGCTCACGGCCCTGGGAGTGCTGGCTCTCATCCTGCTCCTCGCGGGCAGCGCGGCATCGGCCGATGACCTGGCCAAGAAGTTCCACTACAGCGGCGTCTACAACGCCTCGTTCCAGTCCCAGAAGACCTTCCGGTTCGGGGCCAGCGACTACAACGACAACTACACGGTCCAGGTCTTGCGTCTGAAGCTCAGCTTCGACGCCAACGAATACCTGACCGCGGTCACCCGCTTCGACATCGGCCAGGGATGGTGGGGCGTGGACAACGCCGACCGCACTGTGGATCGCGCCGGAGGCCGGGTGCCCGGCAGCGGCAGCCAGCTCTTCGACTTCAAGGACACCAACTTCCTGATGCACGTCGACCAGGCCTACGCCCTGGTACGGCTCGCGGACATGCGCCTGCACGTCCGGGTCGGCCGGATCAACTACAGCCTCGGCAACAAGATGGTCCTCGACAACAACCTGGACGGCATCCAGGCCGACTGGGAGAACCACCTCTTCCTGAACTACGCCAAGGTCAACGAGGGCATCGACGGACTGAGTGACAACAAGATCACCGACGATGCGGGAAACGTGGTCATCGACGGGGGGGACGCGCAGATGCTGAACCTCGTCTACAAGAACTCCCTGAAGAAACTCGATTACTCGCTCTTCGGGATGTACTACGTCGATGACAGCTATCACGACGGGGTGAGCTACCTCCCCAACAACCTCAACTATTTCCGTTCGCGATTCGCCCCGATGGTCACCAACCTCTGGGCCTTCGGCCTTTCCGGTGACTTGAACGACAAGGACCACGGCTGGACCGGACACCTCGAGGCCGATCTGCTCTTTGGACAGGACAAGGTCCAGAAGACCGCCAACATCACCCGCACCACCATCGACGCCCGACAGATGAACGATATCAACAACGGCGACCTGCAGGGGTGGAACCTCTACCTCAAGCTCAACAAGGATCTCTCGCCGAAGTTCAATATCGGGGGGATCTTCGGCATGGGCAGCGGCGACGACGACGTCACCGGCGGAAAGGGCAACATCAACAAGTTGCGCACCTCCGGCTATTTCTACATCACCGAGGTCTGGGAAGACTCCATCATGCCCGACGAGGAAGGCATCACTCCCCAGGGCCTGGGCGCGCCCAACATCCGCGGCTACCGGGAACTGGAGAACACCACCTTGTTCCAGCTCAACGCCCTGTGGCGCATCCACCCCAAGTGGAAGCTCTTCGGATCGTACACCTACCTGGCCGCGACCGAGGCGGTGCACGGTTGGCATGTCGAGGACAACGGAACCCCGAATGACCCCACCGATGACTTCACCGTCATCGACCCGGAGTCCTCCAACAAGCTCGGCCAGGAGATCGACGGCCGTATCGATTGGGCCCTGGTCCAGAACCTCACCCTGACCCTGCGCGGCGGCGTCTTCATGCCCGACGACGGGGCGGGTTTCCTGATCCTGGGCAACAACAACCACCGCGTGAACGCGTGGGAAACCAAGTTCATGTTCACGGTGAAGTTCTAGGATCCCAGCCACCGGGCTTCCGGAGATCACGGGCAGAGGGAGGGTGAGCGCGCGGGGATCCAGGAATCGAGAGGCGGGAGAGACGGAGCATGATTCCTTTCCACTGCAGAAGTGGGCGACTGTGCAACCGCTGCGTTTCTCCCGCCTCGAGATCTGGGGAGAGAGTGGGATGTTGATCACCAGTTGCATCGTGAAGGTAAGGCCAAAGCAAGCCGAGGACGTCGTGGAGCTCCTGCGCCAGATCCCCAAGGTCACCCCCTACGGGCTCCACCGGGAAACCCACATCGTCATCGTGGCCGAGGCGCATGATGCATTGCAGATCGATCGTCTCAACGAGTACATCCTCGAGCAGATCCCCGGGGTCCTCGCCATCTTCCCTTCCCATGCGGAAGGGGAGGATCGCTTCGCGAAGACATGAACGGGCGGTCCGCCGACCGGGTTCCCTTCTTCCACGCTCCCCGGCGCGGGGGGAGGATCTTGACCGGTCGTTCCCGACCTGGCTCCACAGCGACGGAACCGGTATCTTTGCGGGGTCGGTCGCCGACCCGCCCGCGGATGCCGCGGCGAGGACGCGAAACCCGGCGCATTCCTTCTGTTTCCTGAACCCACCACGGAGTCGATCATGAGCGCAGCGAACAAGGACACAAAGGCCCCCACCCTCAAGAAGGCCCCCCGGAAGTACCAGGCGTTCGTGGAACGCTATCCCGAGCTGGGACAAGCCTGGGATCTGATGCACCAGGCCGAGGAGAACGCCGGACCCCTGGATGCCCGCACCCGCCGCCTGATCAAGCTGGCGGTCAGCATCGGCGCGGGCCGCGAAGGCAGCGTCCACGCCAGCGCCCGCAAGGCGCTGTCCCTGGGAATCTCCGCCGAGGAGATCGAGCAGACCGTCGCGGTGTGCGCCAGCGTCCTGGGAATGCCGGGAACCGTGGCCGCGTTCACCTGGGTGCGAGACGTCCTCGACGCCGGGTAGCCGCGCTCTCGACGCCGGCCAGCCGCGCCCCCTCCGGGGGTCTCAAGGAGCAGGATCGACTGGGAGACAACCCCGGCCGAGTAGATCTCCAGGCGGGCGAAATCGCCCTGGCCCAGCATCTGGATGTCCTGGGTGATCTGCAACCGAACGGTGTCGGCGGGGGTGGAAGGCGGGGGCTGGACCGTCTGGTCGTTCCCGCGTCCTCCCAAAAGGACCAGCGATCCGGCGAGAATCCAAGCCCGAAGAGTTCAAGGGCAACGGAACCGGACGACGAACACGGGCATTCTCCTTGGGCGTTCTCAGGGTTTCTGGTTCCCCAGGGCCTTCTTCACCAGCATCCACATCATGACCGCCAGGCCGGCCAGGGAAAGGAGGTCGAGCCAGAGCCCCCCGGCCATCCAGCTCGCCGACATCCACGGCATCTTCACGTGGGAGATGATCAAGAAGGCGATGAGGATGCTGGCGATGGCTTCTCCCGCCACCAGGCCGCTCCCGAAGAGCAGACCGCGGTGGATGACCTTCTGGCGGGTGGCGTCGTCATCGCCTCGCTGGCGGCTCTTGTCGTCCACGAACTTGTAGATCGCTCCGCCGATCAGGATGGGAAAGGTCACCGTCCAGGGCAGGTACATCCCCACCGCCAGAGGCATGGCGTACAAACGGAACGCACTCTCGCGGGGTTCGAGCCAGAGACGGTCGATCAAGATGGCGGCGATTCCGACCCCCGCCCCGATGAGCACGAGGTGCCAGGGGATGACCTCTCCGCTCCCGAAGATGCCGCCGACCAGCTTCTGGAACATCACCGCCTGAGGGGCCTTGAGGGCGGTGGCTCCCGCCCGGGCGGGCTCACCGATGCCGTAGGCCTTCTGCAGCAAGGTCATGGTCGGCGCGATGATGAAGGCGGGAATCATCACCCCGAGGACCTCTCCCCGTTGGAGGGCCCGCGGGGTCGCCCCGACGATGTGGCCGATCTTCAGATCCTGGCAGATGTCCCCGCTGGTGCTGGCCGCACTGCACACCACTCCGGCCACTCCCAAGGTGGCCAGCATTCCCGCCTTCCCGGTGTAACCCAGCGCCAGCAGGAGGCCCGCGGTGAACAGCACGGTACAGATGGTCATTCCCGACACCGGGCTGTTGCTCGAGCCCACCAGCCCGACGATATAGGCGGCGACGGCCACGAAGAAGAAACCCAGGATGAACATCAGGACGCCGGCCAGGGCGGTGGTGCTGAGACTGTGGGTCATCACCCAGTACACGATGAGGCTGAGCACCATGCTCAACACCAGGAGTAGTGCCAGGGTCCGGCCGGTGATTCCCTGCTCGGTTCGGGGCAACTTCGAACTGTCCTCCAGGCCCCTCACCCCCCGCATCGCGGTACGCAGGGCGTTGCCCATGCTCGGCGCGATCCGGATGATCGAGTAGATGCCCGCGACCACCATCGCCCCGATGCCGAAGTAGCGGATCTGCGAGTCCCAGACCCCCATCAACGCCGCGGCGGGGTCTCCCCCGAAGTCGATGCCGTAGGCCAGAAACGGCAGGGCTCCCACAAAAGCGATCGCCCCACCCAGGAACACCAGGAGCGAGACCTCCCAACCCACGATGAATCCCACCGCGGTCAGCATGGGAGACACGTCGGTGCCCAGGTAGATCCCGGTCTTCCCCACCCGGAATCCCCATTCCACCGTTCCCTTGAACAGACCGACCACCGAGACCATCGCCTTGAAGAGCATCCCCCATCCGAGGGCGGTGAAGATCCCCTTCATGTCCTCACCGCCGCGATCGCCGGCCTTGAGGACCTCCGCGCAGGCCACCCCCTCGGGAAACACCAGTTCCTTCTGCTCGATGATCATGGGCCGGCGCAACGGAATCATCATCACCACGCCCATGACCCCACCGGCCATGGCGATCAGGGTGGTCTCCCAGTAGTTGAAGGTGGTCCACAGGCCCAGGAGCACGATGGCCGGAACGGTGAAGATGATGCCCGCGGCCAGGCTCTCGCCCGAGGAGGCGATGGTGTGCACCACGTTGTTCTCGAGGATGGTTCCCCGCCGAAGGAGGCCTCTGAGGACCCCCATGGAGATCACCGAGGCGGGAATGGCCGCGCTGACCGTCATGCCGGCGTAGAGCCCCACGTAGATGTTCGCCGCGCACATGATCAGGCTGAGCACCAGGCCCAGTCCCACCGCGACCAGGGTGAATTCGGGAAGACTCGTCTGGGAGGGGACGTAGGGTTCGATGTCGCTCAAGGGAGACTCCTCGTGGACCGGTGGAATACCGTGAAGACCGGGGGGGTTCGCGTTCGCGATATTGATCCCAGGCCCAGACGGGAGCAACCGAAAACCTGGCGGCGGAGCGTTCCTACCGGGGTGGGCCGTTCCCGGGCTCATCCTCCCCCTCCAGCGCGGCCCGACCCGGCTTCAGGGTGAAACGGTCCCGCACCCGCGCATACTCGAGGCCGCCGAGCCGCCCCACCAGCCGGAGCCGATCCTCATCCAGGTGGAGGCGTTCATCGAAGAGACCGTCCTCGGCGACGACGCACACCACCTCCCCGATCACCAGATTCGCCCCGGACGGCGCGCCGGGACGAAACCGCATCACCTGGAGGGTCCGGCACTCGAACGCCAGTGGAGCCTCGGCCACGCGGGGCGGATGCACCACGATGGAGGGCGCCGGTCGCAGACCGCTCAAGTCGAACTCGCTTTCCCCGCGCGGGAGGGCTTCGGCCGCCGCCACCGCGCGCCGCAGGTAGTCTTCCACCACCACGTTCACCACGAACTGCCCGGAGCCTCCCTCTTCGGCGGGCTTGCAGTTGGCCAGGGTATCCTTCTCCTCGCCCTGCCGATCGTTGGCGGGACAGAAGAGCAGGGTCATCGGCTCCGAACCCAGACCGGTGAAGTAGGAGAAGGGAGCCAGATTCAGCCGCCCCCCGGGAGAAACGGTCGAGACCAGCGCGATGGGCCGCGGGGCGATCCCCGCGGTCATGAGCTTGTAGCGCTCGCTGATGGAGAGTTCCTCGGGACGAAAGATCCTCGTCATGCATCCACTCCCGTTCGACACCGAATCCGCCGGGGGGTGTGCCCGGTTCCCGGGGCGCTCGATTCCCCGGCGGGGTCGCCCGACCGAATCACTCGCCGGTCTCCCAGCGATCCTCCCAGGCCCGGGGAAGTTCCCGCAACCACCGGTCGAACCAGTCGAGCATCATCTCCCTCTGGGTGGTCTGCACGCTGAAGGTGCTGGCGATCCCGTGGTTCTCCCCGGGAAAGAGCACCATTTCCACCGGTCGACCCTGCATCTTCAGCGCGGTGAACAACTGTCGCGATTCCCCCGACCGCACGTTGTTGTCGGCCAGTCCATGCAGAAGCAGCAAGGGAGTGGTGATGCGATCGGCCTGGAAGATCGGCGAGCGGTCGACGAAGAGCTCGCGGTCGTCCCACGGATGCCGTCCCCCCACCGACATGTCTCCATAGGTGGGCCCCCATGAGCCCTGGCCCCAGTAGGAGGTGATGTCGGAAATCCCGTAGTAGTCGACCGCGGCGGTGAAGCGGTCGGTGCGGGTGAGCAGGTACGCGGTCATGAACCCTCCGTAGGAGCCCCCATAGATCCCGACGTGGCCTGCGTCGATCGAAGGATGGGCCGTCAGGAAGACCTCCACGCCCCGGAGGATGTCGGCCGAGGCCTTCGGTCCCCAGTCGCCGGCGTGGCAGTCCGCGAACGCGTCGCCCCACCCGTAGGCTCCCCGCGGGTTGATCACCAGCAGCGCATATCCGTTGGCGCACAGCCATTGGTGCGTGGTGTTGAAGGCGCGCAGGGTGGGCGACGCTCCGCCGTAGTAGTAGACGATGAGGGGCGCAGGACCCTCTCCGGGAAATCCCGAGGGCGGGTACCACCAGGCGTCGATGGTTTCTCCCCCTTCACCCCGGAACGACGCGTCCTGGGGATGGGCCAGGATCCACGGAAGGGACCGGTTGGGCGTTTCCAGCGGAAGATCCCTTTCCCGGAGGAGATCGAAGAGATGCAGCTTCGGGGGCAGATCCCTGCCCATTCCCACGTAGGCCGCGGCGCTGAGATCTTCGGAGAACGCCACCGCGCCGAAGATCTCGCCCGCGGTCGGCAACGAACGGGCTTGCCACTTCTTCCGGCCCCGCAGGATCTTCACCAGTTCCTGGGAGCTGCCCGCGTCGACCACGGCGAGAAGGGTGTCCCGGTCGAGCCAGCGCAGGGCATGGAAATCGTGGGTGGCATTGAACGACCAGCCCTCTTCCAGGCGGATCCGGCGGCGTTCTCCGGTGGTCAGGTCCAGGAGGTAGAGGCTCCGGTTGTAGACATTGTGCTCGGCATGGCCCGGGCCGATCTCCTCGGGCGGACCGGTGAACGCCAGTTCCCTTCCGTCCGGGGAGAGGGCGAGGTCGTCCGGACGCACTTCCCATCCCGCGACGAAGCGGTGGACGAGGGAATCGCGCCCGGTCGCCAGGTCGAGCCCCCGGATCTCACTGACGAACCACGGACGCTCCGCCCAAGGAAGGGTGCGGATATAGAGCACTCCGCCGCCCTCGGGCATCCAGATGGCGTCCTCGATGACGCAATCTCCCGGCAAGGTCAGCTGACGCCGCGTCCCGGACCGGACATCCAGCAGGTGGAGGATATCGCCGGGTTCGTAGTCGGGAATCGAAACGCGCAGTTGCGCCTGGTGGATGGGGTCGTCGGGCGCGGGCTCTTCCGGCTTCGCGCCTTCTGCCGAGACCAGGAGCAGGGTTTGTCCATCCGCACTGGAACGGACCAGGGAAAGCCTCCGCTCGCCGCGGACCAGGATCCTCGGGCTTCCCCCCGACACCGGCCACGCCAGGAGGTCGACGCCGCCGGAGCCGGGCCGGCGCAGGACGAGTTCCTTTCCGTGGTCGGTGAAGAAGAGGGGCCGCAGGGAGTCTCCCCGGGGGCCTGATACCACCACCTCTCCCTGCCGGGACAAGATCCCGAAGATCGATTCCCGCCCGTCCCCGGTGGGAGCGCGCCGGCTGAGGACCCTCGCCACGAAGCGCCCGCCCTCCGAGACCGCGACCGAAGAGATCCGGACCAGTTCCCTCATGCGACCGTAGCGGGCCGGGGGCCACCGGGGCTTGAGGGACCACCGCAGGCCTTCCGCCTCGTCCCCGCTCACCGCCAGCTTCAAGGGGCCTTCGTCGTCTTCGTCGCCCTTTCCGGCCGCAGCCGTTTCCACCCGCAGCAGGATGTGATAGCGGCCCCGCCCGAGCGTCGTCGGGCCCGGTTCGGTGCGCTCCCCGTCGACGAAGAGGGTGGCCTTGCCTTCGCTCTCGACCTCCCAGCGGTAGTTCCCATGGCGGGAGCACTCCAGATCGACCGCGATCCAGTGAACCCCCTCCGTCTCCAGGACGACCGGAGGAAAGGCCACCTCCTTCCAGCGCAAGGGACGGCCCGGACCCAACCGGACCGCCTCGCCCGCGGCGGGAACGACCCGCGAGGGATCGATCTCGCAGACCAGCTCCTGCGAGGGCGCCAGCGCCCCGTCGACCGCGTCTGCCGCGGCCAAGGGAATCGGCCCCAGGTGCAACACCCGGGAAGGCGCGCTCTCGGCCGCACGGACGGGCCCGATCCCGGCCAGCGCAACCCCGGCCAGGACCAGGGACAGGAAGGACAACCGGCGATGGTTCACGATGGATCTCCCCCTGGGGCACAAGGACATGGTCGACCGTCTACTGGGCATACCCGGCTTTCACCGTCCCGAAGCTCCACTGCCGGGTGGGAGTGGAGGCATCCTGCACCGTGAGTTCGACCACTACATCGAACAGCAGGGAATGATCCCAGGTGGGCGCGGGACAGGCCTGCGCGTCAGAGATTCCATACAAGTACAGTTTCCCGTCAAGCGGACTCTCCACCACGCTGCAGGAGCAGCACCCCTCGTAGCACTGCGGGCTGCCGTCGCCCGCGGGAAGCACATACCCGCCGGAAGTCGGGGCCGGGTCCACCAGCAGGACCAGGACATGGTTGTTGGTCCGGATCCCGTAGGGCGAAAGGTCGACCTGATAGTTCTCCCCGTTCGGGGTGGGATCGGTGTCGATCGCCACGTCGACCCCGGCGACGAATTCGTAGCGGGACGCGGGGCTGGTCTCCTGCCAGATGTCCACCGCCAGGATGGCCGGATAGACCGCGCCGAAATCGACCACCCCGAAGGAGATGGAGAGGATGTCCAACGAGTCGACGCCGGCCAGGGCGGGAAAGATGGTGCCTGCCGCGGCCAGGGGATCGAGAGCCAGTGTTCCGGCGGCATCGATGGTTCCGTCGTTGCCGCAGTTGAGGATCTGCCCCACCGCGGGGAGCAGGGACGAGGCCCCGGTGGTCTGGGTAGCGGCCGCCCGCCGCGCTCGGGGAAGCGTCCGGGCGACGAGAACCGAAGGAGGGGCGGTCCGGGGCACGTGCCGCAGGATGGCCACCCTTCCCTCACGCGCGCGCGCCGGGGCCGGGCTCAAGAACCCCCCGCCGAACACGCCCAGGAACAACAGGACGAAAACGCTGCGCACATCGACCTCGACGGCTTCGAGCTGGAGAAACGGCGGACCCCACCGAGCTTCCCGATCGATCCCACCGCCTCCAGTTAAGCGCGAAAGGGGGGATGGAAACAAGGGTCACAAAACCCCCGGAATGGAAACGGGGCCCCCGCGAGGGGGCCCCGGATCGGCTGGAAGGGTCTCATCCGGTGGCCAAACGAGGGCCGCCGAGGGGCGGACTCAGGGAGTTCCGCAGGAGAGGGTCCGGCTGCCGGAAGCCTGCGTTCCCGGGCCGGTGAGGGTCCAGCTCACCCCGCCCAGGCCGTCGTAGACCGCATCGAGATGATAGGACGGCATCGACACGTTCGCCGTTCCGGCGGGACATCCGCCGGCCGCCGGCACAGTGAGATCGAGCGCCCAGGACATCTCGAAACTGGTCTGGGCACTTCCCTCGGCGCTGGTGGCGTCCAGGGTGACCGTCGAACTTCCGTTGCCGACCGCGTGGTAGGTGTCGGTCCCCAGGCCCGAGACGGTCAGCACCGTACTCATGAGGTAGTGGAGGTCGGAAACGGTGGTCCCGTCGTCCTGGTGGGCGTCCAGCCCGGTCCCCAGGCGAACCTCGTAGGTGGTCGCGCTGTCGGGAAGCATCACCGGTCCCATGTCATTGCGGAACTGAAGCCAATAGTCGAGCGTCGCCACCATCGAGTCCGGCGGCGTCATCTGGGTCACCGGCCACGACGCGCTCAGCACCCAGGCTTGCTCCGTCGGGTCCCACGTGGGGTCCGCGAGCGGCGCCTTGGCGGCGCTTCCCATGGTGTTGATTCCACTGAAATCGGCGGCGGCCCAGTTGTCGACATTCACCGCCATGTCATCGACAAGATCCAGGGCGATGGAGGACCACTGCTGGGCCTGGGAGGCGTTGAGTCCGCCGGTGGCGGCCGGTTCCACCGGGCTGTCCTGGCCGCATCCCGCGGAATGGAGAACCAGGAGCATCAGCCCCAGGATGATGCCCCCATGAGAAAACGGGCGGAAACGATGCATCGTCAGAGCTCCTTGCAAGAGACAGATCCTCCGCGGTGCCCGGCGTACCCGCCACCATGAGGTGGAACGGGAAGTGACGGCACGTGACGGACCCTCTTCGGCGCGGTCTTGCGCCCCCTCGTCCTGGGAATAGCAAGGGGCGGGCCGGGTGATTGATGGGACGCCCCCATCGTGTTAGGGTTACCCACTCTCGCAACCCACCCCCCGGCCGGCAAGCTCCTTTGGAAAGTTCCTCGATGAAGACAACCCGCCGACTGCTCTCGATCCTGTGGCTGGTCCCTCTCCTGTGGGCGGCCCTGGGAGCTTCGGCCCGGGCAGGAACCGAAGGGTGGGAGTACGCGGTGGCCGCGGTGACCGCCGGGGGAATCCGCTGGATCTCGGACGACTTCCAGGTGGTCCTGGAGGGAGAGTACGGAATCCTGGGATCCACCGACCTGGCCGATTTCCAGGCCTACCGCACGACCGCCGGGGACGAACTCGATGTCCCCCGCCACTACCGCTACGCCCTCGCCGGCTCCAATCCCGCCGGCTTCCGCCTGGGACTTCGATTCCGGCGCTGGCTCGATCTGACCTGGTCGAGATCGTGGGCGGACTCCCGCTACCGGGTCTGGATCGACGGCGAGGAACAGGTCGAGGATCCGGGGGCGACGGTCCCGGTCCTGTTGCCCACGGTGCGCATCCGCATGGATTTCTTGACGGTGGCCTGGCACGCGCAGTCACTGCGGCTGGCCGAAGGACTGGTTCCGGTGTTCCGGGCGGGCGTGGGGTGGTTCCTGCTGAGTCAGGACACAGACCTCCGTCCTCCCTTCCGCCCTCCGGTGAACAACAGCGACAGCCGGATCAGCGCGGAACTCGCCGCCGGATTGGAGTGGCGCTGGCGCGCGCTCCAGCTCGGGGGCGAGTTGCGCGGTTTCCTGTTCCGATGGGTTTCCCAGGACGATCTGATGCCCGCTTCCCAGGTCTGGGCGGGCATGGCCAGCATCCGGGTCGGCATGGCCTTCTGACGCTCCCCGGGCCGGAAGCGATCAATAGTCGTCGACGAGATCGTCTGCATCGAGATCGTCCAGATCGTCGATGAGAAGCCCCTCCTCCTCGACTTCCTCCTCTTCGTCCTCGTCGAGGATTCCTTCGTCCACGAGGATCTCGTCCTCCTCGAGGAGATCGTCGTCGAGGGTGGAGTCGATCAAGTCGTCCTCAAAGTCGTCCCTCATGAGGAAACCCGTGCTGAAGGCGTCATCTTCCAGGGTCATGGCGTTCTCTCCGCGGGTCGGATCCAATGGGCGATCAGATCGGGCCCCAGGGCCCTGTCCCGCTAAATAGTCGGAGGAAGGCCACCGCCGCAAGGGAAAAACCGTCAACCCTTGAGGACCCCGATGAAGGGCAGATTCCGGTACTTCTCCTGCCAATCGAGCCCGTAGCCGATCACGAACTCGTTGGGGATGTCGAAGCCCACCCAGTCCACCGGGACATCGACGACCCGGGCATCGACCTTGTTCAACAGGGCCACCACCTTCAGGGACCGGGGCTGGCGGGCGTTGAGGATCTGCAGCAGGTAGGAGAGGGTCCGGCCGGTGTCCACGATGTCCTCGACCAGGACGACATCGCGGTCGGTGATGTTCTCCTTGAGGTCCTTGACGATCCGGACCACCCCGGAGGATTCGGTGCCCCCGTGATAGGAACTGACGCTGAGGAAGTCGATCTCGTGCAGCACAGACATCCGTCGTTGGAGATCGGCGTGGAACATCACCCCACCCTTGAGGATGCTCACCAGGATCGGAAGACTGTGCGAATACTCCCGGGAGATCTCGCGGCCAAGCTCGGCGACGCGGCGCTGGATCTCATCGCTCGAAATGAGGATGCGGTCGATGAGAGGATCCCGCTGCATGTATTCCTGATCGTCGAAGGTCACTCGGTCACTCCTTGGTAGCCTGCCTCGGTCCGCCCTCTCTGCAGGAGGATGTCCTGGACCTTGGCGCAGATCATGTCGATGGCGACGGTGTTGTGGCCGCCCTCGGGGATGATGAGCTGAGCGTATCGCTTGCTCGGCTCCACGAATTGCAGATGCATCGGCTTCACGGTTTCCCGGTACTGGCGGATCACCGACTCCATGTCGCGCGCCCGCTCGGCGATGTCCCGTTGCAGGCGCCGGATGAAACGTTCGTCGTCCTCCACGTCGACGTAGAGGCGAATGTCCATCTGTCCCCGCAACTCCGGGCTTTCCAGCACCAGGATGCCTTCCACGAAGATGATGTCGGCGGGAAGAACCTGTTCGACCTTGTCGCTGCGCCGCTGCGTGGTGAAATCGTAGACCGGGCGGTCGATGGCTTTGCCCGCCCGCAGCATCGCCAGGTGCTGGACGAGCAAGGAGGTCTCAAAGGCGGAAGGATGATCGTAGTTGATGAGGTGCCGCTCCTCGGCGGTGAGGTCCGGCCGGTCGAGATAGTAGGAATCGTGGTGGATGATCTCGACCGTCTTGCGGGGAAAGCGGTCGCGGACCCGCAGGGCGACCGTGGTCTTCCCGCTTCCACTTCCTCCACCGATACCGATGATCACCGGGGGGTGTTGGGTGGGCGGCGATTGCATGGACAGCCTCTCGGGGGTGGCGCCATCGAATCGGGCGGGACGAACTCCCTCCGGACGGGGCACCGGTCTCGGGGGGAAGACTCGTCCTCCGGGTTCGCCTCGCCCCCGGGAACTGCTCCCCCGGAGGGAACCGCTTCCCCGCGCAAAGCCTAGTCGCCGCGCGGCCTTCCGTCAATGCGGGCCCCGCCGCTTGGCTTGACACCTCCGCCTTCGGCCCGGAAGATGGCTCGCATGGAACACCTCGTGGGCATCCTCGGCCTCATCACCCTCCTCGGCATCGCCTGGCTCCTGTCGACCAATCGCCGGGCGGTCGACTGGAAGATGGTGGGGATGGGGCTGGTGCTCCAGTTCACTTTCGCGGGCCTGGTCCTGCTCCTCCCCCCGGGAAGGGCCTTCTTCGACGCCATCCGGCAGATCGTCACCCGCTTCTTGTCCTTCACCTACGTCGGCAGCGAGTTCGTCTTCGGGGAACTGGCCAAGCCCGGGGGAAAGGCGGGGATGGTCTTCGCCTTCTACGTGCTTCCCTCCATCGTCTTCTTCAGCGCGTTCATGTCCGTGCTCTACCACCTGGGCATCATGCAGAAGGTGGTGTCGGCGATGGCCAAGGTGATGGCGAAGGCCATGGGAGTGAGCGGAAGCGAGAGTCTCTCGGTGGCGGCCAACGTCTTCATCGGGCAGACCGAGGCTCCCCTGGTGGTGCGCCCCTACATCCCCGAGATGACCCAGGCCGAGCTCATGGTGCTCATGACCGGGGGATTCGCCACGATCGCCGGCAGTGTCCTGGCCGGTTACATCTCCTTCGGGATCGATGCCGGCCACCTGCTCGCGGCCAGTGTGATGAGTGCGCCCGCCGCCCTGGTCACCGCCCGGATCCTCGTGCCCGAGACCGAGCAGAGCCTCACCCAGGGGAAGGTCCAGATCGCCCTGCCCCGGACCACCGCCAATGTGGTGGAAGCGGCGGCCGAGGGATGCTCGCAGGGAATGAAGCTGGCCATCAATGTGGCGGCGATGCTCATCGGTTTCATCGCGCTGATCGCGGTCGCCGACGCCCTGCTCGGCAAGCTGGCCTCGGCGATGGGCCTGGCGTGGTGGCCATCCAGCCTGAAGGAGATCTTCGGCTACCTGCTCTGGCCGGTCGCCTGGGTCATGGGAGTGCCCGCCAAGGACTGCTTCGCCTTCGCGGGACTGTTGGGCACCAAGCTCTCCATCAACGAATTCGTGGCCTACGCCGACCTGGCCGGGCTCGAGCACGCGGGACAGATCAGCCAGAGGGCGTCGATCATCGCCACCTACGCCCTCTGCGGCTTCGCCAACTTCGGCAGTATCGGGATCCAGCTGGGCGGCATCGGTCCGTTGGCACCGGGCCGCCGCAGCGACCTGGCGCGCTTGGGGCTGAGGGCCATGATCGGCGGGGCGCTGGCCTCGTGGATGACCGCCACCATCGCCGGCATGATGATCTGAGAACCCCTGGATCCGGCGCTTTTTCCGCCCCTGATCGGGCTTTGCGCGGCGAGGCCGCCGGGGCGGCGGGCAGGGCCCGGCCTTGGTGCTCTCGCCGGGACGATTGGACAGCACCGCTCCCCCGCTATATATAGGAAGCCACTTCGCCCGGAATCGCTCCGCAGTGGTCCGGGCCCCGTCCACGCCGCAAGCCGGGGATCGTGATGGCCAAGAAACGCACCACCCGCAGCACCCTGCCCAGCGCCAAGGGAAAGCAACTCGTCATCGTGGAGAGCCCCTCGAAGGCTCGCACCATCAACAAGTACCTGGGAAAGGACTTCGTGGTGGTCGCGAGCGTGGGCCACATCCGCGATCTGCCGACCCGCAATCCCAAGGGTGACAAGTCCCCCATTCCCGGGGTCGACGTCGAGCACGGGTTTGAGCCCCAGTACGAGGTCCTGCGGGGCAAGGGCAAGCTGGTGACCGAGTTGAAGAAGGCTGCCCGCAATGCCAAGGAGGTGTGGTTCGCGACCGACCTCGACCGGGAAGGGGAAGCGATCGCCTGGCACTTGGCCGAACTGGTGGGCATTTCCCCAGAAGAGGCACAAAGGGTCATCTTCAGCGCGATCACCAAGGACGAGATCGAGCATGCGTTCTCCCACCCGCACCCCATCGACATGGACCGGGTGAACGCCCAGCAGGCCCGGCGCATCCTTGACCGCATCGTGGGTTACGGGGTTTCTCCTTTGCTGTGGAAGAAGGTGGCCCGCGGGCTCTCGGCCGGCCGCGTGCAGACCGTGGCGGTCCGGCTGGTGGTCGAACGGGAACGGGAGATCCGCTCCTTCGTTCCCGACGAGAACTGGCAGGTGCTGGCCAACTTCCATCCCGATGGAAACCTGCGGGAAGCCCTGGCCCGACAGTGGAGCGAGGTCCTTTCCCGCCGGGACGCCAAGGGGAAACCCCCGACCCAGAAGCAGCTCAACGCCTGGTTGTCCGAGCAAGGCGCGGTCCGCGCGGAACTGGTGGAAGTCGGCGGCCGCAAGTTCGAACTGGAACTGCCCGGAATGCGCGACGGCAAGTCCCTGGATGACGAATACCGCGACCCGACGGCCCACGACAACACCCCCAAACTGCTGGAGATCGTCCGGCTGGCCGGGTTGACCGAGATCGACACCAAGGTCGAGGAGGATCCCCGGGGGAAGGGCCCGGCGCGGTGGCGCCGCCGCATCACCGGTCAGCCGAGCCCCGAGGCGCGCTACCGGGTGCGGTCGATCGAAACCCGGCGGACCAGCACACGGCCTCCCGCCCCCTTCATCACATCCACCCTTCAGCAGGCCGCCTCGTCCCGCCTGGCCTTTTCCGCCCGGCGCACCATGCAGGCCGCGCAGCAACTCTACGAGGGCGTCGACCTCCCCGGGGAAGGTCCCACCGGCCTCATCACCTACATGCGGACCGACAGCACCCACCTCAGTGGCGCGGCCCTGGGAATGGCCCGCGACTACATCGAGAACCGCTTCGGCCGCGACTATCTTCCGGACAAGCCGAATTTCTTCGCCTCGTCGAACAAGCAGGCCCAGGAGGCCCACGAGGCCATTCGCCCGACCTCCCTGCGGTTTCCGCCCGATCAGATCAAGAGCAGCCTGCGCCCCGACCAGTACCGGCTGTACTCGCTCATCTGGAACCGTTTCGTCGCTTGCCAGATGAAACCGGCCCAGTGGGATTCGACCAGCATCTTCATCGAGGGTGGAATCGATCCCTCCCGGCCGGTCACCTTCAAGACCCAGGGCCGGGTTCTCGTCTTCGATGGCTTCTACAAGGTCGCGGGCGTCCCGGCGGCCGGCGACGAACAGCTCCTTCCTGCGCTGTCGGAGGACCAGGAGCTCTGGCCTTTCTCGATCGAGCCCCGCCAGAGATTCTCCTCGCCGCCACCGCGCTATACCGAGGCCAGTCTCATCAAGAAGCTCGAGGCCGAGGGCATCGGCCGGCCCTCGACCTACGCCTCGATCATCCAGGTCATCCAGGACCGCAAGTACGTCGAGCAGATCGAACGCCGCTTCTACGCCACCTCGCTCGGGGAGGTGGTGGTCGACATGCTGCGCGAGGCCTTCCCGGGGATCTTCCGGGTGGACTACACCAAGGAGATGGAGGAGGAACTCGACAAGATCGAACAGGAACACCTGGATTGGGTGACCATGCTCGAGAACTTCTACGGACCGTTCTCCCGGAAGCTCGAGGATGCGCTGGAGAAACTCAAGCACGCCAAGGCGGTCACCCAACCTGCTCCCGACGAATACCGTTGCGGAGAGTGTGGAGCCTCGACGGTCTACCGCTTCGGGAAGAACGGACGCTTCCTCTCGTGTTCGAGGTATCCCAAGTGCCGGTGGGCCAGCCCGATCGACCGTGACGGGCGGCCCCGCCCGGTGGAGGAGACCAACGTGGCCTGTCCCAAGTGCGGCGAAGCGATGATCAAGCGGGTGGGACGCTTCGGACCCTTCCTGGGCTGTCGCCGCTACAACGACAAGGACGACCCCTGCGACGGCATCCTCAACCTGGACAAGAAGACCCACAAGGTGAAGGCTCCGAGCCAGCCGCCCCTGGAAACCGATATGGCCTGCCCCAAGTGCGGCAAGCCCCTGTACCTGCGCAACGGGCTGCGGGGACCCTGGTTGGGGTGTTCGACCTTTCCCAAGTGCAAGGGACGCCTGGCCTGGAGCAAGCTCGACGAGAAAGCCCAGAAGAAGTGGAAGAAGGCGCTCGAGGAACACATGCGGGAGCACCCCATCCCCATCATCACCACCGTCGACGGCACCCCGCTCACCGACGCGAACGGCCGTCCCCTGCCCGATGCCCCGGTTCCCGGAGAAGAACTGGTGGAAGCATGAGAGAAGAGGCCGGCTCCTGAGGTGACCGGCCCCTTCCCGTGATCCCACGTCAGGACGCGGGACACGCTGTCCATCGACTTGTCATCAGCTCTTTGCGCCGTTCTCTTCGGTGGGGTCGCCGGCTTCGGTGGAGTTCTTCGACCCGCCACCGGGCTTCGGCTCATCAATGTTCTTGGGCGTGCCATCGACCTTCGGGTCGTCATCGATCTTCGGCACGTCCGCCAGAAGACCCCGCGTGAAGATGGGAACGTTGTTGCAGATGATGTCGAGGGTGTCGTAGCTGACATCCTCGAGCTGGTTCCAGAACTCGGCATTCACCGCACAACCGATGACCAAGCCCACGTAGCAACGGGCGGTGATGCCGGGATCGATGCGCCGCAGCTCTCCCTTGTCCATGCGGCGCTGGAATTCCTCGGTGAGGAACTCCACGTAGGGCATGCGGAATTCCTGGAGCAGCTTCGCCGCCGCCGCGCCGTCGGTGGCCGAGGTCAGGAGCAAGAGACGGAGAAGCTCGGGATCCTGCTGCGCGGTGGACAGCAGGTGCAGCGAGACCGCCCGCAGGACATCTTCGATGGACTCGAGCCGCCGCAGGGTCTCCAGGTAGGATTGGATCGCCAGGCCCCGCGAACGCGATTCGACGGCCTTTTCGAAGAGATCGAGCTTGCTGGGGAAGTGGCGGTAGATCGCCGCCGCGGTGATGCCGATTTCCTTGGCGAGTCGACGCATCGAGGTGCCCGCGTAGCCATAGCGGGAGAAGTGTTGCAAGGCCACCTCGATGATCTGATCCCGCCGGGAGAGTCTGGTGGCTTGAACCATGGACGGGTCCTTGATCGCGGGGGAAAACGACTGTTCACTCCTGAGTTGGAGAGTAGAGAATCCAGTTGGAGTTGACAAGAAAAATGTGAACAGCTGTTCTTTGGGGGACGATCGGCGGGTTGCGGGCAATTCCGTCCCCCGACCGCACCCCTTCAGGAACGGGCCGGGCGCGGTCTTCGGCGGGCTGGAACGGCCCGTTCACTGGCCGCTTGCCACCGGGGGCGTCCCGGGGCGAAGATTCGCTCTCCAGGAGGTCCACCATGGAAACCGGACTCACCGGCGCCATCGTCTGCATCACCGGCGCCTCCGGCGGCATCGGCCGCGCCTGCGCCGATCTCTTCGCCCGAGAAGGCGCCCGGGTCGCCCTTTTCGCCCACCGACAGGCGCCAGCCCTGGACGAGTGGGTGAAGGGCCGGGATTGGTCCTCCCGGACGATGGTCCTCTCGGCGGACGTCCGCCAGCCCCGCCAACTCGAGACGGCGTTCGAGCGGATCGGGCGGGAGTGGGGATGTCCCCGGGTCGCGGTGGTCAACGCGGGCATCTGGCCCGAAGAGGATTCCCCCCTCCACCGCCTCGGCGAGGAGCGCATCCTCCACACCCTCGACGTGAACCTTCTCGGCGCAATCTGGACCGCCCGCGCCTTCCTGCGCGCGGTCGCACACCACCTGGAACCCGCCGACGTCGACGCGCCAGAGCGTGCGAAGGGGGACGATGCCATCGCTTCGCCCCGCGCGACGGCCGAAGACGCCGCGGCCACCCCCGGCGCGGCGGCCCAAGACAACGGCATCAGCCTGGTCCTGATCGGATCGACCGCCGGGCGCTTCGGCGAGGCGGGGCACTGTGACTACTCGGTGAGCAAGGCGGGACTGTACGGACTCCTGCGCAGTCTCAAGAACGAGATCCCGCGACTGGATCCCTACGGCCGGATCAACCTGGTCGAGCCGGGGTGGACCGACACCCCGATGGCCCACGAGGCGCTCCAGGACAACCACGCCGTCCGCCGGATCGCCACCACCATGGCCCTTCGGCAGATCGCGCGGGCCGAAGACATCGCCGCGGCGGTGTTGTTCTTGGCGTCGCCGCGGCTCGCCCGGCACATCAGCGGGGAAGTTGTGACGGTGGCCGGAGGCATGGAAGGGCGGCGGCTCTGGAACGACGGCGAGATCGATCCTGAGCTCATCCGGCGCCGGCTGGAGACCTGAACCTGGGGCCGCCATCCACTCCCGGGCGAAGAGCCCGGCGGCAAGCGCCACTCATTCCCGGGAGAAGAGCTCGGCGGCGAAGGCGGCGAGCAAGCGCGCGAATTCCTCCCGGCGGGCCGAACCCACCGCGATGACCTCCTCGTGGGAGACCTCCTCCACCCCGGTTTCCCGCGCCACGTTGGTGATGCAGGAGACCCCCACCACCCTGGCCCCCATCCGGTGGGCGAAGGACGCTTCCGGTCCGGTCGACATGCCGATGGCCGCGACCCCGATGCGGCGGAAGAACCCGATCTCGCGGGGCGTCTCGTAGCTGGGACCCCACAGCGACGCGTAGGTTCCGGTGGAGACGGCGATGCCCGCGCGCGCTCCGGCGTCGACCATGAGCATCGAGAGTTCTCGATCGAAGGGACCGTTGTGTGTGCCCACTCGCAGGGAAAGCTCCGCCGGTAGATCAGCCGGTGGCAGTACGAGACCCCGCAGCGCGTCTCCGTGGAAATCGAGCAGGCCGGTCAACGAGACCAGGTCGCCGGCCCGGGCGTCCGGATGGGCGCCGCCGGCGGCGTTGGTCAGCACCAGGACCCGGACCCCAAGCGCGAGCATGGTGGCGATGGGAAAGACGACCTCCTCCATCGCATGGCCCTCGTAGGCATGCAGGCGGCCCTGGGAAACCAGGATCTCACCGCGGCCGCCGGGCAATCGCCCCTGCACGAGCCGGCCGCTGTGGGCCTGCACGCTGGGCGCGAAGAAGCCGTCGATGTCCCTGAATTCCTTCTCGGCGGCCCGCTCGAGTTGATCGGCGAAGTTTCCCAGACCGCTTCCCAGCACGATGCCCAGCGACGCTCCGAAGCCCGCGCCGGCCAGCGATGCGGCGGTTTGCTCGACCCGTTGGGCATAGTCGCTCCGCAGGCGCCAGCCGCTCATTCCGCAGCCTCCAATCCATGCCGGCGGCGGACCTCGCCGAATTCGCGAATCGCCTTGCGCATGAGTTGCACCCGGCGGTGCTGGGGGAGAAACGCGCTCTTGAACCCCGCGAGCAGGATGTTCTCGATCTCCAGCAGGGTCAGGTCGAAGGTATCCGCGGCTTGCCGCAACTCCCGGGTCAGGTTGGTGTCCAGGAGCAACCGGCTGGTGCTGCAGAGGGTCACCCGGATCCCCGC
The DNA here is from genome assembly GCA_964601275.1 of uncultured bacterium. GTDB lineage: Bacteria > Krumholzibacteriota > Krumholzibacteriia > JAJRXK01 > JAJRXK01 > JAOZPE01. Next base: position 56,991 of record CAZRMV010000009.1, on the reverse strand, counting down.
CCGCAGGAATCTCCGCAACGGATGGCGCTCGATGGCCGGAATCGTTCCGGTCCGCACGCTCGAACTCAGACCGATCTCCAGGGGAATCCGGTGATCCGCGACATACCCCAGCAGGTCTTGATCTTCCAGCAAGCGGGTGCCGTGGCCGATCCGGTGCGCTCCCAGGTAATGGAGCGCCTGATGGATGCTGGGCGGCCCGAATTCCTCCCCGGCGTGGACGGTGCAATTGATGTTGTGGTTGAGAATGACATAGAAGGCTTCCCGATGTTCCTTGGCCGGGTTGTCCATCTCCAGACCGGCCAGGTCGAAGCCGCGTACTCCCCGGTTCTTGTACTTCACCGCGAGTTCGGCCAGCCGGCGGCTTTCCGTCGGCGGGTGGTGCCTCAGCCCGGTGATGAGAAGTTCCGCGCTGATCCCGGTGGCCTCCCTCGCCTCCATCAGGCCGGCCAGGACCGCCTCGGTGACACCCTCCGGATCGAGATCCTTCTCGCAGTGGAGGATGGGGCTGAACCGCAACTCGAGATGCCGCACGTTCTCCCGGGCGCAGTCCTCGACGATCTCCCGGGTGACCCGGCGCAGGGAAACCTCATCCTGCAGGACCCGGTAGACGTGTTCGAAGAGCGGAATATAGGACGAGAGACCGCCCTGGTTTCCACTTCGCTGGAGCAACTCGCGCAACGTCTCCGGGCTTCCCCCAGGAAACGACACCCCTTGGCGCTCGTAGAGTTCCACCAGGGTCGCCAACGGAACGCTTCCGTCCAGGGTGACGTGGAGGTCGGCCTTGGGAAGATCGCGGAGAAGCTCGGTGGAGATCTCCGTTCCCCTCAGCAGGTCCCCCACGAGGTATCCGTCCTGCCGCGGGTCGAAGGGGGTCATCCGTCCCCCCTTGCGTCCTTCTCCCGCGAGAACTTCCGGATGACCCCGATCAATTCGTCCTGGGCCCCGCGGTCCTCCTTCAAGTCGAGCTGGTCGGTGTCGATCACGTGCAAGGGAGCGATCTGGGGAATCCGCTCGGCCCAGTGCTCATAGCTGTCGTGGAGTTCGCGGACGTAGTCGGGATCGATCTCCCGCTCGCAATCGCGACCGCGCGCGCGGATGCGGCTGAGGATGGTCTCGGGCCGGGCGCGCATGTAGAGGATGAGGTCGGGGGGACGCAGGTAGCCCACCATGGTGGCGAAGAGATCGCGGTAGTTGCGATAGTCCCGCTCGGACATCATCCCCCGCCGGTAGAGGATGCGGGCGAAGATCTCGGTGTCCTCGTAGATCGTGCGGTCCTGCACCACGCTGTGGCCGCTCTCGGTGATCCTGCGCTGCAGGGCGAAGCGCTTCGACAGGAGAAAGACCTGCAGGTGGAAGCTGTAGCGCTTCATGTCGGCGTAGAAATCGTCGAGATAGGGATTGTCCTCCACGGGCTCGTAGTAGGTGTCCCAGCCCAGACGTTCCCCGATGAGATCGGTGACCATGGTCTTGCCCACGCCGATGTTGCCGGCGATCGCCACGTAGAACGGAATCTTCTCGCCCGTCGGTGTCGTCATGTTCCCATCTCAACTGCAAGGTGAAGAATCGTCGAGCGCGTTGATCTTGGCGACCCGCCGCGCGTGCCGGCCGCCGGCGTGTTGGGTGCGCAACCAGATGCGGAGAAGCCGCGCCGCATGGCCTGGATGGATCTGACCGCTGCCGAGGACCAGGACATTGGCATCGTTGTGCTCGCGGCTGTTGATGGCGGTCGCCTCGTTGTGGACGGTCGCCGCCCGGATTCCCTTCATCTTGTTCAACGCCATGGCGCTGCCGATCCCCGCCCCGTCGATCATCACCCCGAAACGGCAGGCGCGGGCCTGGACCTGCCTTCCCACCTGGATCGCATAGTCGGGATAGTCGCAGGACTGCTCGGAGTCGGTTCCCACGTCGACGGGTTCGTACCCCAGCTCGAGCAGCACTTCCTTGAGCCGCCGTTTCAGGGCGAAGCCCCCGTGGTCGCTGCCGATGGCGATCCTTCGGGCGGCCGAGGACGGTTCCCCGGCGGCGGCGTCCCGTGGGGCGCCTTCCGCCCCGAACTCGTCCAGCGCCTCGGCGACGAGCCGGCGGAGATCTTCACGGGTCAACGCTCGGGCCACGGCCTGAACCTCCTGGAAGGACCATCGTGGAATCCTAACCCCGGGGGCCGATCGAGGCAATCGCCCCGGCCCCACCCGCTCCAGCTCCAAGAGCCTAGGATCCGCCCTTGAAATCGCTCCAGCGCTTGTCCTCGAAGATCCGGATCTGCGCGGTGCGTTCATCCACCACGTAGAGGATCGCCCCGGCGATCTCCACCTGGATGCCTCCACGGGTGGTTTGACCGTGGACCACCGCGATCCGCCGCGGGCGGTCCAGGGGCACCGCGCCGCCGGCGCTGCTGCCGAAGACCAGGTCGAAGTCGCCCTGGGCGGTGAAACGCTGTCCCCGGCGGTTCAGCGAATCCATCACGTAGATCCGTCCTTCGCGATCGATGCCCGCGCCCAAGGGGGCGAAGAAGGCTCCCACCTCGTCGGAAGGACCGGGTACGAAGGGCTCGCCGCAGCCCGGCGCCTTCCCCAGGACGTTGGCCGAGATGTCCACCGTGGGACAGGTGGTCGGTACGAAGGGAACGATGGTTCCCAGGGAAGTGGAATCGGCGCCGGCCGGACGAGGGTCGAAGCGGACCACCCAGTTCCTCAAGGTGTCGGCGTCGCAGACCAGCAACATACCGTCGATGTCGATGGCGAGGCCCGATGGCTTCTGGACGAACTGCGGACTCTCCGCGCTGCCCCGTGAATTGCAGACCTCACCTCTCGGCCGCAGCAGTCCCGCCTGGTGATCGAGCCACTGGTAACGGAAGACCGCGCCCGAATCGGGGTCGGAGATGTAGAGGAAGTCTCCCTGGCACGCCAGGCCGTCGATGCTTTTCACCAGGCCGTCGAGGTCGAAACTTCCCCTCAGGCTGAGATCGCCCTGGTCGAAGAAGGAGAGCCGGGGAGGCGTCACCCCGTCTCCACTTTCCCCGACGACGATGATCCGGGCCAACGAATCGAGACACACTGCCATCGGCCGCGCCAGGCCCTCGACCGGACCCTGGTCCAGGACGCCTCTCAGGTTGTACTTGGCGATCGTTCCCGGAGCACCCTCGGTGATGAAGAGTTTCCCCGCCGCCTCGACGATGTCCGTGGGGTCGGTGAGATCGAAGCCGTCTTTTTCCAGGTAGGTGCTGCTGGAGGGAATCCCCACCGCTTCGGGAATGGCGATCTTCTCGCCACAAGCGCCCAGACCCAGCAGGGCCCACCCCGCGATCAGAAGCAGGAGCGAGCGAGCGACGAGCCATTGGCCGGCCCCGACCCGCCGGGTCTCCGCCGCCGCGACCGGCGGCCCGTCCCGCAAGGGACTCTTCCGAGCGCGCCGTCCACTCATCGTCCGATCTCCAGGCTGACGGTGTGGAAGCCGCCGAAGGCTCCCATATCCTCGTAGGAATACCCCAGCCGCAGGACCAGGTCCTTCTTCTCCCAGTGCAGTCCGAAGCCGGCGGAAAGCCCGCCCTGTTCGATGTTGCTCTTCCATCCACCCCTCAGGGCGAAATGATCCAAGAGCGCCAGCTCGCCCCCGAAGATGACCGACTCGTCTTCGTCGCTCGGGTGGCGGAAGTCGAAACTCAGGGTGAGGCGGCGCCGGTTGCCCCGCCCGAAATCATAGGCGAAGCCGAAAAGAGCAACGGTGGGAGCCGCGAAATTCTGCCAGCCCCCGACGATCTCCTGCGGAGGGGTTCCATCCAGCCGGAGATCGCCGCCGAAGTTCTGCACCGTGAAGCCGATCCGCGCGGTCTTGAACCCTATATAGTACAGAGCACCCAGATCGACGAAGAGCCCCTGGTTCTTGTATTCATCGAGGTTCTCCTGCAGGAATTTCGCGCTGACCGCCACGGTGAAGCGATCGGTGAGCTGGCGGCCCAGCGACATTCCCAGGATCACCTGGTCCGCGCGGAAGGTGAAGCCCTGTCCGGTCGGATGCAGTTCCGTCGTGCGCAGGATGTCGCCGCTGCGCAATACGCCCCCCATGAATCCCAGCCGCCAGGGCCCGAACTTGTGGACGAAGGACAGGTGATCGACGTCGATGCCCGCCGCGTACTCGGTGTGGTTCAGGAAGATCCGGTTCTTCGAGGCGACCGTGATCATCGCCGCCGGATTCCAGAACACCGCCGCCGCCCCTTCGGCCGCGGCGCTCATTCCGCCCCCCATGGCGATACCCCGGGCATCGGCCGGCACCCGTAGGAACTGACCGGCGCTGGTTCCCGCGCGTTCGCCCCCGTACAGGGAAATCAGGTCGCCGGCGTGAACATCTCCATTGGACACCACGGCGAACACCACAACCGCGCAGAACATCCACGCGCACCACCGCTTCCCGACGCTCACCATTGGTAGCTCACCCCCATGATCAAGGTCAGGGGATTGGTGCGGTAGGAGGGATCGACGAAGTCCTCGGCGTAGTCCGTGGTGAGCACCGATCGCGGCGAACCGTTCAATCGCTGGCTGGCGATGTCGCCGTCCCAGTTGCCCCGGAAGTACCCTTCGCCGGTCCACGGATTGACCCGTCGGTAGTTGTCGTGGTTGAAGATGTTCCTTCCCTCGAGATAGACTGTCAACTTCCTCTTGTCATCCAGGTACAGGAACTTGCTGATCTTGAGATCGACGGTGCTGCGATAGGGTCCGAGCTTGCCGAAGGTATCGGCGGAGTTCTGCACGCTTCCGGTTTCCGTGATCACGCGCTGGGTGTAACGCTGTCCCGACCACACCCGTACCAGGAGATTCGCGCTCCAGTTCCTCGGCATCGACCACCCCAGCAGCTCGGGAGGGTTCTTCCGGCCCACGTAGAAGTCGAGGTTCAAGGTGGCCGACCAGGGTCGGTCCCACAACAGCGGGACATTGCGGATTCCCTGTTCGGTCTGGAAGTCGGAATTGCCCTGGCCCAGCTCCGCGCTGAGGAAGGTAGCGTTCGCGTCGCTGTTGGTCCCGGTGGTCCGCTGCAGCTCCAGCGTGAAGCTGCCGCTGAGATACCGCGTGGTGCGCTTCACAATGGACAGTTCCACTCCCAGCGAACGCGCCGCGTCGGCGTTGAAGTACCGGACGGGATTGACGACCACCGCCACCTTGTCGTTGGGATCGGGGGTATCCTGCGGATCGATCACCACCTGGTCGAGACGCACGCTTTGGGCGTATCCATAGATGTCGTTGCTGTAGAAGGTGACACCCGCGCTCCAGAGATTGTCGAATTCGTGTTGGACCCCGGCTTCGTACTGAACGGTGACCTTGGGATCGAGATCGGGATTCCCCAACAGTTGCAGGTCGGTGGCGAAGTTGGTCTGCAGCTGCGCATAGACGTAGTTGTAGCGCGGCCACTGGTTGAAATGTCCGTAGTTGAAGAAGAACTTGTCGTGAGGGGATACCGGAAAACTGATCCCCACGCGAGGGCTGACCCGCGCCTTCCAGCGCAGTCCGAACGCGCCGATGGTCTTGGACATGTAGCTGTCCACCATTTCGGGGAAGATGAAGATGAAGTCCTCCTGGTGCTTCATCACATCGTCCACTTCCTTGCCCGGCGCCCAGGCGTCCAGCCGCGCTCCGACGTTCAGGATGAGACCCTTGTAGGAGATGCGATCCTGGACATACCCAGCGAAGACGCTGGGATGGGCCTTGAAGATGTCCTGGCTGCGGGCCAGGAAACCGGGGGGAGGATTCCCCAGCGACCCCTTCAGATCGATGAGCTGCATCCCGGTGTAGGTGTATTCGAAGCCGGTCTTGAACTGGCTGGTTTCCCCGGCGATCCACGCGTAGTCCGCCTTGGCCACCCAGGACTCGGTGTAGTGATCGTGCCAACGGTCGGCATCGCCCCCGATGTGCGCGCCGGCGATATAGGCGGGGCAACTCTCACATGGAGGTTCGTGGATGTTGACTTCCGGCCCCACGTAGGTGCTGAAATCGTCGTTGCGGTTCTTGTTGGTGTGCTGCCGGCTGAATTGACGACCCAGGGTCAGGTCGAAGAAACTGTTGCGGCCGGTGATGTGATGCCAGTTCACCTGGGTGAGGATGTTCTGCGTCGTGGTGACATTGTAGTTGTAGAGGATGTTCTGATACTTCCGGGGGAACCCCTCGCCGGCGAGAAAGTAACCGAGGCTCACCGTGTTCTGGTTGCTGTAGGTGAAGTTCAGCTTGCTCAAGGGCGAGAACATCCAGGTGAGCTTGGCCACCCCGCTCCACTTGTTGTCGGCCCGGGGCGACCAGAAATCGCTCTTCAAGACCGGCGACAGAAGCCCCTTGGTCTGTTCCCGGTCGGGCATCTCCGAGATCTTGCTGGGGTCGGGATTGCGCAACGACTGGGTGGGGAGGTAGGTGTCACTCACATCGCCGGTCACGCTGACGATGAAGAACTGGCGGCCGGGAAGTCCGAGCGAATTCCACAGGCTGAAAGGGCCGGAGAAGGTCGCCCGCACCATGTCCCGGTCGTAACTGAACGGGTCCGGGGCGATCGCGTCGGTCAGGTAGGTCACTTTCCCTTCGAAGTCCTCCCCGCCTTCCTTGGTGGAGACATTCACCACTCCGCTGACCGCCTGCCCGTACTCGGCGGAGAACCCCCCGGTGAGAACCTCCACCTCGTTGATCAGGTCGGTGTTCACGCTGACCCCGTAGGATCCAGCCCCCAAGGGGTCCTTGACCGCCACCCCGTCCAGGCGGAACTGGGTGTCGTCATCGCGGCCACCCCGGATATGGATGGCGTTGTCCTGCACGGTGACGCCGGCCTGCAGGGAGACGGCGTCGATCAGATCGTCCAGGGGAAGCTGGTCGATGTCCTCTCCGGTGAGCCGGCGCGCGGTCCCCGTCTCGGAGATGACCAACATCTTGCGTTCGGCCCGCACCTGGTAGGGCTCGAAGACGTAGGCGTGGGGTGACAACCAGAACTCGATCTCGACATCGTCGCCGGGAAGGAGACTGAGGGTGACTTCCTCGACCCCGTAGGTGATATAGCTGGCCCGAATGGTGTAGGTCCCGGGCTTGAGCCCGCGCAGCCAGAACTGGCCGTTGGTCAAAGCGAGCGTGCCGCGACCGGTGCCCATGACGAAGATGTTCGTGTAACTCAGCGGAACATCCCGGTCGGTGGCCATCACCCGGCCGTGGACGACGATGGGCAGATCGGGATTGCGCTGGGCGGCGTCCTCATAGCGGTGCACATAGCGATAGCCGGTCTTCTTCTTCCCCACGTCACCGGTCACCTTGCCGATGGAGTTCTCGGCGGCCGAAGAAGCGGCGCTCCACAGGCACAGGACGACCAGCAGGGACAGCCATCCCCAGGAAGCCGCCACAGGTCCAACTGCCTCGACGCCGTATCGTTTCCGCCACCCGGACCTGCCGAAAGGGCCCATCACGGTTGGGCTCCGACGGGAAGGGTGACCGAGTGTCCCAGATGATCGCGGAGCAGGATGCCCAACGCCTGGACGGCATCGCCCCGGGCGTTGGCGAATTCGAGCGGGAAACCGAGGACGATGACCTCGGCCAATCCGGTGTCGGGCCGGCGCGAGGCGAGAATGGGAGTGGTGGGCCGGCGGTCATGGAGATAGTCGTACGATTCGAAACGGTAGAGCTCGGCGGCCTGGGGCCGAAGGATGAATCCGTAGAGACTGAAGAAGAACCCGGCGCCACCCAGGTAGTTCTGTCCCGCCGACCCCAGCACCGGCAGGCCCGGAAGCTGGGGTTCTACGTCGAGGGTGTCACCCAGGGCGCGCAGATCGTTGGAAGTGATCCGGAAGGACGACCGCGGGTCGCTGTTCTTTTCCAGCCCGAGGATGTTCGAGCGGAAACCGCTGCCCAGGTTCGACGCCGCCCCCACCGCGTTGGATGTCTCCAGGATGAGCCGGCCCGATTGGGTTCCCGGGGTTGTGGGATCGAGGTCGCCGGTGATGAAGTCCGTCAGGATCGATTGCGCCCGCAACAGATTGGCGCTCTCGGCACTGCCGGTATACCAGATGAGCACGCGGAAGGGTTCGAGGGTGAGGCGGATGTCGCTCTCGCGGTCGGGCATGCCGTCGGAGATGTCCCACACGCTGTGCGCGCCTGGCAGGAGGATCTCCAGGGCGTCCCGGTAGAAGCTGTCCCGGCTGGCGAGCGAGGCGGTGGTGGGAGCGTCGTCGACCAGGAGCACATCGCCCACCACCGGAAAGACCTGCCAACTGTGCTGCAGGGTGCTGACCCCGCCCGCCTCGTCGAGGATCCGCACGTAGAGGGTCTGCAGATGGTCGCTGGCGGGATCGCCGGGGGGGATGTTCCGCAACACCATCGAGAAATGCGTGGGGTTCTTGGCCACCCGCACCCAACCCACCGAAGGGTCGGCCAGGGAGTCGCCCAGATCGAAGACCGAGTCGGGATCGCTTCCGGCGAAGCGGTATTCCACCCAGGGCAGGAGGGTCTCGTCGCCATCGAGGTCGAAACCGAAGAAGTCGAAGGAGGCGGCCGAGAAGGTCTGGCGCGCGGGAACGAAACCGTCCCCGAATTCCAGGACCGGGGGAAAGTTCACCAGGGGAAAGGTCACCGAGACCGTATCGCTGAGCGCTCCGCGGTCGTCCTGGGCCACCACGTAGAGCGTGGGGAAGGCGCGCCCGTTCGCGTCGGTGCGGTAGGTGGCGGTGGTCTCCTCGCTCGTGGTGAAGATCCAGTCGACGGGCGGTTCGCCGACCGGGGCGATCGACACGTGGTAACCCACCACGAAGCCGTCGACGTCGGTGCCCGCCCAGTGGAAGCTCGCCTGGTTGTAGGTGGTGGGTTTCAAGGTGTCCGGCTGCGCGGGCAGCACCCAGATGCTTGCCGTCGGAGGGACATTCTGCCACGACTCGGGGTCGAACGGTTCATTGGCGCACGAAGCCGCCGCCAGGGCCAGAGCCAAGCTCAACAGGAGATGGAAGCGGCGGGACTGGAGCATATTCTGTGAGTTGCCGTTGCCGCCCAAGGCTTCCGCCGGGCGAAGGGAAAGGGGGATCGCGGTACCGCAAGAGCGCTCACTGACGCCGACAGCAGAAGATCGGCGGGTGGCACAGTGTACACCCCTTCCCGGCCGCCTGACCAGTGGGGATGCTGAGGTCCTTCCTTCCTGCTAGATTCCATTCCATGAACGAGTCCTCGATTCCCGAGCCGGCCGCCGGAGCCGAATCCTCCGGGACCCCCGCAGAGGTCGCCGCGCGTGCGCTCGACCGGGCGCTACGGGCCGTTCCTTTGGCCTCGTCCACCAGCGCCCGCTGGGTCCAGGCCGCCACCGGTGATCCATCCACCCTGCTGGAAGACCACTGCCAGTGCGAGCTGAAAGCGGCCAGCAACGCCCTGGCCTTCATGCACCGCAATCCCCGGAAGGAGGAACTGGTGCAGCGCATGGAGCGGCTCGCCCGCGAGGAACTTGAGCACTACCAGCTCGTCCGACGGCTGATGGCCCGGTGGAAGATCGAGCACCGCCCCCCGCGCCGCTCTCCCTACATGCGCGGTCTGGCCGAGGCCCGACGTGGCGGCGGCTTGGCCCTGCTCGATGCCCTGCTCATCTCCGCGGTGGTGGAAGCCCGCTCCTGCGAGCGATTCTTCGCGTTGGCCGGCGCCTTCCCGACCGCCGGGGGAGCGCTCCCCGGCGAGGAACTGGCGAAGACCTACGGAAATCTCGCCCGCAGCGAGAGCGGCCACGCCTGGGTCTTCGTGGAACTCGCCCGCCGTTACCACGAGAGCTCCCTCGTCGACGAGGAATTGCGCCGTTGGGTCCTCCACGAGGCCCGCGTCCTGGACGAAGTGCCGCTCAGCCCGCGCATGCACGGCGGCAATGGAAACGCCTGATGGATCCGCGGGGGAAGGGCTAGGCCCCCCCTCGTTCCCGGCCCATCTCGATCGCCACCGTGCCCACCCCCCGGACCGCCCCGGGCTTGTCCACCCGCACCCGCGCCGCCCGCACCCGGGGATTCTCCAGGCAGACCGTCAGCACGTCCTCAGCCACCGCTTCGAGGGTGGCCCGCCGACCCTGGACGACCCTGTGCCGGATACGCCGGCACAGCCAATCGTAATCGAGGGTGGCGTCGAGCTGGTCCTGCCGGGCCGCTTCCGCGAGATCCAGGGTCAACTCCAGGTCCAGCCGGAGAAGCCGGGGAAACTCCCGCTCGTGGGGATGGACTCCGACCACCGCCCACACCCGGAGGTCCTCGACGAGAATACGGCCGTTCATGACAGCATGGCAGGAATGGAGGATCAGCCGCCGAAAAAGGAGTAGCCCAGGGTCAGCACCGCGTTCCAGCCACTGAAATCCCAGTCGAGGGTGCCCAGAGGCAGGTTGTTGGTCTCCACCGTGCCGTCGATGGTCTCCTGCACCGTCTTCCCGTCGGGACCGGTCATGTTCAGATAGCGGTACCCTCCCCGGAGGGTCACCACCGTTCCCCACACGAAGTCGAAGTGGTAGCCCAGGAACGCCTGGCCGGTGATCCCGTTGGCGGTCCACGAGCCCCGGATGAAGGTGTTGCTCTCGGGATTGGCCTCGTCGGTGAGACCCACGTCCTGGCTCATCTCACTCCATCCGTAGCCCACGCCCGCGCCGACAAAAAGCCCTTCGTCCAGGGGAAGGTACCAGGTCCCCACCAGGCCGACGTCCTGCACCTTTCCCGAGGCGCTGTTGAGAAACCCGGCATAGGTACCCGGATCGCCGGTGAAGGTGTCGTTGGTGAGATCCTGCTTGGCGTAGTGGTACTCGGCGCCGATGCCGAAACGCGGGTTGATCTGGTACCTGAGGCCGGCGCCGAGACTGAAGGTGAGACCGAAGGTGCTGTAGTTGGCCTGGACGAAATTGTCCCGGAGGAAGGATTCGGTCTCCAGCAGGGAGCTGTTCACATCGTCCAGGTGCAGGTTGATGCCCCCCGCCAGACCGTAGACGGTGAGGCTGCCCCGCTTGGGCAGGGACTGGGCGGAGACCGGGGTGGCCGCGGCCAACAGGATGAGCAGGGCCCCACACGAGAGCCCGATCCATGACAAGGTCGATCTCACATCGTCTCCTTCGAGGCTGCTGCCGCGGGGATCTCCCCGCCGGGTGGGGCACAAGGGCAGGGCGGCATGGTAGCACCCCCATAGAGTGGCGTCCAGATCGCGCCAAGGCAAGGCCCCCCACGGAAAGAGGAGGGCCTTGGGACGGGCCGGATCCTTCCGAACCGCCGCGACGGGCGAGGATCAAACGGTGGTGTCCCGCCGGCGGCTCTCCACGATCAACCACAGGCCGAAGCCCACCAGGCCCAGGGGCCACCAGTCCGCCACCCAGCCGAGGTCCATCCCGAAGCGGGTATGGGCCAAGAGCAGCAGCCCCGCCGCCACGGCCAGGATGCCTCCCCCCAGACTCCCCCCCCGGGGCAATTCGATGTCGCCGGGAAGCTCGGGGAAGCTCTCGCCCCGGGCGAGGAAGAGGTTGTAGAGACGGGCCCGTCGGTGCGCGTCGATGATCCCGTAGATCCACCAGAAGGAGAGGAAGACCCCCAGGAGCGGGTCCAATTCGGACCACTGGTTCGAAGCCAGCAGGGTGATGGTTCCCGCGAACACGAGGATCTGCAGGAAGGCCAGGCGATAGAAGCCCACGTACACGTTGCCCAGGCCGGGCAGCACTCCCGACAGGATCGCCGCGATCGCCGGACCCTTGCGCGGCATCTCCGTCCCGGTCCAGGCGGGAGGCGGGGAAGAAGGGGGGGAGGAAGACTCGTGCGGGTCGGTCCAGCTCATGGTGACTCCTTGGGTTGCGGGCGGTCGAGCCGCCCCGGTTTCTCCATCCGGTGGGAAGCGGGGTTCGAATCCGCCGCATCCTCGGGTTTCCAGAGGCGGGTGAATCCCTCTCCGACCTGGCGAAGCGCCGGTCCAAGCACGTCGCCCCGGCCGTCGAAAAGGGCCGCCGCGAAGGCCCTCATCCCTTCCGCGATCGCTCGCAGGGCCGCCACGGGGGCCCGGGTGCGGGCCTCGATTCCATCCAGGACCCGGCGGGGATACGCCGAGAGATCCATCACCTTCCTCGACAGAGCTCCCGTTCCGGTCCAGTCCCCCGGAGCCCGCAGCCCTTCGAGCGGACTCCCGGCCATCTGCAGGCCGGTCTCCTCGCTCCGCACCCAGGACACCGCCCGTTCGGGGGCCCGGGCGAGGGTGGCCGGACCGACCAGGACGATGAGAACCACCGTGGCCAGGTAGGCCGCCTCCAACGCGAACAGTGGTCGCCGGCTCCAGACCCTCCACCCCTGGGCCAGGCGACCGAAGCGCCGCGCCCGGCGGGAAGGGGTTCCCACCGTCCGGTCCAGGACCCCGGTGACGAACGAGGGTCCGCCGGACCGCTCCCGTCGGTCTTCCAGCGCCGCCGGCAGCCAGGCCAGGGTCTCTCGAACCGCCCGGCACGCGGCACAGTGATCGAGATGTTCGCGGACCAGCATCTCCTCGCCCCGGGAGAGAGTGCCGCGATCGATCGCCTCCAGGCGCATCCGGCAGGCATGACAGGCGCTTCCGGAGGTGGCGGCGAGGATCGCCGCGGTCAACTCCCTCTCCTCGTCCAGAGCGGAGAGAGCGGTCTGGAGGGCCTGGGCCAGGCGGCGGCAGGTGATGCACTCGGCCAGGTGGGCCTGCACCGGGCCGGTCCATTCCGCCGGAAGCTCGCGTCGCGCCCAGGAGGACAACCGGGGACGGATGCGCTCGCATTCGCTCATGCCGCCCCCCTTGCCGGACTTCCCGGGGTGGTCCATTCCACGATCTTCTCGGCCAGGGCCAGCCGTGCCCGTTGGCTGCGGGACTTGGCCGTACCCACCGGGATCGAGAGGATGGAGGCGACCTCGCCGAAGGGAAGGCCCTGGATGTCCCTCAGCAGCAGGATCTCCCGGTGGGTCTCGTCCAGGGCCTCAAGGGCCCGATGGACCAGGCGGTGGCGGACGTCCTCGAGAGCCCGTTCATCCCCCGAGGCGGTCGAGTCGGCCAGGTCCGCAAGTTCCTCGGCGGGCTGGTCCTGCGCCGGAGGTCGGACCTTCCGGCGGCGCAGGTGATCGAGACAGGCGTTGCGGGCGATGCGCAGCATCCAGCTCTCGAAGCGTTCCGCCTCGCGGCAGGTGGAGAGATTGCGGTAGATCTTCACGAAGATCTCCTGGGCCAGGTCCCGTGCATCTTCATCGTGTCCGAGGTAATGCCAGGCCACCCCGAGGATCCGCCCCTGATAGCGGCGCACCAGGGACTCCCAGGCCAGTTCGTCCCCTTGCTGGCAACGCTCCACCAACTCGCGCAATTCCATGCGGCTCTCTCTCGGTGGCTTCGGCCGGGCCTCGCGGGGGCTCCCGGCGGAGAACCCCTCCCTGCACCCTAGGACGCAGAAGCACCCTCGACGGTTCGCCGGCAATGGTGTTTTCTTGGGGAGCCCGGATCCCGCGCCGGAAGGAGTCTACACCCGGCAGGACCTCTCGACCCAACCCAGGAGTCCCCCTTGACCGACCTGGTCCGCAGTTCCTCACCTCCGGGCATCCTGTCCGCCTCGGCGGGGAAGTCCCGTTCCGTCCTGGATGATCCGGTATGGAGACTCTGCCTCGCCGCGGCCGGCGCGACGGTGCTCGCCATGATGATTCCGCTGGTGGCCGGCCGGACCGCGGCCTGGACCCCCTGGGCGGTTGCCACGGCCGGTGCCGCCGGCTGGGTTACGGCGGTCCGGATGCTGCTGGTGGAAACCCGGTTCCGTTGGGGGTGGATCCTCTGGCTCGCCGGGGGGTTGATCCTCCTCGCTTCTCCCGGGCAACTCGGGGCGGCCCGTTTCACCGCCTTTCTCTTCCTGCTGCTGCGCCGCTACCAACCCCTGCGCCATCTCTCCTCCTCGCGGCGGGGCCGGCTCTTCCTGCTCTCCTTCCTCTGCCTCGTGCTGGTGCTCTTCGGGCCGCGGCCCCAGGACTTCTCGGCCGATGGAGAAGCCCTGCCCCTGCGCATCACCCACTACGCCCAATTCGCCCTGGGGTTCTTCTGGGCCATGGTCTTCGTCCATCTCAGCCTGCGGGCCCGCCTGCACTTCCTCCGGCTTCGGACCAAGCTGGCCATCGCCGTGGGCTTCATCGCCATCGTTCCCTTGACCCTGGTGATCGCCCTGGGACTGCTGGCCGCCTATGGCGCTCTCGGGGGGCGCACCGCCGACCGGGGCAAAGACCTTCTGCTCGACTGGAGTCGGCTGGTGCATGACCGTCCCGAAGCGGGAGATGTCCTCTTCGGGGAAGGGTTCGTGGACCCGACGGGGCCGGGATCGGCCAAGCCTCCGTGGTGGGTGCCCCAGACCCGGGCCGCCCTGCAGCGAACGCCCGGACCGGACGGCTGGGCGCCCCGGGACACCACCGCCTTCTTCATCCTGGGCAAGGAGATGTGGTTGCTCAGCCTGGAAGGGGTGGACGAGCCGACCCCGGTGATCCGGGGATGGCCGGTCGACGAGACGGCGCTGAACCGCGTCGCCTCGCTGGTGCGCAGCGACGTAGGCATCGCCCTGTCCCTGGGCACCGCCGGAGCCCTCTTCGGGCGCGCCGATCCGCAGAAGGGCGACGTGCTGGTCAGCGGTCACTACCACGCGACCGCCGAGGCCGATTCCTCCCGGGGGTTCTTCCGCCGTCCGATCTATTTCGGGGGCGCTTTGCTCGAAGCCCTGCAACTCGATGCGGGGGTCTTCCAGAAGGACAGCTATCTCCTGGTGGTCCGGACGCGCCTGGTCGACCTGGCGCGGGATTTCGTCACCGGGAGCAACGAGATCAGCCTGGGATTGGTGATCCTGCTCGCGACCCTGGCCGGTCTCTTCCTGCTGGTGGAACTGGCCTCGCTCTTCCTGGGACTGCGCATCGCGGCGGGCATCACCTCGGCGGTGAAGGCATTGCACCAGGGTACGCGGAATCTCGCCCGGGGAAACCTGGAGACGCGGATCGAGATTCCCAACGAGGATGAGCTGGGCGATCTGGCCGATTCCTTCAACGAGATGATCCAGGCGGTCAAGCGAGGCCAGGAGGAACTGCTCGCACGGGAACGTTACGAGCGCGAGCTGGAGACCGCGCGGGAGATCCAGCGACGCCTTCTGCCCTTCTCCGTGCCTCGGCTCCCGGGTTACCAGATCGCCGGGATCAGCGAACCCACCCGCCAGGTGGGAGGCGACTACTACGACTTCCTTCCCCTCGATGGAGGCCGCATCGGGGTCGCGGTGGGCGATGTCTCGGGCAAGGGAATCCCCGCCGCGCTGTTGATGTCGAACCTCCAGGCCAGCCTGAAGGGACAGATCCTCCATCCGAGCAGCGTCTCCCGGACGGTGAGCATGGTGAACCAGTTGCTCGTCGATTCCACCGACACGCACATGTTCGCCACCTTCTTCTACGGGGAACTCGACCCCCGCGACGGCACCCTGGTGTCGACCAACGCCGGTCACGATCCTCCCATCCTCTGCCGCCTGGACGGAAGGGTCGAACGGCTGACCACCGGCGGCCTGGTGCTGGGGGTCATGGCTGGAGCAAACTATGAGGAGGAGACGGTTCGACTCGACCGGGGTGATGTGCTGGTCATCTACACCGACGGGGTGACCGAGGCGCAGGGGCCGCTGGAAGCGGTCGAGAACCCTTCGGAGCTGCCGGAGCGGGAGGACGGGCGGGTGAATCTCTTCGAAGAGAGCCGCTTGATCGAGGTGGTGCACGAGCACCGGCATCGTCCGGCGCAGGAGATCCAGGCCGCCATCCTCCGGGCGGTACGGCAGCATACCGCGGGGACGCCGCAATCGGACGACATCACCATCGTGGTGATCCAACGCGAACTCGAGGAGGTTTCCGTCGAATGAGGGCCGGCCGCATCGGCCCTGGCCGAGGCGGTCTACCCCCAGTGCTGTCCCACCCTGAAGGTCACGCGGGTCTACCGCTGGGAAGAGGGGAAGCTGGTCCCCTCCTTCGCACCCTAGGAAGCCTGGAGTTCGGCCACCAGCTTCTTCCGCATGTCCTTGGACGCCGGCTTCTTGCCGAACCAGACGCTCCACAGGGCCTGGGCGAAGACCTTGTTGTCGATGACCCCGATCTCCTTGCCGTTGAGCGTGGTATGCAGGCCGGTGGCCGGATCGTAGTCGAAGATGATCTGGTCCTTGTCCTGGGCATCACGGGTCCAGTAGGCGTCGAAGGTGGCCATCGCATCGGCGATCTCCTCCATCCGGTCACCGTAGTTCTTCTCCACTCCCTCCTTGAAGGCATGGATCAGCTTGTCCCTGGAGAATCCCCGCCGCAGATCGAGCTGCAGGCGCTTGGGAACGTCGGCCAGCATCAGCCCGGTCGCCGGATCGTCCCCCAGCTCGGTCTGTTTCGCCACGTAGGAGACGATGGTGTAGACATCGACCTTCAGGAAGGTCTTCTCCCGCAGGGCGACCCCGGTCGCCATCATCTCCACCGTCCCACCCCCCAGATCGACGGTGATCTCGTCGGGATAGGTCACCCCGGACTTCTCCTCGGTGACCCCCCAGGCCAGCAAGGGCGTCACGACCATCGAAAGCATCAGTACCAGAAGGAATGTGCGTGTTTTCATGGGCTGGGCCCCTTTCTCAGTCGGTGAACGCGTCGAGCGGGAATCTCGAGCCGGCGGCACCGGCCCGGCCCGAGCATAGACCTCCCCTCCCCCGGGGTCCATTCCCTCCTGCGGGGGGGCAGGGTCACACCCCAGGACGCTGCTGCGTACAGGACCACAGCGGTCGTTGCGAGTCCGCGTGCCCGACCGTCCCTCCCCCGGAAACGATCACCATGCACCACCAACGCCGGCGCCGCGGGTTCGGATGGGCCCTTTTCCTGGTCCTGGCCGCCTCCCTCATGGCGTCCTGCTCCGGAGACGACGGAGGCACCCTTCCCCCCATCCCCTTCGACCCGGGACAGGGAACGGTGGTCTCCACCGACAACGACCCCTCTTCCTTCGGACCGGAAGCCTTCGTCCTGGACCACGCGGCCTGGGTTCCTCCCCCGGGAGCTCCGGTCCTGGTGGACGCGGTCACCGGATCCCGGTTCAACCTGCACGGCGAGGCCTATTCGGGCCCCTTGGCCGAGGCGGGGATTCGCCTTCCCCAGTTGTACACCTTCAGCGCCTTCTGGTTCGCCTGGAGCATCTTCTATCCCGGAAGCGAGATCTGGGGACGGACCGAACGCGTGCGCGACGCGGACATTCCTTCGGGCGACGGCTGCCTGGTCCCGTGCGGAGAGATCTACCGCGCATGCTTTGGAGGAAGGGATTGCATTCCCTCGCTGCCCAACACCGGCCCACCCCAGGGAGCCTTGCGCTTCACCGACGCCGGAACCAACGAAGCGAGCTACCTCCTGCCCCAGGACCTCGTGATCGGGGTCTGGGACGGAAAGGAGGCGCGGGCCTACCCCCGCAACATCCTCTGGTGGCACGAGATCGCCAACGAACGCTTCGGCGGGCTCGATTTCTCGGTGACCCTGTGTCCCTTGACCGGCTCGGTGTTGATCTTCGACGGTTCTGCCCAGGGCAGCTTCGGGGTCTCGGGCAATCTCTACAATTCCAACCTGGTCATGTACGACCACGCCTCGGGAACCCTCTGGCCCCAGTTGCGGCGACAAGGTGTGACCGGCGCGAAGATGGGGCAGATGCTGTCGCGCGGAGTGCCCTGCATCGAGACCACCTGGGAAAGCTGGCTGCAGCTCCACCCGGACACCCGCGTGCTCTCCTCCAACACCGGAAGCGGGCTCGACTACTCCGTCTATCCCTACGGCGACTACCGGCAGAACGACCACGACACCTTCGCCGCGACCAATCCCGCGCCCGATCCCCTCTTTCCCGGCAAGGCCATGACCTTCGGCCTGGTCGCCGGCGGAGTGCAGAGGGCCTACGTCCTCGATGAGGTGGTGGCGCAGACGGGAAGCGAACGCGGCGTGATCAAGGATGAGATCGCAGGCATGCCCATCGCGGTGGTCTTCGACCGCACGCGGCGCATGTTGGTGTTCTTCCACCGGGGAGCCCCCGGGGTCACCCTCGATCTGGGCTGGGGCGTGGCGCCGTGAGCTCTCGGTGAGATCGGCGAAGCGCTCGGTGAGAGCAGCGATCTGGATGGGTTTCACCCTTGGCCTGGGCTGGGCCGCGAGCGCGGAGGCCTCGGCCTGGACCCAGGCCAAGGGGAATCTGTGGTGGAAACTGGGCGTCTCCGGATACTCCGCCACCGAGAAGTTCGCGAACGACACCCTCGATACGGGAAAGAGCTTCCCGGACGGACGCCCGGTGCAGCCGGGTGACCGCATCCCCTTCGACTTCCAGACCGGCGGGAGATACCGGGTGGCCACCGTGGTGCTCGAAGCGGCCTACGGCCTGTTCGAGCGCTTGGAGGTCTTCGCCAAGGCCCCATGGCACGCCACCGAGTTCTCCAACGACAACGACGAGGTCGAGCCGGGAAGGGGGCTCGGAGATGTGCGCCTGGGCGCCGCGGTGCGCCTGTTCCAGGGCGGGCGATGGGTCTTCAGTTCCTCCCTCGAGTGGAAACTCCCCACCGCCGACCTGCCCCGGAGCATCTACCAACAGCCCCTGGGGGAAGGCCAGACCGACTGGACCCTCCGCCTGCGGGCCGGACGTTCGTTGTGGCCCTACGGCTGGTTGAACGCCGAGGCCGGATACCGCTGGCGCAACGAGAACCGTGACTTCCAGCTCGATCCCGGGGACGAACGGCTGCTCGAGCTGGAAGCGGGGTGGACCGCGAGCTCCCGGGTCGCGATCAAGGTGGGCTTCTCGGGCCTGTGGGGCGATCCGTGGGTCGACACCTCCTTCGACGCCCGACAGGAACTGAACCGGCGCACGCTCCTCACCCTCGGTCCCTCCCTCCTGTATTCCCTGAGCGAGCGATGGACGCTGGAAGTGGGGGCGGCGTTCTCCCTCGCCGGGGAAGACCTTCCCGCCGGAACGCTTGTGCGGGTGGGACTGATGAACCAGTTGGGCCCTCGCACACCCTGACTCCCTCCGTTCCACCGCCCCCCGCGCGGCTGCGACCGGCGGGAAGCGGCGCCATCGCCCGGTTCCTATTATCCAAGGGAGGTCGTTCCGTTCCATCGGACGCGAGGGAATCTCGCTTCCCCCAGGAATCCCATTCACCCAGGAGCAGCCATGCCGGCCCATCGCGCTTTCCATCCAACCCCTCCTTCGATCCATTCCATCCGCCGTCTCCTGACCGCAGCCTTCTTGCTTCTGTGCGGGCTGTCCGCGGTCGGCGGAACCGCCCGGGCGGAGGAGACCCGGGTGGTGGTCCGGGTCCTGGCCAAGGACGCCAAGTTCATCGGAAGTTCCATCGGGGGGGCGCTCGTGACCATCAAGGACGCGGACACCGGGGAACTGTTGGCCTCCGGACGGACCCAGGGAACGACCGGCGACACCCGGCGCATCATGAAGGAACCCCGAACGCGCGGAGAAGCCCTCGCGGTGGAGGGCTCGGCTGCCTTCACCGCCACCCTCGACCTCGACCGACCCCGATGGGTGGAGATCACCGCCTACGGACCGCAAGGTCAACGGCAGGCGGCCAACCGGGTATCGGCCACCCAGTGGTTGGTCCCAGGAAAACACATCGAGGCCGGCGACGCCTTCCTGTTGATCATGCCCGGTTTCGCGGTCGACGCGCTCGCCCCCGCCGCGCACTCGGTATGGCCCGGCCTGCCCCAACAGATCCATCTGGAAGCGAACGTGGTGATGATGTGCGGTTGTCCGATCACCCCGGGCGGACTGTGGGACGCTGACCGTTACGAGGTGACCGCGGTGGTGAGCAAGGAGGGCGAGACGGCCGCGAAGGTGCCGCTGGAGTACGCGGGCATCACCAGCCGTTTCTCCGGCGAGTTCACCGCCACCGAACCGGGCGTCTACACCGTGCTCATCTATGCCTATGATCCCGCCAATGGAAACACCGGCGTCGACCGCACGTCCTTCATCGTGGTGCCGAAGGAATAGGACGGTCGTCCTGGAACGGCATCCCAGCCCGGAACGCGGGCGCCGCCGGGAGTGACGCGCGGCCTCCGGGAACGCCCGCGGTCCCCGGGGGCATGGAATCACTCCTTCTGGTCGTCGCCCCAGAGGTGATCCCACCAGCGGCGGTCGCCCTTCAGGGTGCGGTCGAACCAGGCGACGATGGTGCGGCTCCAGAGCTGGCGGTGGGGGTACTTGAGGATCCAGTGCCGCTCGCCGCCGATGCGGATGAACTCGACCTCGCGGCCGAGCACCTTCAGGGCGGTATAGAGCTGCTCGCTCTCTCCGGGCGGCACGTTGTTGTCGATGTCCCCGTGCAGGAGCAGAAGCGGGGTGTGGATCCGATCGGCGTTGAAGAAGCTGCCCTGCTCCTGGTAGAAGCGCGGCGCGTTCCACGGATACTTGCCGGCGGTGGCCACCGCGCTGTAGAACGCGCCCCAGTCGCCCTGTCCCCAGTAGGAACCCAGGAAGGAGATGCCGGCGTGGCTCACCGCCCCGGCGAAGAGCTCGCTGTGGCTGACCAGGTACTCGGTCATGAAGCCGCCGTAGCTGGCGCCGAGGCACCCCACCCGCTCGGGGTCGACGAAGTCATGGGCGGCCAGGAACTTCTCGGTTCCCTCCAGGATCTCCCGCCCGGCCCGCCGGCCCCAATCGTCCACGTGTCGGGCGCTGAACTCCTGCCCGAAGCCGGTGGCGCCGCTGGGTTGGAGGACGTACACCACGTAGCCGTTGGCCGCCCACCAGTTCTTGGGATACCTCCCCCCGAAATCGCGGGTCACTGGTAGGGTTCCCCCGTAGTAGTAGACGATGCACGGCCAACTCCGCGGACCCTTGGGTTTGAATCCCGGCGGATAGTAGATCCTCCCGATGATCCTGGTCCCGTCGCTCGTGGTGAAGTCCCAGTCCTCCACCTTCCCCAGCTCGACCCGGTCGTAGCGGGCCCCGTTCGGGTCGGCCATCAGACGGGGTTTCGAATGGGCCTGGGCCTTCTGCACGTAGATGCGCTCGGGATCGTTGGACGACTCGCCGACATAGGCGAGCCATTTCCCGTCCCGGCTGATCGCCAGGTGGGTGGCCACTTCGCCCGCGTCGGGCAGGCGCTCGAAACGATTCCGCCGGGAATCGTAACGGTAGAGCAGCACGCGGCTGCCGGTTTCCGCGGTGCAGTACAGCGCGCCATCCTTCTTCGACCACCGGAACGAACGGATGGAGGGGTCGAAGTCGAGGGTGATGGGAGTCACCTCGCCGCTCTTGCGATCCAAGAGGTACAACTGCTGGTCGTAGTCGTTGGGGATGATGCTGTCGGGGAGCGCGACGCCGATGCGCCCGAAGGCGTCGGGACCTCCCTGCACCGCGAGGGTACGGCCGTCGGGGGAATACGCGGCATCGCCGGACCACTTGCTCTGGAAGATCTTCCGCGCGGCCAGCGTGTCCA
The DNA here is from genome assembly GCA_964601275.1 of uncultured bacterium. GTDB lineage: Bacteria > Krumholzibacteriota > Krumholzibacteriia > JAJRXK01 > JAJRXK01 > JAOZPE01. The sequence continues at coordinate 35,568 of CAZRMV010000009.1, read as the reverse complement.
GGTCGAGCTCGTAGTATTCGACGAGGCTGAACGGTCTTTCGGTCTTGTCCTGGAGTTCGCGGGAGAAGAGGACGGTGCGGCCGTCAGGTGAGATGTCGAGAAGGCTCGTGGTCTCCACTCCCGCGGTCAGGCGCTGGATCGTCCCCGCCGGATACGATGCGAGGTACAAGTAGCCCTTGTCGCGGTAATCACTCCAGCGGTCGGCGAGGTTCCGGTAACGCTTGAAGTCCTCGTGCTTCTCCTTGCCCTTCTCGGTCATGGTGAAGACCACGCCGCTCGCGTCCGGCAGCCAACGGTAGTCGCCGAAGTGTTCGATGTCCTCGACGATCGTCTCGGTGGGTTGGCCCTGGAGGCCGGCGATCCACAGGGTGGTCTTGCCGTCCTTGGTGGTGGTGAAGCTGTAGCGATGGCCTTCCCCGGGAACCCAGGCGAAACCCGAAGTGCCGCCTTCCCCTTCGAAGGAGCGGACCAGCGAGCCGTCGGCGACGGCGTGGATCTCCCACCAGCTCCGGCGCCCGTCCGCGGGAACCGCCGGCTGGCTCAGGCGCCAGGCGAGATAACGGCCGTCGTCGGACAGTTCAAGCCCTCCGATGGCGCGCGCGTCGAGGAGATCGGACAGGAGCAGGGCGTGCCGGGGAGAGAGATCGGTCGCGATGCGGGCTGCCTCGTCGGTGGTCTTCACCACCGCCGAAAGGGTCCACCCGTCCTTCGAGCCCGGCTCGCGCACGGTGCGGACGAGGACACGGTGTTTGCCCCGTTCCAGCGGGAGCTGCTTCTCCAATCCCCCGGCGGCGGTCTTCTCCTCCACCTTCTTCCCATCGACGAAGAGCTGCAGCGGGTGGGAGCTGTCCACCCTCAGGGTGAGATCCACGAAGCGATCGACGCGGAGATAGAAGGCGGCCAGGGCCTGTCGTCCTTCCGCCGCCGCAGCCCTGTCTCCCAACTCGTCCAGATCGAGCCCGGATTCGGCGCTCCTTACCTTCTCCCACTTGACCACCTCGCGGGGCCAGTGCCAGTCTCTTCCCTCCGCCGGCCACAACGCGTCCAGCCCGACGAGCGGCGGCTCCAGGAGATCCTTCGCCTCGACCGGACGGGGCGGTTCCTCGTGCAGCGCCGGCAAGGCCAGGGGCGAAGGAGGCGCCACCAGCCAGGAATCGACCGGAAGCTCGCGCGCGGCGGCGAAGGATGCCCCGGCGAGTACCAGCCGGCAGAACAGCATGATCATCCAGCACGAGAACACGAGACGACGGAGCTTCATGATCTTCCTCTCCAATCGGGTTTGCGCGTCCGGAAGTGGATCAGGAGAATCTCTACCACCACCGCCAACGCTTTCGGCGCGGCGCGGGCTCGACGGTGTCCTCCACCCGGGGCCGGGGCACCTTTCCTCCCTGTTGTTCCATCTGGGCCTGGCGCATCGCCACCAATCCCTGCAACACCGCCTCCCGCTCCAGGGTGTCGCCGATCTGGGGATCGTAGACCTCCCAACCGGTCCAACCCTGGAGCATGAACACGATGGCGAAGACCCGCGGTCCCCGTTGCATCACCCACGGCCGGGGGATCTCCACCTCGATCCGGCGGAGTTCATCCCCCTCCGCCTGGAGCCTTATCCCCATCACCCCGTCGGCATCCTCGTCCCCGAAGTGGAAGAACCCATCGCCGCGGGAGGTGATTCCGGGAATGGAGGGAAGGCGGTCGAGGATCGAGCGGATGGTCACCGGGGCGCCGGCGGCCGGAGGTCTCAGTTGGAAACGGTAGAGCGTGTCGTCCGTCATGATTCTCCGGCGACCGGCGCCCCCGGCGGAAGGGTCACTTCAGGATCACGAATTTCCCGCGCTGGATCTCCCCGGTATCCAGGTTCTCCACGGCAAAGACGTAGAGGCCCGGAGCCAGGGCGCGGGTGTGCTCGCTGAGCATGTCCCAGGCGACCTGGCCGGTGGAATCGTCCTCCCGGCGCAGCTTGTCCACCAGGGTTCCGCTGATGTTGAAGATGGAGATCTCCGCCCGGGCGGGAACGTTGGTGAAGTAGATCTTGCGGCCCAGCTCGGCGGGTTCCCCAGTGGGCCTGCGGTCGTCGAAGAGCGAGCTGCCCCGGTACGGGTTCGGATACACCCCCACCGGACTGGGATTGCCCGGCCCACCGGGCGCCGACCCGGGAATCACCAGGACGGAGTTCTCGTTGAACCCGCTCTCGAGTTCGTCCAGCCCGAGTCGCGGTTGGCGGTTGGCATAGGAGGTCACCGCGTACCAGTACGGGAAACCGTCCCGGACTCCCCGGTCGATGAACTCGCGCTTCCCGTCGGCGGTCATCGGAGGCAGGCCCAGATTGAATCCCCAGATATCCGGCGTCCCGTCGGGCCAGACCACGCGGTCGTACTCGGCGAGCAGGGTCGCCTGTTCGAAGGGATCGCCGGTGATGGCCTCGCCGTCGATGCGGTAGATCCGGTAGCCCTGGAAATCGTACTCTCCGGTGAATTCGCTGCGGTGGTACTCGGGAGAGGCCAGGGTGGCGTCGTACTCGTCCCCGGGTTCCTCGCCGGGATTCCAGCGCAGGATGACCTCGTTCTCGGCGGTACTGACCTCCAGCACCGGGCTGGGGGGCCCGGACGGAAGCTGGAAGCCCGCGTCGAAGGTGCTCTGGGCCACCTGGCTGTTGCGCACCATCCCGGTGCTGTCCGGCCCGGCCACCAGCGCGATGGTGAAGTGCGCCTGGTCGCCGGGCAAGAGGACCGGCCAAGGGCCCACCGCCACCATCGACGACCAGTTGCCGATGGCGTCGAAGTCGGTGGTCCCATCCTTGCCGCGGTCGATCTTGCCCGAGGACATGAACTGGTACTTCCCGGTGTCGAAACGACGGCGGGCGTCGTTGAAGCGCCACTGCCGATAGGAAAGCACCGGGGGAAACCCACCCTCCACGCCCAGGATCCTCACCCCGGCCCACGATTCGGCCTTGCCCCCCTCGCCGTCGGCGTCGTGGCAATACATGATCCTCGCCTCGGGATCGTCCGGATAGTCACCCGGCGCGATGAAACCATTGCGATCGTCGTAGAAGTTCCAGCCGTTGGTCTCATCGCCGGGAATGGTCACCGTGGTGTTGCCCACGCTCAGTTCGTTGTACCAGCCCAGATAGACCTGGCTGAGTTCCTGGTCGCTCACGTTCTCCACCGTGAAGTCGATGATGACGAAATCGTCCGCGTACGGCGGGGAGTAGGCCAGCACCTTGGTGTCCACCCGCAGCCCCATCGCGATGTGGGGATCGTCGGTGCTCGCGTCACCCGGACCCAGCTCGTCGTACATCGAGAAATCGAATTCCTGGTCGGCCAGGGCGGCGGTGGAGAAATTGGGGCTGAGAGGGTTCGAGCTGAGGGCCACGATGGAGTCCTCGGGCAACGGCCCGTACTCCTGGGTAGGTGAGGATTGACCCGAACTGGTATCATCGGCGCCGGCCGAGACCAGGGTGTCTCCGGCGGCCTCGATGGCGCCCACCCAGATTCCCCCCACGAACATGTGCTCGACCTTCGAGTTGAGCGGGTACTCGAAGCTGGGCGAACTGAGGGTCGGATTCAGGAGGTTGCCGAAGTACCCCACATTGGTGACGCTCAATCCGACGTTTCCGATGTTGGTGAAGACCGCCCCGGAGGTGCGCCGGGCCGCCGACGCGCTGAAGTCCCAATCGCCCGGGCCGGCCACCGACCAGGGAGTGAACGGCGGCGCCGCCTCGAGAAGAAGCCACGAGGAGAGCGCGATGAAGACGAGGAAGAGAAGGCGACGGCGGTCCATTTTTTTCCTGGGAAGCGGGCCCGGGGGTTTCTAGGCTGACTGACAGCCTAATCCGAGGCGGTGGCGGGGTCAATCGCACCCGCGTGAAGAGGTGGGAACGGCATGGAGACAGCGCGGACGGGAGCGACGGGTCGAAGGGTCTCCGGCCCGGACCGCTCGGCGGTCTTCCCTCAAGCCGGGGTTTCCTTCCTGCTGTGCGCCGCCGTCCTGGCCGCGGCGCTCGGCCTGTCGTCCCGTTTGGCATCCGCGGTGGATGTCCGCTCCGGAGAACTCTTCCTGGATTTCGATTTCCCGGCCCGGCAGGTCCTCCTTCGCAGCGACGAAGGAGTCCATCGGGCCTCGCTACCCGCCGACGGCGCCGACCGCCTGGAGGTCTTCCGCCGGGAGCTGGCGGAGATGGCCCTCGTGCCCGGCACCATCGCTCCCGGACGGCTCGCCCGGGTGGATTCGATGGCCTCCGCGCTCGGGAGAGAGCTCCTGGGAGGGCTCGCTCCCTGGTTGGAAGGCTCCTCCCGGTGGGTCGTCCGCCCCCTCGAGGCGGCGCCCCTCGGAGCCTTGCCGGCCCCTTGGCAGAGCGGCGGGAAGCGCCTGGTCGATGATGTGGTGCTGCGCTATCTGCCCGGCCCCAAGGCCGGGGATCGCGACGAGGGGCGTTTGGAGGCGCCGCGGAAGGATCACCCACCGTGCGGCCTGCTGGCGGTCTGTCCCTACACTCCCGGTCTCACCCCGGCCCAGGACGATCCCGACACCCTGCTCTGGACGCTCCGCCCGCTCCTGCGCACCCTGGACACGCTCCCCCGCCCGCAGATCGACCCGTCGACCGTGCGGGCCGTCTGCCGGGAACATCCCTATGCCATCGTGATGGTGCGCGCGCGTCCCGCCGAGGCCGCGTCCCTCTTCGCCGCCCTGCCGCCCGGTCCCTTCCTCATCTGGTGGGTGCGTCCTCCCCACGAGGATCGCGCCCACAACCGGCCGCCGAGTTCGGTGGGGCGCACCCGGACCCTGGAGCAGATCACCCGGCTCTGTCGCTCGAGGCGACCGGTGGTCGCCGATCTCTGGCCCCGGGCCGCCTCCCCGCTGGCCGAGGGAGCGGCGCTGTGGATCGAGGCGCTGCGGGACGCCCCCTCGGCGGCGGACGCCCTCGCCCGCGCCCGGCGCATCCTCAAGAGCCGGCATCGCGGCAATCCCTCGACCTGGGCAGGGTGGATCGCCGCCGGAGAGACCGGCGGCCCGGTCGCCCTGCAGGCCCCGGGACTCCTCCAGCGCCTCTTCCACCGGAAGAAGCCCTAGGCGCGCGGGGTCCCGCCGTCCGGGGCGCGGCCGCCCCGCCAGTCGTCGATGGCCGCGGAGAGGGCCCGGCTCGCCCGGTCGATCTTGCGGTAGACCGGCAGCCCCGCGCGTTCGAGCATCAGCACGCTCGGATCGTACAGACGCCCCGAATCGATCACGAAGACCATGGGCTTGTCCACCTCCCGGCTGAGCCGGATCAACTCCCCAGGCAAGGAGTGCAGGGAGAAGATGTTCTCGTCGTGCTGCCCACTGAGATCCGGGGCGAGCACGTCCAGGGCGGGAGTGGCCGGGACCGCCGACACGATCAGGGCGTCCACCTCGGGTTCTTCGGCGATCACCCGCACCGCGGCCACGAAGTCCCGGGTGGTGGCCATCGGGGTCGCGTCCACCGGATTGCCCGCGTACGCGATCTCGGGCAAAACGTCGGCGAGTCTCGACCGCGTCCGGGAGGAGAACTCGCTCAAGCGCAGGTGGTACAGGTGGTCGCTGACCGCGCCCGCCTCGAAGCCCGCGTTGGTGATCACCCCGACCCGTTCTCCCTTCGCCCGCTTGCCCGAGAGCATGGTCAGGACCTTGGTGTAGTCCTCGAACTGGTTCAGGGTGGAACAGACGATCGCCCCAGCCTCAGACATCATCGCCTTTGCGACCGCGTAGTCTCCCGCGATGCTGGCGGTGTGGCTGGCCGCGGCCTTGGCTCCTCTCTCGGTCATCCCCGCCTTGTAGACCACCACCGATTTCCCGCCGGCGCGGGCGCGCCGGACGAGATCGAGGAAACGTTCTCCCTCGCCCGGTTGGAATCCCTCGATGTAGAAGGCGAAGACCTCCACCTCGTCCTCGTGCCGCAGGTAGTACTCGAAGAGGTCCGGGGCGGTCAGGTCCATTTCGTTTCCATACGAAACCGACACCCGCGGAAAGATGATGCCGTCGAGGTTGGAGGTGAAGCTCACCAGGTAGGCGCCCGACTGGCTGATCACCACCAGGTTGTCCCCCGGCGCCTCGTGGAAGGGAAGCTTGTAGGTGGGAAGGAAGAAGGTGTTGTACTCGCCCTTGGCGACGATGCCGAGGCAGTTGCCCCCGACCATCACCGGGCCCCGGTCTTCGCGCTCCCGTGAGACGGCCAGGCTTTCCTGGATACGCCGCGCCAGGTCCCCCTGGCCCGTCTCGGCGAAGCCCCCGGGGATGAGGATGATGCTGCGGGCCTTGCCGGTCTCGGCGATCTCCTCCACGACATCGGGGACGGCCGGAGCGGGAATGGCGATCACCGCCAGGTCGACGGTCTCGGGCAACGACGCGGCGTTCCGCACGCAGGGAACCCCGTCGATGCGCTCGGCTCGGGGATGGACGGCCCAGAGTTTCCCGTAGGTGATTCCCTCACTGCCCTTGAGGTTGTCCAGGATGATCCTTCCCGCGTTCATCACCTTGGTGGATGCCCCGTAGACCACCGCACTGCGGGGGTGCAGAAGGTGCGCCACCCTCGCGACCGGGCGCGGCGGCCGCGCCGCGGAAGAGCGGATCTCCAGGCGGGCCAGTGCATCCAGCGCCAACAGGCGCCCATCGTGGGCCACGATGGGGTTCAGTTCGAGTTCCCGCAGCCGGGGTTCTCCGACTTCGACCTCGCCGGTGAAGAGCTTCGCCAGTTTCTCCAGCGCCCAGGCCAGTTCCTTTCGGTCCAACGGCGCCCGCGGGTGCAGGCGGCTCGGCCGCAGGGCGATGGCCCCCAGCGCGCTCTTCTCGAGGGCCTCCACTTCCGCCGGAGCGTCCAGGCCCTTGGCAGCCATCAGTCGATGGGCCTGCTCGCCGCCCAGCCGGCCGTACCACTCGCTGAGCAATCCCCCCAATCCGAACATCAGGTAGGGTCCCAGGGCCGGATCCCGGCGGGCGCTCAGGAGATACTCGCCCCCGGGGCGATCCGGCGCGCCCTCCACCTTCTCCACGACCAGCGCGCCGAGGATCTGCGCCTGCGGCGCGCGCCGGGCAACCTTCGCCCACATCTCCTGGAGCGCGCGCACCACGGTTGCATGGTGTTTCTCCACCATGCGGATGCCGCCCACGTCACTCTTGTGCGGGATCTGGGGCGAAACCACCTTCAGCACCACATTGCCGCCGGGAAGCGCGGCCAATGCGCCGGCATCCGGCGTCTCGTCCTTGGCCACGAAGAGATGGGGCGGGGTCGCAATCCCCGCGGCCTCGAGCACGGCATAGGCCTCGTGTTCCAGCAGGGTGTCGCGGCCCTGCTCGTGGACGCGGCGGAGGAGTTCCTGGACAGCGGCGGACATGGAAGATCTCCGGTGGAAGCGGGTGGAGTGCGGCGGATCGGCACGCGACGGAGCGACGCGCGCCTTCGATCATCTTAGCCCGCGGCAAGGCGCCACCAAGGGCTTTTTGGGAAGGGCGGGGAAACCCCGCGTGGACAACGGGGGAGGCCCCCGTCAGCGCGCTCGCCGTGGGGGCACAATCCGGGGCGAACTCCGCAGGGTCTCCCCGGAGAGCCGCACGCATTCCACGGTGACGAAGAGTGGAGTGGTGACCTTCGTCCCCCGGAGGGAGGAGAGGTCGAGACGGAAGGGAGAGTGGACCGGGTCGCTGCGCAGAAGGGTGTTCCCAACGCGGTCCAGGACGAGCACCCGGTATTCACCCGCCCGGGGACACGGGGGCCAGCTCAACTCGAGAACCTCGTCGTCGACGCGTTCCACCGCGAGTCCCTGTTTCCACTGCGCCGCGTCCCCGGCGCGCAGGCGGGAGTCCTCGACCGGAACTCCGGGGCCTCCCCATCGCAGGTAGCCCCCCCAGACCGCCAATACCAGGGCCGCGACCAGCGCCCCCGCCGCCAGGCGGCGGGAGGAACGCAAGGGATGCAGCCAGGAGATGCGACGGCCGATTCCCGGCCGCCGGAGGGACGACGCGGCATCCTCCTCCGACCGCTCGCGCAAGGTCCGGCGAAAGGCCTCGATCAGCTCGGCCGAGAGCGTCCCGTCGAGCGGCTCGCCCTCCGGCACGGACACGTAGCTGCACACCATGGCCAGCTCGGCGCGGCAGCGTCCGCAGATTTGCAGGTGGGACTCGACTTCCGGATGACGCCCGGGCTCCAGCCGTCCCTCGACGAACTCCAACAGGAGTTCGCAAGGAAGATGGTTCCCGCTTCGCACGGTCATGGATTCAGTCCTCTCCCAGCAGGGCGCGGGCCCCGTCTTCCCCCACCATCTCGCGGAAGGCGGTTCTCAACTTCCGCAAGGCCGTGGCCAGGTGGGTCCGTGAACCCGAGACGTTCTCGAGTCCGAGAAACTCGTCGATCTGCTTCAGGCGCAGCCCCCACGCGAAACGAAGGTGGATGACCTCCTGTTCGCGCGGGGTGAGCCGCTCCGCGCAGATCCGGCGCACCAGTTCCGCGAGCTCACCGCGGCGGTACTCCTTCTGCGGATCGGTCGGATCCTCCAGGTGCCGCAGCCAGTTCTCCCCTTCGCTTCCCTGGATCTCCCATCGGCGCCGGCGCAGGACGTTGAAACAGTGGTTGCGCACCAGGATGTACAACCACGAACGGAACCGACTGCCTTTCCGGTAGACGATCGGCTTCTCCAGGAGCTTCAGGAAGATTTCCTGGGTCGCGTCGCGCGCCAGTCCCGAGTCTTGCAGCAGGCGCCGGCAGTGTTCGTAGACGCGGCCATGGTGACGTTCGAAGAGGGTCACGAGCGCGGCATGACGATCCTCCGCTCCCCGCGCGCGGTCCTGCACCACCCCGACCAGGTCGTCGTCCGAGGACGAACGAAAACGCCGGAACACCTTGTCGTCCGTCATTGCAACACCCAGACCAAAGAAGATGACAAAGGCGCGGCCCAGCGGGCGCCGGGTGTTGACCGTGGAGGCCGGCCGGGAGCAGACTCTCCGGGAACGAGGTGATCTCCGCGATCTTCCCCATTGTAACCCACCGGGCCCATTCCGGGGGGAGGAAGCTCCTTTGCGCGCCATCGGCCGGTTTCTCCATCTCGGGGTGGCTCTTCTCGGCCTGCTCCGGGCCGCCGACCCCGCCTTCGCCTCGAACCCCACCGGGCCGCTCGCTCCCAACTCCACCTTTGCCGCCTGGGTCGAGATCGAGCGGATCCACCAGGCGCAGGGTCCCGCCGCGGCCCTCGGCGCCTCCGAGAACGCCCTGGCGGCGGCCCCCGGGTCCATGAACCTGGCGGTACAGCACGCGCGGCTGTGGGCGGCGCGAGAGGGCTTCCCCCGGGCGGAAACAAGGGTGGAACGATGGGCCACCCGGGGTCTTGCCCCCTCGGCGCGGGCGGCGGCACGGCTGGAACTCGCCCTCGGCGCGGGAAACCGATCGGAGACGCTCCATTGGAGATCGGTGCTCGATTCGGTGCTGGCCGAAGAAAGCCGCCCGCCGATACGCACCTTCGACCGCCTGGGCTGGCAGCTCCTGGAGGCCCGCGCTGAACTGGGAACGCCCCGGGGCGATCCAGCCGCCGCGCAGCGCTTCCTCCACCTGGCCCGCCAAGTCCTGCGGTCGCCGGCCTTCCCGCCGGCGCAGTCTGGATTGCTGGACTGGGAAGTGGGGCTCCTGGAGGCGGTGGTGCAGGCCCGACGCGAGGGCGCGGACGCCGCCCGGCCCGGGATCGAGGAACTCCTGCGCCGGGCCCGGGACGCCGGGTGGCGGGAAAACGCGCTCCGCGCCCGCTGGTTCCTCGCCCGCCTGCACCTGGCCCGGGAGGAGGCGACCGCCGCCCAGGGCCAGTTGCGCGAGGCGATCACCCTGGCGGTCGAGCTGGAAGATCGCCGCATGGAAGCCGTCCTGCGCAACTACCTGGCCCGGGCGCTGGAGAACCAACAGCGCTTCGCCGAGGCCCGCGACGAACTCGACCGCGTGGTGGAACTTCTGTCCGATGGAGGCGATTCCCTCACCCTGGCCTGGTGCGAACTCCAGAGGGGATGGACCCTGCTCAACCTGGTCGAGCCGGCGGCGGCCGATCGCAGTCTGCGGCACGCGCGGAAGCTCTTCACCGAGCTGGACGAAGCCGCTGGACTCTTCCACACCCTCAACAACCTGGGAATGCTGGAGCAATCGGTCGAACGGCCGGACGCGGCGGAGGACTTCTACCGGGAAGCCCTGGATCTCGCGCGCGCACGGGAACTGGGCGGCCTGCCGGACCTGGCCCGGAACAACCTGGCCATCCTCTACTCCCGGACCGGGCGACTCGACCAGGCGGCGGCGGTCTACCGGGAACTCCTGCGGATCTACCGGGACCGCCACGACCGTTCCCGCGAACTCGGCGTCCTCAACAACCTCGCGCTCCTCACCGAGGAGATGGGCCGGGACCAGGAGGCGAGGATCCTCTATGAACGATGCATCGCCCAGGCTTCCTCCCACCCCGGGGATTTCGACGACCTGCCGGCCCGGATCAACCTGGGCCGGATCCTCACCCGCGCGGGGGAGTTCGATGCGGCGCGGGAACGACTCGAGGAAGTGCTGCGCCGCGCCGAGCGCAACGGCAACCGCTCGACCGCGGTGGACGCGCGGGAGGCGCTGGCCTGGAACCTCGAACGGTCGGGCCTCACCGAACCGGCCCTGCGCCAATGGGAGGAGGCCGATCGGCAGCGAAGGCGCATGGGACAGGCCTGGCAGAGGATTCCCGGCCTGTTGCGGAGAGCCCGGCTGGCCTTCGGATCCACCGGCCACCGGGACGAGGCCTTCCTTCTCATCGCGCAGGCGGAAAGCCTCTCCGTCCGCTTCTTCGACGATCTGCAACGCGCGTCCTGCCAGACCCTGCGCGCCGAACTCCTCCTGCGGATGGGAAGCAGCCGGAGGGCGCGGGAAGAGGCCGAACGGGCGCTGCGGACCGTCCCCGCCCCCGAACGCGCGAGCAGCCCGCGCGAGTCATCCGTCGCCCGTTCCCTCAGGTACCGAGCCCTCGCCGCGCTGCTCGGTTCGCTCCTGCGGGACGCGGGCGCCGATTCCCTGGTGGCCTCCACGGACGAAGAGGCCCGCGGCATCGGGCTGAATGAAGCTTTCGCCCGGATCCAGGACTACAAGTCCCATCGCCTGCTCGAGTACGTCCAGGAAGAAGGGCGCGGGATCCCGGTGGACGCTCCCGACAGCCTCCTGGACCGGGAGCGGGACTTGAGACGGAGGATCGATGGGCTCCTCGGGGCCCTGAGGGCGCCGCGCGCCGGCGTGGAGGAGCTCGACTCGCTCCGGGTGGCCCTCTCCGAAGCGGTGAGCCAACACGAGGTGGTCCGCGCTCGGATCCTCCGGAGGGATCCCCGCCTGGAAGCGGGAGGACGCGGTCCCACCCTCACCCTGCCCGGGGCCCGGCGCGAGTTCCTGGCGCACAACGCCCTGGTCCTGGATTACCTCGTTCCCCCCGGGGGAGTCGAGGACGCCTCCGAGGAGGTCTATCTCTTCGTCCTCTCACCCGGACGGAGTTCGCTGCACCGTCTTCCCGGCTCGGCCTCCGCTCTGCGCCGGCACGTCGATCTGGCGGTGGGGCTCATGGGCGCTCCCGGCACGGCACCGCACGACCTGGACGCGCTCCGCCAGGTTCTGCGCGGACTCTCCGCGTGGCTTTTGGGGCCCGTGGCATCCCTGGACCCAGCCGACGGAAACTGGATCGTGTCCACCGATGGTTTCCTCCGGAACCTTCCGTTCGCCGCCCTGGCCGACCCCTCCCGGCCGGAGGATTCCACCTACCTGGTGGAGAGCCACCCCCTGAGCGCAACGGCCGGGCTTCCCTTGCTCCTCTCCTGTCGCCGGCGGGTGGCGCCGAAGAGAAGCCCGTGGCAACCGCGATGGGACCTGGTGATCTGGAGGGGCGAGTACGCGGCGCAGGCGACGGCGGACTCGTCACGGCCGGATGGCGCTCCCCACCTGTGGCCCCTTCGCAACGCGGAACGCGAGTCCGATGCCCTGCGCCGCCGGTTCGCGGCGGTGGCGATGGTCGATCCCCCGCGGGACGACGACTCCTCCGGATTGCCGGGAGAGCAGTTCCTGGGCCGCAGCCGGGTGTTGCACTTCATCGCCCACGGCTCCTTCGACGACCATCTCCCCTGGCGCTCCGGCCTCTACCTGCGGCAGACGGCGGAGCGGACCTGGAGGTTGGAGATCGCCGACCTCGTTCGCCTCGATTTCCGCAGTGATCTGGTCACCCTCTCCGCCTGCGAGAACGCACGGGAGAGCGAGAACGCGGGCTTCGGCCTGGAGGGGTTCACCCGGGCCCTCTTTGCCGCCGGGGCGCGTTCGGTGCTGGCCAGCCGATGGACCCTGGTGGACGCGGGCGCGGCGGAGTTCATGGATCGTTTCTACGAGAACCTGGCCAGGGGCGCGGGAAAGGCGGAGGCCCTGGCCAGAACCCAGGTGTCCATCCTGCGACAGCCGCGAAGCTCCCATCCCTATCACTGGGCCGGATATGTCCTGAAGGGGGAAGGCGACGACGGCATTCCCCTGAGGATGCGCCGCCGCGTTCTCTCGACCTGGCTCTTGGGAGCGGCGGCGTTCCTGCTCCTTCTCGCGGGCGTGCTGTTCCTGCTCCCGACCCGCCGGCGGGGACGGGGTGAAGCCGGTGGTCCTCACTGACCGATCACCACCGTCCCTCCATGCCGTCCCTGTCCATCCCGGCGGTGGAGAACACCGAGAAGCTCGTGGACGTGGAGAACCCACCACCGGCGGCCACCACCCCGCAGGGAACCTGGTGGGTGACCTTGGCCAGGAGGGTTCCCGAGGCCAGGAGGAACGAGAGCAGAAGAATCCACCGTTTCATGGATACCTCCCGTCGAAAAGGACGCGGGCGGGATCCAGGGTCTCCCGCCCGCGCCGCCAGACAGGGACAAGCCGACAGAGCGCCGTCGTTCAAGGATGCAACACGTGGAGTGGGGGAAATGACAAAGGCCCGGCGGAACTCCGCCGGGCCTTCTTGGGGATCGCTGGAGGAGGCCTCCGGGCACTCGGCCGAGCTCCGGCCGTCGTCGCCCGGCGTCCTCCGCGAACGCTATTTCACCAGCGTGACCTTCTGCACCGAACTCGATTCGGTGTCCAGGCGCAAACGCACATAGTACACACCGCTGGAGACGGGTGCGCCGCTGTCGTCGCGTCCGTTCCAGGTGCGCGCGTAGTCGCCCGCGTCCAACTCGCCGTTGACGAGCGTGGCCACCCTCTCTCCCTTGCTGTTGAAGACCGCCAATTCGGCCAGACCCTTGTGGGGCAGGCGGAATTCGATCTTGGTCATCGGGTTGAAGGGATTGGGGAAGATGCGCGAGAGCTGGGCGAAACGCTGCGCCGGCACTCCGTCCTCGACCCCGGTGGCGAACAGACGGAAGTCGTTGTCATCGCGCGGGGCGAGGGTGTAACCCCCGAAGCGCCCGTCGAGCAACCCGGTGGCGATCTGCGTCTCACCGGGCAGCGGCGCGAGGCTGACCGCGAACATCGGGTTGACCGTCAGCAGGCTGTCACTGGTGGTGTCCTGGAGGAAGTAGTTGTCGCTGGCCGCCACGGTGTCGATCACCGTGGACATGAAGGTGCGCACCAGCACGTTCTCCAGGGCCTCGGTGGTGTCCAGCACGGTGCTGGTGAAGGCCGAGATGGGCGGTTCGGGATTGCCGAAGTTCACCAGCTCGACCGCGTCGCCCCGCTGGGGGATGATCTGCGTGGTGCCGGCGAACTCGTTCACCGTTCCGGAGATCCGCACGCGGTCCCCGCGGAACAGCACGTTGCTTCCCGAGCCCTCGAAGACGAAGAGCCCGCTCCAGAATCCACCGGCGGGATCTTCGATGATCCACTGGCTGCCCGGTGCGTTCAACTCGCCCGGAGCCACGGTCACGATGCCCTCCACGTTCACCAGTTGTCCGGAGAAGGTGCTGGCCCCGGTCGAATCCACACTGGACTGGATGGTGGTGATGGGGATCAGTCCCACCGCGAGCTGGTTGAAGTCGGCCGGAGCGGTGCCGGGAACCAGGGTGGTCTGCCCGGTATCGTCGGTGGCCTCGAGGTAGTACTCGATGGTGGCCGCGGTGGTGCCGGGGATGGTGGCCTCGTAGGTGCTTCCCGTCGTATTGGTCATCGCCACCTGGGTGAAGCTGCCGCTGCCCCCGTAGGCGTAATAGAGATTCGCCACGGCGATGCTGCCGTTGTCGGTGATGGTGGCCGAAACGGTAACCGTCTGGTTGGCGTCAGGAGTCCACGGGGCGGGAGTGATGTTCTCCACCACCGGGAAGGGGTTGCCCGGGTTCTTGACCAGGTCGGTCTGGAAACGCGGCTTCAACTCGATGAGCCCGTTGTAGGGCGAGACGATCCCGGTGATCTGGAAGAGGTCGCCGTTGCCCATGCTCGAGGCATCGATCGCGGTGGTGCGGTCGACGAAGACGATCAGGGTGTCGCCCGAGGCGTCGGTCAGACCGACGGTACCCTGGCCGCTTCCCACCGGCCACGGCGGAGACTCGACCCCGGGCAGATACACGATATTGCCGGTGACCTGCACCAGGGTTCCGGTGATCCGGTAGTCGGCGGCACTCTGCACGCCGTCCCCGTCGTTGTCGATGACCTGGGGAACGGTCATCACCTGCGGGGCGGGCACGGTGGACACGCCCAGGAAGGTGAGGGTGAGGTTGCTCAGGTCGATCTCGCTGCCGTTGAAGGAGCCCACGGTGCCGGTGACCTCGACCGAATCGCCGAGGGCGAATCCGGAAGTGGTCGAGAAGAAGGTGATCCCACCGGTGGCGTCCTGCACGTAATGGCTGCCGCTGTTGAAGACCCCGGCCGGCATGGTGATCACGCCGCGCACGGTGACGATCTGGCCCCACAGGGGACCCAGTCCATTCGGCGCGCCGGCCGCAGTGTAGTCCTGGATGTCGACGATGTTGGTGATCTGGGCAAACGCGCTGCCCGTCAGGCAGAGGAGCGCGCTGAGCGCGACTGCCAGGGTTGTTCGCAACATTCTCGTGATGCCTCCTCGGAGAAGACGGATGGAGCAGATGGCGGACGGTTCCGGGGGCTTTCCGGGGAAAGTCCCTCTCCATTGGAGCCGGGGGAGCCTTCGCGTCCTTTCCCCAGGAAGAGTCCGCGGACCCATGACCCCCACAGCCAAAGGGTGTGCGATTCCAATTCAGCCGCAGTATAGCACAGGAACGGCCACAAGGGCACAGAAGAAGGGCCCTCAACCGCGCCGCCACAGCCCTCCCCGGCCGGGCAGACCGAAGCGCAGGAGGATGGAGAGGATGGTCACTCCGGCCAGCACACTGCCCCGGAGCGTCCCGGAGATCTTGCTACGGCCCGTGCGGCGACGATAGCTCACCGGGACCTCGGCGCAACGCAGCCCCATCGCGGCCGCCTTCAACTGCATCTCCACCGTCCAGCCGAAGGCCTCATCCTCCATCCGGAGTTCTTCCAGCGTCCGCCACCGCAGGGCCCGGAAGGGACCCAGATCGGTGAACTCGACCCCGGTCCACCACCAGATCAGGCTGGTGGCCAGCAGGTTGCCGAAGCGGGCCACCGGCAACAGGGCCCCCTTCTCGCGCGGGCCCAGCACGCGGGACCCCACCACCAGGTCGGCCTCCTCCCGGAGGATCGGCTCGATGAGGGCAGGCAGCTCCCGGGGATCGTCACTGTGGTCGGCGTCGAGGAAGACCACCACGTCCCGGGGCGACGGATCCTTCCGCCGTAGCTCCGCCAGGGCGGTGAGACACGCCCGCCCGTACCCCCGCCGTTCATCGCGCACCACCGACGCGCCGGCGCGGCGAGCCACCTCGGCGGTGCGATCGCGGCTTCCGTTGTCGCAGACGATGACCTGCCGGCGCGGATGGTCGGGGAGATCACGCAACACCGCGGGCAGTGCCTCCTCCTCGTCCAGGGCGGGGATGATCACCCAGACCGTTTCGGCGGCTCGGTCGGTCCCTCGTGTGCGCGCGCCCTCGTCAGCCACGCTCGCCTCCACTACGGCGCGCGCGGGGCAGAGACTGCTGAAAGGATGTTCGCGAGCTCCGGGCCAAGCGCAGGAAGTCCGGGAGGGGAAGATCGAGGACCCGGCTGCTCTCCAGGGCTTCGGCATAACCGGACCACGGATCCGCCTCGCCGGTGGGTTCGAGCACCAGCAGGTCCCCCTCCTCCAGGATGGCCCGGAGGATCTCGCGGCCCGCCGCATCGAAACGGCACAGGCGGATCCGGCCCTCCACGATCAGCTCGACCCGGCCTCCCGGTGATTCCCCGCCGAAGAGGATCTCGCCGGGAACCAGCGAGCGGACCACGGCGTCCCGCTCGATCCGCGCCCGGACGTTTTCCTTCCACGCGCGACGCCAATCGTGGTGCTTGAGAAACCAGCTCGACGGCACGGCGACCCTTTCGAAGGCGGTGCGGGGACGGTATGTTGGGAAGCGAGGCGTCGCTTCCTCGTCTTCGGTGGTCGGACCCATGAACCTCGCCATCTTCCTCAAAGCACCCGTGGCTGGCAAGGTCAAGACCCGCCTGTGTCCTCCCTTGCGCCCCGAGGAAGCGGCTTCGCTGTACCGGGCCTTCCTGCTCGATCTGCTCAGCAGCGCGGCGCAGACCGCCGCGCGCCGCATCTGGCTCTACCACGACGGGGCGCATCCCCAGGAGTATCTTCCCGAAGACCTCCTCCAGCGGCTCGACACCCCTTTGGGCCGGCTGATGGCGCTCCCCCAGGCCGATGGCGACCTGGGCGCGCGGCTGCGCCGCGCGATGGACGACGCGCGCGCGCGACGGGCCCTTCCCCTGTTGGTGGTGGGAAGCGACCATCCCGATCTGCCGCCGCTCTACCTCAACCACGCCATGATCGCCCTGGCCGGACAAGACCTGGTCCTGGGGGAGGCCGAGGACGGGGGCACCTGGTGCATCGGAGCGGGGCGCGGGTGGACCGAGCTGTTCCAGGACATTCCATGGAGCCGACCTTCGACCCGGGCCGCCCTGGTGCGCCGGGCCCGCAAGCTGGGCTTGCGCCATCGTGTCATGGAACGCTGGTGGGACGTGGATGATCTGGACGACCTGCGCGCCCTGTGGCACCGTCTGCAGGACGGTCGATCGTGCGCGCCGCACAGCCACCGCTGGTTGCGCGAGTGGTCCCGGCGGGAGCTTCTCGAACGCGGGTGACCCGATCCGCCGTGGCGCCGCCCACCCTGG
This sequence comes from uncultured bacterium, assembly GCA_964601275.1. Classification (GTDB taxonomy): domain Bacteria; phylum Krumholzibacteriota; class Krumholzibacteriia; order JAJRXK01; family JAJRXK01; genus JAOZPE01. The sequence continues at coordinate 18,389 of CAZRMV010000009.1, read as the reverse complement.
ACGAGGACCCGGGATGTTTCTTCCCATCAAGGACCACAACCCCACCCGGACGACGCCCTACGTCACCGTCGCGCTCATCGCGCTGAATTCCCTGGTCTTCCTGGTGGAACTGGGACAGGGAAGCCAGTTGTCCGCCTTCATCGGCCGTTGGGGTGCCACGCCGGCCTTCCTGGTGCATGGAAGGGACCTGATCGCGTTCACCGGCACACTTCCCGCGAGCCCGCCGGTTGCGCCGGCCTGGATCACCGCGTTCACCAGCATGTTCCTACACGGGGGCTTCCTGCACCTCTTCTTCAACATGCTGTACCTGTGGATCTTCGGGAACAACGTGGAGGACTTCCTCGGACACCTCCACTTCCTCATCTTCTACCTGGTGACGGGGCTGGCGGGAGTGGCCGGACATACCCTGTTGAACCCCGACGCCCTGGTTCCGGTGATCGGGGCGAGTGGGGCGATCAGCGGAGTGCTCGGGGCGTACATGGTCCTCTATCCCCACGCCCGGGTGACCACGCTGGTCTTCCTCGTCTTCTTCGTGACCTTCATCCAGGTGCCCGCGGTCCTCCTGCTGGGGCTGTGGATCTTCATCCAGGTGATGGCCGGGGTGGGGACCCTCGGCGCGCGCGGCGGAGGGGGAACGGCCCACTGGGCCCACATCGGGGGCTTTGTGGCCGGCTATCTCTATCTGCGCCTGGGGCCGGGCCGTCCGGTGGTGGCCCGCCGGAATGCCGTGCCGGTTCCCGGGCCCCCTCCTCCACCTCCCCGGGTGGGGGGGACCTTCGGCGGGGATCCGATCCGCCGCTTCCTCGAAGAGATCGAACGGGAGAATCCGGAAGACGAGGACTAGCCGCGGGTCTTCGGACCGGCGGCCCCCCTCAACGGCGCCGCAGCAGGCGCCAGCCCTCGCGCAGTTCCTGCGCCCCGTTCACCCGCAGCAGGAACAGCACCCCCAGCCAGGTGACCACCGCCCCCCCACCTCGCAACCAGAGGGGCTGGCCCTCCAGGAGGAAGGTCACCCCCACCGCCGCGGCCAGGGAGACCGCCGCTCCGCCGGAGGACTTCCACAGGGGAACGCGGTACCCGGCACGGGCGGCGTAGAGATAGTAGAGCAGCAGGGTGAGGGCATAGCTCACCACGGTCGCCAGGGCGGCGCCGTCGATGCCCAGGCGGGGAATCCACTGGGCGTTCAGGGCCACGTTGGCCCCGATCCCCACCGCGCCGATGGGCAGGAGATCACGTTCGCGATCGGCCGCGAAGAGCAGGCGCACCATCATGTGCGCCCCCGCCTGCAGGGCCACCGCCCACGCGAGGACCCGCAGCGCCCCCACCGCGGGCTGGAAACCGCCGCCCGCCATGACCCGTACCGCCAGCGGAGCGAAGATCCACACCGCCAACGCCAGCGCCGAGCAGCTCACCAGGGTCAGGCGGGTGCTGGTGACCATGAGCGCCGCCACCGGGCCGGACCCGTGCTCCCGGGCCAGTCGGATCTGGGGATAGACCGCCGTGGCCAGGATCCTCGGGGCCAGGACCACCACGTCGACCACCCGCACCGCCACCCCGTAGTAACCCCAGTGCGCCGCGTCGACCATGCGGCTGAGCATGAGGATGTCGATGCGGTGGAAGATCAGGCTGAGGATGGTCGCTCCCATCAAGGGGGCGGCGGCCCGGGTGAGACGGCGCACCTCGTCGCGGCGGACCTCCTTCGGCGCCAGCCGTCCGAAGTGCCGGCGGAGGTAGGCGGTTCCCACCAGCATCCGCACCAGGCATCCCAGGGTGATCCCGGTCACGAAGCCGACCAGGCCCAGTCCGAGAAACAGCGCCGCCGCGGCCAGCACGAAGATCGACGCCGAGGACACCAGCATGGTGCGGGTGATGTAGTCCATCCGCTGGGTTCCCTGGAAGACCGCGTCGGCGACGTCGCTGATGTTCTCCAGGAAGATGATCACGCCCAGGATGAGCACGATGTGGAGCACCGCGGGCGGATAGTGCAATCGCCACACCACCAGCACCACCAGGGCATAGGCGACCGCCGAAAGCAGGGTCTTCACCGCGGCCGCGCCCGACGCCACCCTGCTCACCTGGCGTGGATCGTCGGTGACCTCGCGGGTCACCAGGTAGTCGAGCCCTCCCCCGGCCAGCACCCGGCCGACCTCGATGAAGGTGTTCCCCGCGGTGTACAGGCCGTAGCCCACCGCGCCGAGAACCCGCGTGGCCAGCATGGTCAGAAGCAGGCTGAAGAACTTGGACGCGCCGTGGGCGAGACTCAAGAACATGGTGTTGCGTGCGATACGTCCCTTGTCGGCCATGGATCCCCACTCAGAAGACGTGACCGGTGCCGATGCTGATCACCGGTGCCGATCGATCCGTGGAATACAGGATCGGCCAGGCGAAGTCCACCCGAAGCGGCGCGTTGAGGGCGGAACGGTTCATCCCCAGCCTCAGGCCGATGCCGATGGCGCCGCGCACATTCTCGAACCGGAAATCGGTTTCGTCCTCGAACCAGGCGGTGCCGAAATCGGCGAAGGCGGTGATCCCGGGGGTGACCAGGTCGACCAGGCCCTTCCGGTAGATCCATCTCAGCTCGAGATTGGCCCGCAGCAGCCGGTCCCCCGGGTATTCGCGCGCGCGCGCCGAACGCAATCCGTTGTCGATCCCCAGGGTGTAGATCTGGTGCCGGTCGATATTGCTGCCGGTCTGGCCCAGGAGCGAGCCGGCGAGTTTCAGCGCGGGGAGCCAATCGTAGTTGAGGCGGGCCTGGAGGGACGCTTTCACGTTGGGATTTTCTCCCGCCCCCAGCAGGCCTTCGATCCGCGCATCCAGGCGCGCGACCGTGCGCGTCGAGGCGATGCTCCAACGATCCCGCCCCTGGAACCAGGCGCCGGAGAAGCTGCTGTCCAGAGGCCGCGCCACCCACCCCACCGAGACCCGCAGATCCTGCCCGGTGGCCACATCCTCCTGCCGGCCCATCTGGTCGAGGAAGCGACGGTGCTGGTAACTCATGGGAGCGCGCACCAGGCTGACGATGGGCCCGCGAACCCGCCGGTTCTCCGGATACCGTCCGTCGAGGCCGATGGTGAAGGGGGTCGGCCCCGCCGCGTCGAACACCACCGCCTGGGCCAGGGGATTGAAGCGCTGATCCTGGATGCGCAGGCCCAGGCCCACCCGCACCACTCCCTCGCCCCAGCGGCCCACCTTCCTCTGGAGTTCGAAGCGCGCCCGGTTGAAGTCGGCGTGGGGCCGCACGTAGTAGGGACTTCCCAGGTAGTAGCGGGGGGCGGCCCCTCCGTGGAGATACGAGCCGGTCCAACCCCAGGGAGAATCGAGGCCGAAGAAGGGCCGATCGAGATGCCACCCGAAGGCGCTGCCGTCGGAGGCGCTGCGGTAGTCCAGGCCCAGATCCCAGCGCTGATCGAAGGCGTGGCGGTCGCGCAGCGCGAAGGCCCAGGTGGTGCGGTCGAGGTCTTCGTTGCGGGCCACGCTGACCTCCCGGCCGGTGCCCAGCAGGTTCTTCTCCGCCAGTCGGAAGGAAAGGAGGCGCGTCCCCTCGAAACTCTCGAACTTGAGGTCGAAGGTGGTGGTCCACACTTCGCGGGTATGGACATAGAGGTCGACGGTATCGGGAGCGACATGCTGGGTCTCCACCCGCACCTCGGTGACGATCCCGGTGGCCCGCAGCTTCCGCTCGCTCTCGTCCAGCAGGCGGGGATCGGCCCGGTCCCCCTCGGCCACCAGCAGCTCCTGGCGAAGGGTTCCCTCTCGGGTGTCGATGTGGAGGGCGTCGATCCAGGACAGGGGAAGCCATGGGAAACGCTGCCGGTCCTGGGCACTGAAGATGGGAACCCGCTCGAAGATGACCCGGCGGATGCAGGGAGGCGGCGGGCCGGTCGCGACGGAAGGCTCCGCGGTCGCTTCGGCGGCCCCCCCGGCGCGGGGGAGAAGGCAGAGCATCGAGGCCGCCAGGATGAGGAGCTCCCAGCTCCAGCCCCGACTCCCCGGCCCCCCGGCTGACACCCTGACACTCTCGGGGAATGGTTTCATGTCATCTTGGCAGGCTTTTCGGTAGGGCTGTCAGCTTCCGGGGGCGACACGCCGGATCGCAGGGGGGTCGATGATTTCCTAAGTGATGATAGAACAATCTCTTATCGAAATGCAAGGAAAGCCTTCGGCGATTGGCATCGGGGTTGATATGGGGTGCGGGCGGAAGCCCAGAGGCACAACGACTCGAGGAACTCGCCGCGGGCGAGGGAGAATCCATCACGGAAAGGAAGGGATTGGACATGCGCAGCAAGATGTTGACTCCATTCGACGCGTTCGACGCCCTGTTCGACGGGCTCGGCCGCTTCTCGCTGGCCGAGGAAGGGGAGAACCTGCTCACTCCCCGGGTGGACATCCATGAGGGTGACACCGAGTTCACCGTGGAAGTCGATCTTCCCGGCGTCGACAAGAAGGACCTCAACGTGGAGGTCGAGAACGGGACCCTGGTGATCGAAGCCGAGCGGAAGGCGGAGGAGAAGGAGAACCGCAAGGCCATCCGCATCGAGAGGGTCGCGCGGGCCCGCTACCGCCGGACCTTCACCCTCGGCGACGAGATCAACGGGGACGACATCAGGGCCGAGCTGCGCAACGGCGTGCTGAAAGTGACGCTGCCGAAGCGCGAAAAGGCCCTGCCGAAGCGGATCGAGGTTCGCTGAGGCTCCACGAACCGGATCTCCGCGGGGAATCGACGCGACGGTCATCCGGGCTCGCCGCCGCGTCCTTCCCGCGGATGAAGGGGTCAACCCGAAAGGGTGGACCCCTTTTGCGCATGCGGCGGAGCGAATCGGACGCGATGGAACGGAGATTGCCTTCCGCCGAAGCAGGTTCGATGAAGCCTCCCGCGCACCCGAAGGAAACGCGCCGTAGCGATAAGGAAGGTCCATGAGCGATAGCGCCGAACTCTACCCCCTGCACTTCGGTGAAGTCCTGAACGCGCTTCCCGAGTACGAAGACTATCTGGACCCGGAATCGTCCTACCGCGGCGAATCCCCGTTCCGGATGGCCGTCGGCAAGCACATCAAGGGGTGGGGCGAACGCCTGCTCGACCTCAGCGAGTTCCAGGGCAACCTGCTGCCCCGGCGGGACCATCGGATCCTCGACCACCTGGTGAGCATGATCACCGACCTCTTCGGAACCCTCAATTGCGGGGGGTCCATCCGCCGGCAGATCGCGGGCAGCCACCTGGTCGACGAACTCGAGAACTGCGACGCCCGCATCCTCCGCCTGCTCGAGGACTGCGGGTCGATCCTGGAGGGAATGCACCGGGGGGAGTGGGCCGGCGAGTGGATCGAACACGAGTCGCGGCACTTCTACCGCAAGCTGCGCCAACTCCAGCGGGAACTCCGCGACCGCAACCTGCTGCTGGGGCTGCGAACCCGGCCGCTGCCGGAGAGCGGCGAGCTCGAACTGGAACTCTTCTAGGCCCGCGACGCCACGCCCCCCGAAGGTGGAAAAAGACCGGGCTTTGCGGCGGGCGCGCTTGTGTGTAGTCTCTGCCCATCATGAGACATGTCCTTCGCAGCCTCGTGCGGCCGGTTTCTTCTTCCCTCACCGCGCTCTGCCTCCTGGCCGCGGCCGGCCCCTGGCTGGTTGCCTCGGTCGGGCCGGCGCGCGCGGAGAATCCCTTCCTGAAGAAGCAGGGTCCCCGGGTCATCCGGGAGATCCGCTTCCAGGGAAACCACCTCACCAAGGAGTACGTGCTGCGGCGCGAACTCGGATTCACCGAAGGGGATGTCTATGACGATGACGCGCTGAACGACGCCTGGTTCCGGCTCGAGCAGCTCGATTTCGTCGCCTACGTCGACATCCAGGTGCAGCGGCCCGAGCCCGGACAGGTCGTCCTGGTCATCCAGGTCGAAGAAGACCATCGCTTCGACGGGCGGCCCACCCTGCGCTGGAACCGGCGCTTCGACTGGATGTACGGTCTCCGCGGCACGATGATCAACTTCCGCGGACGGGCCGAGACCCTGTGGGCGAAAGCCCACTGGGGTCACCAGCAACACTATTCCCTCGGCTGGCAGAATCCTTGGATCCTGGGGAAAGCCCATCTTGGGGTGGGCCTCAGCGGGTATTACGAGCGCTATCGCTTCGTCTACCATCCCTTCCGTTTCGAGGACATCGGCGGCAGCTTCGCGCTGTGGCGCGAACTGGTTCCGAAGCTGCGGGCCCGAGCCAGTTACACATGGCGCAGTACGAAGATCTCCGATTCCGGCCGGCCGACCGTCTACCCCGAAGGAAGCACCGACGATCCCTACGTGAAGGTCGGGTTGGAGTACGACAGCCGCGATCTGCGCTATTACCCGAGCCACGGCATCGACGCTCGGGCCAGTGCGACCTTCGGTGCGGCCGGAGGCAACGACCTCGATGCCTATTCCTTCTACGATCTCTTCCTGTCCGCCTTCCAGGAAGTTCCGGTGCTGGGCGTCCTCGCCGGCCGCATCAGCTACCGGGGAGCCAGCGACCCCTTGCCGGTCTACGAACGCAGTTACCTGGGAGGGCCCGCCGACATCCGGGGCGTCGAGTTCTCCTCGGTGCGCGGCGACGAGAACTTCCTGGCCACCCTCGAGCTGCGCCATCCCATCCTCATGGTGCCCCTGAGGGACGGGCGCGCGGTGGGAGTCGGAGTGCACGGCTTCATCGACTGGGGCACCGCGTGGGAGCAGGCGCAGAGCCTGGGAGACGCCAAGATGCGCCATTCGGGCGGGGTCGGCCTGCACGTCAATCTCAACACCTACAACCTCCGTTTCGAGTGGGCGTTCAGCGACCACGACGGCAACAGTTTCGTCTTCGCGGACGAGTTCACCTTCTGAGATCCCCCGGAGGGTCCGCCGGATTCCGCATCGTCCCGCAAGACGCACCCACCCCGGCACGAGAGGAGGTGATGACATGAGCGAGTCCGAACGCATTCGTCTCACCCGCTACGCCGGCGCGGCCGGTTGAGCGGCCAAGATGAGCCCGGAGGATCTGGGCCGCATCCTGGAAGGACTGCCGTCGACTCCTGAAAATCCCCACGTCCTGGTCGGTTTCGAATCGGCCGACGACGCCGGGGTCTACCAGATTGCCGAGGACCGCGCCCTGGTGCTCACCGTCGATGTCATCACCCCGCTGGTGGACGATCCGCGCGACTTCGGCCGGATCGCCGCGGCCAACGCGGTGAGCGACATCTACGCGATGGGAGCGTCGCCTTTGGCCGCGCTCAACGTCTCGGGCTTCGCGCCGGCCCTGCCGGCGGAGATCTACCAGCAGATCCTCGCCGGAGCCTGGGAGGTGGCACGGGCGGCGCGCCTGGCCATCGTCGGCGGACATACCATCAAGGACCAGGAGATCAAGTACGGCATGGCCGTGGTCGGGGAAGTGCATCCCGACCGGATCGTGAGCAACACCGGAGCCGAGCCGGGGGATGTCCTCGTCTTGAGCAAGGCGCTGGGAACTTCCGCCCTGGCCACCGCCTTCAAGAAGGACGCCTTCGGCGAGGACGACCCGCGCTACCAGGGGATGATCGCCTCGATGACTCTTCTGAATCGGGAGGCGGCCCGGCTCGCGGTGAAGGCCGGTGTACACGCGATGACCGACGTCACCGGCTTCGGCCTCAGCGGCCATGCCCTGGAGATGGCCGAGGGCGGTGGCGTGACCTTCGAGATCGAACTGAGCGCCCTTCCGGTGCTCGAGGGCGCCCTGGAGATGCTCCAGGCCGGCTTCACCTGCGGCGGAGGACGCGCCAACCACAAACGGGCCGAAGAGAAGATGGACGTCGAGGGAGAGCTGGAGGTTTTCGAGAACGACCTGCTGCACGATCCCCAGACTTCGGGGGGCTTGCTCATGTCCCTGCCCGCCGACGCCGGGCCCGCCGTCACGGCGCAACTGCGATCTTCGGGTCATTCGGCGGCGGTGATCGGCCGGGTCGTTCCCGCCGGGAAAGTTCCCTTGCGAATCATGGCTTGAGAGGCTTGCGCCGGTTGGTCCGGCGGGCTATCTCTACTGCAGGCTCCCGCGTCACCGCGTGGATGTGGTGATTGTCACTGTTTTGGACTGACTGGAGAGTACCGGCAGGGCAGAAGAATTCAGTCGCAATCGCCAACGGTTCTGGAAGTGGATTCCCCGCTCGTTGTTTCGCGCTCCCGACAGTGATTGAACGAGCCTTCCACAGTTGAATGACCAACGTCATGGATTGGAGTTGCCCATGTCCTCAGAACGCGTCGCCGTCTACATCGACGGAGCCAACGCCTACTTCGCCCAGAAGGAAGCGTTGAACTGGTGGATCGACTGGCCTTCGTTCCTGCAGTGGGCGAAGGAAGGGCGCGAGCTGGTCAGCGCCCGCTGGTACCAATCGTACCGCAACTATCCCGAACCCGAGCAGGAGCGCTTCCTGCACCATCTGACCCTCGTGGGCTTCGCTGTCCGCAAGAAGATCCTCAAGAGCATCTACGACCGCGACACCGGTCAGACCTCGCTCAAGGGAAACCTCAACGTCGAACTGGTCATCGACGCCCTCACTGAGGCGCCGCATTACGACACGGTGATCCTCGTCACCGGCGACAGTGACTTCGTGCCCTTGGTCGAAGCGTTGCGGGTGCGCGGCAAGAGGGTGATCGTGGCTGCCACCCAGCAGAACGTCGCCGTCGAACTGCGGCAGGCGGTCGGAGTGAACTACGTCGACCTGCGCGACCTGCGCGATCGGATCGAAAGCGACAAGCGGAGTCCCGAACGCCCGGTCGCAAGCGCGCCGGTGGCGGCGGGTTCGCGTTTCGGACGCAGCAACGGTGACAGCTGGGGTAGGGAGAGCGGCGAGCCTGGATTCGATGAGGAGGCCGCCGAGCCCAATGGCAACATCCGAACTCCCGAGCCAGGCGACGACCGCTACGAGGTGACCTCCGCCCTCGATCCGAATCCACCGTCGGTGCCCCACGAGGACATCGACCTGCCCCAGGAGGGGGAGATCATCCGCTGCCACGTGCAGGCGGTGAAGAAGTACGGCGTCTTCCTCGACCTGCACGAGAGCGCCAAGACCCTCCTGCACGTGAAGGACATGCACCGGGGCTACGTGGCCGACGCGGCCGAGTTCTACCGTGTGGGCGAGGAAGTGACGGTGCAGGTGGTCGGGATCGATTGGACCCGCCAACCGCCGGAGGTGCGGGTCCAGGTGGTCACGCCCGAGATGGAGTACTGAAACCCGAACCCCCGGGTGGTGGCTCCAATCTTCGGGAAAGCAGATCTTTCCGCTGCACACGACGAGAGGCCCGGGTCTAGACTGGGGCGCATGAAACGCGCCCTGGTCTTTCTTTTGCTCGTGGGAATGGCCCTCTCGGTCGTCCCCGGTTCCTCTCCTTTCGGGGGAATCCCCGTGGCTTCGGCCACGGTGGCCTTCCCTTCCTATCCCTACCAACTGGACACCGGTCGCGAAGTGGGCCTGTACGCGGCCGGCGGGCTGCTGCTGGCCGCGGCATGGTCGGTGGATCGCTACTCCACCCCGCCCACCGAGGAGGAGATCCGCTCGATGAGGGAAGGCGCCCCGCCCGAAGGGTGGCACGGTTTCGACCTCTCGGCCCGGCGGCGCTGGTCGCCCACCGCGGCCAAGGTCAGCGACCTGACGGCCGTGCTCAGTCTCACCGCCCCGGTGATCCAGGCCGGCGAAGGTCTCTTCGACGACGACACCGCCAGCCTGGCGGTGATGTACGGCGAGACGGTGTTGCTCACCGCGGGAGCGACCGCGCTGGTGAAGGCGCTCACCCACCGGCCCCGTCCCTTCCTCTACAACGACGACCCGTCGATCCCCGAAGAAGTGCGCCATGGACGCGATGCCTGGCGGTCCTTTCCCTCCGGCCACACCGCCCTGGCGTTTGCGGGCGTGGTGCACCTGGGAATGGTGAACCAACGGCTGCACCCGGGAAGCTCGGGCTGGGTGTGGAGCGCGGGGCTGGGAGTGGCCGCCCTCACCGGCGTCCTGCGCTACGTGGCGGGCAAGCACCATCCCACCGACATCCTGGCCGGCGCCGCGTTGGGATCCTTCGTGGGCTGGTTCGTCCCCACCTTGCACGAGGATCTCGACAATGGCCTCGGGGGAGATCCCCTTCCTCCGCTGCTCACCGTCGGTTTCGCGTTCTGAGCCGCGCCTTCCTCAGGCGCGCGGCGCGAAACGGTACCCTGCGATCTTGAACGCGAGCCGGGCCGCGACCATCTCGTTCACCTGGCTGTGGGGTTGCGGCACGGTCTCGCAGAGATCGGCGCCGATCACCTTCGCCTTTCCCTCCCGGAGGAGCGCGCGCAGGATCGCCATCGTCCCGTTCCAGGCGAGACCTCCCGGCTGGGGGGTCCCGGTTCCCGGACACAGGTGCACTTCCAGGCCGTCGGCATCGACGGTGAGATGGACCGGTCCCTCGATCGCCCGCAGGTGCTCCAGCAGCGCGGCGAAGTCCGCTTCCTGTTCGAGCTGGTGGGCGTAGAAGGTTTCGATGCGCGGGTCGCTCGCGGCGAGGCGGAACTCCTCCCTCTCGGCGCTGCGGATCCCGATGGCGACCAGGCGCTTCACTCCCAGCTCGAGGATCCGTCGCATGGCGCAGGCGTGGTTGAAGCGGCTGCCGCGGTAGTGTTCACGCAGGTCGGCGTGGGCGTCGATCTGCACCACGGTCAACGCTGAGGGATCCTCCACGTAGGCCTCGATCAACGCCGCGCTCACCGAGTGCTCGCCGCCCAGGCCCAGGACGAAGGCCGAAGCAGGAGTCGCACCGCGGAGCCCGAGAGCCTCGCCCAGGGCGCGGGTGAGGCGCGGCAGGTAGCTCTCCGGCGGTTCGTTCCCGCGGGGCGGCACCTCGGGAAGCACGTGATAGTGGACCCTGCCCTCGTGTTCGAAGGCGAGTTCCTCGTCGAAGGTCTCCAGGTGCCGGCTCGCCGTGAGGATCGCGTCCGGCGCCTTCGCGGTCCCCCTGCCGTAGCTCACCGTCCCTTCGTAGGGCGCGCGCGCGACGAGTACCTCCGCCGATTCCAGCGGTGCGTCGGGCAGTTCGAGGAAGGTCAAGGGGCTCGTCACGGTCGCCTCTCTTCCGGAATGTTCCCGGTCGGTTCTCCCGGCCGGAGTGCGCGCCGCCCTGTCCCGGAGGCGGATCCGGCGACGGCAGAGCCCCGCGCCCTCAAAGTCCTTCGACGAGCTCCAACAGCTCATCGACCAACCGGTCCATCCGCGCTCGCGCGGTGGTTTCCGCCTGGGCCAGGGGCTCGTCCTGGTCCAGCGGGTGGACGATCTCGAAGTAGAACTTGATCTTGGGTTCGGTGCCGCTGGGCCGCAGCAGGATCCGCGTGCCGTCGTCGAGGAAGAGGGCGAGGACATTGCTCGCGGGCAGACCCTCGGGCAAAGACGGCGCCGGCGCGCCGGGACCCGGAGGGGCCGCTTCCGGCCGGTCTCCGCCCGCGGTGGCCGGCGCGCCGATCGCGCGCGACCGTCCCTCGAGGTAGTCGAGCATCCAGCTGACCGGACGTTCGCCGATGCGTTCGGGGGGATGCCGCCGCATCGCGTCCATGATGGCGGCGATCCGGGCCGCCCCCTCCAGGCCGGGCAGCACCAGGCTCTTCTGCCGGGTCAGGTGTAGGCCGTGACGGCGGTAGATCTCCTCGAGCACCTCCATCACGCTGCGGCCCTGCTCCTTGTACCAGGCGGTCACCTCGGCGAAGACCAGGGCGGCGGAGATCCCGTCCTTGTCGGCGGTCACCATGCCCACCGAATAACCCAGCGCTTCCTCGTAGCCCAGGAGAAGTTGTTCGCCGCGCTCGCGGCGATGCCGCTGGGAGACGTTGGCGATCCACTTGAAGCCGGTGAGGGTCTCGTCGTAGGCCGCGCCCCTCTCCTTCGCCATCTTCGACAGCAGGCGCGAGGAGACGATGGTGGTCATCAGCAGAGGGTGGATGCCCTCGGGCAGGTTCTCGGTCAACAGGTAGTGGCCCAACACGGTGCCGATCTCATCGCCGGTGAGCATGCGGTATCCGCCGGCGGGGTCACGCACCGCGACCGCCAGGCGGTCGGCGTCGGGATCGTTGGCCAGCACCAGCTCCGCGTCCACCGTCTCCGCCCGGGCCAGGGCGAGATCCATCGCGCCCTCTTCCTCGGGATTGGGAAAACGCACGGTGGGAAAGTCCCCGTCGGGGGTGAATTGTTCTTCGACGACGTGCAGCGGAGCGTAGCCCGCGCGGTGGAACACCTTTTCCACCGCCTCTCCCCCGACCCCGTGCAGGGGGGTGTAGACGATCTCCAGTCGGCACGGGACCTCGGGATGACGCCGCAGGCGCAGGATGTCGTCCAGGTAGTCGTCGAGGATCCGCTCGTCGATGTCGACCACCAGGTGCGCTGCACGGGCCTGGTCGAGCCCGGCCAGGGGAACTTCCTGGAGACTGCCGATGGCCTCGATGGCGGCGCTGATGCCCGCGTCGACCGGAGGGATGATCTGCGCCCCGTTCTCCCAGTACACCTTGTAGCCGTTGTACTCGGGTGGATTGTGGCTGGCGGTGATCATCACCCCGGCCGCCGCGCCCAAGGCCCGCACCGCGACCGCCACCAGGGGGGTGGGTACGAAATGGGGAAAGAGGTGCACCTTCACTCCCAGACCGGCCAGCGCCTCGGCGGTGTCGCGGGCGAACTCCACAGAGAGATGGCGAGCGTCGTGACCCACCACCACCCCGCGGACGGCCGCATCATCGATGGTTTCGAGCAGGTGACGTCCCAGGCCACAGGAGACCCGGCGCACCACGGCCCGGTTCATGCGCCCCGGGCCGGGACCCAGCACCCCGCGCAGACCGGCGGTTCCGAACTGCAAGGGCTCGGCGAAGCCCTCGATCAGCGCCTTCTCGTCGTCCGCGTCGAGGGTGGCCCGCAGGAGTCCACGGGTCACCGGATCGGGATCCTCAGCGAGCCAGGCCTGGGCGCGGCGGCGGAGTTCCTCGCGGGAGACAGAAGGCATCGGGTCCACCTCTTCGGATCGACGGGGAGAAACGCTGCGGTGCGCCGGAACGCACCGAACGGGAGCTTCAACGCCGGCTCCCGAGGGTCCGGCTTCCAGACTAGGCGCGGGGCCGTCCCAGGGCAAGAAGCCCTCCCGGGCAGAGAGCGAGGGGGGTGGACGATTGACGGTGCCCGGGTTTGTGAGTATCCAGATGCCTCGACGCAGCGCGACAAGCCCGCCTTGAGCCGACAGCCCAGATCAAGGAACAGCAGCACCATGCAGAAGACCCTGCGGAAGATTCCCTCCCCCTTCGCCCACGCGATCCCGTTCCTCCACCTCCTCCCTGGGGGTTCGTGGACCCGCCGTCCCGTTGCGATGGTCCTGGCGGCGGTCTTCCTGCTGGGCGCGGGCATCTCTTCCGCCCACGCCCAACCGCAATGGGAGTTGCATCCTTTCGCCGGCTACGCCTTCGGAGGACGCCTGGAGACCGCGGTGGGAGACCTGAAACCGGCCGACTCGGTGAACTACGGACTGACCGTGGGCCTTCGCATCCAGGAGAAGTGGCAACTCGAGCTGAACTGGGCCCACCAGGAGACCCGGATGGAGTTCGACCCCATCCTCGACGGCGGATCGACCCTCGGCGGTTTCGACCTGGGAACCAACCAGTTGAGCCTCGGCGTCAACTACGCCGTCACCCAGGACAAGCTCACCCCCTTCGTCAGTTTCGGTCTCGGCGCGACGAACTGGGATCCGCAGGGCATCGACCTGGGCGGCGAGTGGGAGTTCATGATGATCCTGGGGGGCGGCGCCAAGTACTACTTCAGCGAGCGCTTCGGGGTGCGTGCCCAGGTCCGGATCTACTCGGCCTTCCTCAACCAGCGGGGCGATATCTTCTGCGATCCGGCGCTCGGCTGCTACGACACCGTGCAGACCGGCACCGTCCTGCAGACCGAGCTGAGCGCGGGGCTGGTGCTGGGTTTCTAGGATCGCCGGCGCGGATCGCTTCGAGATCTTCACCGCGCTCCCACGCCGCGGTGTCACACCGGATGCGTCGGGCGCCCATCCTTCTTCCGCAACCACACGATCAACCCCACCGAGATGGCCACGATCGCCAGGTAGAGCAGCGGCTGGGCCTGGATGATCCCGGGGTACAGGAAGGTGGTCACCCCCAGGCCGACCAACGCGCCGCCCACGTGCGCGTCGTGACCGATGCGTCCGAAGCGCGACTGCATTCCCCAGATGGAAATGCCCAGGAACAGCACCGCGTAGATCGACGCGGGCACCGGATAGGGAATGAAGAAGATGTACACCGAAGTACCCGGCAAGAGGAAAATGGCGGCGTAGATCACGCCGCACACCCCACCGGACGCTCCCAGGGCCCGGTACTCCTCCCCGCGGTGCAACCAGAACGAGAAGAGGCTTCCCCCCAGAACGCTGGCGAAGAAGACGAGCAGGAAGGTTCCGCTCCCGTAGATCCGCTCGATGCCGAGCCCGAAGCTGTAGAGGCTGATCAGGTTGAAGGCCAGGTGCCCCAGGCCGGCGTGGAAGAAGGCGCTGGTCAGCATGCGTTCGTATTCGCCGTGCTGGAGGATGCGCTCGCTGTCGAAAAGGAAGCGCCCGACCAGCCGAGGGGAGCGGAATCCCGCCAGGGACACCACGGCGATCATTACGGCGAGCAGCAAGTTGGCCATGGCGGGGCGGCCTCCGGCGAAGGGGTTCTGGTCCGGCTCGGGACGGCCAGGAAGCGAGCTGGCCCGACCCACCCCCGGGAAAGGACCACGATCTGGCCGGAAAGGGGGTCATCGGCCATGGGGGTGAACACCCCCCAGCCGCCGGGCACGTTTCTTCCTATCATGATCGACATGGCGGTGGGAAGCCGCGATCGGCGGAAGACCGCCCCGGACCGCGATCGGGCCGACGAAGGGGGACTCGCGATCGCTGACGCACCCGGTCCACGCGAACCCGGATCTCCGGTAGCGCGCCGCCTGCCCTCATCCATGAAGGATCGATTCCGGTGAACCAGCATCTCGTCCGCGCACTTCTCCTGGTACCCTTCCTCTCCCTGTCTTTCCCCACCCCGGCCGTCGCGCAGTGGGACGGCGCCGCCTGGGCGGACTACTCGAAGTACCTCAGTCCGATCACCTCGACGGTGAAGCAGAACCTGCGCGCGATCCTGGCCCGGGGAGTCCAGGCGGGACGCACTCCCGGGAGGATGGGGCAGATCGGCGATTCGATCACCGAGTCATCCGCCTACTTCCGCAACGTGGTGCTCTACGGTCCCGCTCCCAACGAGACCGGACACGACTACGCGTCCATCCGCTCGTGGCTCGCCTACGGCGGAGGGCAACCGGCCGACGACCAGTCCTTCTACCGCGATCATGGCAAAGAGGTCCCCTACGGCAACCGGGGCGGATGGCGGCTGGCCAACGCGATCAACTCGGGACACCCCCGCGTGTGCGTGGAGCAGGGCGACGGCGTCACCCCGGGAAACTTCTCGTGGGCGGTGGTGATGTTCGGGACCAACGACATCAATCCCTACGACTGGAAGCCCTCGGTGTGGAAGCAGCAGTACCGCGATTTCCTGCAGGGCTTCATCGACCTGGGCGTCATCCCGGTGCTGAGCACCATCCCCCCGTCGGCCCGCCATCTCGACGACGGCCGGGTCGAACTGGCCAACCAGCAGATCACCGCGCTCGCCGCCGAGCTGCAGATTCCCGTCATCGACTTCCACGCATTGATCGTGCACGAGCAGCCCACGAGCTGGACGGGAACCCTCATCTCCGACGATGGCATCCATCCCTCGGCCGGCGGCGGGGGACGGGACTTCTCGCGCAATGGCCTGACCCAGAGCGACGGCTACGCGGCGCGGTCGAAACTGAGCCTGGACATGGCCGAGAAGCTCAAGCGCATCGTCTTCGACGACGGCGCCCCCGATTCGACCACCGCGGCGTCGGGGCAGAGCCTGGGCCGGTGGAAGGCCGATTTCAGCGGTGAAGGTGGTTGAGCCCCGGGTCCCCGGAAAGCGGACACTGGCGCGTTCTTCGCTTGCGAATATATTCTCATATATGAGAACTATTTCTGATCCCAGCACGCCGGGGGGGACCACCGCACCCCCTTTGACCGGTCCCCGGCTGCGCCAGCTCCGCCTGGCCAAGGGGTTGTCACTGAAGGAGTTGGCAGAGCGAACAGGCTCCAGCGCCTCGGCGATCCACCGCTACGAGAGCGGGTGGGGCCGCTTCGAGATCCGCACCCTGCGGCGGCTGGCCGCCGCCCTGGACGCCCGCCTGGAGATCCGTCTGGACCCGGTGGAGCGCGCCGGGGAGGGGACCCCGCCGACGGTGGAAACCCTGCACGCGGCGATCGCGCCGCTGTTCTGGGACCTCGATTTGCAGCCGGACCACTGCACTCGACACCCGCAGTGGGTGGTGCGCCGAGTGCTGCACTCCGGGGATCGCCGGCAGGTCACCCTGGTCCGCCGGTTCTACGGAGATGACGCCATCCGCCGGGCCATCGATCACCGTTCGGTCGATCCCCGCGTCCGCCGCTTCTGGCAGGTGGTGCTTTCCCGGGAAGGGGCCGAGGGATGAATCCGAAGGTGCTGCCTCCCGACGCCTGGTCGGTGGTGAAGGCCCTCGACCGGAAGAATCTGCTCGAAGGGTGGATCCTGGCCGGAGGAACCGCCCTGGCCCTGCAACTGGGCCACCGCGTCTCGGCCGATCTCGGTTTCTTCACCAGCGGTGAATTCGATCCCCAGGATCTGAGGGTCCGACTGGCCGCCGCGGGATCGCTCGAGGTCGTGGACATGGCTTCGGGCACTCTCCACACCCGGCTTCGAGGACTGCGCCTGAGCCATCTGCGGTCGGAGGTCCCCTTCCTCTTCGAACCCACCCTCTACCGGGGACTGCGCCTTGCCGATGTGCGCGACATCGCCGCCATGAAGGTCATCGCGGTCGCGGGCCGAGGCAGCAGGAAGGACTTCATCGACCTCTACGCCTACCTGGAAGCCGGCGGAACCTTCCCCGACCTGATGCGGACCGTGGAACAACGGTACCGGGACACGCGGTTCAACGAGATGCATCTGCTCCGCAGCCTGGTGTACTTCGACGACGCCGAGGACGAACCGATGCCCCGGATGCTCTGGAAGGTGGACTGGAGCGAGGTACGTGCGCGTTTCGAGGAAGAAGTCCGCCAGTGGGCTCCGTAGCCGGCGGAATCCCCGATCGGGATCCCCCCTACCGGAGCAGGAGCATCCTTCGGCTCAAGCTGCGCGACCCCGCCTGCAGCCGGACCACGTACACCCCGCTGGAAACCGGCCGCCCGGCATCGTCCCGCCCCTCCCAGGCGTAACGCTTCACCCCCGCCGTCTCCCGCCCGGAGACCAGGGTCGCCACCCGGCGGCCGTGCAGATCGTAGACCCCGAGATCCACCTCCATCGCCCGCGGCAACCGCACCTCGATCACCGTCCGGGGATTGAAGGGATTCGGAACATTCTGCGCCAGGCCCAGTCGCCGGGGCACCTCCACCACGACCTCTTTCTTCCCGAGCACCGTTTCCGCTCCGTCCATCCCGACCGCACTCAGCGTGTAACGGTACGTCTCCCCGGCCTCCACGTCCCGGTCGAGGAAGACGTAGTCCGTCCGTCCCGTCGACGGGAACACGGCGCGAAGGACCCCGGGGGATTCCCCCCGGCGGGTCCGGTACAGGCGGTACGCGGAAAGACTGGCATCCTCGACGACTTTCCAGCTGAGCTGGACCTCCCCGACCCGCGCGGTGGCGGAAAAGACCTGCAACAGGACGGGCACGAGATTGCTGCAGTCGAGGACGAAGAGACCGCCGCCGTCGGCTACGTAGGCACGGGTCCCGGACAGGGCCACGCCATTGGCGAAGCCCCCGGTGTCATACCATCCCACCTCGGTGGGCTGGGTGGGATCACGCACATCGATCACCCGGAGTCCCCTCAACGTATCCGACACATAGGCACGGCCCTGGGACAAGGTAACGCCGATGGCCGGACCGGCGGTCTCGAGGAAGCCCACCTCGACCGGATGGGTCGGGTCGCTCACATCGAGGATCCGAAGACCATCGACCCCGTCCGCCAGGTAGGCATAGTGGCCGGAGACGGCGACACGTTCGGCGCCACCGGCGGTCTCGAGGAAGCCCACCTCGACCGGATGGGTCGGGTCGCTCACATCG
>CAZRMV010000009.1:0-140 GCA_964601275.1 uncultured bacterium | reverse complement strand
AGGATCCGAAGACCATCGCTCCCGTCCGCCAGGTAGGCATGGCCGCCGGACACGGCGACCCCATAGGCTTCGCCCGCGGTATCGTAGAACCCCAGCTCGACCGGATGGGAGGAATCGCCCACATCGAGGATCCGAAGACC
>CAZRMV010000008.1:0-218492 GCA_964601275.1 uncultured bacterium | reverse complement strand
AGGATCTAACAAATCTCGGACGGGAATGAAATGCTCCGCAGATTGAACGCTTACGGAGGCTGGTGTATTTTGCCGGTTGAATCGCACAGGCTGGGCCAGAGAATCGGTCCCCTCTATCCTCCCCAAATCCCCCATTGCCAACAACTTCTCCCCGAAGTAGAGTCTCCTGACGCAGTGGCCTCTCCCGTGGGGGAGAGGCCAGCCAAGAACCCCCGATCGACACCCACCGCCCACGGTCGCGGCCGTGGGCTGAGCCGTCATGAAACAGCCATTTTCCCGCTTGAAACTGCCGTCAGCGGCCCTTTTCTTAGGACTGGCGGCCCTGATCCTGGGCCTGGCGCTGGCGCCTCCCGTGGCCGCTCAGAACGTCAGCGACGCCGAGTTGGCGGCGGCCCGCAGGAAGGCGCAGTCCCTGACCACCCAGGACCGGGAGAAGGTGCTCGATCTGCTGGGGTCCACCGAGGCCAAGAAGCCCGCCAAGCAGCCCGAAACCTCGGCCCAGGGCATCAATGACGCCCGGGCGCCGAAAACCCTCGGTGGCACCCCGGTGGCCGGTGGCTCGGCCACAGCCGCTACCAACCCCGCGCCCAATCCGCCGCTGTCCACCCCGTCAGGCAAATTTCCCCTCTTCGGCAGCGCGCTGTTCAAGTTGGCTCCGACCACTTTCAAACCCGCCAGTTACGGCCCCGTGCCCAGCGACTACACGATCGGTCCGGGGGACGAGCTGGTGGTCGAACTATGGGGAGAAGTCACCTCGCGGAACACCTACCGGGTCGATCGCCGCGGCTCGATTCTGCTGAAGGACGCCGGCCAGTTGAACGTGGTGGGGGAGACCCTGCTCGCGGCCAAGCGCAACATCATCCGCCGCCTGTCCACCGTGTACAGTGGGGTGAAGGTAGATGGCAACGGCAGCACGCACGTGGACGTGAGCCTGGGAAGGCTGCGTTCCATCCGCATCTTCGTCATTGGGGAAGCCCGCCGTCCCGGGGGCTACGAAGTGTCCTCGGTGTCGACAGTATCGCAGGCCCTGTACGCGGCCGGCGGCCCCAGTCCCATCGGCTCGATGCGCGACATCCAGCTCGTGCGCGACAACAAGGTGATCGCCCATCTCGACCTCTACCGCTACCTGCTCGAAGGCAAGCGCGAGGGCGACATGATCCTGAAGGAAGGCGACACCATCTTCCTGCCCTCGGCGGGAAAGATCGTGGCCGTGGCCGGTCCGGTGCGGCGTCACCGGCGCTTCGAGCTGACCGAAGACGAAGGCCTGCGCCATGCCTTGCGGTACGCGGGAGGGCTCGAGCCCGACGCCCGCGCCGACATCGCGGTGATCCGCCGCATCCTTCCTCCGCAAGAACGCAAGGACGGCGATATCGATCGCATCGATCTCGACGCTCCCCTGGACGGCTATTTCGACGAGAACGCCCCGATGATCGAACTGGAAGACGGCGACATCATCCAGGTTCTGAAGATCAACCCCCGGGCCGAGCGCTACGTGAGCGTCACGGGAAGCGTGGTTCTACCGGGACGCTATGGCTACCACGAGGGAATGCGTCTCACCGATCTCTTGAAGAAGGCGAAGGGGCCGTGGCGGGACGCCCTGCTGGAACGCGCCCTCCTGGTGCGGGTGAAGGACGACTACACGCGCGAGAGCTTCCCCATCAGCCTGGTGGCGGCCGCGACCGATTCGAACTCCGATTTCCTCCTGTCTCCGATGGACAGTCTGGTGGTGTTCTCACGGCGTATCCTGGAGGCCGAGCACCGGGTGAGCATCCTGGGGCAGGTGCGGCGACCCGGGCAGTTCGTCTGGTACGACGGAATGACCCTGCGGGATCTCATCCTTCAGGCAGGTGGCACCCTCGAGGGCGCCGAGATGAGCCAGGCCGAGGTGAGCCGTCTCGATCCGCCCCGGGGAGATAACGACGACCGCCTGGCCAACATCATCACCGTGCCCCTGACCGGCGAGATCGGCCAGGGTGAAGCCGACAAGTTCCTGTTGCAGAACCACGACAACGTGTTCATCCGGCTGATTCCCGGATGGGAGTTGCAGCGCAACGTGGTGGTGCGGGGTGAGGTGAAGTATCCCGGGGTGTATACTCTGCTGACGCGCGAGGAGCGCCTGAGCAGCGTCATCGAACGCGCGGGCGGCCTGCTCGACTCGGCCTTTCCTAAGGGATTCCGTCTGTTGCGCAGCAAGGACAACGCGGGGAACGTAGGGCTGGATCTGGCCAACGCCCTGGAGAATCCAGGAGGTTCGAACGACATCGTGATGGAAGCTGGCGACGAGATCATGGTGCCCCAGCTGCAGATGAGCGTGAAGGTGAGTGGAGCGGTGAATTTCCCGACCAGCATCATCTACGAGAAGGGCAAGAGCATCGGCGACTACGTCGATCGTGCTGGCGGATACGCCTCGCAGGCCGACAAGGGCCGCACCCATGTGGTGTATCCCAATGGCTTGTCTGCGAAGGTGAAGAAGTTCTGGTGGGATCCCCACGTGGAGACGGGGTCGACGATCATCGTGCCCACAAAAGTTCCCAATGCGGGCATCGACTGGGGCAAGGTGATCATCGGAACGACATCGGTGATTGCGAGTTTGGCGACGATCTATCTCGTGGTGATCACGGCGAACAACAACTAGGACCATATTCAGGGTGATCGAGCATCTTGCCTTGGTAATCTAGATTGCATGGACATACGGAAGGTTGAGGAGTGCTTGTTGGTGAAGTATCTACTTCGGAAATGAATGGTAGGCGGGACACTTCCAGCGTTCCTTCATTTCTGGACATTCTGCAGAAAAGGTGGAAGCTCCTAGCCGCTGGTCCGCTATTGGCTGGCTTAGTTGCTTTCGGCTATGCTCTGACATTGTCCGATCAGTTTACGGCAGAATGTCGCTTTGTTACCATCGGTAGAATTGATGTAGATGCTTCTGGAGGTATAGACAGGCAGCTACAGAATGCAGCTATGAGGGTGGGTGCAGGGCGGATGTTTCAGACTACGGATTTGACCGAATTGCTTCCAACTATCATGACTGGCTGGGAACTACTGGATACTCTTCTGAGTCGAAGGTACATAACAAGTTCCAACGACGAAATTACGTTGGAACAATTTCTCGAAGGGAGTTCTGAAGAAGAGGGGAAGATAGATCCCAAAGTGAGGGAGAGACACAGGAAGCAGCTAGTGGATAGCATCCTGTCTTTAGAGGTAGATGAGATGACCGGTGTAAGTACTCTGCATGTCACTCTATCAGACCCGGCAATAGCAGCCGAGGTTGCCTCATCTGCTGTTGATGAAATTCAGAAGGTATCTCGCTCAATTTTCACGGGACGTGCCCACGAGCAAGCCATGTTCATCGCTGATAGAATCGAGGATATTCAAGAAAGGCTTCAGAAGGCAGAATCTGAGCTCGTAGAGTTTCGTGAACAGAATCGCATTGCCAATCAATCACCGCAGCTGAAACTAGAGGAAGAGCGCCTCATCCGTAAGGTACAATTGAATGAGCATCTTTTTATCACATTGAAAACTCAAGAGGAACTTGCGCGTATTGATGAAGCTAAGAATACTTCAATGTTATCCATCCTTGACAAGCCGACGCGTCCCCTCTCACCTTCAGGGCCAAAAAGACTATTGCTCGCTGCGTTCGCCTTCCTTGGTGTCTTGTCTCTTTTCGTGGTCGTAATTGTTATACGCGATTATCCGCTCGCAGAGTAAATACTTGTGAACGCCTGGATCATAATTGTGCGCCCAAGTGAGCAATCATCATGAAACAAACTGTCTTGGCCCCTGATGATGTTTTAAGTTCTGAGGTCTATCGCGACGGACAGAGTACTCGTCATATGCTGCTTTCAGATATTTTTGTATCACTTGGTCTAGTACTGAGCACAGCTACACAGTTGCGCCCAGAAGCGGTGCCGGTTGGGCCGGGAGAAGTTGTTCTAGTAGTATGGATTGCGGCTCACGCTCGAGATTTAGTGAGCGGAATACAACGTCCCCAAGAATACACTCGCCGCATCGTACTACAATTAATTATTCCAGCTGTAGTGATATTATCTGCTGGTTTGGTCAATGCCATGTTACACCCAATGTGGATCGGAACATCGGGCCGCGACATAATGGCGTTCTTGCTTAATACTGCCATAGTTCTGTTATTGCTCCCTAACGCCCTTAGCGGAGAACGTTCAATACGGATGCTAATGATGATTAGCTTCGCTACAATTGGCATGGTGCTGTTCATTTGGATTGCGTTGAAACTTGGGATATCCTTGCCCAGAATCGACCCAATGTGGGAAGGAACGAGATTTTGCGGTTGGGCGGAAAACCCAAATCAATTAGGGCTAGCTCTGGTTTGGATTCCTGGATTTCTGCTGTGGGTTCTTCTGCATGAAGGGCTTTCCAGGCCAATGCAGGTCATTACTACATTTCTATTGGTCAGTGCGGTGTGGTTAGGATACCAGACGCAATCAGATGCTCTCCGGATGGCTTGGGTTGTTGGTATATTCTTTGTCTGTACTGTCGGGATGTTACGTAGCATAAGGGGTCTAGAGTTAGCCAAGTGGAGAATACTGTCTATGATTGGTCTCGCTGTTGTTGTCGTCATAATGGGTACGGTGGTTTATTGGTCGCTAAGTGGTTCTCCATATGATTTACTGCGTGATGTTTATTCAAGTGGCAATCAAGGTAGAATACGTTTGTTGCTATGGAAGAATGGATTAGGGGCATTCATGAAGACACCGTTGTTTGGAGCAGGGCCAGGTGCACACTCAGGGTTCTCGGGGCCATTTGAAGGGCACGAGTCACATAATAGCTACATAGCGTGGATTTCCAGTACCGGCATTCTTGGATTGATTGTTGCTTTGGTATTCGTGACGCGGATATCAATTATTTTGAAGCAATTAGGCAATTCGTGGCTGTTCACTGAGTTCGTTACACTTCTGGTATTCGCTCTGTTCCATAATGTTTACAGACATCCCATGGTCTGGGGGGTTCTGTTGCTCTTGCTTGGGAGCAGGAATGTGATGTGTAGCAATAAGACTGTAAGCAACGACCCGATGGTTTGCTTATGAGGGTCAATTGGTAATGAAGGATTGCGTAGTGTTCGAATCTGCGGACAGGTCAACAAGTCCCACCCGACTTGGATGGTCACTCATTGGTAACATCATATACGCCTTCTCCCAATTAGGAATCTTGGTACTTTTCACGCGACTACGGGGGGATGCTGAAGTTGGAAAATTTGCTCTCGGGATTGCGATATCTGCTCCCGTGGTCATGTTTCTGAATATGCGTCTCAGACTAGTTATCTCAGCTGATACTTCGCATAGTAGAAAGTTTCAAGAGTATCTAAGATCCCGTATCATTAGTGCGGTATTCGTAGTTGTTATTGTCTATACGATTACCGTTGGGGCAAGAATCCATGGAACATCCAAACTCGTAGTGCTAGCTGTCGCTCTTGCCAAAGCAATCGAGTCGATAAGTGATATTATATACGGATTGATTTTGAGGGAGGGCAGAGCCGATCTTCTCGGGAAGAGCCTGGCTTTAAGAGGATTGGGTGGATTAGGCGTTGTAGGTATCATAGTGCTCGCCGGTGGAAATGTCTTACATGCTACAGTTGGTCTCGTCGCAGCGTGGAGCAGTGTCCTTGTATTGAAAGATTGGCCAACTGCCACAACTCTAGATTCAAAATGGAAGGCTTATGTTGAGATCGGGTATCTGCCTTCTTCTCTTAGGGATATGACGTCCCTGTGGCGGTCAATGTTCCCATTAGCCATTGTTGCATACCTTGGTTCACTCACAACCAATGTGTCACGATATGTAGTGCAGCACGAGATGGGTGATAGTGCACTGGGCCAGTATGCAATACTCGCGTATTTCGCTGCTGCCAGTATGATTGTAGCCGCAGCAATCGGGCAACCATTTCTCCGAAAACTGGGGGTTGCTGCGAACGCGCAGAATTCTGATGCGTTTCAAGAAGTAATGAAACGTCTGTATGTCATAGCATTAGTTCTTGGTAGTACTTGCGTTGCCGGTGCGATGATAGCTGGGCGGCTTGTGCTTGGGGCTGTCTACGGAAGCGTCTATGAGTACCTCGATAGCGTGTTGGTCCTTGTAATGGTGGGAGGGCTTCTGAGTAACTTAGCTCTATACCATTGGTATGCGCTCATTGCCATGGAGAAATATACTATCCAAATAGCGATTGGTATCGTATCAATAGCCGTCATCCTGGTGAGCTCACTAATGCTGATTCCACACTACGGACTCATTGGTGCCGCCAGCGCGGATATCATAGGTATAGCCGTCAATCTTGTGGGAAGCATCTGGGCATACCAAGTGTCAGTTAAAGCAATGCGAAGATCGTCGAGGAGTCAATCCCATTCCTAGTTGAAACTCTCCACGGCCTTCCAACCTCAGGCAGCAATTCCGTCGCTCCTTTCTTCCCCTTGGATTTTCAGTTCCTTCATGATCGCCGCCCTCAAAGTGGGCAGGTGGCGGTAGCCGCTTAGCCGGCGAAGCCGAGGCTCGATATCCAACAGAGCTGATGCTAGCCATCGCTGCTTCTGACTCGAGTGTAACGCCTCAAATTATTCTTCCCAAAACCCAGCCAAATATTCCACAATCGGTCTGTCATAAAAACATGGCGGGCTACCCTGCGTGCATCGTTTCCGAACACGTAAAATAACCCGCCACAAACCGTGCCTGTTTACCGCCAAAGTTTGACGACCTTTCGGTAAACCGCACACCATAATCAGCAGTATACTGACATCAGGCTTGGCCGTCTACCGCGCCGCCATTGAAAGCGGTGATTTTTGCTTTCGCTCGCTGGTTACCGAGTCCGGCCTCTTGTGCCCAACCTGCCACAGCGCTGATTGCGCCCAATATCACGACACCTGGTTCCGCAAACGCATCGTCGATCTTTGCAGCGGTGACGTCTTTAAGAACCTCCCCATCCTACGCCTCAAGTTTTGCACAGGCTCCGCCAAGTCCCTGTTCCCGGCTGAGTTGTGGCGTGGACAGGCTACCGTCTCTTCGGTCCTGGAGACTGTCTCAGACGCCATTGTTGGCGGTGCTGGCTACGCCTTGCAGCGGGCGACAGCCAACGGTGATGGCGATGAGCCCTTCAGCGAGAGAACTCTCAGGCGCTGGATCAAGCGAGCCTGTGACCGGGTGCCGATAGCTTCAGCGGCGCTGAATTTTCCTTCTGCCAGCGGCAGGGCCGCTGCCGAAAAGCTCGAAAACTTCCTGACTGAGGTCCACCCGCACCACCTGCTGGGGCTCCGCCGCCAGTGGGGTTTTTCGCTTTTGGATGTTCCGCCGCCACAAGATCCACCAAATACAACTACGCGCCTCAAACCAGGCTTCCAACATCCCCGCCCTCCACAGAACCCGCCTTCAAAGTATGTGCGGCGCGGCACAAGGTCCCGTCTCAGTCGCCGGGGGCGGTCTCCGGACGACTAACCGGGGAGGTAAACCCATGATCACAGACGCTACCAACCAACCCAAACCCCCAGCCAGAGACCGGGCCTTGTTCCGGTATGGAGTTATCAGCGAAGCGGTCACGCCGCTGGCCGGCCAGAAGATCTCCGATATCCTGACCCGTCAGGCGGCCCAGGTGCACCAGTTGCCCGACGGCACGGCCCGTCGCTACAACATCGCGACGTTGCGAGCCTGGCTTGATAAATACCGCCACGACGGCCTGGATGGTCTGTTGCCCAAGGAGCGGCGGGACAAAGGCCAGTTCCGCAGCATCGATGACGATACGGCGGAGATCATCTGCCGCCACCGGGTGCAGAACCGACGCATGAGCGTGAAGTTGTTCTGGGAGATCCTGCATGAGGACGGGGTTTTACCGGGCGGTGTGCAGATCAAGCTGACCACCCTGCATCGCTTCTTGAAACACCGCGGCTTGGCCAAGAAGACCCCAGGTCCAGCCAGGGCGCGGGCCAAGTTCGAAATGCCGCACACCAATGATCTATGGGTTGCCGACTTTATGCACGGTCCGCGGGTTGCGGTTGAAGGCAAGCGGCGGCGGGCCATTTTGTGCGCCGTGATCGACGATCACAGCCGGGTGATTGTTGGCGCCCGGTTCGCGGTTACCGAGGAGATGAGCGACATCCTCAATGTGTTGCGCGACGGCATCGCGACCTACGGGGTGCCCAAGCGGCTGTACTGTGACAACGGCCCGGCGTTCATCGCCAGGCATCTCAAAGAAGCTTCAGCGAGGATCGGTTGCATGCTTTTGCACAGCGAGCCTTTCGACTCGCCGTCGCGTGGCAAGATCGAGCGGTTCAACCGCACGGTCAGGCAGCGTTTTTTGCCCAGACTGCCTGAAGACAAGACTCTGTCTTTGGCCGAGTTGAATGACCGCTTTGCCGAGTGGCTGCATGATGATTACCACCTGCGCCGTCACGGGGGCATCAATATGAAACCCCTGGATCGGTTATTGGTCTCGGCCGGCGAGACGGTGATCAAGCGTCTCAGCGCCGGAGAAATCGATCATGCGTTCATGGGCCGCATCGTGCGTGTGGTCAGGAACGATGCGACCGTCTCGGTGGGCAATCGGTTTTACGAGGTACCGCCGGAGTTTATCGGTGCCCGTTGTGATCTGCGGTTCCCGATTGGCAAACCCGAAGAACTGGTCCTTTACCGGGCTGACAAGCCGGTCACGAAGATCAAGGAAGTGGATCTGGCGGATAACGCCCGGTTCCATGCCCAGCGGGTTCGTGTCGGTGGGGTGCAGAACCAGGAGGCGGGGTCATGATCCAGGCTCGGTTCGGGCTCAAGGGCCTGCCTTTTGCCAAAAGCATCGCCACGCGGGATCTGTATCCGTGGCCGGGACTGGCAGAGCTGACCGCGCGCCTGGAAATGGCCAAATCGTCCCGTGGGGTGATGCTTCTTACAGGGGATCCGGGCCTGGGCAAGACCGTGGCGGTCCGGAAGTTCGTCGACAGTCTCAACAACGAACACTACGTGTGCTGTTATCTGCCGCTGGCCACGGTCACGGTTCTGGATGCGTATGGACAGTTGAACCGGGCCCTTGGCGGGACAGAGACTCGCTCCAAGAGTCGGATGTTCGAGGAGATCCAGCGTGGTGTCGCGGCAATGACGGACCGGGGGAAGCAGCCGGTGATCATCTTCGACGAGGCTGATCTTCTGAAGTCCGCCATGTTCGACGAGTTGCGGATCCTGCTGAACTTCGAGATGGACAGTAAGGACCCGCTCTTGCTGATCCTGGTGGGCCAGCCGCAGTTGTTGGCCAAGTTATCACTGCGGATCCACCTGCCGTTCCGGCAAAGGGTGGCCATGCGGTACCGGATGCCGCCGATGGATGAAAAGCAAACGTGCGGCTACGTGGACCATCACCTGAAGTTGGTTGGCCGCAAACAGCGGTTGTTCACCGACGAGGCGATGATGCAGTTGTTTGTGCAATCGGGCGGTGTGGCGCGGGTGGTGGGCAACTTGGCGCTGGCGGCGATGACCGAGGCTGCGCTGGCGGGCAAGGACCTGGTGGAACTGGAAGAAGTGATCATCGCGAGCAAGGAGGTGATGTGATGGCACGGCCCCGTCCCGAGGAATGGACGTTCGAGCAGCGGGCCGCGGTGGCCGGGGAACTGGACCAGCAGTTGGTCGAGGTGGTCGAGCGTTTGGTCCGGCTGAGTCGTGAGCTTTTGGCCGAGATCAGTGTTGCTGAATATCTGATGAGCCGGAAGATACGGCTTGGGCTTGCTGAGGATGAGCTGACTTTTTGAGTGACGTGTAACTTCTGAACCCGGCGGCCAGTGGGAAACGGCCGCCGGTTTTGTTTTTGGAGGGATGCCAAGACAGAAGAAAGTGAAAGCACCGGGAATATCACGCTTTTGTGCGTGTAACTGACGGGGTGAAAACGACGATGTCCTGTGTGAAATCCTGGGATCAGGCAAGTTGGTCAGTGTGCAAAATCTTGGGAGAAATAATGTGGTACGTTACACTCGAGTTCTTCCAGGAATCGACCCGCCCACATCGTTCCTCTGCCTGGGCGTTGATCGACTCGATGATGTTCGTGGTCTTCAGGGATTTGCCCAGGACTCCGAACACTCCCAACCGGTGCAAGGTCAGCGTCTCTTCAAAGCCTTCATCCAGGCTCGCAACAGCGGATTCGTTGATGTTGCTTAGCTCCTGGCGAATCTTTTTCAGCGCACGTCTTGCTTCCTCATATGTTGGCCGCTGGTAGGCCTTCTGCAGCCGATTGCGCCAGTACTTTTGATCACCCTTGGCCAGGTACGACACCACGTTTTCCCGCTTGTGCCATTGGCAACGTTGGATCACAACCCGACCCGGAAAAGCATCAAACAATGCCGCTCGAAGGCCCTTGGCACCGTCGATAACGGCAAGCAGGCCATCGCCGGCATCAAGTCCACGGCCGGTTAGTGACTTCAAGAATTGGGAGATGGATCGCTTGTTCTCCGTGCTGGTCTGGACAAACCCTAGAAGGTGCTTGTGGCCCTCCAAATCAACGCCTGCGGCAATAACCATCTGATCATCGGCGAAGCTCTTGCCGTCTAGGAAAACGGCTGTCAGATCCAAGTTCGAGAGGTCTCGCTCTTGGAACTCGCGCAACTTCTTGGCACTGGCTTCGATGAACTTGCGCGACACCGTCGAACTCGACAGGCCAATGGCCCCGGGAATTTGCTCGGCGGCCTGTTCGTAATTGCGGCAGGAAATGCCATACAGCACCTGCCGGAAAACCTGGTCGTTCAGGTCCCCACCACGGTGCAGGTCTTCATAGCAAGACAGGGAAACTTCGCCGTCGCCGGTTCTCAATCGGGGTACACGAATCGGGATCGTTTGGCCGGCCAACTTTACCGATCCTGGGTTGGTTCCATGACGGCGGGGAACATCCTGGTTTGCCTTGCGGCTGTGTCGGAGACCAGCCAAGCTGGTGACCTCCTGCTCCAGCTCGGCGGCCACGTAGGCCAGGCCGATGGGGATCAGGGAACGGATCAGTTCAAGTCTGACATCGACCCGCATGGCAGCGATATCCTGCTGGCTGATGAGATCGGGCTTCCCCTTGATCTTGGATTTCTTGCGCTTGCGAACGATTTGTGGCACTATAGCCATCGTGGCCTCCTTGGTCTCTGGTTCTTTAAGTTGTTGTTACTCAAAGTTTTACCAGAGGCCGGAGGCCGCTTCAACTTTCAACTAACTTTAGGACACTCTCATCGTCGAGGATCGGGCGCGTCAAAAGTGTGGAAATATCGGGGGTTGTGGATGTTGAAGAATAGCCGCATCGACAGTTCCACGGATTGGGTGATCAAGACATATCCAGCGGATGCTGGTCTTGAGTTCCAGAAAGCTGGTCATGTTTGGAGAATCGCGATTGAACACGGTTTCAATGCGCCGAGGCCTGTGGAACACGTGAAAGGTTCCAACATTATTCGATTCGAAAAACTGGAGACGCAAGGCAGCATACGGGACAGTTATGTTAAATATCTGCAGGGTAGTAACGCCGAGCAGACACTGGAGTTGATCCACAAAATTGGTATGGCACTGGCTATTCTTCATCGGGAACTGTTCGCTGAAAAATATGTTGCATGGAAAGCCCCGAGTTGCTTCAAGAAGAGCGTAGAGGAAAGGAACAGGACTGTTCTTCGGGAACATAGCGGGGGAGAGGTTTTTCTTCATTGTGATTTTGGATTTTCAAACATTGAGATTGTTACCATTGGGAATGTGCAATCGATCGCAATCTTTGACTCGTCCCCCAACTATTATTCAACGTTTCATCCATGGACTCTTGGACCGCGGGAGGTTGATGTTGGAACATTCGTGGCATGCCTTTATGGGCAATTTCCTATTCGTAATTACTTGATGTGCAGATGGAACCGGATTGTACCGGCGATCCATGCTTTTGTTGACGGGTATACTGAGGTGTCGGGTCGGCAGCTGGCAATGGAAAGCATTCGAGAATATGCTGAGAACATCTCCCGATGTTATTTTGCGAAAAAATATCGCAATCCCACAGTTCGATGGTTGGCGCACAAAGCTCTATTTAGTTCTCTTAAGCCTATTGTATCAGGGGAGTAATCGAAGTGAGTACCCAGCACGACTCCTATCGGGAGAGTCACAGGGGGCCTGGTTATGGGCGGGAGTATGAACGCACATATCAGAAGGGCTATTATCGTTGGCAATGGGAATACCTGGAGAGGCCGCTGTTAGAACGCGTTCTAGGGGATCTAGAAACGCGAGGTGTAAGGTCTGTCCTCGATTTTGCTTGTGGGACTGGGCGAATCCTCTGCGTATTAGAAGCACATTTTGGTGATGTTAGTGGTGTTGACATTTCTCAGCCAATGCTATCAATTGCGAGAGAGCGATGCCGCAAGAGTAAGCTGATACAGCAAGATATTACGATTACCCCATTGGGGCGCACGTTTGATTTGTGTACGGCGTTTCGATTCTTCTTGAACGCAGAATCATCTTTACGAAGAGATGCGTTGGAGGCGATAAGAGATCACCTTGGGCCGCAGGGGTATCTTGTGGCGAACGTGCATGTGAATGAGGAAAGCATCTTGGGAAAGGTATACCAATTGCGTAACCGGATATATGGTCGTAACGTGGCTAACGTATATGGAATTGATGAGTTCAGTCGGCTACTTGAAGCTACAGGATTCTCCATTCAGAAGGTTTTCTGGTATAGCTATCTTCCGCGAACTGGAAGCGTTGTCGATGAAGTGGCTCGGGCTCTTCTGGTTCCTGTGGATAAAATGATGGAATTGTGTGGGTCGTCTGTGAAAAAGCATGCTCAGGCTTTCTTGGTAGTTGCTAGGAAAAAAATCCAGGATTAGGAAGAGGGCCAGGGGGCATCAATTGGTTCTTCCTAGCCATAGTTCTAACACAAGAAGTGCATAGAGGAGGTATGACCTGTTGCGATCTTGGAGGGAGTCACCTTCCAATAGGGATAGTAAAAAAGAACGATCAATGTATCGCAGGATATGTGCATTAGAGTTACGTAGAGAATCGTTCAAGAGTGAGAACAGGGGCCCATTGAGCCAGGTTTCCAATGGGATCTCAAAGCCGCGCTTTGGCGCAGATAGCACGGCTCCTGGCACTAGATTTCGATAAGCTGCTTTGAGAAGATACTTTGATGTCAGTTTCTTGATCTTCTGATGTGAGGGTACTCTATTTACAAAATCTGTCAGGTGATGATCGAGAAACGGAGAGCGAACTTCCAAACTAGCTGCCATGCTAGCCATGTCCATCTTTACGAGAAGATCGCTTAGTAAGTTGAAATTACAATCTGTATGTAACTGAGAATCAAGATCAGAGTGTGACGGAGAGAGAGCATGTGACCTGAGAAGGTCCTCTGTAGGTTCGCAGTGTGATGCGCGCCATGCTGGGGATTTGTCAGAATCGAGGAGTAGGTCATTTGTCCAGATAAGGTAGCGTTCTGCCGACTCTGATACTAGCCCCCTTAGGAAACGCTGAAGAAATCCACTACGAGAACGGCGTGTACTTGCGAAGGTCCGTGTTATGTCCAGAGCGAGGCGAAGAGCAGGTCTAGGAATCCAGGAGAAGTTGGAGGCTAGGGAGGCGGCAAGATGTCTCCTATAGCCGGCAAAAATCTCATCGCCGCCGTCGCCGGATAAGACGACTTTTGTATGTTGGCGCGCAAGTCTGGATACTGCTAGCGTTGGGATTGCACTTGAATCGGCGAATGGTTGATCAAAATGATTGATTAGAAAATCCAGCTCGTCCAATGGGTTGAGGGATAGGGGAAGGACGGTGTTACGTATTCCAAGAGCTGCTGCAGTGGAGGCAGCAAGGGACGATTCATCTAGGTTTGGATCCCCCATGGCGATCGTGAAGGACTGTAAAGATGGCCCCACAATTTGGGCGGCTTCGTACGTGATGATCGAGGAATCAACTCCACCCGAAAGAAATACTCCTAGGGGAACATCTGACCGTAACCTGACTCGAACTGCATCATGGATATGGCGTCTCACTTCTGGCAGCAGATCCTTGGTGGGAATATTCAGTTTCGGCCGATACTTGGCAGACCAATAGGTTCTCAAGGTGGTTCGACCATCATTTGCTATGAGAGTGGATGCCGCAGGTAGTGAATGCCAACCGGAATAGATCGTGTCCGGCTGGGGAACAACGCCGAGAGAGAGATAATTGTATATCGATTGATCGCTAATGGCCCATGGTGTGTTGGCAATATTCGAAAGCGGCTTGAGGGCTTTTAGCTCGGACGAAAAGAGAAGATTGCCTTGTCCATTGATATGGTAATAGAGCGGTTTCTTCCCGAAGCGATCCCGGACTAGCAGAAGGCGCTGTCTTCCAGCATCCCAAAGAGCGATGGCGAACATGCCACGCAGGTGTTTCGGAAAGGTGTCGCCGTATTCCTGATAGAGAAATGGAATTACTTCTGTGTCAGTCGAGGTGCGAAAATGATATCCGGCGGAACGGAGTTTGTTTCTCAACTCAACGTAGTTATAGATCTCGCCGTTGCAAATGGCAGTTATCTGACCGTCCGGTGTTGTTATCGGTTGGTGGCCTGTTTCGAGATCAATGATGGAAAGGCGGCGCATTGCCAGAAAGACCCTAGAATCAAGGAAGAGACCAGAGTCATCTGGACCTCGATGGTAGAGAAGATCCAGTGCCTCCATAATTGCAGCACGGCTTGGGAGATCTGCTGACAGGCTACCTAGGATTCCGCACATGGCTCAGGTGAGATACGTCAAGAAAAAGGGTGTCGCGACATATTTGGTATAACGAGATGCATATTCACTCTAGGGGTAAGATGTGTCAACTCAAAGAGGACAGGAGGGTGGGGGCGATAGCAATTATGTTTCGATTTACTCGGCATCATATGATACGCAAGTCCAGGGTGGCACGATCCGGTTCGAAAGTACTAAGGGAGCAGGCCCCTATACTCAGTAAGGAGTGCAGAATGGAGCATTACTTGAGTGTAAACTTTCTGTGCTCGGGCTCTCGCAGAAATGCCGTGTTTGTCTTTTAGGTATTTGGTGGTCAGATAAGTTAGGGTCTCCGAAAGAAGGTGGTTAGGGTCCTCTTTCGAGGCCAGCATCCCCGTCACGCCATCTTCGATCGTGTCCACACAGCCTGTAACCCTATAGGCAACGGTTGGAACACCGCAAGATGCTGCCTCTAGAACGACATTTGGGAATCCCTCTCGCTTCGTCGGTAGGACCAGGATATCCATGAGATTGTAGTAGGGGACGAGGTCATCTGAATGACCTATGGCGATGATGCCCTCGTGATCGCGGATGTTGTTGGAATCTTTTGCAGAGAGTGGATCACCTGATTCTTCGCTCCCGACCAAGAGAAGGACTGTGCTTGGGAACTGTAATCGTACTTGTTCGAAGACCTGTAAGAGATCTGGAATGCCTTTGTCCTTGGTGAGGCGGCCTACAAAGCCAAGAACATTGGCGTCATGGGCTATGCCGAGTTGTTCACGAAGCTCTGAGAGCCGGGGTGAGTTCCTATCCATGGGAATGAAGCGAGAAGTATCGACGCCGTTGGAGGATCCTCCGCCTAAGACGATGACCTTTCCAGCTGGTGAAAGCCCTTCTTCAACATAGAGGTTGGCCAGGCTTCGGCTGACGGCGATGATACGATGAGCACAGGATGCGGTGACTCGTTCGATCGCTTTGAAGAGGATGCGCTGTAGTCCAGTGGTAGTCTCGAGCCGGAGACCGCGAAGGGTATAGATGCGGACTGGAACACGAGTGAATCGGGCTGCAAGAAGAACCAAGAGCGCTGCCTTGGGTGTACCTGCATTGACAATGTCGGGCTTTATCTGTCGCAGGATGGAGACAATGCGAAAAAGTGCAATGAGATCTTGAAATGGTGAGGGGGTTCTTTTCAACGGTAGTGTCCATATCCTTGAGACACCTTCACCACTGAGGTCTTCCATAGTCAGTGGTTCTCCACAAAGAACATGGACTTCGAAGCCGTGCTCGCTCATGTACTTCAGTTGCCCGCGCATGAGTACGCGAACCGTGAGAGGGCTGGTGGCAGCCATGAGGAGGCGAGGTTTCTCAACAGACCTGTCTGCGGAATTCATCTGCCCACGCCCTGGAGGTCATTGGAGTCCTGAAGAAAAGACTCTCTGTGACCGCTCAGAAACTCCAACGTCCTTATCGCCGCTCTTTCATCCACCCCCGGATGCGTCGGCAGATTCACTAGCTCCCGGGCCGCTTGCTCGGCATGCGGACAGGATCCGGCAGTGTAGCCAAACGCGCCCTGGGGCGATTCCCCAGGATGCAAGGGCGCGTTGAACCAATCGCCTAGCTCGACACGATGGTGGCGGGCTTCCTGGAGCAGGCCTTCGCGGTCACGCACCCGGATGGGGATCCTCAGGGGAACGCTCGAAGCGCCTTCCGGTTCTTCCTGCAGTGGGATACCCCAACCCCTGAGTTCCTGGTGGTAGATCTCCGCGATCTTGCGCCGATGCTCAATCACTTCCGGCAAGGTAGCCAAGGTCGCCGACAAGCGGGAACCCCTTCGACGGCCGAAACGCTTGGCGTAATCGCCGGGCGTCTCGGGTGCCACCAGCTCGCAGCGGTCCGAACTTCCCTTGACGATGCCCAGCGCGCCAAGCCGACGGTACACCGACTGGGCGAACCAGAACAGCGAGGGCCGGAAGAAGCGGGCATGCAATGCTGAGGTCAGGTTCAGGAACGCCTCTTCCTTCCACGTGGGATCGGCACATTCCTCGTCATGAAAACGTTGCAGGCCGGCCCAGAGCCGGTCGTTGTTCACCCGGGCGATGCCTCCCAGGCCGGTGGTGATGGGCTTGGACCACTGTAGACTGGCGAAAGCGGCGTCTCCGAGGGTGCCGATCTGCCGGCCATCGATGGACGCGCCCAATGCGTGGGCGCAATCTTCGATGAGGGTGATCCCGCGCTTTCGACACACCTGTGGCAGTAAACCCAGTTCGGCCGGCACGCCGAAGGTGTGTTGCACGAGAACCACCTTCGTGCGCTCGGTAATCTTGGCAAGGGCGTCCTCAGGGTCTCCGTTCAACTGGCTGGGAATGATTTCGTAGAAGACGGGTTTGGCCCCGGTGTAGAGAATGGCCGCGGGAACGACGACGCAGGTGAAGCCGGGCACCACCACTTCATCACCGGGGCCAACACCGGCCGCACGCAGAAGCCCGAACAGGGCCACTCGTCCCTTGAAGAAGGGAAGGGTGCGCTGCGGATCGGCCCATACATCGAGCACCGAGAGTTCTGGAGATGTGGTTTCGGGCACGGTGGTCATGGTTCTTTCCGCTGCTGTTTTGGCGACGTGGGTTCGGGTTCGAGAGGCTTGGTGAAGACCGACATCAGGTGCCCGTGGTGGGTGAAGGTGCCGGCGGCCGAGAAGCCTACTCCCAGGTAAAAGGCATTCGACCGGGGATCTTGGCTGTCGGTCACTACCCGGTATTCTCCCCGATAACCCCATTCGCCCAGCGCTGTTTCCAACGTCTCTACCAGCTTCCTGCCCACGCCCTGGCCGCGCGCATTCTCGGAAACCGCCACGCTCAAGAGTTCGCCCGGCAGCTGCAACGCCCGCGCCGCGGTGTTCTCTTCAGATGAAGAACGGAAAGGATAGGTCAGGGTTTCCACGATATGCCGCAAAGCACTCCACGACCACAGACTTGGGAACAAATATCGTATCAAGCGGTGCCAACTCCTCCAGAGAAC
Source organism: uncultured bacterium (assembly GCA_964601275.1). Taxonomy (GTDB): domain Bacteria; phylum Krumholzibacteriota; class Krumholzibacteriia; order JAJRXK01; family JAJRXK01; genus JAOZPE01. The sequence goes on along the minus strand of CAZRMV010000008.1, from coordinate 200,817 downwards.
GTCCCGGAACGAGCGTCGGACATCGGCCGTGCCGCTGATGAATCCCAGGATCTGGCCGCTATCTCCGATAGCCACCCACACTCCCGAGCGGGGCGCCTTTCCGATGGCTTCGTAGAGTTCGCCGAGGAAGCCGTCTCCCAGCTTCGAAAGGAAGCCGTTGGGGAGCGCCAGTCGATGAAGCCGCGCCACTTCGGCGCCATGGGCCGGATGAAAGGGGATGATCTTCACGGAGTCCATCGCAGGGAAGATAGAAGAGCCTTTGAAGGGCGAAAGCTCCCATAGTCGCGGGATTTTGTCGAGTCCCGATCGGTGGCGCGGGTGCGGCCACCGCCCGATGAGCCGCAGCATCCCCCTCGTTGAGAAGGCCTCTGGCGGGCCTTCTTTGCCTACTGGACGAATCGAGGGACATGGTTCTATTCTCACAACTTCCAGGGCCGCTCGATCTCTTGCTACCCCAAGAGGATCTCCGGCGGTGTCTCCCAGAATCGAAGGATGAGATCGCTCGATGAACCCCCCCACCCGCATCCGCTACCGCAGCTGGCTGGTCTGGTCGGTCCTGGTCGGCTCGATCCTGGTGAGCTACGCCGGGGCCTTCTCCCTGAAGCTGGGGCTGCCGCTGACGAGCTGGGCGCCCTGGTTCTGGAGGGGGCTGGGCGTGGTGCTGGCAGTGAAGGTGGGAGCGCTGCTCTACTTCCGGGTCGACCGGGGGATGTGGCGCTACGCCGACGTGGGCGATCTCATTTCCACCGCCCTGGCCCTCTTCAGCTCGAGCGCCCTTCTCATGGGCCTCTGTCTGGCCCTGCGCCTGCCCGTCTTCCTGTTGACCACCCTGGTCATCGACCTGCTCATCTCGCTGCTTCTCCTGTCGGCGGCCCGGATGAGCCTGCGGATCTCCCAGGAGCTGCTCCAGGGTCCCCGGGAGGCCCGGCGGACCATCGTGATCGGGGCCGGGGACGCCGGGGAGGCGGCGGTCCGGGCCATGGTGCGCCAACCCCGGGCCAAGCTCACACCGGTGGCCCTGGTCGACGACGATCCCCTCAAGCAGGGCTTGCACGTCCATGGGGTGCCGGTGGAGGGAACCATCGCCGAGCTGCCCGAGTTGGCCCGGCGACTGCACGCGGAGACCATCCTGGTGGCCATCGGCCGCGACCTGGGACCCGAGCGCATGCGGGAAATCATGGCCGTCGCCCGTTCCACCCAGCTTCCGGTCCAGCGCATCCCCCCGCTGGACGAGATGATCAACGGCCGGGCCTTCATCGACGAATGGCGCGACTTTTCCATGGAGGATCTGCTCACCCGCGCGCCAGTGCGCACCGACCGGGAGAAGGTGAGCAAGCTGTTGGCCGCCGAGACCATCCTGGTGACCGGTGCGGCCGGATCGATCGGCAGCGAGCTGTGCCGCCAGATCCTCCAGCACGAACCCGCGCGGCTCATCCTGCTCGACCAGGACGAAAACGCCCTCTACGAGATCGAACACGAACTGAAGGCCCGCCAGCCGCGGGCGCGGTGCATCCCGGTCTTGGCCTCGGTGCGCGACGTGGCCAAGCTCGAGCGCCTCTTCAACCAGCATGAGCCCTCGGTGGTGTTCCACGCGGCGGCCTACAAACACGTGCCCGTGCTCGAGCACTTCCCCGAGGAGGCGGTCCGCAACAACGTCCTGGGCACGCGCAACGTGGCGCGCCTGGCCGACCGCTACCGCTGCAAGAGCTTCGTGTTCATCTCCACTGACAAGGCGGTGCGCCCGACCAGCGTCATGGGCACCACCAAGCGCGTCGCCGAGTTGATCGTGGGCGCGCTCGATGAGCGCAGCCACACCCGCTACGCGATCATCCGCTTCGGGAACGTGCTCGGGAGCAACGGAAGCGTCATCCAGCTCTTCCGGCGGCAGATCGCCCGGGGCGGGCCGGTGACCGTCACGCACCCGGACATCCGCCGCTACTTCATGAGCATCCCCGAGGCGGTCGAGCTGGTGCTCTTCGCCGCGGCCATGGACCGCAAGGGGGGCACCTACATCCTCGACATGGGCAAGCAGGTGCGCATCATGGACCTGGCCCGCCATTTCATCCGCCTGTGCGGCCTGGTGCCCGAGAAGGACATCCCCATCGAAATCGTCGGCCTGCGGCCGGGGGAGAAGCTCTTCGAGGAACTGTGGACCGAGGAGGAACACCCCGAACCCACCGGGCATCCGAGCATCCTCTGCGCCCAACGCGGCTCCCGCGATCGCGAGCAACTGGAGGCCCGGGTGGAAGCCCTCATCGGGGCGGCCGAGGCGGGCGACCGGGGCGCGCTCTACGGCTTGCTGCGTGAACTCGTTCCGAGCTACCACGGGGTGCGCCAGCCCGAAGACGCGGCCGACCTGCGGGTGATCAACGGCCACCGGAAGGACGTGGCAGAACGGTGAAGGGGCGACGAACAGCCACCCTCTTCCTGCTGCCGGCCACCGCGCTGCTCGCGGTTGGCTTCCGCTACGTGTTGCGCGATTCGGCCCCCTACAATGTCCGCCAGTGGATGGAGCCGGCTCAGCGACTGTTGCTGCTGTCGGCCCTCCTGGTGAACGCGGTGGCCCACGGCGTCCACCGGCGGCTCCACCCCTGGCCGGTCTACGTGGTGGTCCTGATGGGGGCGCAGACCATACTGCTGGCCCATTTGGGAACCCATCTCGCCCCCGGGGTCGACGCGGGAACCGCCTTCTTCGCCGCCTTGGCCCTGTCGCTGCCCTGGGTCTTTCCCCTGGTGCGCCTGGAAAAGGGGACGCGACGGGCCTTCGCCACGCTCATCGCGCTGCTTCCCCTGCTCAGCGTGGTGGTGGGGCTGGTCCTGCACTTCCTGGGGATCCACCGGGTCTACTCGGGTTGGTTCGGGGGCGTTGCCCGCCTGCAGGGCGCCACCAAGGGTGACTACTTCGCGGCCATGGCCTTCACCGCGGCCCTGGTCTCGGTGCACGAATGGGTGCGCAACCGCCGCGGCCTCATGGGCGCCTTGATCTTCCTCAACCTCATCTTCCTCATCTTCAGCGGGGGAAGGATGGCCCTGTTCGCCACCGTCCTGGGCGCGCTGATCTATTTCGCGAAGTCCCCCGTCGCCCGCGACGCGCTGTGGAAACTGCGGGGTTGGGCCTACCTGGGGGTGGCCGCGGTGGGGGTGGCCCTGGTGGCCTACGCCCCCATGCTGGCCGATCGCATGACCGGCCTGGGCAGCGACCAGTTCAATTTCAGCGGGCGCCGCGCCATCTGGACCGACTACCTCGACCACTTCCTGGCCAGTCCCTGGTGGGGACGGGGACTGGGGGCGGCGCAGGAGGGGGTGCTCAACCGCGCCTTTCCGCACAACGAGTACCTGCGCCTGTTGGTCGAGGGGGGAATCGTCGTCGCCGCCCTGTTCCTGGCCGCGGTGGTGTGGTGGGCGTGGCGGCTCCACCGCGAACTCTCCGCCTTCGACCGGCCCTTCTTCGTGGCCTTCATGGTGGCGAGCGCAGTCTACGCCTTCACCGACAATCCCCTCAGCGCCACCTACCTCTCGGGCTTCATCTACCTCGGTGTCCTGCTGATCGAGGGGGAGGTACTGCCGCACGGGGTGGAAGAGGAAGACACCCCTACGCCCTGAACACCGCTTTCTGCAGGGTCTTGGCAATGAGCCCCATGTCGGTGCGCGGGTTGCGCCGCCGCAGGTAGGCGCGGCTCAGGGCCAGTTTGCGGGGCAGGATTTTCTCCCGGTAGTAGCGCTCGGGATCGTCGGCCTTGCTGAGCAGCTCGCTCTCGTTGCGGAAGACGATGCTGGCCGGGTCGGTCAGTCCGGGCCTCACGCTCAGCACCTCCCGTTGCAGCTCGTCGTCCAACCGCACGTAGCAGGGCACCTCGGGCCGTGGACCCACCAGGCTCATCTCTCCGCGGAGGACGTTTATGAGTTGGGGGACCTCGTCGAGTTTGCAGCGCCGCAGCAGCGCACCCAGCCGGGTGACGCGCGGATCGCGCTCGCCCACCGTCAGCAGGCAGGATGCGGCCGACGGGTCGGTGCGCATGGTGCGGAATTTCAGGATCTGGAAGAGCTGGCCGTTGCGCCCCACGCGATCCTGGCGGAAGAGGACCGGGCCGGGCGAGGAAAGCTTGATGGCAAGGGCGATGAGCAACCAGAAGGGAAGTCCCAGCACGAGGCCGGCGAGGGAAACGCTGAGATCGAGGATTCGGGACACGGGGGAGGCTCCTCCTCGCTGAGAGGTTCAGACCAACGAAGCGCGCTCGGCGATCCGAGCAGCGCACACGCAGGAGCCAGAGTGGAGGGCGCCTTCCACCCGCGCGCGACCCTATTCAGACGCGGATCGGTTGTCAACCACGAAACCGGGCCCCGGGAGCCTCAACCCGATCGTGCAACTGGCAAGGAATCAACCACTTCGCGGATCACCCGCGCCACCTGCTCGTCGTCCATCGCCGGGTAGATGGGCAGGGACAGCTCCTGGGCGAAGAGTTCCTCCGCGTGGGGGAAGTCCCGGGGATCGAGGCGGTAGTGATCGCGGTAGTAGGGCTGCCGGTGCAGGGGAATGAAGTGCACGCTGGTGCCGATGCCGCGCTCGGCGAGCTCGGCGATCAGCGCGTCGCGTACCTTCTTTCCGCCGAGCACCCGCAGGGGGTACAGGTGCCAGGAATGCGCGTCCCCCTCGTCGACCTCGCGCGGGGTGACGAGGCCGTCGACTCCCCGGAACCCCTCGGTGTAGGCGGCGGCGATCGCGGCCCGGCGCTCGCGGAAGGATTCGACCCGCTCCAACTGGCTCAACCCCAGCGCGGCCATGATGTCGCTCAGGTTGTACTTGAAGCCCGGGGCGACCACCTCGTAGTACCAGCGGTTCGCCTTCTGGTAGCGGTCGAAGACGTCGTGGCCGATGCCGTGCAGGCGCATGGTGCGCATCCGCGCGGCGAGCCCTCCGTCGCGGGTGACCGCCATGCCTCCCTCGCCGGTACACAAGGTCTTGGTGGCGTAGAAGGAGAAGGCGGTCACCTGCCCGTAGCACCCGATCAGCTTTCCCTTGCGCCGGGTGGGCAGGGCGTGCGCCGCGTCATCGACCAGGGCCAGACCCTCGCCCGCGCAGAATTCCTCGAGCCGTTCCATGTCCACCGGCCACCCCCCGTAGTGGACCGGCAGTATGGCCTTCACTCGCTTGCGGCGTTTGCGGTCGAGCGCCTGGTAGGCGCGGATGAAGGCGGAAGCTCCCACCAACAGCTCCCCGGGCTCGTTGTCCACCAGCCAGGGGTCGGCCCCGAGGTAGCGGGAGACCTCGGCTGAGGCGGTGAAGGTGAAGCTGGGGGTGAGGACCAGGTCGCCCGGACCGACCCCCGCCGCCTCCAGCCCCAGGTGCAGGGCCGCCGTCCCCGAGTTCACCGCGATGCAATGCAGCTGGCCGGAGAGATCGCCCTCGGCCAGGTAGGCGGCGAAGCGCTCCTCGAATTCGCGGCACCGCGGTCCGGTGGTGACCCAACCTTCGCGCAACACCTGCACGACGCCGGGAATGTCCTGTTCGTCGAGGGAGGGTTTGTGGAAGGGAATGGGATCCATGGCCTTCACCTGGGTTGGAGGATGGCGCGCGACGGGCGCGCCCCGTACAGGAACACCGAGAAAAGGACCAGCCCGTAGATCGCGTAGGACAGGGAGGTGACTTGGCAGACCCGGGTCACCGAACCGCCGTGGCGGATGACCCACTCGACCAGCGCGATCTGCACCGCCAGGCCGAAGGCGCTGACCACTAGGTGATGACGCTGGTGACGGATGGTCTGCAAGAAGTAGGTCGACGGCACCGAGGCGGAGAAGAGGATCACCCCGGGCAGGATCCACCGCGCGGGCTCGATCCCGTCGAGGTACGCGGGAAGCAGCGCGTGGACCAAGGGCGGCAGGAGGAACCATCCCGCGATCGCGGCGAGAGTCGAGAGCAGTCCCACCAGGGCGGTCTGCCGCAGGACCCGCGCGCGCAGCACCGAGGGGTCGCCGGTGGCGCCGAAATCCTGGAGCATCCCGGGGTAGGAGGTCACCCCGATCGCCCCGGGAACCACCATGAGCACGGTCAACCCGACCGTGGCCAGACCGTACTCGCTGCCCACCACCGCGTCGCCGTAGCCGGCGGAAATCAACGCCTTGTTGATGGTGAACTGGAAACTCAGCGCGATCGCGACGGCGAGCAGCGGGAAGCCGTCGTTGAAGATCTCTCCCCAGTCGCGCCGCAGCAGGGGACGGGGATGCAACGGCGCCCAGCGGATGGCCAGGACCAGCGCCGCGGCCTGCATGAGGACGATGCGCGCGAAAGCCCCGTTGAGACCCCACTTCATCACCATCACCAGCAGGAGGAAGTTGAGCACCGAGCGGAAGAGCAGCACCAGGCCCACCCGCCCGAAACGCGAATGGGTCTTGAGAAGTCCCAGGTGGAATTGCAACCACAGCTCGAGGAGCACCGCCACGATGAAGGCCGCCGCGCCCTGGGCCACGTCCCGGAAGAAGACCACCGAGACCCCGCCCGCCACGAAGACCCACACCACGCTCAACACCGCCAGCACACCCGCGCAGCGCCGCGCGTAGATCAGGACCTCAACGAGGCGGCCCTGACCCATTTTCAGGGGGAGCTGCCGGTTGAGCGAGGGGTTCACCCCCAGGTGGGAATGCTGGCCGTAGTCGAAGAGCAGGAACAGCACCAGCCACACCCCGGTGCGCTCGGGCCCGAGGATGCGGAACAAGAGGACGCTCTGGACCAGGTTGATGAACAGCGAGCCGTAGAAGGCGCTGCCGTAGGAGACGGCGGCGGGCACGCGCGAGGGCGGGGGGGATGCGGCTTCGGTGGTCATCGCCGCGCCACTGTACTGGCATCCCCCCGCGGCTTCAACCAGCGCCTGCCGCGCGCGAGAAAGCGCCGCGATCCCACAGGCCGCGGCGCTGGATCCATCGCGGTGGACCTCGCGGGCCCTGGCGCGGCTACTCCTCGTAGTACTCCGTACCGAGGTGGGTGATGAGGTCCTCGCCCATCCAGTGCCGCAGGGTGTTCTTCAGCTTGGTCTGCTGGATGAAGATGTCGTGCTCGGGGTACAGTCCCGGCGCGGCCTGGGGGCTCTTGAAGTAGAAGGAGAGCCATTCCTGGATGCCCCGCTGCCCGGCGCGGGCGGCCAGGTCCATGAACAGGGCCAGATCGAGCACGATGGGGGCGGCCAGGATGCTGTCACGGCACAGGAAGTCGATCTTGATCTGCATGGGGTATCCCATCCAGCCGAAGATGTCTATGTTGTCCCAGCCCTCCTTGTTGTCCCCGCGCGGCGGGTAGTAGTTGATCCGCACCTTGTGGTAGAGGTCCTTGTACAAGCTGGGGTACTTGTCCGGCTGCAGGATGGTGTCGAGCACGCTGAGCTTGCTCACTTCCTTGCTCTTGAAACTGCCCGGGTCGTCGAGGACCTCGCCGTCGCGGTTGCCCAGGATGTTGGTGGAGAACCATCCGCTCAGGCCCAGCATGCGTGCCTTGAAGCCCGGAGCCAGGATGGTCTTCATCAGGGTCTGTCCGGTCTTGAAATCCTTGCCCGCCACGGGAACGTGGTTCTCCATCGCCAGCTCCATGATGGCCGGAACGTCGACGGTGAGGTTTGGCGCCCCGTTGGCAAACGGCACCTTCTTCTTCAGCGCGGCGTAGGCGTAGATCTGGCTGGGGCTGATGCGCTCGTCGTTGTTGCGCAGGCCCTCCTCGAAGGCGGCCAGGGTCTGGTGCACCTCGCTGGGCTCCTCGTAGACCTCGGTGCTCGCGCACCACACCATCACCAGGCGATCGCAGCCGTTCTTCTCCTTGAAGGCGTCCATGTCGGCCATGAGCTGCTCGGCCAGGTCCATCTTGGTCGCGCCGCTCTTGACCCTCTTGCCCTCGAGCTTCTTCACCCAGTCCTGGTCGAAGACCGCGGGCATGATCTCGACCGCCTCCATCTCGTCCTTCACCGGCAGGAGATCCTTCTCCTGGAGCACGCCGGCGGTCCGGGCCGCCTCGTAGGCGTTCTCGGAGATGGGATCCCAGCCCCCGAAGACGAGGTCGTCGAGTCCGGCCAGGGGCACGAAGTCCCTGATGAGGGGCTGGCGGTCCTCGGTGCGCTTGCCCAGGCGGATGTGACCCATCTGGGTGAGGGTGCCCACCGGCTCGCTGAGGCCCTTGCGCAGGCTGAAGACGCCGGCGTAGAAGGTGGTGGCCACCGCGCCCACGCCGGGGGTGAGGACTCCGAGCTTGCCCTGGGCGGGACGGATCTCGATCGCTTGGTTCATGGTGCTTTCTCCACGTCGAAGGATGGGTGGGAGGAAAGACCGGTCGGGTCTTCGCGGGGAAGTCTAGGCGCCGCAGCAATATCGAGCCAATGGATAAAACCTGTAGAAGAATAAGCATAGGTTATATATCATGGAGGCCCGGCGAAAGGAGTCCTTCCCATGCCCACCTCCGACCCGTCCCCGCGTTCGGTGAACCTCCACTTCCAGCAGCTCCTCTACCTGCGGGAGTGGAGCCGGCGGGGAGGAGTGACCGCGGCCGCGCGGGCCCTGCACGTCTCCCAGCCCGCGCTCAGCCAGGCCCTGGGCGAGATGGAGCACCGCCTGGGCTTGGCCCTCTTCGAAGGGAAGGGAAGGAAACGGCGATTGACCGCGGCGGGACAGGACACCCTGCGCTTCGCCGAGGAGGTGTTGGCGCGGGCCAGCGACTTCCAACGCCGCATGGAGTGCCGCCGTCGCGGCGAGAGGGGACAATTGCGCGTCGGGATGATCGACGCGGCCAGTCTCTATGTGCTGCCCCAGGTGGTGCGGCGCTACAAGAGCGACCACCCCGAGGTCGAGCTGATGCTGACCGTCGCGCCCAGCCGGCAACTGCTGGATGCGCTGAGGCGCTACCAGCTCGAGCTGGTCTTCGCGGTGGGTCCACCGGCGGACGAGGCCTTCACCACCCAGGTCATCCGGCGCGAGGCGCTGGTGGTGTACGCCCCGCCGGACAGCCGGGGCCGCGACCTGCGCCGGGCCGAGTGGGTGCTCTATCCGCCGGGTTCGCGCACCCGTGCGCTCATCGACCGCGCCTTCGAGGCCGAGGGCGTGGTCCCCCGCATCGGCCTGGAGACCGGAAGCCCCGAGGTGATGCGGCAACTGGTCGCCCTGGGCCTGGGATGGAGCGTGCTGCCCGAGGCAGTGGCGGCGGGCGCGCCGGTCCGGTTGCGGCGGGTGCGCAAGAAACCCCTGGCCCATCGCGAACTGCTGGCCTTCCGTCGCAGGGAAGCGCCGTCTGATCCCCTGGCCGACGAGTTCCTGGCCCGGGCCCGGAAGGCCTGAGATCGCCGGGGGACCCGGCACGCCGCCCCGGGGCCCATTTTTTCCTCCCGCTTTGCCCCGCCAGGTCCGACACTGCGTCCATGGGACGTCGCAGGGGAGAGCGCAGAACGATCACTGGTCCGCACGGGGGGAAGGCCCTCCTCGCGGGGATCCTGGTCTGCGCGATGGTCCTGGGCGCGGGGGTGTGTCCCTCGGCGCGGGCGGATTCTCCGAACCCCCACCCGGCAGCGGAGTTCGTCGCCGCCTCCGCGGCGGGGCCGTCCCGCTTCGGCGGGAGGCGGCTCTCGGTGCGGGTGGGGTCGGACGCCTTCCTTCCCCCCGAGAAGGTCGTGCCCGGAGCGCGAGCACGCCCGGTACCCCAGGTCGCCGATGCGTCGTACCATCTCGGGTGGGGATCGCAGCTCGCGGTGTTGTCCACCTACGGCATCCTCTACGGCATGGCGAGCCGCATGGGCAGCCGCCACTCCAGTGACGGGAAGTTCAAGGTGGTGCGCCTGGAAACCGCCTACCTCTACGATTTCTTCGGTCATTCCTTCCTGGTGCGGGAGATGGGGGGTATCACCGCCACCGCCCACCGCGCGGCCGGCGTGCCCGCCGGACGGGCCCGCCACGACGGAGTGTGGCTGGGCGCCTTCGGCAGCGAGATGTACATGGAGATCCTCAACGGCTTCGTGCCCGGCATCCGCTTCGATCCCCTCGACCCGGTGGCCAACCTCACCGGGGCGCTGATGGCCACCAAGGGCCGCGACCTGGCCGCGCGCCACCGGTGGATCGCCCGCATGTCCCTGCAGTTCGGGTACAAGGACTGGGGGCGGGCCTTCGGGCCGTCACCGGACAGCACCACCCTGGGCGCGATCTGGCACGACCACGCCAACGGCCGCTTCGGCTTCGGCTACGACATCGGGCCCTTCCGGCGGCCGTGGTTCACCGCCTTCCTCAGTTACGAGATCACCAGTCTGCAGCTCGAGGACCTGAAGAACCGCTTCGGGGTGGGCGTCGAGTTGCAGCCGGTGAACTGGTTGGCGCCGTGGATCGAGAAGCTTCCCGGGGGCAAGCTCTTCCTGGAGGGCTACGACTGGCTGAACGACCGTATCCTCATGCCGGTGTTCACCATCCAGCTCTTCCACGTCGACGCTGCCCCCTTCAGTGACCGCCCGCCGTTCAAGGAGTGACCATGTTCATCGGTAGCATCGGATGGTTGTCGCTGGCCAGCATGGCCGTCGCGCAACTGCTCAAGCCCTTCTTCACCGCCCACCGCGAGGGGGTGCGCGCGCTCAGCCGGATCATCGACACCGGGGGCATGCCCAGCAGCCACAGCGCGCTGGTGACCACCCTGACCCTGTGCATCTACCGCGCCGAAGGGGGGCAGTCGATCCTCTTCAGCATCTCCCTGGTCTTCAGCCTCTACTTCATCTTCGAAGCCACCGGCCTGCGACAGGAGGTGGGGCAGCAGGCCCGGGTGCTCAATCGCATGCTCGATGAACTCCAGGAGACCCACCACGTCGACCGCCGCCGGCTCAAGGAACTGGTGGGGCACACCTGGCAGGAGGTGCTGGCCGGGGTCGCAGTGGGAGTGGGGGTCTACCTGCTCGGGAAGGGCTGGATCCCGGGGCGCTGAGAGCCCGTACCGCGGTCGCGCTTTCCGCTTGACCGCGCCGGCGGCCGGGGGGATGCTGCGGCCTGGGAGGCTTCCGCCAGGACGCCCCGACGCGCAAGCGAGACCGTGCCCCGCCGGGCGGGAGGCTCCATCCGCCGAGCCCCCGCTGCTTCGCAGCTTCGACCGGACACCGGGCTCCCTTCATCTGCAATTCTTTGCGGGGGAGGTTCCGATGCGCGTCGTTTCCGTGGCCAACCAGAAGGGCGGGGTGGGCAAGACCACCGTCGCCGTCAATCTCGCCTCGGCCCTGGCTCGACTGGGGCGCGAGGTTCTCCTCATCGACAACGATCCCCAGGGGCACGCGACCGCGGGCCTGGGCGTCGAGCCGGCCCACTTCGGGCTGAGCACCCGTGACCTCTACCTGGACGGGGGGGTGAAGGTGCAGGACGTGCGGATCGAGGTCGCGCCGCAGCTCCACCTGGTTCCCGCCGATCTCGACCTCAGCACCATCGAGCAGGACCTGGCCGACCAGCCGCGCAAGCTCCGGCGGCTGCTCGAGCGGTTGGCGGTCTCGGAAATGCCCTACGAGATCGTCCTCATCGACAATCCACCGCAGATCGGGCTGTTGACCTTCAACGCCCTGCTCGCCAGTTCGGAAGCCTTGCTTCCGGTCGACGCCAGCCGCTTCGCGGTGGAAGCGGTGCAGCGTTTCGACGCGACCCTGCGGGGACTCGAGCAGGAGCGGGGCCACCGGCCGCGCCTGCGGATCGTTCCCTGCGGCTTCGACCTGAGGACCCGCTATGCCCGGCGCATCCTGGAGGACATCGACGCGCTCCAGCCGGGCCGCCGGGTGCACACCCTCATCCGGGTGACCATCCGGCTGCGGGAGGCCGCGCAGGCCGGCCTTCCCATCGACCGCTTCGACCCCGGCTGCCACGGCGCGGAAGACTTCGCGGCGCTGGCGCGCGAATTCGAGAGCGGGGACTGGGCCCTGAAGGAGGAAGAGCTGCTGGAATGGGAGGAATTGCTCTACGGACCCGGGCCCAAGAGCGCCGGGGTGCACTTCCGCGCCTTCTTCCCCCACGCGGAGAAGGTGTGTGTGACCGGGGACTTCACCGGATGGTCGGTGGAGGGAATCGAGATGCAGCCGGAGGGCGATGGCCATTGGCGCTGCGAGATCGAGATTCCGCCCGGCTGCTACGAGTACAAGTTCATCGTGGACGGCGAGTGGACCCCCGATCCGGGCAATCCCGAGCAGATCTGCAACGCCTACGGCCAGCTCAATTCGGTGCTGACCGTGCCGGAGCGGGAGGTCCATTGAAATCCCAGGGTCCGAGGGATCTGGTCGAGACGCGCTGGGAGCGGGTGGCGCGCAGCTACCTGCGCCCGCCACCGGCCGGGGTGTTCCGGGTCGCGGTGGCCGGACTCGGCGAGTCCGCCCACCGCCTCCAGTTGCTCCGGACCCTGCGGGCCTGTGTCGACCGCCTTGGCCTCGCCCCGCGGGAGGAGAGGGCCGCCCCTTCGGTGGAGATCGTCGACCTGGGGCGGGTCGACGAGGACCGTCTCGCCCTGCTCGCCCTCGAACCCGATGAGCGGATCGACTTCCTGGTCTGGCTGGGACCGGCCCGGAGGGCCGCCCGGGCCCGCGCGCTCTACCTCCTGGGGGTCTTCGCCTGGGCCAAGTCCCCCGGGGAGGTCGCCGCGCTCTTCCCGGGGAGACTTCCGTCCGCCGCGCAGCTGCAGATCCTCGCCGACGCGGGATTGACCGTTCCGCTGAGCCTGCACCGGCTCGAGGAGACGCCAAGCCCTCGCTCCGAACTCCGGTTGAAGGGGATCCTCCAGGCCGCGTTGTCCCGGGCGGATGCCCAACGGCGGCTGGCGGTCTCCCGGGAAAACGCGTCCGGGCGAGCCGAAGGGGGGTGATTGCGGCTTGGCGCGCCGGGGCGTCCATGCTACAAGGAGGGCCGGATCGGGACATGACCCATGAATGAAACACCCTTGGCCCCCTATCTCTCCTTCGCGCGCCGCCACCGGTGGTCGTACCTGGCCGCGCTTCTCGTGTCCGTGCTGGGCACGATCGTCTACCTGATCGCCGCGCCGACCCTCTATCGCGCCACCGCGACCACCATCGTCCCCTACCGCGAGTTCGAGGCCGACCTGCGCTTCGGCAACGGGCGTCCCTTCCCGGTGCAATACGTGTTCGTGGTGAACAACCACCTGGCGGTGCTGCGGAGCGGATCGACCCACCGCGCCATCCTCGACGCCCTCCGGAAGGAGGAACCCGAACTCCTCGACGAGCTGGGAGGGCCTGGAAAGGACGAGGAATCGCTGCTGCGCGAGCTGCAAGGCCGCCTGCGCGCCAGTTCCCGCGACAAGACCGGCCTCTTGCAACTGGAGGCCACCGCTTCGACCGCCGAGCGTGCCGCCCGCTTGGCCAACCTGTCGTTGCGGACCTACGCCGCGGTGCAGGACAGCCTCAACCGGGCCGCCTTGGTGGAGTGGCTGGGCAAGCTGCGCGAGGAAGAGCGGCAGTGGAACGAGATCGTGGCCCAGAAGGAGGATACCCTGCGGCAGTTCCGCAGCCGCGAGCGGGGAATCGGCCTGGAAGAAGAGGGACGAGGGGTCATCCGGGAGATCCTCCGCCTGCGGGGCCTGGAGATCCAGGACAGCGCGGAACTGGAGGGCCAACGGGCCCGCCTGGCCGAGCGACGGGCCCAGCTCGAGACGATCTACGCGCGGCTGGCCCACCGGCTCTCCGCCGACCCGGCCTCGGTGGCCCAGGATCTGCGCCGGCAGCTCGCCCGGGACGAGGCGCGCCTGGAATACCTGGTCGCCTCGGGACTCTCCCCGGACGATCCGCAGGTCGCCGGCTTGCGGCAGCGCATCGGGCGGGCACGGACGATGCTGGCCGGACAGGCCGATTCGTTGAAGATCGACCCCTCGCTCGAGGGCGACCCGGTGGTCCTGACCGAACGGCTGTTGACCGCCATCCACGACTTCGAGCCGGACATCTTCGGGCGCAGCGCCGAGGTGGAGCAGCTCGACGCCCGGATCGATTCCCTGCAGCGCCGCCTGGTGATCCTGCCCACCCTGGCCGCGGCGGAGTCGAGATACCAGCGGGAAGTCGATTTGGCGCGCCAGATCCAGGAACTGGTGCAGCAACGCCGGGTGGAGGCGGAGATGATCGCCCACCGGCACGCCACGCGCTTGGCCACCATCCATCCCGCCGAGCCGCCCCGGCGGCCGGCCTCACCCCGTCCCCTGTTGGCCATGGTCTCGGCGGTGTTCATCACCCTGCTGCTGGGGACCGGCGCCTCGGTGGTCGTGGAGGCCTTCGACCCCACGGTGCGGGACGCCGAGGACGCGGAGCGGGTGAGTGGCTGGAAGGTCCTGTGCCGCCCGCCCGCCGAAGGAGGCACCATCGCGCCGGACGTGGCCGCGGCGGCGGCCCACCGGCCGACCGAGGGAGAGGGGCTCTGGTTGCTCGATCCGGACGGACTGGGGGTGACCGAACTGCTGGGAGCGGTCCAGGCCCGATGGGGGCGGGGCGGAGCCGCTGGACGGATCGGCGGGGGCCCCCTGGAAGACCTGCTGGCGCAATCGGCCGCGGGAGCCTGGCGCGTGCTCGTGGTGGTCAAGAGCCGCCGGACCCGTCGGGCCAGCCTGCGCGATTGTGTCCGTCTGCTCGAGCAGACCCAGAACCGGGCGGGGGGCCTCCTGGTCCAGTGAACGCCATGGTGGACCCGCGCGCTTCCGCCGCTTCCCTCGCCGATCTCCTGCTGCGGGCCACGTTCTTCCTCCTGCCCTGGATCGGAATCGGGCTCGGGCAGCTTCTTCTGGGCCGCAGCCTGGGGACCGGGGCGCAGCCCGCCCTGGTGACCGGGGGCGCGGCGCTGCTCTGCCTTCCCTTCCTGCTGGAGGGAACGATCGACCGTGACGGGGAGCGGGTGCTGATGCTTCTGGCCTGGACCCTCTTGGGACTGGGCGCGCTGTGGACCCTGGACGAGATGGGACTGGGCGGAGAGCAGCCCTGGTCGAAGGGACTCAAGCAGGGCCTCCAACTGGCTTATTTTCTCGGCCTGGCCGCCCTGCCCACGCTGGTGTTGTCCCGGACGCGCGATGTGCGGGCCACCCTTCGGGGTTGGGAACGCACGGCCAGCGCGGGGATGCTTCTGGCCTCGGTGGTGGGGCTCTACTTCGCCGCGGCCTACGCCCTCGACCTGCCGGCCCGGCAGCTGCTGGCCCGGGTGCTGGGCTCGAATCCCTCCATCGCCTCGGGCAGCGACGAACTCTACCTGGGCCATCGCTTCGTGGGCATCGCCCGGGTACGGTCGGGAGCGGCCGAACCCCTCTTCTTCGGCAGCTACCTGCTGTGCGTGTTGCCGGTGACCCTGTTGGGTTGGCTTTCCTCCCGGGCCGGCGGGCGATGGTGGCGGGGCCTGGCGTTGGCAACGGGGCTGGCGTGTGCGGTCCTCACCTTCAGCCGCGGGGTCTACCTGGGACTGGCCCTGTGGATCGTCCTCGTGGCAGTGGCGATGGGGCGGGGGTTGCTTCCGCGACCGGGCCGGCGGACGGTGGTCCTGGCCGGGGTGGTCCTTCTGCTGGGGGCGGGAGGTCTGGCCGCGCTCCTGAGCGGGACCGCGGTGTGGGCCCTGCCTGCCCTCATGCTGCGCCGCATGGAGCAATCCTTCGCCCACGACGACCTGAGCAACCTGACCCGCCTGGCCAGTTGGCGGGCCGCCTTCCGCCTCTTCCTGGAGCACCCCCTCCAGGGCGTGGGCTGGGGGGGCTTCGGATTCTGGTACTACCGGTCGGGAGGCAGCGGGATGGCGGCCTTCTCCTGGCCGGTCACCAACAGCCTGCCCCTGCGGATCCTGGCCGAGACCGGGTCGGTGGGGGCGCTGCTGTGGGGCTTGGCCCTGGTGCGACCGCTCTCGCCCCTCCGCGCGCTCTTCGGCCACCGCCCGGGCGGGGCCTTCCCGGTGCCGGTCCCGGGGCCGCACGGCATCGCCCCGGCGGGGACCCGGCTGGTGGTTCCCTTCGGGGTGTCCTTGATCCTGGCCGCCACCGTGGCCGCGATGTTGCTCCAGTTGTTGACCTTCAGCCAGATCAACCTGCCGCACCTGTGGCTGACCGCCGGGGTGAGCGCGGCCCTGGCCCGGATGAACCACCGGGAAGGGAGCTGAGCGGATGCGCGTCCTGCTTCCCGCCCTGCAGGTGGGGCCCGGCCAGACCGGGATCGGCACCTACACCCTCGAGATGATCCGGGCGATGAGTCGTCTGCCCCGCGAGGACGAATTCGTGATCGCGGCGCCGTACCCCTCATCCTTCGACTTCCTGGAGGGGGTCGAGGGATTCACCGTGGTGCCCATTCAACTCTTGCGCGAAAACTCCTGGGGCCGCATGCTGTCGCTGCACACGGCGATTCCCCGCCTGGGGAAGCGTCTGGGGGCGGACCTGGTGTTGTCCCCGAACTTCATCGCTCCGCTGTGGGGACCGTTCTCCACCGCGGTGGTGGTTCAGGATCTCACCTTCGTCCGGTTGCCGGAGACCATGCCCCGGCTGAAGCGGCAGTACTATCGCCGGATGGTGGGCCGCTCGATGCGCCGGGCCGAGCTGGTCTTCGTGACCACCCGAACCATGGCGCACGAAGTGGCCGCCTACGAGCCCTCGGCGCTGTACAAACTGCGGATCGCACCCGGAGGAGTTTCGTCCGCGCTTCTTGATCACGGCGATGAAGACCCTTCCCGGCCGGCGTCTTCCCTCGAGGAAGAGCGGCGGGATTTCCTCTTCGTCGGCACCCTGGAACCCCGGAAGAACCTGGAGCGACTGCTGGCCGCCCACGCGAACCAGTGTCGTTTCGATCCGGAGTTTCCCGGGCTGAAGATCGTGGGCGGACGAGGTTGGGAAGACGCGGGGATCCGGCGCGCGGTGCAGATGCATCCCGATCCCACCCGCCTGCATCTGTTGGGCTACCTCGACGAGGTGGAGCTGCTGCGGCAATATGACCGCTCGTTGGCGCTGCTCTTCCCGTCCCTGTACGAGGGTTTCGGGCTTCCCGCGGTGGAGGCCATGGCCCGGGGCTGCCCGGTGCTGACGTCCAGAGGCATCGCCACCGCCGAGGTGACCGGCGACGCCGCCCTCCTGGTCGATCCGCTCGATACGGGCGAATTGGAACGGGGTATGCGTCGCCTGGCCTCCGATCCCGCGCTGCGGCGCCGATTGGCCGCCGCGGGGAGGATCCGGGCCCGCTCCTATCGCTGGGAGCGTTGCGCCCGTCTCATGCTGGGAGCCCTCCGCGCGTGGAGGGTTTCCCGGATCGAGGAAGCAAGGTAGGGTGCCGATGATCTCCTTTCCCCATTATCTGGCCCTGATCGCCGCCACCGCGCTCCTGGTGCACCTGTTCATGCCCGCGGTGCGCCGCTTGGGCCTGGCGATCGGCCTGGTCGACCATCCCTCCTGGCGGAGGGCCCAGCGCGAGGCGGTGCCCTGCAGCGGCGGACTGGCCATCTATGCCGCAGTGGTGATCGCCGCCTGGTCACTCGCCTTCTTCGTCGATCTCCCGTTTTCCGCCCACGCCTTCTTCGCCCTGGGCCTGGCCGGCCTGGGGACCCTGATCCTGGGCGTTTTGGACGATCGCTTCAGCCTGCACGCGGAGAAGAAGCTGCTGGGCCAGATCGTGGTGGTGACCTTGCCCATGGCGGCGGGCCTGACCCTGCGGCAGATCAGCCTGCCCGGGGTGGGAACGATCGAGCTGGGATTGTTCAGCGGACCGGTCACCCTCTTCTGGTACCTGGGGTTCATCAACTGCGTGAACCTGATCGACGGTCTGGACGGCCTGGCCGGGGGCATCGTGGTGGTGGTTCTGGCCGCGATGGGCCTGAGCCTGTTTCCCGCCGACCCGGTGGGGATGCTCTTCGTGGGGGTCTTCCTGGGTGCGGTGCTGGGCTTCTTGCGCTCGAACCTTTCCCATCGCCGGATCTTCCTCGGCGACGCCGGATCGATGCTGCTGGGGCTGTGGCTCGCCGGCTTGGGCCTGGGGCTGAGTCATCGCACCCCCTCCTTGCCGGTGGTGGTGGTCGTCGCGATGGCCATCCCCATCCTGGACACCCTCACCACCATCGTCCGCCGGCACCGCCGGGGCCTGAGCATCTTCCGGGCGGACGACGAACACCTGCACCATCGCCTGTTGCGCCTGGGCATGAGCCCGCGCCGCGCGACCGGCGCCCTGTGGTTCGCCACGGTGGCCTTCGCCTCGTTGGGTGAGGTCGTGGACGGCCGCCAGAGCGCGGCGATCCTCGCGGTGGGGGCTCTGGCCGGAATGGCCATCGAACTGGCCTACACCCTGCCGCGCGAGGGACGCCCCACCGCGATGCAGGCGGTGAGCTACCTGCTGGGGCTGCGGGATCGGCTCGAGGACGGCCTTTCCCACCGTCAACTGGCCGAGATCATCGAGATCCCCCGCTTCTCCGCACGCGCCGCCGCGGCGTCGGAGCGGCCTTCCGCCGCGCCGGCGGCTCCGCCGGTTCCCGAGGAAGCCGGCGCCGCTGCTTCGAAGGACGCGGGGCTCAAGGCGGCCACGGCCCGCGAGGGAGGCGGCGCGAAGGACGATGTCATTCTGGCCCTTGGCGACGACAATCATTGAGGCCCTCCGCGACGCCTCGTCCCGGGGACCCCTGGTGGAAGTGGGCGCCGGACGCGGCGCGTTCGCCATGCGCCTGGGCGCGCTCGGATTCCATCCCCTTCTCCTCGACTGCGACGTGGTCGGGCTGCACCGGGTGCGCGAGGAAGTGACCCGGCAGGGAACACGCGGAGCCAAGATCGCCGCGGAGGCGCGTCGTCTTCCCTTTGCCGACGGGACCCTCGGGGCGATCGTGCTGGCCGATACCCTGCGACAGATTTCCCGTCCCCGGTGGGCGGAGACCGCCCGCGAGCTTCGACGCGCGCTCGCCGACGGGGCGTACCTGCTGCTGCTGGAGGACGAACCGGAAGGCCGCGGGCGCTCGGAGGAGAACTACCGTCTCGCCCTGCGGCTGTTGGCGCGCGTCGACCCGACCCGGCATCACCCGGTCCTCGCCGCCGACGAGGTGCGGCGGGAACTGCAGCCGGTCTTCTCCCGCCCCTGGGCCGAAGGCCGGCAGGAGAATACCCTGGAGGTCGAGGATCCCTTCGTGCCCCTGCGTTGGATGCGCCAGGAGCTGGGACGGCGTGGCGAAGCCGAGCCACCGGAACTGCCGCGGCTGGAGGAGCGGGTGCGACGCCACGGGATGCGCTACGGACGCTACTGGTACCAGATCTATCGACGGCCGGAGGGGAGCGGATGACCCGGCGACGCGTGACCGTCCTCGGCCTGGTGCTGTACCTGGTCCTGGCACTGATCCGGATGATGGTGCCCGCCGCTTCGGTGGTGGAACTGGGTCGCTGGCACCTGCTGGTGATCGAGAGCGACGACTGGGGGCTGGAGGCGTGGTTTCCCGACCGCGAGGCGGCGAGGGCCCTGGCCGACCTGGTGCCCACCCGGCCCGAGTGGTTGGGGATCTACGGGCGCTCCTCCCTGGAGACCGCGGCCGAGGTCGATTCGCTGCGGGCGTTGTTGCTGGGCCACCGCGATCTGGACGGTCTCCCCCCGGTGGTGCAGGCCAACCACATCGTGGCCGCGATCGACCTGGAGGGCTGCGACCCGTCGACCGAGAGCTTCGACGATCTGCCCTTCGCTCTGCGCGACCCGGGAACCTGCGGCGTCTACCGACGACCCAGACGACGTGAGGCGATCGACCGCGCGAGGGCGGCCGGGGTGTGGCGCGCCGAACTGCACGGTCTGACCCACTTCGACCTGCGGGCGTTGCGGGCGGCGGTCGGCGATTCGCTGCAACGCCGGGCGGCGCGCCATGGGACGGTGGCCTTTCCGGGATGGCTGACCCGCGGGGAACTGGGAAGCGATGATGCCGCCTGGGAGGAGCAACTGGTGGCGGAGGCGGTGCGGCGCTTCACCCGGCGCTTCGGCCGCCGTCCGCGCAGCGTGATCGCGCCCGACTACAGCTGGAACCATCTCGACGAGGAGGCCTGGCGCCGCCACGGCATCGAGGTGGTGCAGGGCAAGCGCGAGCAGACCGATCCCGCCCATCCCGCACTCGGTTGGAAACGGCGGATCCGCAAGGTGCTGGCCCGCTGGCGGGACCAGCGGCGGGGGTCGCTGGTCTATCTCGACCGCAACGCGCAGCTGGAGCCCTACGGCAACCCCGACCTGAAGGGACGCCAGTGCGCCGACCGCGCAATCGAGCAGATCCGCTCGGCCTGGGCGCAGGGACGCCCGGCGATCCTGGAGATGCACCGGGTGCAGGTCTCCCACCTGGACGAGAAGGTGTCCAATGCCGGTCGCTTCCAGCTCGACCAGGTGTTGCGTCGGCTTGAAATCGAGGATGGAGTGCGCTATTGTGTCGACGTGGAAGTGGCGCAGTTGATGCGCCGGGGGTGGTCGGTGGTGCAGCGGGGTCCGTGGATCATCGTGCGCAACTACACCGGTCGTCCTCTCGTTCTCGATCCCACTCCGTTCCGGGCCAAGCCGCTGGGGCCCGGAACCCATCTCTTTCCCGCGCGGCGCAGCGAGGGCTCCCTATCGCAGCATGGCTATAGCTAGTCGTTGAGATTCAACAACTTAGCAACCAGCCCCCTTGACCCTGCGAGGGTCTTTGGGGTAGAATCGCAGCTACGATCTCTTCGGACAAGCGCAGCTATGTGATGGACATTCTGGGATCGGTCCACATCTTCCGTACGGATCAACGGCTCCTGAGCTCGGGTTCCCGGCCGTCGCTTCTCCCCCCGCGACAGCATCACGAGACCAGGTCGCCGGTCATCTTGGACACGCCGGGACCGTTTTTCCCCCCATGCGCAACTCGTGCCTCGATGCGAAGGCGTCTTCGCGCCGAGCAGCCTACCACCAGGAGGAAGAACATGGATCCCGTTCACCGGGTTTCAGCTCGTCTCGTTCGGATCGCTCTTCTCCCGCTCCTTCTCCTTCCCCTCGCTTCCCACGCCGCCGGCATCACCCTGCCGGTGCATTTCGACCCCGACCAGGTGCAGATCCAGCGGGAGGATGCGGGAGTGGTCTATGCACTTCCGGGAACCGAGTCGATCTACGCCGACGGCGCTCCTCGTCTTCCCTTTGTGGTGTGGAAAATGGTGCTTCCCCAGGGAATGGGAATCGAGAAGGCGGAGATCGTCGATGCGCGGTGGGAGGTCGTCGACCGCCCCACCGGAAGTCTGTTGCTTGCCGGCAAGCTGGTCAGCGACGAAGGGAAGCCGGTGGCGGACACCATGGGTGGACTGTCCGAAGAGTTTGCATCGGGCGCCACCTTCCCGGCCAGCCCGGTGCGCAGCCAGGGGCTCTCGGTGTTGCAGGGCTATCGCATCGGGGAGGTCGAGATCTTTCCCCTGAGGCTGCGCGAGGACGGGACGGTCGAGATCTTGCGGGACGGACGCTTGCAGCTGGTTCTGGCCCCGAAGGAATTGCCGGACGTGGCCCTGCGCGAGGTCGCCTGGCCCGGCCTGGCCGAGGAAGCGGCGCGGCGGGTGAAGAACCTGGTGGTCAATCCCGAACAGGTCGACGCGTCGGCGCCTCCGGCGGGGATTGTGCCGCAGTTGGTGAGTTCCTCCGCGTTCCAGTCGCCCTCGCCGGTGCCCGGCGACGAGGTCTTCGAAGGGGGGAGGGTCGACTACGTCATCGTCACCGTTCCGGAGATGGTGGCCGAGTTCCAACGCCTGGCCGACGATTACGTCTCCAAGGGCTTGCGCACCAAGGTGGTGACCACCGACTGGATCGTGGCGAACTACCGCAACGGGAGCGATCTGCAGGAGACCATCCGGTTCTTCTTCCAGGAAGCCTACGCGAAGTGGGGCCTGCGCTACGCGATGCTGGGCGGAGATGCCGACGTGATCCCGGCCCGCTATGCCCGTAGTTACTGGTATCCGCAGAACAGCTTCACCGACATTCCGTCGGACCTGTACTTCGCCGCTCTCGACGGCAACTGGAACGCCAACGGAAACGGCATCTTCGGCGAGGCCTACAAGTCCTTCCTGGATACCGGGGACGCACAGGACATGGTGGCCGAGCTCTCGTTCGGCCGGGCACCGGTGAAGAACGCCACCGAGGCGCAGATCTTCGTGGACAAGTGTCTCAGCTACACGAATCCAGTCAATGGCGACTACCTGGGCCGCGCCTTGTTCTTGAGCGAGGTGCTCTTCCCGTCGGATTGGGATGGAGTGACCACGCCGAACCTGGACGGTGCCACCTACAGCGAGGACATCATCTTCAACAGCCTGATCTCGCCGGGGAACCTCATCGACAGCTACCGGCTGTACGAGAACTACACCGCCTACCCCTTCACCGTGCAGGAGACCAAGCAGGCCAGTCTCGATTCGATGTCCACCGGGCGCTTCGGCCTGGTGAACCACGTGGGCCACGGCTTCTACTACAACATGAGCGTCGGGAACGACAACATCTTCACCTCGGACGTGTTCAACCTGACCAACGCTCCCAACTACTTCGTCATCTACGCGTTGAACTGCTCGTCCGGAGCGTTCGATTTCGATTGCCTCCTGGAGAGCTATATCCAGCATCCGGGCGGCGGCAGCGTGGCCAGTCTCGGTTCGGCCCGCGCGGCCTTCCCCTCGACCGCGAACAACTACCAGCAGGAGTTCTACCGGCAGATCTTCGTCTTGGGGAATACCCGCCTCGGCGATGCCCTGAACGCCAGCCGGGACGCGTACATTCCTCCCACGCTCAACACCGAGGGCTTCGACCGGTGGACCCACTTCTGCTACACCCTGCTGGGCGATCCGGCGCTGCAGATCTGGCGACGGGCGCCTTTGACGGCGGCGGTCGCTCTGCCCGCCTCGGTGCCGCTGGGAACCACCCAGGTCACCGTCAGTGTGACCACCTCCGGCGTGCCGGTGGCGGGCGCTTCGGTGACCCTCCACAAGATCGGGGATGAATACGTCACCGCGGTCACCGACAGTACCGGCCAGGCGGTTCTTCCCTTCCATCCCACCAGCCTGGGTACGGCGAGCGTCGTCGTGGCGGGGCAGAACCTGCAGCCGTATACCGGAACCCTCGATGTGACTCCCGCGCTGGGAGCCCACGTCACCGCATCGGCGCTCACCGTCGATGACGGACCGACCGGCGACGGTCGGGCGGACGCCGGGGAGACCATCAACTGGTTCTTCCACTTCCAGAACAACGGAGACGGCACTGGGGCTTTCGGAGTGAGCGCGGTGCTACGCGCGGTGGACGCACCGGGCGCGGCCATCACCGATTCGGTGATCACGGTGGGCGATCTTGCCGGCGCCGGCGCCCTGGATCCGGCCGATCCGGTGACCGTGGTCCTCGACCCCACGATCCAGGACGGCACGACCCTCGCCTTCGAACTGGAGAGCACCGACGGGGTGGACACCTGGACCGACCCGGTCGAACTCAAGGTGGTCGCTCCCGAGCCGCAGGTGGTGCGCCTGGTGGTCGACGATTCGGTGACCGGCAACGGGGACGGGATCATCCAGCCCGGCGAGCCGATCGAGCTGAAACTGGAGGTGGAGAACTATGGCGACGGGATCCTCACCGGACTTTCCGGACAGCTCATCGTCTCCACCAACATCACCCTCATCCAGGGCATCGATTCCTGGGGCGATCTGGGCCTGAAGCAGAAGGCTTTCGGAACGACGCCCTTCGTGGTGAGCGAGAGCGACACCACGATGGAGAACTGGATGTACGTGGTGTTGACCGACGCCAAGGGGCATCTGTGGAAACACTGGATGGAATTGCGCGATCCGCTTCCGCCGATGGCTCCGGTGGCCAACACCGACCTGGGCCCGACCACCATCGCGCTAGAATGGTCGCCGACTCCCCAGGACCACATCTTCGGCTACCGCATCTACCGGAGCGACGCCCCGACGGGCCCCTTCGTGGAGATCGAACCCGACGTGGTGGTGGGCTCGGGATTCTACCGCGACGACAATCTGCAGACGCTCACCCGGTACTACTACCAGGTGGCCACGGTCGATTCGTCGGGGATCGAGAGCGTCCCGACCGCGGTGATCTCGGCCAGCACCGCTCCGCCCGAGCTGAACACCGCCTTCCCCTTGCCGACCAACTCGACGGTCGAGGGCGCGCTGGCGGTGGGAGACATCCGCGGGGACGGAACCCTGTTTGCGGTGGTCGGCAGCCACCTGGTCTACGCGGTCGACGCCAACGCGAACCAGTTGGTCGACGGGGACGGGGATCCGCAGACCCTGGGGCCCATCAACGGGCGCGCCTCGAACTTCAGCTTCGCGGGCATCACCCTGGCCAATCTCGACGCGGACCCGGCCCCGGAGATCCTGGCCGGTTCGTGGGATTCCACCGAGACCTATGTCTATGACAACGACGGCAGCGTGATGCCGGGTTGGCCGCAGAACACCGGCAGCCACCATTGGGCCTCGTTGTCCGTCGGCGACATCGACGGGGACGGCGCTCCGGAGATCGTGGTGAACACCACCGGGGGAAAGACCTACGCCTGGAACCCCGACGGCACCGAGGTGCTGGACGGCGACGGGAACCCGGCGACCAACGGCGTCTTCCACGTGCGCAGCGGGGAGATCTTCAACCGCTCGACCATCAGCCTCTACGACCTCGACGGCGATGGCGCCCGGGAGATGATCTTCGGC
Source organism: uncultured bacterium (assembly GCA_964601275.1). Taxonomy (GTDB): domain Bacteria; phylum Krumholzibacteriota; class Krumholzibacteriia; order JAJRXK01; family JAJRXK01; genus JAOZPE01. The sequence goes on along the minus strand of CAZRMV010000008.1, from coordinate 176,222 downwards.
ACCAACTGGCGCGACGGCACTACCGACAACATGGTGTACGCGTTCAAGGCGGACGGTTCGCAGGCTCCGGGTTGGCCGAAGAACCTGGGACCCAACGGCTACACCACCAGCACGGTGACCATCGCCGACCTCGACCGGGACGGGATCGTCGAATTGATCACCCCGTGCGAGAACGACACCCTTTACATCTGGGAGCCCGATGGGAGCAACTTCCCCGGGTATCCGCAGTTCTTCAAGAGCAACAGCGGGAACCTCAACGGCAAGACCCCCTCGATCGCCGTGGGCAACATGGACGCCGATCCCGAGCTGGAGATGATCGGGGTCAGCGTGCTCTCGCGCACCGACGCCGACCTGTGGGTGCTCGACTACGACGGAACCCCCCTGCCCGGATGGCCCCAGAAGCTAGCCTCGTTCTCGCGCTCCTCGCCGATCGTCGGCGACATGGACGGTGATGGGATTCCCGACATCGTCTTCGCCGCGGGAGGGGAGGACCAACCCAACATCGTCTACGCCTTCAAGGCCGATGGCAGTCCGGTAGCCGGCTTCCCCATCTCCCTGGCGGGAAGTCCCTGGGGCACGCCGGCCCTGGCCGACTTCGACCAGGACGGCGACGTCGACCTGCTGCTGGCGGGATACGACAACCTCCTGCACGTCTGGGATCTGCCCGGCGCCTACCATCCCGCGCTGCTGCCCTGGCCCACCTTCCAGGGCAACTACGAACGCACCGGGGTCTACCAGGAGCCGCTGGCGACCTCCATCGATCCAAGGATTCCCGGGGCCGCTCCCGCGCGCCTGGTGCTGCACCAGAACACCCCGAACCCGTTCAATCCGGTCACGGTCATCTCCTTCGACATTCCGGCCGGAATGGACGGCGTGCCGACGGTGGTCGAGGTGTACGATCTCGCCGGACGGAGGGTGAAGGGCCTGCTCGCGCGGCCGCTTCCCGCCGGACGCCAACAGGTCCGCTGGGATGGCCGGGACGCCAACGGTTGCACCGTGTCCTCGGGGGTCTACTTTGCGCGGGTGAGCCTGGGTGGCCAGGTGCAGAGTGTGAAGATGACCCTGGCGAAGTAGGGCGCACCGGATCCACGGGGGGGAATGCGGAGGGCCCGTTCCGGCTGGACCGGGGCGGGCCGTCGCATTACCCTCGACCGGGCGATCCGTCGACTGCCTGGAGATCTCCCGGTCTCCGCGGGCTCCCATGGTCGACAGCACCACCGAGGTGGGAATGACACTGCGAGCGCGGACAGGGGGCCGAAGGTCGCCGGTGGCCACGATCCTGGCGGCGGGGATCCTGCTGGTCGCCCTGGGAGGAATGTCCCCGGCAACCGCCCGCGGCGACCGGCCGGGCGGGGGCGGAAGCGCTTCGGTCGCGGCGGAGCGGTCGTCCACCCTCCTGCGGGTCGCCCTGCCCGCCGGCCTCTCCCGTCTTTCCACCACCTCGTCGTCCACCGGAAGCCTCGCGGGTCTTCCGGGAGCCCGTCTCGACCCCGAACCGGGGCACTTCCTCCTGCCCGTGATCGACCTCATGGTCGCCCTCCCCGAGGGCGCCCGGGTGCGCCGCGGGTGGCTCGACGGCGGGCGCACCCGGACCGTCTCGACCCATCCCCGGCTCCTGCGCCGCGTCCTGCGGGAGACCCCGGCGCCGACGATCACCGCCGAGGCGGCGCCGGCCGACGACGCTCCGGCGCCGGGGGTGGTCGTGCTGGGCGATGGATGGTGGCACGGAGCCCACCTGGCGCAGGTGCGGGTGCGACCGCTCGGCGTGGTCCAGGGTGAGCTGGTCCTGCGCGAGGGGGCCGAGCTGGTGCTCGAACTCCAGGCGGCGATCCCGCCGCCGGGGGTGGTCCATCCCCATCGATGGTCGAACGAGCGGATCGAGAGGGCGCGGCGCCTCCTGCGGGGGCAGGTGGCCAATCCGGGCGATGTCGACCGTTTCGTGGCGTTTTCGTCCCCGGTGGCCGCCGGGCCGATGACCGCCGGTCGCGCCGGGGGAGGACTTCCCCTCCAGAAGACCCCGAGCCTGGGAACCGGTCCCTATCGCTACCTGGTGGTTTGTCCGGCCGCTCTCGCCTCGGCCTTTGCGCCCCTGGCCGATTTCCGCGAGAGCCAGGGCCTGCCCGCGCTGGTGGTCACCCTCGAGGAGATCCTCGCCTCCTACCGCCAGGGAATGGACCTGGCCGAGACCCTCCGCCTCTACCTGCGGGATGCCTACGAGAAGTGGGGCGTCGACTACGTCTTGCTGGGCGGGGATACCCAGCTCGTGCCCACCCGCCACCTGATCTCGACCTACTACCCCCCGGGGGGATCGACGGAGATTCCCACCGACCTGTACTTCGCCGGTCTCGACGGCGACTGGAACGCCGACGGCGACGCGATCCTGGGCGAACCGTACCTGAGCGGTTCGGACCCGGGGGATTTCTGCGACTTCATTCCCGAGTTGGCGGTGGGACGCGCCCCGGTGTCCACCCTGCAGGAAGCCACCGTGTTCGTGGACAAGGTGATCGCCTACGAGCAGGGAGCTGGCACCCCGCGTTTCGATCGCGCCTTGTTCGCGGCGGAAGTGCTGTTTCCCGCCGATTGGCAACCCGGGGACACCATCATCCGCGACGGCGCGATCGTGAGCGAAGGTCTGCTCAACACCATCACCAACTGGTCGGACGGAGGCTTTTCCGCCACCCGTCGCTACCAGAACCACACCGCCTATCCCGGGGCGGTGGAGGAGACCAAGGCCAATGTGCTCGCCGACCTCGACTCGGGCACCTATGGCCTGTTCCATCACGTGGGCCACGGCTTCTACTACAACATGAGCGTGGGCGATGCGAACATCTTCGTGCAGGACGCCGACCAACTGGTCAACGGCGGTGATACCTTCGTCCTGATGGCGCTCAACTGCGACTCGGCCGCGTTCGATTTCGACTGCCTGCTCGAACGCTTCCTGCGAAATCCCAACGGCGGATCGGTGGCGTCGATCGGCTCGGCGCGCGCCGCCTTCGATATCACCACCAACGAGTATCAGCAGGCGCTGTACAAGGTGATCTTCCGGGGCTGGCGCCAGCGCCTGGGCGATGCGATCCTGGAGAGCCGCTTGGGGTTCGCGGAGAACACCTTCTACAACTCCGTCGACCGCTGGACGCAGCTCGTCTACACCCTGCTGGGCGATCCGGCCATGCGTATGTGGACCGGGCGGCCCAAGGGAATCGTGGTGGATGCGCCGGCGACCGTCATGACCGGCGCACCCCCGATCACGGTGTCGGTGACCGACAGCCTGGGGACGCCGCTCGACTCGGTCGCGGTGGTGCTCCGCACCCCCGGCGAGCCCCTGGTCGCAGGGTGGACCGGAAGCGACGGCACCGTCCGCATCGACTTACCCACCGAGCTCGCCCGCAGCTGGACCCTCCATGTCAACGGACGCAACGTGCGGCCCTATACCGGCAGCGTGACGGTGGTTGCGGGTCCATCGCCGGAACTCTCGGTGGAGGGGTTTGCGATCGACGATTCCAGCGGAAACGGCAACGGGAGGATCGAGGCGGGGGAGACGGTCCAATTGACCGCGGTGGTGGTCAACGGGGGATCCAGCGGGGTGGCCGGGGGCAACCTGCACCTCTCTTCCTCCGACCCCTGGCTCAGCGTGCTGTCGCCGGATGCGACCTTTCCCCCGGTGGCGGCGGGAGGATTGACCAGCGCCGCGGGAAGCTTCACCGTGCGCGCCGCCCAGGGCGCGCCGGACGGTCACCGCGCGGTGGTGACGATCGCCCTCGACGACGGAAGCGGCGGAAGCTGGACCGATGAGAAGCGGCTCGATCTGCTGAATGGAGAAGTCGAGATCGTGGAACTGGGGTTGGACGACAGCGCGGGCAACGGCGATGGGGTGGTGGACGCCGGGGAGACCGTGCAACTGGTCTTCACCCTGAAGAACTACGGAGCGGCCTCGGTCACCGGGGTCACCGGAACCCTGCGATCGCTCGATCCCTTGGCCACGGTGCTCGACGGCGGCGGGAGCTGGGGTCCCCTCGATGGCCCCTTGAGCACCGCCGTGAACCAGGCCGATCCCTTCGCCGTCGTCGAGAGCGACGTGAGCGCCCCGAGGCTCTACCGCCTGGTGCTCGCCACCTTCGGGGGAGCCGTCGATTCGGTCGACTTCGATCTGCGCGCCCCCGCGGCGGTGACCGGTCTTTCGCCCGGCCTGGCCGGACCCGGCTCGATCGTGCTGAGCTGGAATGCCTCGACCGAACGGGACCTGATGGGCTACGTGGTATCCCGCCGGCTCGCCGGCAGCGGAAGCTGGAGCCGGGCCAACGCGGACGTGTTGACCGCGGGCGCGGTGTTCCTGGACGAAGGCCTTCCCGGGCGCACCGCCTTCGAGTACCGGGTGCAGGCGGTCGACCGGGGCGGCTTGCTCGGACCGCCGTCGAAGGTGATCCAGGTGTCCACCGCTCCGCCGGAGATCGGGTGTTTCCCCCTGCCGATGGGGCAGGAGACCAGCGGTGCGCTGGCGGTGGGCGAGGTGGACGGCGACGGCGTGCTCGACGTGGCCGTACCCAGCGATTTCCTCTACGTGGTCGACGGACAGTGCCGGGAGAAGGTCGACGGTGACAACGACGCCCAGACCTTCGGGCCGATCAACGCGGTGGGGGGAGGCTGGGGACCCTCGGGAGTCTCCCTGGGGGCTTTGAACGGGGTGGGTCCGGACGACATCGTCGGAGAGAACTGGAGCACCCACGAGATCTACGTCTACGACGGCGCGGGAACGCTGCGCCCCGGGTGGCCGCAGCCGATGTTCGGGCAGGCGTGGACCACTCCGGTCCTCGGCGACCTCGATGGCGACGGCCGGCTGGAGATCGTCACCAACGACGTGAAGGGCTGGACCTACGCCTTCCACGACGACGGCAGCGAAGTGGCCGACGGGGACGGCGATTCGACGACGACCGGACCCATCGCCCCGCAACGGGTGGGGGAGATCTTCGGACGGACGACGCCGGCGCTTCTCGACGTCGACGGGGACGGGCGGCCCGAGATCCTCTTCGGCTCGAAATTCGGGGGTGGCAGCGACGAGTTCTTCTACGCGTTGAAGGGCGACGGCAGTGGCAACGCGGCGGGTTGGCCCAAGAACCTGGGCATCGACTCGGTCTTTCTGGCCAGTCCGGCGATCGGCGACGTCGACGGGGATGGGCAGGCGGAGATCGTGGCCCTGTCCGAGAAGGATTCGCTCTACGTCTGGAGAAAGGACGGAAGCCCTCTCGCACCGTTCCCGGTCTACGTCCTGTCGCGGTCGACCGCGTTCCTCTCGCAGACTCCTTCGCCCGCCCTCTGCGACTTCGAGGCCGACGGCCGCCTGGAGATCGTCGCGGTGGCGATCGAGGCGCCCGACCTGGCCCGGGTGCACATCTTCGACGCGCAAGGGCAGGAACGGGCCGGCTGGCCGCAGACCGTGCCCGGCTTGTCCGAGAGCAGCCCGGTGGTGGGCGACCTCGATGGCGACGGCGCGCTCGATGTGGTCTTCGGCATCGGGGGCGGTCAGGACAACCTGCCCAGCCTGGTCTACGCCTGGCGGCAGGACGGCACCCTGCTCGACGGGTTCCCCATCCGGCTGGACGGTTTCGTGCGGGCCACGCCGACGATCTGCGACTTCAACGGCGACGGCAACGTGGACCTGGTGCTGGCCTCGTGGGATCGTCTCATCCACGTGTGGGACCTGGGCGCGCCCTTCGATCCCACCAAGGCGCCCTGGCCCACCTTCCACGCGAACGCTCGGCGGGATGGGGTGTACTCGCCGGGGGCGGGCAAGACCACCGGGCAAGAGTCGCGTCGGCCATTGGGTGCGGTGCGGCTTCTTCCCAACCTTCCCAATCCCTTCAACCCGGCCACCGAGATCATCTTCGAACTGCCGGACGATTTCGGCGGGAGGGTCGAGCTTTCCATCATCGATCTGGCGGGGCGCCGCGTGCGCACCCTGGTCGCGGGGCCTCTGCGCGCCGGCCTCCACCGGGTGCGTTGGGACGGACGGGATCGGCGGGGAGTCGAGGTGGCCTCGGGAGTGTACTTCGCGCGGCTGCGCGCGGAGGGATCGCCGCCGGTCACGCGCAAGCTCACCCTGGTGCGATAGGGCCGCAGCGCGGCCCCCGGGGCCGATTTGCGCCTTCTTTTCCCGGACTTATATTGGCAGGGATCCGGCCCCGCGGGCCACCGCGCCCGCCAACGGCCGTATCGAGCCCGGACAAGTCCCGTCGGCGCAGGGATCCCACCCCGTGCCGGGCTCGTGATCGATTGACTGCAGGACAACCCAAAGGAGATATCCCATGGATATGAACCGTCTGACCCAGAAGTCGCAGGAGGCTCTGGCCAAGGCGCAGGCCCAGGCCCAGAAGCTGGGGCACCAGAACCTGGATGCCCAGCACCTGCTGTGGGCCCTCTTGCACCAGGAAGAAGGCCTCATCCCGCGATTGCTGCAGCGCATGGAGGTCTCCTCGATGGCCCTGGACGAGGGCGTCGAGAAGGAACTGCAGGCCCTGCCCAAGGTGAGCGGACCCGGCAGCGGGGACCAGCTCTACGCCGCGCCCGCCCTGCAACGCGTCCTGAGCGAGGCGGAGGAAGAGGCCAAGCGGCTCAACGACGACTACGTCTCGGTCGAACACCTCTTGCTGGCGATGTGCGAACTCGGTGACGAGCACCCGGTGGGCCGGCTGCTCAAGCAGGTGGGCCTGACCCGCGAGCGTTTGTTGAGTGCCCTGAGCCATGTCCGGGGCGGGCAGCGGGTGACCAGCCAGAATCCCGAGGACACCTACGAGGTGCTCGAGCGCTACGGGGTCGACCTGGTCGCCCAGGCGCGGGCCAACAAGCTCGACCCGGTGATCGGCCGCGACCAGGAGATCCGCCGGGTGGTGCGCATCCTCTCGCGCAAGACCAAGAACAACCCGGTGCTGATCGGCGAGCCCGGCGTCGGCAAGACCGCCATCGTCGAGGGTCTGGCCCAGCGCATCGTGCGCGGGGACGTGCCCGAATGGCTCAAGGACCGGAGCATCTTCTCCCTGGACATGGGATCTCTTCTGGCGGGAGCGAAGTACCGGGGTGAGTTCGAGGAACGTCTGAAGGCCGTCCTGCACGAGATCAAGGAGAGCGACGGCCGCATCCTGCTGTTCATCGACGAGCTGCACACCATCGTCGGCGCGGGCAAGACCGAGGGTAGCACCGACGCGGGCAACCTCCTCAAGCCCATGCTGGCCCGGGGCGAACTGCACTGCATCGGGGCCACCACCCTCGACGAGTACCGCAAGCACATCGAGAAGGACGCCGCCCTGGAACGGCGCTTCCAGCCGGTGATGGTCGACGCTCCCAGCGTGGAGGACACCATCTCCATCCTGCGCGGCCTGAAGGAGCGCTTCGAGGTGCACCACGGGGTGCGGATCCAGGACAACGCGCTGGTGGCGGCGGCGACCCTTTCGCACCGTTACATCACCGACCGCTTCCTGCCGGACAAGGCCATCGACCTGGTGGACGAAGCCTGCGCCATGATCCGCACCGAGATCGACTCGATGCCGCAGGAGCTGGACGAGGTCACCCGGCGCATCATGCAACTGGAGATCGAAGAGGCGGCCCTGAAGAAGGAGAAGGACGACGCGAGCAAGCGGCGGCTCGAGGTGCTCCGCCGCGAGCTGGCCGAGCTGCGCGAACAGGGCGATCGCATGCGGGCCCAGTGGGAGAACGAGAAGGAGGCCATCGAGAAGGTGCGCTCGCTGCGCGAGGCGATCGAGGTGGCCCGGCGCGAGATCGCCCAGGCCGAGCGCAACTACGACCTGGAGAAGGCCGCCACCCTGAAACACGGACAACTGCCCGAGCTGGAGGCACAACTGCAGGAGGCGCAGAAGGCGCTGCAGGAACGGCAGGAGGGCAACGCGCTGTTGCGGGAAGAGGTGACCGAGGAGGAGATCGCCGAGATCGTCTCGCGCTGGACCGGGATTCCGGTGAGCCGGCTGGTCGAGGGCGAGCGGGAGAAGCTGCTGCGGCTGGACGAGATCCTCCACCAGCGGGTCATCGGGCAGGACGAGGCGGTCCAGTTGGTGGCCGACGCGGTGATCCGCGCGCGCAGCGGCATCAAGGATCCGCGGCGTCCCATCGGCAGCTTCCTCTTCCTCGGGCCGACCGGGGTGGGCAAGACCGAGTTGGCCAAGGCCCTGGCCGAAGCGCTCTTCGACAGCGAGGAGAACCTGGTGCGTATCGACATGTCCGAGTACATGGAGAAGTTCGCCGTCTCCCGCCTGATCGGCGCGCCGCCGGGTTACGTGGGATACGAGGAAGGCGGTCAGCTTACCGAGGCGGTGCGGCGCAAGCCCTACTCGGTGCTCCTCTTCGACGAGATCGAGAAGGCGCACCACGACGTGTTCCACGTGCTGTTGCAGATCCTCGACGACGGCCGGGTCACCGACAGTCAGGGTCACACCGTCGACTTCAAGAACACCGTCATCATCATGACCAGCAACCTGGGCAGCAGCGATCTGCTCGAGGGCATGGGCGAAGAGGGGGAGATCTCCGCCGCGGTGCGCGAGAGCGTGATGGGGAAACTGCGCCAGCACTTCCGGCCGGAGTTCCTCAACCGCATCGACGACGTGATCTTGTTCAAGCCGCTGCGGCGCGACGAGATCGAACGCATCGTCGACCTCCTGTTGGAGGATCTGCGGCGGCGCTTGAGCGATCGCGAGATCACCCTCACCATGACCGACGCGGCGCGCTCGTTCATCGCCGAGCGCGGCTTCGACCCGGTGTACGGTGCGCGACCGTTGAAGCGTTACTTGCAGCGGGAACTCGAGACCAGGCTGGGCCGGGCCCTCATCGCCGGCGAGATCGTCGACGGGGACGAGGTGGTGATCGATGTCGCCGAAGGCCAGTTGATGGTGACCCATACGACGCCGGTGCGCGAGGCCGAGGTCGAGAGCGCGTAGGGTGGGCCGGCGAGCGGCCGGCAAGGCCTGGTGGGCCGGGCCTTCCCGGAATCGGGACCGCGGTCGCGCTGGTCCGCCTTTACTCGGCCGGGCGGCGGGTGTACGGTTTCGGCGCCGTGGAAGAGAGCTCCACGGCGCCGTCCCATGTCCCTCGCTGCCGCCCAAGGAGAGCCGATGAGCTTCCGATCGTCCGCCCCGCTCATGCTTCTTTTCGTCGTCGGCCTGGCCCTGTCCGCCTGTGGCACCGAGGGTGGAGGGGAGAAGGCGGCGACCCCGGCGGTGGTGGACGGGCCAAGCTACGGGGGAACCCTGCGCGTGGCGACCGGGGGAGAACCCGATGTCCTCAACAGTCTCATCACCACATCCGGTTACAGCGGCCGGATCCTGGGGATCATCAACTCGGGCCTGGTGTCGCTGAACCGCCGGCTGGAGTGGGAACCGGCCCTGGCCTCTTCCTGGCAATGGCTCGACGATGGATTGACCCTGCGCTTTCTGATCCGCAAGGGACTGAAGTGGAGCGACGGCGAGCCCTTCAGCGCCTACGACGTGCAGCGCAGCTACGAACTCTTCACTGATCCACAGATCGCATCGGCCCGGCGAAGCAACTTCGTGGACATGGTGTCCTGCACCGCGCTGGACAGCCTGACCGTCGAGATGCGGTTCCGGCGGAGAAGCCGCGATCAGCTCTTCAACGCCAACATCCCGCTTCTACCCGCACATATCGTGGACGGGCTCGACCCCACCCGGGTGGAGAGCTGGCCGATGAATCGCAAGCCGGTGGGGATGGGGCCCTACCGGGTGAAGAGTTGGGAGAGCGGCGAGCGGATCGTGCTGGAACGCAACCCCTACTACTACGAGGGCAAACCCTACCTGGATTCCATCGTCTTCGAGTTCACCCCGGAGGCGACGGTCCGCCTGCTCAAGCTCGAGTCGGGCGAGGTGGACATGGTCGAGAGCATCGCCCCCAAGGACGAGGCGCGCTTGAAGAAGACCGCGCCCGAGATCAAGATCTATCCCTTGTCCGGTCGCCGCTTCGGATACCTCTGCTACAACCTCCGCCGCCCCTTCCTCGATGACGTGCGGGTGCGGCAGGCCATCTCCCACGCCATCGACCGGAAGGCCTTCACCGAGAACCTCATGTTCGGACGGGCCCAACCCGCGGCCTCGATCATCGTCCCCGCGCTCGGCTGGGCGCACGATCCGACCCTGCCCGTGGACACCTACGATCCGGAGTTGTCCCGGCGGCTGCTGAAGGACGCGGGCTTCCTCGACACCGACGACGACCAGGTGGTGGAAAAGGACGGCAGTCCCTTCGAGATCACGATCACCACCCGCACCGGCGATCCGGTCCGGGAGAACGGGATCCTCATCCTCCAGGAGAACCTCGCCCGGGTGGGGATCAAGGTGAAACTGCGGATGATGGAACTGTCGGCGGCCTTGTCCGAGGTGCGCAAGGGAGATTTCGACGTCTACTACGGTCACTACAACAGCCGGATGAGCGTCGACCCTACTGCCTTGATCAGCACCGACGGGGCGATGAACTGGGGGGGGTATTCCAATCCCCGGCTGGACGAACTGGTGCGGGAGGGGCTGGCCGAGATGGACATGGAGAAGGCCAAGTCGATCTGGTACGAATTCCAACGGGTGTTCGCCGAGGAACAACCCTGGACCATGCTGTACTACTACGACACCCTGGTCGGCATCCGCTCGACCTTCCACGATTGCACCCCGGACAATCTCTCGCCCTTCTACGACATCCACAAGTGGTGGACCTCCAGCCCGGGGGCCTCGAAGACCCGGTGATCGATCCTTCCGGGGTGGGGTCTCGTTGACACCTGCCGGGCGGCGTCCTTAGATTGTCAGCGGATCGGTTGACAAATCCGATGTCCGCCGTCGAGCCTCACTTCCACCCAGAAACCGCGGAACCATGCGCCTGCAGACCCAGCTTTGCGTCGCGGCGGCCCTCATCGTGGGCCTGGCGCTGGGTGCGTGCGGGGGAGGCGGTGAGTCTCCCACCACGCCCGGCGCGGTCGGCGACTATGTGCTGACCCCGCCGCCGGGTCCCTTGACCGTCGATGCCCTGGACACCCTGCGGATCAGCGTGCGCACCCGGGAGGGAGCGCCCGCGCCGGCCGAGTTCTACGTCGACGGGGTCCTGGACTCCACCGGGAGCGAGTTCTTGTGGCGGGCGGTGAAACTGGGATCGGTCGAGATCACCGCCCGGTTGAGTCCTCCCACGCCTCCCTTGGAGGTCTCCTGGGCGGTGACCGTGGTCGACCCCAACCCGAACGGACCGATCGGGGTGACCCAACTGCAGGCGGGAAAGGGAGAGGTGCCGGGAAGCATCGGGCTGAGCTGGGAACGGCCCGACGCGGGGAAGGACGAGATCGATCACTACGTGGTGTACCTGGCCGACCACCCCATTTCCGAGGGGAACGCCGCCCAGGCCGACTCGGTGGTCTTTGCCCACGACCCCCGGGTGGTGTTGCAGTCGCACCTGCTGACCGGGCTCGTGGAACGCCAGACCTATCATCTCCGCGTGCGTCTGGTGGACATCCTGGGACGCCGGGCTCCCCTCAGCCCCGAGGTGGTCAGTCTGAGCACCGGACACTACCGCATCAGCGGGCGGGTCGTCCGCCTGCGCGATCCGGGGGGAGGGGTCGAGGGCTTCAAGGATGTCCTCGTGGCCCTTGGGAACTACATGGTGCTCACCGAGAGCGACGGCAGCTATGTCCTCGACGGCATCCCGGACATCCTGGAAGACCGCCTGCTCATCAAGCCGTCCGTCCTTCCCGACGTGAACGAGTTCTATTGGTTGCGGGCGGACACCATGGAGACCATCGACCAGACCTTCGACGCGATCCTCTTCCGCCTCGGAGCGGTCTACGTCGATGCGCCCCGCGACTCGTTCTACACGCGGCTCGATTTCCTCTACACCCTGGCGGCCAAACCCCAGGGGACGTCCATTCCGCCCCTGATCGAGAAATGGGAGCAGTATCCCATCCCGGTGCAGGTCGATCCCTTCGTGACCGATCCCGGCGGCGCGGACGTGGGGGCGGCGCTCCTGGAGGCCATCTCGACTTGGAACACCGCGGCGGGAGAGGAACTGCTGACCCCGGTGCTGGGACCCTTGGACTACGGCGCCGAATACCTGATCACCAACGATCCTCCGCTTGGAGGGGGGCTCTTGGGGGAGGTGACCATGGTCGATCCGCCGGATTCCCGGTGTCTGTTCCGGTGCATTCCCCGAAAGGTGGCGATCCACGTCTCCAACCAGAACACCCCGGAGGTCATGCGGTTGGTGGCGGTCCATGAATTGGGTCACGTGCTGTGGATGACCCACAGTCCCAACACCGAGCACGTGATGTCCAACGGAATCCTGCAGTCCTCGGCCACCATTCCCAACCCCGACGAGGTGCGGGTGGCCCGCCTGCTCAAGTACATTCCCAACGGAACCAACCTGGCCTGGTACATCGAACCGGAGATCCAACAGTAGGCGCTTTCGTCCGCTGCGGCCGCGCTTCGGGCGGGCGCTCCTCGCGTCCGGTCCGCGCGCGGGCGGCCGAACCCGCGGTGGTCGCGCTCAGGATCCGTCGGCTTCCGGCAGGGGATGTCCGTCGAGATCGTCGGGAAGCGGCACCCCGAGATAACGCAAGACCGTCGGCCCCACATCCATGATGTTGGGGCTTGGGCCGGCCAGCCGGCGGCTGGAGAAGAAGATCCCCTGGGTGATCCGCGGATCGTAGCTGCAGTGGTCGCCGCTCCAGTTGTCCACATTGTCCTCGATGACCTCGGGCGGGACGCCGCCGAGGGAGGTTTGCCAGGACACCCGGTAGTTCTCGTTGAAGCAGATGAGCAGGTCGGGCGCCTCGAGGAAGCGGGGACCGTGGTAGACGTCGTCGCGGCGGACCACGTCGAGGACCACGGGTTGCCCGGGGAAACGCGGATCTTCCAGTTTCTTCAGGCCGTCGATGATCTGCTGACGCACTTCGTCGTAGTCGGCCGGACTCACGCTGCCCTGGGGCTCGCGCAACTGGAGATTGATGTAGATGCTTCCCAGCCCCATACAGTAGGCCTTGGTCTTGGCCCAGTTGACGTTCTTGAAGAAGCTGCCCTCGGGGTCGAAGAGGTCTTCCAGCTTGCGGTACTGGTCGGGCCCGCCGAGCGGACCCTCCAGGTCCATGAACCCGTTCTTCGCCAGCCAGGTGTTCAGATTCACCCCGTAGCGGTAGGAATGGAAACCGTGGTCGCTGATGACCATGAGCACGGTGTCGTCATCGAGGTACTGGTCCATCACCTGGCCCACGATCTCGTCCATCTTCTGGTAGATGGCCAGCACCTGTCCGCCGTATTTCTCGGCCAGGCTGGCGTCGTACTTGGGATGTCCCGGATCGATGAAGCGATACATCATGTGCTGCATGCGGTCGGTGGAGAGGAAGACCGCGATGAACAGGTCCCAGTCTTCCTTGGCCAGCTCTCCCATGACCACCTTCCGGCGATGTTCGAGGGTGAAGTACAGGTCCTCGAGGAAGGTGGGGTAGTCGATCACCTCGTCCCGCAGGGGGTTGGTCGCGATCGACCAGCCCACGGTCTCCCGCTCGCCGTATTCCTGCGCCAGCTCGCACGCCCAGTTGCGGGGCGAGGAGATGTCGACCGTCGGGGGCAGGTCGCAGGCGTGGAAGTTGAGCGGTTCCTGGTACAAGCTCAGCTCGGGCTGAAGCTGCATCAGCTTGAAGCGGGTGGTGGCCATCATCTTGAGCAGGGGGTTGGCCTTGAAGGTGAGGGTGGCGAAGTCGCTCCACTGGCCCACCTTGAGGGGAATCTCCAGCCCGGAGACCTGCAGCACGACCCGGTCGTCGCCGGTGCGGCGGATGATCAGGGGAATGCGGATGTCTCCTTCGGCGGGCACCAGGGTGGGCCCGAGGATCTCCGCCCGCGCGGTGTCGCCGTCCCACCGGACCGTGGTGAGGACGCCGCCGGTCTCGCTGGAGCGGCTCTGGAATTCCTTGGTGGAGTACAGGGAGAAGATGCCCCAGGTGGCGCGCGCGTCCGGCGTGCCCAGGCCGGTGGTCAGGTGCACGTTGTCGACATCCTCGGCGGGGAAGCTCACCGGGATGTCGATGGCCTTGACCCGCTTGCCCGCCGCCGCCGCGTAGTTCCAGAAGGGAGTTCCCGTCCGGCGGCTCTCGGGCTTGGGGATCTCGTAGGGGATCCAGCGGTAGAAGGCCCGGTACCCGACGGCCCAGGCGGGCAGGGCCACCAGCGCGCCCGCGATGAGAGCCGCGCGCAGCGGGACCCGAACAAGCCGCATCACCCCGAAGAGGAAGAAGAAGGCGATGAACCCCGTCGCCAGGGTGAGCAAGCCGCGCTGCACCTTGGAGGGCATGAGGGGCTGGGTGGTCCGCTTGCTCAGCGCGATGTCGGGAGTGTAGGTGTAGGGCAGGCGGTAGAGGAAATCGTAGATGCCGTGGTAGCCGGGATTCTGGCTGGTCATGAACGAGGCCCAGCTCACCGGCGATTGCGCCGGATAGGTGATGCTCAGGTCGGAGAAGGTTCCCTCCTCGGCCAGCTTCTCAAGATTCGGCAGGTTGTGGGTCTGGAAGTACTCTCGGCAACGGTCGGGATCGACGCCGTCGAAGCCCAGGACGATGACCCGCTTGGCGTGCGCGGGAACGGCCATGGCCGCCACCGACCACAGGAGCACGAGGATCGAAAGAGCACGGCGGTGGGAGCCGGCGAGGCCCCTCGGCTGGTTCTGCATGATGTCACCTCGGAGAAGGGCGGAACGCCACATGAACGAAGGCCGGGGTCGCGAGTTCATCCTTCATCCCCCTTGTCGCTGCGGAGAGCGTCCTCGATGAAGTGCACGTCATCGGCGCTCCCCAGGTAGAGGGGGACCCGCTGGTGGAGACTCTGGGGCTGGATGTCCAGGATCGAGCCGTTCCCGTCGCTGGCGTAGCCTCCGGCCTGGACCGCCACGTAGGCCAGCGGGTTGGCCTCGTACATGAGTCGCAGCTTCGGACGCGGGGTGTCGGTCCCCGGCCGATGGAGCGCGGGATAGAGGAACACCCCGCCCTTGAGCAGGTTGCGGTGGAAGTCGGAGACCAGGCTTCCGATGTAGCGTGAAGTCAACGGCGGACCACCGTCCCGCCCGGCCTTCAGTCGCTCGGCCACCCGGCGGACGCGCGGGCTCCACGACGCGGCATGACCTTCGTTGGCGCTGAAGATGGTGGCCTGCCGGGGGGTGACGATGTTCTCGTGGGAGAGCAGGAATTCACCGACGGTCGGGTCGAGGGTGAATCCGTGCACGCCGTGTCCGGCGGTATATACGAACATCGTGCTGCTGCCGTAGATGACATAGCCGGCGGCGTACTGGGCGTTGCCCGGTTGCAGGAGATCTTCCGGCTGGACCGGCCCCTTGGGGCTGCGCCGGCGGAGGATGGAGAAGATGGTGCCGATGGAGACGTTCACATCGATGTTGCTGGACCCGTCCAGCGGATCGAAGAGCAACACGTAATCGCCGCTCGCCTCCGAACCCTGCACCGGGATGGGGTCTTCCTTCTCCTCGCTGGCCATCAAGCAGACCTGGCCGCGGCGCCCGGCCACCCGCGCCATCACCTCGTGCGCGTAGAGGTCGAGTTTCTGGACCGTCTCCCCCTGGACGTTCTGTTCGCCGGTGGCGCCCAGGATGTCGATCAGGCCGGCGCGGTTCACATGATGCGAGATGATCTTCGCGGCGAACGCAATGTCCCGCAGCAGTCCCGAGAACTCTCCACGGGCCTGCGGGTGCTTCTGCTGCATGTCATGGATGTGGCTCTCGATGGTGATGATGTTCGAATCGGACATGGGGTTCCTCGGGTTCTTCGTTCATCGCCAGCGCGCGGACGCGCCGGTGGGACGGTAGTTCAGGATGAGCCGGCCGCCGTCGTCTCCCAGGGCGATCAGCCGGAAGATGTGGGCGTTGCGAACGGTCTTGCGGCTGGCCGCTCCCGACCAGTCGGCTTTCCAGTCGACGAGGGCCCTTCCCTGCCACTGCAGGGGCACCGCGAGGGCGGGACGGGGCTGCGCGGCGCCACCGGGTCGGCTTCGCGTGATCGTCACCTCGAGATGGACGTCGTCGATCCAGCGGGGACGCAGCTGGATGCTCCGCCGAAGCTGCGCCCAGCGCTCGGGATCGTCGACGCGGATCTTCGGATCGTAGGGCACCGCCCACACCCTGGGCCAGGGGGCGGGGAAGGCGTCGGGATCGAGCAGGGCGTCCAGCACCGCCTGGGCCCACTGTCGACGGGAGGGATGCAGGGGCGGCTTCAGCTCTTCCAGCGCCTGCAACAGGAGGGGCAGGGACTCGCTTTCGGTGATCCACCCGCCGGCTTCCTGTCGGTGCCACCAGATCTCCGAGTGCCCGAAGGGGCTCAGGCGGCTTTGCACCCCGTAGGTGTCGGGGCGATGGATCCAGCTGCGGTGGGGCAGGGGCAGTGGCGCGGGGTCGGGGATGCGGAAGAGGTCGGGCTCGCCGCGGGTTCCCCCCTGGCGTTCTTTCACCAGGACGGGCGCGAAGTTGCGCGGACGGGGCCACGGCAGGTGGGTTTGCTCACGGGTGGCGACGAGCCGGAGTCCGGCCACCTGGGACCACTCGGGTCCGGGAGTATCCATCAGGACGACGCCGCCTCGCTCGAAGAAGGGAATCATCTCGCGGACGATCGAGGTGTCCACCGCGGCGAGGGCGTCATGGCTGAGAATCAGGAGGGATCGTCCGGAGAGGATCGTCGCCGCTGCCCCCGGGACGAAGGCGTCGGCGTTGAGGACGTCGCATCCACCGAAGACCTCGTCCAGGGCAGAAAGCCACCGGCGGTCCAGGGAGGTCGGGGCCGGATTGCGCAACAGCAGGATGGGATGGCCGGTGGCCCGGCGAAGGATCGAGTTGTCCGTGCGGCGTCCGCATCCCGGCAAGAGAACGAGGGGGGCGATCATCAGCGCCACCAGAAGTGCCGGGACCCATGGCAGCGGGGGAATCCGTGGAAAGAATCGGGGTTTCATCGGCATGGCGGTCGGGGTGGAAGACCTTGGAACTTCGGTATGCATCGCGTTGCGCCCTTGCCAATGCGAACTCGCAGGGCCTAGGCTGCGCTCATGGCTACTCTACATCAGTGGAACGCTCGTGCCCGTCTTTTTTTCCTGGGAAGCCTGCTCGCGGTCTCGATCTCCACCGGGGCGACCGGGTGCGGGGGAGAGCCCGCGACGACGCCGCCTCCGTCGCGCCTGCACTGGCCGCCCATGGAGGGCGCGACCCACTACACGGTGCGGGCCTGGTCGGGCTGGCGGCTGCTGTTCCAGGAAACGGTCGAGGACACCAGCCTGACCCTCAGCGCGAACCTGCAGCGGGTGCTCGCTGCGGCGGATTCGGTGCAGGTGGAGGTGAAGGGCCTGGCGGCAGAGGGCTCCACCCGGCCGGGAGAAGCCGAGGCGGTGGTGGGTCATCGGCGCTTCGCCTGGTCGCCCGGCAACCCGCGTCGATGAACGGGTCTTGCGGAATCCCGCGTCGATGAAGGGGTGGTGCCGGAGGTGGGACTCGAACCCACACGAACAAAGTCCACGGCATTTTGAGTGCCGCGCGTCTGCCAGTTCCGCCACTCCGGCATCTCCACATCGATGGGTCAGGCTAGGAAGGGAGGGCCCCGGTGTCAACCGCAGGGCCCATTTTGGGCCTGATCTCTTGACAGATCTGGGTTAGGCTCTAGATTCACCGCTCAGCTTCGTGGGGCCATAGCTCAGCTGGGAGAGCGCATGACTGGCAGTCATGAGGTCAGGGGTTCGATCCCCCTTGGCTCCACCAGAATACCGAAGGGAACGGTCTGCGGGGGCGGCTTCAGCATGAGGTCGCCCCTTCTTCGGTAGCGATCGGAGGGATCGACGTGACCGCCGGCCTGACTCTCCTTCTCGTGGAAGACGACGCGGCGCGACAACTGCGCCCCTTGTCGTGGACGCGCCCCGTCTTCGAATTGCGGTGGGGACTGTTCAACCTGCGCGAACGGGCGGAGATGGTCGCACCCGGACGGGTCCGGGCGGTGGTGCGGCCGCACCTGCGCGCGCTGATGGAGTGGAGTCTTCCCGAGCTCGCCGAAGATCTTCCCGAGGGCCGTTGCCTCGCCTTGAACGGGAGGGCCGCCTTGAGCGTCGGCCAACTGCAGGATCTCCTGGAGCGACCGTGGCCCGGCGCGCGGGTCCTGCGTCCGCAGGGCGGAGGCGAACGGGAGTGGATCGCGGCCTGGTTGGAACCCGAGGCGGCGGCGCGCCTGGTGCGCGGAGTCGAAGGAGTGCTCGAGGAAAGCTCCAGCGAGAGCAGCTCCCTCAAGCTGTTCGCCCGTCCCTGGGAGCTGGTCGCCGCCAACGGCGAGGCCCTGTGCGTCGATGCCCGGCAGGCGCGGGGTCGGCGGCTGCCGCCGCGGCGCATCTTCGGGGTCCGCCTGGAGGAGGACGCGCCGGCCCGGCCGTGGCTGCAGGACGCCTCCTTGGGAGACGCCTCCCGCGCGGCGGTCTTTCCCGGGGTGTATCTCCTCGAGGAAGAGAACATCCTCTTCGGAAGCTCCGCCCGGATCAAACCCGGGGTGGTGCTCGACGCGCAGGAAGGCCCGATCGTCCTGGGCGCGGGATGCCGCATCGAATCGAACGTGACCATCGTGGGTCCCGCCTACGTCGGACCGGGAAGCGTCATACATCCGATGACCCGGTTGCGGGAGGGAAGCTCGATCGGAGCGTTGTGCAAGGTGGGTGGTGAGGTGGAGGAATCGATCGTCCTCGACCTGAGCAACAAGCAGCACGACGGCTTCCTCGGCCACGCCTATGTCGGTTCGTGGGTCAACCTGGGAGCCGACACGAACGCCAGCGACCTCAAGAACAACTACTCGACCATCCGGGTGGACCAGGGGGACGGACCGGTGGACACCGGTCTGCGGCTGGTGGGACCCACCCTGGGCGACCACGTGCGCACCGGGATCAACACCATGCTCACCACCGGTACCGTCGCCGGGGTGTGCGCCAATATCTTCGGCGCGGGCTTTCCCCCCCGATGGATCCCCGATTTCAGCTGGGGAGGCGATCCGCGGGTGGCCTACCGGCTCGACCGCGCGCTGGAGACCGCCCAGCGGGTGCACCGGCGGCGCAAGGTCTGCTGGGAGGCGCTCCACGAGGACCTGCTGCGCGCGGTGCACGCGGCGGTCACCGACGACAAGTAGGCGGAATCCAAGCGGTGGGACGGGCGAAATCCGACCGGCGGCGCCCGGCGGCGGCGGGTTCGCGGTCGGCGGGGAAGTTCCTAAGTTTTGTTGCGTCAGCGGGTTGGCCGGACCGGCCCCGCGTCTTCCATCGGGCGGCACGCGTCTTGATGCCCCAGGACTTCGCGCCGCCTGCCACGCGCGCGACTTGCCGGGCTGCTCATACCCTTCGCTGGTTTGTCTTCGTCAGTGCCGGCACGCGGCCCCCGCGGGTGGCGCATAGGATTCTGCCTTCACCGGAGCCGGTGAAGCGGGCCCCCGTCGTCCGGCGGGGGCCTTTTCTCGCCCGAAAACCGTCGATTCGCCGCGTTGACACCCCTTCGGCCCCCTGTTAGGGTGCGGGTTCGAGCGACCGTCCCTTGGGGGGGCGCGCTTGGAGATTCGCCAGCAAGGAGCGCGCGCTGAGATGAAGGAAGCTCTTGGCATGATCGAGACCCGCGGCTTCGCCGCCATGGTCGAAGCGGCCGATGCCATGGTGAAGGCCGCCAACGTCACCCTCGTCCGGTACGAGAAGATCGGGGGAGGCTACTGCACCGCGGTCATCCGGGGCGACGTGGCCGCGGTCAAGGCCGCGACCGACGCCGGGTCCGCCGCCGCATCGAAGATCGGCGAACTGATCTGCGTGCACGTCATCCCGCGGCCGCACCAGAATGTACAGGAGATCCTGCCCATCGGCGGCGTCGCCGACGGCAAGTAGCCCATGCAACTCGCGGAGATCATTGGCACGGTGGTCGCCACCCGGAAGGAAGAGAGCCTGCGGGGGGTCAAGCTGCTCGTGCTCAAGGTGATCGATATCGACCGCAAGCCGACCGGGGGTTATGTCGTCGCGGTCGACGCGGTGGGGGCGGGGACCGGGGAGATCGTCCTCTTCGCCTCCGGGTCCTCGTCGAGAATGACCCCGCTGACCCAGGATCGCCCGGTCGACGCGGTGGTGATGGCGATCGTCGACTCGCTCGAGATCGACGGGCGTTTCGTCTACGAGAAGTAAGCGCAGCGGGGAGGCGCGATGTCTCTCGATCCCGATCGTCTGAGGGAAGTGGTCCGCGCCGCCCGGGCGCGGGCCGGGCTCGATGCGCGCACCGGCGGGACATCCGCCCCCTTTCCGGCGAGCTTCGGGCCGGGTGCGGGAGGCGCGCCCTGTGGAGGGGCGCGACCGAACGCGGCGCGGCCGTCGGGTACCGACACCAACGGAATCCATTCGACCATCTGCGAGGCCGTGGCCGCGGCCGAAGAAGCCTTCCATCGCTATCGGGAGTTCCCCCTGCAGCGGCGCAAGGAGATGATCTCCTTGATCCGCCGGCGCCTGCTCGAACAGGTCGACGGCTTGTCGGAACTCGCGGTGGAGGAGACCGGCCTGGGACGGGTCGAGGACAAGCGGATCAAGAACCGCCTGGTGATCACCAAGACCAGCGGTCCGGAAGTCCTCGTGCCCGAGAGCCACTCAGGGGACGACGGGCTGGTGCTGGAGGAGTGGGCGCCCTACGGGGTGATCGGGGCGATCACTCCCAGCACGAATCCCAGCGAGACCATCATCAACAACGGCATCGCGATGCTGGCCGGCGGCAACACGGTGGTGTTCAACGCGCATCCGGCGGCCAGGAGGGTTTCGTGCCGGACGGTGTCCATCATCAACGACGCCGCGCAGGAAGCCGGGGCGCCGCGCGACCTGGTGACCACGATTGCCGAGCCCACCCTGGAGAGCGCGCAGGAGTTGATGCGACACAAAGGGGTGCGGCTCCTGGTGGTCACCGGGGGACCCGGGGTGGTGCGGGCCGCGCTGGACTCGGGGAAGAAATGCATCACCGGCGGGCCGGGCAATCCTCCGGTGATCGTCGACGAGACCGCGGACATCGCCCAGGCCGCGCGGGACATCACCCGCGGCGGGAGCCTCGACAACGGAATCGTCTGCACCTGCGAGAAGGAGATCATCGTGGTCGAGGAGGTGCGCCCCGCGCTGTTGCGCGAGCTCGGCGCGCTGGGCAACCGCATCCTCGACGCCGAGGAGATCCGGCGGGTCGAGGGCGTGATCTTCGAGAAGACGAACGGCCCGGGACGCAAGGGAGTGATCCGGCGCGAACTGGTGGGGAAGACGCCGCGCCACATCCTGGCCCAGGCCGGGATCGATGTCCCCGAATCGTGCCGGCTCGCCATCCTGCCGGTGGACATCGAGCATCCCCTGCTGTGGACCGAACAGCTCATGCCCATGATGCCCCTGTGCAGCGTGCCGGACGCCGACGCCGCGATGGAACTGGCGGTCCGCATGGAGGGGAACAACCGCCACACCTTCGTCATGCACAGCCGGCGCGTCGATCGTCTGGGGAAGATGGCCCGGATGTGCGACGCCTCGATCTTCGTCAAGAACGGCCCGAATTTCGCCGGCCTCGGCGAGGGAGGCGAGGGGCACACCTCGTTCACCATCGCGACGCCCACCGGTGAGGGTCTGACCGACGCTCGCTCGTTCTCCCGCCGTCGCCGTTGCACCCTGGTCGGCGAGTTCCGCATCGTGTAGGAGATCCAGGTGTCAGAGTCCATTTCCCTCGGTCTCATCGAATGCGGCAGCCTGGCCCGCGGCGCGAAGGTCTGTGACGCGATGCTCAAGACCGCGCGGGTCCGTCTGCTCATGGCGGCCGCGGTGTCCCCGGGAAAGCTCCTGGTGGGAGTGGAAGGGGGAGTGGCCGAGGTGGAAGCGGCGATGGAGCGCGGCCTCGAGCTCTGCGCCGAGCGGCTTCAGGACGCGTTGTTCCTGCCGCAGGTGCATCCCGAGGTGGCGCAGGTCCTGCGCGAAGCCCGGCCCTCCGGGGGGGTCGACGCGATGGGAGTGGTGGAGACGGTCACCGCCGCCGCGGCGATCCGCGCCGCCGACGCCTCGATGAAGGCGGCAAAGGTGCGCCTCTTGTCGCTGCGGCTGGCCGCCGGGATCGGCGGCAAGGCGGTCTACCACCTGGAAGGGGAGATCGCCGACGTGGAAGCGGCGGTCGCGGCCGGAGAAGCCGCGGTGGGAATCGCCGAATTGCTGGTGGAGAGCGTGGTGCTGGCCCGGCCCCATCCCGACTATGCCCGCTACATCGACGGGGGAGCGGGGCAGGCTGCGCCCAGCTCCCAACTGGCCGCGCCCTCGGAGGAAGAGGGGTAGACGATGCAGCTCGCGCGCGTGATCGGGACCTGCGTGGCCACCGCCCGGACCCCCGGGCTTTCCCAGGAGAGGATGCTCGTGCTGCAGCCGCTGGATTTCGCCCAGCGGGAGTCGGGGCGGCCGGTCATCGCCGTCGACACTGTCAGCGCCGATCGGGGCCAGGTGGTCTGGTTCGTGCGCAGCCGGGAGGCAGCCAACAGCCTGAGCGATCCTTTCAATCCGGTCGATTGCGCGGTGGTGGGCATCCTCGACGAGCTGCAGATGCACGAGGGGCGTTCCCCTTCGAAGAACGCGGGGCGCGGCCGGCCGGGAGGTGGGGGATGAAGGTCGCCCGGGTGATCGGTCAGGTGGTGGGCAGCGTCAAACACGCCCAGATGGAGGGATGCCGCTTGCTCGTGGTGCGTCCGGAAGCGGTGGGGGGGCTGGACGGAGGTGCCGACACCATCGCGGTCGATCGCATCGGGGTCCGCATGGGCGAACGGGTGCTGGTGGTCGACGACGGGGCGGCGGCCCGGCTGCTCTTCGGAGAAGCCGGTCCCATCCGCACCGTGATCGTCGGAGTGGTGGACGAGGTCTCCCTGTCGAGCGGCTCCGGAAGGCTCCCGGAAGGGTCGTGAAATCCTTCCAACTGGTATTTTTCCATTGACTTGCCCGAAATCGGCTGATATCAAGGGAGGGTGGATCGGCGGCACGGACACCCGGGCAGGACATCGCTCTGAGGCCGTGGAGACCCCCAGGACGAGCCGGTACGCCCGGCCATCAGGGAGTGGGAAACGATGACCAAAGCCGAGCTGGTCGAGCTGATCGCCCAGGGATCGGGCCTTTCCAAGAAGGACACCGGGGTCGTGGTCGACCTCATCTTGGAGAACATCTCCCGGGCCCTGTGCGAGGGCGACAAGGTCGAACTCCGGGGCTTCGGCAGTTTCAAGGTGAAGGAGCGGCGTTCCCGCAAGGCCCGCAATCCCCGGACCGGCGCGGCGGTGGACGTTCCCTCCAAGCTGGTGCCCTATTTCAAGGCCTCCAACGAGCTCAAGGCGCTCGTGGACGGATCGGGCGCCCGGCCGGCGGAATCGACGGTCTGAGGCGAGGGGGCATCGGGTCCGCTCGCGCTGTGGGCGATCCGCCCGAGGCCGGCCCCGAACCGCCGGATCCGTCGGGGTGAAGGTCCGCTTCCGGTGTCCTCGTCCCGCGATGGGCATCGCCATCTGCACCGTTCGCCTTGCGGCGGGCGGTCTTTTCTACTTCTTTTGGCGCCCTGCAGCCAAAGACAGCAATTCGGAGGTACGGCTCGATGCCCAGCGGCAAGAAGCGCAAGCGCAAGAAGATCGCCACCCACAAGCGCAAGAAGCGCCTGCGGAAGAATCGGCACAAGAAGAAGAACAAGTAGCGCTTGATGGGGGAAGGGGCTTGATGTGGCCGACTGGAGAACCGAGGTCGTCCGCTTCCTCGAGGAACACCCCCAGACCAGTTACAAATTGAAGGCCCTGTCCCGCGAGTTGGGGGTCCGTCACCGCGACTATCCGGCCTTCCGCCGGGAAGTCCTGGGGCTGGCCCGCCAGGGACAGATCGCGATCCTGCCCCGCCGGAGAGTGCAAGCGCTCTCCGGCGCGATCGTTTCCACCGCGCGCGTGGTGGGAGTCTCCGGCGCGCCCACCCACGTGCGTTTCGAGGACGACAGGACCCTGCCCCTGGCCGAGGGGGAGGGGCAGCGGGTGGTGGTCGGGGACGAAGTGGAGGTGCGGCGGCTGCGGGACGGGCGGCAGGAGTTCGCCCTGGTCCGGCGCATCCTCCGGGCCGCTCCCCGCCAGGTCTTCGGGAGGCTGTTGCCGGTCTCCGACCGCTGGGTGTTGATTCCCGACCATCCCATCCCCGGGATCTCCGGGGGATTCTTCGTCGAAGAGGAACCGGAACTGGACCCGACGTCGGAGGAGGAGATCCTCGCCCGGGGGCGCCTGGAGGCCTTCGATCCCCGGAAGGAACGGCCGCAGCTCCGGGAGATCGAGGTGCTCGGGCCCTCGACCCATCCCTGGGCCGCGATGGAACGCCGGATCGCCGCGTCGAGGTGGCCCCGCGCCTTCAGCCCCGAAGCGGAGGAGGAAGCCCGGCGCGCCCCCCGCAGCCCGGTGGATCGGAGGGATCTCACCGGGGAGCTGATCTTCACCATCGATCCCCACGACGCCAAGGATCACGACGACGCGGTCTCGATCGAGGTGCTGCCCGGGGGCGGACTGCGCCTGGGCGTGCACATCGCCGACGTGGCCGCTCGGGTGCGCCCGCATGGAACCCTCGATGCCCAGGCTCGGGCCCGGGCCACCAGCGTCTATCCGCCGGGACAGGTGTTGCCGATGCTGCCCGAGATCCTCTCGTCCGGTTCCTGCAGCCTGCACCACGGGGTCGAACGCGACGCCTTCAGCGTCTTGCTCGAGTACGACGAGCAGGGCGCGTTGCGCCGGACCGCCCTGGGGCCTTCAGTGGTGAAGAGCCGGGCCTCGGTTTCCTACCGGCAGGCCGAGGCCCTCCTGGCGCTCGAGGGCGCCCGGGGATTTCCGTCCGACCTCGACCGGGTGCTGGCCGACGGGACCGATCCGGCGGTCCTGCGATCCGCCCTGCAGGAGATGCTGCGGCTGGCCGCCCTGCTGCGCCGCCGGCGCCGCGACCAGGGCTCGCTCTTCATCGAGCGGCCCGAGCGCGAGTTCGTGTTCGACGAGGACGGACACGTCCAGAAGCTGCGGGTGAAGAAGGTGCTGCGCACGCACTGGATCATCGAGGAATTCATGCTCGAAGCCAACCGCGCGGTGGCGCGGACCCTTCACGCGGCGCGCTTGCCGCTCTTGTGGCGGGTGCACGAGAATCCCGACGTGGAGAAGGTCGACCAGTTGGTGGAGACCCTCAAGGAACTGGGGGTGAAGTGGTTTCCCAAGGAACCGGTGGGAGGCAAGGACTACCAGGAACTCTTCGACCAGGTCAAAGGGCAACGCATCGAATCGACGGTCTCCCTGCTCGCGTTGCGCTCGTTGATGCGCGCCAGCTACCGGAGAGGACGAGGATCTCATTTCGGCCTGGCCTTCTCCGACTACACCCATTTCACCTCTCCGATCCGCCGCTACCCCGACCTGCACAACCAGAGATGGCTGCATGCCCTGGTGGGGGTGAAGAAGGGATGGCTCGAGGACGCGGTGGACGACGCGAAACGGCTGGCCTCGGTCCACCTGGCC
Source organism: uncultured bacterium (assembly GCA_964601275.1). GTDB lineage: Bacteria > Krumholzibacteriota > Krumholzibacteriia > JAJRXK01 > JAJRXK01 > JAOZPE01. The sequence goes on along the minus strand of CAZRMV010000008.1, from coordinate 150,667 downwards.
GACGCGGCCGACTGGGAGGAAGCCCTCGAGCTGGCCGATCACTGCAGCGAGAGGGAACGCGCCGCCGCGGCCCTGGAATACGAGTGCCAGGACATCTGCGCCGCCGACTGGCTGAAGGACAAGGTCGGCGAACGCCTGGACGGGGTGATCACCGGGGTGGTGCGCAGCGGGCTCTTCGTGGAAGTGGAAGGTTGCGGCCTGGACGGCTTTGTCGGGCTTGATGAGCTGCGGGGGGACTGGTATACCTTCGACGAGCGGCGGAGCCGGTTCCTGGGGGAACGCACCGGGAAACGCTTCGGCCTGGGTCAGCCGGTGCAGGTCTTGCTTCTCCACGTCGATGTGGCCCAGGGCCGCATCTGGCTCGGAGACCTCCGGCAGCGGCCCTCAACCGAAAGAACCCAATCTCGAGGGGTTCCCCATGAATGAAGTGACCCGGGTCGAACGGCGGAAAACGGCCCGCCATCGGGCCCAGCTCGATCTGAAGGTACTGATTTCCCCGGAAAGCGAGGCCGAGGTCCTGGAGGGCGTTCCCACCCTGAACGTCTCCGCCTCCGGCCTCTATTTCCAGAGCAGCACCTGGATCGAGCCCATGACCAAGCTGGCCCTGAGTTTCGATGTGCCCGTCGATTCGCAAGATGCCTCCAAGCTCGCTCGGGTGGATTGCGAGGGCCTGGTGGTCCGCGTCGTTCCCGAACAGCCCCAGGAGGACGTGGACACCTACGAGGTGGCGGTCTTCTTCACCACCATCGACGCGGAGAGCCTGCATCACCTGGAGAGTTTCGTCGGAAACCGGGTGAACGCCTGAGCGCGGGAAATCCCCTGGACCACATTTCTACCACGTGGTAAGAAACGGACCAGGCCCCAACGGGGTCTGGATCCGCATTTGCCCCACCGGGAGGATCATGGAGGTGTCCACCGATACGTCGGCCGGCAATCTCGCCGCGCTCGGGGCCGAACTCGAGGCCGCCCGGGCCCAACTGGCGCAGGCGCATCGCGAACTCCAGGGGAGGGTGGCCCAGCTCGTGATGCTCTACCGCATCGGGCGGGATCTCTCCAACCACAGCAACTGGGACGAAGCCCTCCGCCGCCTGCTCGCCTCCCTGCGTGAGTTCCTCGACGCCGACGGGGCCGCGCTGCTGTTGCGCAGCGAGGGGGGCCGGGTCGTGTCCGCGCGCCGGGTCGACGGGGTCGAGGCCGAGGTCGTCCGCCGGGCGTGTGCGATCCTCCGGAAGGTCGGCTCGGTGACCGTCGGCGAGCCCTACCTGGTCTCCCTGGACCAGGTGGGGAAGGAACCCGCGGTGCCTTGCATCGACCGCAAGAGCCCCTGGAAGGAGACGGTCGTTCCCCTCCGGCATCGCGAGAGGGACCTGGGTTACCTCCTGCTGCAGAAGGCCTACCGGGACGGGACGGACATCGCCCAGGACATCTACTTCCTGATCACCGTCCAGACCATCCTCACCGAGGAGGTCGCTGCGGCCCAGGCGGTGACCGAATTGCGCAAGCTCCAGCGATTCCAGGAACGCACCCTCGACCAGGTGGCCAGCGGCATCGTCACCTTCGATGAGAAGGGTCGGCGCCTCTACGCGAACCGGAAGGGGCGGGAGCTGCTGGGCATCGGAGCGGAGAAAGCGAAGGTCACGGTGCGGATGGGGGGCGAAGTGGTCGACCTTCTGAGTTGGGCCCAACAGGCGGACCCGGGGCAGCCGGTGGTGGGCGAAGGATGGGTGCAGGTCGGCGACGCCGAAGCGGTTCCGGTGGCGTTGCGGGCCACCCTGATGCCCTCGGAACTTCCCGGACAGAGCAACCTCGTCCTGATCCTGGACGACCAGAGAGCCACCCGGGCCCTGGAGGTGGAACGGCGGAGGGCGGCCCGCCAGCAGGAGAATCTCATCATGGCGGCCGAGTGGGCGCACGATGTGCGGACTCCGTTGACCGGCATCCTCCACAGCGCCGAGTTGTTGAGCGAGGCGCTTCCCGCAGACTCGAACAAGCGGCGTCACTTCGACGTGGTGCGTCGCGAGGTCGAGCGCATCGACGGGCTGGTCTCGAATTTCCTGGACTTCGCCCGGCCGGTCGAGTTGAAGAGGACGATGGTGGAACTCGCCCGGCTGTGCCGGGCGGTCGCCGAGCTGATGGGCGCCCGCGCAAAGGAGAAGGGTTGCCGGTTGGAAGTGGAGGCCCCGGAGGAAGAACTCTCGGTGTGGGCCGATGAGGATCAGCTCAAGCAGATCCTCCTGAACCTGGTGTCCAACGCCATCGACGCGTCTCCGCAGGACGCGGAGGTGGTTCTGAGGGTCGGCGAGGACGACGCGCCGGCCGAGATCGCCGCCCAGCGCCCGGTGCGCCGGGTCGCGGTCCTGGAAGTGGTGGACATGGGCGAGGGCGTCGCTCCCGACCAGATCGAGAGGCTCTTCGTTCCCTTCTTCACCACCAAGAGCGAGGGCACCGGTCTGGGCCTGGCGATCGCGGAGAAGATCATCCGGGCCCACCACGGACACCTGCGATACCTGCGGAGGAACGGCCGGACGGTCCTTCGCGCGGTGATTCCCATGGCGGCCGCTCCCGCGGGGCGGTCGGAACTCCAAGCGAGAGGCTGAGCCGATGGCAAGCAAGCACACCATTCTCATTTGTGACGACGAAGCCACCATCCGCACTTCCCTGGAGGAAGCGCTGAGCGAAGAGGGGCATCTCGTCCTGCAGGCGGCCAACGGAACCGCCGCGCTCGCCATGTTGCGGGAGGAAAAGCCCCACCTGCTGCTGCTCGATCTGAAACTCCCCGACATGTCCGGGGTCGATGTGCTGCGGATGTTGCGGGACGAGGGAAACACCATCCCGGTGATCCTCATGACCGCCTACGGGGATCTGCCCACCGCGGTGGAGGCCATGAAACTGGGAGCCTACGATTTCGTGCGAAAGCCCTACCGCTTGTCGGAGATGCGGGCCAAGGTCAGCGGAGCGCTCAAGGTGCGGGAACGGGAGAGGGTCGCCCAGTCGATCGCGCGCAGCGACAGTGCGGCGCGCGAGAGTCGATACCTCTCGATGTTGCAGGCGACTCCCGGCATGAAGGAGATCGTGGAGAAGATCGAGAAGGTGGGACGGAGTCGTGCCGGCAACCAGGTGCCCGTCCTCATCCAGGCGGAAAGCGGCACCGGCAAGGAGCTCGTGGCGCGCGCCATCCACGAGGTGAGTAATCCCGGCGCGTCCTTCATGGAGATCAACTGCGCCGCAGTGCCCGAGACTCTCCTGGAGAGCGAACTCTTCGGTCACGAGAAGGGCGCGTTCACCGATGCGCGCAGCGCAAAGGAAGGGCTGTTCGAACTGGCCGGGGAGGGAACCATCTTCCTGGACGAGATCGGGGAGATGGGGGTGACCCTGCAGAGCCGGCTCTTGCGGGTGATCGAGTATGGACGCTTCCGCAGGGTGGGCGGCAAGGCGGACAAGGAGGTGCGGGCGCGGATCGTCGCGGCCACCAATCGCAAACTGGACAAGGCCATCGAGGAAGGGCTCTTCCGCAACGATCTCTTCTACCGCCTGCAGGTGATCGAGATCGAGATCCCACCCCTGCGCGAGCGCATCGGCGACATCCAGCACCTCTGCAACACCTTCATCCATAATTTCAACGAGGAACTCGGGCTGGCATGCAAGCCCTGCTCGGACGCGTTGCTGGAGGTGCTGCAATCGTATCCTTGGCCCGGCAACGTGCGCGAGTTGCGCAACATGATCCGCCGGCTGATGATCCTGGAGGAACCGGAGGAGATCACCCCGGATCTGCTGCCTGACCACGTGCGGAAGGGTCTCAACCCCCGGCGCGGCGAGCGGGCCGACGTCCAGAGGATCGGGCGCGAACTCATGCCGCTCGCGGAGGTGGAGAGGATCCAGCTTCTGCATACCCTCGAGCAGGTAGGTCACAACAAGAGCAAGGCGGCGAGGATCCTGGGCATTTCCCGGCAGACCCTGCGGGAGAAGCTGAAGTCGTACGGTGAGGCGGCGCAACCCAGGGAAGACGAGAAGACCCGGGCCGCGCAGGCCTGAGCGGTCGGCGTCCGCCGCGCGTTTTTCGGCGCGGGGGATTTCCGGCCCGGTCCACGCGTTCAACCGGGTGTGGAGGCGATGTGGCTCAGCTTGTCATCCTGCTCACCGATGATCCGCGATTGAGGTCGTGGGCTCTCCAGTGGAGACTGGGGGAGTTCGACCTGGCGGTGTACGAGGACATGCCGGCGGCCCTGGCCGCGGCCCGGGACGCCGAGGTGGCTCTGTTCGTGTGGGACGCCCGCTCCCATGCCGGAGCGGTCGAAGGAATCATGCGCCGCCTGCGCGACCTGTCGTCGGCCCCGGAGATCCTGGTGCTGGCCCGGGGCGACGCGGCCGAGCTGGGACTTCCCCGGGAAAACGTCCACCAGGGAGAACCCCGCGAGAAGGTCCTGGCCGAGCAGGTGGAACGGTTGTTGCGCCTGCGGCGCGTCCGGCGGGATTCGGGGATCGTGGGCCAGAGCCCGGCGGTGCGCGAACTCATCTCCACCATCGCGCAGGTGGCCCCCTTGGATGTGCCGGTGCTCATCCAGGGGGAAAGCGGGACGGGGAAGGAGCTGGTCGCGCGGGCGCTCCACGCGCATTCCGCCCGGGTCGACGCTCCCTTCGTCTCGGTGAACGTGGGTTCCCTGGCCGAGTCATTGCTCGCGAGCGAACTCTTCGGGCATGAGAAGGGTGCGTTCACCGGGGCGGTCGAACAACACCAGGGGGTGTTCGAGCGGGCCAAGGGTGGAACCCTCTTCCTGGACGAAGTGGGGGAGATGCCCCCCAGCATGCAGGTGCAGCTCCTGCGGGTGCTGGAGACCGGCGAGTTCACCCGGGTCGGCGGGCGCAAGACCCTGGTCACCGACATCCGGCTCATCACCGCGACCCATCGCAAGCTGGAAGAGGAAATCCGGCGCGGGGTCTTCCGCAGCGATCTCTACTACCGTCTCAAGGTGGTGAAGATCGATCTGCCTCCCTTGCGCGAACGCGTCGAGGACATCCTGATCCTGGCCCACCATTTCCTCGCGCTGGCCAACCGGAAACACCGCCTCGACCACAAGGGATTCACCCGCGAGGCCACCGAGAAGATGCTGCGCTACCTTTGGCCGGGAAATGTCCGGGAACTGCGCAACGTGGTCCAGTCGATGGCGGTGCTGGGCAAGGGCCCCTACCTCGGCGTCGAGGATCTTCCCCCGGAAGTGCAGGGAGAGCTGGAGACGGAGCGTCCTCTGCCCATGGCCTTTCCGCCCGAGGGGAGGCCGGGGTCAGGCACCTCCGATCCGCTGTTGGCCCACACCCTGCTGGGCATGGCCGCGGACCTGAAGGAGATCTTGCGGCGCCTTGAGGCCCTGGAGGAGCGGTTGGGGGTCAAGGAAGGGCCGGGGGGCATTCCGTGGTCGAGGGAGGCCCCGGTGGCCGAAGTGACCCCCTTGGGGAGCGAAGGAGGGGGAGAGCTGGAAAACGCCGAGAAGGCCATGATACAGTCCTGCCTGCGCCAGAACGGAGGAAACCGGCGCCGGACCGCCCAGCAACTGGGAATCAGCGAGCGGACCCTCTACCGCAAGCTCAAGCGCTACGGGATGCGTTGAGCCGGGGTGCGGGCATCCCGGTTTCAAGGCTGGCGCGCAACCGGGAAGACGGGGTATACTGGTTTCAGCTGCCAACCTTGCGATCGAACCACAACCCCCCCTGTACCTGGAACCTCCAAGGAGGCGATGTGCGTAGATTCACCGATCTGCGCCCCGGCGTGATCCTGCTGGTGGCAGCTGCCGCGATCTTCCTGATTTTCCCGGCCCACCCCGCCCATGCGACGAAGTACGCGGGTGCGTTCATGGCCGATGGTGGCGGCGCCCGGGCGCTTGGTCTGGGCAGCGCCTTCGTGGCGGTGGCCGACGATGCCAGCACGACCTTCTGGAATCCGGCGGGCCTGGCCGGACAGGAGAAGAAGCAACTCCTGCTGATGCACAGTGAGCGCTTCGGAAACCTGATCAATCGCGATTTCGTGTCGTATGTGCATCCGCTGGGTGGAGACGCCCATCACACCCTGGGGGTCACGGTGATCCGCCTGGGCCTGGACAACATTCCCTTCACCGACGAATTGGCGCGCAAGCTCGATCTGCCGGCCTACGGCGGCAACGGGAACGGAGTCCTGGACGACGACGAGGCCGCGCGCATCTTCCAGTTCAGCGACGAGATCCAGTACAAGAGCGATTCGGAGCTGGCCATCATGGGCAGCTACGCGCGGGACGTCGGCAGGTGGCAGGTCGGCGGGAACGTCAAGGTCATCCACCAGAGCCTGGCCGACTTCAGCTCCTTCGGGCTGGGGATCGACCTGGGGATCCTGCGGCGGAATTGGTGGAAGAAGCTCGATTTCGGGGTGAAGTTCCAGGACGCGACCAGCACCTACCTCTCGTGGAGCACCGGGCGCAACGAGAGCATCTCCCCGGTCATCACTCCCGGGATCGCCTACGATTGGGTGGTTCCTTCGTGGAACCTCCGGATCCTGGGCAGCGCGGCGTTGGAGACCCACTTCGACAATCGCAACGGCGACCTGCCGCCCGGGGTCGACTCCGGCGGCATCGACGGGGCGGACCAGTTCTCCTGGAGCGGGGTGGGACTGTCGAGCGTCAGCAGCAATCTCTTCCTCGGCGTGGAAGCGCGCTTGAGCGGACGCGTCGATCTGCGCGTGGGAAGCCACGGCGGATTCGCCAGCGAGGACTGGACCTTCGGAGCGGGGCTGGATCTGCGGCCCCTGCGGGTGGACTACGCCTTTGCCGGCGATACCCTGCAGTTGGGCGGCTCGTCCAACTACACCCATCGGGTCAGTCTTGGGGTGGATTTCTAGCGGGTATGTCCGCGCCGCCCCGCCTGATCGCCATCACGCCGGTAGGCCTTTGCGCCGAGGAACTGGCCGCGTGGCTTCCCGGTCTCGCACCGTGGGTCGATGCGGTCCACCTGCGGTGGCCGCATCTCAGCCCGCGGGAGAACTTCGAACGCGCCGTGCGCCTCGCCGCGGTCGACCCGCGCCCCGCCCTCTTGATCAACGATCGATTCGACCTGGCCCTGGCCGCCGGCCTGGAGGGCGTGCACCTGCGGGACGATGGCATCGCTCCCTCCGATCTGCCGGCTAGCGCTCGTCCCCGGTGGGTGGGGGTCAGTCGGCATGACCTTGCCGGCGTGCGCCGCAGCGGGGGCGCCGATTACCTCTGCGTATCCCCGGTGCGAAGAACCCCCTCCAAGCCCGGGGCGACGCCTCTGGGAGAGGAGGGATTGAGGACCCTGTGCCGCGCCGCAACGGTTCCCGTGTTGGCTCTGGGCGGCATCACCCTGGCCGATCTTCCCGGGGTGCTGAAGGCGGGAGCCCACGGGGTGGCGGTCCTGCGGGGGATCCTGGGTGCCCGCGACCCGCTGGAGGCGGCGAGGGCCTACCGGCAAGCCCTGAAGGAAAGTCTCCGAAACATGGCGTGACCCACTGGCATTCCAGGACTTCCATCGGCCAGCGCGACCGCGCGCAAGGCCTCTACTGGCGGGGGGAACGGAGGATCCGCAGGCGGTCTCCGGGGTAGATCCGCGCGCTGCGGTCCAGGTGGTTCCAGCGCATGAGGTCGGCCACCTTCACGGTGAAACGGCGGCTGATCCCGCTGAGGGTGTCCCCGTGGCGGACGGTGTAGACCGTGGTCTTGGCCACCGGAAGGTCGAGCGCCCGGGCCCCGGGAACGGTGCGCTTGCGATCGACGTGGAGCACCAGGTCCTGCCCCGGGTAGATGCGGTCGCGGCGGATGTGGTTGAGGCGACGGATGCTCGCCACCGAGACCCCGCTGCGGCGGGCGATGCCGGCCAGGGTATCCCCCTTCTTCACCGTGTACAGCCAGGCCTTCTTCCCCGGGGGCGGGGGCGGCGGAGCTGAAGCCACCGTCTTGTGGCGGGAAGTGGAGGGCAGGTCGACCCCGCGGGGATAGGGAATGGTGAGCACCCTTCCCGCGCGCACCCGGCGCGCGTTGCTGATGCCGTTGATCTGCATGATCGCCGAGACGGACGTGTGGTAACGGCGGGCGAGACTGCCCAGGGTCTCTCCGGAGCGCAGCTTGTGCTTGCGCCAGGTGATGCGTTCGTCCTCGGGAATGCTGGCCAGCGCGACGCGCGCGCCCTCGCTGGTTCCCACGGGGACCCGCAGGGCGTAGCCGGGGCGCCCGGGTGGGGTCACCCCGGCCAGGAGCTGGGGGTTCAGCGCGCGGAGGGTGGAAAGCCCGATGCCGGTCGCCTTGGAGATCTGGCTGAGGCTGTAGGCGTCATCCAGCTCGATCCTCTCGAAGCGGAAGGGATCGGCGCGGACGTCGGCGAAGCCGAAGGAATCGGGATGGGCCACGATGCGGGCGGCGGCGATGAATTTCGGGACGTAGTTGCGGGTTTCCCGGGGCAGGCGCATCGACCAGTAGTCGACGTCGCCGGACAGACCGATGGCGCGCTGGATGCGGTACTCGCCCGAATTGTAGGCGGCCAACGCGAGCGCCCAATCCTGGAACATGCGGTGCAGCAACTGGAAGTGGCGCGCGGCGGCGCGGGTGGACATCTCGATGTCCCGGCGTTCGTCGATCCACTCGTCGACCTGCAAGCCGCGGTGCCGGGCGGTGCTGCGCATGAACTGCCACCAACCCACCGCGCCGGCGCGGCTGCGGATGTTCGCCTGCAGCCCGCTCTCGATCATCGCGGCGCAGATCAGCTCGTCCGGAATGCCTTCCTCCTCGAGAACGGCGCGCATGGTCGGCGCGTAGCGCTCATAGCGCTGAAGCCAGCGGGCGAACTGCGAGCGCCCCCTTCCCTGGTAGTACTTCAACCATCGCCGGACGGGTTCGTTGTCGGTGGCGATGAGTTCCTCGAGCGAACCCTGCTCGGCCGCGGGTCGCTGCGGCAGGAGGAACTGCGGGATTCCGTAGTGGGCCTGGAGACTGTCGTAGGCATCTTCCAGGGAAAGGGTCACCGGCGCGTAGCTGTCGGAGAAGAACCTTTCCTCGGCCAGGATCTCGGCGAAATGGTCCACCTTGCGCTGCAGCGAGGAGAGGTAGAGGAGCGCGAGACTGTCCTGGGGGGCGTCATGGATCTGGGCCAGCTTCTGCTTGAGGAGCAGGAAGTGCTCCTCGGCCAGGTCGAAGTCGCGCTGGTTGTAGGCTTCCCCCCCGTGGACATAGAGTTCCTCCAAGGGCTGGAGCGAGGGGTGGGAGCGGAGGATCTTGGCCAACAGGCTCTCGTCGGCGGGGACGACCGGAACCGGGGCCTTGACCGTGTCCGGGGCGGCGGACTCGGCCACCGGCGGTGGGAGAGGCTCCTCCAGTGCGGACTGGGGTGTGGTGGACGGTGCGGGGCGGGTGCTGGAGCACCCAAGGGCCCAGATCGCCAGAAAAGACGCCAGGACGGCCCAGTGACTCTCTCGGCGGAAGCGCCGGTCTCGTTTCCGTTCGTTGCGCATCGTTCTCCACGGGGGAGGAAAGGGGTGCATTGCGGGATGTCGGCGACACCCTACGGCCTCTGGGGAGGGTGGGGCAAGGAAGCTTTGTGCCGAAGTGGAGCGCCGCCTGTGCTAGAATGGTTGGGTTGGGGGACGCCGCCCCGCGCAACGCTGGAACGACAACATGGGCTTGCAGCGGCAACACGTTGATCTGAAAACCTTTCTGCAGTCGGAGATTCCGTGGGAGCGGTTGAGCGCACCGGTGCGCGAGAAACTCGACGCCGCGTTGCGCCGCGGCGGCCCTCTCCGGGAGATCGCGGTGGAGGTGGTGGGGGAGTTGATGCAGCGGGGGGTGCTGAAGGAAGTGGGCCGTCTCCGCAAGCAGGGGCGGAGCATCCGGCTGTGGTCGGTGGAAGGTTCCCCCCGCGCCTACGACCTCCGGGGATTGATCCCGGGCCCCGCGGCGGCCGCGCCGGGCGGCACCTCGGGAGAGGCTTTGCCGCCGTCTTCGAGCGCGGGCGGAGCGGGACGGGCCGTGTCTCCGTCCCCGACCGGGGGCGCACCGGAGGAGACTCCCCTTTCCCCGCGAGGGTCCGGCGCTCTTTCCGAAGGAGCCCAGAGGACCCTCGGGGCGATCCGGCGCACCTTCCAGCGGGACTGGGTCAGCTTCGGTCTGGATGCCAGCCTGGAGAATCTCCTGATCGCGCTGAGGGAATCCCTGGGCGATCCTTCCCTGCACCTCTTGCTCTGGGCCGAGCGGCTTCCCCTGCAGACCGGCGGGGGCCAGGGATGGGAAGTGGTCGATCCGAGCCATCCTCTGGTCCAGGCCCTGGCGCGCAACCGTGGGGCGGTCATTCCCGCCCACGGGTTGGTGATGGAGGGGCGCCGATGGTGGCCGGTGTGGTTGGGAGATGAGCAGGTGGGGGCGCTGGGGGGCGATCTCACCCTGGATCCGCGCCTCGGCGACGAAGCGGCCGGCGCGGTGCGGGACCTCCTGGCCGCGGCGGCGCGCAGCCAGCACCGGGTGTTCACCGATCCTCTGACCGGGGTGCACAACCGGGGATCCTTCCAGCGCCAGTTTCCCGTGGAGATGGAGCGCAGCCGGCGGTCGGGAGCTCCGCTCGCCTTGCTCTTCGCGGACATCGATCACTTCAAGCGCATCAACGACGAGTACGGACACGAGGCCGGCGACACCGTGCTCCGCCAGCTCGCCTCGCTCCTGGTGGCGCATCTCCGACGCATCGACTACGTGTTCCGTTTCGGGGGCGAGGAGTTCACCCTGTTGTTGCCGGGCACGGACCTGAAGGAAGCCGCGCACACCGCCGAGCGTCTTCGCGCGCAGATCGCCTCCACCGGGGTGAAGCTGCCCGACGGAAGGCGTCTCGACGTGACCCTGAGCATCGGGGTGGCGGTCTTCCCCGAACACGGAGAGGACGAACGCGTCCTCTTGCGCCGGGCCGACCTGGCGATGTATCAGGCCAAGCAGGCCGGCCGCAACCGCATCGTCATCTGGGGTCAGAACGGCTCCTGAGCCCACCGGCGCGTCACGGCCTCCCGTTCCATGCGTCCTCCCCTGTCGTCCTCCCACCGGCGCGGGTCGCGATCCGACCCTCGGCGACCCGCTGGAGGACCGGCGTGCACCCGGTGTGGATCCTCTTCCTGCAGCTGTTGCTCGGGCAGTGTCTCAGTGGACCCGAGGTGGGCGGTCTCGCGCGCGCGGTCGCCGGCGGGGCGGCCGGGTTCCTGGTGCATTCGCAGCGGCGCCACCGGATCTGGGCGATGCTTGCCCTTGGCCTCGGCCTGCTGCTCGGGGGACGGCTGTCCGCCGAGCTGCAGCGGGTCCGCGCCTGGGACGGTTGGGAAGGAGACGCCACCGTGGTCCTGCGGGAAGCGACCCGGAAGGGGCGGGCCGCGGCGTGGATCCAGGCCCCGGGCAAATCCACGGTCCCGGTGATCCTGTCGCGCTGCGGAAGCGCGCCGGCGGGGTGCCGGGGCCGGATGCGGTTGCGCACCTGGCTGCCCCCGGCCCGGCGCAATCCCGACGACGTCGACCGGTGGCGCGCCTTCCTCTCCCGCCCTCCGCTGCTCCGGGGCCGGATGCTGGAGTCGCCCGGGTGGTCGCAGTGCCTCCGTCCCGGACCGGAGCCGGTGCGGGAACGCTGGCGCAAAGTCTTCCGGTCGCGGCTGGAGCCCTTCCTGGGCGCTTCGACCCCCATCTGGTCGGCGCTGCTGTTGGGAGACCGCCGCGGGCTCGATCCGGCGAGCCGGAAACGCTTCCAACGACTGGGGCTGGCGCACCTGCTCGCCCTCAGTGGACTGCACGTGGGACTGATCGCGCTTCTCCTGTTGCGCCTGCCAAGGCCCGGCCGCCGGGGGAGCGAGCTGTGGATCCTCCCGGTCCTGTCCGTGTGGGCCTTCGCCGCCGGGCTGTCGCCTTCGCTGGTGCGGGCGGTGGTCATGGCCGGTTGGCTGCTCACGGGACGGAGCCTGGGACGCTCGGTGCGCGCCGTCGACGCCCTGGCCGCGGCGGGAGTGGTCGAACTCCTCGTCCGCCCGGCCAGCGTGACCGCTCTCGGCTGGTGGCTCAGCTACGCGGCCACCCTGGCCCTGTTGCGGGTGGGGAGGATCCTGCCCCGGCATCGTCTGCTCGCCGCCGCCACCGCCGTCCTGGTCGCGCCCCTGGGGACCCTTCCCTGGGTCCTGGGTTCCTTCGGGCGCCTGCCGTGGGCCGCTCCCCTGTGGAATCTGCTGCTGGGAGGGGTGTTCTCCCTGTGGATGGCGCTGGGCGCGGTCCTGGTGCTGATCGCCCTGGTCCTGCCCCCGTTGGCCGGCGCAAGTTGTTTTCTTCTCGCCGCAATCAGCCATGGCTTCGGGTGGATTCTCCGCCTGGTGACCCGCCTGGACCCCGGCGCACTGGGCCATCCCGGGATCGGGGGCGCGGCCTGGTGCGCCGCCCTGGTGGCCGTCGGCCTGGTCCTGGTTCCCGACCTGCCCGGACGTTTCCGCGCCCGCCTCGCCCTGGCCCTGCTGCTGGTGGCGGTCGTCCACCGGGGCGCGGTGTTCCCCCCCGAAGCCACTTGGTGGAGCCTGGACGTGGGCCAGGGGGACGGGGGCGTGCTGCGGGTGCGAGGAGGCGGCGTTCTCGTGGTGGATACCGGCAACGGCTCCTTCCACGGCACCACGGAGCGGGTGATCGTGCCCTTCCTGGAGCGGCGCAATCTCTCCGGGGTCGACCTGCTCATCACCCATGGTCACCGCGATCACTTCGGTGGAGCGGTGGCGGTGCTCGAAAGCGGACGCGTCGCGCGGCTGCACCTGGCGGCGGTCGAACGCGGACGGAAGTGGACGCGGCCTCTGCTCCGGGCGGCCCGGGAGCACGGGGTCGCGATCGACTGGATGGCGCGGGGAGATACCCTGCGGCTGGCCGATTGGCGCCTGGCCTGCCTGTGGCCCCCGACCGCGGCGCGGGGAGAGACCACCAACGATCGCAGCCTGGTGCTGCGGGGCGGCCCTCCGGGACGGCAGATGTTGTGGGCGGGGGACCTGGAGGCGCCGGCGGAACGAGAGCTCATCGCCCGCGGCGATCCGCTTTCGGTGGCGGTGTTGAAGGTGGCCCACCATGGATCGCAGACCGGGACGGAAGAGAGCCTGCTGCAGAAGATGCCCGGGGGATGGGCCCTGATCTCCTGCGGGGCGGTCAACCGCTACGGTCATCCGCACACGGTGACCCTCAAGGCCTTGCGGGCGCACGGGTGGCGCATCCTGCGGACCGACCGGAGAGGGGCGGTCGGGGTGAGCTGGAGCGGGACGCGGGTCCGGGGGCATTGGGTGCGGGCGGGAGGGGAGACGCCGCCGCCTTGACGGAGGGGAGGGTCGGCCCTATCCTGCCGCCGCGACCCGACGCGAACCCATCCCGCCGGAGACCGAGTTCCATGAAATCTCCCTTTCCCACCCTGGTCCGATGCGAGGAACTCGGCCTGAGGCCGGACCATGCCGGCAAGGTGCGCGAGATCTTCGAGCTGGGGGATCGGCTGCTCCTGGTCGCCACCGATCGCATCAGCGCCTACGACGTGGTCATGGATCAGCCGGTGCCCGGCCGGGGCGCCCTGTTGACCCAGATGACCCTGGCCTGGTACGAGCATTTCGGTCCCTCGTTGCGACACCACCTGATCCACGCCGACGCGGAGAAGCTGCCGGAACCCTTCCGGCAGCACGCCGAGCGGTTGAGGGGGCGGGTGATGCTGGTGCGACGGGCCGAGCGCTTCGATATCGAGGCGGTGGTGCGGGGCTACCTCGCCGGCAGCGGCTACCAGGACTACCGGACCACCGGCGAGGTCTGCGGGCATCGATTGCCGGAGGGACTGCCGCGCTGCGGCAAGCTGCCCCATCCCATCTTCACGCCCGCGACCAAGGCCGAAGAAGGGCACGACGAGAACATCGACGCGGCCCGCGCGCGGTCGATCGTCGGCGAGGAGAACTTCCGGGCCATCGAGAAGCTGAGCCTTCGTCTCTACGAGGAAGCCGTCTCCTTCGCCAAAGAGCGCGGGATCCTCATCGCCGATACGAAGTTCGAATTTGGTCTCGTCGACGGAGAACCCACCTTGATCGACGAGATGCTCACCCCCGATTCCTCGCGCTACTGGGACGCCCGGCTCTACGAACCGGGTCGTGAACAGGACAGCATGGACAAGCAGGTGCTGCGGAATCACCTGGCTTCATTGGATTGGGACAAGACTCCGCCCCCGCCGACCTTGAGCCCCGAGATCCTCGGGCGCACCGCGAAAGGATACGTGGCGATCTTCCAACGGCTCTTTCCCGAGCGCGCACAGGAGTGTGGATATTGAAACCGAGGGCGATCCTCAGCGTCACCGACAAGACCGGCCTGGTCGAGCTGGGGCGCGAGCTGCAGCGGCGGGGATGGGAGATGCTGGCCAGCGGCGGAACCGCCCGGGTCCTGCGCGAAGCGGGGATCGAGGTGATCGGGGTGAGCGAAGTCACCGGGCAGGAGGAGATCCTCTCCGGGCGGGTGAAGACCCTGCACCCGGCGATCGCGGCGGGGATCCTCGCGCCGCGGGAAGAGGACCTGGAGGGAACGGGCTTTCGGACCATCGATCTCGTGGTGGTGAATCTCTACGACTTCGCCGGCGCGCTGGGGCGGGGCGAGGGGGAAGCAGGCCTGGTCGAGTCGGTCGACATCGGTGGGCCCACCCTGCTGCGCGCGGCGGCGAAGAACTTCGAGCGGGTCACGGTGCTCAGCGATCCGCGGGACTACCGCGCGTTCCTCGACGAGCTCGACGCACACGGGGGAACGACCGGCCAGGATTTCCGCCGCAGAATGGCGGCCAGGACCTTCCAGCGCTGCAGCGACTACGACCGGCTCATCGCCGGAGGTCTCTTCCGGGAGGACGGGATTCCCCTGGCCGGGCAGGGCCTGCGCTACGGGGAGAATCCACACCAGAAGGCCTGGTGGAGGGTCGATGGAGGGGAGGACCTGCGGTCGGTCGGTTTGAGCCGGCATGGCGGGAAGGAACTCAGCTACAACAACATCGTCGACCTGGTCGCGGCGCTGAAGCTGGCCCTGGATCTGCCCACCGAAGCATGCGCGATCCTCAAGCACACCAATCCCTGCGGAGTGGGAATCGGCCCGACGCCGTCCGCCGCCCTCGAGCGGGCGTTCGCCGGCGATCCGGTATCGGCCTTCGGAGGCATCGTCGCCTTCCGGCGCGAGGTCGACGGCGCGACCGCGGAAGCTTTGGCCGGACGATTCCTCGAGGTGGTGGCGGCACCCTCCTTCGATGACGAAGCGGTCGAGCGGCTCTCGAAGAAGAAGAAGCTGCGCTGGCTCAGCGTCGACTACGATGCCTTCGCGGACGCGACCGAAGGCAGCGAGAGGAGGTGGGGCCGGCTGGTGCTCGACCAGGACGAGGACGAAGGCTTTCCCGAACTCGAACGCTTCCAGCTCGTCGCCGGACCGACTCCGTCCGATGAGGATCTGCAGGCGGCCCGGCTGGCCTGGATCACCGCCAAGCACGTCAAGAGCAACGCAGTGGTGCTGGCCGATGCCACGGGAACCGTGGGCATCGGCGCGGGGCAGATGAGCCGGGTCGATTCCTGTCATCTGGCCGTCGGCAAGGCCCGCGACGCGGGACTTCGGATCGAGGGATGCGCAGCGGCCAGCGATGGTTTCTTCCCCTTCGCCGACGGGCTCGAGGTGCTGGCGGAGGCGGGGGCAAAGCTCGTCATCCAGCCGGGGGGATCCATTCGCGACGAGGAGGTCGTGGCGGCGGCGGAGAAACTCGGCGTGATCCTTCTCCACACCGGAACCCGCCACTTCCGGCATTGAGCCAGCGGGGGAGGAGATGTCCCCCGGTGGTCGAAACATCTTGAACGCGGACCGTTTCCCTGCGGTCCCTTCGGCGGGAGCTACGTCCCATGGGCAACCGACCCACCATCGTGGTCATCGACTTCGGGTCCCAGTACAGCCAGCTCATCACCCGGCGCCTGCGTGAGCTGGGGGCGTTCAGCGAGATGATCACCCCGCAGATGAGCGGGGATCTCGCCGACCGCGATGAGGTGGCCGGGATCATCCTCTCCGGAGGACCCTCGAGCGTGCGCGAAGCGGACGCGCCCGGGATCGCCGCCGATCTCCTCGAGCTGGGCCGTCCGGTCCTGGGCATCTGCTACGGAATGCAGCTCCTCACCCGGGAACTGGGAGGCGAAGTCAGCGCGGGCGGCACCCGGGAATACGGGGACGCACGAGTGGACGTCGAGGTCGAGACCGACCTCTTCCGTTCGACTCCCGCCAGTCAGAACGTGTGGATGAGCCATGGCGACCACGTATCTCGTCCGCCGGAAGGATTCCAGGTGGCCGCAACCTCGGACAACGGGGCGATCGCCGCCATCGTGGACGAACGTCGGCGCTTCTTCGGTCTCCAGTTCCATCCCGAGGTCAGCCACACCGAGTATGGAATGCACATCCTCGAGAACTTCGTGCGCAACGTGTGCGGAGTGGAGGAAGCCTGGGACCGCGGTTCTTTCATCGAAGAGCAGATCGAGGAGGTCCGAAGCCGGGTGGGGGACGACCGCGTGCTCTGTGCGGTGAGTGGTGGTGTCGATTCCACGGTGATGGCGGTCTTGATCGACCGCGCGATCGGGCCCCAGTTGACCCCGGTGTTCGTGGACAACGGACTGTTGCGACAAGATGAGGCGACGCGGGTGGTGTCCCGCCTGAATGCGCTGTTGCACCACCGGTTGGTCGAGGTGGACGCCTGCGGGATCTTCCTGGAGAAGCTGGAGGGGGTCACCGACCCGGAGGAAAAGCGCCGGATCATCGGACACACCTTCGTCGAGGTCTTCGAGACCACCGCGAAGGAGCATGGACCGTTCAAGTTCCTCGCGCAGGGAACGCTCTACCCCGACCGCATCGAAAGCCTGTCGGTCCGCGGGCCCAGCCACGTCATCAAGACCCATCACAACGTCGGGGGTCTTCCCGAGCGGCTGGGTTTCGAATTGATCGAACCGTTGAAGGAGTTGTTCAAGGACGAGGTGCGCTCGATCGGGGCGAGCCTGAACATTCCCACCGAACTGTTGACCCGGCATCCCTTCCCCGGTCCCGGCCTCGCGGTGCGATGTCTGGGCGAGGTCACCGCAGAAAAGCTCGAGCTGCTGCGCAAGGCCGACGCGATCTTCATCGAGGAACTCCGTCGCTCGGGTCAGTACGATCGCATCTGGCAGGCCGGGGCGGTGCTGCTTCCGCTGCGCAGCGTCGGGGTGATGGGGGACGGCCGAAGCTACGAGAGCGTGGTGGCCCTGCGGGCGGTCACCAGCGTGGACGCGATGACCGCCGATTGGGCCCGGATCCCCGAAACGGTTCTGGCGCGGGTCAGCAATCGCATCGTCCGCGAGGTCGAAGGGATCAACCGGGTGGTCTACGATATCTCCAGCAAACCGCCCTCGACCATCGAGTGGGAATAGAGCAAGCGCCACCGTGGAGCAGGGCGCGCGATTGCGCCGGACGGGTCGGGGGGTCTAAGTTGTAGCGAATCGACTCTTCGCCCTTCACCCTGGGATCCATGCGTCTTCTCCTCGCTCTGCTTCTGCTTCTCGCCGTGGCGACCGGATGGGTTCCGGCGGATGCCAATGTGCTGGATCCTTCCCATCCGGTGTGGAGCAGTCCCTCGATCGATCACCGGCTGTTGGCCTCCGCCCTGGCCGATTTGAGGGCGCGCCAGGCCAGAGAGCCCCATCCCCTCCGTTCCGTCCGCGCCGGGGAGGCGGCGAGTTCGAAGCGAGCCCGCGTTCGGCGCTTCCTGGTGATTCCGGTGCTCTATTCCGACGGACCGGCCGAGGGACCGGTGACGGTGGACGCGTTGCAGTCGCGCTTCTTCGATCCCGAGCGCGACGATTCCTTTTCCCACTACTGGGAGGTGGCCAGCGGGGGCCGTCTTCTTCCCCGGGGTCTCGTCCTGCCCTGGGTGCGTCTTCCCGGGACCCGTTCCTTCTACGAGAATGTGGTGGGTGGGCGGCCGCGGCTGGTCGGTACCCGCAGAATGGCCGAGGACGCGGTCTGCGCCGCCGCAACTCTTCTGGGTCCATGGTGGGATTGGGATGACGATGGCGAGGACGAAGTGCCGGGAAGCGGAGACGACGACGGTTTCATCGATTTTCTCATCGTCCTGCACCCCGACCCGGGCATCGAGATCCAGGTGGAGAGCAACGGGGTGATGGCGGTGCAGGATCGCCTGGATTCCGGCGCGGTCTGGAGCTCCTGCGAGGTCGGGGCCGATCCTTTCGTAGTGGCCTCGGCGGTGGACCCGTTGGGGGTGTGGGTGCACGAGGCCGGCCACCTGCTGGGACTGGTCGATCTCTACGATCTGGAGCTCGGAGCCGATCAGACCGACGACGGGCGGGCCAGCGGCGGGCTGGGGCTCTGGTCGCTGATGGCGACCGGCACATGGGGCGACCAGGGGCGACACCCGACCGGGCTGGATGCGTATTCCCGTTCCTTGCTGGGGTGGGGGGAGGAGATCGTGGTGCGCCAGGCGGCGGAACGTGTGCTGATGCCGGGAGATGAACGCTGGGTACGGCTCCAGCCGGCGATGGACTGGGGCCGCGAACGCTTCCTGATCGAGGGGAGATCGCCCACCCGGGGGCCGTCCATCGACCGCGCGCTTCCCGGGGAAGGAGTGCTCATCTACCGGGTCGACGAGAGCGGCCGGGCGTGCACCGGCCCCGACACCCTGGTGGTTTCATTGCTGCAGGCCGACGGACGCCAGGACCTGGAGAACCATCGCAATCAGGGTGACGCGGGAGATCCCTACACCGGCGCTCCCGGCGCCGACGAGCTGGGTCCTGCCACCGAGCCCTCCAGCTTCTCGCGCCATCCCACCACGACCACCCTTCCGCCGCGGATCCGGGTGCAGGCGGAAGGGGACGGCTCCTACCGGGTGCGGTTGGACGCCACCGCGCGCCCCCGCCTGTTGCTCACCGCCGCCCGCTTCGTCGATGGGGAGTTGTTCCTGCGACCGGGAACCAGCCGGGAATGGAATCCCCGCTTCCGCGCGGTGGGAGGAGCGATCACCACCGCGCGCCTGCGGATCGTTCCGCGATCCTCCGAGCTGGTGGGCGATCCTCCCGCGAGCCAGTGGATTCCCCTGGTGGAGGACATCGACGGGTACCGTCCCGGCGTCGCGATCACCCTGGGCGCGGCCGCGGGAGCGGGAGGCCTCGATCTTCCCCTGCGCCTCGAGTTCGACCTGGACGGTGCGACAAGCACCCTGGAATGGTCCATCCCCCTGGGCGACGCCCCCGGACTGCGATTGCAGGACCTGGCCCGGTGGATGCCCCGGGTGCTCGCGGGGGGACAGCCGGCCACCTTCCTGGAATGGAACCGAGGCCTGGTGGTCGGCGACTTCTGGAGAGTGACGACCGGGGGTGACCTGGGCTATGGCAATTGCTGCGAACTGGAACTGCGTTCCCCGTGGATCGCCCCGGAGGGAATGACCCTCGAGTTCCTGGCCCGGGTCCATACCGAAGGAGCCGATCCCGGGGAGGCCTTCGACGGCGCCGCGGTGGAATGGCGCGGACCGGGACGGGCCTTCGAGCCCCTGGTCGTGGAGGGCGCGACCGCCGTGCGCATCGTCGCGCTCAGCCGGGCGGCCACTGCGGGGGCGCAGGGGCTGGGAGGCGACGCGACGGTCTGGAGGGAGTACACGGTGCGCCTGCCGGCGCAGGAGGTGCCCGGTCAGCTCCGGATCCACTTCGCGTCGGACGCGACCGGCCGGGTCCTCGACCGCGAGGGCGGACTGCAGATCGCGGCCGTGGCCGCGGGAGCGCCGCGCGGGACGGTGACACTGGAGATCCGGTCCATCGCGGGTCGGGAGCTTTCCGCGGTGCTCACCGTCAATCCCCCGCCGTCCTCTGCGAGCGCTTCGCTGTGGGCCCGGCGACGCCCGGTGGAGGACTGGTTCTCCCTGGCCGGCGCGATCGATCTCGACGCGCAGGGAAGTGCGCAATTCAGCTTCACCGTGCCGGAGGAACCCTACCTGGAGATCGGAGCGTTCCTGGGTGATCGTCCGCAGCGGTTGCTGGCCACCACGGGATACCGCGCCGCGGAGGACCGGCTGCGGGTGCATCCCAACCCCTCGCCCGCGTGGGTGCAACTGGAGACCGGGGCGGTCGACCGCGACCGGAACATCGAGATCTTCGATCTGCGGGGACGGCGGGTGCGGAGCTTGCGTCTTCCCGCGCACCTGGGCCAGGTGAGCTGGGACGGCCGGGACGAGAACGGCAAGGTGGTGGCATCCGGCCGCTACCTCGCGGTGCTCGGTGGTTCGTCTCCGAAGAGGGTGATCTTCACCCTCCTGCACTGAATCCCCGGCCGGCAGCGAAGGGCGGAGAGTCCGTGGACGGTTTCATGCGAAGGATGGGAAGGAAGACGAGGGCGTCCCTCACCCTGGCCGCCCTGGCGGGGATCGCCCCGGGGGCCGCAGCGCCCCGCTGCGCCCGGGCGGACGAGAGGGTGGGTCCCTCGATGGCGGTGGTCCTGCAACTGCCCGACGCGGCGGAAAGCCCCCGCGAGCGATTGGTGGTGGCCCTGGCCCTGGAGGACACCGCGGCGGTCGAACGCATCCTGGAGGACAAGAAAATCCCCGCGGCCCTGGCCCACTGGCACCGGGCTCGGATCGCGCAGGAGCGGAAGAAGTGGGGCCGGGGGCGCGCGGAATGGAAGGCGGCGGCCCGCGCCTGGAAGCGGACCCCGTCGAGCCTGCGGGAGCTGCTCCCGGCCTTCGAGCGGGACTACGTCGAGGGAATGGCGCGATGCGGCGATCTCGCGGCGGCCCGGAGAGCTCTGCGGCATCCCCGCGCCTCCCACCGGGAGGACGCGCGGTGGCAGGCGCTGGACGGCTGGCTGCGGCTCGAGGAAGGAGACGTTTCCAACGCGCTCCTCCGCCTGGAGGGGGCATGGCAACGCGCGGGGCGCCTGGAACGGAAGGACCCGGTGTTCGCGCGAAGGGCGCTGGCCCAACTCGCCGCCGGCGACACCTTCAGCGCGGCGGAGAGCTGGCTCGACTACGTCGAGGGCTTGCGGCGAGGTGGGGAGCGCCAGTGGGCGGCGCGCTTCTGGGAGGAGAACCCCGGCCTGGAGCGGGCGATCCGCCGGGCCGGCCGGCGGACGCGCGCGGCCCGATGGCTCGCCGGCCTGGCGCGCCGGGAGGAGGCCTTCGAGTTGGCCGCGGAGGCCTGGCGGCAGGATTCGGGAACGGAAGCCCAAGAGGGGTACCTGCTGGCGGCCGAACAGCTCTATCGCCTGCGACGCCACGCCGAGTTGTCGCGGTGGCTGCAGCAGACCCCCGCCGCGGAATGGGATGCACAGGCCCGGGCGCGCCTGGCCGCGTATCCCTGGGGAGTGCGACGTCGGGCCGGAGCCAGCGAGGAGATCGCCCGGGGCTTCGAGCGGGTGGCGGGGGAATTCGCGGGAACCGACAGAGCAGTGGAGGCCGAGTGGGAAGCGGCCTGGATGTGGGAATTGAGCGGGCATCCCCGGCGGGCGGAAGAGCATTTCCTGCACTATGCGCGCGAACATCCCAAGGCGCCCTTCGCCCGCGCGGCGGCGTTGCGGGCCATCTACCTGCCGCTGCTGCAGGGAAACCGGCAGCAGGTGCTGAAGCGGGCGCGCGTCCTGGAGCCGGCGCTGGGCGACGGCCCCGAGGAGGCCGCCGCCCAGTGGCTCGCCGCGCGGAGCGCCCAGGCCCTGGGCCGGAAGGAGGAGGCCGAAGACTGGTGGCGGCGCCTGCGCCGGCGACACCCTGACAGCCCCTACCTCGTGCCCCCTCCGGCGCGGCCGTCCGCCTCGAAAGCGGTATTCGCATCAGCGACAAACAATGTGATCACATGCCTGTACGAGAATCAGCTCGAGGCCTTCGAGAAGCTCGCCGAGGCGTTGGCGATCCCCGATCTCTTCGCGCCGCGCCGCAAGCCCTGGCGCACCGCCCGTGCCCTGTTGGGCTGGGGGTTCTTCCCGGAAGGGGAGTTCCTGCTCCAGCGCGCCGCGGCAGACAGGGGCCACGACGCGGCGAGCGCCCTGCGGGCCACCGCCCTGGCCTGGCAGGCCGGCCGTCCCGCCCGGCAGGCGCGGGAGGCGTGGTGGTTGACGAAGCGGCTCGCGAAACGGCGGGAGGACCTGGGGGAGTGGCTCGACCAGGTGGCCTGGCCCACTCCCTATGCCGGGGCCTTGTTGCCCGAAGCCGCCCGCTGGCACCTTCCCCCGGGCCTGTTGTGGTCGGTGATGCGCCGGGAGAGCTTCTACGAGGCCGAAGTGGTCTCCCGGGCGGGCGCGTGGGGGCTCCTGCAGGTGCTTCCGACCACCGCCCGGCGGATGGCCCACCGCTTGGATGAGGATCCCGGCTCCGCCGGGCTCCGCCTGCTCGATCCCCGGGAGAATCTCCACTACGGATGCGCCTATCTCGCCGGTCTTCTGCAGGAATTCGGAGGCGATCCCTACCAGGCGCTGGCCGCCTACAACGCCGGCGAGTCCAACGCCCGGCGCTGGCGGTCGAGGATGGCTCCCGGGGATCCTCCCCAGGAATTGATCCTGCGGATCTCCTACAGCGAAACCCGCGACTACGTCCACGAGGTCCTGCGGGGTTGGAACCGGTACCGCCGGATCCACCCTCTTGAGCAACCCTGAGGAATCACGGGGAAGCACCGGGCCGGATCGGCCTCCATCGGCCACCGGCTGCCTTGGCAAAGGCCTTGCAAGCGCGACGGGAAGGCACGGGCGACGCTGGTGTCCGCTCGTCGCCCCTCCCCATGATCTTCCGCGGTGAGGTTCTCCATGTTTCTCAAGAAGATGTTCAAGGTGATGCCCCAGGATCCGCTGACGCGCGGACTCGATCTGTTCAACGAGGGGCGTTTCGGAGAATCGCTGGAGATCTTCGAGGGGCTTCTCCAGGACGAGGATGATGCGGTGGTCAAGAAGGCGAGGCTCTACGCGTGCGAAGCGCATCTGCAATTGGGCGATGCCGCCGCGTCTCGCGATCTGCAAGGGGCGGTCTACCACTACCGCAAGGCCTCCGAATACGAACCCCGTTTCGCGGACATCCACAACAAGGTGGGGGAGATGTACCGCCCCCTGGGTCGCCTGGAGGAAGCCGCCGACGCGTTCCGGAGGGCGTTGTCGATCAACGAGCGGTATTTCCTCGCCCACCTCAACCTGGTCCAAACCCTCCTGGAGTCGGGAAAGCACGCCCAGTGCGGAGTGGAGATCCACGTGCTGCGGGCCACCTGTCCGCCCCTGTACCGCGACCTGGCCGAGAAACTGGTGCAGAGCTGCGAGGAGAAGGATCGGCAGAGGATGGAGGAGATCCTGTCCGAAATGCGGCATCTCGATCCGGACCGGGTGACCGTGGCCCGCGAGCGGGCCCTCCAGCTGTTGCGCAGCGGGAATCCCCTCCGGGCGGCCGAAGTCCTCGAAGAGCTGGTGAACCAGAATCCCCGCTTCCCCGATCTGCGCCATCTGCTCGGGTTGGCCTATGGCGACATGGGCCTGGTCGAGGAGGCCATGGAGAGTTTCCGGCAGGCCCTGGACCTGAATCCCCACTACCTGAAGGCCCGCATCAACCTGGCCTTCACCCTGATGGAGGAGGCAAGGTACGACGAGGCGACGAGCGAGTTCGAGACCGCGCTCGAGATCGATCCCAGTCACCCCCTGGTGCTCATCGCCCTGAAGGAAATCGCGGAGTTGAAGTCCCATGCATGAGACGGCCACCATCGAGAACGTGGATCTCTACCAGGTCCTCGAAGTCAGTCCCGACGCGTCGCCCGGGGATATCCGGCGGTCGTACTTCCGCTTGGCCAAGCTCTACCATCCGGACCTGAGCGTGGACGACGGCAGCGACGAGAACACCGAACGTTTCCTGCAGATCCAGACGGCCTACGAGATCCTGAGCAACACCCAGAAGAGGCTGGAATACGACGAATCGCGTCGAAGGGGCGCGACGACGCGGGATGCTGCGCAGAAGGCCCAGGCCAGCACTCGGAGCAAGCCCCGCCCCGCGTGGTTGAGGGAACCCACCCTTGAGGAGATCCGCGACGCCCGCAAGGCCTTCGCTCGGGTCGAGCGGCTGCTCGAACAGCAGGACTATGAACGGGCCGCCGAG
Source organism: uncultured bacterium (assembly GCA_964601275.1). Lineage (GTDB taxonomy): Bacteria > Krumholzibacteriota > Krumholzibacteriia > JAJRXK01 > JAJRXK01 > JAOZPE01. The sequence goes on along the minus strand of CAZRMV010000008.1, from coordinate 126,550 downwards.
GTGCTGCGCGTCATCGTGAAGACGGTTCCCAATGAAGCGGAATACCAGTCGATGTACGGATACGTCCTGGCGTGTCTAGGACAGGACCTCCACAAGGCCCGCGACCTCTGCCGCCGCGCGGTCCAGATGGAGCCCTACAGCGCCGATTACCATGCGCATCTGGGCTTCGTGTACCTGCAGGCCGGTCTGACCAAGACCGCCCGGGAGTGCTTCACCACCGCCCTGACCTACGATCCGGTCCATCCGCTGGCCTCGCAGTTCTCCGAGGAAGAGCGGAAGAAGGGGGGCCTGGTGGGCAAGCTCCTGGGTCTATTGGGCCGATGACCGAGGCCGCTTGACACCCTCCCCGGATCGCGGCTAGCTTAGGCTTCAAGGAAGTCCATCCACCCGTTGAAGTGGAGGTGTCGATGGCCACCGGTGTGGTCCGTTGGTTCCATGAGGGCCGTGGGTATGGCTTCATCGAACCGGCGGATACCAAGGAAACCGTGTATTTTCGACACGTGGACGTCGTTGGGAAGGGTTACCGCAGTCTCCGGGAAGGTCAGAAGGTGCGGTATTCGGTCCGCGGCCAGGGGTCGCGGGTGAGGGCCGTCGAAGTCGAAGCGGTCTGACTCGGCCCTTTCCCGGCGAGCTGTCGTCCACGGAGGTCCCGTCCCAGGCAGGGGGTGGGGCCGCTTTCTGTCCCGCAACGAAGTGTTCCTGGATCACCATGTCATTCACGTCAGTTCTCGAGAAGATCTTCGGCAGCAAGTCCGAACGCGACTACAAGCGACTCGCGCCCCTGGTCGATGAGATCAAGGAGCTGCGCGCCCCCATGAAGGAATGGAGCGACGAGAAGCTCCAGGGAAAGACCGACGAATTCCGCCGTCGCCTGCAGGAGGGGGAAACGGTCGATGACCTCATGACCGAGGCCTACGCGGTGGTATGGGAGACCTGCCGCCGGCTCGCCGAGCGGAAGGTGAGCTGGACGGTGTTGGGACGCGAGGTCGTGTGGAACATGATCCCCTACGACGTGCAGCTCATCGGGGCGATGGTCCTGAACCAGGGCAAGATCGCCGAGATGGCCACCGGGGAGGGCAAGACCCTGGTGGCGGTGTTCCCGCTCTACCTGAACGCCCTGGAGGGCAAGGGCGCACACCTGGTCACGGTGAACGACTATCTCGCCCAGCGCGACGCCGAGTGGATGGGCGGAATCTACCGCTTCCTGGGCTTGACCGTGGGCTTCATCAAGAACGATCTCTCGCCGGCACAGCGTCGGGAGATGTACGCCCGGGACATCACCTACGGGACGAACAACGAATTCGGTTTCGACTACCTGCGCGACAACATGGCGGTGCGCAAGGAAGACCTCGTCCAGCGCGGCTTCCACTACGTCATCGTGGACGAGGTCGACTCCTGCCTGGTGGATGAAGCGCGGACGCCCCTGATCATCAGCGGTCCGGTGGGCGAGAGCAGCCATCGCTTCGGAGAACTGAAACCCCTGGTGGAAAACCTGGTCCGCAAGCAGACGCGGCTCTTGAACAGTTATCTCGCCGACGTGGAAAAGGTACTGCGCAGCGGCGAGCAGATCGATCACGAGACAGGTCTGAAGCTGCTCCGGATCTCCCGCGGCGGCCCGAAGCTTCCCCGTTTCATGAAGCTGCGCAAGGAGCCGGGAATCCAGGAGATCATCCGCAGCGTCGAGTCGGAGTACCTGCGCGACAAGAACATGTGGGAGGCGGACCAGGAACTCTACTACGTCATCGAGGAGAAGCAGAACACCGTCGATCTCACCGAGAAGGGGCGCGCTGAATTCGGGGCCCACGATCCCGAGTTCTTCGTCCTGCCCGACCTCTCGGTGGAACTGGGGCGGATCGAGAGCGACGAGAGCCTGAGCGTCGAAGAAAAGGCCCGGCGGGTGGAGGCCCTGCATCGCCTGTACGGCGAGCGCAACGAGGGCATCCACAACGTCACCCAGTTGCTCAAGGCTTATGCGCTGTTCAGCAAGGATGACGAGTACGTCATCCAGGACGGCAAGATCATGATCGTCGACGAGTTCACCGGCCGGATCATGCCCGGCCGGAGGTTCAGCGACGGACTGCACTCGGCGCTCGAGGCCAAGGAAGGAGTCAAGATCGAGGCGGAGACCCAGACCTACGCCACGATCACCCTGCAGAACTTCTTCCGCATGTACGACAAGCTCAGCGGCATGACCGGCACCGCCGAGACCGAGGCGGCCGAGTTCCACGAGATCTACGACCTGGACGTGGTGGTGATTCCCACCAACCGTCCGGTCCGGCGCGTCGATTACGACGATCGCATCTACCGGACCAAGCGCGAGAAGTACAATGCCATCGTCGAGGAAGTGGCCGAACTGCACGAGCTGGGGTTGCCGGTCCTGGTGGGAACGACCACCGTCGAGGTGAGCGAAACCCTCTCCCGCCTGTTCAAGCGCCGCGGAATCCGCCACAACGTGCTCAACGCCAAGCACCACAAGCGCGAGGCGGAGATCGTGGCCGAGGCAGGGCAATGGGGCGCGGTCACCATCGCCACCAACATGGCCGGCCGCGGAACCGACATCCAGTTGGGCGAGGGCGTGGTCACCGAGACCGGCGAGCGCGACGGCCGTCCCTCCGGTCTGTGGATCATCGGGAGCGAGCGGCACGAGAGCCGCCGGATCGACCGCCAGCTCCGCGGGCGCGCCGGGCGCCAGGGAGATCCCGGGGCCAGCCGTTTCTATCTCTCGTTGGAAGACGACCTCATGCGTCTCTTCGCGTCCGACCGGGTGGCGAAGGTGATGGACCGGATGGGCCTGGAGGAAGGCGAGGTCATCACCCATCCCCTGATCACCCGGGCGATCGAGAAGGCGCAGATCCGGGTGGAGCAGCAGAACTTCAGCATCCGCAAGCGCCTGCTCGACTACGACGACGTGATGAACAAGCAGCGCGAGGTCATCTACAGTTGGCGTCGCGAGCTGCTGCTGAACGAGGACAGTCATAAATCGACCCTCGAGCTGATCGACGAGACGATCGAGATCATGCTGGAGAACCGGTGCCCGGAGAAGGAGCCCGCCGAGTACTGGGACTGGGACGGTCTCGCGCTGGACGTGAGCACCACCTTCCTGATTCCCCTTCCGGTGAAGGAGGAGGAGCGGGAATCGATGGACCTGGACACCCTGCGGGAGACCCTGGCCGAGGCGGCGCATCGCGCCTACCGGGCCAAGGTCGAACGCCTCGGTCCGGACATCGCCGGCCAGCTCGAACGCCACGTGACCCTGCGGACCATCGACGAGATGTGGAAGGATCACCTCCACGAACTCGACACCCTCCGCAGCGGAATCGGGTTGCGGGCCTACGGCCAGAAGGATCCCCTGCTCGAATACAAGGCGGACAGTTTCGAGCTCTTCCAGGACATGATGGACGCCATCCGCCGAGAGTCGGTGGCGCGCTTCTTCCGCTACGAACTGGTGCGGACTCCCCCGGAGGCGGCCTCCGCGCTGGCGGGAGGCTCGGCGGTGAAGACCGAGACCAGCGCCTACCAGCAGGCGCAGCCGGCCGGGAGCACCCAGGCGGTCCAGGCGAGCGCGGTGGGGGTGGCCCAGGCCCCGCGGCCGGCGGGGCAGAAACGAGAGCCCCGGGTGCGGACGCAACCCAAGGTCGGCCGCAACGATCCCTGCCCCTGCGGCAGCGGAAAGAAGTACAAGAAGTGCTGCGGGCGAAACGCTTGACGTGGTGGACCGAAGCATCACCATCGTGGGAGGAGGGCTGGCCGGAAGCGAGGCGGCCCTGCAACTGGCCGATCGAGGCTGGAGGGTCCTCCTGCACGAGATGCGTCCCCTCCGCATGACCCCGGCCCACCAGGGGGGACACCTGGCCGAGATCGTCTGCTCCAATTCCTTCAAGAGCGAACGCAGCGACACCGCCTCGGGCGCGCTGAAGCGGGAGCTCGAGATCCTGGGGTGCCGCCTGCTCGAGTACGCCCGCCGGGCGCGGGTTCCCGCGGGCGCGGCCCTGGCCCTGGACCGCGAAGTCTTTTCCGCGTCGGTCACCGAGGCGGTCCAGGAGCATCCGGGAATCGAGGTGGTGCGCGGGGAAGTGGAGGCGATTCCCTCGTCGCGACCCTGCCTCATCGCAACCGGTCCCTTGACCTCCCCGGCGCTGCAGAGCTCCCTCGAGGAACGGGCGGGGGAAGGCGCGCTGTTCTTCTACGACGCCATCGCTCCCTCGGTGCTGCTGGAGTCGATCGACCGGGACATCGTCTTCTCCGCCTCCCGCTACGGCAAGGGGGAGGCCGACTACCTGAATTGCCCCCTCGACCGCCAGGAATACGAGCGCTTCGTCGATGCCTTGCTCTCCGCCGAGAGGGTGCAGCCGAAGGACTTCGAGAAGGATGCCTACTTTCCCGGGTGCCTTCCCATCGAGGTCATCGCCGAGCGGGGGCGGGAGAGCCTGCGTTTCGGGCCGATGCGGCCGGTGGGATTGACCGATCCCCGGAGCGGACGGCGGCCCTGGGCGGTGGTCCAGTTGCGCCGGGAGACCCGGGACGGAAGCCTGTACGGTCTGGTGGGATTCCAGACCCAGTTGAAGTATCCCGACCAGAAGCGGGTGTTCTCGATGATCCCGGGACTCGCCCACGCCGAGTTCGTGCGCCTGGGCAGCCTGCACCGGAACACCTTCATCGACGCGCCGCGCCTGCTCGACGCCACGCTGCGTCTCAGGGCCGATGAGGGACTCTACCTGGCCGGTCAGATCATCGGGGTGGAAGGCTACGTCGAGAGCCTGGCCGCCGGGCTGGTGGCGGCCCTGGCGGTGCATGCGCAGGAGCTGGGGGAGAAGTGGACCCCGCTGCCGCGGGAGAGCCTGTTGGGGGCGCTGTTGGCCTACCTGCGCGAGGCGAAGGGCGGTCGTCCCGCCCCGATGAACGTCAACTTCGGCCTGGTCCCGCCCCTGGCGGCGCCGCCCCGCTCGAAGAGGGAGCGCAAGGAGGCCCTGACCCGCCGCGCGGTCGAGACGATGGGCGCCTGGCGAGAGAAGGCTTCCGCGCTCTTCTGAGGCCCGAGCCGGAGAAGCTCGTCCGGGTTCCAGTCCCGACGTGTCGTCCCCGGGCGGGTCCTGCTACACTGCGGGCGCCATGGACAGCACCGTCGATCTCGTTTCCGCGTGGGTGGATCACCTCCGCGCGGTCCGGGGCCTTTCCGGCCGGACCGTGGAGGCCTACGCCCGCGACCTGCGCAGCGTGGCCCACGCCCTGGACGCGAAGAGCGAAGGGGAAGTCGACTGGCTGGCGGTCGACGGGAATCAACTGCGGCGGTGGCTGGCTCGGGAGCGCTTGCGGGGGATCTCCTCCCGGAGTCTCTCGCGGCGGCTGTCCGCCCTGCGCAGCTTCTTCGCCTTCCTGCAGGGCACCGGACGGAGGGAGGACCGTCCCACCACCGGCTTGCGTTCTCCCCATCTGAGTCGCCGCCTGCCGAGGGTGCCGGCGGAGGAGCTGGTCTTCCTGCTGCTGGAGTCGGTGGAGACCGCCACCGAACGGGGCCGGCGCAACCGGGCCATCCTCGAGCTGCTCTACGGATGCGGCCTGCGGCTGGGCGAAGTGGTGGGCTTGACCCTCTCGCGGGTGGACTTTCCCGGGACCAGCCTGCGGGTGATGGGGAAGGGTAGCAAGGAGAGGATCGTTCCCCTGGTGGGTGAAGCGGAATACCGCTTGAGGGAGTATCTTTCCCGCCGGCTGCCGGCGCCGGTCTGGAACGCGTTGCTCCAGGGCGCGCTGGGCAAGGAAGCCGGGCGGGCCCCGGTGTTCCTGGGAAGAGGAGGAAACGCGATCGCTCCACGCACGGTGCAGGCCATGCTGGAAACCACCGCGCGCCGGGCCCTTCTGGGGACGGGGCTCTCGCCCCATGATCTGAGGCATGCCTTCGCGACCCACCTGCTGGATCACGGAGCCGATCTCCGCGGGGTCCAGGAACTCCTGGGGCACTCCAGCCTTTCCAGCACCCAGATCTACACCCATCTTTCCTCGGCCCGCCTGCGCGAGGTGTACCGGCAGGCCCATCCACGAGCCCAACGGGAGAAGAAGAAACCGTGAGGAACGACAGAATCCAGGCCACCACCATCCTGGGCGTCCGCCGGGGTGGAGAGGTCTGTATCGGCGGCGATGGCCAGGTGACCCTGGGCGAGGTGGTGATGAAGGCGACCGCCAACAAGATCCGGACGCTGCAGGAAGGGCGGATCCTGGCCGGCTTCGCCGGCAGCGCGGCCGATGCCTTCACCCTCTTCGACAAGTTCGAGGGTCACTTGAAGGAAAACGGGGGAAACCTTGCCCGATCGGCAGTTGCCCTGGCCAAGGAGTGGCGGAGTGACCGGGTGCTGCGGCGCCTGGAAGCCCTGCTGGCCGCGATGGATCGCGAGCACTCCTTCATCATCTCGGGAAGCGGAGAGGTGATCGAGCCGGACGACGAGATCATCGCCATCGGCAGCGGCGGGTCCTACGCCCTGGCCGCGGCACGGGCCCTGTTGAGGGCCACCGAGCTGGGCGCGGAGGAGATCTGCCGGAAGTCGCTGGAGATCGCGGCGGAGATCTGCATCTACACGAACGACCACATTTCCACCCTGTGTCTGGACGAGGAAACGCGATGAGCGAAGGAGTCATTCCGGTCGACAGCAAGGGACGGGCGATTCTCCGCGGGCAGGATCTGACCCCGCGGCAGATCGTGGCCGAGCTGGACCGCTATGTGGTGGGGCAGAACGACGCCAAGCGCGCCGTGGCCATCGCCCTGCGCAACCGGTGGCGGCGCATGCGGGTGCCCCTGCCCATGCGCGAGGAGATCATCCCCAACAACATCCTCATGATCGGACCGACCGGGGTGGGGAAGACCGAGATCGCCCGGCGGCTGGCCCGGGTCGCCGGCGCTCCCTTCGTCAAGGTGGAAGCCACCAAGTTCACCGAGCGCGGCTACGTCGGTCGCGACGTGGAAAGCATGGTGCGCGAGCTGGTGGAGGTGGCGGTGAGCATGGTGCGGGAGGAGTTGACCGCCGAGGTGGAAAGCGCGGTGGAGGCCGCGGTCGAGGAGAAACTGCTCGACATCCTGCTGCCCCCCCTCGGCGACGCCACCGAAGAGACCCAGTTGCGGTGGAAGAAGAGCCGGGAGAAACTCCGCGCCCAGCTCCGGGAAGGGGAGCTGGAGGAGCGCGAGATCCAGGTGCAGGTGCAGAGCAGTCCGATCGCACAGTTCGGGGTGTTGGCCGGCGGCGGCGACGAGCTGTTGGAATCGGGCCTGGGCGACGCGCTGAAGAACCTCTTTCCCAAGCGGCGCAAGACCAAGCACCTTCCGCTGAAGGACGCCCGGCGCCTCTTGCGCGAAGAGGAGATCGACCGCCGCATCGACATGGAGAAAGTCACCACCGAGGCGCTGCGCCGCGCGGAAACCGCGGGAATCATCTTCCTCGACGAGATCGACAAGATCGCCAGCCGGCGCGAGACCTCCGGCATCGACGTGAGCCGGGAAGGAGTGCAGCGGGATCTTTTGCCCATCGTCGAGGGCGCAACGGTGCAGACCAAGTACGGTGGGGTTTCCACCGAGCATGTCCTGTTCATCGCCGCGGGGGCCTTCCACATGAGCAAGCCGAGCGACCTGGTGCCTGAACTCCAGGGACGCTTTCCCATCCGGGTGGAATTGAATTCGCTCGAGCGGGAGGATTTCATACGCATCCTGAAGGAGCCCGAGAACTCGCTTCCCCGCCAGTACGAGGCGTTGCTGGAGACGGAGGGATGCCGGCTGGAATTCACCGAGGACGCCTACGAGGCGATCGCGGCGGTGGCATGGGAGGTCAACAGCAACCAGGAGAACATCGGGGCCCGGCGCCTGCAGACGATCATGACCCTGCTGCTGGACGACATGCTGTTCGAGCTGCCCCCGGCCGATGGGGCGGAGAAGGTTCCGACGCGGGTGGTGGTCGACCGCACCTTCGTCGAGGAGAAGTTGGCCGAGGTGGTCCGGGACGAAGACCTGAGCCGCTTCATTCTGTAGTTCCAGGAAAGCTGGATCGAGTTGGTGAGAACCTGTCGGATGGAAGCGGAGACCGACCGTCGGCTCCGATCCTCGACGGAACGAGGGAGGAAGATGATGCAAGGGCTGTCGAGCAAGGATCTGGTGACGATCCTCGACCTCAGCCGCGAGGACATCGAGACCGTCTTCGAGACGACCCGCAAACAGAAACCCCTGGCCCGCGCGCACGAGCTGTCCCACAGCCACCCCAACCGGACCCTGGCGTGCATCTTCCACAAGCCGAGCCTGAGGACCCGGGTGTCCTTCGAGGTGGCGATCGCGCAACTGGGGGGCAACTCGCTCTACATCACCGATCGGGAGATCGGACTGGGGAGCCGCGAATCGGTGGAGGACGTCGCGCGGGTGCTGAGCCGCTTCGTCGACGGAATCATGATCCGCACCTTCGACCATTCCCACGTGGAGAAGCTGGCCCGGGAGGCCTCGGTGCCGGTGATCAACGGACTCACCGATCTGACCCACCCCTGCCAGATCCTCGCCGACCTCTTCACCGTGCAGGAACACCTGGGCGGCATCGAGGGCCGCAGGATCGTCTACGTGGGCGACGGCAACAACATCGCCCACTCGTGGATCAACGCGGCCGCGCTCCTGGATTTCTCCCTGGTGATCTGCACCCCGCGCGACTTCGAGCCCGATCCCTCGATCATCGAGAAGGCGAAGGCGAAGGGCCATCTCGATCTGACCATCTCGCACGAACCGGCCGAGGCGGTGGAGGACGCCGACGTGCTCTACACCGACGTGTGGGCCAGCATGGGGCAGGAGGACGAGGCTGCCGAGAGGGCGAAGGTCTTCCAACCCTACCAGGTGAACGAAGCCCTGGTGGAAAAGGCCAAGGATGAAGTGATCGTGCTGCACTGTCTCCCGGCGCACCGGGGTTCGGAGATCACCGATGAGGTCATGGACGGCCCGCACAGCCGGGTCTTCGACGAAGCGGAGAACCGCCTGCATGTCCAACGTGCACTGCTCTTCCATCTCATGGCGTAGGCTGGCCGCCGCCCTCGCTCTCAGCCTGGGAGCGGCGGCCTGCGCTCAGCAGGCGCCCCCTCCCGGCGGACCGGTGGATGAAACGCCCCCGGAGATGGTCGTGGTGTCTCCGGGAAGTCTTGCGGTGGGGGTCGACCCGACCGGGCCCTTGGTCTTCACCTTCAGCGAGAAGGTGGACCGGCGCGGCTTCCGTTCGTCCCTGCTGCTGGCGCCCCAGCGGAGGCTGCGCGAGATCCGGTTCAAGGGAGAGAGGGTCATCGTCCGGCCAGAGGAGCCGTGGCCGAAGGACACCCTGGTCGTGTGGACGCTGTTGCCCGATCTCAAGGACCGGCACGGGGTCAAGCTGGGTCGCCCCCTGAGCGGAGCCTTCACCACCGGGGACAGCATTCCCCGGGGCTGGATCCGAGGGCAGGCGGTGGGGAAGGATCTCGACTTCTCCAGGGTGATGGCGGTGCTGCGCACGATGCCCGAGGAAGGGAAACGGCTCGGAGTGCTCTGGAGGATGGCCGCGGCCAACGAGCTGGGATTCTTCCGGCTGGGCCCGCTCAAGGCGCCGTCGGGCCCCTATGACCTGGAGGTGTTCCTGGACAAGAACGGGAACGGGAAACGCGATGAACACGAACCGGTGGGCGGTATCGATTCCCTGCTCCTGCCCGTCGAGCCATCGCCCTACGAACTGGGAGAACTGGAGCTGATCGATCTGGAACAGCCGGTGCCCTTCGTGTTGTGCTTTCAGAGCGAGCAAGCCGACAGCCTGACCGTGGTGGTGAGCCTGCGCCCGCTCGGGCGGGAGAACGCGAAGTTGCGCACCGCCCCGACCGATTCCAGCGGGTGCATCCGGACCCAACTGGTCCCGGGAGAGTACAAGGTGGCCGCCTGGGTCGATCTCGACGGGGACGGCGGGTTCGGAGTCGGACCCGAGGGAATGAGCGAACCGTTCACCGCGGAACAGGAGTTGACGCTGGTTCCCGCAAAGGCCGAGAGCCTGCAGTGGAGACGACCGGAGGAGCGCTTGAGCTGGGCGGTGATCGACACGATGCGCACGCCGCCGTTGCCGCGAGAGACCTTCTCGGAGGAAAGGGCGACCGAGCTGGGGCCGAGGTCGCGTCGCTGAAGAAAGAACCCACCTTGGTTGCGGTGGAGAGGATCGGGGTCCGCCATGGAGATTCCCTTCGCGAAGATGCACGGAGCGGCCAACGATTTCGTCGTGGTCGAAGAGTCGCCGCCCGCCCCGGACATCGCGGCCCGCTTGAGCGTGGCGCTCTGCGACCGCCGGCGGGGAGTGGGGGCGGACGGGGTCTTGTTCCTGGAACGGCTGGACCGTTCGCGGGAAGACGACCCGGTCTTCCGCATCCATTTCCGCAATCGGGACGGCAGCCGGGGGGAGATGTGCTTCAACGGATCCCGGTGCTGCGCGCTGCGGGCGGTGGGTCTGGGCTGGGCGACGGGGACCTTCTCCTTCCTCACCGGTTACGGAGTGATCCGCGCGCGGGTGGACGAGGCCCACAAGCGGGTGCGCCTGTGGTTTCCTCCGCCGCGGGTTGTGGGCGACGAACTGGAATTGCCCGCCGGCTCGCCGGCGCGGTACGCCGTGGCGGTGGATACCGGCGATCCCCACCTGGTGGTCGAGCTGGAGAAGGAAGTGTTCGGGGATCTCGATTTCGAGGCCGCGGCGCGCCCCTTGCGCTGGTGGACCGAGGCGCTGCCGGAAGGCGCCAATATCCACATGGTGTGGCGAGGTCCGCGGGAGTGGCGGATCCGTTCCTTCGAACGCGGGGTGGAGGCGGAGACCTGGGCCTGTGGAAGCGGGTGCATCGCGACGGTCGCCGCGCTCGCCGGTCTCGCGCCGCGCGAGGAGCCGGTGGTCCTGCGGACCCGCGGCGAGGATCTCATCGAAGTGCAGCCCCTGCCGGAGGAGTGGACCCTGGAGGGACCGGCGGTGGAGGTCTTCCGTTCGACCTTCCGGTGGGAGCCGAAGGAGGCGGGGTAGAGCCCGACGGCGGACTCCACCCCTTGCTTGTTTCCTTCCGTGCGGCGTCGTTCCCGGATCCGCCGGCTCTACCAGAGACGCCGTCTCCGACGGATGGGATGCTCCCGCCGGGGGCGGGGCCGTCGGGGATCGGTCGCTTCCAGAGCGCCCAGGAAGACCCCGTGCACCATGGTGCCCTCGTGGACCAGGGCCAGGCCCTGGCCCCGAGCTGCCTCGGTGCGGATCTCCTCACCCAGGCCGATCCCGGGATGGTGCCGGGAGTCGCCGGCGACGATCTCCCGCAGGAAGGAACGGGCGTCGTCGATCCCGGGGGTCGGTTCCTCCCCGAGCGGTCGGCCCAGGTCGTCGCTCGCGTAGCCCTTCAGCAGGCGCCGGTGCACCTGGGCGTAGGCCAGCGGCCGGGAGAGGATGTCGGCACCGATCACCCGTCCACCGATCGCCACCACCATCCCCCGCTGCCGAGGGTGGCAGGGAAGGGCCTGGAGATAGGCCTGGAGCTCCTTCCGCCGTTGCCGGTACAGCTCCGCCATCGACGCGGTCGCGGAACGGACCTCGTGCGCGTCCAGTTGCTTGTCCACCTCTTCCCACACCCGGCCCTGGTTGCTGCGGTGACGTCCGCAGTGGCGCAGGGACTGGTGGACGCTCTCGACCTGGGCCCACCGCACCTGGTAGGGAATGACCGCGTCCAGGTCGGAAAACGCGAAAGTGGTGTGGTGCCAGCGCCGCGCCTCCACGCAGGACACCGGGAGCACGGTCTGGCTGCGGGGCGCGAGCAGCACCGTGGTGTTGAGGGCACGGGTCTGCTTGGCCCCCTCCAGGATCTCTCCGTCGAGGATGAGGATCGCCTGGTGACCCCGGTTGGTGACTTCCAGTTCGGGGACCCGGGCGGTTCCGGTGCGTTCGGTGACGCGGATCTGCCCCAACCGGAAGGCTTCCCGCAGGGTGATGTAGTCCGGCCCCCGTGCGTCCCCGAGAACGGGAAAGACGGTCAGGGAGCGGTGGACGGAGGGCTCGGAGATCTCGAGGGCTTCGGGGTCGAGAAGGGTGGCATGGGTCATGGACAGACTCCTCGGGTTGGGTCGGGGACGCCTCCCCGGCCGGAACAGACCATCTCGCGCGCGCCGGGAGGGAGTTTTCCCGCGCCGAGAGAGGAAGGGTTGTGGTGGGAAGGGAGAGAGCGGCCGACTCAGCTCAACAGGATCTCCCGCATATGATCGGCGATCCGGCGAACGAGCTCCCTTTCCGATTCACTCAATTCACCGCGGACCTGCAACTGGATCTCCGGGGTGACCTCGACGTGGGTCCAGGTCTCCGCCTTCGATCGGCGGTGCGCGGCGCGGGTCCGCACGGCATTCTGCAGGATGCGCAAGAGCCGCAGCAGTGGTGCATCCTCCTCGGTGCCTCGCTCCAGGATGGGGAAGACCCGCCGGGCCCGGGAGGGGGAGCGGTGGTGCACCGCCTCGTCGAGGGTCGGACGCCCGTGCAGAAAGCCCAGGCGGATCTCCCTCAACGGGATCCCCTGCTCCTTGAGCGCCTGGATCTCCAGCAGGCGCTGGAGATGGAGCTCCGAGTAGTGGGCATTGCGTCCCCGGGACAGAGGACCCGGCAACAGGCCCCGGGTGATGTAGCTGCGGATCGTCCGGGGCTCGATCCCGGTGATCTCGGCCAGCTCGTGAAGGGTGTAGGTCCTCGTGTCCACCCGGAGAAGTTAATCACGACATGTCGTCATGTCAAGTTCGGGGTCCGGGAGAGGATGGGCCGGGAGCCGCTGGACGCGAAAACGCCGGCTCGTCGAGCCGGCGTTCTGGAAGATCGTGGGCCGCGCGCGTACCGCCGAGGCGGCGGCGCGCCCCGAGGGCAAGAGCCTAGCCGTGCACCTGGTGGTGGAGGCGGCTCTTGAGACGGGCCGCCTTGTTCTTGTGGATGTACCCCTTGCCCACCAGCCGATCGAGCAGGCGGGTGACCTCCTTGAGCTCCTGGAGCAGCGCCTCGTCGGGGGGCTCGGTGGCGGCGGCGTGCTTGCGGAGATCGCGGACCGCGTGGCGCATGCGGCTGCCCCGCGCCACGTTGCGGCGGCGACGGATCTCGTTGGTCTTCACGCGCTTCTTGGTGGACTTGGTGTGCGGCACCGGAACCTTCCTTGACTTTGCTGCCCGGCTGGGCGACGAATACGCACAGGATCACGAAAAAGCTCCCCCGCGGGAGAGCGGGGCTCAAGATAGCAAGCCCCCGCCATGCTGTCAAGCCACCGCCCCCGGCCGAGGGCCCTTCCACCTCGACTTCCGCCATGGACGCGAACCACCCCCTGCGGACCAAGCTCATGAGGTCTCCCCAGGCCCCGGGCGTCTACCTCATGAAGGACGCGTCGGGCAAGGTGATCTACGTGGGCAAGGCCTCCCGCCTGCGGGACCGCCTGCGCTCGTATTTCGCGCCGGAGGATTCGCTCGACCCGAAGACCCGCCAGCTCGCCCGCCGCATCGCCGACTTCGATGTGGTGGTGACCGCGACCGAGCGGGAAGCCCTGCTGCTCGAGGACCAGTTCATCAAGGAATACAAGCCCCGGTACAACATCCGTCTCAAGGATGACAAGCGCTATCCCTGGTTGAAGCTGAGCGTCAGTGAACCGTATCCCCGCCTCACCGTGGTGCGGCGCCCGGCGACCGATGGGGACGAGTACTACGGGCCCTACACCGACGCGGGATCGATGCGTCGCAGCCTGAAGACCATCACCCAGATCTTCCGGGTGCGCACCTGCGCCCTCGATCTGCCGGGAGAAACGCTGGCCCGTCCCTGTCTCGACTACTACATCGAGCGCTGCGACGCTCCGTGCGTAGGGTGGATCGATGAGGAAGAGTACGGGAAGCTGGTGGATCAACTGCGACTCTTCCTGTGCGGTCGGAGCACCGCTCTCGTCTCCACCCTGAAGAAGAGGATGGAGGAGCACAGCAAGGCCTTGCGCTTCGAGGCGGCGGCGAAGGTGCGGGATCAACTCGAGGCGGTGCAGACGGTGGTCGCCCGCCAGGAAGTGGTGTTGGCGCCGGGACGGGATGTCGATGTCTACGGAATGGAGCGGGAGGGTCGCACCGCCTGCGGGGTGGTCCTGCGCATCCGGGACGGCAAGCTGCTGCATACGGAGAACTATGTCTTCACCGCGGCGTGGTCGGTGGAGCTCGACGAGTTCCACCGGCGATTCGTCAGCGAGATCCTCTCGCGCGAGAAGCGGCCGGGCCGCGAGATCCTCCTCATGAGGGAACTTCCCCAGGCCGACCAATGGGAGAGCGTCCTGCAGGAGCGCTCCGGCCGGCGGGTTCGCATCCGGGTGGCCCATCGCGGGGCGGGCAAGCGCCTGGTCGAGATGGCGCGGACCAACGCCCGCTGGAAGCTGAAGGAACTACAATCGAAGGCGGGCCGGCGCCTGCGATCGCAGAAGGAGGACGATCCGGCGGTTCTCGATCTGAAGGAGCGGCTGGGCCTGGCGGTGGCTCCACACAGCATCGAATGCTTCGACATGAGCCACATCCAGGGAGCGCACCGGGTCGGTTCGCTGGTCTACTTCCAGGGCGGCGAGCCGCTCAAGTCGCGCTACCGCCGCTTCCGGATCCGGCAGGCCGAAGGCATCGACGACTTCGCGATGATGCAGGAGGTGCTCGAGCGGTACTACAGCCGCCTGCGGGACGAAGATCGTCTTCCCGCCGACTTGGTGGTGGTCGACGGCGGAGCCGGGCAGCTCTCGGTCGCGGTGAAGACCCTCGAGCGTTACGGCTTCGTGGAGACCGCGGTGGTCGGGTTGGCCAAACGCGAGGAGGAGATCCATCGCCCGGGCCGCAGCAAACCGCTTCGACTGCCCCGCAGCTCTCCGGGATTGAAACTGCTGCAGAGGGTGAGGGACGAAGCCCATCGTTTTGCGGTGGGCTACCATCGGCGCCTGCGGGGACGCGAGATGAAACGAAGCGTCCTGGACGAGATCCCCGGGATCGGCGCCGCGAAGAAGCGCGCGCTGCTCCTGCGCTTCGGTTCGGCCGAAGCGGTGGCCCGGGCTTCGGCCGAGGAGCTGGTGGAGACACGAGGCATCGGTCCCACCGATGCGCAGCGCATCCTGGAGTTCTTCGCCCGGCGGAAAAGCCGATGACTCGTTCGGGTGAGCACTTCGGCCCCGCGAAAGGAGAGGAACTGCTCCGCGCCGTCGATTCCTTCCTGCTGGGTCTGGACGTGGAACGGGGAGTCTCCCCCCACACCCTCGAGGGCTATGGACGGGACCTGCGGGACTACCTCTCCTACCTAGGCGACAGGGGCGTGCGGCGCCCGGCGGAGGTGCGTCGTTCGCACCTCCTGGAATTCCTGACCCGTCGGGAAGGGGAGGGGCTGGGAGCGCGCAGCCGCGCCCGGCTGCTTTCGAGCCTGCGCGGTTTCCACCGGCATTGCTGCGAGGCCGGGTTCTGTCCCCACGATCCCACCGACGACCTGCCCGGACCCCGGCTTCCGCGGAACCTGCCGCATGGCTTGAGCGTGGAGGAGGTGGAGCGGCTGCTGTCGGTTCCCGACCTGTCGACCCCGCTGGGGGTACGGGACGCGGCGATGCTCGAACTGCTCTACGGTTGTGGACTGCGGGCCAGCGAACTGTGCGGACTCACCCGGGACCGTGTCGATCTGCGACAGTCGCGGGTGAGGGTGCGGGGGAAGGGAGACAAGGATCGGATCGTGCCAATGGGCGAGCCCGCGCAGTGGGCCCTCGAGCGCTATCTCCAGGGCGCCCGGGCGAGCTGGCCCCGAGGCCGACTCAGCGACCGGATCTTCCTGAACGCGCGAGGCGGAGCGCTCAGCCGGGTGGGCTTGTGGAAGATCCTGAAGAAACACGCGGCGGCGGCTGGCCTTTCCGACCGGGTGACCCCCCACGTCCTGCGGCACTCCTTCGCCACGCACCTGCTGATGGGCGGAGCCGACCTGCGGGCGGTCCAGGAATTGTTGGGCCATGCGGACATCCGGACCACCCAGGTCTACACCCACCTGCACCGCGACTACCTGCGCGAGCAGCACCTGCTGCACCACCCGCGGGCCCACAGAATCGGCCCGCGGCGGCCTTGACGGCGGCGGCGGCGCTCTGCTAGCTTGCCCGCGCCCCCACGAACGACCGCCGCCGGACCCTTCCGGGTCCGCAAGCTCTTGCCCCACCGGACCTCCTCTCGGGAGTCGTCACCATGATCCTGCCCCTTCCGGGTGAACCCGGCTCGGTGTCCAAGGCGCCGCCGATGCAGGCCCCGGCGCCGGGGACCGACCCGAATCCCGAGCTTTCCGCCGGGGCTCCCACGGGGCCCGGCGCTTCGCCGGAGCCTCCTTCCGGGGATGTGGATCGGTCGGGGTACACCGTTCGCCTGGACAGCTTCGAAGGTCCGCTGGATCTCCTGTTGTTCCTCATCCAGCGCGACGAGATCGACATCTACGACATCCCGATCGCGCATATCACCGAGCACTACCTCTCCTTCATCGAAGACCTCGACCTCCTGGACCTGGAAAAGGCCGGGGAGTTCCTGGTGATGGCCTCGACCCTGATGCGGATCAAGGCGCGCCTGCTGCTGCCGTTGCAGCGCGCCGAGGAAGATGAAGAGGGCGAGGATCCGCGCGACGAGCTGGTGCGCCGTCTCCTGGAATACAAGAAGTACAAGGAAGCGGCGGCCTCGCTGGCCAAGGCGGAGGAGGAGCGCCGGCAGTACTTCCGGCGGCCGCTGGAGTATCCCTTCCGCGATCAGATTCCCGAAGAGCCTCCCGAGCTGTCGCTCTCGCTCATGGACCTGTTGAGTTCGGTGAAGGAGATCCTCGACAACCTCAAAGAGGAAGTCGTCCATCGGGTGTACCAGGAGGTCTTCACCGTCGAGGAGAAGATCGAGATCATCCAAGCCGTCCTGCGCGAGAAGAAAAGCGTTCCCTTCGTCGAACTCTTCAGCGGGTCCAGATCGAAGATGGAGGTGGTGGTCACCTTCGTGGCCATGCTGGAACTGATGAAGAGCGGCGTCCTGAGCGCACGGCAAGTCGAGAACTATGGAGAGATCTGGCTGTACTGGAAGGAAGAGACCGCATGAGACGGAATCTGGAAGCTCTGCTCTTCGCCACCGACCAGCCGCTCAGCCTGGCCCGTCTCGCGGGCTTCTTCCCGGGGGTCGAGAGGAAGGCGATCCAGGCGGCGGTGGAGGAACTGAAGGCCGAGTACGACCGGGACGAACACGCCTTCACCATCGTGGAGTTCGGGGGGGGATACAGCATCGCGACCCGGCCCGAGTTCGCCCCGGTGGTGAAGAAGCTCTACCGGGGCCGCCGCAAGCTGCGGCTGTCCAAGGCCGCGCTCGAGGTTCTTTCGATCATCGCCTACAAGCAGCCGGTGACCCGCCTGGAGATCGAGGAGATCCGCGGCGTCCAGGTGTCCGGGGTCCTGGGCACGCTCATGGAACGCGAACTGGTGGAGATCGTCGGGCGCGCCGAAGGTCTGGGGAGCCCGCTCCTGTACGGCACCACCCGGGCCTTCCTCGACTACCTGGGTCTGCGGAGCCTGAAGGAATTGCCGCGCCTGAGCGAACTGGAGGATCTGCTCGCCCAACGCGAGGAGATCAAGCAACTCGCGGCGCAGATGGGCGAGGATGTGAGCGACGAGGAATTGGAGGCGGTGGTGCATCCTCCCGAAACCGAAGCCGAGGAAGAGCCGGGAGCCGCCGCGGAGAAGGCCGCCGGAACCGAGACCTGAGGCGGTGCGATGGATCCGCGGCGGATCAACCGGTTTCTCTCCGAAGCGGGTCTGGGATCCCGCCGGGCAGTGGAGCGGTTGATCCGCGACGGGCGCGTCTCTCTCAACGGTAGCATCGTCCGCGATCTCTCCACCCGGGTCGACCCCGTCTCCGACCGGGTGGAGGTGGATGGGGTGGAGGTGCGGGCGCGGCCCGGTGGACGGGTGTTCCTCCTGCACAAGCCCCGTGGCGTCATCTCCTCCTTCCGGCGCCAGGGGGACGCTCCTTGCCTCGCCGATGTCCTGCCCCCCGATCTCCTTCGGGGCCGGCTGTTCCACGTCGGCCGGCTCGATCGCGATTCCTCCGGACTCCTGCTGCTCAGCGATGACGGGGACCTTGCGAATGCCCTGTTGCATCCGGGTCGGCCGGTCTGGAAACGCTACCTGGTGACCGTGGATCGGTCCCTCGGTCCCGAGGAACTCGAGAGCTTCGCGGAGGGTGGGATCACCCTCGATGGAAGGCCGTGCGCTCCCGCCCGGATCGACCCCCTGGAGGGACCGCCGGCCCCGCGGTATCGCATCGAGCTGCGGGAGGGAAGAAAGCGCCAGATCCGCCGGATGATGGAAGCCCTCGGAGTACGGGTGCTCGAGCTGCACCGGACCGCATTCGGCGGGATCGAACTGGGAAGCCTGGCCCGGGGAGAGCTGCGGGCGCTGAGCGCGCCGGAGATCGCAAGGCTGCGCGCGGCGGCCGGAGTCGACGTCGATTGACCCGGACACAGGGGAGGTCTAGCTTGGGCGCACACACCCATCCCCCGAGGTGGTCCATGGAAACCGTTTCCCGGCATGTGCGTCCCGAGGTGCGGGAACTGACGCCGTACCAGGCGGGAAAACCCATCGAGGACGCCCGGCGCGAGCTGGGCATTCCCCGCGTGGTGAAACTGGCGAGCAACGAGTACCCGGACGGCCCGTTTCCCGAGGCCCTCGAGGCCATCGAACGGGAACTCTCCCGACTGAACCGCTATCCCGACCCCCGGTGCTTCGAGCTCGGCGAAGCCGTGGCCGAGGTCTACGGCCTTTCCACCCGCGAGGTCTTCTTCGGGAACGGGAACAACGAGATCCTGGAACTGCTCGTCCACCTGCTGGCCGAGCCCGGCGACGAGGTGATCTTCGCGACCCCGAGTTTTCCGATCTACAGCCTCGTCTGTCAGACCCACTACAAGGTGGGCAAGGCGGTTCCATTGGACGAACACTGGGTGCACGATCTGCCGTCCATGGCCGCCGCGGTCACCGGGAAGACCCGGCTGATCTTCATCTGCAATCCCAACAATCCCACCGGCAGCTACGTCACCCAGGCCCAGGTGGCCGAGTTCCTCGAGGCGGTTCCCGACGACGTGGTGGTGGCACTGGATGAGCCGTACGTGGAGTTCGTCACCGCAGAGGACTATGCCGATTGGTTTTCCCTGCGGGACCTCCATCCGAACCTCGTGAGCGTACGCTCGTTCTCCAAAGGCTACTCCCTGGCCGGATTGCGGGTGGGCTACCTCCTGGGCAGCGAGGAGATCGTGGGGCTCTTGAACCGGGTGCGGCAACCCTTCAATGTGAACCGTCTCGCCCAGGCGGCCGCGGCCGCTTCCATCCGTGCGCGGGAACGGGTGGCCGAGCGGAGAGAACAGAATCGCCGGCGCATGGAACGCCTGGGAAGGGGAATGGAGGAACTGGGAGTGGAGGTCCTGCCGTCGCAGACCAACTTCTACCTGGCCATGGTCAAGGAGGAGATCCCCGAGTTCTTCGACCGGTTGTTGCGACAGGGAGTGATCGTGCGGCCCATGGGACAATTCGGGATGCCCGAGCGCAGCTTCCGGGTGAATACCGGTACCGACGAGGAGAACGAGTATTTCCTGGCCGCGCTCGCCCGGGTGATCCGAGGGGAGGACCGGTCCTGAGCGAGAGAATCCTCCACCCGACCGGAGGTCCCCTGCGGGGTTCGGTGGACCTGCCGGGGGACAAATCGATCAGTCATCGGGCCTTCCTGCTCAACGTTCTGGGAGAAGGGGAGGCCGCGGTAGGGGGCGCCAATCCCGGACTCGACCTCGCCTCGACCCGGAGGGTGCTGAAGGCGGTGGGGGTGTCGATCGTGGAGCTGGAGGACGGGAGCTACCGCGTGCGAGGGCGGAAAGGTCGCCTGCGCCCGGCCACCGATGCGCTCGATTGCGGAAATTCGGGGACCACCCTGCGCTTGCTCGCCGGACTGTTGGCCGCCCAACCCTTCACCACCACCCTGGTCGGCGACGCCAGCCTCCTTGGGCGTCCCATGCTCCGCATCGCCGCGCCCCTGCGGGAGATGGGAGCGGGGATCGATGGTCCCAGCAGCGGGGCCACGCCTCCGTTGATCGTCACCGGCGGAAGACTCGAAGGAAGGCGCTTTGAACTGGAGATCGCGTCGGCCCAGGTGAAGAGCTGTCTCCTGCTCGCCGCCGCCGCGGCCGGGGTCGCGGTCGAGGTGACCGAACCCTACCCCAGCCGCGATCACACCGAGCGGATGCTGGAGGCGATGGGAGGAGCGGTGGAACATGGGCCGGGCTGGGTGCGGTGGAAGGGGGAGGCGCCGCTTCGGTGCGTCGACGTCGAGGTTCCAGGCGATCCCTCGGCCGGTGCGCTCCTCGCCGCCGCGGCGTGCAGCGTTCCCGGAAGCCGGATCGAACTGCGCAACATGTCGCTGAATCCCACCCGGTCGTCCTTTCTCGCCATCCTGGAGCGGATGGGAGTGCAGGTCGATCGGGGAGGCCGCCGCACCAGCGCGGGAGAGGACCGCGGCGACGTGATGATCTCGGCTCCTTCGACCCTTCGTCCGGTGACGGTCGAGGAAGGGGAGATCCCCGGCTTGATCGATGAGATCCCCGCGCTGGCCGCGCTCTGCGCGTTCGCCCCGGGAGTCAGCCGCTTTGCCGGAGTGCGGGAGCTGCGGGTCAAGGAGAGTGACCGGGTGGCCGCAGTCGTCGAGCTGCTCCATGCTTTCGGGGTGGAGGCCGAGGGAAGCGGCGACCAACTGGTGGTCCACGGGGGCAAGCCCCATCCCGTGCGCCACCTGGAGCCGGCCAAGGACCATCGCATGGTCATGTCCGCCGCGGCGTTGGCCGTGGGGGTCCTGCATCGTCACGGAGGAAGCATCGGGTTGGAGGGGGAGGAGGACGTGGCGGTGAGTTTCCCGGGGTTCTTCGAGATTCTCGAGAAGCTGGGGCAAGGTGCCTGATGGATCCCGCGTTCGATCCGCTGCAGATCGCCATCGACGGCCCCGCCGGTTCGGGGAAGAGCACGGTGGCCCGCGGTCTGGCCGAGCGCCTCGGCATGGTCCACGTGGACACCGGGGCCATGTACCGGGCCCTGACCCTGCTGGCCCTGCGCGAAGGCATCGCGCTCGAGGACGCACCGCTGTTGTCCCGGCGGCTCCTGGAGCTGGAACTGGAGTTCCGGGAGGGGCGGCTGCACCTGGACGGAGAGGACATTTCCGACGCGATCCGAAGCCAAGAAGTGACGGCGAAGGTTTCCCGGCTGTCCGCGCTCAAGGACGTACGGCGCGCCATGGTGTCCCGGCAGCGGCGGATGTGCCGGGCTTCGCGGAACGGGGCGGTGCTGGAGGGCCGCGACATCGGCTCGGTGGTGCTGCCGCTCTCCCGCTGCAAGATCTACCTGGACGCCCAGCTCGAGGAGCGGGCACGGCGACGCTTGCTCCAGCTCGGCGAGCCGATGAACGAACCCGATCTCGAGCGGATGTGCCGGGAGATCGAGCGCCGGGACCGTCTCGACAGTGAGCGCCAGCACAGTCCGCTGCTGATCTCGCCCGACGCGCACGTGATCGACACCACCCACCTGGGAATCGACGAGGTGATCGAGCGTTGCGCGAATCTGGCGCGCGCGGCGATCCCGCCCGAGTTGAGCGAGGAGGAACGAACGGCCTCCCGCTTCACCATGCGCAGCTACGCGCTGGCGGTCTGGCTCATTCGCCTGGTGTTCTTCCGTCCCTTCGGCATGAAGGTCTACGGAGTGGAGAACCAGCTCGGACCGCAGAACTACCTCTACGCGAGCAATCACATCTCGCAATTCGACCCCCCGGTGGCTGGATCGGCCTTCCGGCGAGAGCTCTACTTCCTTGCCAAGGCCGAGCTCTTCCGGGGGATCTTCGGGAGGCTGATCCGGCATTTCCGGGCCATTCCCATCCGGAGGGGACGGTGGGACGAACCGGCGATGAAGGCGGCGATCGAAGCCCTGCGGAACGGGGGCTCGTTGATGTTCTTTCCCGAGGGCACCCGCAAGCCGGCCGGCCGGCCCGGACCGGCCAAGCGGGGCCTGGGCATCCTCCTGCAGCGTTCGGAGGTGCCCATGGTTCCCGTCTTCGTGCGGGGAACCGACCGCCTCCGCCGCTGTCTGGTGCGGCGGGAGCGGCTGGAGGTCTGGATCGGTCCTCCACTGCGCCTGCACGCGAAGGATCTCCTGGAGCAGCGCCTCAGTCCGCAGGAGCTCCACCGCCGGATCGGCCGCCTCTGGCTGGCCTGCATCGAGGAACTGGCCGAACGCAGCGAGTTGCTCCATCCACCGGGCCGCTGACCCCCCAGGCCGGCCTTGCCGTGGCCTTCCCGCTGGACTATCCTATGCCTCTGCCCGTGAATGCGGGTAAATCCATGTTTAGGAGGCATCAAGAACCCATGACCGAAATCTCACCCCAACCGGGCGGGGCACATTCCAGCTCTTCCGCCCGTACCGGAGCGGGACGCGGCAGCGGCCGGCCGGCGGCCAGCGTCACCACCGAATTCAATCCCACCGACATCGTGAACCCCGAGCTGCTCGAGGAGGAGATCTACTCCCCTGAGGAGATGCTGGAGATGATCCAGCAATACGAGGGAACCCTCAGCGAGATCCGCGAGGGCACCATCGTGCGGGGGACCGTCGTCGAGGTGCTCGAGAACGAGGTTCTCGTCGACGTCGGATTCAAGAGTGAAGGCGTGATTCCCATCACCGAATTCCGTTCGCTCGACAGCATCAAGGTGGGCGACATCTTCGACGTGTATCTCGAGAAGATCGAGAACCAGGATGGTCTCATCTCCCTGTCGAAGGAGAAGGCCGACTTCCTGATGGTGTGGGACGACATCAAGACCGCCTACGACACGCACCGC
This sequence comes from uncultured bacterium, assembly GCA_964601275.1. GTDB lineage: Bacteria > Krumholzibacteriota > Krumholzibacteriia > JAJRXK01 > JAJRXK01 > JAOZPE01. The sequence goes on along the minus strand of CAZRMV010000008.1, from coordinate 103,655 downwards.
GTGGTCCACGGCGTGGTCGATCGTCGCATCAAGGGCGGACTGGTGGTGAAGTTGATGGGCGTCGATGCCTTCCTTCCCGGTTCGCAGGTCGCGTTGCGGCAGGTTCCCGACCTGGACGCGCTGCTGGGCGAGACCCTCGAGTTCCGGATCATCAAGATCAACAAGCGCCGTCGCAACATCGTGGTGAGCCGCCGCGTGGTCCTCGAGGAGGAGCGCGAGCGCAAGAAGAAGAAGCTCATCGCCGAGCTGGAGAAGGGTCAGATCCGCAAGGGCGTGGTGAAGAACATCACCGACTTCGGCGCCTTCGTCGATCTCGGCGGGATCGACGGGCTCCTGCATATCACCGATCTGAGCTGGGGCCGGGTGAACCATCCCAACGAGATGGTGACCATCGGCAGCGAGATCGAGGTGAAGGTGCTCGAGTTCGACCGCGAGCGCGAAAGGATCAGCCTGGGTCTCAAGCAACTGCAGGAGTACCCCTGGGAAGACGTCGAGGCCAAGTATCCCGAGGGGAAGCTGGTCAAGGGGAAGGTCGTCTCCATCACCAACTACGGCGCCTTCGTCGAGCTCGAGAAGGGCATCGAGGGGCTCATCCACATCAGCGAGATGAGCTGGACGCGCAACGTCCGCCATCCCTCCAAGATCGTCTCCATCGGCGACGAGGTCGAGGTGATGGTCTTGAAGGTGGACAAGGAGAACGAGAAGATCTCCCTCGGTCTCAAGCAGGCCGAGCCCGATCCCTGGGAGACCCTCGAGCAGCGCTATCCGGTGGGCACCAAGCTGACCGGAAAGGTGCGCAACCTCACCGACTTCGGCGCCTTCGTCGAGGTCGAGGAGGGCATCGACGGCCTGGTGCACATCTCCGACATGAGCTGGACCAAGCGCGTCCGGCATCCCAAGGAGATCGTGCGCAAGGGCGATACCGTGGAGGTGGTGATCCTGGACATCAACCAGGAGCGCCGCCGGGTCAGCCTCGGGATCAAGCAGCTCCAGGAGAATCCCTGGAGCGAACTGGCGGAGAAGTACAGCACCGGTACAGAGTGCACCGCGCGGATCGTCCGCCTGCTCGACCACGGCGCCATCGTCGAGGTCGAGGACCAGGTGGAAGGCTTCGTCCCCGCGCAGCAGTTGGCCGTCCCGGAGATGTCCTCGGCCCTGGAACACTTCCGCGTGGACGAGGAGATTCCGCTGAAGGTCATCAAGATGGATCCGGAGAACCGCAAGATCGTTCTCTCGGTCCAGGGCTACTTCGAGGATCATCCGGACGAGCTCGAAGCCTTCATCGAGGCCCATCCCCGGCGCGAGTTGACCGAGGAAGAGCTGGCGGCGAGTGAAGCGTCCAAGGATGAGGAACTCGACAAGGAACTCGCGGCGGAGAATGCCGACGAGGCGTAACGCCCCACGCCTCGCGATCTGCAGCGAGACGTGTGCAGCGAGGCCCCGCCCGGACCACCGGACGGGGCCTCTCTCGAAGAGACGGATTCCGTCGTGGGAAGCCAGACGTCCGATCCGGGTGGAGCCAATACCATGCGCGTCGCCTTCACGACCCTTGGTTGCCGTTTGAACCTCTACGAGACGGAGGCGATGCGCCGGCGCGCCCTCGACTGCGCGAAGGTGGTCGACTGGAAGGACGAAGCCGAACTGTATGTCATCAACTCGTGCACCGTCACCGCCCGGGCAGAACAGAAATGCCGCCAGCTTGCGCGCAGCGTCAAGCGACGCCATCCCTCCTGCCGGGTGATGGTGGTGGGTTGCTACAGCCAGGTCAACGGGCACCGCCTGATGGAGGTCCCCGAGATCGACATGGCGCTGGGCAACGAGGAGAAGAAGGAGATCGAGCGGTACCTGGAGCGGGCGGTCCGGGGCGAGCGACTGCTCGAGGCGCGATCCTACCCCCGGCGCATGAAGATCCACCCGGACGAGTGGATCGTCTCGATGGAGGGGCGCAGCCGGGCGATGATCAAGGTGCAGGAGGGATGCAACCTCCGCTGCACCTTCTGTTCGGTCTGGAGCGCGAGGGGGCCCAGCCGCTCGCGGCCTCCCCGGGAGGTGGTCCGCCAGGCCCGTCTTCTCGCCGATGCGGGATACGAGGAGATCGTCCTGGGCGGGGTGCACCTGGGGCACTACGGGCGCGACCTCGACCCGGCCACCGGCCTGGTGCCCCTGCTCGAGATGCTGCTGGAACGGGTCGACTCCCGGGTGCGCTTCCGGCTGTCCAGCATCGATCCGTCCGAGGTCGAGATGGACCTGGTGGAGATGCTGGCCAGCGAGGACCGCCTGTGCCGCTATCTCCACCTTCCCCTGCAATCGGGAAGCGACGCGGTGTTGCGGCGCATGCGCCGTCCCTACACCCGGGCCCGCTACCACGAGCTGGTCGAGGCGATCGCGGCCGCCGACTCCCGTTTCGGACTGGGGGTCGATCTCATCGCCGGCTTCCCGGGGGAGACCGAGGACGACTTCGAGGCCACCGTGGGTTTGCTTGAGGCTCTCCCGGTGGCCTTCTATCATGTCTTTCCCTATTCCCGCCGGGAGAACACCCCGGCCGCGTCCATGCCGGACGCGGTCGACGGACCCACCGCGAACCGCCGGGCGGCGACCTTGCGTGAATTGGGAAGAAGAAAGCACAAGGCATTCATGCTACAACAGATAGGTAGCATCACCGATGGCATCGTGGAGGGGGCCGCGGAGAAGGGGCGAGAGCGGGAGATCATGCTCGACAACTACGCCACGGTCCGGGCGCGGGCGGACGGCGCGCCGGCGGGCCGGCGGGTCCGGGTCGAGATCTGTGCCCTGGACGACGAAGGGAATCTGAAGGGACGGCTGGTCGAACCATGAACAAGCGCGTGTACATCGAGACCTATGGCTGCCAGATGAATGTCTACGACACCCGGGCCATCGTGGACACCCTCGCCCGGGCGGGGTACGCGCGCGTGGCGCGACCGGAGGAGAGCGACATCATCCTCCTCAATACCTGCGCGGTCCGGGACAACGCCGAGCAGAGGGTCCTGGGCCGTATCGGCGAGCTGATGCGTCACAAGAAGGGACGCGAGGGTGTGCTCATGGGGGTGGTCGGGTGCATGGCCCAGCGTCTGGGCAAGGCCTTGCACGAACGGCGGCAAGCGGTCGACCTGGTGGTGGGCACCGATCAGTACAACCGGTTGCCGGAGATGATCGAAGGGGTGCGCCGGGATGGTTCCCCGCGCTTCGACGTGTCCGCGGACGGGGTCACCACCTACCAGGCCAGTCCGGAGCGGGACCCCCTCAACAACTCCCACTTCATCTCCATCACCCGGGGCTGCGACTACAAGTGCACCTTCTGCATCGTTCCCAGCACGCGGGGGCCCCTGCGGCCCAAGGATCCCGGGACGATCCTGCGGGAGGTGCGGGCGGTGGTCGACCGGGAGGGCGGCGTGGAAGTCACCCTCCTGGGACAGAACGTCACCGCGTACCACCATCCGGTGGCCGACTTCCCGCGCCTTCTGGGCCAGGTCGCCGAGACCGAGGGTCTGCGGAGAGTGCGCTTCTTGACCAACCACCCCCGCGATCTGAGCGAGAGGACGATCGAGGCCATCGCCACCCACGAGGGCGTCTCGCCGTGGCTGCATCTGCCAGTGCAGAGCGGGAGCAACCGGGTGTTGCGCCGGATGAAGCGGGGCTATCGGATCGAGGATTACCTCGCCCTCGCCGAGCGCTGCCGGAGGGACCTGCCCGAGGTCACCTTCTCCACCGACATCATCGTGGGCTTTCCCGGGGAGACCGAGGAGGATTTCGAGGAGACGCTCACCATCATGCGGGAAATGCGCTACGATTCCGCCTTCACCTTCAAGTACTCTCCTCGTCCGGGAACCCCGGCCAGCAAGCTGGAGGACGACGTTCCCGAGGAGATGAAGAACGAGCGCCTGTATCGACTCAACGCGCTCCAGGAAGCCCTGTGGGAAGAGAAGGCCAAGAGCCTGGTGGGAAGCCGTTGGGAGGTCGCCATCGAGGGGGAGGATGTGAAGGGCCGGGGTTACCTGAGAGGGCGCACGTTGAACAATCGGAAAGTGCTGGTGCCGGCCGATGGAAACCTGGGACGAGGAGACGAGATCCTGGTTCGTGTGACCGGTGTCCAGGCTACGACCTTCTTCGCCGAGAATCTCGGCTTGCTCTGGAAGTACGACCGTGTGGCTGCTTAAGACCCTGCTGTTCGTGGTGCTGCTGGCCTTCTTCGTGACCCTCGCGGTGCAGAACAACGACACTCCGGGAGTGGATGTGCAGTTGTTCACCTGGACCTTCCTCGGGGTTCCCCTGTGGGTGGTGATCTTCAGTTCGGCGGCGGTCGGATTCGTCCTGGGAATGGTGGTTGCGGCCATCCGCGAGGTCCGGCTGCGACTGGATCTGGGACGACTGCGACGGCAGAAGGAGGAACTGGAGAAGGAGATCACCCGGCTTCGGGCCGCCCCCTTGGAGGAAGTGGCCCTCACCACCTCCGTCGAGGATCCGGGGCGATGAACCAGGCCTCGGCGATCGCCCTCCTCGTCGCATCGCTGCTGATCCTGGTGGTGGTGCTGTACCTGCTGTTTTCCCGCAGTGCCCGGGCGCGCGAGGTGCCACGCGGCGCCGAGGGCGCCTTCGAACTGCTGCTGGAAGGACGGAAGAAGGAAGCCCAGGAGGTGATGGCGAAGTTGATCCGCGAGGGCAACGCGCCGCCCTCGGTCTACCTGCAGATGGGCAATCTTCTCCGCGAAGGGGGAGACCCGGTGCGGGCGCTGCATCTGCACCAGGGGCTTCTGGCCCGGCCCCGCCTGTCCCCCGATCTGCGGCGACTGGCCGAGCTGGCGGTGGCCGACGATCTCCTCGCGCAAGGACGCTGGGAGGAAGTGGAACACCGGCTGGAGAAACTCGACCGGCACATCTTCGACGCCGATCTGCTCGAGCGCCACGCGCGGGCGCTGCATCGGCTGGGCCAGCGGGAGGTGGCCGCCCAGAAACTGGAACAGCGGGCCCGCCTCGCCGGCGGCCGGGCGAAGCGGGAGGCCGCGGCCTACCTGGCCGAGCTGGCCCGGGACGAACTGCGCCAGGACCGCCCCGAGAACGCCGACGACCTCCTGCACCGGGCATTGCGACTGGACGATTCCCTGGGCGCGGCCTACGAGGTCGATGGGGATCGGGCGATGGCGCTGGGCCGGCCCGATCGGGCGGTCTCCATCTGGCTGCAGGGGCTGCGCAAGAGCCGTTCGGGAGCGAAGTACTTCCTGCCCCGCTTGGCCGACGCCGCCCTGCGCGCGGGAAAGATGGAGAGTCTTCTCGCCGAGCTCGAGCGCGAACGGGAGGATCGTCCCGACGACGTGGCCCTGTGGAGGGCGGTGGCCGACCTGCGCCTGCGTCGCGGCGACCTGGAGAGCTTCGTGGCCCTGGTGGAGGATCCTCCGCGGTGGGGAGCGGCTGATCTGTCCGCCTGGGCGGGCTGGGTGCGCTACCTGAGCCGGGCGGGGAAGACCGAGGTCCTCCTGCGGATCGTCCGGGCCATGCCCGACGCCTTCGGATGCTCGAGTTGGCGGTGTCCCCAGTGTGGCGCCGACGACCCCGAACCGCGCCGGGTGTGCATGGCCTGCGGAAACCTGCAGCCGTTGGTTCCGGCGGAGGAGAATGACCGGGAACTCCCGGGGGTCCTCGAGGGTCGAGCGTGAGAGAACGAGGAGTGACAGTTCTGGGCGTCGTGCTCCTGGTGACCGCCCTTTCGGTCCTGGCCTGGGGCGAGAACCTTCTCGAACGGGTCCGCGAACTGAAGGTCCGCGGGGAGTATCGACTCGCCGAAGAGATCCTGGAGGATCGGCTGGAGCGGGGAGTTCCGCAGACCCGTCCCTTGACCTGGATGCGCGCGCAGTTGACCACCGATCCGGACCGCTTCGACCGCCTCGCCGCCACGCTCACCAGCGGGAGTTCGTCGGAGGACAGCCTGGCGCAGGTCGTCATGATCGCGCGGGCCAGGGAGGCGTTCGCGCGCGGACGGTACCTTACGAGCATCGAGTTGCTGGATGCGCTGCCCGCCAGTGCGAGACGACGGAATCCCGAAGCCACACTCTTCGCCGGCATGGCGTCGGCGGCGGTGGGAGAGGTGCGGAGTGCGCGGGAGCGATTGCTCGAGATCGACGAATCGAGCGAGGCGTTCGCGATGAGCCGCACCCTGCTCGCCCAACTGAGCCTGCGGGCGGGCGATCCGCGCGGCGCCCTGAAGGAGGCGGAGACCGCCCTTTCCACCGGCGACGAGGATGTGGCGGTGCAGGCCCTCTATGTCCGAGCCCAGGCGCTCGAGCAGATGGGTGAGGTCGATCGGGCGCAGCGTACCCGCGAGGAGATCCTGCGCCGATGGAGCCGCACCGCCGAAGCGGCATGGGTCCGGGAAGAGCGGTTGCATTCGTCGACTCCGGCGACGAGTTCGGAGGGGTCGGGGATCTCCGAGGTGGAGAGCCCGACCTTGCGAAGATCCTTCGCGTTGCAGTTGGGTGCGTTCCACGACCGCAGTCTCGCCTTGCGACTGGCGCGCTCGATGAAGACCCAGATCGAAGAACTCCGGATCGAACGCGACGCTTCCAGCTCGCCTCCCTGGTACCGGGTCGTGGGTGGGCGCTTTCCCACCCGGGGCACGGCGGAAGCGGCGCAACAGGAGCTGGCCCGAAGCGGCTGGCGGACGGTGATCCTCACTCCCGGTCGACACTGATGGCCAAAGGGAAACGCAGCGCCGGACACACTCCCATGATGGAGCAGTACCTGGGGCTGAAGGCCCAACAGCCCGATGCCTTGCTGCTGTTCCGGATGGGCGATTTCTACGAGACCTTCTTCGACGACGCGAAGATCTGCGCACAGGTCCTGGGCATCACCCTGACCGCCCGGGACAAGAGGAACGGCGACCCCATCCCCCTGGCGGGCATCCCTTTCCACGCGGTCGACCATTACCTGGGCAAGCTGCTGGACGCCGGCTACACCGTGGCCATCTGCGAGCAGACCGAGGATCCGGCGAAGGCCAAGGGACTGGTCCGCCGCGAGATCGTGGAGGTGCTCTCGCCGGGAACGGTGAGTCATCCCTCGCTCATGCGGGACGCGGAGGGAAACTACCTGCTCGCGATCCTCGATTCCTCCCCGGGGGATTGGGGCTACGCGCTCCTGGAGGGAAGCACCGGGGAATTCCGTTGCGGCGAGGCGAGCCGGGAGGAGGTGACGGGGATTCCCCGCCGGTACCGGGTGGCCGAGCTGGTGCTGCCGGAAAGCCGGGTCGAAGACGGCCGCGCGCTCCTGGAAGAAGAGGCCTTCGCGGGAATCGTGGCCACCGGGGTGTCCGCGCTGCTCTTCGAGGAGCACCATGCCCACCAGGTGCTCCGGGATCATTTCGGGGTGCACGACCTGTCGGGACTCGACCTCGATGGGCTGCCCCGCGCCGCGTGCTGCGCGGGTGCCGCGTTGCGGTACCTGGCCGACCGCCAACGAAGACGGCCCGACCAGGTCGCGTCCCTCCTGGTGGAACGGCAGGACGACCACCTGCACCTCGACCGGGAAACCGTCGCCCACCTGGAATTGTTCGAGAGCCTTCGTCGCAGCGGAAGCAAGGCCACGCTCCTGGGCCAGATGGATGCTACCGGCACCCCGATGGGCCGGCGCCGGCTGGCCGCCTGGATGAGAGCGCCTTCGAAGGTGGTGCGCGAGATCGAGGAGAGACTGGACGTAGTGTCCTTCCTCCTGGAGGATGCGGTGCGCCTGGAAGGTCTGCGGGATGGGTTGCGCGGAATGGGCGACCTCGAGCGGATCCTCGGCCGGATCGCCACCGGCCGGGCGTTGCCCCACGAACTGGCATCCTTGCGGGAAGCCCTGGTCCGGGTTCCCGGACTCGTCCGGCCCCTGGAGGATGGAGGGCCCACCCTGGTCGGCGCCCTCGTCGAGTCGCTGGCTCCCGCCGACGAACTCGCCCGTCCACTGGTGGAGGAACTGGTGGACCAGCCGCCGACCCACCTGCGCAAGGGCGGGGTGATGCGTCACGGGGTCCACCCGGAGCTGGACGAGGTGGTGGACCTGGCGCGGGGGGGGAAGAGCTGGCTCGCCGGGTATCAAGCGAGCGAACGGGCGCGGACGGGGATCCCCTCGCTCAAGGTCTCCTACAACAAGGTGTTCGGCTACTACATCGAGGTGCGCCGCACCCACCTGGACAAGGTTCCAAAGGACTACCAGGAGAAGCAGACCCTCACTTCGGGCAAGCGTTACGTGACTGCCGTGCTCAAGGAGAAGGAGCGGCAGATCCTCAGCGCGGAGGAGCGACGCATCTCCCTGGAAGCCGAACTCTACGGCCGATTGATCGAGAGGATCCAGGAGGAGCTGCCCCGTCTGCGCCGCTTGGCCGCGGCGCTCGGGGATCTCGACGCGTTCCTCTCGTTGGCCGCGATCGCCCGCGCCCGCGAATACGTCCGGCCCGAGATCGACGAGAGCGGGATCCTCGACATCCGCGAGGGCCGCCACCCGGTGGTGGAGAATCTCATCGCGTCCAGCTTCATCTCCAACGACCTCCTGCTCGACCCGCGGGATCGCCAGCTGCTCCTGTTGACCGGTCCCAACATGGGAGGGAAGTCGACCTACCTCCGCCAAGCGGCCCTCCTGGTGATCATGGCCCAGATGGGGTCCTTCGTGCCGGCGCGGCGCGCCCGGATCGGATTGGTGGACCGCCTCTTCACCCGCGTGGGGGCCAGCGACGATCTGGCGCGGGGACAGAGCACCTTCCTGGTGGAGATGTCCGAGACGGCCAAGATCCTTCGCGGGGCCACCGACCGAAGCCTGGTCATCCTGGACGAGGTGGGCAGGGGCACCTCCACCGACGACGGCCTGGCGCTGGCCTGGGCCATCACCGAGTATCTCCACGACGGGCCCCAGCGTCCCAAGACCCTCTTCGCCACCCATTTCCATGCCCTGACCTCCCTGGTGGAGAAACTCCCGAGAGCGCACAACGTCCAGATGGAGGTGAAGGAGTGGGAGGGTCGCATCCTGTTCCTCCACCGGGTCCTGCCCGGGGCCAGCGACCACAGCTACGGAGTCCACGTGGCCGAGCTGGCCGGGGTGCCCCGGGTGGTCCTGGATCGGGCGGCGCAGATCCTGCGGGAACGGGAAATGGATCCCCCCGAACCGGTGACTCCTCCCGGTCCCACCACCGCACCACCTCCCCAGCTTCCGCTCTTCGCGGCGGCCCGAGAGAAGGTCGTGGAGAGGCTCCGGGAGGTGGACGTCTCCCGGCTGCGTCCGGTGGACGCCCTGCTGCTTGTGCAGGAGCTGCAGGAGGCGTTGGGGGAGGATCCCCCGGAAATCGGCTAAATCCCCTTCCTTCTTGTACTTTGGAGCTGGTGGCACTCTCCTTGCTGCGAAGGTCGTGGCCCATTGTGCCCATGGATGGAGCCCTGGGGCCAGGTGGCTATGGTGGAAGCAGCGAATCCATTGACCTTTCTGGCGATGGTGGGAGTCCGGGAAGCCGAGATTCCCGCGCTCGCCGAGTTGCACCGGTGTCCCTCGGTGCACCTGGTGGGGGTGTATGACCCCGATCCGGCCGCCATCGGCCACGAAATGGCCGAAATCCTGGGAATCCGCCACGGCCACACCCCCCAGTTCCTGGAAGAGATCGCCCAGGCCGGACAGGTGGTCCTCAGCCAGGACCGGGAACGGATCCAGGAGGCGGTGCGCTGGCTCCAGCAGCGGAACGTTCCCCTGCTCGGGGTGCACGAGGCCCTCGAACTCTACGGGGAACCCGGATGGCCGCCCCGGCGGGGCGCCCGGTCGCAACGCCTGGAACAGAGGGTGTGGCAGGACTTCGAGGACGCGGTCCGCTGGCTCGATCGCGCCCTCGACCGGGAAGAGGTCCTGCGGGGTCTGCTCTCCCTCTTGATCCTCGCCGTCGACGCGGACAGCGGGAGCATCCAGCTTCTCAACCATGCCACCAAGGAGCTGTACATCGCCTACGCCGAGGGCCTGAGCGACCACACCATCCGCAGCAGCCGCCGGCGACTGGGAGAGGGAATCAGCGGCCGGGTCGCCATCACCCGCCAGGGTGAGGTCATCGAAGGCCAACCCACCGATCCCTCCGAACGCGACCGCGCGGACATCCAGAGCGCGGTCTGTGTTCCCCTGGTGGACGACACCCAGGTGCTCGGGGTCGCCAGCGTCTCGCGCGACCGGGGAAGCCAGTCCTTCGACCAGGGGGACCTGGTCACCGTCACCCGGATGGCCGAGCGCATCACCCCGGTCCTGTCCCGCCTGCTCGAGATCCAGTCCTACCACGAGCGGGCGCTCATCGACGATCTCGAGAAGGGCCTGGACCGCTTGCTCACGATGGGACTCTCCCTGGAGGAAAGCCTGGGCATGACCCGCGATCTCCTCGAGGATCTCTCGGGAGCGGAAAGTTGCCAGCTCCTGATCCTGGGATCGAAGAAGGGCAGGGGATTGCGGGTGGTGCCGGGAGAGGTGCGCGGCGGGCCGCCGAAGATCTCCCGGGACGTCGACCCGCGTTCGGGGATCCTCGGCCAGGTGCTTCTCACCTCGGAGATCGTCATCCTGGAGGAACGGGTTCGTCCCGCCGGGAGCACCCAGTCACATCGCTACTCGACCCTCTACGTTCCACTCGGGACCCCGGAATGCTTCGGGGTGATCGTGGCCGAGTTCGAAGGCCTGGCCGCCCTGAGCTACTTCCAGCGCAACCTGGGAGCGGTCCGGCAGGTGGTCACCTCGCGGCTGGGAATCCTGCTGGGCCGCGAAGAGAGCCGCATCCGCATGCAGGTGATGCAGGAGTTGTCGGCCTGGCTGGCCCGCATCGCCGCGCTTCCCGCCCGGGAGCACGCGGCGGAGGTGTGCCGTGCCTTCCGGGAGATCACCGGGGCGCGGGTCTGCGGAGTCTGGCTGGCGTCGACCGGTCCGCCGGTCGCGGTGGATCCTTCCGAGGATGCGGCGAGCGCGGCGCTCGAGAGCGTCTACCGCAGTCTCATGGCCGAGCATTCCTCCCAGGACGATCCGATCCGTGTGCGCGGGGTGCGGCCCGCCGGCGAAGCGGTCCGCAACTGGTTGGTCGCTGGACACCCGGGTGGTCCACTGCTCGCCGCGATCGACCACCGCTCGCGTTTCCTGCTGGAGGACGAGGAATTCTCCGACGATGACTTCAACACCGCCATGCTGCTCCTCTCCGCGATCTCCGGAAGCGCGGCGGAGACAAGCCCCCCGACCGTGACCGGTGGGGACACCGTCCCGAAAACAACGCCACCGACCGGGGCCGAGGATCCCTGGACCGCCAACCGCCTGCTGTTGCGCGAAGCCCTGGAGCGCGAGCTGCAGCGGGCACAGCGATACCATTTCGGCTTCTCCCTGACCTGTTTCCAGTTGGAGCTTCCACCGGCGGTGGAGGATTTCGAGGAGCGCCTGCAGGCGGTGGTGGAGGAGACCGCGCGGGGCACCGACTGCGTGTTGTTCATCGCACCCGGCCGCTTCGCGGTGCTCGCCCCGGAGGAAGCCCGCGGCCAACGGCGACTGGCCCGACGCTACCGCCGGGTTCTCCATCATTTCCTCGAGGAGGAACTGGGGCTGGGCGAAGCGGAGATCCACGTGGGCGATGCCCGCTATCCGCACGACGCCGACACCGCGGACGAGCTCCTGCAGAAAGCCCAGGCTCCCTTGGGTCCCGCCCCGGATTGACAGCCGCCGGCCCCCGGCGTACTGTGGAGCCTCCAGCGCTCCGGAGATGAGGGCACGACCGTTTCCAACTTCTTCCAACAACAGCGGTTGAAGGGATCACTTCATGAACGCTCCCAGGGTTGAGCGCCGCCCCATCCGACTTCTCGATCCCCGCTGTGTCGAGCGCATCGCGGCGGGCGAGGTGGTGGAACGGCCGGCCTCGGCGGTGAAGGAGCTGGTCGAGAACGCCCTGGACGCCGGAGCGCGTCACGTGGTGGTGCGGCTGCGCCACGGGGGGCTCGAGGAAATCTTGGTGGAAGACGACGGCAGTGGAATCCCCGCCCGGGAGATGCCCCTGGCGGTCGAGCGCCATGCCACCTCGAAGATCGCCGGCAGTGGAGACCTGCTCGACGTGCGTTCCTTCGGTTTCCGGGGCGAGGCCCTGGCGTCGATCGCCTCGGTCAGTCGTTTCTCCCTGCGTTCCCGCTGCGCGGAGGAGGAGATCGGGAGCCGTCTGGACATCGTCGGCGGTCGCATCGAGCGGAAGGAACCGGTGGCCCGGCACGTGGGAACCACCGTCGTCGCCGCCGATCTCTTCTTCAATCTCCCCGCGCGCCGCCAGTTCCTCAAGTCGGCCCAGGCGGAGAAACGCGCCGTCACCCAGGTGGTGACCGCCCTGGGCCTGGCGCACCCCGACGTCGCCTTCCGGCTGGAGGCGGACGGAAAGGTCATGCTGGATCTCGCGGTTGCGCTCGACCTGGAGACCCGCGTGCACGGCATCTTCGGTTCGAGCGTGGCCGCGCACCTCAAGCGCTTCGAAGCGGAGCTGGAGGGAATGCGGGTCGAGGGCCTGTGCAGTCTTCCCACCTGGACCAAGGGGAATCGCAGCGGGCAATTCCTGTTCGTGAACCGCCGCGCGGTGGTGGACAAGGGGTTGATCCACGCGATCCAACACGCCTACCGGGAGGTGATTCCTCCCGGACGCCATCCGCTGGCCCTGGTCTTCCTCGAAGTGCCCCCTTCGCGGGTGGACGTGAACATCCATCCCACCAAGGCGGAGGTTCGCCTGCGCGACGCAATGGCCGCCCATGAACTGGTGCGGCATGCCATCCAGGACGCCCTCAACCTGCGGAAGGAAGGACCTGGAAAGGTCTCGCGGATCGACGCCGCACCGGGAGACGGAAAGAAGGGGGTGGAGGGGGAAGCGCTGGAGCGCCTGGAGAAGACGGTGGAAGAAGTCTTCCGGCACGGGCCGACCGAAGGACACGCGACCGCGTACGGTCCCCGGTGGAGCCGGCGGAAGGAAGCCCCCCAGTTGTTCTCGCCCACGGACCTGGGAGAGGAGCCGGGACGTTTCGTCCCCAGTGGAGCTCCGGTCGATCCGGGAATCGTGGGGGGCCAGGAGGTGGCCCCGGGCCTCTTCTGGCAGTTGCACAACACCTTCATCCTCACCCAGATCCGGGGCGCCCTGGTGATCGTCGACCAGCACAACAGCCACGAACGCATTCTCTACAACGAGGGGAAGAAGGCGCTGGAAGGGAAGGCGGTGTCGGTGCAGCAGCTTCTCTTTCCCACCACCCTGGAACTCTCTCCGGACGAACTGGCCGCCTACGAAGTGCACGCGGGCGACCTGGAGAAGATGGGCTTCGCCACCGAACCCTTCGGCGGTGCGACCATCCTGGTGCGGGGAATCCCCGGCGATCTGCGCAACTGGAACGACGGCGCCCTGCTGCGAGACATCCTCGTGGATCTGTCCGAGGCGAAGGGAGGCGGAAGCGACCCCCGCGAGGCCATCCTGGCCTCCTACGCCTGTCACGGCGCCATCCGGGCCGGGGAGAAGTTGACCCTGCCGGAGATGCAAGCCCTGATGGACCGGCTCTTCGCCACCGAGCTGCCCTATTCGTGCCCGCACGGACGCCCCACCCTCATCCGGATCGGCCTGGGCGAACTGGAGCGGCGCTTCCAGCGCCGGTGATCCGGTGATGCGCGCGAGCTCCCTGGTGGTCCTGGTCGGAGCGACCGGGTCGGGCAAGACCGGTCTGGCCCTCCAGTTGGCCGAACGTTTCGACGGAGCCCTCGAGCTGGTCTCCCTCGATTCCCGGCAGATCTACCGGGGCCTCGACCTGGGGACGGGCAAACCGACGCCATCCGAACGGGAACGCCTGCCGCACCACCTGATCGACCTCATCGACCCCGACCAGCGTTTCGACGCGGGACGGTACCGGCGGGCGGTGGAAGAACTCCTGCCGCGTCTGTGGGACCGGGGAGTGACTCCGATCGTGGTCGGCGGTGCAGGCTTCTACCTGCGCGCCCTCGAGGAGGGCTTCTTCGACCTGCCCCGCAACGATGCATTGCTGGCGCAGCTCCGCCGGCAATGGCAACGGCTGCCGAAGGAGGAGTTGCGCCGGCGCTTGCTGGAGGTCGATCCGCAGAGCGCGGAGAGATTGCATCCGAACGACCGTTACCGGATGGAGAGGGCGCTGGAGATCCACGCGTTGACCGGGCGCAGCATGAGCGAACAGGCCCGCGACTTCACGCCCCGGCCGGTGCTCGATCTCCGCTTGCGGGTCTTCCACCTGCAGTGGCCCCGGTGGACCTTGCACGCCCGCATCGCCCGGAGGGCCGAGGCTTGGCTCGACGGGGGATGGATCGAGGAGACGCGGGGGCTGCTCGCGCAGGGCTGGTCTCCCGACTCTCCGGGGCTGAGGATCCTGGGCTACCGGGAGATCGTCGACCACCTGGCCGGTCGCATCGATCGCCGCGCGCTGGAGGAACGGGTGGTCATCGAAACCCGGCGTTACGCCCGCCGGCAGGAGACGTGGTTTCGCAAGCATCCGGTGGAACTGCGTGCCACCGGGGAAGATCCGGCCCTGGTGGAGCAGATCCTGCGGGCGCTCGAGGCCTCCCGTCCCCTTGACACCTCCGGACGCCCCTGATAGCTTGCCATCCCCGGCGGTGCAGCGGCCGGGCCCCGGGAGCGGGTGTAACTCAGTTGGTAGAGTATCAGCTTCCCAAGCTGACGGTCGCGGGTTCGAGTCCCGTCGCCCGCTCCAGTTCCCTCCCACGGTTCCACTTCGCGGCGCACCCGTCGTTCGGCGGGGGCCTTCCCGTGTCGGCTTCGCGCTTCTCCGCCCGCCAGCGAGGGAAGCGGGCTCAGAAGTAGAAATGGGCGGAGAGGGTGGCGTTCAACCACCAGGCGGAGAAGTCGAAGGACTGGCCCAGCACCTGGGTGAAGGCGCCGACCTCGCCGACGTCGAGATAGGCCAGATCGAGCTGGGGTCCCAGCGCGACCAGGGTCGAGATCCGCCACTCGTAGCCGGCGCCCAGCGCGAAGCCGAAGCCGGACTCGTCGGTCTTGGCGTGGAGGCCGTCGACGGTCTGCACCTGGAACTCCAGGCGTCCCCATCCCACGATCCCACGCAGGTAGAAGGCGCCGCCTCCGGGATACCAGGCCACCGAAGGGCCGAAGGCGCGGAAGGTGAGGTCGGCGTTGCCCGGCGAGCTTCCGCCGAAATCGGACCAGGTGGACGCCTCGAGTCCGAGGAACCACCGAGGAGAGATTCCATATCCCATGGAGAAGTTGCCGGCCCATCCGGTCTCGGTGGTGTCCTCTTCGGGCACCTGGTCGCCCAGCCGGGCGACTCCCGCGCCCAGCTTCGCCCCGACCACCAGGTGACCCTCGCGGGAGACCTCGGCCGCCGCCGCGGGCCCGGGAAGGCAGGCGGAAAGGAGCAGGAGAGATACGGCCAGACGCCTCGGCAAGTCCATGGCGTTCCCTTCCGGTGGAAGTCCGAGAGCTATCGAACACGAGATCGATGCGCGATGCAAGATCCGATGACAACGGTGCGCCGCTTCCCGCGGGGAACCGCTCGCGGTCCAAGCGAACGCCGGGCCGGATGCCCGTCGGGGTGGATCAGTAGTCCTTGCGGATCCTGGCTTCCACCCCGGAGCTGCGCTGTTCGCTGTAGAACGATTGCAGGCTCAGGTGGCGGGTGATCCAGTACTCCAGGCGCACCGTGTAGGTCTGACGCTCGCTCAGGCTCTGCTCGTACTTCAACAGGACCTGGGGAGTGATGTACTTGCCGACCACCAGGCTCAGGTCCTGGTCCTTCTCCTCGCTCTGCTTGAGCTGGATCATCGAGATCCCCAGCTCCGAGGCCACACCTCCCTCGAGTTGGGGGATGGCGAAGGCCTCCACCGCGTTGACCGCCTGTTGCTGGACGAGATCGCTGCCGGCCTGGTCCAGACGCGTGGTCGGGCCCCCGAACAGCAGATAGGAGAAGATGTCGGCGTCGTCCATGGCCGGGATCGATTGGAAATCGAGTTCCGGTTCCCCGGTGGTGCCGGTGATGTGGACGACGATCTCCGCGTCACCCACCGTCGCGCCGAGTTCGATGTCGAGCCAGGGCACGAGGGGATCCCCGTAGAACCGCACCTCGCCGCGGCGCAGGCGGAAGGTCTTGTTCATGAAGGAGAAGGTTCCCTGGGTGGTCTCGAGCGCTCCATCGGCATTCAACCGACCGTCCACCTGGGAAAGGACTAGGTTTCCGGTCAAGCGCACGTCCAGGCCCCGTCCGCGGATCCACAGGTTGCGGGGGGCATCCACCCGCACGTCGAGATCGAGACCGGAGGGAAGAGGAATCGCGGGAGGAGCTTCCTCGGCGGACGAGGGAGCGAGCTCGACCGGCGCCGGGGTCAGGCGGAGGAAGTGCGCAAGAAGGGAATCGCAGGCCGCGGTTTCCCACAGGAGTGAGGATCCATGGGTGGGCAGACGGTTCACCGAGCGGGGAGGGATCCGGATCTGGGAGTCGTGCAGCACGATGGTGCCTTCGATCCGGGGATGCCTGCGATCGCCCTGCAAGCCCAGGTCGATCCTTGCACCCATGCGGACGCGTCCGGGAAGAGCGGCCTGGAGATCCTTGGCGTGCACCGTGCCCTCCAGCCGGGGATTCTCGAAGGGACCCTCGGCCCGCAGGTCCAGACCGAGGCGGCCCGTAAGAACCATGCCCGAGGGGAACCACCGGTCCAGGCGGGCGAGGTCGGTGTCCGGCGCGAGCAAGCGCAGCCGCACCGGGGCCGAGCTGCGCCGGATCCGGGTCCCGGTGAGGCGGAACGGCAGGTGGGCGGAGCCGAAGAGCAGGGTTTGCAGGGAGTCTTCCAGCACCAGCCGTACCGCAAGGGTGGAATCGGAATGCTCGAGGGCGAGCCGTTGCCGGAAACTGTCCGGAGGGGCGCCGCTCCGGCTGGAATCGAGGGGGGCGATGGACGCGCCCCAGATTCCCGCGACCCGCAGTCGCACTGCCTGCAGGGCCGCCGTACGGGGCGCCTCGATCACGAGCTCCCCTTGCAGGCGGGGGGCGTCCCCGCCATCGAAGGTGGGGATCGTGCCCTCGATCTCCGAGCGCGCGTCCAAGGGGAGAGCTTGGGACAGGGAAAGATCGGTGGCCTGCGCCTCCAGGCGGAAGGTGCTCGACTGAAGGAGCAGACGACCCCGCAGGCGGGAGGGAAGGGCGAGGGGGTGGCCCCGAAGGGGCGGCGGGGACAGGTCCAGCTCGAGGCTTCCGCGCGGGGATCGGTGGTCCAGCTCGAGCTCGCCCCGCAGGCTTCCGAGACTTCCCTCCAGATCCAGGCCCTGGAGGCGGAGCTGGCCGGTGGCCGGCTGGAGCGAAAGAACGAAGGGACGGCGGGCATGCAGTTCCCGGTCGGTCCAGCGCAACCCGAGGGTGTCCACCTCGGCCTGCCAGACCCCCTTCTCCCGGGACAGCCGAAGCACCTGGGCGAAGGCGAAGTCGGCGCCTTCTGCCTCCAGCGCGAACCAGGAGGGGAGGTGGGCGTGGTCCTCCGGGCGCCACTGGAGGGCAAGGCGGTCCAATCGCAGGGAGCGGTAGTCCAGCTCCCCGGTGGCGCTGGCCCGGAGATCTTCGATCCGGCCCTTCACCAGGTTTCCGGTGGCACGGAGATGGGGAAGATCCCACCGACGCGTGCGCAACCCACCCTGCAGCGAGGCGTGCGCGTCGAGGGCGGAAGGTGGACCGTCCAGGGTCCAGTCCAGGCGCACCCGGCCACGGAGGGAATCGCCCAGGACCGACAGGTCCACCAGGGAGAAGTCGTCGTCGAGGTCCAGGCTTCCGCTTCCGTGCAGGGTCCTGAGGTCCCACGCGAGCTGCGACGAGAGCCGGGCGCCGGGGAGTCGAAGACCCGCCTGGGATTGCAGGAGAGTGGAGTCCAGGATCGTGTCGTGGAACAGCCGCAGTTCGATCGCATAGGAGCCGTCCTCCGGCCACCGGCCCAGGAGGGAATCGATACCGGAGAGGCGCGCGAGCATGGCCGGAGGACGGCGTCCATCCGATCGGGCGGTCGCGCGCACCAGGCCGTGCGCCAGGGCGCCGTCGATCTCGAAGTCACCCGTCACTCCCCGCAGGCGCAAGGCATGGAGTCTCCAGCTTCCCTCGCCGTCGCGGGTCAGGGTGGACGAGGGGTCCGGACGGGGCATGTGCGCGACGGGATCGTCCAGGACTTGCAGGGAGGAGAGTCGAAGTTCGAGGGGCCGGACACGCCGGAGGCGGATGCTCTGTCCCAGGTACAGCGTGCGCGCGGCGGCGGTCCACTGCAGCTCGGCGGTGAGCGCGGTGGTGGCGGACCGGCCGCCGCGGAGTTCGGCGTGCAGGGAATCGAGGGAGGAGGAGGGAAGCGCTCCATCCAGATCGACGGTGAACGCGAGAGCGCCGTCCTCGACGGTGGCGGCACCCTCAAGACGAAGCCGCAGGTCGCCGGGAAGATCGTCCGGAGGAATGACCCGCCGGATCAACGGGAGCGAGGACCATCCTTCCCTCGGCGGCAATTCCGCCCGTGCCCGAAGCCGCCACCGGCCGCGGGTGTGGTTTCCCGGTGCGGGAGCGGAGAGGGTGAGGTGGGCCCATTCCCGACCCCCCGGATCGGCGAGGGAGAGATCCAGCCCCAGGGTGGAGGACGAGAGGGTGGAAACCCGGATGTGCGCCGGCGCGTCGTCTCCCTCCCGCGCGGTGATCCGGCCGGCAAGGTACGGGGCGCGGCCGCGGCGGAGATCGAGCCCGAGATCGAAGACAGCCGCCACGGTGTCCCCGGCGGCGCCGGCAAGACATCGCAGGTCCCCCCGGAGCCGGCTGATCGCCACCGAGGGGAGGGGAGGGATGCTGCCCCAACGCGGCAGGAAGGGTTCGCTGCTCTGCGCTTCCTCCAAGGAACGGGAGGAGCGGGAGGGGGAGCCTCCCAGAACCTTTCGGAGTGCGGGGAGGTCGAGGTACAGCCCTCCCACGTGCACTTCCCCGAGCCGAAGCTCCCGGTGCCCCAGGGCAAGGGGGTCATACTCGATCTGGAGGGAATCGGCTTCGGCCAGGGGCGAATCCCCGAAGCGCCAGCTGGGATCCACCAGTTCCAGGTGGGTCAGATGCGGCCAGCGCACACTGCGGATCTCGATGTGTCCGGGCAGGCTCCGATCGATCGTGGCCAGGGTGCGACGGAGCGCCGCTTCGCGCAGGGGCCGAAGCTGGATCGCCACCACAAGCACCAGCAGCAGCGCGACGATCGCCGCCAGGAGGACGATCCCAAGACGTATCGCGCGCCGGAATGCCCGGTGGATCCCCATCAGTACGGATGCCCCACGGAGAAATGGAGGACCTCGTTGGGTTCTCCGTCGCCTCGCGAGCTGAGGCGGATCGCGTAGTCGATGCGCAAGGGACCGACCGGGGTCTTGAGCGCCAGGCCCGGCCCGACCGCCCACTCGACCCCGCCATCGAAGAGCGAATTCCAGCGTCTCCACAACTGTCCGTTGTCCAGGAACACCGCCCCTTCCACCGATTTCCACAGGGGAAAACGCAGTTCGGCGGAGGCCTCGTACTTCACCTCGCCCCCCAGGGGTTTGCCCTCCGGGTCCTTCGGTCCGAGCCGGCGCCGCCGGTAGCCGCGCATGGAGCGGGCTCCCCCGGAGAATACCCGCTGGCTGATGAGCAGATCGTCGCTTCCGAAGAGCGGGACCGCGCTCCCGACCCATCCCTTGAGCGCGACGCGGACGCGACCGTGGAGGGTATGGGTGGTGGAAAGACCGATCTCCGCGTGGGCGGCGTGCTGGATCGAACCGAGACCCGGGGGGGTCAGGTCCGCCCGCAGGGTCATGGTGTTCCCCGTGCGCGCATCCAGCCAGTCATCCCGCCGGTCGTGCGACCAGGAGCCGAAGAGCTGGGTGATCCATCCTCGCGAATCATCCCGCGGATCGTCTCCTCCGGTCTTGTCGTCCAGATCGAGCTGCGAGGTGACGATGCCGTAGTTCAGGCTGGTGCGCCGGCGGGGTCTCCACGAGGAGAACAGACTGAGCCGATTCTCCGTCTGGTAGTAGCTGATCTCATCCTCCACCCGGTAGCTGAGACCGAGGACCGCGGTGTTCGCGGTGGAGAAGATCGCGGGCCACCAGGCACTCGCGTTCAAGTACGATTCGATGCCCGAATACACTCCGGAGACCTTCAGTCCCCGGCCCTTCCTGAAGAGATTGCGGTGTTGCCAGGAAGCGGTGACCCGGAACGCCTCGTCGGTGAAATAGCCCACTCCCAGTTCGATCGTCCGGGGGTCACGTTCCAGCAGTTCATAGTGGAAATCGAGGGTCGTGCTGTCGGCCTCGACCACAGAGAGCTGGATGCGACGGAAGAGATTGAGTTGACGCAATTGCCAGTCGAGGTTCTCCACCAGGTCGCGGGAATAGAGCACGCCCGGGTCGAGCTTGACCACCCGACGCACCATGGGAACGAGGTCGGGGGACGGTCCGCGGATCCGCAGCCGGCCCACCCGGAAGCGCGGCCCGGGCTCGACGAGGAATCGCAGGTCCACCGCGTGCTCTCCCGCCGCGCTCAGGCGCACCGTGACCCGGGCATGCGCATAGCCCAGGTCCTGGAGTCGGCGGACGATCGACCGGCGGTCCGATTGGACCTGCTCGTCGATCAGGGGAGAACCGGCGAGGGTGTGTGCCGGGGAGAGGAAACCCTGGGCCGCCGCAGGGGGAGGCAGCGAATCGACCTGGACCGAGTGCACCCGGATGACCTCGCCGGGGTCGATGTCGAAGACCACGATGACGCGCCGGCCGCCCGGAAGCGGCTCGACCCGGGGGCGGATCCGGGCGTCGGGGTACCCGTGCCGGGCGAGGAAGAGCCGGATCCGCTGGAGGTCTTCCTCGAGAAGGCCGGGTTCAAAGCCCGGCCGGCCGAAGAGGCCCAGGAATCCGCTTTTCTCGGACAGGGCGAGACCGTCCTCCAGGGCGGAGGCCAAGGGGCGGGGCAGACCCACGATCCTCACCGAATCGACGATCGGCTCCGCCGGCCGCGTCCCGGCCGAGGTGGCCGCGCCCGCAGCGAAGGGCGTCAGCACGAGAACGAGGAGCCAGATGCGACTGGAGACACGCACACCCTTCAACCTTCGGGATCGGGAACGGCTGGAGAGTAGCAAGGGGCCCATGGCAGTCCAACTTCCGTTTGGAATGGCCGTCGCGCCAGCGGGCGGGGATTGCTGCCCACTGCCGCCTCGCCTATCATCGGGTTCCATCCCGGCATCGATCGTCTTCCCACAGAACCGGAGATTCCGTGATCACGCTGGAGAAAGCTCCCGAGAATGGGTTGATCGCCGGATATCGCTGGCGGGAGGGCGATCGTCTGCTGCGTATCGGCGACAGCGAGATCGAGGACATCATCGATTTCTACTACCTGGGGGAAACGGGCGACGAGCTGGAGATCGTCATCCGCGACCGGGAGGGGAAGGACGCGAGCTACCCGATGCCGGCCTTGCGCCTCGCGGATCTCGGGGAAGCCTTCGCGCCCATGGAGTTCAAGACCTGCGCGTGCCGCTGTGTGTTCTGTTTCATCGACCAGAACCCCCGGGGCTTGCGGGCGCCGCTCTACGTGAAGGATGAGGACTACCGGCTGAGTTTCCTGTACGGAAACTACATCACCCTCACCAGCCTGGGACGCCGGGGAATCCGCCGCGTCATCGAACAGCATCTTTCTCCGCTCTTCGTGTCGGTCCACGCCACCGACGTCGAGGCACGGACCCGGCTGCTGGGCATCCGGCGCCGGATCGACGTGCTGGCGATTCTCGAGGAACTCACCCGCAACGGAATCGAGGTCCACGCCCAGATCGTCCTCTGTCCGGGATGGAACGACGGAGAGATCCTGGAAAAGAGTCTCGACGATCTCGGAAGCCTGTATCCGGGAGTGGCCTCGATCGCGGTGGTGCCGGTTGGCCTGAGTGACCACCGGGAGGGTCTTCCCGCGTTGCGTCGCGTCGGCAAGGCAGATGCGGAGCGCGCGATCGACCTGGTGACCGCCTGGGGGGATCGATTCCGCAAGCGAAGGGGAAGTCGACTCGCCTACCTGGGTGACGAGTTCTACCTGCTTGCCCAGAGGGAGCTTCCGCCCCTTCCGTTCTACGAGGATCTCCCGCAGGAGGACAACGGAATCGGGCAGGCCCGTTCCCTTCTGGAAGAGGTCCGGGAGGCGTTGCCCCGGCTGAAGAACGCGAGTCGCCGTCGGCGACGGGCGACCATCGTCACCGGAACCCTCG
Organism: uncultured bacterium; assembly: GCA_964601275.1. Classification (GTDB taxonomy): domain Bacteria; phylum Krumholzibacteriota; class Krumholzibacteriia; order JAJRXK01; family JAJRXK01; genus JAOZPE01. The sequence continues at coordinate 81,413 of CAZRMV010000008.1, read as the reverse complement.
CCGCGTCCTTCTTCCAGGCCCAATTGCGACCGCTCCTGGACTCGTTGGACTGGCTCGAGCTGGAGATCCATCCGGTAGAGAATCGACTCTACGGGAAGGGCATCACCGTGGCGGGCCTTCTGCCCGGCCGGGACTTCCAGGACGCCATCGACCGGCTTCCGGAGGATTGCGGCCGGGTGCTCATTCCCGAAACCCCCATCAACCACGACGGACTGTTCCTGGACGATCTGCCGCTGTCCAAGCTGTTGGAAGCGGTCGGTCCCGTCGTCAGCGTGGCGCGGGGGGGAATGGTGCACACCCTGTTTCAACTCGCGGACGACACCCTTCCATCCGCTGGAGCGCAGTGATCATGTCCCTTCCCCTGGTCGCCATCGTGGGCCGGCCGAACGTCGGCAAGTCGACCCTCTTCAACCGCATCACCGGCGGCCGCAGTGCGGTGGTGCACGAGGAGTCCGGGGTCACCCGGGACCGGCACGTTCGGCCGGCGGAATGGAGCGGCCGACATTTCACCCTGGCCGACACCGGGGGCATCGTTCCCTTCGAGGAGGGCCAGCCCTTCGAGAAGGAAATCACCGAAGTGGCCCTGGCGACGGTCGACATGGCCGAGGTGGTGGTGATGGTCGTCGATGTGGGCAGCGGCATCACCAGCTACGACGAAGCGCTGGCCCGACGGCTCCGGAAGCTGGACAAACCGGTCTTCCTGGTCGTGAACAAGGCCGACAAGGATTCCGACCTCCTGGACGCGGCCGCGTTCTACCGCCTGGGCCTGGGCGAGCCGCACGGGGTGTCGGCGCTCCACGGTCGCGGCGTCGGCGATCTCCTGGACGAGGTGGTGGGGGCGCTGGGAGAGGGAACGCCTCCTCCTCCGAGCGACCTGCGGATTGCCCTGGTGGGCCGGCCCAACGTGGGCAAGAGCAGCCTCCTGAACACCCTCACCGGGACGACCCACAGCCTGGTGAGCGAGGTGCCCGGCACCACCCGGGACGCGGTGGACACCCGCCTGCGGTGGCAGGGACGCGACCTGCTCCTGGTCGATACCGCGGGAATCCGGCGACGCTTCAAGCACCACAAGGGCGTGGAGTACTTCTCGGTGCTCCGGTCGATCCAGGCCATCCAGCGCTGCGAGGTGGCGGTCCTGCTCCTGGACGCCACCGAGGGGATCGTCGCCCAGGACGCGCGGGTGGCCGGGGAGATCCACGACGCGGGCAAGGGAGTGGTGATCGCGGTGAACAAGTGGGACGCCATCGAGAAGGACACCATGACCTTCAAGCGCTTCGTCGAGCGGATCCACGACGAGCTGGCCTTTTTGCGCTACGCCCCGGTGGTCTCGATCTCGGCCACCGAGCGGACCCGGGCGCCGAAGGTGCTGGAGCTGGCCTGGACGGTGGGTCAGGAACGTAAGAAAACGGTTGAAACGAGCCGGCTAAACGACATACTGGAAACAGCGAAACGGAGAAATCCCCCTCCGATGTACAACCGGGGAACGGGGAAGATCTACTACGCCACGCAGACGGGAACGGCGCCTCCGACCTTCACCCTCTTCGTCAACCGGGCCGCCTGGTTCCCGCGCCACTACCTGCGGTACCTCAACAACCGGATCCGCGAGGCGGTGGGATTCTCGGGCACGCGGATCCGCTTGGTGCTGAGGGAAAAGGAGAAGAAGAGATCATGAATCCCTGGCTGGCCACCCTTCTGGCCCTCTTGGTGGGCTATCTCTTCGGGAGTTTCCCCACCGCGTGGCTGGTCGCCCGCCAACGGGGAATCGATCTGCGGACGGAGGGCAGCGGCAACCTGGGCGCGACGAACACCTTCCGGGTGCTCGGTCCCTGGGCGGGCAGCGCGGTCCTGGTCATCGATCTCCTGAAGGGGGCGATTCCGGTCGGTCTGGCCCTGGCCTCGATCCTTCCTTCCGGGCCCACTGCCGATGCGAGCGCGCTGGCCGGCGCGGTGGGCGCGGTCCTGGGACACACCGCAAGCGTGTGGACCGGATTCAAGGGAGGCAAGGGGGTCGCCACCGCCGCCGGGGCCTTCTTCACGCTCGCGCCATGGGGCGCGGTTCCCGCGCTGGCGGTATGGGGGTTGCTGCTGCTGACCACCCGCATCATGAGTATCGCGAGCATCGCCGCCGCGGCGGTGCTTCCGGTCTCCCTGATCGTTCACACCTTCAGCCACCGGGACGCGCAGCCCCATTGGGCCACCCTGGCGGCCTCGGTCCTGCTCGGCGCCTTCGTGTTGTGGAAACACCGGGACAACATCCGCCGTCTGCGCCAGGGGGAGGAGAAGGCCCTGTGGTCGTAGACGGCTGGCTGGCGGTCCTGGGCGCGGGCTCGTGGGGCACCGCCCTGGCGGTGAGCGCCGCTGGAGCCGGTCACGCGGTCCGCCTGTGGGCCCGGAGGCCGGAGCTGGTCGATGAGCTGCGGAGTGGACGCAACGACCACTACCTTCCCGGCGTGGAGATCGATCGGCGGATCGAAACGACCTCGAAGCTGGAAGAGGCGCTGGACGGCGCGAAGCTCGTGCTGCTCGCGGTGCCGTCCTCGGCGGTGGCTTCGGTCTGTGCCGATCTCGAGCGCATGGGCCTGGCCGACGGCGCCACGGTGGTGTGCGCGGCCAAGGGCCTGGAACGGGGAAGCGGCCGGAGAATGAGCGAGGTGATGGCAGACGCCCTGCCCTCGGCCGGGGATCGTTCCCTGGTGTTGCTCGGACCTTCCCACGCCGAGGAGGTGGCGCGCCGCATGCCCACCGCGGTGGTCCTGAGTGGACGGGACATCTCGCGGGCGGCCCCGGTGCAGGAAGCCCTCTCCACCTCGTGGCTGCGCGCCTATACCAACATGGATCTCATCGGGGTGGAATACGCCGGCGCGCTGAAGAACATCCTGGCCATCGCCACGGGGATCTGTGACGGGATCGGCCTGGGGGACAACACCAAGGGAGCCCTGCTGACCCGCGGCATGGCGGAGATCGCGCGGTTGGGAGTGGAGATGGGGGCGCAGCGGGAGACCTTCTTCGGTCTGGCGGGCATCGGAGATGTCATCACCACCTGCCTCAGTCGTCATTCGCGTAACCGCGCGTTCGGAGAGCGTATCGGCCGCGGCGAGCCCGCGTCGGCGGCGCTGGAAGCGGTGGGGCAGGTGGTGGAGGGATTCGAGACCCTGAAGACCAGCATCGAGTTGGCGCACCGACATTCGGTGGAGATGCCCATCAGCGAAGAGGTCCTCGCGGTCCTGGAGGGGGGCAAGGATCCCCGGGCCGCGATCGAGGAATTGATGGGCCGGGAGTTGAAGGAGGAGAGGGAGAGCGGACCCGTAGCGAGGAGGCAGCGATGAGCGCCGAGCTTCCCAAGAAGCTCTACTACAGCATCAGCGAGGTCGCCGACCTGACCGGGGTGAAACCCCATGTGCTCCGGTACTGGGAAGCGGAATTTCCCACCCTGCGTCCCAAGAAGAACCGGGCGGGCAACCGAAGCTACCGTCAGAAGGATATCGACGAGATCCAGGCGATCAAACGTCTCCTCTACGAGGAAGGATACAAGATCAACGGCGCCCGCCGCCTGTTGGCCGATCGCCAGGCGCACCAGGAGGCGATCGGCGCCGTCCGGCCGGAAGCCGATCCCCGGACGAAGCTCCTCGAAGAGGTCCGTAGCGGTCTTCAGGGCATTCTCGAATTCCTGGACCGGCAGGAGCGAGAGGAAAAGCAACGCCGGAGGTAGGCTTGCCAATGACCCCCGCTGTGCTATCTTTGGCACCCCCTGGGGAACTGCCCGTCTCGGGTCGGGGCGTGGCGCAGTCCGGTAGCGCACTTGCATGGGGGGCAAGTGGTCGCTGGTTCAAATCCAGTCGCCCCGACCAACTCCTTCCTTCTTCCTCCCACCTCTGATCCGGTGCTCCGGTGCTCGCCTGGATCCTCTACGCAAGTGCGGGTTGGTTGAGCGGCCGGCTGCCGAGGTGGCTGGCTCTGCGCATCACTTCTGCGATCGCGGTCATCTTCCGGTGGACCCATCCCGGCACGGTGCGCATCGTCACCCGCAATCTCCAGGGCATCGAGAAGGCATTGGGACGCCCCTTCGATCCCCTGATGGTTCCCGAGGTGTTCCAGTACTTCGCCCGCAGCGTCTACGAGTTCGTCAGCCTGCCCCATCACAGCACCTCGGAGATCCTCCGGCGGTACCGGGTGGTACGGGGTGGAGAGTATCTGAAACACGAAGCCGGGAGCGGTCTGCTCATCGTCTCCGCGCATCTGGCCGGGTGGGAAATGGGCGGCGCCTGGCTGGCCCAGCACATCGGGCCCTTCCACACCGTGGCCATGCAGCATCCCTCCCGGCGCGTCGCCGAGTACTTCAACCAGCGACGGGCCAAGCGGGGAATCATCGTGCACCCCCTGGGATCTTCGTACCGCGCACTGCTCGAAGCCTTGCGCCGGGGGGAAGTGGTGGTTCTGCTCTGCGACCGCCGCTTCTCCGCGGGAGGGAAGGAGGTTCCCTTCTTCGGGCGTCCCGCGTGTTTTCCCGACGGGTATCTTCGCCTGGCCGCCGAGGCCCGGGTGCCGGTGCTGCCCGTCTTCGGGCGGCGGGTGGGCAGCGTCACCGAGTTGCGGGTGGAGCCGCCCATGACCATCGAACGCGGCGAGGAGGAGGCGGCACTGCGGAAGATCGTGGCCTACCTCGAGCATCATGTGGCGGGGGCCCCCGAACAGTGGGCCCGCTTCACCCCGATCTGGGAAGGAGAGGGCGATGGATAGCACGAAGCCACCCAGCCCGCGGGCCGATCCGAAGCGAGCCCGGAGGGCCACGGCGGAGTCCCCGGTCCTTGCGATCCTTCCCGCCTACAACGTGGCCCGGCATCTCCCCGCACTGTTGCCGCGCCTTCTGTCCCTGCGGCCGGAGATCCAGACCGTGGTCGTCGACGACGGCTCGAGCGATTCCACCTTCGACGCCGCGCAACAGCTCGGAGTGGAGGTGATCCGCCACGAGGTCAACCGGGGGAAGGGGCAGGCCCTGCGGACCGGGTTCGACCGCGCCCTGCAGGGGGGACATCCCGCCTGCATCACCCTCGACGCCGACGGCCAGCACCTGCCGGAGGAGATCTCACGCTTCGTCCGGGCCTGGGAGGATGGGGCCGACGTGGTGGTGGGAAGCCGGATGGCGGACAACGAGGCGATGCCCTGGCTGCGCAAGCGGACCAACGAGGTGATGTCGTTCATCGTGAGTCGGCTCGCCGCCAGCCACATTCCGGACAGTCAGTCGGGCTATCGTCTCATCGACCGCCAGGTGCTCGAGGAGCTCCGGCTGGAGTCGAGCCGCTACGACCTGGAATCGGAGATCTTGATCAAGGCCGGCCGTCTCGGTTACTGTATCGCGTCCGTGCCGATCAGCACCGTGTATCACGACGAAGAGAGTTCGATCCATCCCTTCGTCGACACCCTGCGGTTCATGAAACTCCTGTGGCGATCCCGCCGCTGGATCCGTCACCCGGGACGCTGAACTCCGGCTTCTTCGAAGGAACAACGGCTCGAGATGCACATCCTCCTCAGTAATGACGACGGCTTCCATGCCACCGGACTTCGGCTGCTCGAAGAAGAACTGCGGGCGGGCATGCCCGAAGCGGTGATCTCGGTCTGTGCTCCCGATCGGGAACAGAGCGCCAGCTCGCACGCGTTGACCTTGACCGCCCCCCTGCGGATCCGCGACCACGGCGAGCGACGCTTTTCGGTCACGGGAACCCCGACCGACTGCGTCCTGGTGGCGTTGCGCGCGATCTTCAAGCAGGAGCCGGTGGACTTCGTCCTGTCGGGCATCAACCACGGCCCGAACATGGGGGAGGACATCCACTACAGCGGAACGGTCGCCGCGGCGATGGAAGGAACCATCTGCGGCATCCCCAGCATCGCTCTCTCGCTGGGTTCACGGGGTACCACCGAGAAGGAGTTCGAGGCGGCGCGGCACTTCGTCCGGGTGGTTCTCCCGCGTTGGTTGCGCGCCGGCTTGAACGAGAAGAGCCTCTTGAACGTGAACATTCCGGCGACCGGTGTCGAGGCGGTGAAAGGGGTGAAGATGTGCAAGCTGGGCTCGCGCATCTACCAGGATGTCATCACCGAGAAGATCGACCCCCGGGGCCAGAAGTACTACTGGATCGGGGGCGATCCGGTGGAGACGAGTTTCGACGAGACCACCGATTTCGGACTCCTGTCGGCGGGCTGGATCACCGTGACCCCCCTTCACCTGGACATGACCGATTACAAGGCCATGGTGCATCGCGAGGACCTGGTGGACGCATGGAGCCGGTAGGGACCTTCGCCCCCGCGCGCTTCAGCATGGTCGAGCACCAGCTGCGCCGACAGGGCATCCACGATGAGAAGGTCCTGGCCGCGATGGCGCGCATCCCCCGCCATCTCTTCCTGCCGCCCCCGCGTCGCACGGAGGCCTATGCGCCCAAGGCCGTGCCGATCGAGGAGGGCCAGACCCTCAGCCAGCCCTTCATGGTGGCGCTGATGAGCCAGGAACTGGAGATCCGCGGGGGTGAGAAAGTGCTCGAGGTGGGAACCGGAAGTGGATATCAGGCCGCGGTCTTGGCCGAGATGGGAGCGCGGGTCTACAGCATCGAACGTCACGAGAGGCTGGCCCAGGGCGCCCGGGCCGTCCTGGATGCCCTGGGATATCCGGAGGTGGTCCTGAGCGTGGGCGACGGAAGCCGGGGGTGGCTGGCGGAGGCCCCCTTCGACCGCATCCTGGTCACCGCCGCCGCGCCCGCTCTCAGCCGGGAGCTGCGCGCGCAGCTCGGACGCCCCGGCATCCTGGTGGCCCCGGTGGGAGGCCGGCACCTGCAGACCCTGCAGATCCTCCGCAGGGAGGCAGAGGGGGACACCGTCCGGGAGGGATGCGCCTGCCGTTTCGTCCCCCTGGTGGGCGCGGAGGGCTTCGAGGAGGAGCCCGGAGACCCGGCGCGCCGGAAGGAGCGAGGGTGAAGGAGGAACTGCTCCACTGGGCCGGGGGACTTCCGCAGCCCCTGTCGACCGTGGTCATCGCGGCCATGCCCATCCTGGAGCTGCGCGGCGCCATTCCCTGGGCCAGCACGGTGGGGGGGATGTCGATCGGCCAGGCCTACTTCTGGAGCGTGGTGGGGAACATGTTGCCTATCCCTTTCTTCCTGCTGTTGCTGGGCCGGATGGAAAAGGCGTTGCGGCGCTTTGGTCCGTTTGATACCTTCTTTCGCTGGCTGTTCGCACGAACGCGGCGAAAAGCCGACGTGGTCCGGCGCTACGGAGCGATCGGACTGACCCTTTTCGTGGCGATTCCCCTCCCGGTGACGGGCGCCTGGACGGGATCGGTGGCGGCTTATCTCTTCGACGTTCCCTTCCGCCGCGCCGCCCTGGCCATCCTGGCCGGGGTCTTGTTGGCCGGGGTCGTGGTGACGTTGGCGGTCCAGGGGGTTCTTCACCTCTGGTAGGGTGGCAGTCCAGGTCGGGGCGTAGCGCAGCCCGGTTAGCGCGCCTGCTTCGGGAGCAGGAGGTCGGAGGTTCAAATCCTCTCGCCCCGACCAGTCCACTTTCTCCACTTCGGCCGGAGCTCCACGGTGATCGCATGCGTCGCCTCTCGTGCATCGCGCTGCTGGGGATTCTCGCCATCGCCGTCCCGGCCCACCCGGCGGAGGGGATCTTCGTGAAGGTGCGCAAGGGGGACACCTTGTTCGGCATTGCCCGCGTATTTTCCACCACCGTCGACCGCATTCGCCGGGACAATCATCTGCGCGGAGATCTCATCCATCCCGGACAGCGCCTGGTCCTCAGCGGAACCCGAGGGGTGTCCGACCATTGGAAGGGCGAGGTGCGGGTGGATCCTCCCATCCGCGGACTGGAGCGCCGCGATATCGTGACCAGCTTCGGAGTGAAGCGGAGCCCCCGTCACCGGAAGATCAAGCAGCGCCATACCGGTCTCGATCTCCGCGCGCGCAAAGGAAGCGTCCTGCGGGCGTGCGCGCGGGGAGTGGTTCGGTTCTCGGGAGATCTCAGCGGCTTCGGCCGGGTGCTGGTGATCGAACACGACGGGGGATGGCGCAGTGTCTATTCCCCGTGCGACCCTTCACGGGTCCTGGTGGAGGTGAACGAGGCGGTGTACCGGGGACAGCCCCTGGGTTACCTCGCCGGAGGCATCGAAACGGAGAAACCGGCGGTCCATTTCGAACTGCGCCGGGGGCAGAAGGCGGTCGATCCCACCACCCACATCCGCTGGCCCGCCCGGGGCCGGAAAGGTTCCAGGTGATGCCCCGCGTGCGTCTGCAGGATCATATCCGGTCCATCCCGGATTTCCCGGAGAAAGGGATTCTCTTCCGCGACATCACTCCGCTGTTGGCCGACCCCGCGGCCTTCGGCGAGACCATCCACCGGCTCACCGAACGCTACCGGGATCGGGGGATCGAGATGGTCCTGGGCATCGAGAGCCGGGGCTTCCTCTTCGGGACGCCCCTGGCGCTGGCCCTGGGCGCCGGCTTCGTGCCCATCCGCAAGGCGGGGAAGCTCCCCGGGCCGACGCTGCGCCGCAGCTACGCCCTGGAATACGGGGAGGCGACGGTGGAGATCCACGCCGACGCCTTGCGGCCGGGGCAGAAGGTGCTGGTCCTGGACGATCTTCTCGCCACCGGAGGCACCGCGGCCGCCGCGGCGGAGCTGGCCGAAGAGGCCGGCGGCCAAGTGGAGGAGATCGCCTTCATCGTGGAACTGGCCGATCTTGACGGCCGGAAGAAGTTGCGCTGGCCGATCCATCCGCTCCTCATCTACGGGGAGGGCGGAACGATCCAGGAGCCCCAGTAGCTCAGGTGGATAGAGCACAGGTTTCCTAAACCTGGTGTCGCAGGTTCGAGTCCTGCCTGGGGCAGATCCTCCGCGGGGAGCGGGCGCCTTGACCCGCCCGCTCCCAACGTCTAGGCTGGATGACCGCTGCGTTCGCGGCGACGGAAGGAGGCCCGGCGCCGGCCAGGCCGACAAACCACCAACCCCGCGCGCGGTGCCGCGCGGAGCAGCCGGCCGCCGGCCGGGGAGGTCCATTCGCGTGGCTCGACAGAAGTTCACCAAGCAGGAATTGCGTCATGACGCCTTCGCCGAGAACCTGGCGAGATTCTACTCCTTTCTGCAGGAGCGATTCCTTTCCGTCGTGGTGGGAGTGCTGATCCTGGCGGTGGTGGTGCTGGGAGTCATCTACGTCCGGCACAGCCAGGAGCAGACCCGGATGGAGGCGTCCCAGAGGATGTACCAGGCCACCCAGCAGTACAACGGCGCGGCCTTCGGTCAGGCCCTGGCCAGTTTCGAGGAGCTGACCGACCGCTACGGCGGGACCGCCGAGGGGAAGGCGGCGGTCTACTACATCGGAGCCTGTCACCTGGCCCTGGGGGAGAATGTCGCGGCTGAGGAGAGCTTCCGGAAGTACCTCGACGAACAAGCCGACGGCTTCTACGCCCACAGCGCGCGCTATGGCCTTGGTCTTGCTCTGGAGGCCCAGGGAAAGAACGACGAGGCGGCCCAACTGCTGAAGGGTCTCCTGGAAGAACTCGATCCGGACGACCCGCTGCAGAGCGGCGTGCGCATGGCGCAGTCCCGGGTCCTGGAGAAGCTGGGCCGCACCGACGATGCGATCGCGGTGCTGCAACCCCTGGTCGAGAGCCAGGACTTCCAGGCTCGCCAGGAGGCGGAAACACGCATCGCCGTCCTCAAGGCCCGCGCCAGCGCATCCTGACGCCGGCCCCATCGGACGGCCTCGCCCCGAGGCGAACATGAGTCCATCGCGGGAACACACACGGTCGACGGGGGAGGGCAGCCGGCAGCGCTGGCTGGCCGCGGTGGCCTACGTGGGTCCGCTGGTGCTGTACTCGATGACCCGCCGGGGCCGATCGTCCTTCCTGGCCCGGCACTGCCAACAGGCCTTCGCCCTGCTCTTGGCCGAAGCGGCCATCGTCGCCTTCCTGCTCATCGTGAGCAACACCCTGGGCCGGATCCCCATCCTGGGTTTCCTCTTGGAGATCCTGCTGGAACTGGTCGCCTTCGTGGGCCTGTTGGTGGTGAGCCTGGTGGGCTTCGTCCGGGCCCTGGCCGGGGAGGAATTCCGGCTGCCGATCCTGGACGACTACGCCGACCGCATCCCGATCCAACCCGACGGGCCCGAGGTTCCGGGCGAAGATCCCCGATAGTCGAGAATCCGGCGGAGCCCTGCAGCGCCGGGAGAGGACCGCCCCCGGATGGAATTGCGCATAAGATACATTATGTTAACTAGTCACTCCCAGCAAAGCCGCGCTGCCCAGGTCGCTTTCCCCGTCCAAGCTCTTTTCTCCCACTGCTTTCGGCGCTGGAATTCAGGCGTTCCAGGAGGTCTCGCGGACCGGACCGTTCGTCCCCGAGCGGCTGCCTGCGTCTAGAGGTGCTTCTCCACCGTCTGGACGATCTTCTCCTTGGACACCGCCCCGATCATCTGGTCGACCACCTGGCCGCCCTTGAAGAACAGCAAGGTCGGAATGCTCATGATCTGGTACTGGCCGGCCAGCTGCTGGTTCTCGTCCACGTTCACCTTGGCGATCTTCAATTGATCCGCCTTCTCCTGGGCCAGCTCCTCGAGCACCGGCGAGATCATGTGACACGGTCCGCACCACGGGGCCCAGAAGTCGACGATGGTGAGTTGCTGGGACTGGAGCACCTCTTCGGGGAAGCTCTTGGCGTCGACGGCGACCGGTTTGGACATGATCTCTCCTTGGGGGCAACTGAGTACGGAATTTGACGAAGTAGGGGCCGCGGGCCCGGTCAGGCCAAGGTACGCCGGTCCACGAGACTGTCAAGGATGGCGCGTGAGGCCCTCGACAGCCCAGTCCAGCAGGGCCAGGTCATAGGCGAGATCGGCACCCAGGCGGCTGGATTTGGCCCGCAGATCGGCCTGGCGCAGTACCTGGAGGGTGCGCTGGAGATCCTCCAGCCGCGCCGATTCGACCAGGGGCAAAAGGCGGCGGAGTTGCCACGGGGGAAGGCCCACTCTCCGGGCGGCGTCCTCCGGGCGATCCCCCTCGTCCAGGGCGGAACGGAGCAGCGTGAGCTGCCGGAGCCGCCAGCCCAGGATGGCGGCGGTCCCGATGACGTCTCCCCGGCCGCCGCGGATGCGCATCCAGGCCCGGATCGCCGGGAGAGGGTCGTCGCTGCGGAGCAGATCGGCCAGGGAGAAGGCGTCCAGGTCCCGCGAGCGAGCCACCAGGGTGCGCACTTCCTCGGGGGTGATGGCCTCTCCCCCGTTGCGCAGGAGGGAGAGCTTGGCCAGCTCGTGGTCGAGTTCGCCGAGGTCTTCCCCGATCAGGTCGACCAGGGTGGCCGCGGCCTCGTCGGAGAGACGCAACTCGTGGGCCCGGGCTTGACGCTGGATCTGGCGGAACAGCGCGGCGCCGCCCAGGGGAGCGAATTCGACCGCGTACCCGTGTCGGGCGCACGCCGCGGTCAGGCGAAGACGTTTGTCCAGCTTGGACGAGGTGAAGACCAGCACCGTGCTCTCGGCCGGTGATTCGAGGTAGCGCAGCAAGGGTTCGATGGCCGCGCCCGCGGTGAGATTCTCGGTGTGCCGGACCCAGAGGAAGCGCCGTCCGCCGAACATCGGATAGGCGCTGGCCGCCTCGGCAATGGCGCCGGGAGTGACCTCGTCGGCGTGGAGTACCTGGGAGTTGAAATCCCGGGTGCTCTCGTCCACCACCTTGTTGCGCAGCCAACGGGCGGTGCGTTCGGATCGGAAGGAATCCGGACCGGCCAGGAGGTAGACCGGGCGCGGCTCTTCCTTGGCCAGAGTACGTCGCAATTCCTCGGGATCCAGGATCGTGACCGAAGCCATCACCACTCCTCGATGACCAGGTTCAGGATGGCCCGCACGAGTTCGTCTCCCGCCTCCTGGCGGGCCTTCTCCTCTCCCTCGGGGCCCTCATCGGTGTAGTAGCTGCCCTTGCCCCGGATGGTGGTGGGCTTGACCAGCACCTCGCCGGTGGCACGATCGACCAGGCTCACCTCGCAGGCCACCCGAACCTCGTATTCCTGCGCCTGCCGATCCTCCCCGAAGAAGACCTCCTGGACCTTGAAGAAGGTGACCTTGCCCAGGATCAGCGCGTCGGCCGCCTGCTCTTCCTCCAGGCGCAAGGTGCGGTCCTTGATGATCCCGGCGATGATCGCATCGGTGATCTGGACCTCCAGCTCGGGCTCGGTGGTCTCGTTCTCGAAGTAGGGAATGGCCACGCTCTCCAGGCCGGGCTTGACCCGGCCGGGAGTCAGGGCGTAGCCGCATCCGGAGGCGGTGGCCAGAAGCAGGAGAAGGATCGCCACCAGAGCCTTCGCCGAACCATCTCCCCCCGCGGGAACCACGAAGAAGCAGCGGGGAAAATGATACGGCGAGGTCCTGGTCATGGTCAGAGCAACTCGAAGGTCTTCATCCGGTACCGGAGCTTGTCCCGGTTGATGTTCAAGAGTTTGGCGGTCAGGCTCTGGTTGCCCTGCGCCTCGTGGTACGCCTTCTCGATGAGGGTCTTCTCCAGGCCCTCCACGAGCTGGTCGTAGGGAATCCCGTCCTCGGGGATCACCGAGTTGAGGATGGCCTCGATCCGATCGATGATGGAGTCTTCATCGCTGCGTTCCAGGCCGGAGATCGGCACCTGGTGGGGCTGCAGCTCCTCGCCCTCCTCCAGGAGCGCGATACGCTCCATCATGTTCTTGAGTTCCCGGATGTTGCCCGGCCAAGGATAACCCAGCAACAGCTTTTTCGCTTCCTCGCTGATCCGCTGGAATCGCTTGTGGAAGCGACGGGAATAGAGCTTCAGGAAATGCTCCGCCAGCAGGATGACATCCTCCCGCCGCTCGCGCAAGGGCGGAACATGGAGGGGGATGACCTTCAGGCGATAGTAGAGATCCTCGCGGAAGGTGCCCGCCTCCACACACTTCTTCAGATTGCGATTGGTGGCCGAGACGATGCGCACATCGACCTGGATGTCGCGCACTCCCCCGACCCGCCGGAAGCTCATCTTCTCCAGGACCCGCAGCAGCTTCACCTGGATGGTCTGGCTCATCTCCCCGATTTCGTCCAGGAAAAGGGTGCCGCGATGGGCCAGTTCCAACAGTCCCCGTTTCTGCTGCACTGCGTCGGTGAAGGCACCCCTCTCATGCCCGAACAGCTCGCTCTCCAGCAGTTCCTCCGGCAGCGAGGCGCAGTTGATCTCGAGGAAGGCGTGATCCTTTCGCGGTGAGTTCTGGTGGATGAGATTGGCGATGACGTCCTTCCCGGTGCCGCTCTCACCCTCGATGAGCACCGTTGTGCTCTCCCCCGCCGCGATCCGACGGATCATGTCGTAGACCGCCAGCATCCTGGGCGATGCGCTGGGAACGATCTCACTGCGGGGATCGATGATCTCGGTCCGGCGACGGAGTTGATGGAGTTGGGAATGCAGCTTTCCGGCCTCGAGGCCGCGCTCGATGATGAGCAGGAGCTGCTCGAGATTGATGGGTTTGTTCACGTAGTCGAAAGCACCGGCCTTCATGGCCTGGACCGCGGTGTCGACGTCTCCGAAGGCGGTCATCATGACCACGCAGAGGTCTGGATAGACCTCCTGGATTCCTTCCAGGACCTCCAGCCCGCTCCGGTCCGGAAGTTTCAGATCGAGCAGGACGAGGTCTGGAACCTCCTTCTCCAGGAGGGAAAGGGCTTTCGCGCCGTTCTCGGCGGTGAGTACTTCGTACTGTTCTTCCGCCAGGGTTCGCTTCAGGAAAAAGAGGATCGATTCCTGATCGTCGACGATGAGGATCTTCGCGTTCATGGACAACTCCCGAGCAATGCGGGCACCAGGGGGAGGAGAACCCGGAAGCTGGTCTGCTCGCCGGGGTGGCTTTCCACCTGCAGGACGCCGCCGTGACGTTGGACGATGCTGTGGCTGACAAAGAGGCCCAGGCCGGTTCCCTCGGCCTTGGCGGTATAGAAGGGTTCGAAGATGCGGACGAGGTCGCCGGGGGCGATTCCCTCCCCGTGATCGATGACCTCGAACGCCACCCCCTCTTCCATTCCTCCCGGAGTGGAAGAGGCCGGGGAAAGCCCGACCCGGAGCACCACCTTCGATCCGGGGTGACTCGCTTCGACCGCGTTCTTGACCAGGTTGATCAGGACCTGGTGGATCTGGTCGGGATCGAGATGACAGGTGGGCACCCCCTCCTGCGTCTCCACCACCAGCTCCACTCCTTTCTGTGCGGCCCATCCGGCCAATGCGCGCTGCGCCCGCGCCGCGGTCTCGGCCGGATCGGTCTCGACCGGTTCGAGGCGGACCGGCCGGGCGACCTGGAAGAGACGGCGGATGATGCGGTCCAGACGGGTGATCTCCGAGCGGATCATTTCGAGACTCTCCGCTTCGGCGCCCTGGATCGAGGCATTGCGCTCGAGATAATCCATTCCCGCGCTGATCCCTCCCAGCGGGTTGCGGATCTCGTGCGCCATGCTGCTGGCGAACCGCCCGATCGCGGCGAGGGTGTCCAGGTGACGGATCTCCTCCTGCATGGCCTGGACCGCGGAAAGATCCTCGACCACGACGATCACCCCGTGCCGTCCCCCCTCCTCCTTCTGGTACGGGGCGGCGTTGATCAACACGGGAATCTGCTTTCCCTCGCCGCCGCGAAGGAAACCCTCGGTGCGCAGGAGCGTCCCGCGGTCATCGATCACCGACTGGAAGGGCGAGACCCGTCCCGGGATGACCAGGTGTTCATCCAGCGGAGTTCCGACCAGACGGGAGCCATCCTTCCCCAAGAGTTCCATCGCCCGGCGGTTTACGAAGATCACGCGCCCGCGATGGTCGGCAGTGAAGAGCCCATTGGTCATGCCGTCGAGGATCCGGTCCCGGAAATGCTCCTCGCGCTGCACCTCGGCGTAGAGACTCGCATTCTGAAGGATCGCGCTCACCGCGTAGCTCAGCGATTCCAGGGTCAGGCGATCGGCCTTGTGGATCCCGGCGTCGCGCCCGTGGTCGGTCACCACCATCAGTCCGTAGAGCGGATAGTGGCGGCAACAGAGACAAGGCCCCAGGTGGAGACGGGCCCCTTCCTGGGGCGCGCAGTGGGTGCGAAGACCCTGGGCGGAGGACGCTTCGAAGACGGGGCAGTCGTCGTGGTACAGCCACCCGCCTTCCAGGCACTCCTGCCGGGGAAACGGAGCCAGGAGGGGAACCACCAGGTAGGCGGAATGGGCGGAGAGGCCGCGCGGCGCTTCCCCGTTCACCCGAAGGAGCGGCTCGGACGCGGCCGGATCGCCCATCAGGGTCCGTGGAGTGCGGAGAACGGTGGCGACCGCCCCGGAGAGCCCGCCCAGGGCCCAGCGAAGCGATTCCATCAGCGGCCCATTCGTTCCCGGATGCAGCCAGCGGCCCACCAGCTCCTTGGTTTCGGGCTCCAGGCGGAGGATCAGGACTTCCTGGAAACCGCTGGCTCGATGGCAATACAGAAGGGCCCCGTCCACGGTGTGGTCCAGGCGGCCCGGCTGGGCCAGGGCCTGCCAGAGTTCCCGCACGCTCAAGAGCTGGATGTTCGCGTTGACCAGGCGGAGGACCGTCTCGTCATGCCGCTGCCGGAACTCTTCGGCCCGTCGGGTGAGCTCGAGGTACGGGTTTCCCCTGGCCAGGGGCACGCCGTTCTCCTTCCGATCCTCGTCCAGGGAGGCCGCCGCGCGCTGGAGGTGACGGCGGTGCCGCCAGTACAGGAACGCGGCCAGAGGGGTCAAGAGCGCCATGACCCAGGGCCCCGGGAGAGCCCGGGCCAACAGCAGCGCCGCCGCGGGCAGCAGGAAATAGGCGGTGAGGAAGAGTCGGTGGTCCATGGTCGAGGGTTTCCCGGGAAGGAAGGGGTTTGCGATCCCCGCAATCAAGGATCGTGCCCGGGTGCGCGAAATCGCCCAGGAAGGGAAGGAAACCCGCCGTAGAGGAAGCGATGGGAACGAAACGGGAAGGATCGGAAACGGGAGAAGGGCGATCCGGGAAGAACGCGCCTCAGAGGGCTCCCCGTCCGGTGAGCACCACCGCGAAGGTCCGCAGGACGATCTTCAGGTCCCGGAGCAGACCGAAGTGGGTGATGTATTCCAGGTCGAGCTCGACCTTCCGGTGGACCCCGTCGAGTGATTCGTCGTAGCCGCTCTCCACCTGGGCCAGACCGGTGATCCCGGGCTTGAAGCGCAGGCGCTCGAGGTAACCGGGAACCTCCCGGCTGAGAAGGGAGATGAAGGGCGGCCGTTCGGGCCGGGGACCCACCACGCTCATCGATCCCTTGAGCACGTTGTAGAACTGGGGGAACTCATCCAACCGGGTCTTGCGCAGGAAGCGGCCGACCCGGGTGATCCGCGGATCGTCCTTGCTGGCCCACTTCATCCCCTCCGATTCGGAGTTCACGTACATCGTCCGCAGCTTCCAGATCTGGAAGGGCTTTCCCTCGGCCACGAGTTTCCGGACGTCTTCCTTGTGCGAATCCTGCCGCCGGTCGCCGATGTGCAGGACGGTTTCCCGTGAGGCGCGGCGGTCCCCCCTCCGGCGGTTGATTCCCACGCGGGTCTGGCCGTAGAACACTGGTCCACGGGAATCGAGCTTGATGGCGAGGGCGATCAACGGCAGCAGCAGGCCGAAGAGGACCAGCGCGACGCTGGAGATGACGATGTCCATGCCGCGCTTGACGGCCCGTTTCCACCGGGGAACCTCCCCGTACAATGGAATGGGCTTACCCAGGTACTTGAGTTGCGGAGCGTCGTAGACCCTGGACGTGCCGACGCGTTCAAGCATGGAAGGGTCGAGCTGCATCGATCCACCTCTGGATCTTCACTCCGGCGATCCAATGGGCCGGATCTCGCGGGTGTCCTTGTCCTTGGGATCACCTCGACACCGGGGGACCTGGGACGGGTCCGGGGCGAAATGAGCCGGGCTGAGGCAATGGCCGCTCCGGGCGGGCGCGCCCCTGATCGTCAAGGACGAGATTACTACCTTTTCTCCCCGCCTGCAAGATGGCGGCCGGTCTTCGCGGTCTGAGGAAAGCCCTACCAGCGTCGCTCAAGGCGCAGCCCCGGACCCTCGCCGACCCACGCGAGGTCCAGATCGACTCCGAGCGCACTGATGCGGCCGCTCTCCAGTTCCATGGGTTCGGCATCGGCCCGGAAGACCGCGTCGGCGATGTTGAGCACCCAGAAGGCACCCACCGCCAGCAGCACCCCGTTGCGCTGGGTGCGGGCGCTCTCGGCATCGCCCTGGGCGATCGCCCAGTTGGCTCGGGTCTGCGGGCTGGCTCCGCCCTGCGACTCCTCCAGTTGCACGCGTCGTGCCCAGTCCTGCTCGGAAACCTTTCGCTGGTCGTAGTGGCGCTGGCTCTCCACCAACGCGACTCCGGCGATGAACCCCAGGCTCGACCAGATGAGACCGCGGGTTTCATTGCCCAGGCGCGTCTGGCCCAGGCCGGGATAGAGGAAGGAGAGAAGACCGGCGTGGAAGCGGCTGGGTGGACGGTAGCGGGCAGCCACGCTGCGGGTTCCCGAGAGCTCGAAGCGGTAGGGGCTGCGCCGCACCCCCGAATGCAGGATGTTCCCGAAATGGGCGTAGGCCGCCAGCCAGACGTAGTGGTTCCGCGTCTGTTGCTCCAGCCAGATATTGTCCTCCAGGTGGGTCTTGACCACGTCGTACTCCACGCTCCCCGGGGTCGACTGCTGGAAGAAGGAGTCGAGCACCTGTTCGGCGCTGTTGACATTGCTCTGGTAGCGGATGGCCATGCCCACCGCGGTGCCGACCTGGGCCAGGGGAACCAGGCCGGAGAAGGTATCGAGATCGCGGAATTGTCCCAGGCCGGGAAAGAGCAGGGACAAGAGGGCGCGTCCCCCCCGCCGGTCGGAAAGCTTCAGACCGTCCCCGGCATCGACCTGGATGGAGTGGCGATAGGCGCCGTCACGGTACAGGGAAAGCCGATACCGGCCGGGGTCGAGATTCTCCAGGGCCAAGGGCGCCGGCGAGGCCAGGTGGAGATTGCGGCCCTCCAGCACCAGCTCGGTCTGGGAGATGTCCGAAGTGGCCCGGAATGGGCGTGCCGTTCCCTGGGCCCGGGCCGATCCGTCGCCCGCGATCAGGAGTGCGCAGAGGGAGAAGGTGATGACGGCTTGACGCATGAGGACCTCTCGGGTTGGGGCCAGCGGCGCGAGTCTAGGCGCACAGCCCCGGTGAATCAACGGTCAGGACGCGCCGGGAGGAGAGTCCTCCATCTCGGCGAGCATTTCCCGCGCCCGCACCCCCACCCGGCTGGCCGGCATCTCCCGTTCCACCCAGCGGAGATAACGGCGGGCCAGGCGGGGATCCTGCAGCTGATCCCGCGCCACCCGCGCTGCATCCAGCAGCGCCTCTCCCCCGGCCAGGCTTCCCCCCAGGATGTGATGGAGCTGCTCGAGTTCGTACAGGGCCTCCTGGATCTTGTCCTCCTGGAGGAAACACTGCACCAGTTTGCGCCGGGCCTGCACCGCGACCGGCGAGGTGCTGGAATGCCCCGCGATCAGGCGCTGGTACTGGTCTTCCGCGTGGGACAGCGCTCCCCGCAAGCCCCGCTGGTCGCCCCGGCGGCGATGGAGTTCGACCAGGCGCAAGGGAGCCTGCAGACCGGGTTCGGTGGCCGGATAGCGTTGGATGACCCGGCGGAAGAGCCGCTGGGCCCGGGCCCAGTCCCCGAGCTGCTCCTGGAGTTCGGCCCGCCGGAAGATCGCCGACGCCACGATCTGGGTCTGGTTGGGAAACTCCTTCTCGACCGCCTTGAGCTCGCGGAGGGCGTCGGTGGGGCGACCCTGCAGGACTGCGATCTCGCATCGCCGCAGCGTGGCCAGGCCCCGCAGGCCCTCGTCGCCTGCCCTGGCTGCCACCTCCGCGTAGAGGGAATCGGCGGGCAGGTAGACCCCCAGGCCCTGGGCGAGGATCTCGGCCCGATCGAAGGTGGCGTTCCACCGATCGGCGGGTCGAAGGGAGCGGGCTTCGTAGAGATCCAGACCCTTCAGGGCGGCCTCCCAGTCATGGGCCGACAGGTCGATCCGGTGGTCGAGGAAGGCGGCGCGTTCGGCGCAGGGCTGTCCACTCCATTGCTCCTGCACCCAGGCGTAGAAGTGGTGTCCCTCTCGTCGGGCCTCGAGGAGGAGCGAATCCCTTCCCGCCGCCACCAGATCCTCCACCAAGGTGATCGGTGTGCCCAGCACCTCGGTGTCGAGACAGTCGGCGGAGGGGGCGGCGCGCAGGATCTCATGGAACTCGCGGGTCCGCCGAAGGGCCAGCCCCCATTCCTCCCGGGCCCGTTCCGCCTCCGCGCGCAGCAACGCGGCCTGGGCCCGGGTCCTGGCCGAGCCCTCGACCTGGGCCTTGGCCAATTGTTCGTCCCCCAGATCGAAACGTCCCGAGCGGAGGAAGGCGTCGCCCGCCCTGAGCAATCCCCAGCTCCGCAGATCCACCAGTTCGGACAGCACCCGGGGATCGCCCCGGGCGCCCAAACCCGTCGTATCCGCCTCCTGGGCCACCCGCAGATAGGCCATGCCGGTTCGATGGTAGCGACGGCGAACCAGGGGATCGGCCTCGAGTGAATACCGGAGGGCGCTCCGCTCGGCCCAGTACCGGGCACGCTCGGCCTGGAAGCGGCGGTGCAGGTCTTCCCGGCCGCATGCGCTCACCGACAGCACCAGGAGGAGGATCCAGGGGAGGCGTCTCATGACGGGCTCCTCCCCCGCCGGAGATAGAGCCGGATCGACGCGTCGATCACGATGAACTCGGCGGCGAGCGACACCGCGGCGGCCAGGATCATCGTCGCCAGGACGATTTCCGGTCGAAGTCTTCCCGCCAGGTAGGCCGAACGCTGCAAGAGCAGCACGAAGGGCACCGCCAGGGTCCAGGGCAACAGGTTCAGGAGGAGCGGAGGCCCTGGATCGCCCCGGAAGAGTCGGAAGCTGGACCGCACGGCCGTGGCCAAACCCCGCTTCTCCCGCAGCAGGTGGGGCAGGGCGAAGAACAGGGGCGACAGGAGGAGGACGGGTAGGGCGCTTCCGCCCAGGGAGAAGAGGAGGTGCATCCGATATCCGAGCGTCAGCCGGGGCAACAGCCAGGCCTGGGGAAGGGCGTAGACGACGATCCACACCGCGGCGCTCAAGAGGGTCAACGAGAGAACCGGGACGTAGGCCGCCCGACTGGCGGCGGCGAGATGCGTTTCCCTCGGGCGGTGGGAATCGGCCAGCCGCAGGACCGCCAGACCGCACCATGCGGCCACGAAGGGCCCTCCGAAGACCTCCAGGATGGCCCTCGCGGCGGTCCCGGTGCTGGGCAGCCCGATGAACGATTGGGGATAGTGCAGGTAGTAATCCCCGAAGACGTTGCGGAGCAGGGGGACCATCCATGCCGCCCACAAGCCGCTGGTCGGATGGGCGCAGACCCACAGCGCCGCCGCTTCCACCAGCAGGACGGCGAGCAGAAGCCGGCGGACTCCCGCCCGTCTCAGGTCCAAGAGCCCGAGCGCCAGGAGACGGATCACCTGCTCGATGATGCGCAGGAGGGTCATCGGCCACCCTCCGATCGGAACCAGCTCAGCGCCGACGCCGCGTGGCGCTCCCACGCGGCGAGAAGTCTCGAGCGGGCACCGTCGACGCCGTCCACCTCGAGAATCGGGGTGCTCAGACGCAGAAGGATCGCGTCACGCGGCCGGCCGCCCAGGACGGCGAGCATCTGGTCCCCCTTCAGTCCGAAGGGACTCAGGCGACGGCCCAGCCGGGTCTGGTACGCGTACCAGACCAGGCGCGACTGTCCGCGCCGGGAGATGACCAGTTCACGGACCTTGTCGTTCCCCTCTCCCCGGGTCCGGCTGCTTCGGATCTTCCACCCCGAACCGGGATAACAGTGTTCGGGGGGGTGCACCTGGGCGTTGCTCCGCTGTCCCGCCCAATACCCGGCGTAGATCCAGACCGGAGCCCACCGGTCCTTCCGCCATTCCACGAAACGGTAGCGATCCATCCCCAGCATGGACATCGCCGCCGGGGAGATCTCCACCGGGAGGAAGTCGTCTCCCTGGAGCACTTCCCGGTCAAACGCGCGGCTCCATCCGGGCGCGACCACCGGAGACCTCATGCGATGGGCCAGACCCACCAGGAGAACCAATCCCGCCATGACGACTGCGAGGCGCCGGAACGAGTTCACCGCCGGTCTCCTTTCCGGCGGGGGAACGCCACGAGTCCGAGGACGATCGCGCCGAGGCCGAAGGTGAACACTCCCTCGGCGAAGTGGAACACCCCGTCCGCGCTCTCCGGCCCGCCCAGTTGGGCGGCGTACCCGGTGACCAGCAAGCGGAGGAGGTTGGCCATCAGGGCCAGGGGAACCGCCAGGAGGAACATCCAGACCGTGCGGCGGGTGGAGACCCGTCCCAGCACCGCGATCAACGCGGCCAGGGCGGTCATGGCGAGGAGACTGCGCAACCCACTGCAGGCCTGGACGACCTCCAGCCGATACCCCTGGAAACGGAGAAGGTTCCCATCGCGGGCCAGCGGTACCCCGCTGGCAGTGAGAGCGGCCTCGGCGGCCCAGGAGGAGAAGGTCTGCAGACGTGCGGTGATCGCGTAATAGATCACGTAGGGCCAGGGAACCAGGGTGGTCATGGCCAGGAGGGGTCCGCGCCACGCATCCCGCAGACGAGGAGAGGCCAGGACCTCCAGCAGGGTGACGGCCCCGGCGATGGCTCCCCAGCGCAGAAGACTGTCATTGGCGGAGAGCAGTCCCGCCGCGGTGAGCAGGAAGGCCCCCGCGGCCCACAACCACCATGCCGGCCACGACTCGACCTCCACTCCCCCGCGGGGTTTCACCGTGCGCCATCCCGCCACCGCAAGCAACAGGAGCAGCATGGGCAAGGCATGGCTGTAGTTGGGATCGGCTCCCAGATCCGTCAACCACGAGGAGAGCACCGGCGCTTCCAGCCAGAAGTAGAGAAGCACCGTGACACCCGGCAGGACCCATCGCCAAGGAGCATTCATCGCAATGGAAACCTCCAACGCCAGGGTTGCAGGAGCCGAAGCTCATCGGGGTGCAGGGACCGGGTGACGAGCAGGAGCAGAAGAACCACGACAAGATACACGATTCCCCCGGCAATCAGGGCGATCAAAGGGGTCGAGAAGAGCAGGGACACCCTCCATGCCACCACCCCACCGGCGGCCGACGCGAGGAGGAACCGGAGCAGATGACCCAAGTGGTAGAAAGCCACCCGGTGCAAGCCGGTGCGCCGGCCGATCTGCCAGAGATAGAACACCACCACCATCAGACCCGCCAGCTCGGTGGCGATGGCGGGCCCCAGGAAACCGATCCATCGCAGGAAGAACCAGTTCCCGATGACATTGACCACCATGAAGGCCAGCTCGCCGAGCAACATCATCCGGGTCAAGCCGAGGGCCTGGAGCAGGATCCCGAAGAGAAAGAGGCGGTTCAGTTGGATCAGTCCGTAGATGCGGAAGACGTTGGCACTGGCGGCGAACGGCTCGCCGTAGAGAAACACAAGGAAAGGCTGGGCGAGGGCGATGAACGCCACGGTGATGGGAATGCAGAGCAGGCTGACCTTGCGTTGGGTTGCCGAGAAGAGCGAAGTGAACTCTCCCTGGTCGTGTTCCCCCCATCTGGCGGAGAGTTGGGGCAGCACGACACTGCCCGCGCTGCGCACCAGCAGCATGACCACCGGGATCTCCGTGGCGCCGATGCTGTAGAGGGCGAAGCGCTTGGGATCCATGTACATGGAGATCATGATCTGGTCGACCTGGCGGCTGAGCAGTCCGACCATTCCCGAGATGGCCAGCGGAACCGCGTAGGCCATCTGCGCCTTGAGAAGGGCGCGGTCGAAGCTGAGACGGAGCGGGAGGATCCGGTGCTGCAGCAACAAGGCGACCGCGATGCTCGCTCCCTCGGCGATCGCCATCCCGAGCAGCGCCAATGCCAGCGGTTGGCCGATGAGCACCAGGAAGACCAGGACCAGGCTGACTCCCACCGCCTGGGCGATGCGGAAGAGACCCGCCAGACGCGCCCGGTCCAAGGAGAGGAACAAGGGCGCAATGTAGCGCAGAAGAAGCGCGGCCAGGAAGAGAGGGGAAGCGACCGGCAACAGGGGACCGAGTTGCTCGTTGTGGAAGCGGATCGCCACGATGCCGCTGAAGAACACCGCACCGAGCGAGGCCACCCCCCCCATGATCGCCAGGGCGACGAGGGTCTGGCCGGCGAAGCGGGCCTTCTCCTCGTCCTCCTTCATGCGGGGCAGGAAATAGAGGAGAGAAAGCGGCAGACCGAGGGAGAAGATCCCCGAGACCATGTTGACCAGGAGGATGACCTGTCGGTAGGTCCCCAGGTCCTGGAGCGAAAGGGTGCGAGCCAGGAAGATCCCGGTCAGGGTCGTCGCGACCTGGGCGGAGATGTTCGCCGCAGTGAAAGAGAGGACCTTGTTGGACAGATCCCTTCTCACCGCACGACCCCGTTCCCCTGCGCCCGGGGGTTGCGCCTGGTTCGGAAGATGGTGGAACCGCGGACTTCGACGCTCCGGGGTCCGGAAACCGACCCGCCGGGGCGGAGGACCGAGCCGAGCCCTCTATCGGCCCAACCAGCGGATGGCGAAGAAGTGGACCTGTCCCAATTCCTGGTGCGGGACATAGGCGTAGTCCACGGCGATTCCGGAGTGTCCCACGGAGAAGCCGAAACGGTAGGGAGAGAAGCTCTCATCGGTGGCTGAATCGAGCGTCGAGACATAGCCGCCGCGGAGGGTGAGGATCCCCTGGAACCAGGACCACTGCAGACCGAAGGCGAGTTCCTCACTACCGAACTGCCGATCGTTGTAGGCCGCGGTGAGTTCGAGATGGGCTCGTTGGATGCGCACGGCTCCTCCGGCGGAGATGTTCCGGGGAATGTCGTAGTTCTCTCCATCGTAGTCCAACGATCCGAAGAGGTTGGTGCCGGACAGGCCCAGTTTCGCCGGTCCGAGTTGCAGGAGACCGCCGAGATCGTAGGCGAAGCCGGTGCCTTTGGCGATGTCCAGATTCTCCTGAACATAATGCGCCCCCCCCCCGAGGGTCAGCATTCCGAAGCGGTAGCCGTAGGCGAGACCCAGGCTCAGGTCCTGGGGACTCAGCGAAGCCAGCCGGTTGCCTCCGGTGTCGAAGCGGGGAACCTTCGCATGATTCACCATGCGCCCCATGATTGCCAGCCCTCCCCTGCCTCCCTGCAGAGGCAGTTGCACGGAGAGCGCGCTGAGGTTCTGATCGGCGAGAAGCAGACCGTGGGTCAACGCCACTGCGGGTCGCCGTGTGGCCGCCGCCGCCGGGTTGGCGAATGGCGAGATGCCCTGAGCCCACCGTGCAACATCGGTCCCCGCCATTCCCTCACCCACCACGTCCACCGGCACAGCAAGGAAAGTACCGACCTCCACGCGAGATTGCGCCACGGAGGTGGAAAGGATGAGGAACAGTGGGATGGTGCCCAGGACGGCCAGGAGTGACGGGATCCGCCGGGATTGACGCTTCATCTTCAAGACCTTACGCTCCGTTGCCAGTCGTCCTCCGTCTCCTCCAAGGGCAGGATCCGAGCCAGATTCCCCATGTTCCACGCCCGTTCGCGCATCCGCCGATTCCTCAGCCGGCACCTCTTCATCTATCTCGCGTTGCTGGCGGGAGGAGTGGTCGCGGTTGCGGGATTGCTCGCCCGAAGGCCCTTGACCGAGGCCGTCGCCGAACTGGATCTGCGGTACCTGCTTCCCGTGCTCCTCTTGAGTCTGTCGAACTATCTCCTGCGCTATCTCAAGTGGGATGGGCTGCTGCGGGCCATGCGGGAGGTGGTTCCCCCCGGTCTGAACCTGAGGGTGTATTTCTCCTGTCTCACCATGGTGGTGACGCCCTTTCGCCTCGGAGAGCTCTACAAGTTGGTCTTTCTTCGTCGATTGCATGGAGTTCCTCTTCAGCGCTCGGGCGCCGCTCTCCTGGCCGAGCGGTTGACCGATGCGGTGGCTGTTCTCGCGCTCGCGAGCCTGGGGTTCACCTCTTCCCAAGGTGGGCTGCTGTCCAAGATGCTCATCCTGCTTCTGATCACCCTTTCCGCCGGTGCCCTTCTCGGTCGGCCCCAGGTCCAGAGCTTCCTCCTGGATCGACTGAAGTCCTTCCGATGGACGCGGCCGAAGGCAGAAGCCTGGGCCGACGCCCTGACGAATGGTGCGCGCTTGTTCTCGTGGCGAATCTTCCTGCCCGCTCTGCTGTTCAGCATCGCGGCGTGGTTCGCCGAGGGCGTGGGGCTCTATCTGATTCTCGTGGGGCTGGGAACTCCGGTCGGTCTTCAGTCAGCGATCTGGATCTACGCTGCAGCCACGATCGCTGGCAATCTGACCCTGCTTCCCGGCGGACTCATCGGCACCGAAGCCGTCCTGCTGGGAATGTTGCGACAGCTCGGCGTCGATGCGGGAACCGCCGCCGCCGCGACCTTGCTCATCCGGGGCGCCACCCTGTGGTTTGCGGTTGCCCTCGGGCTCGTGGTCAGCCTGGGCTCGCGCAAGGCGCTCCATTGGAAGGAGGTATCGCGGGAAGCTGCTTCCTACTCGTAACCGTAATAGCTGTATTCGTAGTAGTAGGGCAAGACCTCCGTTGCGTTGTTCAGCACGACCCCCAGCAGATTCGCGTTGGAATCGATGAGGATCTCCTTGGCTCGTTGGGCCACTTCGCGCGGGGTGAGTCCTCCCAGGATCACCATGAGGACCCCGTCCATCTCTCCCGCGAGCATCGTGGCGTCGGCCACCGGCAGGATCGGCGGTGCGTCGAAGATCAGCATTTCGAATCTCTGGCGCAAGAGGGTAACGGTATCACTCAACAGCCGGGTCTCGAAGAGGAGGCCTGGGTGCTCTACCGGACTTCCGCTGGGGATGACCTGCAGATGGGAATGCGGGGTCGGTCGCAAGGCCTGTTCGACCGAGCAATGCCCCCTCAGGAGGTCGCTCAGGCCGGGTTCCCGGGGCATCTCGAAGAGCCGGTGGATGGTCGGCCGGCGCAGATCGGCGTCGATCAGGAGGGTGCGGGTGCGCTTGTGGTGGGCGATGGTCACGGCGAGGTGGGCCGAGGTGGTGCTCTTGCCCTCACCCCGTTCGGCGGAAGTCACCATCAGGACCTTATGTCCCTGGTCGTGGAGGGCCGGGCGAAGCTTCGTATACAGACGACGCATTTCGATCGCCAAGGGCGTCTCGAAGTCCTCCGCCCGGGTCGAGAGCAGCGGAGACTTCCGCGGGCTCTTCTCGCTCATGGCGACTCCCCCTCCCCCGCCGGGGCCGGGCTTCCGGCGATTCCCTGCACCAGGTGCACCTGGTCGTGGACCAGGGAATTCCGATAGTAGAGGACGAAGAGCACCATCACGGTGATGAGGGTGACCACGAAGGCGGTGCGCCAGGCGTAGACCGTTCTCTTCTTCTTCTTGCTCCACTGGTAGTCATCGGCGAAGCGCGGCAGGGTCCCCAGTACCGGAAGGTCGAGGGCTCTCTCCACCTCTTCCACGTCCTTGAAACTCGTGTCGACGTACTCGGCCAGGAACACCGCTCCCACTCCGATCCCCAATGCGAGCATGATGCCCATCATCGCGACCTTCTTCTTGTCGGGCTTTTCCGGAGCCAGGGGCTTGCGGGCCGGTTCGAGGATATGGACCACGTATCCGAAACCACTTTCATTGGCGGCCAGACGCAACTCGTTGGAGGTTTCCGCGGCGATCAATTGATTGTAGATGTCTTCCTTGCTCTTCACCTCCTGCTCGAGACGGCGAAGTTCGGCCTCCAGGGCTGGCTGACCCTTGATGCGATTCTTGTAGCTCTCGTATTCCTTCCGGATGCGGGCCTCGTGCTCGGTCAGCACGTCGTTCACCACCTGGAGTTCGGTCCGCCGGGCGAGGAGATCCTGTGCGTGGGCGTCAAGGTCGGGATAGTCGGCCTGGACCAGCTCGTGGATCCGGGCGGTGAGACGATTGCGCTGGATCCCGATACGCTGCCTCTCGACGGTGATGCCCGAGGCCGGGGTGCGTGGATTGGCCAGGATCCCCTGGTAGTCCGCGCGTTCCAGGACCGCCAGACGGTCGCGGATGTTACGGACCTGCGCGTCATTCAGGACGCTGTTCAGGCGATAGGGAAGCGCGCGGGGCAAAGTCCGGATCTCCGCGTCCAGCCGTTGGATCTCCCGCTGGTTCTCCTGGATGTCGAGTTGGGTGGTCTGCAGCACCGAGGCGGCACGCTGGCTGTTCTCCTCGTTGACGGGATTGTCCGAGAGGGTTTCCTGGATGAGGCGCGTGCGTTTGAACTCCTCCAGTTTCTTCTCCGCGTCCCGGAGTTCCCGCCGCGCGGTCTCGAGCTGTTCATCGGTGAAGCTGGTGGTCTCGATCAACCCCTCCACGCGGCGCCGGCTCATCTCGTCGATGAACGCCTGGGTGGCAGCTTCGGTCAGTTTGTAGGCGGTGTAGGGATCGTTGTCCTCCATGCTGATGATGAAGAGATTCCCTTCCCGTCCCCCGACGTAGAGTTTGCGCCGCAAGCGGTTCACCAGGATGCGTTCGGCGATCAGGGGAAGGGTCTGGTCCGGCAAGGCCCTCTGCTGGAGTTCCTTCGCCTGCTCCAGGACCTCCGGATCGTCCCGCAGGTGCAGATTCCGGATGACCCGGGTGAGGAGATCCTCGGACATCAGGGTCTCGCGAACCATCACGAGGTTCTCCAGGTCCCTCACCCTCCTGGCTTCCTGGGTCATCATCTTGTCCACATCCGTGCCGGTGCTGCGATCCTCGAGGAGGATGCGGGAACTCGCCACGTACACCGGGGAAAGGGTGCTCACCCCGACTCCCAGGACCACGCCGATCACGATGACGGGCAGGATGAGGTAGAAACGGCGGCGACGAACGATCTGCCACAGTCGATGGGGGTCGAAACCCATGGACTGGTTTCCCCCGGGCGAGCCGTGGGAGCTGCTGTGTCGTTCGTTCGTCCGGTTCATGTCCGCGGGGAGCCCCTACCTCAGTTTCTGGAAATCGTCACGTACACGGCCACCAGCGAGGTGACCGTCGCCAACAGGGCCGGCAGAACCCGCAGGACGCTCGAGGAAAGCGGCCGCCGTTCCACGAAGATGGTGTCCCCGGCGTAGACCAGCGGATTGCCGCTGACCTGACCGTTCTGCACGAAGAGCTGGGTATTGACCGTCCGCGAGACCAGATGGCCCCGCCCGCTGTCGTGCACCGCCCGGACCCTCGAAGGGTCGCCATCCCGGGTGAAGCCCCCGGCCATGAGCACCAGGGTCAGAAGCGGGGTCGGCCCCTCCACCGGATAGAAGCCTGGACTCACCACCTCTCCCAACACCTGCACCCCGTTCTCCCGGTCCGCCGCGCTGAGCACCGAACTGTCGGGAACGACCACCGTATCCCCCGGTTCCAGGATCGGCAGATCCGCCACGCCTTCTCCCTGAAGGACCGGCTCCACGTTCACGATGGTCGAGACGGTTCCTTGCTCCCCGGTGTGCAGGATGCGGACCCGTCGCAGGTTCGCGGAGGCCTTGGGACCTCCCGCGGCGCGAATCGCGTCCCAGACGTTGGGCATCTCCTCGAAGGCATGGACTCCCGGTTGTGAGACCGCTCCCATCACGAAGATCTGCAGGCTCTTGTACTTGGTCACGGTCACGGAGACCTCGGTGATGTCCCGATTGAAGGAACGCAGTCTCCGCGCCAGCAGTTCTTCGAGCTCGGGGACGGTGGCTCCGGCGGCCATCACCTCCCCGACCAGGGGCACCACGATCTTACCGTCGTCCCGCACGGTCAGTTCCCGGTCGAGATCGGGTTGCTGCCAGACCGAAAGCTGGATGACGTCCCCCACACCGAGGCGATAGGGCCGGCCGGCGACCGGCGTGTCGTACTGGGCCCAGAGCGGACCGGCCGTCCCCAGCAGCAACAGCAGCAGGGGAAGGCCACGGCGCCAGGCATTGAAAAGACTCATCATGGACATCCCTGCGCGCTGTGGGATGGGATCTTGGATCGCCGCACCGGCGGACCCACGGATTCGTGAACCCCCCCGAGGGGTTCCCGTCTATCCATAAACGTCTGGGAGGTCGATGACAACGCCGGAGTGCTGGTCTCCTAGGCGAAAATCCGGACCGGACGGTTTCGCAGGAGGCGCATGGTTCCCATGACCGCCAATCCGATAGCAAGAAGCATGACGCCGGCGGGCTCCGGAGCGGGAGTGGCGGGAGTTTCCGGCTGCTGCCCTCCGGTTGGGGTTGTGACCCCCGGACGCCGTCCCCGGCTCAGATCCAGGGCCAGCCATTCCCCATCGAGATCATCCAGGCCGGGGCCCGAGCTGTCGTACGAGTTCAGATCGACGGGAGTCCAACCGGGGGCTCCCGATTCGGGAGAGGGCAGGAGAGGCTCGACCACCTCTCCGCCGGGGTCGATTCCCGCCGGCAGACTCGGCCGCTGGTCCCGGTAGACCAGGTAGAGGTCGGAGCTGGGAGACCCTCCCGAGCTTGCTGTCACCTGCGCGTCGGCGGTCGATTTGGCCAGCATCAGGCCATTGAACAGGGGACTGAGGGTGGAGGCGGTCCCCAGGGCCGCGGCACCGGGATCCAAGATCCAGCTGGCATCGGCCGGAGGCGCGAACACCAGGACGACCAAAGCGACCAGGAGCAGGGGGAAGACGCGCTTCATGGCGGTTACCTCTGGTAGGGGACGTGTACCGTGCGGAGACTCCGCGGGACACGGACTCCAACGGCCGGGACCTGGGCGGGGTCCCCGATCTCTTCTTGAGAATAAACGTCAACTCGTGGAATTGTCAACCACTCACTGTCCTGAGGCCTTCCACTGGCGGTACCACTCCACCGTCCGCCGCAGCCCCTCCTCCACCGGCACCTGGCTCTCGTACCCCAGCAGCTCTCGCACGCGGGTGATGTCCGCCTGGCTGTGGCGGACGTCGCCGACCCGGGGCGGTCCGTGGACCGGCTCCAGGTCGCTTCCGATGATGGCCGAGAGTTCCTCGTAGAGGCGATTCAGGGTGATCCTCTCCCCCAGGGCGACATTGACCACTTCGCCTGAGAGCTTCGGCGCGCTCAGGGCGAGGAGATTCGCGTGGACCACGTTGTCGATGTAGGTGAAGTCCCGCGACTGTTCCCCGTCCCCGTGGATCGTCGGAGGACGATTCTCCAGGATGGCGTCGATGAACAGCGGGATGACCGCCGCGTAGGGGCTGTCCGGATCCTGCCTGGGACCGAAGACATTGAAATACCGCAGGGACAGGGTCTGCATGCCGTAGACCTCGGCGAAGACCGAGACGTAGTGTTCCCCGGCCAGCTTGGCCACCGCATAGGGCGACTTGGGGGCCTCCTTCATGGACTCGACCTTCGGAAGCACTTCGCTGTCGCCGTAGGCAGAGGACGAGGCGGCGTAGATCAGCCGCTTCACCTTGGCGTCCCGCGCCGCCATCAGGACATTGAGGGTCCCCTGGATGTTGACCAGATTGGAGGAAAGCGGGTCGTCGATGCTCCGGGGGACCGAAGCGAGGGCGGCCTCGTGATAGACATAGTCGCAACCTTCGACCGCGCGACGGACGGTGGGAAGCTCGGTGACGCTGCCTCGAATCAGTTCGACCGGGCCGGCGGCTTCCACATTCCGGGGGTAGCCGGTGGAGAAATCGTCGAGAATGCGTACTTCGTCGCCCTGCCGGGTCAGGGCCTGGGCGATGTGCGAGCCGATGAAGCCGGCACCGCCGGTGACGAGGACCTTGGCCATGGTTTCCTCCAGGGAGGGTCAGAGACGAT
Organism: uncultured bacterium; assembly: GCA_964601275.1. Lineage (GTDB taxonomy): Bacteria > Krumholzibacteriota > Krumholzibacteriia > JAJRXK01 > JAJRXK01 > JAOZPE01. The sequence continues at coordinate 50,599 of CAZRMV010000008.1, read as the reverse complement.
AGAGCCGGTCGGAGACCGACCCGGAAAGAGCGTTGCGTGAATCCACCACGCAGGCACAGTGCTCCAGCAACAGGGTGTGATCCACCGTCGGGTGGGCGGTGGTGATGACCGCACAGTCGAACTCCGAAAGCGTCTCGGCGGTGTACTCGGACAGCCGGGTCGCCGAGCCCATTTCGGGCAGACGGTCCACGTGGGGGTCATACCAGGAGATGACCGCTCCCAGCGATTCCAGTTCGGCCATGACATCGAGCGCGGGCGATTCCCGCGTGTCGGAGATGCCGGTCTTGTACGCGACGCCGACGATGAGGATCCGGCTGCCGCGAACCGCCTTCTTCCGGTCGTTGAGGGCCTCGGTCACCAGGCGCGTCACGAATCCGGGCATGCTGGCATTGATGACGCCGGCGAGCTCGATGAAGCGGGCTTCGAAGCCGTGGGCCCGTGCCTTCCAGCTCAGGTAGAACGGATCGATGGGAATACAGTGCCCTCCCAGCCCGGGCCCGGGATAGAAGGGCATGAAACCGAAGGGCTTGGTGGCTGCCGCGTCGATGACCTCCCACACGTCGATATCGAGTTTGCGGCAGAGCTGCGCCATTTCGTTCACCAGGCCGATGTTCACGCTGCGGAAGGTGTTCTCCAGCAGCTTCACCGTCTCCGCGACCCGGGCGGTGGAGACCACCACGACCTCGCTCAACGCAGCGCGATAGAGGGACGCGGCGATTTCGGTGCACTTCGGGGTGACCCCACCGACCACCTTGGGGATGTTCTTGGTTCCGTACTTGGGGTTCCCCGGATCGACGCGTTCGGGCGAGAAGGCCAGGTGGAAGTCTTCGCCCACCCGCAACCCGCTCTCCTCGAGCCGGGGGAGAATGACTTCTTCGGTGGTTCCCGGATAGGTCGTGCTCTCCAGGATCACCAGCATTCCGCGGTGCAGGTGTTCGGCAATGCGGGACACCGCGGCGTCGATGTAGCTGATATCCGGATCCCGTGTCTTGGACAGGGGGGTGGGAACGCAGATGTTCACGCTGTCGCAGGAGCGCAGGGCGGAGAACTCGGTGGTGGCCTCCAGGAGTCCCTTCTCCACCAGCGGGGCGAGGGTCTTGTCGGGAACGTCTCCCACGTAGCTCTCACCGCGATTGAGCGAATCCACCTTGGCGGCGTCCACATCGATTCCGATGACATGGAATCCGCTGAGGGCGTATTCGACCGCCAGGGGCAAGCCGACGTACCCCAGTCCGATGACGGCGAGCCGGGCGGTGCCGTCCTGAAGCTTGACACGCAATGGCATGATCAGTCCTCGATGGGCAGTGGTTGGTTGGAGAGAGTGATTTCAGGCGCTCTCACCTGGTTCCGGCCGGCCGATTTCGCGGCATACAAGCGATCGTCCGCCCGGTTCAGGAGCGTGCGTGGATCGTCCCCATCGAGTGGGAAAAGAGCGATTCCGGCGCTGATTGTCAAGCGGCGATGGGAATCGTGGTGGAAATCCCGGTTCGCCACCGCCTGCAGCATCCGCCGCGTGAAGGTCAGAGCACCTTCAGCGTCGGTGTTGGGAAGGATCCAGCTGAATTCGTCCCCGCCGTACTTCGCGATCACGTCGATCTCCCGGGCCCCCTCCTTCATGAGCTGGCCCATTTCCCTCAACGCCGCGCTCCCCGCCAGGTGACCGTGCTCGTCATTGTATTCCTTGAGATTGTCCACATCAACCATCACCACCGCGAACGATTCGGAGAAGCGCGCCGCCCGCTTGATCTCGCGGGACAGAGCCTCCATGAAGTAGCGGTAGTTGTACAGGCCGGTCAGACCATCGGTGGTGGCCTCGATCTCCAGCCGGCGATACAGGCGGGTGTGCTCGAGAACCACCGCGGCCTGGTTGGCCAGGTAACTCAGGATCTTCACATCCTCGGGAGTGTAGGCGTCGTTGCGGGGGAAGACCATCAAGACTCCGTGCGATCGGCTCCCCGCGCGCAGGGGAAGGGAAATGGGAGTGCCCCGATCCTGTTCGAAATCCGGCGAGTATTCATCCTGGAAGAGGAGCTCCGGCGGGGAGATCATGGCATCGGCCTGTTCCTGCTGGATCCATCGCACCAGATTCGAGCTGCGCGGCAGGACCTGCACGCTCAACATCTCGCGATGGGTTTCCTCCTGGGCCAGGACATAGCGGCGGATGCGGTCCTCCTCGACCAGCAACAGATGGGCGATCCGAGCGTCGAGCAGGAAGAGGGAGCTGCGAAGGATCTTCTCGAGGATCTGATCCTCCCGGTGCGGCCCGGTCGAGATCAGGACCGAGAGTTCATGGATCGCCTCGAAGAGGCGCTCCCAGCGGGTGGTCTCGATGGTTTCCATGGACGTCCTGTGGGGGCGCCCCCCTGGCGCCCATTGCCTCTGAAATCATGCAACTCGCGTGCCTCAGGCGTCGTTTTCGCCGTTTTCCTGCCCGATCTCGGTGCGCAGTTTCCGGAGCAGCTCGGCCTGCTCCCGCCGCAACTCCCGGAGTTCCCGCCAGCCCGCCCGTGCGCGCAACAGGCAGAAGACCAGGGCGCCGGCCGCGGTGGCGGGCAGGGCGGCCTGCCACAGCAGGGGGCGGTCGGAAAGATGGGCCCGGGAGACGTGCCAGAGGGATCGGCCCAGGGGCATGAGCATCACCGCGATGGCCACCCAGAGCAGGGTCGAGGTGATCTGTTGGGCCAGAAGCTGACGGTTGCGCCGGTACCGGGCGGCCTGGCGGTTTCCCTGGCGCAGGCCCCCCTCCTTGAAGCGCGAGCGGTACTTCTGCTTGAGTTTCTCGGTGCGCCGGCCGCTACGGCCGGTCCTGAGGAAGCTCTTCAAACTCCGCCTCCTCGATGGGTTGATCCAGTTCGAGCTCGTCCTCCAGTTTCCTTCCCCCGGAGGCGGGCCGAAATGCGTGGCGACCCCGGAGCGCGGACGAAAGCCCGGAGAACCACGAAACCACCCGGCGCAGGGCCAGGATCCCCAGCAGGAACAGGAGGATGCGGATCATCGGTGGATGAACCCCGTGGGTTGAATGGCGCGCCCGACAGGATTCGAACCTGTGGCCTTCGGTTCCGGAGACCGACGCTCTATCCGACTGAGCTACGGGCGCGCCCGGCAAAGCGCGGCGCGCGAAAAGCTTCCGCGCGCCGAGCCCAATATGACAAAAGCCCGCGCGGGTGGCAATACCCTACTGGTTTCCCCCGTTCACGCAGCCCCAGCGGACCGGATGCGGTGTCCCAGCAGCGCGCGGGCGAGCTCCCGCGCCTCCTCCCTCTCTCCCCCCAGCATCCGGCGGATCTCCTCCAGGCGGGCCTCTCCCTCGACCTCGGCGATCGAGCCCACGGTCCGCTCGCCCCGCAGATCCTTTCGCGCGACCAGGTGCCGGTGGGCCATGGCCGCCACCGGTGGCAGGTGGGTGATCACCAGGAGCTGGACGCCCTCGGAGAGAGCGAGCAGGCGCCGGCCCAGGGCGAGGCCGATGTCCGCACCGATGCCCGCGTCCACCTCGTCCAGGATGAGCAGGGCCGGTTGCCTCCGCTGCACCGCCAGGGTCCGTAGCACCAGGCCGATCCGGCTGAGTTCGCCCCCGCTGGCCGCCCGCTCCAGCGGGCCCATGCGTTCCCCTCGATTGGCCCGAACGAGGATCCGGACCTCCTCCAGGCCTTCGCGGTGGGGCGTTACCCGGGCTCCCCGGAACCGGAGGGGCCCCTCTGGATCGGATCGGGGAGAGATCTCGAAACGCATCTCCGCCTCGGGCATTCCCAGCTCCGAGAGCAGCCGGGTCGCTTCCCGCGAGACCTTCCGGGCGACGGACCGCCGGGCCTTGGCGAGCGCCGTACCCGCCTCCTCCAGGCGCCGGGTCGCCTGGTCCAGGGACTTCCGCAGTGCGGCGGGAGGTTCTCCCCCCCCTTGGCTCTCGGCCATGCGCCGCTGCAGGCTCTCGAGATGGCGGATCAGTTCCCGTTCGTTGCGCCCATACTTCCGGCAGAGTTCCTCCAGGCGGGCCAGGCGGGACTGGTCGGCGTCCAGCTGCCTGGGGTCGTAGTGGGCCCCGTCGAGAAAACGTTCGATCTGCCGGGCCGCGTCCTGGACCAGTTCCTCCGCCTGGACGAGGCTCTCCCGGCTCTCGGCCAGCGCGCCGATCTCCTCGGGAGGGCCGCCCAGCTGGGTCACCGCCCCGGCAATCTGGCCCAAGGCCCCGGCTTCTTCGTCCTCCAGGAGGGCCCTGGCCCGCTCCGCCGCTTCGAGCAGCCTTGCTCCTCCGGCCAGCAGGGCCACCCGCTCGCGCAGCCGATCCATCTCCCCTTCCTCCAGACCCGCGCTCTCCAGTTCCTGTCGTTGGTACTCGTAGATCTCCCGCTGGGCCTGGAATTCCTCGTCCCGACGCCGCCACTCCTCCATCTGCCGCCGAGCCTGTTGCCAGGCGAGCAAGCAGCGGTTCCAGGCCTCGCGCAGCTCCGGGTCGACCCCGCAATCATCGAGCAGGGTCGTGTGGCGGGAAGGGTCGAGCAGTTCGGTCTGCTGGTGCTGGCTCTGGAGCTGCAGCAGGCGGGAGCAGATGCGGGAGAGATGCGCGGCGGAGGTCCGGCCGCCGTCCACGAAGGCGGCCGATCGACCGTTGCGCCGCAGCTCCCGGCGGAGAGTCAGGATCCCGTCCTGGGAGGGCTCGGTTCCCATCTCCTCCAACGCGGCCAGCAGATCCGGGCGCGCGGAGAGATCGAAGACCGCCTCGGCCGAGGCCCGATCCTCCCCCTTGCGGATGAGGCCTTCGTCGGTCTTCTCCCCCCGCAACCAGCGCACCGCCTCGACCACCAGCGATTTTCCCGCGCCGGTGCTGCCGGTCAGCGCGTTGAGTCCTTCGCCCAGGTGCACCTCCACCGCGCGGGCGATGGCGAGGTTCTTCAGCCGGATCTCACGGAGCATCGTCCACCCCTCCACTCAGATCTCCCCCGTCCCGTCCCTCATGGAAGGACCGGGGGGTTCCTCCCCACCGGAGCTTCTCCTGGACGATCTGGAAGAAATCGCGCTTGGGGAGGCGGATGATATAGGCGGATTCGTGGGCCCGGCGATAGACCACGTGATCGCCGGTCTCCACGTGGTGGGAGACCTGCCCGTCGGCCGACAGCAATCCATCCGGGCAGTCGTGGAGACGGATCTCCAGGACGTGGTGGTGATCGATCAACAGCGGCCGCACGGCCAGGCTATGGGGACAGATCGGGGTCACGACCAGGGCGTCCATCGACGGATCCACGATCGGGCCTCCCGCCGAGAGCGAGTACGCGGTGCTTCCGGTCGGGGTGGCGACGATCAGCCCGTCGGCGAGGTAGCGGCCCACCGAGGTCCCCGCCACCCGCACTTCCAGGTCGAGCACCCGGGGCGTCGAGCCCATGTTCAGGACCGCGTCGTTGAGGGCGGTGACCTCGCAGACGCTCTCCCCGTCGCGGATCACCGTGGCGGTGACCCGCCGCCTCTTCTCCAGCCGGTAGTTCTCCTCGGCCAGCATGCCGATCGCCTCGGCGATCTCCTCGTAGCGGACCTCGGCCAGGAATCCGAGGCTTCCCAGGTTGATGCCGAGCAGGGGCACCCGGAAGCCCGCCACCAGGCGGGCTCCGCGCAGGAAGGTCCCGTCGCCCCCCAGGGTGATGACCGCGTCGACGTTCTGCCCCATCTCCTCCAGGGGAACGATCGGACCCTTCAGGGAGAGTTCGCGGGCCAGGGTCTCCCCCAGCACCGGTTGCATTCCCCTCGAGAGCAGTTCACGGCGACAGACGTGCACGCCCTCGCGCACGATGGGCTTGCTCAGATTGGCGATGAGACCGATGCGCGAGAACAAACCCTCGTCCCTCCTCCAGATCACATTCTCTTGTGCTGCTTGCTCCGGAGATGGGCGAGATCGATCCGCCGTCCCTCCCGGTCGAAGACCGCCTCGATGGACCGGAGGATCGAGTCGGGGTCGAGTCCGACCTCCCGCCGGAGGGCCGCGGGGTCTCCGTGCTCCACGAAGTGATCCGGGATGCCCAGGCGGAGGACCTTCGGAGGATGGTCCAGATGATCGTGCAGGAGTTCGAGCACTCCCGAACCGAAACCGCCGAAGAGCGCGGATTCCTCGACGGTGACGACGAGACGATGATGGACCGCGAGGGGAAGCAGCAGTTCCTCGTCGAGAGGCTTGATGAAGCGGGCGTTGACCACGGTGGCGGAGATCTCCTTCTCCGCCAGGCGGTCCGCCGCCTCGCGGGCGGTGGACACCATGCTCCCGATGGCCACGATGAGGACGTCCTCGCCCCGTTGCAGCACTTCCCCCTTGCCGATCGACAGCGGTCGCGGCGGATCTTCCAGTTCGACGCCCAGGCCCTTTCCCCGGGGAAAGCGCAGCGCGATGGGGCCCTCGTCGTAGCTGAGACCGGTGACCACCATCCGGCGCAACTCGTTCTCGTCCTTGGGCGACATGATCACCATACCCGGAACCGCCCGCAGATAGCTGAGATCGAAGACCCCGTGGTGGGTTGCGCCGTCGGCGCCGACCAGGCCCGCCCGGTCCAGCACCAGGAAGACATTGAGCTTTTGCAAGGCCACGTCGTGGATGACCTGGTCGTAGGCGCGCTGCAGGAAGGTGGAATAGATCGCGCACACCGGCTTCATGCCCCGGCAGGCCAGCCCGGCGGCGAAGGTGACCGCGTGCTGCTCGGCAATCCCCACGTCGAAGAAGCGGGTGGGGTGCTTTTCGGCAAAGCGATTGAGGCCGGTGCCGTCGGGCATGGCCGCGGTGATCGCCACCACCCGGCGGTCTGTGGCGGCCAGTTCGGTGAGGGTCGACCCGAAGACCGAAGTGTAACTGGGGGGAGAGGAGGGATCAGCGGTATTCTTCACGCCCTCCTTCGGATCGAAGCTGGCCACCCCGTGATAGCGCGCCGCGTCCTTCTCCGCGAAGCTGTATCCCTTTCCCTTCCGCGTGATGAGGTGGATGAGGATGGGCCCCTTCATGCGCTTGACGTGGTCGAAGGTCTCCACCAACAGGCCGATATCGTGCCCATCGAGAGGTCCGAAGTAGCGGAAGCCCATCGACTCGAAGAGCTGGCCGGGTACCATGAAGTTCTTCAGGGCCTCCTTGATGCGCCCGGCGAGATTCTGCGCCTTCTCTCCCGCCGGCAGCCGGCCCAGCAAGCGATAGAACTCCGCCTCCATCCGGGTGTAGATGCTCCCGGTGGTGATCTGGGTGAGATAGCGGCTCATCGCGCCCACGTTGGGCGAGATGGACATCTCGTTGTCGTTGAGCACCACGATGAGGTCGGTGTCCAACTGCCCCGCGTTGTTGAGGCCCTCGTAGGCGATCCCCCCGGTCAGGGCCCCGTCTCCGATCACCGCCACCACGTGATGACGCTCTCGCCGCAGATCGCGGGCCTTGCAGAATCCCAGGGCGGCCGAGATGGAGGTGGAGGCATGACCCACCCCGAAGGTGTCGTGGGGGCTTTCCGCCCGGCGCGGGAATCCGGAGATCCCTCCGTACTGGCGGATGGTGGGAAACTCCTCCCGGCGTCCGGTGAGCAGCTTGTGCCCGTACGCCTGGTGTCCGACGTCCCAGACGATCTTGTCGCGGGGAGAGTCGAAACAGTGGTGCAGGGCGACGGTCAGCTCGGCCACCCCCAGGCTCGCCCCCAGGTGACCGCCGACCCGGCTGACGACCCTCAGGATCTCCGCGCGCACCTCCTCGGCAAGCTGGCGCAGTTCGTCCACCGTCAGACCAGAAACCTGGTCCGGCGATTCGATGGTGGGAAGAATCGGAGGATGATCCATGATGCTCCTTGGGCCCACCCCAGTCTATCGCAGGGCGCGGGTTCCGCCAAGCGCCCGGGTCAGTGGCCCAGTCGGGCCAGCAGGATGCCCAGGAGCAGCCCGGCCACCACGTGGGCCGGCCGGTGACTGCGCCGGGAGCTGAGGGGGAGCAGCAACTCCCTCCATCCGAAGACCACGGTGAAACGCCGTTGGAAGTCGTCGGCCAACAACAGCGCCATCCGGTGACCCTGCTCCACGCGGCCTTTCACCTTCATCGAATCGTGGAGGATGATTCCCGAGTAGATCAGCACCGCGTTGTAGGCCGGATCCTCGGCCCCCCGGAGCTGCCAGATCAACGCGGTGAGACAGCCCAGCACCACGGCGTGGAGGCTCGGCAGGCCATTGGAGGAAACCAAGGCGCGCACATCCGGGCGGCGGCGCAGCAGGGAATAGATCACGAACTTCGCCAGCTGGGCCACCGCCGCCACCGCGAAGACGAAGAGCCACGGCGGCCAGGACTGCGAAGAGCCGAGGAACTCAACGTTCACGATCGACCAGCCTCCGGCACAGCGCCTCGAGCCTTCGGGACGAGGCTCCGAGTTCCTCCAGGACCGAGCTCGCCTCCTCGTGGAGCCGGGCCGCCCGACGGCGGCTCTCGTCGGCTCCCAGGACCACGGGCGCGGTCAGTTTTCCCTGCTGCCGGTCCTTGCCCACGGTCTTTCCGAGGTCTTCACTCCGGGCACTCTCGTCCAGCAGATCGTCGACGATCTGGAAGGCGATCCCCAGGAGCCGTCCGGCCTCCTCGATGCGGTCGATCGCGGCGGGGTCCGCCCCGGCGCAGGCCGCTCCCAGGGCGAAGCTCGCTCCGATGAGGGCCCCGGTCTTCAAGCGGTGGATGCGGGTCAGGCGCTCCTCCAGCGCAGGGGCGCTTTCCTTCCCCGAATCCGCGCGAAGCGAGGGGATCTCTCCCCGGGCGGGAGAATCGACCCGGGGAGCGGCCTCCGCCGGCGGGCCGCCGGTATGATCGAGATCCCACTGCTGTCCGCCGGCCATCCCGAAGCGGCCCGCCGCCCCGGACAACCTCAGGATGCAGCGCCGGGCCAGCGCGGCATCGTCGATCTGCGCGAGCAGCGAGAACGCCTCCGTCTGCAGGGCATCCCCGGCGAGGATGGCGGTCGCCTCGTCGAAGCGGCGGTGACAGGAAGGACGGCCCCGACGGAGATCGTCGTCGTCCATCGCGGGAAGGTCGTCGTGGATGAGGCTGTAGGTGTGCAGCATCTCCAGGGCCAGGGCGGCGTTCCACACCGCATCCGTCCGGCTCGATCCGAGGGAGTCGCTGGTCCAGAGGCAGAGCACCGGACGCAAGCGCTTTCCGCCGGCCAGGAGGCTGTAGCGCATCGCCTCCTCCAGGCGCGGAGAAGGTCCCGGGTGACCCTGGAAATGCTCGTCCAGGCGCCGGTCCACCTCTTCCGCCTCGGCCCGCAGAAGGCGGTCCAGCTCGCTCTCGGCGCTCATGTGTCCACTCCCATCGTGCGCCCGTGGGCGAGCACGGTGTTTTGGAGCAGCATGGCGATGGTCATCGGGCCGACGCCACCGGGCACCGGGGAGATCCACGAGGCCTTCTCCCGGACCTCCGGGTGGACATCACCGGTCAGGCGATAGCCTTTCGGGCGTGTCCGATCGGGAACGTGGTGGATGCCCACGTCCACCACGACCGCGCCTTCGGAAAGCTCGGCCGCGCGGAGGAATTCCGGCCGGCCCGCGGCGGCGATGATGATGTCCGAGGCGCGCGCGAGGTCGCCGAGGTCGCGGCTGCGGGAATGGAAGATGGTGACCGTCGCGTCGATTCCCTTCATCGAGAGGAGATTGGCCAGGGGCCGTCCCACGATGAGCGAACGGCCGATCACCAGGACCCGGCGCCCGGCCACCTCGATGTCGTGGGCGCGCAGCAGTTCCAGGCATCCGGCGGGGGTGCACGGCACGAAACGCGGGATGCCGCTGGCGAGCAGGCCCACGTTCTCCGGATGCAGCCCGTCGACGTCCTTGTGGGGGGAGATCCACGAGCGCACCAGCGCGGGTTCAATCGCGTCGGGAAGGGGAAGTTGCACCAGGAGTCCGTCGATCGAGGGATCCTCGTTGGCGGCGGCGATACGCTCCTGCAACTGGCTGGAGGAGGTGTCGGCGGGAAGGCGCTCGACGCTGCCGGTGATGCCCACCTTGGCCGCGGCCTTCTCCTTGTTCCTCACGTAGATCGCGCTCGCGGGGTCATCCCCCACCAGGATGACGTGCAGGCCCGGAGCCCGCATCCCCTTGTCGATCCGCTCGGCGACCGTTCGGGCCAGCTCCGACCGGATCCGCCCGGCGAGGGACTTGCCGTCGAGGATCGACGCACTCATGGATCCTTCCTTTCGGACAGTTTCTCGTGGATGCGCTGGACGAAGCGGGCGCGACCGGTGCGTTCGTCCAGATCGACGATGAGACCGCTCAGTCGCACGTCGCCCCCGGCGACCTCGAAACGGCGGGGCATCCCGGTGAGGAACCTCTCCAGGACCGCCTCGCGATCCATGCCGATCACCGAATCATAGGGCCCGGTCATTCCCAGGTCGCTCACGAACGCGGTGCCCTGGGGAAGGATGCATTCATCCGCGGTGGGAACGTGGGTATGGGTGCCGACCACAGCGGAGACCCGCCCGTCGCAATGGAGAGCCATCGCCTTCTTCTCGCTGGTGGCTTCCCCGTGGAAATCGAGGACGAAGAGATCGGCCTGTTCCTTCAATTCCTCGTGCAGTCGATCGAAGGTGGAGAAGGGGCAGTCCAACGGCGGCATGAACACCCGGCCCTGGAGATTCAGGACCCCCACCCGGACCCCCCGGACCTCGTGGATGAGGAAACGCCGGCCGGGAGTGCGATCGGGGTAGTTCGCCGGCCGCACCAGGCGCGTTTCCGAAGCGATGTAGTCCTCGCTCCCCTTGCGATCCCACAGGTGGTTCCCGCCGGTCATCAGGTCGACCCCGGCCTCGAGGATCTTCGCCGCGACCGACTGGGTCAGGCCGAAACCCGACGCCGCGTTCTCGACGTTGGCGATCACCAGGTCCGGGGCGTAGGCCGCGCGCACTTCCGGGAGCAGGGAACGCACCGCCTCCCGTCCCGGCTTTCCCACGATGTCGCCGATGAAGAAGATTCGCATGGATTCACTTCTGAGGTGGGGAGAAAGCCCCGCCGGGCCGTGTGCACGAGACCTTTTGAACCATTCGGTTCAAGGGGAAGTCCCGTCGTGATCTTCAGCCTTTCCTTTCGCAGGACTTGGCTTCCGGGGTCGCGAAATGGAACCTCCGAGGTCAACGTGTTGGCTCAAAAACGTCGGTGCATCACAAACGCGGCAGGGCATCTCCATTCTCCGGACGGCGAGCGTCAGGCGGCGCCTTTCTCCAGGCTCTTGAGAAGCTTGAGGGTCCGGGCCCTCACTTCCTTGCGGGTGTGGCGAAGGCCTTCCCTCTCCTGGAAAAGTTCGTCGGTGATGTTCAAGGCCGCAAGGATGGCCACCCTCAAGGAGGTGATCTGTCCCCCCGCCTTGCCGATCTCCTGCATCCGCTGGTCCAGGTATTCGGCGATCTTGCGCACGTAGCGGGGATCCTCCCCCCCACGGACGCTGTATTCCTGGCCGTAGATGGTGACGGTGGTCACTCCCGGCTCCATGCGATGCCTCCCGTTCGATGGTTCTGCCTGGTGCGTGGGGATCAGCTTAGCCCGCCTCGGCCGATGGCGGCAAGGCCGCTCATCCCTCGCGCAGCCGGACTCCGAGCGATTCCCGCAACTCCTCGAGCATCGAGGCGATCAGCCGGTCGACCCGCCGGTCCTTCAGGGTTCCCTTGGCGCTGCGCAAGACCAGGCGGACGCCGACCGCCCGGTAGCCAGGCTCGATTCCTTCTCCCTGGTACAGATCGAAGACCTCGTGGCTTTCCAGGATCTCGCCTCCGACCCGTTCCAGCACCCGCGCCACCTCTCCATAACCCACTCGGGCGGGAAGAACCAGGCTCAGATCCCGGCGGACCGGCGGATAGACCGGGATGGGCCGGTAGCGCAGGCCCTCCGGCGCGGCCTCCAGCAAGGCCGCCAGCGGCAATCGGGCCCAGAGCACCGGACCGTCCACCCCGAAGGCCTTGAGGACCCGGCGCTGGATGAGGCCGAGCCGTCCCAGCTCGATCCCTTCGGGGGTCGCCAGGCGCGCCGACGCCCCCGGAGCGAGGAAGGGCTCGACCGGGGAAGGCTCGATGGTCATCGGGATGCGCAGGCGGTGCAGGAGAACCTCGAGCTCCCCCACCGCGTCCAGGGGATCCAGGACCCGCTCCGAACGACTGAAGTGCGGCTCCTCGGGCGGGCCGGCCCACACCATCACCACCGACTCGGGCTCCTCGGGAAGGGGTTCGCCCGCGCGGGCGAGGAAGCAACGATCGAGCTGGAAAAGGCGGATGGGACGGGTCCAACCACGGCGTCGGTTCCGGTCGACCACCCGGAGCATCTCCGGGAGGGAGATGCTCTTGAGGTGTCCCTCGCCGGCCACCAATGGATTCAACACCTGGATCGTGCGCCGCCGGGGGTCTTCCTCGGGCAATTGCAGGCGATCGGGGTCGGCCGCTTCCATGAAGGACGAGCCCACCACTTCGTGGAAGCCGGCCGCAGCGAGATGTTGGCGCAGCCGTCCCACCAGTACCTCCTTCGCCCCGCGTTGGGCGGGACGCAGCATCGGGGCACGGTCGGGGGTGGGGATGCGGTCGTAGCCGTAGAGACGTGCGACCTCCTCGACAGCATCGATCTCCTCCAGGAGATCGCGCCGGAACGAGGGCGGGTGCACCCTGAGTTCCTCTTGCGGGGCGTCTGCGGAGACTTCGGCGGGAATCTGGAGCCGCTCAAGGATCGCCTGGATCTCCCCCAGCGGGAGGTCGACCCCCACGATGCGCCGGACCTGGCGCCGACGCAGAACGAAGGCCGAGGGCAAGGCGGGCGGGGTACCCTTCCCCTCGAAGGCGACCGGCCGCGCGCGGCCTCCACAGATCCGGGTGATGAGATCGCCCAGGCGCCGCTGCGCCCATTGGACCATCTCCAAATCAGTGCCGCGCTCGAAACGATAGGACGCATCGGTGCTCATCACCAGATCACGGCGCATCCGGCGCACCGCCTGTGGATCGAAGGTGGCGACCTCCAGCAACAGGTCCCGGGTTTGTTCGGAGACCTCGGTGGCCTGACCTCCCATGAGACCGGCCAGCGCGACCGGCTTCTCCTCGTCGGCGATCACCAGGTGCGAAGGCCCGAGCTCACGTTCCACTCCGTCGAGGGTGACCAGCTTCTCCCCCGCCCGCGCGCGGCGGACATGGATGGTCTTTCCGGAAAGACGGGAGAGATCGAAGGCGTGGTTCGGCTGACCGCACTCGTGGAGTACGTAGTTGCTGCAATCGACCACCGCGTTGATCGGCCGTTGACCGATCGCGAGAAGGCGCCGGCGCATCCACTGGGGGGTGGGCGCGGCATCGATCCCGCGGAGGATCCTCCCGGTATACCGCGGGCACGCGTCGGGATCGTCACAGACCGCCTTCCAGCCTTCGTCTTCCTCGACGAGCTCCACTTCCCCTTCCACCGGTGGAATCCGCAAGTCGGTGCGATAATGGGCGGCGAGTTCGCGGGCAACCCCGATATGGCTCAGCCAGTCGGGGCGATTCGGGGTGACCTCGATCTCGATGCAGGTATCCCTCCAACCGAAGAGATCCTCGGCGGCGGTGCCGATGGCAACGTCGTCATCCAGTTCCATGATCCCGGTGTGCCCATCTCCCAGGCCCAGTTCCCGCTCGCTGCAGATCATGCCCTCTGAGATCTCCCCGCGGATCTTGCTCTTCTTGATCTTGAAATCCCCCGGCAGGACCGCGCCGACCCGGGCGAAGACCACCTTCAGACCCTTGCGCACGTTGGGCGCGCCGCACACCACGGCGAACTCCTCGGGACCGGTGCTCACCCGGCACACGCTCAGGCGATCGGCGTTGGGATGACGCCCGCTTTCCAGGACGTGCCCCACGACCACGCCGGGATAGCTTTGGCCGACTTCGGTCACTTCCTCGACTTCCAGGCCCAGCACGGTGAGATCTTCACAGAGCTGGTCGACCGAATCGGGAAGGTCGACCAGTTCGCGCAACCACTGTACGGAGAGTTTCACGTCGACCCCCTCGGCTCAACCCGGGAACTGCCGGTGGAAGCGGATGTCGTTCTCGTAGAGCAGGCGGATGTCGGGAATGTGGCGCGCCACCATGGCCAGCCGGTCGATCCCCATCCCGAACGCGAACCCGGTGTACTCGTCAGCGGGATACCCGCAATTCGCGAAGACGTGGGGATGCACCATTCCCGCCCCCATGATCTCCAGCCATCTTCCCTCTCCGTTCCTTCCCTCCCACCAGAGGTCGACCTCGACGCTGGGTTCGGTGAAGGGAAAGAAATGGGGACGGAAGCGAAGACGCGGTTTCTCTTCCCCGCTGAACTCCCGCACGAACGCGAAGACGGTGGCTTTCAGGTCGGCCATGGAGACCTCCCGGTCGACGAAGAGTCCCTCGATCTGGAAGAACTCGGCGGCGTGGCTGGCGTCGGGCTGTTCCTGCCGGTAGACCCGGCCGGGGGCCACGATCGCGATCGGGGGGGTGTGTTTGCGCATGTAGCGCACCTGGACCGGGGAGGTCTGGGTCCGCAGGACCACCTCGTCGTTCACGTAGAAGGTGTCCTGGAGATCGCGGCTGGGATGGTCCTCGGGAAAGTTCAAGGCCTGGAAGTTCAGGGCGTCCAATTCCACGTCGGGGCCATCGGCCCGGGAGTAACCCATCCCGTGGAAGATGTCGCAGATGCGCTCGATGGTCTGGTGGAGAAGGTGGCGGGAACCGTCGGGGGGGCGGCGGCCGGGAAGGCTCAGGTCCCAGGCCTCCTCACTCCCCGACTCCTTCGATTCCAGTTCTTCGCGACGGCGGGCGAGCACTTCCTCCAGGCGACGCTTGGCCTGGTTCAGGGCCGCCCCGATCGCGGGACGCTCCTCGGCGGAGAGTTCCTTCAAACCGCGCAGGCGGGCGGTGAGCTCTCCCTTGCGCCCCAGGTACCTGATCCGCACGCGCTCGAGTTCGGCGATCTCGCCCGCCTGGGTGATCTCCTCGATCCCCCGCTCGACGATCACTTCGATCTCGCCTTGCATCCTTCCCTCTCTCTCAGGAAGACCGCCCCGAGGCCGGGTGGCCCGGGGCGGCGTCGGTGAAGCCAAGGGTCCGCCGGATCGAGCCGCCGTCTACAGATGGGACTTGGCCAGCTCGGCGATCTTGGCGAAGCTCTGCTCGTCCCGCACCGCCAGATCGGCGAGGATCTTCCGGTCGATCTCCACGTGGGCCGCCTTCAGTCCCCGGATGAGCTGGCTGTAGTTGAGACCATGCAGGCGGGCCGCCGCGTTGATCCGGGTGATCCACAGCCGCCGGAAATCACGCTTCCGGGTCCTCCGGTCGCGATAGGCGTAGGCCAACGCCCGGTCGACGGTTTCCTGGGCGGTACGATTCAGCTTGCTGCGACCGCCGTAGTATCCGCGGGCCCGCTCGAGAATCTTCTTGCGACGGGCGCGGCTGGCCGGGTTGTTCGTTGCACGAGACATGGTCGAACCTTCCTCCTTGACGCGGGGCGATCAGCCGCCCGCGAGCATCTTCTTGACACGGCTCTCGTCCACCGAGGCCACCAGGGTGAGCTTGCGCAGGTTCCGCTTCCGCTTGGTGGTCTTCTTGGTGAAGATGTGCCCGTGATAGGCCTTCTGGCGGCGGATCTTGCCGCTGCCCGTCTTCCGGAACCGCTTCGCGGCGGCTCGGTTCGACTTCATTTTCGGCATGGTGCCTCTCCTCATTTCCCGGCAGGTATCACTCCCGGTCCGGGCGGAATACGTACTACTTCTTCGGGGGCATCAACATGAGGCTGAGCGTGTTCCCCTCCATCTTGGGCGGATCGGCCACCAGGGCCGCTTCGTCCAGGTCCTCGAGCAAGCGGGTGATGATCATCATGCCGCGTTCCTGGTGGGCCATCTCCCGACCGCGGAACTGCACCATGACCTTGACCTTGTCGCCCTCCTCGAGGAATTCCATGATGTGCCGTTTCTTGAACTGGTAGTCGTGATCCTCCGTCTTCGGACGGAACTTGATGATCTTGACCTTCTGGTGATGCTGCTTCGAGCGGGCCTTCTTCTGCTTCTTGCTTTCCTCGTAGAGGAAACGGCCGTAGTCCATGATGCGACACACCGGGGGACGCGCGGTGGGTGCGACCTCCACCAGGTCCATCCCCTTCTCCTGAGCCAGATCGAGCGCGTCGCGGGTCTCCATGATCCCGAGCTGCTCGCCATCCTCGTCGATCACCCGGACCTGGGGGATGCGGATCTGGAAATTCACCCGAGGCTGTGTCGTCGATGACGGTTTCGCGATGGTTCCGACCTCCTTGACTGTTCTGGCCGCCGGCTCTTTCCGTCCCCAGGCCCCGCCGGGGATACGGAAAAAGGAGCAAACCAACTGGTCTGCTCCGTGCGCGTGGATCGACCCCGGGGAATCGGGGCCGTCCGGAACCCGGCTGGATGGCCGCCCGTGGGCTCGCCTCCGCAGGGTGAGAAGCAGACCGCTTCTTCTTCTTCGAATGTCTCCCGGGCCGCAATCGGCTCCGAGGAGGCCAATCTAGCGCCGCGCGGCCACTTCGTCAAGAAGAGCCGCCGTGAGCTCCCCCAGGGGGATCGCCCCCCGGTCCCCGTCGCCCCGGTGGCGCACCGAGACGGTGCCGGCCTCCCGCTCCCTCTCGCCCACCACCAGCATGTAGGGGATCTTGGCGAGTTCGGCCTCGCGGATCTTCCGGCCGATCTTCTCCGAGCGGGCGTCCACCTCGCTGCGCAGACCGGCCTGCCGGAGGGTCTCGTCCACCTTGCGGGCGTCGTCGAGGAATTCGTCGCCCACCGGCAGGACCCGGGCCTGGATGGGCGCGAGCCAGAGGGGGAAGTCGCCGGCGTACTGCTCGGTCAGCATCCCGATGAAGCGTTCCAGCGATCCGAAGATGGCCCGGTGCACCATGAAGACATGGCGCCGCTCTCCGTGCTCGTCGACGTAATCCACCCCGAAACGGCGGGGCAGGTTGAAGTCGAACTGGCAGGTGGAGGTCTGCCACTTGCGGCCCAGCGCGTCGACCAGTTTCACATCGATCTTGGGTCCGTAGAAGACCGCTTCACCCTCCATGCGCTGGTACGGGAATCCCTCGGCCTCGATCGCCCGCACCAGTGAACGTTCGGCCATCTCCCACTCGTCGTCCGAACCCGCGTATTTCTCCTTCTTTTTCGGATCGCGGACGGAGAGCTCGACCTGGAACTCGTCGAATCCGAAGGTGGTGAGGATGTGCCGGGTCAGTTTCAAGACGCCCAGGATCTCATCCTCGAGCTGGTCAGGGGTGCAGAAGATGTGGGCGTCGTCCTGGGTGAAGCCCCTCACCCGCAACATGCCGTGCAGTGTCCCGCTGCGTTCGTAGCGATAGACCGTACCCATCTCCGCGTAGCGCACGGGCAACTCGCGGTAGCTCCACAGTTTCCTCTTGTAGATGAGGATGTGCAGCGGGCAGTTCATCGGCTTCACCACGAACTCCTGCCCTTCCACATCGAAGGTGTACATGTTCTCGCGGTAGAAATCCATGTGTCCCGAGGTGTGCCACAGTTGTCCCCGGCTGATGTGCGGGGTGTCGACCATGGCGTAGCCGTGCTTGAGATGCTCCTGTTTCCAGAAGTCGATGAGCACGTGGCGCAGCACCGAACCCTTGGGGTGATAGAAGGCCAGGCCTCCTCCCGCCTCGTCCTGGATCGAGAAGAGATCAAGCTCCCGCCCCAGCTTGCGGTGGTCGCGCTTGCGGGCCTCCTCCAGCCTCTTCAGGTAGGCCTTCAGGTCCTTCCGGGAGTACCAGGAGGTCCCGTAGATCCGCTGGAGTTGTTCCCGGCTCTCGTCGCCCCGCCAGTAGGCTCCGGCGACGCTCATCAGCTTGAAGGCCTTGATGTCCCGGGTGTTCTCCAGGTGCGGACCCTCGCACAGGTCGGTGAACTCGCCCATGGAGTAGGCGTACAGCTGGGTGTCTCCCAGTTCCTCGATCTGATCCACCTTGAAGGGTTGTCCACCGAAACGCTCCAGGGCTTCTTCGCGGGTGAGGGCCTGACGGGTGATGGGGAGTTCGCGCGCGGCCAGCTCGCGCATCTTCTCCTCGATGCGCCCGAGGTCTTCCTCGGTGAAGGGCCGGTCCACCTGGATGTCGTAGTAGAAGCCGTCGTCGACCGGAGGGCCGAAGCCGAACCGCGCCCCGGGGAACAGCTCCTGCACCGCGTAGGCCATCAGGTGGGCGGTGCTGTGCCGAAGGACGTAGAGCCCGTCCTCACTGTTGCGGGTGACGACCTCGAAGCGACCGTCCTCCTCCAGGGGCTCGTCCATGAGGCGGTACTCTCCCTCGACCCGAGCCGCCACCGCAGCCCGGGCCAGCCCCTCACCGATGGCGGCGATGGCATCGCGGACGTTCGTGCCCTTGGCGACCTCGATGGTGTTTCCATCGGGAAGGGTCAATCGGATCATTCCCTCGGCCATGACGGTGGTCCTTCCGCATCGCGTGCAACAGCAACAAGGGCGAACCCGGAGGTTCACCCTTGCTTCGGGACGTGCCCGACTGCGCCCCCCTCCGGGGAACGCATCTTGGCAAGAAAAGGTGGTGGGCGATACTGGACTTGAACCAGTGACCTCTTACATGTCAAGCAAGCGCTCTGACCAAGCTGAGCTAATCGCCCTCCGCAGGCGCAAATAGATATCCCTCCCCGGACTTCCTGTCAAGTCCGCCCCGGCTCCGCGGGGAGGTGGTCCCGCTTCCAGATGGGGACCCGCGCCTTCAACTCGTCGATGAGCCAGCGGCACAGCTCGAAGGCCTCGGCCCGGTGGCCAGTAGCCACCCCGATGTAGACCGCGGTCTCCCCCACCGGGACCACCCCGCTGCGATGGGCGATGACCGCCGAGAACTCCTTCCACCGCCCATGGGCCTCGTCGAGAAGCTCCCGGAGGACCTTCTCCGCCATGGGCGCGTAGGCCTCGTAGTCGATGGCGCGCAAGAGCCGCCCCTCTTCGGTTTGCCGCACCACGCCCTGGAATTCCACCACCGCGCCCAGTTCCCGGCCGCGCAGTTCCCGCCGGAAGGAAACCACGTCCAGCGCCTGGTCGCTCAAGAGCACGCGGTCGGCCAATCTCAACCTCCGCTGAAGGGCGGCAGGACGCCGATCCGCCGGGCGCCGTGTAGGGACGTCTCGGGGTCGGCGACCTCCTCGTTGATGGACCACAGCAGATGGGACCCGATCTCCCGCAACGCCGTGTGGCGGCGGAAGAGTTCCTCCTGGAGATCGGCCAGGCGGTCGCCCTCCTTCACCGAGAGCACCTCCCGCCGGCTTCCCACCCGGCGGGCGGCGTCCGCGAAGTAGAGGATTTCCACCCGGATTCCACTCACGATGGGACTCCCAGGACCCCACGCGACGGCGCGGGCCGGTCGGCTCGGATCCGCAAGATGAATCGGCCGACCCGGGATCAGCCGAGGAAATCGGTCAGGTTCGTGCCCGACACCGCGTGACGCATCTTCTTCAGGGCGTCGTTGCGGATCTGCCGCACCCGCTCGCGGGAGAGATGGATGTCCTCGCCGATGGCCTCCAGGGAGGTGCTCTCCTCGCCGCTGAGACCGTAGTAACGGACCACGATGTCCCTTTCGCGGCTGGTCAGCTTCTCCATGGCATCGACGAGCTGATTGCGCAGCTCATCCTTGGCGAAGTTGTCCTCCGGAGTGGGATCGTCCGGATTGAACAGGATCTCCTGCAGCGGCTGCGATTCCTCGTCATGGAGACTCTCGTCGATGGAAAGCAGGGGCCGAAGCACCGCGTTGATCTCGTTGAGCTTGCTCTCGGTGATATCGAGCTGCTTGGCGAGTTCCTCCTGATGGATCGCCCCCCCCCGCTCCTGCTCCATGCGGTTGTTGATCTTCCGCAGACGCTGCGCCTGCTGGGCCCGGTTGATGGGCAGGCGGACGGTGTGGGTCTGCTCGGCGAGAGCCTTCTGGATGGCCTGACGGATCCACCACACCGCGTAGGAGATGAACCGGAAATTGCGGCGCTCATCGAAACGATGCGCGGCGGTGATGAGGCCCATGTTGCCCTCCGCGATCAGATCGAGGAAGGACAGACCGTGGCCCACATAGCGCTTCGCGACGCTCACCACGAAACGCAGGTTGGAGTAGACGAGCTTTTCCAGGGCGGCCTCGTCCCCCTCGCGGATACGCCGCGCGAGTTCGAACTCCTGCTCCTTGGTGAGCAGGGGGTATCGGCCGATGACCTTGAGATAGTGTTGCAGGGCCTGATCCTGCCTTCGGTCAGGGCTGCGCTCGACTTCGTACATTCCGTCCTCCACCTTGGCGCGGATCCACCGCGCCCATGACACCCCCTCGGGAAGCTTCCTCGCCGGGGGTGGTCTTCGCCGTAGGGCCTGCCGCCGGGCTTACGCCCTACATGGCTCCCTCGTGACGGGAGCCGGTATCTTCTCCTACGTCAAACACGGGATGTGGTTCCTGCGGGATTGCCGTGTCCGCGGGAACTGTGGGCGCAAAAGAACGCGACTCCCCTCTTCGGTCCAGGGGGGAAGGCCTCACTGGCACCATTCTGGGGCATGGGCCCCACCCCTGTCAAGGAGCGGAGCCCGTCCCCGTTGGGCCTTCCCGGTCGCGATCCGACTACTTGCTTTCGTCATCCACGACCTCGAAATCGGCGTCGACCGGCCCCGAATCGGTCCCGGAGCCGCTCTCCGGCCCCGTGGAGGCCCCCGCCGACGATCCCCCTTCGGCCGGGCCCTGGGCGGCACCCGCCGCCGCCCCGGCCTGCTGGTAGGCCGCCTGGCCGGCTTTCTGGAGCTCTTGGCCCAGGGCCTGGGTCAGGCTCTTGATCCGGGCGGTGTCCTCGCCGTCCTTGACCGCTTCGAGCTCGGTGATGGCCTTCTCGATGCCGTCCTTGACCGAGTCCTCGATCTTGTCGGCGAGATCGCTCAGCAGCTTGCGCGCCTGGTAGAGCATGGCGTCCGCCTGGTTGCGGGCCTCCACCCTCTCCTTCCGCTCGCGGTCTTCCCTCTCGTGCGCCTTGGCATCTTCGACCATGCGCTGGATCTCCGACTCGTCCAGCCCGCTGGAGGCCTGGATGACGATGCTCTGTTCCTTGCCGGTCGCCTTGTCCTTGGCGCTGACGTTCAGGATGCCGTTGGCATCGATGTCGAAGGTCACCTCGATCTGCGGGACGCCCCGCGGAGCGGGCGGGATGCCGGTGAGCTGGAAGCGCCCGATCGACTTGTTGTCCGCCGCCATCTCGCGCTCGCCCTGGAGCACGTGGATCTCCACCGTGTTCTGGTTGTCATCGGCGGTGGAGAAGATCTGGGACTTCTTGGTCGGGATGGTGGTGTTCCGCTCGATCAGCCGGGTCATCACCCCGCCGAGGGTCTCGATGCCCAGGCTCAGGGGGGTGACATCCAGCAGCACCACGTCGCTCAGGTGCGATTCCCCGGACAGGACGCCGCCCTGGATCGCCGCGCCCATCGCGACGCATTCGTCCGGGTTGACCGAGTGATTCGGCTCCTTGCCGAAGATCTCCTTCACCTTGGCCTGCACCACCGGCATCCGGGTGGAACCACCCACCAGGATGACCTCGTCGATGTCGCTCGCGGAAAGACCGGCGTCGCGCAGCGCGTTGTGGCACGGCTCGACGGTGCGCTCCACCAGGCGGTCGACGAGTTGCTCGAAACGAGCCCGGGTCAAGGTCTGCACCAGGTGCTTCGGACCGGAGGCATCCGCGGTGATGAAGGGCAGGTTGATCTCGGTCTGGGTCGAGCTGGAAAGTTCGCATTTCGCCCGTTCGGCCGCCTCCTTCAGGCGCTGCATCGCCATCGGGTCGAGCGAGAGGTCGATGCCTTCGGCGGCCTTGAACTCGCTCACCAGCCAGTTGATGATCTCCTGGTCGAAGTCGTCGCCGCCCAGGTGCGTGTCGCCATTGGTCGACTTCACCTCGAACACCCCATCGCCCAGCTCGAGGATCGAGATGTCGAAGGTTCCGCCCCCGAGATCGAAGACCGCGACGGTCTCGTTCTTCTTGCGATCGAGCCCATAGGCCAGTGCGGCCGCGGTGGGCTCGTTGATGATCCGCTTGACCTCCAAGCCCGCGATGCGGCCGGCGTCCTTGGTGGCCTGGCGCTGGGAATCGTTGAAGTAGGCCGGGACGGTGATGACCGCCTCGGTGACCGGCTCGCCCAGGTAGTTCTCGGCGGTCTCCTTCATCTTCTGCAGGATGACCGCGGAGATCTCCGGCGGGGTGAACTCCCCGGCGGGGACCTTCACCAGGACCTGTCCGTTCTTGCCCCCGGTCACTTCATAGGGCACTTCCTTGATCTCCTCGGCCACCTCGGAGTACTGCCGGCCCATGAAGCGCTTGATCGAATAGATGGTCTGGTGCGGCTGGGTGACCGCCTGGCGCTTGGCCACCACCCCCACCAATCGTTCCCCGTCCTTGTTCCAACCCACCACCGAGGGGGTGGTCTTCTGGCCCTCGGCGTTGGTGATGACCTTCACCTCCGAGCCTTCCACGACCGCGACGCAACTGTTCGTCGTTCCCAAGTCGATGCCGATGATCTTGCCCATGTTCCCATTCCTTTCGTGAAGTCGTTCTCCGCTTCCGTGGTTCCGTGGTTTCCTCGTTTCCCTGCACCTATCAATGCCCATGCCGGACGACGAAGAAATGGCAACTGCTGCAATGACAGCGAGTTGGGTGCGGGGCCGCCCGGCCGCCTCTGCCAGGACACTGTCATTTTGTCCTGACACCTGGTCCCGCGGCGGTGGCAGGGGCGTCGCGCCTCTCCGATCTCAGCCGGGCGGCCGGGAGTCGCCGTTCCCGTGGTCGGAGCGCTCCGCTGGGCCCTGCTGCAGACCCTGGTGGTAGGCGGCCAGCACCCGGTAGTCATAGAGATGGGACATCCCCGGCCGGACCGGACACCGCGCAAGGGCCGCCTGCAAGGCGGCCGCCAGCCGGGGGCCACCCCACCGGAAGCTCTGGCGCAGCAATCGTGCGAGACGCCGGCGGTGCGGGGGCAGCTCCTGGAGAGGGGTGACGACCAGGTCCAGTTGCATCTCCGGCAGGCGCGCCGGATGGAGCCGGGCCAGGCGGGGAAGGGTGTGACGGCCGCATTCCCGTTTCTTCGCGAAGTACTCCCGTTCCTCGTGGTGGTGCAGGTGCCAGCCCCGGCCGCCGTCCAGGAAATAGAAGGGCAGGCCGGCCTCGTCCTCCAACCGGAAGGCCAGCTCCATGTCCTCGAATCCGTAGGCGCTGAAGCTCTCGTCGAAGCCCTCCACCCGCTCCAGTGCCCCCCGCGGCAAGGAGACGTTCTGCGTGAGGAAGTACCGGGCCGGGACCCGATCGCCCGGCCCGTGCTTGGCGATCCCCCGGCTGTCCAGGTACTCGAAGAGGGGCGAATCGACGATCTCCGGGGCGGTGCGCACCTCGCCCAGCCAGGCCCCCCTCTGGCGCAATTGGGCCGCCCGGTGGGCGGCCAAGGCATCCGGTTCCAGGAGGATGTCGTCGTCCAGGAAGAGAACCGTGGTCCCTCTCGCTTCCCTCCAACCCCGGTTGCGGGCCCGCGCTCGTCCCTGGTTGTGGGGCTGACGCAGCGCCCGCAGGGGCAAGCGCCGCTCCCAGGTTCTCAAGAGCCGCGGGGTCCCGTCGGAGGAGGCATCGTCCACCACCACCACTTCGAAGGGGTGGGGCATCCGCTGCCGCTGAAGGGCCTGCAGGGTGCGCTCGAGCAGAAGGGCCTTGTTGTAGGTCGGGATGACCACGCTGAGCAGGTCCATTGCTCCCGCTTCCCCTGCGATGCCTGCGTCCCTCATGCCAGTCCGCGCTCCCGGAGCGAGGGGGGAGCCGGAACCTCCACCGCCTGGCCCGCCAGCTCCCGGCAGAGCGCCTCCATCCACTCCATGTTCTTCTCGTGGTCCGCCCTCTCACGCACCACCTTCACCGCCGCGTCTCCCAGACGCCGGCGCAGTCCCGCGTCGTCCACCAGGGTTTGAAGGGCCGCGAGCAGGGCGTCTTCGTCCCGGGGTGGAACCACCAGTCCATCGACCCCGTCTTCGATCCACTCGAGCGAAGAGGCCAGGGACGAGACCACGATCGCCCGGCCGGCGGCCATGGCTTCCAGCAACGAGACCGCGGTGGCGTCGACCGAAGGGACGCTCACGAAGATGTCGCATGCCGAGAGATACCCGGCGAACTCCTCGTGGGGGATGCGCCCGAGGACATGGGCCCTCTGGTCGAGACCCGCTTCCTTCACCTTCTCCCGGAAAGGTGCCGGGTCGCCTTCATAACCGGCGAAGAGGAAATGGACCCGGGGACGCTGGGCGGCCAGCCGTGCCGCGGCCGCGATGATCACGTCGATGTTGTAGTAGGGCTGGGTATAGGAGCGCGGGGAGAACACCAGGACGTCGTCGTCCTCCAGGCCGAGCCGCCGGCGTACCGGGCGCGTGGTGTCCGGGTGGAAGACCTCGAAATCGACCCCCCACTGGATCTCGTAACAGCGCTCGGGCCGGGCCCCCAGACGCACACAGTCCTGAAGGATGTCCACCGAATCGCCGGTGACCGCGGCGGCGGACGCCAGCGCGCGGCGGGCCAGCCATCCCTTCAACGGGCTTTCACGGGGGGTCACGTAGACATCGTCGCCCCACACCGTCAACACGTTGGGTTGAAAGCCGGAGAAGTGACCCCAGTAGCCGTAGCCGGTGAGGAAATGGGTATGCAGTAGATCGGGTTGGATACCGGCCAGCAGTGCCTTGACCTTGCGAAGACTCCAGAAGTAGCGCAGCGGTTTGCCCGGCAGATGCGAACGGATGTCGTGCACGCGGACGCCCTCGATGGGACCGGGCTGGACGGTGAGCAGGTGGCACTGGTGACCCCGGCGGGCGAACCAGCGAATCCATCGTTCGGTGTGGACGTGCCGCCCGATGCTGAGGTAGGCGATGCGCAATGGATCTCCCATCCAGTTGGTGCCCGGGGAGGGGCTCGAACCCTCATGAGCTCGAAAGCTCGGGGGATTTTAAGTCCCCTGCGTCTACCGATTCCGCCACCCGGGCCCGGGTCGTCTCCCAGGTTCGCGGGCTCAGGCTGCGGCGGCAAGCAAAAACGCGGATGACGTAGGGCGCGCCATCCGCGTTTCCATGGGATCGACCGGCGGCGTCCGTGTCGGGTACCGCCGGGATCTGTCGTTTGGAGGCGGCACCCAGATTCGAACTGGGGAATAACGGTTTTGCAAACCGTCGCCTTGGACCACTTGGCTATGCCGCCCGAAGACGATGGAGCGGGAAACGGGACTCGAACCCGCGACATCCACCTTGGCAAGGTGGTGCTCTACCAACTGAGCTATTCCCGCCCCCAAGAACCCGGTGCGGCCGAAGCCGCGTTCCCCGCGCGGGGATCAACTAGTTTAGTGAAAGGGCCGGCGGCGTCAAGGCTTGGCTTCCTTCGTCGAAGCCACGATCTCGGTGGTGACGACCCAGGCCTGCTCGTAACCGTAGGCCCGCAGCCGATCGCGCATCTGCAGGGCCAGGTCCCGGTCGTGGAAGTCACCGACCCTCACCTTGTAGTAGGGGCTTTCGAAGACCACGTGGACCGGCTCGGGAACGCGGCTGCGCGCCTCACGGGCCAGTTCCTCGGCCCGGGTACGATCCTGGGTGGCGGCGATCTGCACCCGGAACCCACGGATGATCTGGGGTGGCCGGGACGGAACCGGGGGCTTCACCGAGGGATCGACCGGAGCGGTCACGCTGGGCTCGATGCGTTCGGTAGCATCCGGACCGACCTCGGGCAGGCTTTCCACGTCCTCCGATTGGACCGACGGGGTCTCCAGGGTATCTCCGCCGACCTCCTCGGGAGCGGGCGGAAGCCGGTCTTCCTCGAAATCGACGTCGCCGTCGACCGGGGCCTCCCCTTCACTGCGCAGATCGTAGGTCCCCGGGTGGCCGGGGGTGGAAGGCGCTTCCTCCAGTCTGGATCTTTCCGCTTCCGAGGGGCTCTGGTCCGCCGCGGAATCCGGCGCGGTGTGGACACTCCCGGCTGGGCGCCCCGCGCAACCGGCGAGGATTCCCAACCCCAGGACCAGCACCCCCCAAGCTTCTGCGCGCATGACCTCTCCTTCGAGGAAGGAAACCGCCGGCGGACACCCCTGCTCTGCATTGCGGTTCGGAAACGGTGGAGGGTCGCGGCCGCGTCGAGACCGATCTACCTCTTCCCTGCGTGTCCTCCAATATAACCCAGGCTCTTCAGCCGCTCCAGATCCTGACGGGAGCGGCCGGCCGGTGGCGTCCAATCCGGACGCAGGCCCCAGGTCGGCGGTCCCGAGGATCCGGCCCGGGGCATGTCCCGCGCAGGCGGGATCTGCAATTCCTCCAGGATCCGGGGAGCCAGGGAGAGGACCGACGGGGGGCGGCCGGCGAAACGCCCCGGCCAGACCCAGGCGCGGCGGCGGACGGACTCGGCGCTCTCCTCCACCCGGGAGAACACCACCACGCTCCCGCGCTTCCCGCTGTCTGCCAGGAGTTCCTCGAGGAGATGATCCGTGAACCGGAGATACAGCGCGCTCAACCGCTCCGCTTCCCTGCCCGCGATCGGAGAGGAGGCCTTCGCCCGCTCCACCGCCCGCCGCACCAGGTCGGCGCCGTTGAGTTGCAGCACGATCAGAAGCGTGGAATCCGCGCGGGCTTCTCGGGCCAGCGCAACGTGGAAGAGATCGGAGGCCGCCGCGTAGTCCCAGACCTCCCGGAATCGTTCCAGTTGCCGGAACGGCAGGTTCGCCAGGAGGGAATCGCCTTCCACGAGTTCCGGGTACTGCACCCGCCGCGCCAGGATCTCCCTCGCTTCCTGCACCAGGGAGGTCCGGGCGGGCTGCACTGCCAGGGGATCGGACCCGGCGTCGTCGCCGTCCCACATCCTCAGGAAGCAGCGGTCGCTGACGATGGCGAGTCCCGGATGACGCGCCGCGGGGTAGGTCGCCCATGCATCGAAGACCGCGGCCGGTCGGCCGCAGTGGACCGCGATCTCCCAGAATGGAGGACGGAGCAGTTCCCTCTGATCGTGCGCCCGCTCGGCGCCCAGTCCCATGCCGGGCAACAGTCCATGGACCACCAGTTGCAAAAGCGGTTGATGGGTGGCCTTCCCGAGCCCGGCGGACACCCCGGCCGGGGCGGGGGCGGCGGGGGATACCAGCCCGTGGATCCGTGGCGGAAACCCGGTGGCCACGGTGCTCCAGAAACTCTCCGGATGGATTGCGAGCGAGTCGTCCTCTACTTCGACGGCCGGTCCGGCAAGGCGGGCCATGGTCCGCGGGGCGTCCTTGGGGCCGGTTCCGTCCAGGAGGATCACGTCCACTCCGGATCCGACGGCATCCGGCGTCGAGGAGATCCCGACCTGGTCGAGTCGGGGAAGCGGTCTCAATCCGCGGTAGGGTCCCAGCAGCAGGAGGAGCAGCGAGGCGGCCAGGACCGCCAGGCGAGTCGGGGTGCCCGTTCTCCCCTTCGGCAGGGGCGCGCCGCGTGGCAACCCGGCCACCGCGACCAGTACCCGCAACGGACGCGCCCACGCTTCCCCGAGGATCGTGGCAATCCCGGCGGCGACGGCTCCCCCGGCCAACCAGAGTCCCCCGGCCAGACGCGGCAGGAGGAAACGGCCGAAGACATCGCAGAGGTAGAGCGCGGGCACCAGCGGCACCGCGAGCTCGGCGATCCTCGCCGCCGGACCCAGGGACCGTCGTCCGCTGCGGTGGAGCGTCACCAGGGGCCAGGTGATGAGGGTGACCGCGACCGCACCGAGGAGCGTGCCCGCGACCAGCAGATCCAGCGTCAGCCAGGCGAGGTCGGCGGGATGATCGAGAAGTGCCGGCTGGGCCACCACCACCGAGACCGCCAGGAGCAGCCCGACCAGGATTCCCCCTCCCCCGCCGAGCCAAGCCCCCGACACCAGGGCGACCTTCCACGAACCGCTCTGATACGGCACGCGCCGGGCCACGAACTCTTCCGCGGGTGAACTCAGGTAGCCGAGCTCGCGCAGGCGCCGCAAGCCTTCCTTGAGGTTCTCTTCCTCCAAGCCGTTCCGGTGCACAAGCCGTCCTTCTATTTCCTCCGCGCTTCGACGAAGCTGCAGAGTTCAGCCAGAAGAGGATCGACGGGCTCGGTATGATGCAGGCTTTCCCGCGCGGTGGCCAGCAGACGATGCATGACCTCCCGGCTGGGTGCTTCCCCCAGCACGCTCGCGAAGGTGGGTTTGCCCCGATCCTGCCGCGCGTCCTTGCCCATTTCCTCGGCGTATCCGGTGGCGTCGAGCAGGTCGTCCTTGATCTGGAAGGCCAATCCGAGATTCCGCGAGTAGATCCGAGCCACCTCCTCTCTCCTTTCGGCGAGATCCTCCGGGCCGGGATGCAGGCGACATCCCAGACGCCCGCAGGCCTCGAACAGGACGCCGGTCTTGTGGCGATGGATGTATTCCAGCGAGTCGAGATCGCGCCGCTCCGGCTCGAGATGCAGGTCGACATGCTGGCCGCCGATCATTCCCTCCAGACCGACCGCGCGAGTGAACATGAGCACGGCCCCGGCCCGCGGAAGGGCTGCGTCGATCCTCCCGAGGTATTCGAAGCCCCGCACGAGAAGCGCGGTCGCGGCCAGGATGGCTGTATCGACCCCGAAGACCAGGTGGCAGCAGGGCTTCCCACGCCGCAACCGGGCGTCGTCCATGCTCGGCAGGTCGTCCAGGATCAAGGAGGCGGTGTGGATGAGCTCGACGGCGACCTGCGCGTCGAGCACGAGATCGCGCGGAGAGTTGCTTCCCGCCCAGAGTCCGATCACCGCGGGGCGTACCCGCTTGCCTCCGGCTAGGAGGGTATGACGCAACGCCTCCTTGAGCCGTGGGGTGTAGGAATGTTCCGGCTCGTCGACCGCGGCCCGCAAGCGGGGGACGAGCCGTTCGACCAGGTCATCCAGGTATCGATCGAGTGAGGAGGAAGTCACCGGCCGTTCTTCTCCGGGTCGGAAATCCCACCGGCGCACCCGACGCCGGAACCAATCCAAGGCTGAGCGCCGGAAACTCCGGGCGCCGGGTTCAGCGCACGGCCAACTGGCGCAGCAGGCGGGCGGTCTTCTCCACCATGGACCGTCGGTCGAAGTTGCGCAAGACACGCTCTCTTCCCGCCTTCCCCATGGCCCGCGCCCGCTCCGGCTGCTCCAGCACCCGCTCCAGCGCCCGGGCGAACGCATCGGCGTCGCCGGGATCAACGAGGATCCCGGTCTCCTGGTCCACCACCATCTCCTGGAGCGAGCCCACGCGGGTTGCGACCACCGGCAACGAGGCGGCCATCGCTTCCAGGATGCACAGGGGGAAGGTTTCCACCACCGGGGAAGACGACAGGGCGACGACATCGGCCAAGGAGAGCAGCTCGGGGATATTCCGACGGATCCCCAGCCAGTGGACCCGCCTGGCCACTCCTTCCTTCTCGGCCGCGCGGCGGATCCTCTCCTCCTCGCTCCCTCCACCGATCACCAGGAGATGGGGCTGAGGCCGACAGCGGCAACCGGCCAACGCCCGCAGCAGGAGGGCATGGTTCTTCTCCGGACGCAAAGCGGCCACCACCGCCACCACCGGAACCTTGGGGGGAAGTTGCAGACGGCGGCGTGCCTCGGCCAGCTCCTCGCCTTCCCGCCGCGGAGGAAAGGAGCGCGCGTCGATCCCGTTGTGGATGACCACGATATGCTCGGGGGCGATCCCCTCCTCGTCCCGCAGGTATTCCGCCTGCCCCACGCTCACCGCGACCACCGCGTCGGACAGCGGCATGAGCCAGCGGTCGAGAAACCCCAGGCTCGGACTGCCGTCGGCCCGCCGGGTGCGGTGGATGGCACAGAGCTGTCGGGGCACCCCCGCCAGGCGGGCGGCCAGGCGCCCGAGGAAGAGGGCATTGCTGTGATCCAGGACGTAGACGATATCGGGGGAATCGCTCCGGAGGTGGCCGACCAGACGCGGCAGGGACGACGGAAGCCGGGGATGGGGAAGCACCGAGGGGTTCACCGGGACGCCGGCCGCGGCGATCTCCTCCCCGATGGCGCCCAACCCCCGGAAGGTGCTCAGGGAGGTCTCGATCCCCAGCTCGGGCAATCCCGTGCACAGGGCCTGTACCACCCGTTCGGCCCCACCCACGGGCAGCCGGTCCGCCAGGAAGCGGACCTTCAACCGCTGGTCCGCCTGGTTCAGCTTCGGCTCCCCACTCCGTTCAGTTCGATCGCGACTCCGCCACCGGTGATGGAGCGGCAGGAGGCTTCGAGGACCTCCACGACCTCCAGGCCATTGATCCCGTCGCTCAGAGGACGCTTCTTCCCGCGGATGCACTCGAGGAAATGCTGCGCCTCGGTCTTCAGGGGTTCGGCTTCCTCGATGCGGGGAAGAACGATGTCGCCGTAGCGGTAACTCAACTGGAATTCCCCGAAGTTGTCGTAGTGGGGCATCTTGGTGACGCCCTTGTCATAGACCCGCAGTTTCTCGACGTTCGAGGTGTCATCATAGACCAGCATCTTCTTGCTGCCGACGACGGTGACCTTGCGGATCTTGTTCGGATCGAGCCAGCTCACGTGCAGATGGGCCCGCCGTCCCCCGGGGTATTCCAGATCGATGAAGGCGACGTCTTCGATCCCCGGCTGCACGAAATCGTTCCCGGTGGCGTGGACCCGCACCGGGTGTTCCCCCAGGAGGTATTCGAGGATGGCCACATCGTGCGGCGCCAGGTCCCACACCACGTTCACATCCTCGCGGAAGAGCCCGAGGTTCACTCGGGTCATGTTGATGTAGAAGATCTCCCCCAGCTCCCCATCGTCGATGAGTTGCTTGATGCGGCGCACGACCGAATTGTAGAGAAAGGTGTGGCCCACCATCAGGGTCCGGCCGTTCTTCTCGGACACCGCGAGCATCCGGCGGCATTCCTCCACCGTCCGGGCCATCGGTTTCTCGACGAAGACGTGTTTTCCCCGTTCCATCGCCTCGATCGCCAGCTCTGCGTGCTTGTCGACCGGAGTGGCCACGACCACGGCATCGACCTCGGGATCGTCCATGACATCTTTTGCCTGGGTGCTGATCCGCAGGGACGGATACAGGGCCTGGACGTGGGCCAGGCGTTTCTCGTCGAGATCGACGGCCCAGCGGCACTCGGTGTTCGGCAACGAAAAGAAATTGCGCACGAGGTTGGGTCCCCAGTACCCGACCCCGATGACGCCAACCCGGATGGGAGCAGTCACGGTCGGCCTCGTTTCTCTTGATTGGACAGATTCGGCGACAGAGCCCGGTCAGTAGGCGCCATCTCCTTTCAGGAGCACAGGAATCGTCTTCAGGATGATACGCAGGTCCAGGGCCAGGCTCCAGTGGGTGATGTAGTGCAGATCCAGCATCACCATCTCATCGAACGGTACCCGGCTCCGGCCGCTCACCTGCCACAGACCCGTCAGCCCCGGTTTCGCACGCAAGCGACCCTTGTGCCAATCCTGATAGTGGTCGAGCTCATAATGGATCGGGGGGCGGGGGCCGACAAGACTCATCTCGCCCTTGAGGACGTTCCAGAGCTGGGGAAGCTCATCGAGACTGCTCCGCCGGAGGAAGCCGCCGATCCGGGTGACCCGCGGGTCGCGGACCATCTTGAAGATCTGCGCCCCTTCCTTGGCTTCCATCCGCCCGTTGATGAAGTTCTGGGCGAAGCTGCGATGCACCGATTCGTCATTGTTGTGGCGCATGGTGCGGAACTTGTAGAAGGTGAAGGGCACGCCGTTCTGTCCCAACCGGGTCTGCCGGAAGAACACCGGCCCCGGAGAGGTGAGTTTCACCGCCGCGGCAATCAGGCCGAACAGCGGTGCTCCCAACACCAACGCGAGGAACGAGAAAACCACGTCCATCACGCGTTTTGCCATGAGTTGGGATTGTGGATGTTCCAGAGTGCCGATCCGGAGGCTGAATGTTTCCGCCGCCTCCAGGTGCTTCTCCAGAGTCGCTAGGTCCAAGGCAGTCGCGTCTTTCTTCATGTCAGGAGCCGTCCCAAAGCTAAGCTGCGTTCCACGGTGACCGATGGCTCGACCCGATCCGGCCCTTGGCTCCTCCACGCCAATCGCCGAACCAACTCAACCTCCGGGAATCGCGAGGATCTTCCCCTACGATTCCAGCTTCAACAACACATCACAGACGTCATCGACCGATACGAGATCCAACTCGGCGAACATGGGAAGCGAGACGATATGATGGCAGATGTCTTCCGCCACCGGGAATTCTCCCTGCTTTCCCAGATGCGAGAACGCGGGTTGCTCGTGGACGGCCAGGGGATAGTGGCTCCCGTGCCCGATGCGAGCTTCCCTCAGCAGTTCCCGGACCTTCTCGACCTCGGGGTGGTGGATCACGAAGAGGTGATAGACCGGCTCGGCCTCGGGCAGGGGCTCGGGCATGCGGTATCGGGTGCCGGCGAGGCGCTCCCGGTACCGGCGCGCGACCCTGCGGCGACCGTCGTTCCATTCGTCCAGATGTGCGAGCTTCACCTCGAGGATGGCCGCCTGGAGGGAATCAAGCCTCCCGGTGGTCCCCACGAGGGAATGGATGTTCTTCTCGAGCTGGCCATGGTGGCGCAGAGCCTCCACCCGGGCGGCCAGATCGGGATCGTTCGTCACCACGGCGCCGCCATCGCCCATCGCTCCCAGGTTCTTGCCCGGGTAGAACGAAAAGGCACAAGCGGTGCTGCCATTGCCGATGCGTGAACCTTTCCACCGCGCGCCATGGGCCTGTGCCGCGTCCTCCAGGAGCAGGATTCCACGGTCATCCGCCAGGGATCCCAGTGCGTCGAGATCGCAGGGGATGCCGTAGAGATGGACCGGCAGGATGGCCTTGGTGCGCCCAGTGATCCGTTCTTCCACCGCGGCCGGATCCATGAGCCAGGTCACCGGGTCCACGTCGGCCAGAACCGGCGTGGCCCCGATGGAAGCGATGGCTTCCACGGTCGCGATGAAGGTATTGGGAACCGTGATGACCTCGTCCCCCGGGCCGATACCCGCCGCCTGCATCATGAGCTGCAAGGCGGTGGTGCCGGAACTGACTCCCACGGCGTGCTTCGCCTGGCAATAATCGGCGAAGGCGGTCTCGAAGGAGACCAGGGCCGGGCCGAGAACAAAGGCGTTGCGATCGATGACCTGGGCCATCGCCGCCTCGATTTCCGCACGAAGGGGGCCGTTCTGGGCCGAGAGGTCCAGGAACGGGATCGGTGGGGTATGGGTTCGCATGACCAAGCCAGTATAGCATAGGCAGTTGCAGGATTCCAAGGGGTGTGGCGGGGATCGTGTGGACCGGCTAATCCCCAGGGTGACAAGGAATTAGCCATGCGGGTGGGACCGGGAACGCAAATGCCCCTCGATGGGAAGCGACCGGAGTCCTCCCCGGCGCGCCGGCAACCGCCGGCCCACCAGAGCCCCCTCCTGCGGGTCGCCAGCTGGCCCGGCCTCTGCTAAGATCCGGCGTCGGCCGAGACTTCGGGAGCGTCTGGAGGGTGTGCGATGAAACTACTGATCACCGGTGCGCAGGGAATGACCGGGCGGGATCTGCGGAAGGTCGCCGAGGCCCAGGGCCACGAGGTCTGGCCCACCGACATCGCCAGCCTGCGCCATGATCCCGAGGATTGGCTGGACATCACCGCGCCCGAGGAAGTCGACCGGGCGGTGCGACGCTTCGCTCCTGACGCCATCTTCCACCTGGGCGCGATGACCGACGTGGACGCCTGCGAAAAGACGCCGGAGGAAGCCTGGAAGGTCAACGCCCTGGGAACGGAAATCGTGGCCGAGGTCTGCCGGAAACACGGCATCCCCCTCCTCTACGTTTCCACCGGGAGCGTCTTTCGCGGGGACAAACCCACTCCGTACCACGAGTATGACCTCCCGGCGCCGGTCAGCGTCTACAGCCGCAGCAAGTACGCCGGGGAGGAAGCGGTGCGCCGGCTGCTTCCCGAGCATTTCATCGTGCGCGCCGGCTGGATGTTCGGAGGCGGCGCCGAGGACAAGAAGTTCGTGGCCAAGATGATCGAATTGGCCCGGAAGAACCCGGTGCTGCGGGCAGTCGACGACAAGTTCGGATCGCCCACCTACACCGCCGATTTTTCCGCCCGTTGCATGGAGATCTTCTCCACCGGCCGTTTCGGGACCTTCCATGGCGCCAACGAGGGTTGGTGCAGCCGCTTCGAGATGGCCCGGGCCATTGTCGAATTCGCCGGGGTCGAAGGGTGCCAGGTCGAACCCTGTTCCTCCGCCGAGTTCCCCCTCCCCGCCCATCGCCCGCGGGTGGAGGCTCTCGACGGACTGCGGGCCCGCCTCATCGGCCTGCCCCCGATGCGCCCCTGGCGGGACGCGCTGAAGGATTACATCGACACCACGTTTTCGTGAGAGTGAGGAGAGACGATGCCCAACAGCATCACCCAACTGGCCCCGACCCCCTTGTCGGTGGGCGACCTTGTCCTGAATCTCGCGCTGGGGATCATCCTTTCGCTCCTCTTCGCCTGGCACTACGTGCGCTTCGGAAGAAGTCTTTCCAACCGGGTCGCGTTGGCCAAGACCTTCCCCTTCATCGTCCTGACCACCATCCTCATCATCAGCGTGGTGAAATCGTCACTGGCCCTGTCCCTGGGCCTGGTGGGAGCTCTGTCGATCGTGCGCTTCCGCACCCCGATCAAGGAGCCCGAGGAACTGGCCTATCTCTTCCTGTGCATCGCGGCCGGCCTGGCCCTGGGCGCGGACCAACGATGGTCTGCCCTGGCCGCCGCGCCGGTCATCCTCATCGTGGGCGCCCTGGTCTCCCGTTCGGGGGCGACCCGGAAGGATGAGAACCTCTTCCTGAACATCACCATCCCCTCCTCCGAGAACGAACGGGCGACCTTCGATGCCATCCATGCGGTTCTGAAGCAGCACGTCACCTACGCCGACATGCGCCGCATGGATGTGGCCGAGGGCGAATTGCAGGCCAGTTACTTCGTGAACTGCCGCAATGACGAAGAGCTGATCGCGGGCATGGATCACCTGCGCCGAGCGTTCCCCGGCGCGAGAGTCACCTTCGTCGAGCAGCAGAACTTCCTGGGCGGTTGAAACGGTGAAGATCGTCGATGGCAGATCGCGGACCCGCCGGAGATCCTCCCGGGCGCTGCTGGTTCTCTTCGTGCTGCTGACCGGCGCGGTGGGCGCCGGGCTGTTCAACTGCGGATTCCTCCAGCGGGTGCGCCACGATCCCAAGGGGATGCTCTGGGACACAACCTGGAACTATCTCGAGGCCCGCTTCCACAAGCCCCGGATCGACGAGATCCATCTCCACATGAGATTCCAGGACTACGAGAAGATCCTGGCCAAGCGGGAAGAGGCCCTGCGGATCGGCCTGCTCTTCAGCAGCAAGCGCGACGAGGTCCCAGCCACCCTGGAGACCGCCGGAAAGAAGATGCCGGTGAAGATGCGGCTGAAGGGCGATTGGCCCGACCACTTCGAAACAGAGAAATGGTCGTTCCGCATCCGCATGCGCAAGGGTTCCCAATTCCGGGGGATGCGACGTTTCTCGATCCAGCATCCGCAGGCCCGGCGGTATCTCGGCGAATGGCTGTTCCTCAAGAGCATGCGCCGGGAGGGAATCCTCGCTCCCCGCTACGGTTTCGTGAAGGTGACCTTCAACGGACAGCCGAAGGGCATCTTCGCGGTCGAGGAACATTTCGCGAAGGAACTCCTGGAAAGCCAGCAGCGCACCGAGGGACCAATCGCCAAGTTCGAGGAGGATCCCCACTGGCGGCAACGCGAAGCCGCGCACAATCGATATGGTCTGGGCTGGCTCGACCTGGACCACCTGGACTTCCGGACCGCCGGCATCGGGTTCTTCGCGGAGAAATCCCTGGGCAAGGATCCGCGGCTGCGCGAGGAGATGGAAGCGGCCCGGCGTCTCCTGGAGGGATTCCAACGCGGAAGTCTGCCCATCCCGGAGATCTTCGATCTCGACAAGACGGCCCGCTTTCTCGCCCTGTGCCGGGTCTGGGGCGCCGATCACGCGCTCATCTGGCACAACCTGAGGTTCTACTACAACCCCCACACCGCGCGCCTGGAACCCATTGCCTTCGACGGCGAGCCCTGGGGCTGGAGCCGGGAAGACATGGCCCGCACCGACGTGATCGACGGATACCAGTTCTCCATGGGAGTCGGGGGATGGTTTCCCTGGATGCGGGCGTTTCTCGCCGACCGCAAGGCCTTGAACGCCTACATGCGCGAACTGTGGCGCATCAGCGATCCCGCCTGGTCCGATTCGCTGGTGGCCGAGTACGGCGATGAGCTCCAGGAGCTCCTCTTCGCGCTGCGCCTGGAATGGCCGCGGCTCTCCAGCCCGATCGACGCCCTGCGCCGGGGACAGGGATTCTTCCGCGGAAAACTCCAGCCGGTCGACGCGATCTCGGGCGAGTACCGCGTGCGGGGGGACAGCCTTCGGATCGAGGTGGCGAACCTCGTCGACATTCCCCTGGAGGTGCTCTCGGTCAGGCGGGGGATGCGCCGGTGGAAGCTCTCGCCCCCACTCTTCCTGGCCTCCCGGCGGCGCCTGGAGATTCCCCGCCACGTCTCCCTGGGTTTTTCCACCGCGGACACCGACAGCGGCATGGTACAGCTGGAGTACCGCAGCTTTGCCTTGCCCCCGACCGCCGGACGCCGGATCCTTCGGCCCGCTCCCGCTTCCGGCATCGAAACTCCCCTGCTTCTGCCTCCGCCCCCCGATCCGGTGGTCTTCGCCGAGCAGCACGAATGGGTGGACTGGGACGAGGGCCGCGGCGAACTTCGGATCCGGCCCGGTGTCTGGACCCTCTCGGGCGATCTCATCCTGCCCCGGACTCCCGTCCGCATCGCGGCGGGAACCACCCTGCGCATGCCCGCAGGAAGCGTTCTGCTGGCGCGCTCCTCCCTCATGATCGACGGCAGCGCGGACCAGCCGGTGCGCCTGATCGCCGCCGCCGACACCACCTGGGGCGGCCTGTACCTCATGCAGGCGTCCGCGCCGAGCCGTTGGAAGCATCTCGAGGTCTTCGACACCGCCGGGCTGGACCGGCCCGGATGGCTCGTGACCGGGGGCGTCAATGTCTACGGGGCCACCGTCGAGATCTCCGATTCCCGTTTCGAAGGACATCGCGGAGAGGACGCGGTGCACTTGATCCATGCCACCGCGACGCTGCGCAATGTGATCGTGGGCGATTGCCGATCGGATGCTCTCGACGGAGACTTCATCCAGGCCGATCTCAGCGACTGTTCCTTCCATGACGTGGGCGGCGACGCGATCGATCTCAGTGGAAGTCTGGTCGACGCTACGCGCATCCAGGCATTGCGCATCGGGGACAAGGCGTTCTCCGCCGGGGAGCAGTCGCACCTGAGGGTTCGTCAGTTCGAGGTGCTGCAGGCGGGCATCGGAATCGCCAGCAAGGACCTCTCCACGGTCATCGCCCAGGAAGGCACCATCTCCGACACGAGGATCGGTCTGGCCGCCTACACCAAGAAACCGGTCTTCGGCGGAGGAACCCTCATCGCCACGCACGTCGACCTGATCGGAGTCGAACGAGCAGCTCTCGCCCAGACCGGATCCTTGATCCGGTTGGATGGCGAGAACCAACCCACTGAAGAGCTCGATGTGAAGAGTCTCTACGCGCAAGGCGTCCTGGGAAGGTGAGTGCATGATACCGGTCGACGATCTGCGATATGAAGTGAAGCTCATCGCCCCACAGAACTACCTTCCCCGGCTCATGGCGACCCTCCGTTGTCACCCGCGGGCCTTGGCACCGCTCTATCCACCGCGCTGGGTGAACAACGTGTATTTCGATTCCTACGATCTCTCGCGCCTCAACCAGAACTATGCGGGCGTCAATGACCGCACCAAGCTGCGCTACCGGTGGTACGGCGAGGACATGGATGGCAGCGGCGGCCATCTCGAGTTCAAGATGAAGCACGGGAGGCTGGGCTGGAAGCGCAGCATTCCCCTGGCCCGCCCGTTGCACCTGCGTACGATGAACTGGACTTCCATCCTCGAGCGGGTGCGGGCTTCCCTGCCCGAGGATCTTCTGGTCCCGGCGCGGCACATCGACCAGCCGGTCCTCATCAATCGCTATCATCGCCGCTACTTTGCCACCGCGGACCGGGCGGTGCGGGTGACGGTGGACGTCGACCAGAAATACTGGAACCAGTGGGCAACCACCCGGCCCAACCTGGTCTTTCCGACCCAACCTCCCGGCACCCTGGTGGTGGAGGTGAAGGCCCACCGCAGCGCCGCCGAAGCGGTGCGGCGGGTCCTGGCCGGTTTTCCACTCTCGGTCTCGAAGAACAGCAAGTACGTGGAGGGGTGCGAGCACATGGTGACCCTGGGGTGATCCGTGTGGAGAAGGATGATCCATGATGTGGAACCAGGCGGAATCGCCGGTCATCATTCCACCTCATCCAGAAGGTTCGCTCTTGGAACTCCGGACGCCGTCCTTTCGACCGGGCGGTCCTCTCCTTTGCCTCTTCCGCCGGGTTTCTTGCTTCCTCCGGGCGACTCCTTTACAATCATCCCATGAAGACGATCGTCGTGATTCCCGCGTTCAACGAGGAAACCACCCTGCCGGCGGTGCTGGAACGGGTCGTTCCCGTTGTGGACGAAGTCATTGTCGTGGACGATGGCTCCAGCGATACCACGAGTCAGGTGGCACGCGACGGCGGAGCCCTCGTGGTACGCCACGTCATCAACCGGGGACTCGGAGCGTCCTTGGGGACCGGCTTCGCCGCGGCCCTGGCGAGGGGTGGCGAGGCCATCATCTGCCTCGACGCCGACGGTCAACACGATCCCGACGACATTCCCCGCTTCGTCGAGGCCTTGCAACACGGCGCGGATGTGGTCATCGGCTCCCGCTTGCTCGATCCACAGGGAATGCCCCCCCAACGCCAGCTGGCGAACTGGGTGGGCAACCTGGTCACCTTCGTCCTGTTCGGGGCGTGGGTCACCGATTCCCAGTCGGGATACCGGGCGTTCCGCCGCCGCGCCCTCCAGCAGATCGAGATCAAGACCAACCGGATGGAGGTTTCCTCGGAGATCATCGCCGAAACGAGACGTCACGGACTGCGCCTGGTGGAAATTCCCATCGAGGCCATCTACACCGAGTACTCGCTGTCCAAGGGACAGAGCTTCATCGTCGGTTTGAAGACGCTGGGAAAGCTCGTTCTGCGCCGTCTGATGTCCCACTCATGATCCAACCTCCGGACCCGCTCCGGATCGCTGGTCGACCCGCAACTTCTCCATCCTGACGTGCTGCTCCCTCTCTCTCTCCTCGTCTCCTGTCTGCTTGCGGGACTCTTCTTCCCCGGCACCTCGGCGGCGCGAGTCGGGGTGGGAATGCTTCTCTTCCTTCTGCCCGGTTGGGGTCTGCAGGCCCTGGTCCTGCAAGGCCGTCCCGGATGTGATCGGGCCACCCGCCTCACCATTGCTCTGCTCTTGCCCTGGAGCGCCTATTCCGTGGTGGGCATCGTGGCCGGATCCCTGGGTGCGCCGCCGCTGTTCCTGGTCATGGTGGTGCCGCCCTTGGGCATCGCGTTGCTCTTGTGGTCCGTTCGGGGGAAGGTTTCCGCGCCACGCCCCCGGCCCGACGTCGAGACCTTCTGGATCGTCGTGCTGACGCTGGTGGTGACCCTCCTGGTCTTCGCCGCGCCTCTCCAGCTCGACTTGAAATCGGATGTCTTCGCCCACGTCTCGGCCATCCGCGCCTCCCTGGAAGAGGCTCGCATCTTTCCCGTGCACGAGTTCTATCCTCCGGCCCAGGGAACCGGGGCCGACCCACGCTTCAGCGTCTTCCACGCCCTCCTGGCCGCCTGGTCGTTCCTGGCCCGAAGCACGCCGCTTCAGGTATGGCACACCTGGCTGTTGTTCGCGATGGCCTCGATCGTCCTTTCGACCGGCTTGCTGGCCCGGGCCGCCACCCGCACCCGCCTCGGGCTGGTCGCGGCCCACCTGGGCTTCCTGGGCGCATTCGGGGGAAGTTTCCATCACCTCTTCCAGGCCGCCTCCTATCCCCTGGCCATCGCTCTTTCCCAGCTCTGGATGCTCTTCGCCCTGTTCTTTTCCGTCCCCGCCGGCGAGCGCGCTCGAATCCGCAACCTCCTGATCGTGGCCGGCATCCTCCTCGGGGCCCTCGGAACCCACGTGCTCGGCTATCTTCTCGGGATGCTCATGCTGCTTCTGGCCTGTCTTGCCGACCCGGGTACTTCCTGGCGCAGAACCGCTCGCCCCTTCGTTGGGGTTCTGCTTCTCACCACCCCCTTCGCCCTCCTGCGCTTCCTCACCTCCTACGGTGACGTGAATCCCATCCACCATCGACCTTTCTTTCTCATGGAATGGGCCCCGGGGTGGACGTCGGCCAGCCCCGCCTACCTGCTGGCCTGGCTCTTCCCCTTTGGCCTTCTTGGTCTGCTGCTGGCGGTCCTCCAGTTGCGCCCGCTTCTCCGGGAAGCCATCCACCGGTGGGCCCTCGCGCTGAGCATCCTGGGCCTGGGCTGGGTGCTCCTGCCCTTCCTGCTGGTGCCCTCCATGAAGATGCTGGGGTTTCTTCCCATGCGTCTTCTGCACCTGGTGCTCTTCCCGGTGTTCCTCGGTTTCGCGGTCGACTCCGGCCTCGCCCCGGGTCGTAGGCAAGGAATCCGCCTCGCCGCCGGCCTGCTGGTCCTCCTTCTGCTCGGGGCCACCGGAGCCCGTATCCAGCGTCTCTACCGCGCGACATCCACTCCGTTGGTCACCACCGCGGCCTGGCGCGATCTCGCGCGTTTCGCCGGTGAGCACTTCGATGCGCAGACCGTGGTGCTCTCCGATCCCTTCTCCATGATCGCCCTGCGCGCCACCGCACCGGTCTCGGTGGTCGCCGTGCCCGACGGACGTTCCTCGCCCCGGGACGCCCACTCCATCGACCGTCTTCGCGACGCGTGGAAGGCGATGAGTCCCCACATGGGCGCCGCGGTCACCGACGACATCCTGGACCGGTACGGCATCACCCATGTCCTGGTGGATCATCTCTTCCGGAAGAACCTCTCCAGCTACGAGTATCCCCTGCTCACGAGGGATTTCCCGGCCCAGTCGCGGAAGTTCCGGGGGAATCCCCGGCGTTTCCGCGAGGTCTGGGCTTCCGGGGACCTGGTGCTCTACCAGGTCGAGAAGGACGAGACCCTCAGTTGGGAAGGGTACCGGCAACCCTGTCTCCGTCCGCGCGCACCGGAAGAAGCGGCGGACTCCACGATTGCGCTCTCCCCCTCCTTCGCATTGCGGGCCCCCCGGGTGGTTCTCCACGACGAGGGGCTGCCTCGCCGGCTGGAGATCGATACCGCGGTCCTGTGGAACTCCTCGACGTCCCCCCCCGACCGCCACTTCATCGTGCGGGCCGATCGCCTTCCCGGTCCGGTGCCCTCTTCCCTGGGCTTGGTGGCGAAGCCGGTCCGCAAGCTCGTGGAACTCAGCTCGGGCACCCGCTACCGTTACCGCTGGACCCTGCTGCCCCCCTGTCCCCTCTTCCTGCTCGATACGAGCACCCGCTTGCCGGTGAGCTTCGAGCTGCCGCTTCCGGCAGACATGCCTTCCGGCCACTATCGCGTCACCCTGCAGATCGCCGACCTCTCGGAATTCACCGTCCTCCGCCCCCGGGATTTCCTGCAGGATGACGATGTCTTCACCGGCGCGGTGATCGGGGAGTTCGCCCTTGAGTAGTTCGATGACGCGCAGCGTGGTCCTCAACTGGGTCAACCTGGTCCTGAGGATGGGAGTGGGTTTTGCTCTCCTCCCGTTCATCCTGCGACACGTGGGGGCCTCCGGATATGGATACTACCTGCTCCTGATCTCCATCTTCGGATACGGACAGGTTCTGGACATGGGCTTCAACGCGGTGGTCATCCGCTACGTGGCCCGCCACGCGGCCACCGGCGAGGTCGAGATCCTCAACCGCATCCTCGGGGTGGTCTTCGGCTTCTACACCTTCTTGTCCCTCTTGATCCTCACCATCGTTTCCTACCTGGCGCTCCACCCCATGTCGTGGATGCTTCCCAAGGACGGGGGATACGACATCCGGCTGCTGGTGTTCCTCGCGGGCACCAATACGGCGATCATGTTCCACCAGCTCGGGTGGACCTCGGTGGTACGTGCCCGCGAACGTTTCGATCTGTCGAACTACATCCAGATCAGCGGTCTGGTGTTCCGGACCACGATCATCATCGTCCTGCTCTTGCGCGGTTACGGGATCGCGGTCATCCTCGCCGCGGACCTGGCCGAGGTGGTCTTCAACGGCGCCGTGCACCGGATGGTGGCCCGGCGGATGTTCCCCGAGATCCGTCCGAACTATCTCGGCATTGGCCGGAACGACATCAAGGTGGTCACCGACTACGGAGTCTGGGTCTTCTTCAACTCCCTGGCCCAGCAGATCCGTAACCGGGCGCACAACATCATCATCGGGGCCTTCCTGCCGGCGGCGGCGATCACCCACTACGGAGTGGCCGGACGATTGCAATCGTACTTCTTCAACCTGGCCAACAACATGACCTCGGTGATCCGGGCCCGCCTGAGCTTTCTCGAGGGCGGCGAGGACTGGACCGCCATCAACGAACTCTACTTGCGAAGCCTCCGACTGGTCGGCAGTCTTGCCGTCATGTTGACCGCGGTCTTGTTCCTCGAATCGTACGATTTCTTCACTGCCTGGCTGGGGCTCACCTACCAGCAGTCGGGTTTGTACATGCGCATCCTGCTGCCCGCCATCGCGGTGAACATGACCATGACCTCCGGGGTGGTCCTGGTCTATGCCATCGGGAGGCATCGTCCGTTGACCTTCATCCTGCTGGGAGAGGCGGCCACCCTGCTTCTGTCCACCATCGTCCTGATCCAGCATCTCGGACTGGTCGGGGTGGCCATCGGGGTGGCGGGATCCATGCTCTTGTTCAAGGGAGTCATCCTTCCCGCCTACGCCGCCCGCACGATTCGTCTTCCCCAGCGTCGATGGATCCACGAGGGGATCCTTCCCGTCCTGTCGATCCTTCCGGTGGGAATCGTCTTCGGGCTCTTGTTGCGCACCCACTGGTCCGGCGGCGCGCTGTTGACAGTGGTGGGGCGCAGTCTCGTCTCGTGTGTTCCCTACGCGCTGGCCATCTGGTGGTTCGTCCTGCGCGGTGAAGACCGGGACATCGTCCTTCGGCGCCTGAAACGGCTGGGTTGAGGTCGTCATGTGCGGATTCGCCGGCATCATCTCCCATGGATGGGCTCAGCGCCCCGAGGCGTTCCGCGATCTTCTGCATCGCATGGCGGCATCCCTGGACCATCGCGGTCCCGACGAACGGGGAACCCTCGTGGCCGGACCGGTGGGGTTGGCCTTCGCTCGCTTGTCCATCATCGACCTGGCGGGCAGCCATCAACCCATGGCCACCGAAGACGGCCTTCTCTCCATCGTGTTCAACGGCGAGATCTACAACTTCCCCAAGCTGCGGAAGGAACTGCAGGCCCTCGGCAGCCGCTTCCGCACCCGGGGCGACACCGAAGTGCTCCTGGAAGCCTACCGGCACTGGGGGGTGGACATGCTGCAGCGTCTCAACGGCATGTTCGCCTTGGCGATCCATGACCGTCGCACCGGGGAACTCTTCCTGGCCCGCGATCGCCTGGGAATCAAGCCTCTCTATTACGCGCGTCATGGCGAAGATTTCGTCTTCGGCAGCGAGATCAAGGCCCTGAGACAGGTGCCCGGAGTCGGTGGTGAACTCGATCCGGTGGCCCTCGATCGCTTCCTGCGCTTCAGCTGGATCCCTGCGCCATTGACCATCCATCCCGACATCTCAGCCCTGCCACCGGCCCACTGTCTCACCGTCTCCGCCTCTTCCGAGGGCCCGAAACGTTACTGGAGCCTCGACCCCGAACGGGAAGTCGAACTCGACGAG
This sequence comes from uncultured bacterium, assembly GCA_964601275.1. Taxonomy (GTDB): domain Bacteria; phylum Krumholzibacteriota; class Krumholzibacteriia; order JAJRXK01; family JAJRXK01; genus JAOZPE01. Next base: position 6,724 of record CAZRMV010000008.1, on the reverse strand, counting down.
GACGCCGCGCTGGATCGCTTGAAGGAGTTGCTGATCGATTCGGTGACGCTGCGCCGGATCGCCGAGGTTCCCCTGGGGGCGTTCCTGAGTTCCGGGATCGATTCAGGACTGGTCGTGGCGGCCTTGGCCCGTTCCAGCGCCCGGCCGGTGGCCACCTTCTCGGTCGGCTTCGACGAGGAAGCCACCAGCGAGCTGCCCGGCGCCCGGGCGGTCGCCCAGATGTATGGAACCGACCACCACGAGATCCACTGCGCCGACCGGATCGATGAGTTGGTGGAAGAGGTCTTTCCCCGCTACGACCAGCCCTTCGCCGACACCTCGGCTCTCCCCACCTTCCTGATCTGCCGCGAAGCCCGCCGGCACGTGACCGTGGTCCTTTCCGGCGACGGCGGCGACGAGGGATTCGGCGGCTACGAGCGCCACTTCCCCTTCGCCGGGCGCCGCTCCGAGGACCTCGGCAACCCCTTCGTCCATCGCATGGCCGGTGCCCTGGCCTGCCGCCTCGACCCCTTGATTCCGGGACGCAATCGCCTGCGGCGGATGGGGTTGGACGCCTTTCCCGCTGCCCTCGACAGGCTCACCATCCTCGATGGCATCTTCCGCAGCCGGCTCGCCGGCCCCCGCTTGAGGAACCATGTCACCGATGCGTTCGGGACGCTCACACCGGAAGTGCGGCAACTCGGGGAGGTTTCCGATGCGTTGCGCCTGATCCAACTGACCGATCTCCACCTCTTCTTGCCCAACGACATCCTCGAGAAGGTCGACAAGGCGAGCATGATGAATTCCCTGGAGGTGCGCGTTCCCTTCCTCGACCACCGCCTCGTCGAGTTCGGGCTTTCCCTTCCCCATCACCTGAAGAACGACGGGCACATGGGGAAGAAGCTCCTGCGCCAACTCGCCGCCGAGTGGCTGCCCCCGACCCACCATCAGCGGCCCAAGACCGGGTTCGGCATTCCTCGAGATCGCTGGCTGCGGACCGTGCTACGTGAACCCATGATGGACAACCTGGGGAAGTCCCGGGCGGCCGAGGATGGGTGGTTGGACCAATCCTACCTCGACCGCCTGATCGTGCGGCACCTGGCGGGTCGATCCTACGGTCCTGCCCTGTGGTCTCTCTTGATCTTCGAGATCTGGTATCGACGGAACCGGTGATCAGCCGGGCAGGATGGAGAACACCGCGCTGAGGTGGACCTTCTCCAGGTCGAGGTCCCACTCCAGCCGTCCCTTGGACAGATCGTAACAGGCCACCCGGGTGGGCAGTTTCCCCGCGTCCTCCCTCTGGCCCAATCGATACTTCATCCACTGGAGGTTCTCCCGGAACTTGCTGCGGCGGATGCGGGAGAAGCCGACGAGCACCCGTTCCGCATCGAGGACGTGCAGGCCCCGGCACCAACCGAGGGTCTTGTTGGCCTCGGTCATGGCGTTCAGGTCATGGACTTTCAGCACCCTTCCGGTTCCTGGGTCCGCGACCACCACTTTGCCGTCGACCGAGGTGAAAAAGACCTTGCCGTCGTGTACGAAGCCGTCATGGAGCCGTTCCGTCCCGGCGTCGATGCGTTTTTCCGGGTTGGACAAGCAGAGGGCGTCCTTTTGCACGAAACGGGTCACCCAGAGTTCCCCGTCCACCTCGAAGACATAGTTGGGATGGGAGCGGTGGGGCTTGGTGGTCGGAACCTTGCGATAGTCGACCGCGCGGTCGAAACGCGTCCACGGGTCCTCTTCCGGCAGGGCGCTCAGTTCCCGGATGACCTCGCCCTCGGGAGTGAGTTCGAGGACCATGTCCAGCCCGGTGTCGGCGACGAGGTAATTGCCCCGGTGATTGACCGTCACATGGTGGACATCGTTGAGCCACGGATGACTCGTATGCTCCAGGAGTTCGAGCCCCGGCAGGGAATAGCTCAGGATCTCGGTCTGCGTGCACACCACCAGCCGGTCCCTGTCGAGCGATCCCGCTTTGAACACCATGCTGGCGTTCTCGTCGTCGGGGCACATCTCCGGCGGACTGCAATACCCCACCACCGGCTCGACCGAACCCTCCTCGTCGTCGAAGACCACGATGGACGCCTCCCCATAGGCGAACCATTCGTCGTAGCGATCCGCGTTCTTCCTCTGGACTCCACCGGTCACGTAGTATCGGCTCACTTCATCTCGACCTTTCCTGTCGACCCGGATGTTCTCCCAGGTGAGGACCGAGGGTCTCGTTGCACGCCATGGGTCCGCGCGCGCGAGCTCCTTGCCGGCTTCTGCAAGGAACCTACCTGATCAAGGCGAGTTTCCGGGTGCTCTGTCCCCGCTCGGTCCGGAGCACCGCCAGGTAGGTTCCCGAGGCGATCTCCCGGCCCGCGTCGTCCCGGCCGTCCCAGACCACCGAACCCTGGGGCGCCCAACCGTCGCCCTCCTTCAACCTCCGGACCCGGCGCCCCCGCGCATCGTAGATGACCAGGCTGGCGCGCGTGACCCCGGTGGGCAACTCATACCGCAGGCGGGTGCGGGGATTGAAGGGATTGGGACTGGGCGCAGCCAGCCGTGGACCCGGAACCAGCCGCACCACGCCGGTCCCGGTCGGGGTGTTGCTGGGTGCCTTGGCGATGCGGAATCCGATGTAGCTCTCGCTCTCGGTGGCGATCTCCCCGCTGCGGTAGCCGCTGCGGCACCCGGCCCAGTCGAAGTTGTACCCTCCACCCCGGATGACCCGGTACTGGGTGTACCCCGGGGTCCCCGGGCCAACCGGATCGGTCACCTGGCCGCTGAGATCGCGTCCCCAGGTCCAGGGGTCGAAGGTCCACTCGAAGGCGTTGCCCGCGATGTCGCGCAGGCCGTAGAGATTCGGGGGAAATGATCCAACCGGGGCCAGGCCCGTCCACACGTCGATATCCCCGGTCCCGTAGTAGTTGGCGAACTGGTGGACGAAGTCCTCCGAGTCGTTCCCGGTCCAGAAGCGCGAGTACACCGGATGGTTCGGTTGGTCGCCGAATCCCCCTCGCAAGGCGAATTCGAATTCGGCATCGGTCGGAAGTCTCCAACCGTTCGCTGCGCGGTCCCAGGTCGCGCCCTGGTAGGCCGGGGTGAGACCGTCGCGTGTGCTCAGCCAGTTGCAGTAGGCCAGGGCACCGTACCAGCTCACTTCCACCATCGGCTGTTGCAGGAAGGTCGAATCCTTGGCCACATAGGACGTGCCGGTGAACTGGATCTGGCATTGGGCATCGTTCAGGTCGACGCATGGGTAGCCCAGGTAGGTGTTGGTGGGTACCGAATTCAAGAACTCGAGATACCGCTGTACCGTGATCTCGTTGACCGACAACTCGAACGGGCTGAGTTGTACGCTGTAGCCGGTGCTGTCGGCATAGGTGCCGTACCGGGGGTCGATGTGGTCTCCCATCTCGAACGCACCCCCCTCGATCCGGGTCGTTTCCAACGGACTCTTTCCCAGATTGAATCTGGGAGCGGGACCGGGGGAATGGCTCAGGCGAGCGGTCCAGTACGGCAGATCGTAGTCCTGCAACGCGCCCAGGTTGGTGCCCCAGGGCGAGAAGAGATCGAGGGTGACCTGCCCGTTGTGGCTGCGATAGAACACCACCGAATCGTTGTTGACGTCTCCCTTGGCATCGTAGCCGGTGGCGGCCAGGGTCACCCCGTCGAGGACGTCGTAGAAGATCCCCGGTCGCAGATTCGTGTACCCGGTGTCTCCACAGTAGAAGGTCACCGGTTTGACCTGGGCCACCGCCACGATGGCCGGCCAGATCTCGTCGAAGAAGTTGTTCACATCGTAGCCCCGGGTGGAGAATTCGTCGTACCAGGCGTTCCCCATCTGGCGGACGATCTCGTACCGGGGATGGTTCTTGATGAAGAAGAGATGGTGCTGGACGATCAGCAGGTCGGTCACCGTGGTGTCGGTGGCAGCCAGCGCCAGTTCGTTCAGGATGAAGGTGAGATGTTCCTGGTCGGGGTTGCCGTTGGGCGACTGGGACGACCAGAGGAAGAGCACCCGCGTCGATCCGAAATCCTGCCTCCATGTGTCGTCTCCGAAGCGGGAATACCATACCCACATGTTCGCGCTGTCATGGTTGCCCAGCACGGGAATGAACGGGAAGTTCCACTTTCCCGCATAGGTCGCCGCCAGCGTATCCCATTCGGCGGCGGAGCCGCTGTAGGTGCAATCGCCCGCCGCGATATAGGCATCGGGAGCATAGGAAACCAGGCTGTCGACCACCGCCTGGAATCCCGGGGAGGGTTTGTGGTCGGGAGTCAGGCCGTACATGTGCCCGCCGAGCACGAGGAAGGTGTCGGCGGCCAGGACCTTGCCGCCCAGTAGCAGCAGCAGGACTCCCAGGAGCCAGGCGATCCCCATCCTGCTTCGATTGCCGGTTGCGCGCTTCTCCATGATGTCAGACTCCCCGTGAGCCGGCCCCCACGCTCCGACTCGTTGCAGTCGCCGTCCCCCGTGTCATCTCTTGATAGATCCGTTCATAGGCCCGCGCAATCCGGGGCCAGGAGTATTCCCGCATGCACCGCTCGTGGAGCGGTTCGGTCCACTTCTCCAACTCGGGATCGGACAGCGCGCGGTCCAGGACCTCTTCCAGCGATTCCGCGTCCCCGGTGCGGTGCAGGTAGGGGTAGTCCGGAACCAGGACCTCCAGGTTCTCCGGAATGTCCGAGCAGAGGACCGGCCGTTTGCACGAGATCGCCTCCAGCAGCATCATCGACATGGCTTCGTATTCGGAGGGAAAGACGAAGAGCCGGCAGTTCCGCACCACTTCGAGCAGAGCGTCGCGCCCAAGAAGCGAGCGGTGGGCCACGATCGACGCGTCTCGGGCCATCATTCTCTCGATCCGCGCGGTGTAGTCCGCGTCATGCCCGAAGTCGCCCACGACCAGCAGCTTCTCCTCCCTCGGCCGGGATTTCCACGCGGACAACAGATGGTGCAGACCCTTTGTGGCATCCAGCCGACCACAGGCGAAGAGAACGTACTGTCGGGGGACGAGTCCGTGGGCGGCCAGATCGAAACCGTTCGGAGCTCGATCCTGCCAGTAGGAATCGACCCCATTGGGGATGTAGTCCACCGGCTTGCTCTTGAACAGACCCCGTGCAGTGGCCTTGGTGCGGGAAACCGAGGTGAGCCGGTGACAGAACTGGACGAAGAAACGTTCGGAAAGCTTCAGATAGCCGCGGGCGATCCGCCCCCACTTCGCCCGGGTATAGGGATCGCCGTGGAAGGTTCCCAGCACCGGGACCCCCTGCTTCAGACGCAGCAACGGAACGAAGAGCCCGAAATCGGAATTGTGCACATGGGCCAGGTCGTATCGGCCCTTCAACAGGTAGTGGACGCAGCACAGGAAGAAGTAGCTGAACGAACCCAGATGCTTTCCGCGGAGCCCGCCGACGGCAATGTAGTGCAGATTGTCGTGGCACTTCGGGAAATCGGGCGAATCCCGGCGCAGGTAGATCCAGTAGTGGTTGTCCGCGGAGAAATGCTCCAGCAGCTTCTCCACCACCCGATCGGCGCCGGCCGTGGCCGGGAGCGTCTTGATTCCCAGGACCGCCACGTCCATTCCCACTCTCCTAGCGGTTGTAGAAACCCTCTTCGAACTGGCTGTACTGGAGACTCTTCTCCGGTTGGAGGGTTGCCTTCTGTTTCTTCCCCAGGTACGATTCACGGCGCACGATGGTCTCATCCCGGTGCACGATCGAGTAATCGATGTCCTTGCGGAAGTCGATCGAGCCGCCGAAGAGTACCTTCAGCTTGTTCCTGACCACCCACGAAAGAGGCTTGAACCTCGGCAACTTCGCGTAGTGTGGGTTGCGCATGGCGGTCTTCGCCGAGGCGACCATCCAGCAGTTCTGGGTACAACGAGCGACCTTCTCGCGTTGTTCCACCGCGAGCGGGGACTTCATGATCTCCTCCCAGCTTGCCTCCAGGAGATTGCCCATCTTCAGATCGGGCCTGACGTTGCAGGCATACACATCGCTCCACGGGTCGATGAACGCGAACATCGATCCCGCAGTGCACGGAATGAGCCGGTCATGCCCCAGGATCTTGGCGATCAACCCGAGGTTCAGGTAGGCGCGGAACAGGGTCTTGGCGTCCCAGGCCCTCATCATCTCGGTGATGAGGTTCTCCACCTTCGCGGCAATGGTGAGACGGTCATACGGTACGTTGTCCGACTTGTGGAACTGGAAGCCGTTGTGGAGGGCCGAGGTGGCGAATTCCACTCCCATCTGGCGGCTCATGCGGTAGAGATCGACGATCTCGTCCACGTTCTCGTCCTGGAAGGTGGTGGCAAACCCGAGATCCTTGCCCCCCGCTGCGATCAACTGCTTCATGCAATCGATCTTCGTGGCGAAGCCGTTCTTCTCTCCGCGGATGGAGTTGTTGGTCGCCTCGAAACCTTCCACGCTGATGCGGATCTTGATGTCGGGAAACTTCCGGACGATCGGGACCAGTTTGTCCGGGTGCAACCCGTTGGTGGAGATCTCCACCGTGCAGGCCTTGGGATGCAGGATCTCCACCAGCTCCAGGAGATCCTTGCGCAGGGTCGGCTCCCCCCCGGTCAGATTCAGGTGCTCGAATCCTCCCGGCAGGGCGGACAGGGTTTCCGCCGTGACCTCGGCGGTCTGCCGGGTCGGATACTGCCAGATGTTGCACATCGAGCAGCGTGAATCACAGCGGTAGGTGAGGATCACCGACAGATCCATGGGTTACCTCGTGGATGACGGTCAGAGGAGA
>CAZRMV010000007.1:0-248938 GCA_964601275.1 uncultured bacterium | reverse complement strand
TCCCATGGTCCACGTGACCGATCGTCCCCACGTTCACATGCTCTTTGGTCCGCTCGAACTTCTCACGAGCCATTCTCTACCTTCCTCCTGGCGGGCGGGTCAAAGGACCCTGGACTTGCCAACTGTAGCGTGAAAGGTGGAGCCCACGAGCAGACTCGAACTGCTGACCGCTTGCTTACCATGCAAGTGCTCTACCTGCTGAGCTACGTGGGCCGAAACCTCCTGCAGAAGCGTTCCCATGGAACGGCTTCCGGAAAAACTGGAGCGGGAAACGGGACTCGAACCCGCGACCCTCAGCTTGGAAGGCTGACGCTCTAGCCAACTGAGCTATTCCCGCCTTGGACTCCCGTCGCCTTCGATTCCCGATGCCGCCGATGGCGGCCGACCGTCTTCCCACGCGCCCTTCCACTCGAATCGGCGCGGGCGTGAACGGTGGTGGGGAGGGGAGGATTCGAACCTCCGAAGCACTTCGGCAACAGATTTACAGTCTGCCCCCTTTGACCACTCGGGAACCTCCCCCCACAGACCACGACGAGCCCCCTCCCCGGCGGCTCGCCTCGATGCCATTGCCGCCCGCCGCGACCCCGCCCGAAGCGGGCCGACGAACTGGAGCTGGCGAGAGGAATCGAACCTCCAACCGCCGCATTACAAGTGCGGTGCTCTGCCAGTTGAGCTACGCCAGCCCCTCAACTCCTTGCTGGCCAAGCACTTGCGCGGCGCGGTCCATCTTCTCCCAGCTCGCGGCAGAAGAAGGAATATAGAGAAGGTCCGTGCCGCGCGTCAAGCAAAAACACCTGGAGGCTTTCCGCAAGGGGTTTCGGCGGAAAATCAGGCCCGCCGCACCGAACTACCCCCCGCGTGGTCCTCCACCACGAAGCCCTTCGACCGGATCTCCTCCCGCAGGGTGTCCGCTTCCGCCCAGTCCTTCCGCTCGCGCGCCCGTTGGCGGCGCTCGACCAGTTCCTCGATCTCCGGGGGGATCTCCTCCCCCGCGGGCTCCTCCTCGAAGAGCCCCAGCACCGCCAGGCTCCCCCGCAGCACCTCGCGGACCCGGTGGACCACCTCGGCTTCGGCCTGCTCCGCCCGGGGATGTTCCACCCAGTAGGGGTTGGCCTCCCGGACCAGTTCGAAGAGCGCGGCCAGGGCGGCCTCGGCGTTGAAATCGTCGGCCAGGCCCGCATCGAAGGCCGTTTTCGCCTTTTCCGCGCGTTCCAGCAGGGCCACCCCTTCCGCGCTGGTGAGGCCCTCGGGGACCTCCGCTCCCAGGCGGGGATCGGCGGCCAGCGCGTCGATGCGCTCGATCGCCCGGCGCATCCGCTCGTAGGCGCTGCGGGCCTCCTCCATGCGCTCGCGGCTGAACTCCATCTGGTTGCGGAAGTGTCCCCGCAGCAGGAAGAAACGCACCACCTCGGCCGGGAACTCGGCCAACACCTCGTCCATGGCGAAGAAGTGGCCGGTGCTCTTGGACATCTTCTGCCCCTGCAGGTTCAACAGCCCGTTGTGCATCCAATAGCGGACGAAGCGGCCGCCGAGGGCCTTGCTCTGGGCCAGCTCGTTCTCGTGGTGGGGGAAGATGAGGTCCCGTCCGCCCCCGTGCAGATCGAAGGCCTCCCCGAGGTACTTGGTGGACATCACCGAACACTCGATGTGCCAGCCCGGCCGTCCCCGGCCCCAGGGACTGTCCCAACCCGGCTCGCCCTCCTTGGCCGCCTTCCACAGGGCGAAATCCAGGGGATCCCGTTTGTTCTCGTCGACCTCGATGCGGTAGCCGCTGCGCAGCTCCTCGATGTCCCGTCCGCTCAACTCGCCGTAGCTGGGCCACGAGCGCACGTCGAACCAGACGCTGCCGCCGGCCGCGTAGGCGTGACCCGCCTCGATCAGGCGCGTGATGTAGGCGATGATGTCCTCGATGTGCTCGGTCACCCGGGGATAGAGCGTGGCCCGGCGGATCTTCAGGGCGTCGGCGGCCTCGAAGAAACGATCGATGTTCCTCTGTGCGAGCACCTGGGGGTCCTCGCCTTCCTGCCGGGCCCGGTCGATGATCTTGTCGTCGATGTCGGTGAAATTCTGGACGTGCTGGACCCGGTATCCGAAGTACTCGAGGGTCCGGCGGATCAGGTCGGCCGAGACGAAGGTCAGCATGTGCCCCACGTGGGGCCGGTCCTGCACCGTCATCCCGCACACGTACATGGTCACCCGGGAGGGGTCGAGCGGTTCGAACTCCTTCTTGCGACCGGTCATGTGGTCGTGGATCTTCAGCTTCAATGCCCACCCCCGCTGGCGGAGGGTCCGCGCCGGAGCGCCCCCTCGCAGAGTCGTTCGCAGAATGCGCCGAATTCGAGTCCCATCTCCTTCGCCCCCATGGGCAGGAGGCTGGTCGAGGTCATCCCCGGCACGGTGTTGATCTCCAGGAACCAGGCTTTGCCCGCTTCGTCCAGGCGGAAGTCGATCCGCGCCATGTCCCGCAACCCCACCGCCTTCCAGAGCTTCTGGCCCGCTCTCGACAGGGTCTCGGCCACGGTCTTGGGCAAAGGCGCGGGACACCGGTACCCGGTGCGTCCCGGGGTGTACTTGTTCCGGTAGTCGTAGAAGCCCTCGCGGGGCAGGATCTCCACTGCCGGGGTGGGTTCGCCCCAGAGCATCGGCAGGGTGAGTTCCCGCCCCGGAATGTAGCGTTCGAGCAGCCAAGGTCCAGGCCGGCGGCGGGCATCGGTCCAGATCTCCCGCAATTCCTCCGGGCTCGGCCGCAGGTGCACCCCGATGGCCGAGCCCTCGTCCACCGGCTTGAGCACGATCTCCTCTCCCAGCTCCCGGGCGGCGGCCGCCACCTCCTCACCGCTCTCATCCCCCTCCAGCACCCGCCACTCGGCGGTGGCGATTCCCAGGGACCGGCACAGGTGCTTGCTCAGGGCCTTGTCCATGCTGACCGCGCAAGCGGCCGGACCGCTGCCCACGTAGGGTTTCCCGACCAGCTCGAGCAGGGATTGGATGCGCCCGTCCTCACCGAAACCTCCATGCAGGGCCACGAAGACCACCTCGGCCCGCTGGAACCCCTCGCCGGCCACCGCACCCACCGGGTCGATGGGGTCGATCTCGTCCACCTCGTGTCCCCGCTCCCGGAGAGCCTCAGCCACCGCGCGGCCGGTGACCAGCGAGATCTCCCGTTCGGCGCTGACCCCTCCCAGCAGCACCGCGATCCTCATCGTCCACCCCCCCCGGCGCTTTCCTGCAGAAGGACCACCGCGAAGGCGGTGATGCCTTCCTCCCGGCCCTCCGGCCCCATTCCCTCCCCGCGGGTGGCCTTGATCGAGACCCGCTCCGGGTCGGTCCGCAGGGTCTTGGCCAGGCATTCGCGCATCGCGGGGAGATGGGGCGCCAGCCGGGGAGCCTCGGCCAGGACCGTGCTGTCCAGGTGCACCAGCTCCAGGCCCTTCTCCCGGACCCGGCGGATCACCTCGGCCAGGAACTCCTGGCTGTCCCGACCCCGGTTCTCCTCCGCCTGGTCGGAGAAGAGCCGCCCGAGATCGCCCAGGTTGGCCGCGCCCAGGAGCGCGTCGCAGATGGCATGGGTCAGGGCGTCGCCGTCGCTGTGCCCGAGCAAGCCCCGATCGTGTTCGACCCGGACCCCTCCCAGCACCAGGGGTCGTCCCTCTTCCAGGCGATGGCGGTCGATTCCCTGACCGATGCGCAGGGTCATGCGCTCCCCTCCTCGAGCCGTTGCGCGGCCCGCTCGAGCTCCGCCGCGGTGGTGATCTTCCAGTTGGACTCCTCGCCCTCGACGAGGTGGACGGGAAATCCCGCGGCCAGGACCACGCTGCCCTCGTCCGGCGCGTCGTCGTCGCCCGCGGCGGCGAAGGCTTCTTCGAGCACCTTCTTCGAGAACCCCTGCGGGGTCTGGACCGCCCGCAAGATCGGCCGGTCCAGATAGCGCCGCGCCCGCGGGGATCCTGCGGCCTTCCCGGGGTCTTCCACCTCCAGGACCGCGTCCTTCACGCCGATCGCCGGGACCGCGGCCCCATGGGCGGCCGCCGCTTCGAGCACCCTTGTGACCAGTCCGACCGACACGAAGGGGCGGGCCGCGTCGTGTACCAGCACCCAGCGGCAGGATGCCTGAAGGGCAGCCAGACCGGCCCGGCAGCTCGCGTGACGGGTCGCGCCCCCCTCGACCACGCGCAGGGTGGGCTTCCATCCGGCGGAGCGGAGTTCCTCTTCGCGGCCCCGCCGTGCGGCAATCCCTCCGGGCGGAAGCACCACGACCAGACCTTCCACGAAGGGCAGGAAGGGACGGCAGGCATGGAAGAGCAGGCTGTGGCCTCCGGCCCGGGCGAACTGTTTCGCCCGGCCGGCCCGCCGGCCGCTCCCGGCGGCCAGCACCACCGCCCAGACGCCCTCCGGCCCCTTCAAGCCCCGCCCTCCCCCGATTCCACCGGTTTCAGACCGAAGGCCATGGCCACCGCGGCGGCCAAAGTCCGTACGGGAAGGATCTCGAGCCCGCGGACCGACGGCAGCTTCTGCCCGGGCAGCCGGGCCACCACCGCCTTGCGGAAACCGTGGGCCGCGGCCTCGTTGAGCCGCGGCGGAAGATTCTCCGCCGGCCGCAGCTCCCCGGTCAATCCCACCTCGCCCAGGAAGATGGTCTCCCCGAGCAGGGGACGGTCCCGCAGGCTGGAGGCCATGGCGCAGGCCAGGGCCAGGTCCGCCGCCGGATCGGTGACCCGCAGGCCGCCGGCGACCTTCACGAAGATGTCCATGCCCGCGGTCGACACGTCGCTCTTGCGGTCGAGGATGGCCGCCAGCAGTGCGACCCGGCGGCCATCCATCCCCGACACCACCCGCGCGGGAGTCCCGTAGCGGGTGGGAGTGAGCAGGGCCTGCAGTTCGACCAGGAAGGGGCGCGATCCCGACTGGACCGCGGTCACCGCGCTGCCTGCCTCGTTCACCAGGCGGCCGGCCAGGAACATCGCGCTCACGTCGCGGACCGGACGGAGGCCCTCCTGGGTCATCTCCATCACCGCGAGCTCGCCGATGGCGCCGAAACGATTCTTGAACGCACGGACGATCCGGACCCGTCCATGGGGGTCGGGTTCGAAGTAGAGCACCGCGTCCACCAGGTGTTCCAGCACCCGGGGACCGGCCAGATCGCCGTCCTTGGTCACATGGCCGACCAGGGCGACTGCGCAACCGGTGGAGCGGGCGAAGTCGGCGAGCAGCCCACCGCAGAAGCGGATCTGGGATACGCTGCCCGCGATACCATCGAGTTCGTTGCTGTAGACCGCCTGGATGGAATCGACCACGAGGAACGCAGGCGGGTTCTCGTAGAGGGCGGGCAACACCCGCTCCAGGCAGGGCTCGTCCACGATGAGGAAGCCCTCCTCGATCCGGCCCAGCCGCTCGGCGCGGCGGCGCACCTGGGCGGCGGACTCCTCGGCGGACAGATAGACCGCGCGCTTTCCATGGTGCGCGAAATCGCGGGTGAGCATGGTCAAGAGGGTGGACTTGCCGACGCCCGGCGCCCCGCCGAGCAACAGGATGCTGCCCGGGACCAGGCCCCCGCCCAACACCCGGTTGAGGTCCTCGGGCTGGACCGGGTAGCGGTGCAACGGGTCCAGATCGATACGGACGAGGGGCTCGGGTTCGACCACGTTCTCGGCCCGGCGCAGCCCGCGGGAACTGCGTCCCTTCGTCCCGGCGGGATCTCCCCCCTTCTCACGGAAGGCATTCCACGCCCCGCACTGGGGGCATCGACCCATCCAACGCACTTCGGTGTGTCCGCATTCGATACAGGTGAACAGGCTGCGTTCTCTCGCCATGGGCTTCTCCAGGCCGTCAGGCCGCGGGAGACTTCCGACGCCGGGAGGGTTCCCAGCGGTCAACCGAGCTAGAAATCCATGATCGTCAAGTTGAGGTAACGCTGGGGATTGCGGCGGATGTCGGCGATCAGGGCGTTCATCTGGCGGATGCTGTCCTTCACCTTCTCGGCCATCTCCGGGTCATGGATGAGCGTGCCCGCCACTCCGTCCTGGCGGTTGATCGCCTCCAGCAGGACTTTCGTCTGCATCGCCACCTCGTCGAGCCGCGCGAGCAGGCTGTCGGCCCGGTCGAGGGTCGCGGGCAGACGGTCGGCCGCCTTGCCCAGGCTGTCGCCGTGGGAGGAGATCAGGGTATCCAGGTGCGAGGTGAGGGAGGCCAGGTGCGCGCTGGTCTCATCGAGGTGGCCGCGGTTCCTCTCGAGGTAGTCCGCCAGCCCGCGGACCGCGCGGGTGGTCTCGCGCAGGGTACCGCCCAGTCCACCGTCCTGGTCGATCACGTCCATCGTCTTCGCCAAACGTTGCAGGAACTCGTCGAAGCGCTGGCCGAGGTCGGCCATCTGCCCGGCGAGTTCCGGCATCGACAGGTCGTAATGTCCCTCGAAGATGTGCCCGGTGGGCGCAGTGATCCTTCGGCCCACGCCGGGATCCAGGGAGAGGATCCGGTCGCCGACCAGGCCCACCGAAGACACGTGGAAGCTCGCGTCTTCACGCAACACCACGCGGCGGTCGATCTCGCAGGTCACCTGGACGCCCTTGTCCTTCAGCTCGATGCTCTTGACCTTGCCCAGGGGAATGCCCCGCACGTGGACCGGGTCTCCGGCGCTCAGACCTCCCACCGACTGGAAGTGGACGACGATCTGCTGGCTTTCCCTGCGGATGCGCATTTCCTGCAGATACAGCAGGCCGGCGATGAGCACGACGAGAGCGGCGATCACCACCAGTCCCACCTGGATCTCCTGCCGGCTGCGTGCTGAGGTGCTCATGATCTGTTCCCCTCAGAAGGCGTGGAGCGGACCTTCGCTGGTGCCGTCGATGAATTGGCGCATGGGGCCCTCGGTGGTGGCTTCTGCCTCCTCCTTGGATCCCTCGAAGACGATCCGGCCGTCGTTGAGCAGGGCGAAGCGATCGCCCACGGTGAACGCGCTGGCCATGTCGTGGGTGACCACGATCGAGGTGACTCCCAGTTCCCGGTCGAGACGCAGGATGAGGCGGTTGATCGCATCGGACGAAATGGGATCGAGTCCCGTGGTCGGCTCATCATACAACAGATAGTCAGGCTCGGTCACGATCGCCCTGGCGATGCTGGCGCGCTTGCGCATCCCGCCGGAGAGTTCGGCGGGCATCTTCTGGTAGCTCTCGCCGAGACCGACCTGGAAAAGGGCCGATTGCGCCTTGGCGGTGATCTCCTCCTCGCTCAACGAGGTATGCTCTCTCAGGGCGAGGGCCACGTTCTCCCCCACGGTCAACGAATCGAAGAGCGCCCCTCCCTGGAACACCATCGCGAAGCGGCGGCGCAGGCGATAGAGATCGGACCGGGAGAGCCGGGTCACCTCCTCGCCGTCCACCACGATCGACCCGCCATCGGGCTTCAAGAGTCCCACGATGAGCTTGAGCATCACGCTCTTGCCCTGGCCGCTCTTGCCCAGGATCACCCGCTGCTCGCCGCGCTCGATCCGCAGGTCGACGCCGTCGAGGACCTTCTGGGATCCGAAGGACTTGCTCAGCCGGTTGATGACGATTCCCTCGGAGTTCATGAGCCGAAGAACACCTGGAAGATGATGGTGGCGAGCAGGTAGTCGGCGACCAGCACCATCAGGGCGCTGGAGACCACCGCCCGCATGGCCGCGTCGCCCACCCCGGCTGCGCCCCCCTCGGTTTGGAAACCGCTGACCACCCCGCTGACCGCGATGATTCCGCCGAAGACCGCGGCCTTGATCAACCCCCCCCAGACGTCGTGGGCGTAGAAGAGCAGCTTGAGCCCGTCGGTGAAGACCTTGGCGGAGATGTCCAGGGTCAGGGACGACACGACGAAGGCGCCGAGAACCGCCACCGCGTCGGCGAAGATGGTGAGCACGGGAAGCATGAGCACGCAGGCCACGAAGCGCGGCAACGCGAGGTAGCGCACCGGATCGATGGCCAGCATCTCGAGCGCGTCGATCTGCTCGGTGACCTTCATCGTCCCCAGCTCGGCCGCGATGCTCGAGCTGACCCGGGCTCCCACCACCAAGGCGGTCAGGACCGGCCCCAGTTCGATGAAGACCATCTTGGCCACCACGGTGCCCAAAAGCGTCACCGGGACATAGTCGGACATCTGGTAGGACGACTGGACCGCGGCCACCGCCCCGGTGAAGGTGGAGGTGATCAGAACCAGGGGGATCGAGCCGTTTCCCACGATGAACATCTGGTGGAGGATCTCGCGCAGGCTCCTCGGCAGGGCGGGAAGGGTGCGCACCAGGCGCGCCACGAGGAGGCCTCCCCGGCCAGCGTCGGCGACCGCGCCGAGAACCCCGGCACCAATGCGTCGGACCAGAAACATGCCGCAGTATAGGCACCTTCACCGCAAACCGGCAACGGCTGCGGTCGAAGAAGAGCTACCAGATCTGTGGACCCTCGTCCTCCTCCGGCGGAGGAGGCATCTCCGTCGGCGGAGACGCCGGGGTTGGCGGCGCGACCGGCGGCGGAGCGGACCGCGACGGCGCGGGGGCGGCCGCAGGAGACGCCGGTCCGCGGGGAGGCGATCCCCTACCAGCGTATTCGGGAGGGGGCTCCTTCGAAGCGAGATTGGAGAAGCGGGTGAACCGTCGGTCGAAGTGCAGGTTCACCGTTCCGATGGGACCGTTGCGTTGCTTGCCGATGATCAGCTCGGCGAGATTGGCCACGTCCGGATTGTCCGGTTCGTAGTACTCCTGCCGGTAGATGAAGGCCACCATGTCCGCATCCTGCTCGATGGCGCCGGACTCGCGCAGATCGCTGAGCATGGGTCGATGGTCTCCTCCCCGGCTCTCGACCGCCCGCGAAAGCTGCGACAGCGCGATCACCGTGACCGACAGGTCCTTGGCCAGGGCCTTCAGCGCCCGGGAGATCTGGCTGATCTCCTGCTGGCGGTTCTCCGACCGGCCGTGGCTGCTCATGAGCTGCAGATAGTCGACGATGATCACCTCGACCTTGTGGTTCTGCACCATGCGCCGTGCCTTCGAGCGCAACTCGAGGACGGTGATTCCGCTGCTGTCGTCGATGTAGACCGGCAGTTGCGTGAGCTTGCCCAGCGCGTCGGTCAGCCGGGGCCAGTCGTTCGGCTTGAGGCGCCCGGTGCGGATGGCGTGGTTGTCGAACCCTCCGATCGAGGAGATCAACCGCGTCACCAGTTGCTCGGCGGACATCTCCAGGCTGAAGAAGCCCACCGGGTGGCCGGCCATCGCCGCGTTGCACGCGATGTTGAGGCAGATCGCGGTCTTTCCCATGGACGGCCGTCCGGCGAGGATCACCAGGTCGCTCGGTTGCAGCCCTCCGGTGAGTTTGTCCAGGTCGCGGAACCCGGTGGGAACCCCGGTCAGTTCCCCTCCTCGCTGGTAGGCTTCCTGGATGTGCTGGAAGGTCAGGTTGGCCAGCTCCTTGAGCGCCCGGTAACCCTTCTTCTCCGCGTGCTGGGCCAGGGTGAAGAGTTCGTTCTGCGCGCGATCGAGGATGTCCTCGGCGTCTTCGGAACTCTCGAACGCTTCACGCGCGGTGGCGTGGCTGATCGCGATGATCTCCCGCAGCAACGAGCGCTGCCGCACGATCCGCGCATGGTAGCTGACATTGGCCGGACTGGCCGCGACATCGAGCATGGCGTCCAGTCCCGCCGGCCCGCCCACCTTCTCCAGCTCGCCCCGCTTCTCGAGGTGATCGGCCAGGGTGATGAGGTCGGCCGGCTCCCCGCCCTCGCTCAGGGCGATCATCGCGTCATAGACCGCCCGGTGACGCGGAACGTAGAAATCGTCCGGCCGCAGGATCTCCATCGACTCGCTCAGGGCGTCGGCACTCTGCAGACAGGCGGAAAGGACCGCGCGTTCGGCTTCGATCGACTGCGGGGGCGTCCGGTCGCTGGGGAGGGCGGTTTCGGCGGCGGACGAGGACAACGACTGCATCCGGGGTTGGGTCATGGGTCCACCAGGCTCGGAGGCTGGGTTCACACCTTGGGGCCTGTCAGCATAGTCCGGCCCGCCCGACTCTTCAAGCCGCCCTCCGCCTGCGGCGAAGGAAGGATGGAATCCCTGGGGACAAGTTGGGGATGAGCGGGGACAACTCCTGTCCGGCGGGGGACAGCCTGGGGATGGCTTCCCCTGGCGCGGCGGGAGGATCGCAGTATTTTGTGGGCCGTTGCCCCGCCCCCTTCCCAGGCGCGGCGGTTTCGACCCTCCCCCGGCAAGAAGAAGAGGTCCATCGATGAGTTTCCAGTTGCCCGAACTTCCCTACGCCCCCGACGCCCTCGCTCCCCACATGAGTGCGGAGACCTTCGAATACCACCACGGAAAGCATCACCAGGCCTACGTGAACAACCTGAACAAGCTGATCGAAGGAAGCGAGTGGGAAGGCAAGTCCCTGGAGGAGATCATCCGCGGCGCGCAGGGCGGTCTCTTCAACAACGCGGCCCAGCACTTCAACCATTCCTTCTTCTGGAAGTGCCTGAAGCCGGGTGGCGGAGGTCGGCCTGAAGGCGATCTGCTCGCCGCCCTGGAAAAGGACTTCGGGAGCTTCGACGCCTTCGCCGAGGCCTTCAGCAAGACCAGCGCGACCCATTTCGGCAGTGGTTGGGGTTGGCTGGTGAAGAAGGACGGCAAGCTCGAGGTGATGAGCACCGCCAACGCCGACAGTCCCCTGACCCAGGGGGCCACTCCGCTGCTCACCATCGACGTCTGGGAGCACGCCTACTACATCGACTATCGCAACGCGCGGCCGAAGTTCATCGAGACGGTGATGAACCACCTGGTGAACTGGGACTTCGTGGCCGAGAACTTCGCCGCCTAGGGCGTCCGGCTTCGCTCTAGGCTTCGCCCCGCAGGCGATCGTACATCGCCCGCAGTTTCTGCATGTCTTCCCAGGTCGGACGTTTCCACTGGGGATTGCGCAGCAGTGCGGCGGGGTGGTAGGTGACCAGGGTGGGTATCCCGTAGTAGTCCTGCAGATGGGCCCGCAGGCTCTTCAGGCTGGCCCGGCTGCCCAGCAGGGTGTGCGCGGCGTGCCTTCCCAGGCAACAGATGATCTTCGGCTGGAGGATGTCGAGCTGCCGCTTCAGGTAGGGCTCGCAGGCCGCGACTTCGTCGGTCTCGGGATCCCGGTTGCGGGGAGGTCGGCACTTCAGAACGTTGCAGATGTAGACCTCGCTGCGCTGCAGCCCGATGGCGGCGAGGATCTTCGTCAACAGTTGACCGGCCGCCCCGACGAAGGGCTCTCCGGCCAGGTCCTCGTCCCGGCCGGGCGCTTCGCCCACGAACACCAGGTCGCTGTCGGGGTCGCCCACCCCGAAGACCGTCCGGGTGCGGCTCTCGTGCAGTTTGCACCGGCGACACACCGAGACCTCTTCGCGGTCGAGCGCTTCCAGGGCCCGTTCCTTCTCCTTCCGGCTCATCGCGGGGGCCGCCGGGGGCGCGGCGAAGAGATCCCCTCCGGCGGCCGCAGGAAGGAACCCTTCTTGGGAATCGACCGAGGCCGCCACCCCGCCCGGCGCTTTTTCCGGGTCCTTCGACGGAGTTTCCGTCGCCGGGCCCTCGACCGGGAAATGGGCATTCGCCTGGATCTGTCGCACCCGGTCCCAGTCGATGTACACCCGGGAGTTGCCGAGCTCCTCCTGCTGTTGCAGCCACTGCCGCAGTTCGTCGGCGATCCGTTGGAAGCGGGGATCGGTCACGACATCTTCCCTCCGGTCGATTCGAGGATGTGCCGGAGGATCTCGCGGGCCAATTCCTCCTTGGGGCCGCGTGGAAGCCACCGGCCGGCGCCGCCCGCCTCCAAGAGGTAGACCCGGTTCGTTTCCGCCGAGAACCCCTCGTCTTTCAGGTCGGCGCGATTGCCGACGACGAAATCCAGCTGCTTCTCCTGGAGCTTGCGGGCGGCTTCGGCCACGACCCGCTCGTCTGCTCCGGTCTCCAGGGCGAAACCCACCAGGATCTGGCCCTCCCGCTTGGCGGCTCCCAGCTCGGCCAGGATGTCGCGGGTGGCCTCGAGTTCGATGCGGGGAAGGCCCTCGTCCTTCTTCCACTTGCCCGCGATCGGATGAGCGGGACGGAAATCGGAGACCGCGGCGCTCATGATCACCCAGTCGCTCTGTGGCGCGGCGTCCAGGGTGAGATCGCGCAGTTCCTCGGCACTCTCGAAGCGCTCCACCGCCACCCCTTCCGGCGGTCGCAGTTCGGTGGGCCCCAGCAGGAGCCACACCCTCGCCCCCAGGTCCCGGGCCGCCCGGGCCAGGGCCAATCCCATGCGGCCGCTGCTGCGGTTGCCCAGGTAACGCACCGCGTCGAGCGGTTCCCGGGTTCCTCCCGCGGTCACCAAGACCCGCCGGCCCGACAGCGGTCCCGCCGCCACGCGCTCCAGCACCCGCTCGACGATCTCGCCGGGCTCGGCCAGCCGCCCCTCGGCCACGCTTCCGCAGGCCAACCATCCGCTCTCCGGCTCGATCACCTCGATCCCGCGCTCCCGCAAGACGCGCAGGTTCTCCTGGTTGGCCGCATTCATCCACATCCGGTCGTTCATCGCCGGAGCGACCATGATGGGAGCGCTGGCCGCGGCGACCAGGGTGGCGGGCAGATCGTCGGCCAGCCCCGCCGCCATCTTCGACAGGAAATCGGCGGTGGCGGGCGCGACCAGCACCTGGTCGCAATTCTGGGCCCATCGCACGTGGTCCAACGGCTCTTCCCCACCCTCGCCCCAGAGCGTCGTCCCCACCGGCCGTCCGCTGAGGGCCTCGAAGGTCAGGGGAGTGACGAAGCGCGTCGCCGCGGGGGTCATCGCGACCTGCACGGTGCAGCCCGCCTCCTGCAAGCCGCGCAGGATCAAGCAGCTCTTGTAGGCGGCGATGCCGCCGGTGACGATGAGCAAGACGCGACGACCCCGACCGGGATGCGGCGGGGTCGCAGATCGGCTGGACCGGGCATCGGACATGGTCGGCCTTCCCGTCAGTCCTTGGTCTCCTCGGGGGCGTCCGGCGTGGCGGCCTCCGAGCCGGCATTCATCGCCGAAGCGGCGCCTTCGGGCGCCTCGGGCCGAGGTGTCTCCTCCTCCGCGTCCGCGCCGCCGGGGTCTGCGTCCACCGCTTCCGCCTCGGCCGGCTCATCGCCGGAGTCTTCCGGGGTCGCCTCGGAACCCGTTGCTCCGGCGCCTTCCACCGAATCCTTGCCGGGGGACTTCTCGGTGGCCGCGCCGGCGTCCGGCGAAGCCGCGCTCGCGGGACCTCCGGTCCCGGCGGCTTCGGCCTCCTCCGAGGGGTTTTCCTCCACCCCCAGCCCCGCGAGGGTCTCGCGGCTGGGTGCGGTCATGTCGAGCATCTCCTCCGCCGCGGCGAGCATGGCTTCGCTGCGCTCCTGCTCGCGGCGCTCACGCGCGTCGTAGTAGCGGATCTTTCCTTCGATGAGACGGCGCACCGCCAGGGTGGCGACCTTTTCGTTCTCGTGGATCTCCAGGGCCTGCAGCTTGTCGTTCAAGCGGCGGCATTCCAGCGCCGCGACCTTGATCGCCTCGAACTTGTTGGGAATGCGTTCCAGGATCTGGTCGACGGGGATGTAGGTCATGGTTCCTCCAGGCCTTCCACACGGGGCGCGGGCGAGCTTTCGCCCGAAGAAGAAGCAGGCGGAGAGTATAGGGACAGCGGTGCTTGCGGGCAAGGCACAGGCCACCGGGCCCGCCCCCTCGGGGACCACGATTCCGCCCCAGGGACCGGTATCGCCCCCCGGCGGAGGATTCCCCTGGAGGGGCTAATCCCCCCCCGTTCCGTCCTCCAGCGGGGGGTTCTCCCAGCGGGCGGCCCGCCGGCGTTCCGCCCGCAGGATGGCCCGAAGATCGTCGATGGCGTCCTCGAGACGGTCGTTCAGCACCCAGTAGGTGTAATGGTGGGCCTGGGCCACCTCCGCCCGGGCATTGGCCAGGCGCACCCGGATCGACTCCTCGCTCTCGGTTCCCCGCCGGCGGATCCGGCGCTCCAGTTCCTCCCAACTGGGAGGAAAGACGAAGACCGAGACCACCTTCCCACCGAAGGCGGAGATGATTCGGCGTCCTCCCTGCACGTCGAGATCGAGGACGGGGATCGATCCTTCCTCGAGCATGTGCAAGAGATCGGCCCGGCGGGTTCCGTAGAGATGTCCGTGCACGGTGAAATGCTCGACGAACGCTCCCTCCTCGACCTGCCGCCGGAATTCCTCGCGCGAGAGGAAATGATACTCCCGCCCATCCACTTCTCCGGGGCGCGCAGGGCGCGTGGTGCACGACACCGAGAACCTCAGACTCGGATCCTGCTCCATCAGCGGAGTGTACACGCTGCTCTTTCCCGCACCGGACGGCCCGGAGATCAAGAGCAGCAACGACGAAGCGGGAAGATCCATCACTACTCCAGGTTCTGGATCTGTTCCCGCATGTTCTCGATCTCCTCCTTCATGCGGACGACCCGGTCGGTGATCGCAATGTCGTTGCTCTTGCTCCCCATGGTATTCACTTCGCGGTGCATCTCCTGGAGAAGGAAGCCCAGGCGTTTGGCTCCCGGACCGTCGGCCGAGAGGGTCTCCTCGAACTGGGCGAGATGACTCCCCAGCCTCTCGATCTCCTCGGTGATGGTCGCCTTCTCCGCGAGAAGCACCACTTCCTGGGCCAGGCGTTGCGGGTCGACCACCGCGCGCGCGTCCACTTCGGCCAGCCGGTCTTCGAGCCTTCGCCGCAGTTCCGCCGGTAAGGCCCGCGCCTTGCGAGCCACCGCGCGACGGTGCGACGCGAGCGACCTGCACCGCTTGCGCAGCTCCCTGACCAACGCCCGTCCTTCCTTGACCCGCATCGCGTCGAGGCGGTCCAGGGCCTTATCGACCGCATCCACCACCAGCCGCTGCAGGACCTTCTCCCCGATTCCGCGTTCCCGCACGATCAGGGCCTCGGGAAGGCTCACCACCTGGGCGACGTCGATCGTTCCCTCGAGCTTGTGCTTTCGGGCGAGACGGCGGGCGGCCTTGAGGAAGGAGGCCACATACTCGTCGTCGACGGTGACCTCGCCGTGCCGCTGCTTCAGGTCGAGGTCCACAGAGAGCGTCACCCTGCCCCGGCGCAGGCGAGCGGCGACCCGATCGCGGATCATGGGCTCGTAGAGGGTGAGATTGGAGGGCGCGCGGAGGGAGAAGTCGAAGAAGCGGTGGTTCACCGAACGAATCTCCACCTTCAGGACCGCCCCCTCGGCGCGGGCGGACGCGGCACCCATCCCGGTCATGCTGCGCATCGAATGCCTCCCCTGGCGATCCCGGCCGGGCCTTCGTGGAATGCGGCGGAACGTCCTCGCGGAGCTGGCCCCGGCTGTCCGGTCCGCGATAGTATCCCGGGGTGCGATCATTTGCCAGGCCGCGATCATCCGTCGGGGCACGATCCGGCGCCGGAACCGGCCGCCGACCGACCTTCCCCGGGAATCCGGCCACCCCCGACGGCGGGCACCGATCGAACCGGGGCCCGTCGAGGAAAGGAGCGCCGGAAGTCCTGGCCATGGAAACCGCCCACCTCTCTGCTCCCCACCGGTGGCTCGGACCTTTGTCCGGAGATCTCGATCGCCATCTGCGCGACGCGGTGGTGGAGGGGGTGCTCAGCGGACGCGGTTGGCTGAGCCTGCGGCTGGACGGCCGCTTCCTCTGGCTGGTGGCCCAGCCCTCGCTCCGCGCGATCTGGCTGGATGAGACCGGCATCCCGCGATCCTTGGCCGAGACCCTGGGTCGACACCGCCGTTCTCCCTTTCAGCCGCTGGTGAAGGGAAAGAGGGTCGCGTCGGTCGCGTGCGTCGTCGACGGCAAGGGACAGCCGGCCGGTCTGCTCCTCCACTTCCGGGAAGGGGAGGCGTTGGGAGTGCGTCTCTGGCCCCGTCCGGGAGTCCTGTGGATCCAGGACCGCGCCGGCCGCGTGGTGGGTTCGTCACCCCCAACCGAACGAGTGGACCCGCCGGAGGTGATCCAACCGCCGGCGGTGGAGCCCTTCGATGCAGGAACCCACGCCCGGATCTGCCGGAAGGAATTCGAGGATCTTCTCCGGCGCTCCCTGCGCCGCCGATTGCGCGATGTCCTTTCCGCCCGGGCGAAGAAGGCGGCCCGCCTGGTCGAAGCGCTCACCACCGAACGGGACGAGGCGGAGAGAAACGCCGCACTGCGTCCGGCGGCGGACCTGCTGGCGGCCCGGCTCCACACCATCCAGCCCGGTACACCGAAGGTGGAACTCACCGGTTTCGATGGAACGCCGGTGGTGATCGAGCTGGATGCCTCGTTGGCTCCGGCGGAGAACCTGCGGCGGCTGTACCGGCGGGCCGCCCGCGGAGAGCGCGCGCTCGAGGCGCTCGCCGCCCGGTTGGAAGAGGCGTCTCGGCGACGCGACGTGGCCCAGGCGGCGGTCTCCGATCTCGAGCGGCTCTCCGGCATCGACGAGCTGCTGGAAGCCGCGCGGCGCGAGGGGATCGAGCTGCGCCCTTCCGCTCCGAGGGAAGCCCGGGGACGCCGGAATGCAAGGCAGCCCCGGCTGCCCTACCGGATCTTCGTTCTCGCCAGCGGGAGGGAGGTGTGGATCGGCCGGAGCGCCCGGGACAACGATGAGCTCACCCTCCATCGTGCCGCGCCGAAGGATCTGTGGTTGCACGCGGGCGGGGTCGAGGGAAGCCATGTCATCCTGCGGAGGGAAGACGCCCCGCCGGCGATGTGGGAGATCGAAGCGGCGGCCCGGCTGGCCGCCCGCAACTGCCGGGCCCGGCATTCCACCACGGTCGCGGTCTGGGTCACCGAACGACGCTACGTCCGCAAACCGAGGAAGTCCCCGCCCGGGGTGGTGCATCCCGAGCGGGTCCGGACGATCTTCGTCGACCCCCATCGGGAGGTCGAAGGCCAATGGCGGAAGGCCAAGGACGAGCTCTCCTGACGCAGGAACCTCAGCCCGAGTGCCGGCGCCTGATCTCCAGGATCTGGCGTTCGCTGTCGAGGAATGCGCGGACCACCCCGGGATCGAAATGCCGTCCACTCGACTTGAGGATGTATTCGCGGGCCACCTCGTGGCTGTAGGCCTCCTTGTAGCAGCGCTTCGAGGTGAGCGCATCGTACACATCGGCCAGTCCGACGATCCGCGCCGGGATGGGAATGTCCTCCCCGGAGAGCCCGAAGGGGTATCCCTGTCCGTCCCACTTCTCGTGGTGGTGGTAGGCGATCTCCGTCCCGATCTTGAGAAGTCCGAGATTCTCGATGCGCCGCTCGGCCCGCTTCAGGGTGTCCCCACCGATCACGGTGTGGGTCTTCATGATCTCGAATTCCTCGCGGGTGAGCCGACCCTTCTTCTGGAGGATCGCATCGGGGATCCCCACCTTCCCGATATCGTGCAACGCCGCCGAGCGGTAGAGATCGTCGAGATAGGCGTCGTCGAGCAGGTGCTGGAAGCGCGGGTGGGACCGCAACGCCTGCGCGATGACCCGGGTGTAGCCGCAAATGCGTTCCAGGTGACCTCCGGTATCGTCGTCCCGGCTTTCGGCCAGGCGGGCCAGGGCGAAGACCAGGACATCGCGGCTGTCGGCGACCTTCTGGAAGAGATTGAGACGCTCAGTGGCCAACCCGAGCTGACTGACGAGGGTGGAACAGAGCTTGGTGTCTTCCTCGCTGAACGCCCCCGGCTGGGACGACGCGGCGCTGAACACGCCCACCGGACGGCCGCCGGCGACGATGGGGATGGCCAACTCGCTGCGGATCTCCCGGTGGGCTTCCAGGTACCGCGGATCCTGCCGGACGTCCTTCACGCTGACGATCCGGTTCTCCAGGAAGGCGTTCGCGGTGATGCCCTTGCGTCCGTCCAAGGGGATGGCGAGCTGATGCAATTCCGGGGCGTATCCGACGCTGTGTTGGAGGACCAGCCGGCGCTTTTCCGGCTCATGGAGGAGGATCGCGCAGTATTCGTAGCCCAGGATGGTGGAAGCAGCGTCCACCGCCCGCTCGTAGAGGTCGACCGGATCCGCCATCAATTCCAGGCTCGCGTTGAACTGATGCAGTGCGGAGAGCTTCTTGACCAGTCGCGCGTGGGAAGCGGAATCCTCCAGGCGGTCCCTCTCGAATTCCTCGAAGATGGCCAGACTCCCCTGGAGTCGACCCTCCAGCCCCTTGACCGGCAGCGCGGTCACCAGCAATTCGCGCGCGCCGGGAGAGGGGGTGACGCGCTCCTGCTGGGGCTTTCCGCTCTCCAGGCAGCGGCGGACCGGCTCGAATTCGGGAAGCTGCGGCAACGCCAGACCTTCGCGCAGATCCAGTCGGAGGAATCCATTGGCCCGGTAGTACAGCACCCGACGGCGGCTGGTCACCACGAACTGGCGCCGGGGAGAGACCGCGCCCAGGACGGGACAGAGATCGACCAGATGCTCGCAGGGGTTTCCATTGGGGTGCCGATGGAGATAGCGGGCCACGCAGTTCTCCACCACCTCCCGGACATCGGAAACCGGTAGCAGGGAGAGATCCGATGGCCCTTCGGGGTGACCTTCATCCGGTGGAGCACCCCCACCGGGGGTCGTCACCTCCGGGGCGGCTTCCTTCCATGTCTCGGGCAGACCGCCCGCATTCACCGTTGGCAAGCTTCCACTCCCCGCAGAGGGCGCCGTCTCCTTGAGGGACCGTGGTTTTCAGGGCAAGTCCCATGCCTTGCGAAGACGGCGAGGCAGCGCGTGCCGGTCACGTCCTCCACCGGGAAGGACAGGGAAGGACGGGAACGAGGAGGAAGGGAACCGGGGCCTACGATCCGGGGCACGAGGGACCGCGACTGCGACTGTGGCCGTCGAAACGGGTGATATCCTGCAAATCGAACCACTCCAGGAGCGGCACCACGAACTTCCGCGAGCCCCGGGTCCATTCCTTGACCTGCGCCACCTCCAACCGCGGGTGATGCTGGAAGTGTTCGGCGACGCGCCGGGTCCATTCCTCCAGCCGCCGCCGCGAGACGATCAGTCTTCCCTGCAGACGCACGACACGTCCCTGCTGGAGCAGGAGCGCCATCTGGGGTGAGCGCAGCTCGTCCTCGCTGGCTTCGTACATGACCTCGGCCGCCTCCACCCTGGCCAAGAGATCCTCGAGCTGCTTGCGGGTGGCCGCGTCGATCGGGACCTCCGCTTCATCGGCCCGCACCCGATCGGCGACGGGAAACAGGGGCAGATCGCGGGACCACCTCGCCAAGAGCTGGGAGAACTGCGTGGAGCTGCCGGCGAACCCCATCGCCCCGCGCAACTCCTCCTTGGGCATCCCCGGAGAGAGAGGATGGCGTCGCTGGTGTTCCCGCAAGAGGTGGAGCGCCCGCCTCCCTTCGGCCCGGCCATCCTGCGCATCCACCACGCGATCCGCCAGGCTCCACCACCGTCCCTCCTCGATCGCCGCGTCCACCTTCCGCGCTGCCTCCTCGCCGGAGTATCCCATCATCTCGAAATCGGATGTGACCTCGCGCCGTTCACGGCCCACGCACCCGCTTTCGGCCACCCGCAGGAAGGCCCAGGCGCAACGACCGCCCTCCTGCAGTTTCCTCAGTCTGGTGAGCGCCTCGGCCCGGCGCTGGCGGGCGGGAGAGAACGGGTCGAGCACCACCGCGCCGGCGATGGTGAGCATCGGCGAGTACGAACGGACCACCAGTCGATCGCCGGGAGCGGGCACCAGGACGTCCTCCAGGTGCAGGCGGGCGAGCATTCGGTGGCCGGCGGCAAGTTCGTTCCCCTCGAGCAGATCGATCCGGCCCAGCACCTCGCGGGCCGCGTGATGCACATGGACCCGGATCCGCTGGCGCAACGGTGCGTTCAACGAGCGCACCGCGGTCAACTCGACCCCGACCCGCAGGGAGGGCCGCCAACTCGGGCCGGACACGAGGACATCCCCCCGCTCCAGCTCGTCCTTCTTGATGCCGTGCAGGGCCAGGGCCACCCGCTCTCCCGCCCCGGCAACGGGAACGCTCTCATCGTGGCTCTGGACTTCGCGGACACGGACCTTGCGATCGTGGGGCAAAAGCCGGAGATGATCGCCCTGCGCCACTTCCCCGCTCCACGCGGTCCCGGTCACCACGACCCCCGCTCCGCTGAGGGAGAAGACCCGGTCCAGGGGCAAGCGGAAATCTCCCGACCGGGGCCGCACCCGGGCGCCCAGGGCAAGTTCCCTCAATGCGTTCTCGAGCCGATCGAGCCCCTCCCCGGTGGTCGAACTCACCGGGATCCTCGGGGCCTTCTCCAGGAAGCTGCCCGCCACCAGTTCGGCGACCTCGGCCTGGACCACCTCGACCAGTTCGGGATCGACCAGATCGATCTTGGTGATCACCACCAGGCCGTCCCGCACCCCCAACAGGCGCAACACGTCGAAATGCTCGACCGTCTGGGGCATCACTCCCTCGTCGGCCGCCACCAGCAGCAACGCCAGGTCCATTCCGCCCGCCCCGGCCACCATCTGGCGGACGAAGCGCTCGTGGCCCGGCACATCGACGATCCCCAGGCGCAGGGAGTCTCCCAGGTCGAGATGGGCGAACCCCAGTTCGATGGAGATGCCGCGGCGGTGTTCCTCCTCGAGGCGATCGGTGTCCTTGCCGGTCAAGGCCCGCACGAGCGAGGTCTTGCCGTGATCGACGTGTCCGGCGGTGCCGAGAATGAGAGTGCGCGGGGAACTCATGCCGACCCGTCCGCGGCGAAGATCCCGATCCCGGGAAGACCTTCCCCCGAGGGGAAACCTCCCTCCAGGAGCCCCTTCATGGAGTGGGAGGTCCGGGGACGCGTTCGATGGTCGCGCCCAGACCTGCGAACTTGCGCTCGATCTCCTCGTAGCCCCGGTCGATATGGTAGATGCGGTCGAGGAGGGTTTCCCCGTGCGCGGCGAGCCCGGCCAGGATGAGCGCGGCCGAGGCGCGCAGGTCGGTGGCCATCACCGGAGCCCCCGAGAGCCTTTTCACCCCCTTGACCACCGCGGAGTTTCCGTCGAGACGGATCTTCGCCCCCAGACGCCGCAATTCGGCCACGTGGGTGAAGCGGTCCGGATAGATGGTGTCGGTGATCACGCTGATTCCATCGAGAAGGGTGGCGACGGCCATGGTCTGGGCCTGCATGTCGGTGGCAAAACCGGGATAGGGCCGGGTGACCACGTTGACCGGGTGACCGGCGTTGCGTCCGTCGATCTCGATGGAATCCTCGCCCACCTCCAGGGTGCAGCCGCAATCCTCCATGACCTGGAGCGTCGCTCCCAGGTGGTCCGGTCGCAAGCCTTCCACCTTCAACCGGGAACGGAGGATCGGTGCGGCGGTGAGGAAGGTCCCCGCCTCGATCCGGTCGGGAATGACGGTGACCTCCAGCGGGCGGATCTCCTCGACCCCCTCGACCACCAGGGTGGTGGTTCCCAGACCCTCGATCTTTGCCCCGGCCGCGCACAACGCTTCGGCCAGTTGGGTCACCTCCGGCTCGCGGGCGGCGTTCTCCAGCACGGTGGTCCCCTGGGCCAGGACCGCCGCCATCAGGAGGTTGGCGGTGGCGCCGACGCTGGAGGTCTCGAAATCCATCTCTCCCCCGCGCAGTCCCGCCGGGGGCCGTTGGGCCACGATGTAGCCGCCTTCGAGCTCGACCCGGGCGCCGAGGGTCTCCATGCCCTTCAGGTGCAGATCGACCGGACGCGGCCCCCATGCGCACCCGCCGGGCAGACTCACCCGGGCCCGACCCCTGGCCGCCAGCAGAGGACCCAGCACGTAGATGCTCGCGCGCATGGTCTTGACCAGCTCGTAGGGCGCGTCCACTCCCTCGGCCCCGGAAGTGTCGATGGTCAAGGTCGATCCCTTGCGCTCGACGGTGGCGCCCAGGGTGGTGAGGACCCGACCCATGGTCCGGGTGTCCCGCAGATCGGGCACGTTGTGGATGCGGCTCACCCCGCGGGTGAGCAGGGTCGCCGCCATCAGGGGAAGCACCGCGTTCTTCGCCCCGCTCACCCGCACGCTGCCGCGTACGGTGCAGGGTCCGTGGATGAGAAACCGGTCCATGCCCTAGTCCTCCGATGTCGGCGGGTGGTAACGGTTCTCCCCGAGCACCAGCGGCGCCTCCTGCAGCCCGTGCTCGATTTCCGCGGCCAGCCGCTCGAGGGCCTCTCTCGGATCCCGTCCGGCCCGCGCCTCCATTTCGGCGTCGGCCAGGATCTCCAGCTGCCGCTGGACCATTCGATCGACCTGGGGCCCGGCCCGTTCGACCACTCCCAGGAGGAGATCGCGGGTTTCTGCGAGAAACCGATCGCGCCGGGTGGGATCGTCGGCCCAGGCCTCGCGGTAGGCGTTGAGCGCCGCTTCCCGGGCCTGCATCAAGGGAAGGTAGAACCAGCGCAGATCGTCCAGTCGATGCAGGGCCTTCTGCAAGCACGCCCCGGCCGCTTCGGGATCGCCCGGCAGGGCGTCCTCGGCCCGGGCCACCTCCAGCCGCGCCGCTTCCACCGCTTGCCGCAAGGGGGTCAGCTCGGTGGCTTCCACCACCGGATGGGCCTGGGGGTAGCTGGGAGGCTCGTTGGAACAACCACTCAGGGCGGCGGTCGCCCAGAGCGCCGCGGCCGCAGTCCAGACGACCCGGTTGACCATGCGCATCATCGACCCTCTCTTTCCGGCACTCTTGCCTGGAGTACGACCATAACGCCAGAGTTCGGGCAAGAACAGCGCGGCCAGACCCAGGATCTCCAAGCGGCCGGCGAGCATGCAGACGATCAGGATCCACGAGGCCACCAGGGGAAGATGGGCAAAATTGTCGAACGGTCCCACCGTCCCCAGACCCGGTCCCACGTTGCCCAGGGTGGCGGCCACCGCGGTGATGGAGGTACTGCCATCGATTCCGAACAGGCTCAGGCCCAGGACGGCGGAAACGGCCAGACCCAGGTAGGCCAGGAAATAGAGCTGCACCATCTCCACCTGTTCCGGACGGATCACCTGGCGTCCCAACCGCAGGGCGTGCACCAGGTTGGGATGCAGGTGACGGCGCAACTGCAGGAAGAGGCTCTTCGCGGTGACCTGGTAGCGCACCACCTTGATCGATCCACTGGTGCTCGCGCTGCAGCCCCCGACGAACATCAGCACGATCAGCACGACCTGGGAGAGGACCGGCCACAGCTCGAAATCCTCGGTGGCGAAACCGGTGGTGGTGATCACGCTGACCACCTGGAAGGAGCCCCCGCGCAAGGCACTGCCCAGCGCGATCCCCTGTCGCACCACCAGGTCGGCCGCCACCAGCAGCGAGGAGACGATCACGATGCCCAGAAAGAGCCGGACTTCCCCGTTCCTCAGGTAGACCCGAGGGCTCTTCTCGAGG
Organism: uncultured bacterium; assembly: GCA_964601275.1. Taxonomy (GTDB): domain Bacteria; phylum Krumholzibacteriota; class Krumholzibacteriia; order JAJRXK01; family JAJRXK01; genus JAOZPE01. Next base: position 225,622 of record CAZRMV010000007.1, on the reverse strand, counting down.
ATCGCCCGCAGGTGGGCGTAGAACGAGGTGGCGCCGGCGAGCATGAACACCATGAGCACGATCTCGGTGTAGAGATCATCGAAGGCGCCGACGCTCAGGGCCCGGGTGGAGAAGCCCCCCCCGGCGATCGCGGCGAAGGAGTGGCAGATCGCCTCGAAGAGATCCATCGGACCCAAGGCCAGCAGAACGACCTGCACCAGGGTCAGGCCGGTGTAGATGGCCAGGTAGCTGCGGATCACCGCGGAGAACCGGGGCTGCGGTTGCGACTCCAGGCTCAAGGGCGCCTCGGCCCCGTACAGCATCCGGCTGCCCACCGTCCGCGGCAGCACCGCGAGCACCATCAGGATGATGCCGATTCCGCCGATCCAGTGGGTGAGCGAGCGCCAGAACAGGAGGCTGCGCGGGGTCTCTTCGATCGCGGTCAGGACCGTGCTCCCCGTCGCGGTGAAGCCCGAGACGCTCTCGAAGACCGCCGCGGTGAAATGGGGAAGGATCCCGCTGAGCAGATAGGGCAGGGCGCCGAGTACGCCCGCGCCGAGCCAGGCGGCCACCACCACGAGGTTGCCGAGCAGGGGATCGACCCGCGGCGGCGCCTTGCCCAGCCAGCGCGCGAGGAACGCGAGGACGATCATCAACAGGAAGGCCTGCAGGTAGACCGCGGAAAGACCATCCTTCTGGGCGAACGAGATCCCCAGGCTGGGCAACATCCCCACTCCCAGGAGGAGAGGAACGCCGGCCCACAAGTAGAGCAGGTATCGTAGCTTCATGATCGTGGACGCCGGCGGGCGGTCACCACCCTGGGCCGCCCGGCCAGGTCGTGGCGGCAGCTTACTTCCTCGAAGGGTTCTTTCGCCAGCAACTTGGCGATGACCTCCGCCTGCCCCTCGCCGTGTTCCAGGGCCAGCCAGCCGCCGTCGGCCAGGTGACGTGCGGCCTGTGCGCAGAGGGAGCGGATCGCATCGAGTCCGCCCCCGCCGGAAAACAACGCTTCGGGGGGTTCGTACTGCACCACCTCGGGCTGGAGAGTGTCCCGGTCGGCTTCGGCCACGTAGGGAGGATTGGAGACCACCAGGTCACAGCCTTCCCAATGGACAGCGAAGCGGGGGTCGAAGGCGTCCCCTTCCAGGAATTCCGCCCGCTCGGACACCGCGTGGCGCCGCGCGTTGCGACGGCTGAGATCGACCGCCTTCGCCGACAGATCGAATCCCACCAGCTTTGCCTTCCGAAGACGATGGAGCAGGGAGATCCCGATGCAGCCCGAACCCACCCCCACCTCGACGATCCGCGCCGTTTCGGGAAGGGAAAGGCCGGCGGCGGCTTCGATGAGCACTTCAGTCTCCGGGCGGGGAATGAACACCCCGTCGGCCACCTCGAATTCCAGCTCATGCAACTGGACGGTGCCCACCAGCAGCTGCAAGGGCTCGCGCCGGCCCCGGCGCCGGATGAGCTGCCGGTAGCGATCGAGTTCGGATTTCACCAGGGGGCGCTCGTGTTCAAGATAGAGATGGAGGCGGTCCATCCCCAGGACATGGGCGAGAAGCAGTTCGGCGTCCAGGCGGGGTTGCGGCACACCCTTCTCCGCCAGGTACTCGGCGGACACCCGGATGAGCTCGAGGGGAGTCCAGCGGAGTGAGCGTTCCGCCGCCATCGTCTACTTCCCCTGCCGCTCCAACATCTGCTGACGGAAGTGGAGAATCAGGTGGTCGATCAAGTCGTCCAGGTCTCCATCCATCACTTCCGGGAGGTTGTGGGCGGTGTAGTTGATCCGGTGGTCGGTGACCCGCGACTGGGGGAAGTTGTAGGTGCGGATCTTGGCGCTGCGATCGCCCCCCGCCACCGCTTCCTTGCGCTCGGCCGCGGTGGCTTCGTGCTGCTTCTGTTTCTCCATCTCGTAGAGGCGGGCCTGCAACACGCGCATCGCCTTGGCCTTGTTCTTGTGCTGGCTCTTCTCGTCCTGACAGGTCACCACCAGCCCGGTGGGCAGGTGGGTGATCCTCACCGCGCTGTCGGTGGTATTGACGCTCTGCCCCCCGGGACCACTGCTGCGATACACGTCGATCTTCAGATCGTTGGGATCGACGTGGACCTCGACCTCCTCCGCCTCGGGAAGCACCACCACGCTGCAGGCCGAGGTGTGGATGCGCCCGCTGCTCTCGGTCGCGGGCACCCTCTGGACCCGATGGACCCCGCTCTCGTAGCGAAGCCGGCCGTAGGCGCCGTCTCCCTGGAGGGAGAAGATGATCTCCTTGGTCGCGCCGGCGGCGGTGGCGGAGAATTCCAGCGTCTCCATCTTCCAACCCTGGCGCTCGGCGTAACGCTGGTACATGCGGGCGACATCTCCGGCGAACAGCGCGGCTTCTTCTCCCCCGGTTCCGGCACGGATCTCCAGGATCGCATCGCGGGAATCATCCGGATCCTGGGGAAGCAGGAGAAGCTCCAGCTCCTTTTCCATCTCCGGGATCCTCGCTTCCAGCTCTACGATCTCCTCCTTGGCCAACTCGCGGATCTGCGGATCCTTCTCGCTCTGCAGAAGAGCCCGCGCCCCCTCCAGTTCGTCCAGGGCCCCCAGGTAGGGAGAGCCGAGTTCGGCGATCCTCTTCAGGTGCTTGTACTCGCGGCTGACGTCCCGGTAGCGCACCCGGTCGCCCACCACCTGGGGATCGGCCAGCATCTCCTCGACTTCGGCGAGCCGAGCCAACCTGGATTCGACGAGTTCACGCATGGCGGAGATCCCTGGTTTCTACTTTCCAGCGCCGGCCAACTGGAGATAGGTCTCTTCGGCGAAGTCGATGGCTTGTTCCTGGAGCACCGCGGCCAAGGCGCTCATGGCCACCTCCACCTGGTCATCGCTGGGTTCCTTGGTGGTGATCCTCTGCAACAGAAGCCCGGGAAGGATCACCGGGCGCACCCACCAGCGGTCCTGGTAGCGTCCGCTCAACTTGATCACTTCGTAGGCGATGCCCCCGATGAGGGGGACGAAAGCCAGGCGCTGCAGCCGGTCGCCGAGATCCTCCGGCCGGCCCAGGGTCAGGAACACCAGGATGCTCACCGCCATCACGAAGAACAGGAAACTGGTGCCGCACCGGGGATGGAAGGTGGTGAAGCGGCGGGCGTATTCGGGCTTCAGCGGCAGGCCATGCTCGAAGACGTGGATGGTCTTGTGTTCGGCCCCGTGGTACTGGAATACCCTCCGCATGTCCTTCATCCGGGAAATCAACAGCAGGTAGCCCAGGAAGATCGCCAAACGGAACACTCCGTCGAGAAGGTTGAAGGCGAAGCCGCCCTCGACCCCCACCAGGTCGACCAGGATGAGAGGAAGGTAGAAGAACAGAGCCAGGCCCAGGACGAAGGCCACCGCCATGATCGACCAGAGGGCAAGTCGCTGGCGCCCGGTAGCGGTTTCCTCTTCCACGACCTCCTCCGCCGCCGCCTGCTCGGCTGAGAACATCAAGCTGGAAAGCCCCAGGGCCATGGTCTCCACCAGGGTGATGGCACCCCGCAGGAAGGGGATGTTCAGGAAGCGCCAGCGCGCGGTCAACCCGACGTAGGGACGGCGGCGCACCACGATGTCCCCGCCGGGAGTCCGCACGGCGGTGGCGACCGACGAGGGGCAGCGCATCATCACCCCTTCGATCACGGCCTGCCCCCCGACCGCCAGGTCGAGGGAACGGGGATCGATCTGCCGATTCGGTGGAGCCATGGACTCTCAGAGCCGACCCCAGAACCTTCCACCGCGGAAGGGGAGGCGGCGGACGCAGGATGAGGATGCTACTTCTTGGACGCCTTGCCCTTTTCGTAGCGGCGCTTGAAGCGTTCGACGCGTCCCGCGGTGTCCACGATCTTCTGCTGGCCGGTATAGAAGGGATGGCAGGACGAGCAGATCTCCACGTGGATTTCCGGACCGGCCGTGCTCCGCGTCTCCACCTCGTTGCCGCACAGGCAGATGATCTTGGTGTCGACGTACTCGGGATGGATTTTCGGCTTCATGGGCTGGTTTCCCTCGGTTGGGGCGCCGCAACGGCGCCGCTGCGGGTTGCACCCGCCCCCGTGGCGGGTGGGTCGCAGAGCAGGAAGGGTAGCACAGGGCCTGCCCCTGCGCAAATCCGCCGGCCCGAAGCCGGCCGGCGGAGGGAATCAGGCGTTCATCGACTCGAGGAACTGGTGGTTGCTCTCGGTCTTGGAGAGCTTGTCCAGCAGGAACTCCATCGCCTCCTGGGGCGAGCGGTCGTTCAGGAACTTGCGAAGCACCCAGACCTTGTTCAGCTCCTTGGGATCGACCAGGAGCTCCTCCTTGCGGGTTCCGCTCTTGAAGATGTCGATCGCGGGGAAGATCCTGCGGTCGCTCAACTTACGGTCGAGCACCAACTCCATGTTGCCGGTACCCTTGAACTCCTCGAAGATCACCTCGTCCATGCGGCTGCCGGTCTCGATCAACGCGGTGGCGATGATGGTCAGGCTGCCTCCCTCCTCGATGTTCCGGGCCGCGCCGAAGAACCGCTTGGGCCGCTGCAAGGCATTCGCGTCGACGCCGCCGGAGAGGATCTTTCCGCTGTGGGGCACCACCGTGTTGTGGGCCCTGGCGAGGCGGGTGATCGAGTCGAGCAGGATGACCACGTCGTGGCCGTGCTCGACCAGCCGCTTCGCCTTCTTGATGACCATCGCCGCCACCTGCACATGACGCTCCGCCGGTTCGTCGAAGGTGGACGAAACCACCTCTCCGTCGACGGTGCGTTGCATGTCGGTGACTTCCTCGGGCCGTTCGTCGATCAACAGGACGATCAGGATGACCTCGGGATGGTTGGCGGCGATACTGTTGGCCAGCTTCTGCAGAAGGACCGTCTTGCCGGTGCGCGGCGGGGCGACGATGAGACCGCGCTGACCCTTCCCGATGGGGCACAACAGGTCGACCACGCGCATGCTCAGGTCGTTGTTGCCCACCACCCAGTTGCCGTCCTCATCGCGGCGGTCGCTCAGACGCAGCCACTCGTCCGGATACAGCGGGGTGAGGTTGTCGAAGAGGGGTTTCTGCTTCGAGACATCGGGGTTCTCGAAGTTCACCGCCTCGACCTTCAGCAGCGCGAAGTACCTCTCGCTGTCCTTGGGAGGCCGCACCTGCCCGCTGATGGTATCGCCGGTGCGCAGGTCGAACTTCTTGATCTGCGACGGCGAGAGATAGATGTCGTCCGGGCCGGGCAGGTAGTTGTAGTCGGGAGAACGCAGGAAGCCATAGCCTTCGGCCAGGACCTGCAACACTCCCTCGGCGAAGATCAGGCCCCTTCGCTCGGCCTGCGCCTCGAGCAGCTTGAAGATCAACTCCTGCTTGCGCAGGTGGGCGGCCCCCTCGATCCCGAAGTCCCGGGCGAGCTCCATGAGCTGCTGGATGTTCTTCTGCTTCAACTCCCCGATGTTGAGCTGGGGGAGAGAGCTGTCGACCGGCTCGACGAATTCAGCGCCGTTGTCCTCGCTGGAGGTCTCGGGCACCTCGTTGGATTCGGGCGGTGGGGTAGTGGGCTTCCGATTCGCTCGCGCATCGGAAGTCTTCTTACGCACGGTACGTCGTTTCAAAGGACTCAAGTTACCTGGGGGACGGCCGCAATTCCCCGAAATGGGGAAGAGCCCGTCGGGTTGGTCGTTGCGGTGGCGTCCGCCGCGGCCCATTCCGCGGCAGCGGGTCGAGAACAGCGCCGGGGGAGGCAATGCCCCACCCCCGGCGCCGGGGAAGATCAGTTGTTCGCGTCGCGCAGCTCGTAGAACTTCGCGCAGGCGGTCTCGGAATCCTTCTGGCGGCCCAGCCGGCCCAGGGCACGGCACTTGATCTGCCAGGCGTTGAGGTTCTCCGGATCGAGATCGATCACCTTCTGGGCGTACTCGACGGCCTTCTCGTACTTCTCCAGCTGGAACCAGGAGACGGAGATCCGGTCGTAGAAATCGATCCGTTCGATATCGGTCTGGGCCACGTCGAGAGCGGAGGTGAAGGCGTCGATGGCCTTCTCGTATTCATCCGCCATGAAGTAGGCCCGGGCGCATTCCGCATAGACGTAGTCGTAACGGCCGTCCTCGTTGATCACCGGCGCGATCTCGATCTGATCGAGGGCCCGCTGGTAGAACGCCGCCGCCCCGGCATAGTCTCCCTGCTCCTTCTGGGAACGGGCCAGGTTCAGCATGAGGGAGATGTCGTCGGGATTCTCCTCGAGGAGTTGCTCGTAGAGGGCGCGGGCCTCACTGCCTCGATCGAGCATGCGATACAGTGCGGCCTTCACCTCGATGAAGGTGCGTTTGGTGTCGGAATCCTTCACGTCCGGCAAGGTCTGGTCGATCCTGGTCAGCAGGTCGTTGGCCTCCTGGGTCGTCCGGGCGATCGCCGACGAATCGTTGGCGGCCTGGGCAGTGCGGTACTCGCCGCTGAGCTTGTCGTACTTCAATTGCACGATGTTCAGCTCGGCCCGGGGACCGTTCTCCCCGTGGGGATCGATCTCGTAGGCCAATTCGTAGTATTCCAGCGCGGCGTCGGTGTCCCCGGCCCGCAGCAGCTTGGCTCCTTCATTGAACACGCGCGCGAAATTGGAGGAGATGTTCAGGGCCGCGTCGTCAGCCCAGGCGGCCGAATCGATCGCGGCGGCCTTCAGGTAGTGCTCGGTGGCGGAAACGAACTTCACCCGGGCGGAGTCCATCTCTCCGTTGGCCAGATGCTTCTTGGCCATTTCGCTGAGGGTGTAGGCCAACTGGAAATGGGCTTCCCCGTTGTTGGGCTCATCGTTCAACGCCACCCGATAGCACGCCTCCGCCTTGGGCAACATTCCCTGGTCGAGATAGATGTTCCCGGAATTGACGAAGGGATGCTTGCAGCCGTAGACGCCGGCAAGCAGGGCCAGACCCAGCACGGCCAGAATCTTCCAACTCATACGCATGCGCAGATCTCCAGGTCGAAGGAGTGGGCCCCCGCAACGGGGGCGAGGTTTGACGGGCAAAGGAAGGTCTTCATCCTACGAGGGCCCGGCGGATGGATCCACCGTGGCGGGTCAATTGCATTGGAAAGCGAAAGCCAGAAGGAGAAGGAAGATGGGCGAGGTGTTTCGCCAACCGGGGATCCCCCGGCGGTCTCTCCGCCGGGCATTCCCGCCCAGCGATCCAAGATATACTCCCTCCCGCCGTCACCTGTCAACACATGCTCCGGCCCCGCCGGGTCCACCCCAGGGAACTTCCGGTGGAAACGAGCTCCCGCTGCGGGCCCCTTCAAGATAGGTCCCGGCAGGGCCCGGTGGCAAATCCGTCTTGAAGCGGCGGGTGGGATCGGTCGCCCCCGGTGGTGCGCCGTTTTCCGGCCGTCCCCTCTCAGAGCAACTGCTGGGGGTCGACGTCGAGGGTGATCTCCACCTTCCGCGAGGATCCATGCCGGCGCGCGGTCGATTCCAGCAATTCCACGATCTGCCGCTTCCCCGGGGCGCTCAGTCCACCCTTGAGCAGGATCTGACCCCGGAAACGCCGCTTGAGCCGGGCCAGGGCGGCGCGGGCCGGACCCAGGATCTCCACCCCGCTGCCCTCCAGCAGATCCTCCAGCCGGCGGGCCATCTCCTCCAGGATCCGATCCAGGAGGACCTCGCTCTCGGCGGCGACCAGGATGGCCGAGAGCCGGCGGAACGGGGGGTACTGGAGAGCCCGCCGCTGCTCGAGTTCTTCCCGCAGGAAACCCTCGACATCGTGGTCGAGCACCCGGCGAAGGACCCGATGGTCGGGATCCATGGACTGGAGGATCACCCGGCCGGGGGAGACCCGGCCGCTGCGGCCGGCCACCTGGATCAACAACTGGAAGGCGCGCTCGTGGGCCCGCAGGTCGGGGAAGTGCAGGCCGGAATCGGCGTTGATCACTCCCACCACCGTCACCCGGGGGAAGTGCAGACCCTTGGCCACCATCTGCGTGCCCAACAGGATCTCGGCTTCCCCGCGGCCGAAGCGCTCGAGCAACTGGCGATGGGCTCGTTTGGTCGAGGTGGTGTCCTGGTCGAGACGGAGGATCCGCGCGCCGGGAAAGCGACCGGCCAGGGCCATCTCGACCCTCTGGGTGCCCACTCCCCGGGACCTCAGGACCGCTTCGCCGCACTCGTCGCACACCTTCGGGCGCGGGCGTCGATGTCCGCAATAGTGACACCGGAGACGATCGTTCATCAGGTGCCAGATCAGGGAGATATCGCAGTGGGGACAGGTCTCCACGTGTCCGCAGGCATGGCATTGCAGGATGCGGGCGAAACCCCGGCGGTTGTGGAAGACGATGACCTGCTCCCTGCGGTCGAGCGCCTCCTCGATGGCTTCCTCCAGCCTCGGACTGAGCACCTGGAAGCCGGCGGAGGAGCTCCGCAGATCGACGATCTCCACCGTGGGAAGTTCGTCGGCCCCGATGCGGGTGGGCAGCTTCAGGAGCTCGAACTTTCCCGTCGAGGCGTTGTGGTAGCTCTCGAGGCTGGGAGTGGCCGAGCCCAGGATCACCGGAACCCCTTCGCGCCGCCCCCGCATCAACGCCACGTCACGGGCGTGGTAGCGGGGACGCGCGTCGGACTTGTAGCTGGGGTCGTGTTCCTCGTCGACCACGATCAAGCCCAGGCGGCGGATCGGCAGGAAGACCGCGCTGCGCGGTCCAACCACGATGGGAAGATCTCCGATCGCGGCGGCCTCCCACACCGCGCACCGCTCCCCGTGGCTCAGGCGGCTGTGGTAGGGCGCCACCTTTCCCGGAAAACGCTGCTGGAGCCGCCCCAGGGTCTGCGGGGTCAGGGCGATCTCGGGAAGGAGCACCAGGGCCCCCTTCCCCTGGTCGAGCGCGTGCTGGATGGCCTGGAGATAGACCTCGGTCTTGCCGCTGCCGGTGACCCCGTGGAGCAGAAAGCCCACGTGACGCGCCGCCCCAAGCGCCTCGTCGATGCGCCGCAGGGCGTCTTCCTGGTCCTTCCGGAGCCGCCGTCGGGGTGCTCCCTCCTCCCCTTCTTCGCTCCAGGGACGGCGTCGCGCCGTCGTCCCGGGGCGGGGCGGCAGGAACAGGGCCAGGGCCTCCCCCAGGGAACAGGCGTAGTAGGAGGCGACCCAGCGGGCCAGCTCGAGCGCGGCGGGATCCAGGCGATAGGGATCGGGCAGGACCTCCTCCACCTCCTTCAGTTTCCGCCGCCGGGACGATTCCTGCCCCACCGACCAGACCACCCCGACCCGCTCCCGGTGGGAGAACGGCACCCGTACCACCGCCCCCGGCGCCAGCTCCGCGGCCAGGGAGGAAGGTACGCGGTAGGTGAAGTTGGTGGGCACGGGCACCCCCAGGGCCACCTCACAGCAGAGAAGACCGCCGGTCGCCGCGTCCGCGGGTGAACGGGTCATGGAAGGAAGTATAGGTCAGTCCGCGGGGAGCGGATACGGGCAAAGCCTTCGGTGGCGGCTTCAGCTGCTGAGGGTCTTGTCCAGGAACGACCGGATGATCTCGGCCAGTTGGCTCGGGCTGAAGGGTTTGGTCAGGTAGCAATCGCACTTCACTTCCTCACCCCGCTTGCGGTCGGTTTCCTTGTCGCGTGCGGTGAGGAGGATCACCGGGATGTCCTTCGTCTCCTCCTTGGCCTTGACCGCCCGGCAGACCTCGAAGCCATCGAGCTTGGGCATCATCACGTCCAGCACGATCAGGTCGGGGGAGGTGGTGAGGGCCTTCTGCAGGGCCTGTTCCCCGTCGGCGGCGGTGATCACCGTAAAGCCTTCGCTCTCCAGGGCGAAGTCCAGGATGTTGCGGATATAGAGCTCGTCGTCGACGACCAGGATCTTCGCAGTCATGCCGGATCCTCCGGATCAAGGGAAGGGGGAGCCCCCGCGGTGACCAACCGGCCGCCGGCGGGGATGGAGGGTTGGATGGCGGGCAGTTTTCCGCTGCGGGGCCATTCCGGCCCGCTCTCGTGCTGGCGGGGACCGTTCTCCTCCTGCCACCGGGCGAGATAGATGAGCTCTTCACATCGCGTGCGCGCCTCCTCGAGGAAGACCGCGCCCAGGTGGGGACAGAAGCGGCGGCCGAGCGCCTCCTCCACCAACGCCAGCGCCTCGACCACATCCACCGGAGGGCGCCCGATCCGGCCGTGGAGCATCGCGCTGAAGGCGTCAACGAGTCGGACGATCCTGGCCCCGCGGGGAATCAGCTCTCCGGCGAGACCATCGGGATACCCCCGCCCGTCCCAGTTCTCGTGATGATGCGCCAGGATCAACCGGAGCATCTCGTCCGATTCGAGCACATCACCCAGTTCGGCGCCCCGGCGCGCGTGCTCCTGGATCAGGCGGCGTTCCTCCGCGGCCAGCGGCTCGGTCCGGGCGGGGACATCCGCCCCGGCGACGAAGAGACCCAGGTCGTAGATGCGCAACGCGAAGGAGAGGGTCCGCAGCTCGTCCTCGCCGGCCCCGGCCCGGCGGGCGGTGGCCAGGCCGCAACGCACGATCGCCTCCCGCAGCGGAGTGCGACGCCGATGGTTGAAATCGACCGCGGCCCGCAAGGCGTCGCGGACCTTTACCATGACCTCGTGGCTGCTTTCGAAACTCCGATAGTGGGAAAAGGTGGTGGAGATGCGGCGAGCGAGCGATTCCAGCAAGAGGCGGTCGTCATCGTCGAAGGTCTCGCCCGCCAGCTTGTTGTTGGCGTTCAGCACTCCGATGATCCTGCCGTCCGTCCGCAACGGCGTACTCAACACGCTGTATCCGTCATACTGTTGTTCGTTGAGGTCGATTCCGAAACGGTCGTCCTTGCGAAGATCGGGAACCCATACCGTCTCCCCCGTCTTGAACACCCAGCCGGCCACCCCCGATCCCGCCTCGACCCGCGTTCTCCGCACCACCTCTTCGCTCAACCCGACCGCCGCCTGCACCCGCAGGCAGTCTTCCCGCTCGTCGTAGGTCATGATCGACGCGATCCCGCAGGACATCAGTTCGCTGACCAGGGCCACCGAGAGGTCGAGCAGATCCAGGAGCTGGGACCGCGCTCCCCGGTGCACTTCCCGGGCCAGGGCCGTGCGCAGGATCGCGCGCTGCCGGGGTAGACGGACCCGGAACAATGCGCCCCCGGCTTCCACCCGTTCCACCCAGATCCTTCCCTCGTGTTCCTCGACGATGCGCCGGCAGAGGGAAAGGCCCAGACCCTGCCCCCCGTGGGAACGCGTGGCCGTGCCATCCACCTGGTAGAAGCGTTCGAAGATGCGCTCCATCTCGCTCTCGGGAACCCCTTCCCCACAGTCCTCCACCCGCAGTTCCACTTCCCCGTCGTCCTCGAGCACCGAGACCCGGATCGTTCCGCCCTCCGGCGAGAACTTGATGGCGTTCTCTAGCAGTTCCTGGGCGATCTGGGCAATGGCCTCGGGCTCTCCGTCGAGGTAGACCGGTTCTTCGGGCAGACAGAGGAGACCCTCGAGCTTCTTCTCCCGGAGGAAGGGTTCCATCCGCTGCCGCGTCTTGCGAACCGTTTCCGCCAGATCGAAACGGCGGCGTCGGGAGGAAGGCGAGGGTCCGCTCTCTCCCCGCGCAATGGCCAACAGGTCCTCCACCCGGTCCTGGAGACGGCGGCTCTCCTGGAGGATCACCCCCAGGAATTGCTGGGTGAGGACCGGCTCCATCCCTCCGTCGTCGTTCAACAAGCCCTCGCAATAGGCCTGGATCGAGGTGAGAGGAGTCCGCAGTTCATGGCTGACTCCGTCGAGGAACTCCTCCTGGCGGGTCTTGAGCTCCTCGATCTGGGTCTCCGCGGTGGAGAGTTCGCGAATCCTCTCGGTCAGCTCTTCCCTCGAGGCCATCGATTCCAGGGCAAGGGCCGCCACTTCCGCGAGGCGGCCGACCCATGGAAGGGACTGCGGATCGATGTGGCCGTCCCGGGGGGCGACGAGCTCGATCAGGCCGATGCATTCGGCCTCGGCGCCGAGCAAGGGGCAATGGAGACGAGTCGCAGGGCCTTCTCCCTTGAGATAGCAGCCTCCTACCCGGCGGCATGCCGCCAGCGTCTGTTCCATTCCCTCGAGGTCGAGGTCGTCGAAACGGCCCTCGGAAAGCTCGGAGGCTCCAAGACCGGTACTGGCCCACAGGACGAATCGGTCGTCCTTCGGGTCGCGCAGCCGCAGCAGTCCGGAGCCGAAGCCCAGGGTCTGGCAGAACGCGTCGACGATGCGGGCGGTAAGTTCGGTCCGATCTCGACAACGGAGAAAGCCGGACACCGACCGGAAGAGACGGTCCATATCCTCCGCGCCCATGGCCTATTGCACTCCGCGCGGGGCCAGCATGCCGTTCACATGCTCGATCAGGGCGGAAATCTGGAAGGGCTTCTTCACGAAATGGTCCGCCCCCGCCTCCAGGACCAGCCGGCGGTCCTCCGGGCTCGATCTCGCGGTGACGGCGATGATGATCAGATCGCGCCGCGCTTCGTTTCTCCGCAGCAGCCGGATGGTCTCCAGGCCGTCGAGCTTGGGCATCATCAGGTCCATCAGCACGACATCCGGCCCGAAGGTCGAGATCTTGTTCATGCATTCGATGCCATCCACCGCACGGGCCACCACGTATCCTTCGTTCTGGAAGGAAAACGCCATGACCCGGGCCAGCGGGTTCTCGTCCTCGACTACAAGGATGCGGGGTGCAGCCATGTCTCGTGATCCTTCAATCGGGTCCATTCGTCTTGTTGCAACTCACCGTTCTCGGCGAGTACGTCGAGGAAGATGCGCACGACGTCGGCGTCGAACTGCGATCCGGCGTTCAAGACCAGTTCCTCGGCGGCTTCCACCGGGCTCATCAGCGTGCGATAGACTCTCGGAGATGTCATGGCGTCATAGGCGTCCACGATCGACACGATCTTCGCGGACAGGGGAATATGCTCTCCGGAAAGACCGTAGGGATATCCCTTCCCATCCACCCGTTCGTGGTGGTAGCGGATGATCTCATCCAGTTCGTCCGCACTCAGGAAGGGTTCGAGCATCTCCACCCCGAGAGTGGGGTGTGCCTTGAGCTGCTCCCTCTCGTCCTCCTTCAAGGGACCCTTGCGCCGAAGGATTTCACGGCTCAGACGGGTCATCCCCACGTCGTGGATCACCAACGCATACTGGAGAGCCAGGATCTGTTGCCGGGTGAGCCCCAGACGCCGGGCCAGTTCCATGGCATGGCGGATCGCCCGGGACGAGGTCTTGACTTCCGCTGAATGCAGCTCGGTGAGCGACTGCAGGGCGCCCACGGTCCGATTGAGGGTTTCGCGGCTGTCCTCGAAAGCGAGGGCCTTGGACAGTGCGAAGGTGACCTTCTCGGTCAGGGTGATGAGCAGGCTCAGGTCATCGGCATAGAACGACTCGCCGGTGACCTTGTTGTTGCAGTTGACCACCCCGACGACCTGGCCGTCCATGAACAACGGAACACTCACCAGGGAGTTCGTCTCGTACTGTCCCTTGTGTCCGCTCGGCGTGAGATCCTCCGCCTCCTCCACATTCTCGATGAGAAGAGGTCGGCCGGTGGCGGCAACCCGCCCCGCGATTCCCGTCCCGACCTTCACACGCGTGACTTTCACGATCGACTCGTCCAGGCCATAGGCCAACTGGACGAAGAGTTCGCTCCGGTCCTTGGTCAGCAGCATCACCGACACGATCTTGCAATCCATGTACTCGGCGATCATCTGCACCAACAGCCGCATCAGACGGGCGAACTCCTGGGTGCGAGTCACCTCGCCCAGGACCGTTTCCGGTTGCAGGTTGAAGTGCTGCTCCTTGGGAATTGTGAACGAGAAGGCCGCTCCGCGGCCGCTTCCGCCGTTGCCCTGGACCTTCACCACCCCACCGTGGGCCTCCACGATGTTCTTGACGATGCTCAGTCCCAGGCCGGTCCCCTCGGTCCTCTCCACCCCGTCGCCGTAGTCCCGGACCCGGTAGAACTGGCGGAAGATCTTCTCGGCCTCATCGTCCGGGATCCCGGGGCCTTCATCTTCCACTGTCACTTCCACCGCGGTCGCCTTCTCCACCGCCGAGATGGTGATGGTTCCGCCTTCTGGACTGAACTTGAGCGCGTTGCTCATGAGGTTCAGCAGAACCTGCTTCATCATGTCCCGGTCGACCTCGATCCGCGGAAGGTTCTCGGCGAGCAGGACGTTCACCCGCACGTTCTTGCGTTCGAGTTCGGGACGAAGGGTGGTGGTCACGTCACTGATCAGATCGGACAACCGGCAGTGGACGCGCTTGAGCTCGTGCTGGTTGAACTCGATCTTCGAGTAATCGAGGATTCGATTGACCATGCGCAACAGGCGGTCGGCCTCGGAGCGGATGACCTGGAGGAAATCCCGTCTCTCGGCGAAATCGGGTTGATCGACCGCCATCATGAGGGCGTCGGTATAGGCACCGATGCTGGTCAGCGGGGTCTTCAGTTCGTGGCTGGCCATGCTCACGAATTCGGCCTGCATCCGGTTGAGACGGGCGAGGTTCTCGTTCTCGTCATGCAGGGCGGTGATTTCCCCCCGCATCCGGGACAGACGGGACTCGGCGACCAGAAGCGGCTTGAGCTGGGACGCCAGGTGCAACAGGTGCAGGACCACGTCGTTGCGATGCCGCACCGGGTGCTGCAGCCCCACCAGGAGGACCACGACCGCTTTTCCGTTCTGGCTGACCGGCGTGGCCAGGTAGATATCCGCTTCGGTGAAACTGGTGAAGAGTCCGTCGCTGTGCAGCAGGGAGAACGGACCTTCCCAGAGATCGCCGGTCTCCCCGTAGCGCAGGTTGCGGAAGAAGCCGCTTCCCTCGGTCTGGAATTCGACCCAGGTGGGAATCACCTGGCGGTGGGCGATGCTCACCACCCGATGCGGCATCAGGCCATTGTGCCACCCGTCACCCGGTCTTCCCCCCACGGTGTCCTCCCCGGCGGGAAAGACCACCGCGGCGGCAAAGCAGACACCGGGATTGGTGGTGAGGTTCTGCACCACCTCCTCCAGGAGATCCTCGGGGCCGACCGCCTCCACTTCCTCCAACCGCAAGTCCTGGACATCGCCCATCCTCAAGCTCTGGATCCGGAACCGTCCTTCCTGGAAGCCGTCCCGGAAGAAAGCGAAGTTGGGCCGGAAGCGGTGGAGGGTGAAGACAATGAGGGAAAGCACCGCCGCGATCATCAGCGAGATGCCCAGGGCGACGTTGGCATCGCGGAAGAGAGCGTCCACCTCGGCCTGATAGACCGCGAAATGGGGCAGGCTTCCCGATTCCTCCAGGGTCCAGATCCCCAGGAAGCTGAGAAAGGTCCACGCCACCACCGCGTAGCTGATGCGCACCTCATCGGTGACCGCGGTGCTCAGGATGACCGGCAGGGCCAGAAGGAACAGGAAGGGGCTGCTCACCAGGCCGGTGAAATAGATGACCAGGAGCATGGTCAAGACGTCCGCGGCGAGCCACGAGTACAGCAGCAGGCGGGATCCCGCCACTCCCCGTTCGATGAGCAGGTGCCTCCGGCCGGCGTGCCAGAACAGGAAGTTCCAGCTCAATCCCACAACGAACACCGCCGCCACCGGTCGGGGATCGAAATCGATGTAGCTGAGCTCACGGGCGAAGAAGACGATCATCGCGGTGATCGCCAGTTCGACCCAGCGCACCTGGCGCACCAGGTAACGGAAACTCGAGTAGCTCTGTCTCAGGGTGGTCATGCCGTGGTCACTTCCTCGTGCCTGCCACACGGGATCAGGATCCTGTCCGATCGGCGGTGCCGACGGGGAGCGCCTCTTCCGTCGGGTGGCTTCGGCGCTCCTTCACCACGACGCTGCCCTTGAGCGACTTTCCGTATTTCTTGAGCTCGGCGGCGACATCGCTCACCTTCGCCCAGTGCTGGAACATGCCTCCGGGGTCGGTGATCATGGCGAGGGTCAGGGTGCAGAAGGGCACCCGGTTGGTCCCACCGAAGCGATTCTGGACTTCCAGGTAGCCCTTCTCCTGGTCCTCCACGTCGAACAGCATTCCGCTGGTGGCGTCGAAGTCGTCCACGATCGCCTGGGCCATCGCATCGCCCAGTTCGGGCGAGGTGATCACCACGAAGTCGTCGCCGCCGATGTGTCCGATGAAGCTCTCTTCGCTGCCCAGGCGCAGGGTGGTCTGCCGGATGATGTCGCTCACGAAGCGGATGGCCTGGTCGCCCCGCGAATAGCCGTAGTAGTCGTTGTATCCCTTGAAGTTGTCGATATCGACATACATGAAGGAGAAGGGGATCTTCTCCTGGATGCGCCGCTGCAACTCGGCCTCGATCGCCTGGTTGCCCGGCAGCCCGGTCAGGGGGTTGGCCTGCCGCTGGGCCCGGCTCCAGTCGAGCATGTTGCGGACGCGGGCGATCAGCTCGGCGTGATCGTAGGGCTTGGTCAGGTAGTCGTTCGCGCCTCCCTTGAGTCCCCGGACCTTTTCGCTGACGTTGCCCTTGGCGGTGACGATGATGATCGGGATCTGGGCGGTCCGGAAATCCTCCCGAAGGTGCTGGCAGACCTGGTAGCCGTCCATCTTGGGCATCATCAGATCGAGCAGGATCAGGTCGGGCAGATGCTGGCGGGCCTGCTCCAGGGCCACTTCCCCGTCTTCGGCCATCAGGACCCCGAAACCGTTCTGCTCGAGCAGGAACGCGAGAATCTTGCGGATGTGGGGTTCGTCATCGACGACGAGAATCGTTTCTTTCACGATCGGCCTCTCCCGGTGTCGTGCAGGATGTCACGACCTTTGGGGAGGGTGTGCCGGGGGGAACGGGACCCACGATCCGGCGCATGAATCTGTAACTTGCTGTCAGGCAAGAACTTCCCTCCCAAGAGGAATTGCATGTCCGGGGCCGGCTCGAAGGGCATCGCCTTCGTCGGGCCCTCAAGGACCCCGATGCAGCCGCCATCTTGCACGTTGCTTGCCATCCGGACCGCGGCACCCGCCACGGGAAGCAATGGGAAAGCTCCTGAAGGCGAAAGTCCGTCGAAGAAACGGCCGGGGAGAACGACGGAACCGGCGGGCGCAAGGCGCGGCGGACCCCACCGGGGAAAGGGCTCAGTCGGCGCGGTCCAAGGGTCCGCGCGCGAAGGCGGCGAGGGTGAGAGGATCGCGCTGGCCACCGAGCAGGCGGGCCCGGCCGGCCCAGGCGATCATGGCCGCGTTGTCGGTGCAGTAGACCGGAGGCGGGGGACGGAAATGGAGGCCGTGCCGATCGGCCAGTCGCCCGAAGGCCTCCCGCAGGGGGGTGTTGCGGGCCACCCCGCCGGCCAGATAGAGCCCGCGGACCCGCTCCGGGCCCACCCGCCGAAGGGCCGCGTCGGTCTTGAGCACCAGGCTCTCGACCACCGCCGCCTGCAGCCCGGCGGCGAGATCGGCCTTCTCGTCCGCCTTGGGATCGTTTCCCAGCGCTTCCAGCCGCAATCGCACCGCGGTCTTCAGTCCGCTGAACGAGAAGTCGAGTTCCCCTTTCCGCCGAAGTCCCACCGGCAGGGAAACGGCGGTGGAATCGCCGTGAGCCGCCAGTTTCTCGATGAGGGGACCGCCGGGATAGCCCAGGCCCATGAGCTGGGCCGCCTTGTCCAGGGTCTCCCCGGCGGCGTCGTCCCGCGTGCGTCCGAGCACGCGGTAGCGCCCGGGAGCTTCCATCCAGACCGTCTGGGTATGGCCCCCACTGACCACCAGCACCAATGCGGGCCAGCGCATCGGCTGTTCGATATCGTTGGCCAGGATATGGCCCTCGATGTGATGGACCCCGACAAAGGGAAGCCGGCGGGCCCAGGCCAGGGACTTGGCGCAACTCAAGCCCATCAGCACCGCGCCGATCAGACCGGGGCCGGCCGTCGCCGCCACCCCCTCGAGCGAATCGAGGGTCCAGTCCGCCTCGCGCAGCGCGGCCTCGAGCACCGGCAGCAGGTTGCTCAGGTGCGCCCGGGAAGCCAGCTCGGGAACCACGCCGCCGAACCGCCCGTGGAGGTCGACCTGCGAGCTGATGAGATTGCTGCGCACTCCCCCCTCGTCCACGCAGGCGACTGCGGTCTCGTCGCACGAGCTCTCGATGCCCAGGACCTTCACCGCACCCGCTCCTGCAGTTCGCGTCCGGCCGCCCCCAGCTCGTCCAGCAGGTCGCGGGCGAGAAGACCTGCCTCACCCACCTTCGCGCTCACCCGGTCCGCCGCCCTTCCGTGCAGGTAGGCTCCCAGGCCGGCGGCTTCGAAGGCGGGCAGGCCGGCCGCGAGAAGAGCGGCGATCACTCCGGCGAGGACGTCGCCGGTGCCCGCACTGGCCAGCGCCTGGTTCCCCGAGGCGATGACCGCCACCTCCTGGTCCGGTGCGGCCACCATGGTGGGCGCTCCCTTGTGGAGCAGCACACAGCCCAGCTCGGCGGACAGCCGGCGCAGGGTCTTCACCCGTCCGCCTTCCAGGTCGAGCTCTCCCGGCCGGAGCCGTTTCAGTTCCCCGCTGTGCGGAGTGATGACCGAACCGCGGGGCAACCGCATCGGTTTCTGCAAGCGGCTGAAGGCGTTCAATCCATCGGCGTCGACGACCATGGGAATCTCCAGCGCGGCTGCCGCCTCACAGGCCAGCGAAGCGGTCGACAGGTCGGCCCCCATGCCGACTCCCAGCAGCACCGCCCGGTGACGCCGGGACCTCTCCAGGATCTCGGGCAGGACCTCGGGCGAGAGACCACCCTCGGTGGTCTCGCTGCAGGGACGCACCAGGACCTCCAGGCAGGCCGTATCCACGCTGAGCCGCTGACTGCCCGGGACCATCGCCTCCACCAGGCCTGCTCCCGCCCGCATCGCGCCGAGACAGGCCAAGGACACCGCCCCGGACATCCCCATGCTCCCTCCCACCACCAGCAGACTGCCCACCGAGTACTTGTGGGCGTCGATGGCCCGCGGTCGCCACCATCCGGCAGCGAGGGTTTGATCCACGTAGAGGCCCGCTCCCTCACTCTCCTTCACCTGCTCCCGGATCATCTCCAGGGGGATTCCCAGGTCGACCCGCTCGATGTGTCCGGCGTGGGAGCGCCCGGGAGGGAGGAAGAGTCCCCACTTGGCCAGGCCGAAGGTCACGGTGAGGTCGGCGACGACCGCGGTGGGCTGGACGGCGCCGGTGGTGGCATCCAGTCCGCTGGGAACGTCCAGGGAGAGCACCCGCCGGCCGGTGGCATTGACCGCCTCGACCAGCTCGAGCAGTCGTCCCTCCAGCGGAGGATGGAACCCGGTGCCCAGGATGCCGTCGACCAGCAGGCGGCCGGGTTCCTCCCGGTCCAACCGTTCCAGCGCGGCCGCCGCGTCCTCCCCGGCGCAGATCAAGGGGACCTCGGCCTGCTTCGCGCGGGCGAGATTCGTGGCGGCGTCGCCGCGGTAGCGATTCTCCTCGGCGAGAAGGAGAACGCGGACCCGGTGGCCTTCTCCGTGCAGCAGCCGGGCCACCACCAGGGCGTCGCCGCCATTGTTTCCGGCACCGCACACGATGAGGGTCGTTCCCCACAGCCAGGACGGATGGTCCAGGGCCGCTCGGGCCGCCCCCGCGCCGGCGGTCTCCATGAGCTCGATTCCTTCGATGCCGGATTCGATGGCGCGTGCGTCCAGGCTGCGCACGGTCTTCGCATCGACGACGAACATGGTGTTGCCCTCCTTCGCGGCAGCCTGTGGGATATTCTTCCGTGGCCAATGATGCTAGAGTCGGCCGGTCATGGCCAGTCCGCGTCCTGCCCGCCGTCCTTTTTTCGAAGTCTTCGGCTTCACCCGTCTGTTCCTGTTGGCCCTGTCCCTGGTGGTCCTGCACCTGAGCACCCAGTTGAGCCTGCGGGAGCTCATGGGCGATGGGTTCTCCGCCTCCCTGGTCTCCAGTCTCCTGCTCCTGGTGGGATTCCCCTGGCTGATCGCCCGCATGCTGGGACAGAGCCCCCGCGTGACCTTCCGGCTGTTTCCCCTTCCCGCCCGCGATCTGTTCCTGCTCACCCTGATCACGATTGCGGCGATCTGGCCCATCGACCTGATCACCGCCCTGAATACCCGCTTGCTGCCCCCTCCGGTCGACCTGGCCGAGACCCTCCGCGCCCTGCGCCCTACCACCCTCCCGAAATGGATCGTGGCCGCCGCGGCCGCGGGCCTGGTCGGTCCTCTGGGGGAGGAAATCGTCTTCCGCGGCATGCTCCAGCAATCGGCGCAACGGCACATGCGATCGGGCGAGGCGGTCCTGTTGTGCGCCTTCCTCTTCGCCGCCATCCACCTGCAGCCCTACTACCTGCTGGGCCTTCTCTCGGTGGGTGTCCTGGTCGGGGTGATCTTCCTGCGCACCGGCAATCTCAGCGGCGCGGTCTACGTCCACGGACTGTACAACCTGTTCAGCCTGGCCGCGTTGGGTTGGGGGGATCCGGAGGCGACAACCCTGGTGGACACAAGGGTGGGACTGCCACTGGCGTTTGTGGGGCTCGCGGTCACGATCTGGGCGTTGCGTCGACTGGGGTCCAGCGCCTCGGCCGAGTCTACTTGGAAGACTGGATGAGGGGCCGACCCAGGCTGATCTCCCCGTTGTCGATGCGGATGTTGAATCCACAGTGGGGATTGTTGCAGACCCAGGCTTTGTACTGGATGGGCGCACCATCCCGGCCGTAGTCCGAGAGTGGCAGCATCACGCCCTTCTCACATTGCAGACAGGTGGGAAATTCCTTGGTCGCCATATCCGGGCTCCGGCCCGCGGGACGGAGCGCTCACCTCCCTCGCACAAGGATCACTGAAAGCGCCTCGGAGCGATTATCCGCAGGGGAGAAAAACCGTGTCAAGCCCCGATCCGCTCGTCTCAGGTTTTCTGGGGCTTCTTCTTGGCCGCCGGAAAGAGCACGTTGTTGAGGATGAGGCGGTACCCGGGGGAATTCGGGTGCAGGTCGAGATCGGTCGGGGGATCTCCCACCGCGTGGGTGTAATCCTCAGGATCGTGCCCCCCATAGAAGGTGAAGGTGCCTTTCCCGGCGTTCCCGTGCAGGTACTTCACCTCGTTGGCCCCTTCGACCTCGGCCAGGATGATGACGCTGTCCTTGAGCAGATCCTTGCGGAATGCGGTGGTCTGGCCCATGAACCCGTTGATGATGTCCACGTGGTCCTGGGTGAGCATGGTCGGAACCGGGTCGATCTTCGCCGAGAAATCGAAAAGGGTGAAGTAGTCGGCCTCGGGCCCTCGCAGCCGGGCGTAGTCGGAGGTGTCGATGTTGCTGAACTCGTACCTCAGCGGATTGGGATAGACGGTGAAGTCCTTGAACGCGAGGCATCGGGAGTCATCCAGCTTGCTCTGGAAGTCGGGATCGACCGGGGTTCCGTCGAAGGGGACATCGACGAAATCCACCCCGAGGCCGGCCAGCGCGATATCGTAGGTATCGGTTGCCGAACACATCGCGAAGAGGAATCCCCCGTTCAGGACATATTCTTTGATGGTCAAGGCGACGGCGCCCTTCAACTCCCGCACCGTCTTGAAACCATTGGCCCGGGCGATGGTCTCGAAGAGTTTCTTCTGTTGCTTGTACCAGGGCTGGTCCCTGAAGGAGCCATAGAACTTCCCGTACTGGCCGGTGAAGTCCTCGTGGTGCAGATGGAGCCAGTCGTAGTTGCTCAACTCGCCGGCAAGCACCTCGGTGTCGAACAGGGTGTCGAAGTCGATCTCGGCGTAGGTCAAGGCCAGGGTGACCGCGTCGTCCCAGGGTTGGAAATTGGGGGGAGCGTAGATGGCGATGCGGGGAGGCACCTCCAGCAACACCTCTTCCATGTTCGATCGGGCGATGGTCTCGCGGATGCGCGCGGTCTCGGCCGGACCGATGCTCCGGGAGGACACGCCCATCACCTTGGCCTCCATCTGCAGACCGGCTCCGTCCGGGAAGAGGAAACTCCCTCCCCGGTAGTTCAACAGCCAGCTCACCTCTCGTCCCTGCTTGAGCGCCTTGAAGGCCAGGCCGTAGGCCTTCAGATGGTTGGTCTGGGTCTGATCCATGGGAACGAGCAGGTCCGCCGCCCCGGCCGGAGAGGCCACGAGGATCACCGAAAGCAGCAGACCGACGACGACTGCCTTCCATCCCGCGGCCCGCCATTCCGCGCCGCCGAGGACCTTCACGGTCGATCTTCCGCGCTCGAGGTGCCCATGATCGATCTCTTGCCTTGGGGATGTGCTCATGGCAGCTCCTTGCCGTCGGTCCCGGTGGCGGGCTCCGCGTCCTTCAGGGCCCGCATCTTGGTCCGCACCCGGTCGAGGAAGACGTAGTCGTAATGATCGTTCAGCAGCTTCTCCCAGGCGGCAAAGGCGGCCCGGGGACGACCGGTCCGAAGGAGAAGATCTCCCTTCAATTCCAGGGCGGCGACCAGCGGACGGCTTCGGGGAGCTTCCTTCACCAGCAGATCGATCTGCCGCAGCGCCGCCGCGTCGCGCCCGTGATCCGCGTCGTTTTTCGCGAGCTCGAAGAGCGCCCGCGCGCGCAGCACCGGTGAGTTGGAGCGGGCCACCGCGTGCAGCTCGTTGCGCATCGAGTCCTCTTGGGCGGTGATCCGGAAATAGAGGGCCCGTCCGTAATGGCTCAACCCCTCCCGGTCGCTTTTTCCCATGAGCTCCTCGGCCAACAGCAGGGCGAGGTCCAGGGCGTCGTTGGTGTATCCGGCCGAGGGCGATTCGAAGGCCACTGCGCTGAATCTCTCCTTGGCCCGCTGGAAGTGTCCACCCATGAGATCGAGTTGACCCAGGTGGTAGTGGGCCCGGCCCTGGCCTTCCACGAAGCTCATGTCCTTTCCCATCGTCTCGAAGAGACTGCGGGCCCGGGTGGTATCGCCCGCCGCCATGAACGCGCGGCCCAGTTCGACCCGGGCGGCGTGGATCTCGACCTCGCTCGCGTTGGGGTCGACCTGGATGCGTTCGAACAGGGCAATAGCCGAGCGGGGCTCGTGGAGCAGATCGACGTAGGATCGGCCCAGGCGCAGCAGGGCCGCGGTGACCCGGTGGTCATGGGGAAAGAGCCGGGCCATGTCCAGGATCGACTGCCGCGCTCCTTCCAACACCTCCCGTCGAGCCGGGGTCGGAAGCTCCGGGAAGCTCGGGTTCTCCAGGAGGGCCAACCAGATCCGGGAGAGGGTGTCGTAGGCTTTGCCCTGCAGGTTCTTCGGAAGGGTTGCGCCCTCGATCAGACCGGAGAGGATCCTCTGCCCCAATCGCAGGGAGCGACGGGACTCCACCGGATCGGCATCGGGGAGACGGCTCTCGGCCAACATGGCACGGGCCACTTGGAAGAGCTCCATCACCATCGCGGGATCGGCGATCAACGGAGAGACGAGTTCCCACGCCCCGGAGTCGTCTCCGGAACGCTGGCGCAACTCGCCCAGGAGGAGCTGCAGCCGGGCGGTTTTGCGACCGGCGGCGGCAGCCTTCTCCACCACCTCCATCACTTCCTCCCGCCGTGGCGGATGATCCGCGATGAGATCGAGGATCCGCGAGCGCATCAGACTGTAGTTCCGGGGAGTCTGCTGGATCACCCGCAGGAACTCTGTGGCGGCGTCGGCCACCCGGTCTTCCTTTGCATAGAGCGCACCGAGTTGCTGCGCGAAGACCCCCGGATCGCCGCTTGTCTCGCGAGCCTGCAACAACACCCCGATCGCTTCGGCGGTCTCCTCGTGGCGGCTCAGGGTGGAAGCCACCATCCGGGCGTAGGAGATCTCGCCGGGATGCGCCTTCAGGATCGCCCGGAGCTGCGCGATCGCCTCGTCGCGGTGTCCCAGCTCGAAGCGCGCCTCGGCCAACAGCCGCAGCAAGGCGGTTTCTTCAGCCCCGGTGAGGTCCTTGAGCTCCTCGTCGGCCAGTTCCTCCAGTTCCTTCCAGCGTCCGGTATCCCGCAGGAAGCGGGCGAGGCGCAGGGTCACCCTCGGATTCCGTCCCTGCCGGGCCCTCCAATCCTGGAGCAGACGGATGGCGGCATCGGTCTGGCGCGCGAGCGCCAGCCGCTCGGCCCGCTGCAGGACCTGCCGGGCCGTCTCCTCCGGGGGTTGGGTTGCGGCGGCCCCGGGCGGGTTGGAGGGGGGCGGCTTCGGCGGAGTCTGCGCGAACGCGAAGGACGGCAACGCGACCAGGATCCCCAGGAGCATCATCCACGATCGCGGGAGAGCCCCGCGGCCTCGCCGGCACCGGCGCGACCGAGGCGCCGAACGACACGATCTCATGGCGCCTTCCCCTCCTGCAGCTCCTCCTGGATCCTCCGGAAGTAGCGGCGGACCTCGTCCTGGTACTCGCGGGGCGCCCGGTCCGGAGCCCGCCAGCGGCGCAGCTGTTGCTCGGAAGCCGATGCATCGCCGGGGCCAAGCTCTCCGCTTTGCCGGCCGAAGAGCTCCTTGCCGGTCTTCGACTCGCGCCGCCGGGCGAAGTCGCGCTCACGCACCGAACGCTCGGCGTCGAGCAAGCGGGACAGGATGTGGTCCTGCAGGTCGCGGGCCTCCCCCTCCAGGCGGCCTTTCTCCAGCAGCCGTTCCTCTCGCTGCATGTCCTGCTCGAGCTTCCCGAGATCGCCGAGCACCTTGCGCTCGTCCTGCAGAGTCCGGCGGAATTCCTCGAGCTGACGGCGGATCTGCTCCTGCATCGCCTTCAGCTGTGCGAGTTGGCGGCGTTCCTCTCCACTGAGCCCGGCGCGGGCCCGGCGGCGCAACTCCTCGGTCATCGCATTCAGCCGCGACTGTCCGTCCACCATCTGCTGCATCTGTTGCGACGCACTGCCTCCGCCGCTTCCCTGCCCTTGCTGTTGCGCGGTGGTCAACAGGCCGATGACCACCCGGTTCATCATGCCCATGGAGGTCTCCGCGTCGACACGAGCCCGCTTCGGCCGGGAGTATTCCATCTGCCGCACCGTGGTCTCCATCGCCTCGACGAGATCACGCAAGTTCTTGAGCAGTTTCTCCCCGACGAAGAAGTTCTTTGCGGCCAGCTCTTCCAGCTCGTCGGAGAGCCGGCGGGTGCTTCGCGTCAGGTGGAACTGGCGCCGGGTCAAGGGACTCAAGCGTTGATCGTCCACCCCACCGTCGAGTGCCCGGACGACCTTCTCCTCCTCGAAGCTGATCTGCAACAGGTCGTAGGCGGTCTTCTGGAGCTTCTCGACCGCAACCTGCATGTTCGCCTGCGTCATCCCCTTCTGCCCCTTGGCCAGGACCTGGTAGAGGGAGATGAGTTGCTTCATCGCCTGCTCCATCGACTTGCGCGCCTGTTCGCGCTGCCCTTCGGTCATTTCCTCCCGGGCCTTCGACATCGAGCCGGACGAGGAGCCTCCGCTCTGCATCTGCCGCAGCGCCTCTTCCAGCGCCTGGCGCATCTGTTGGGCGGAGGGGCCGTCGGCCTCGCCCGATTCCATCTGCTTCTTCAGCTCTTCCAAGCGCTCCCGCAGCCGTTTCTCCAGCGCTTCGGTCTGTTCCGCCAGTTGTTCCTGGAGGCGGGCCAGCTCCTCTTCGCTCATCTGCGCACCGCCTTCCCGGGAGGATTCGCCCTGGAGTTTGTGACCGGTCGAATCGGCGGCGGAGCGGCTCGCCAGGGAATCAGCGGCGCTCTCGCTCGAGGACGAAGTGGAGTCCTCCGGAGGGGACTCGCCGGCGGGAGTCCTCTCGGCGAGATTCTCCTCCAGTTGACTCTGCAGATCCTGCTGGCGAGAGAGGTATTCCTTCACCTCCTCGATGAGATCGCTCATCTCCTTCTCGCGCTGCAGCTGCCGCAGGAGCGAAATGGTGCGGTCCAACCGCCGGTTCATCTCCTCCTGGCCCTTGGTGGCTTCCTCCATCGCCCGGCGCAGATCCTCGGACGAGAGTTGATCCATCGCCTTGTCCATCGCATCGAGATAGGATTTCACGCTCTCTTCCTGGAGGCTTTCGAGGAGTTCCTGGACGGTTTCCATCTTCTGGAGGAGTTCAATTCCTCCCGAGTTGTTGCGTTCGTAGTCGTCCAACATCGATTGCATCCGTTCGGACGCTTCCTTGGCCTGCCGCCTCAACTCTTCCTGGTTCTTGAGTAGTTCCTCGATCTCCTGCTTGGTCGACCAGTCCGGACGCGGATTCTTCATCAGCTTCCGCCGCAGGTTCTCCAGTTCCTCGTGGAGCTCTTCGCCCTGGCGCAGCATTTCGCCCAAGGCGTCGCGCTGGGTGGTGGAACTCTCCGTCTGTTCCGTCAACACCTGGGCGATGGTGGGAAGACGCAACGAGTGGATCGCGCTCTGTCCCTTCTGCCCACCGCCCTTCGGAAAGGTGTCCACCGCCTGGAGGCGGTAGCTCAGCGCGTCCCCGGGGAAGAGCTCGATCTCGCCCAACTTCCAGGTGAAGGCCAGGGCGAGTTCACGATGTCCGGCGTCCACCTGGAGGTCCTCGATGGAATCATTGGCGACGACGGAGCGTTCGTTCTCGATCAGGGGAATGCTTCTCCAGCGGGAATCGGCCGGCAGCCGGTAGAGCAGTTCCACCCGGCGCAACCCCACATCGTCCATCGCAAGCCCTTCCACCCGCACCTTGAGATCCCGCCCCAGATCGAGCTCAGGCTCGGGGTGGGTGATCCGGACCGTCGGCACATCGTCGGGCACCGCCTGGAGGTGGTAGACCGTCGCGGCCTCGCTCGGGCTTCCCGTCCGGTCGGTCAGTTCGAAGGAGAAGTCCAGATCGTGCTGGACCCGCAGGGTATCCGCGAAGGCGTTTCCGTCCACTGTGAGATCCACCGCCTCGCCCCCCTGGACCACCCGCCGAGCCTTCTGCAGCGGCGCGCTGGCCTCCCCGCGCAGCAGGAGCCGGCTGCCGGCGAGAACCTCGACCGAACCGGCCAGTTCGCTCCAGTCGCCGGCGGGACGATGGGTATAGGAGGGCGGCAGGATCCGAGCCTGCACCGACCGGATCACCGGCCGCTCGCGGATATCCACCCGATGGACGCGCGTGAACAGATTCCCCTTGCGGAAGCGATAGTGGAAGGGATCGGTGGCCTGCAAGACCTTTCCCTCCCAGACCAGGAAGGGGCGATCGCTGGGGTCGGGGGTGCGCAGCTCGGTCTCCACCGGCTGCCACCAGTCTCCGGTCCAGGAGATCTCCAGCACCACGGGGGGTTCGCCGCCGATCAGGTCGCGCGCCCGCAGGGTCGCGGTCTCTCCGGAGGGAACCGAGAGATCCCCGTCGAGGGTATAGAGGCCGCTGCTGGGCGCCGTCCGGTGGAGAAGGGAAGGATGCCTCAGGGCCGACCACGTTGCATCGATGCGGGCCGGCGCCAAGAGCCCCAGCAAAAGCCAGGCGGAGAGGATCGCCAGGGCCAGGCCAAGGTGGGAGACGGCGCCGGCCAAGGGAATCCGCGAGGAGAGCGGGGAAGACTCGACGCGCCGGCGGGCCCGGTGCAGGGTTTCCATCACCAGTTCGGCGGAGACCTCACCGGAGGGCCGCCCTTCCTGGCGGCTGAACTGGGTCGCCGCCACCAGGAGATTGTCCAGTTTCTCGTGATGCTCCAGTTGGCGGCTGAAGGCGGACAGGCTCCAGCAGTGACGCAAGGGAACCGCGATCTCCGCCACCGCGATCCAGATCACCGCGAAGGCCAGAACGGCCCAGACCGCCCACGCGGCGAGTGGCCCCACCGCGGGCCAGGATTCGACCGACAGAACCGCCGCCAGGAGGATCACCCCACCGGTCGCCAACAGGGCCAGCAGGGCATTGCCCAGGATCCGCAGCCGCAGGCGGGTCGCTTCGGCCCGCAGGCGCCGCAGCAGGACGGCGGCCTCGGACCTTCGATGCGGGGTGGAATCCATCTGCGGGGCTCCCTCCATGGGGATCCGGCGCGGCGCCGGGGGTCAGGGTTGGGTCAAGGCCCAGATGCAGATGTTGATGGCCATCTGCAGCGCGGCTTCACGGACCTCGGGAGGATCGCCATGCACCTGGGGATCCTCCAGACCATCCCCGAGATCACTGCTCCACGAGTAGAAGATGGCGAGTCGGCCGTCGAGGAAGAGACCGAAGCCCTGCGCGGGATCCCCGTCGTGCTCGTGCACCTTGGGCAGGCCGGGGAGGACATACCACGCCCGGTAGATCGGGTGATCGCTGGAAAGGGGGACGAGTGGGCGATCGGGATACAACTTGCCGACCATCCGGCGGAACGAGGGATCGAAGCCGTAGTTGTCGTCCACCCACAGGAATCCGCCGGCCTCGAGATAGCGCCGCAGGCGCGCCAGGTCCGTCTCGGACAGATCGATCACCCCGTGCCCAGTGGCATAGAGAAAGGGGTGGGAGAAGAGATCCTCGCTGTCGAGGCTGACCACCTCATCCCGCGGGGTGCAGGGAATCCCGCAGCGGCGCTGCAACTCGGTCAGCAGATTGGGCAAAGAGCTCGGGTCGCCGTACCAGTCGCCGCCGCCGGGATATCGCAGACGTCCCACGGTGAACAGGCCCCGCTGGGCCGAGAGGGGAGACGAGGCCGCCGCCGGCGGGGCCGGCGCCATGGCGAGCGCCAGGACCCCCACCCAGGCCAACAGGAGCCGGCTCCCCCGTTCGTGCAGCGATTCCATCGGCAACCCCATTTCGTCTCCCAACAAATCCTTCCTCCATACCCTTACGAAGAACCGGCGGTTCCGGCCAACCCCCTCCGGGCATGGATGCGGACGCCCAGCGGAGCGGCGGCCCAAGCCAGGGCTCCATGCCGGGATCCTTCCCGGTGGTTCAACGAGGGTGCAGAGGCAGGCTCACCGTCGCCTCGGCCCCCCGACCGTCCCGCCGGTTGGCCAGGTGGATGTGCCCTCCCATCTTCTCGGTCAGATTGCGGCAGATGATCAGGCCGAGCCCGGTACCGTAGCTCTTGGTGGAGAAATAGGCTTCGAAGAGCCGGTCCTCGACCTCCGGGGCGATCCCCGGTCCCTCGTCGAGAACCCGCAGGACCACCCGGTCTCCCTCGCGCGTCGCCACCACCTCGACCGTGCCTTCCTCCCCCATCGCCTGCCGGGCGTTGGCCACCAGGTTGGTCAGGATCTTCAGCATGGCCTCGCGGTTGGCGAGCACGAAGAGGCCCTCCCCGCCCTCGATGCGCAATCCTTGCCCCTCGGTCAGGGTGGGATAGAGCAGGCGGAGTTCCTCGAGCAGGGAGGACACCTCGATCGGTTCGAGGAGGGGAGACTCGGCGCGTCCCAGCAAACTGAACTCCGAGGCGATCTCCCGCAGACGCTCCACCTGCCGCTCGATCTGCCGGGTGTTCTCGTCCACCAGCTCGTTCATCCGGGGGTGACGGTCCCGGCAGGCCTGCCGCACCATCTGCGCCGCGAGCTGGATGGGGGTGAGCGGGTTCTTCACCTCGTGGGCGACCTGCCGTGCCATTTCCGCGTACAGGGCCAGCCGGCGGCTGCTCAGCAGTTCGGTGATGTCGTCGAAGAGAACGAGCCAGCCCCGGTCGCCCGCTTCCAGCTGGATGGGAGAGAGCACGGTGCGCAAGGTCCGGGGACCCTGCTCGGTGTCGAGGATGATCTCGGTGGCCTGCACTTCGATCTCCAGGGACTTCTCCCGCAGTCGGGAGAGGAGCCCTTGCAGCGCCTCGTCCCCCATCTCGCTGGCGGCTCGGTTGGCTTCCACCATCTCCAGCTTCTCGTCCAGGATCAAGACCCCCGCGCTGAGACTGGCGAGCATGGTTTCGAGGAAGGAGCGCCGGGCCGCAAGGGCGCGTTGTCCGCTCTCGAGCTGTTCGGTCATGCGGTTGAAGGAATGGGTCAGCTGACCGATCTCGTCGTCGCCTTTCTCGGGCAGCCGCACCGTGAAGTCCCCCGCGCCGACCCGCTCGGTGGCTCCGAGCAGCACGAGGATCGGATTGACGGTGCGCGCGGCGACGACCAGCCCCACCACCGTCGCGAGCAGGAAGGCCAGCGAAGACAGACCGAAGAGGAAGAGATAGCTCCGCCTCTGTTCGAGGGCAGCGACGGTCGCCTGGGTGAAGAGCCGGGCCGCCAGCACACCGCGGAAGGGATCCCGGGGACCGGGTACCCGCACGTAGCCCCGGGCGACGACCAGCCCGGCGTCGGGCTCGGTGGTGAGGTAGCGAGGACTCCCGCCTTCGCGGAGGATCCGTTGGGCGTCGGCGGGAAGGATGGGAACCACGAGGCCCGCCTTGAGCAGATCGTCCCGGCTGCTGACCACCGCCCACGCGCCGTCGAAGAGGGTCAGGTCCGCTCCGACGGTGCGGGCGAGGCGGCGGAGATCCTCGTCCTGCAGGCGGCGCCGGAGATACAGCCACCAATGTCGTCCGTCGACGGAGGTCTCCTCGAAGAGACGGCCGAGATACCACCCGCTGGAATCGTCCTCGAGGAAGAGGATCGCTCCCTGGAGCTGATGCAGGAGACGGGCCGCCGAGGGAGGAGAGAGGTCGCGGCCGCTCTCGTCGTGGACCAGTCGACCCCAGGCATCGAAGACCATGACCTGGTCGCGTTCGACGAGAGTGGGTTGGGCCGGCTTGTGGGGAAGGCCTCCCTCCACCAGTTTCTCCAGCGGGTCGATCTCGAGCCTCGCGCGCACCGCGTCCTCCAGGCCATCGGCGAGCAGCCGCAGGGCGGTGTCCAGTCGGCGGGCGACCTCCTCCCGATTCGACCGCCTCAGATTCGATTCGGCCCGGCGACTCTGGAACACCCCGAAGACGATCACCGGAAGCAGGACCAGGACCACGATCGCCCCGAGCAGCCGTTCCTGGTATCCCAGGCGCCCCAGCACCCTCGGCCACCTTCGCGACGGACCCCGGAGCGCCGCCGCGAGAAGCAGGATCACCAGGCCCAAGGCGCCCGCGATGAGGTAGAGGGCGACCAGACGCGCCGCATCCAGGAGACGTTCGCTCAAGGTCGGCAGCGCGAAGGCGACCGCCAGGTCCTCTCCGCCTTCCTCCACCACCCGCGCGCGATAGGGACTGCCCTCGCGGTTGAGGGAGATCCAGTCCCCGCGTTCGGGAAGCTGGTCCCTCGACAGGCCGACCAATACCGGATCAGTGGCGGCGGCGACCCGATCCCCGTCCCAACGGCCGAAGATCACCGGACGCTCGAATTCCCGGCGGGGAGAGAGAAGATCACCGCCGGCCGCGAAGCCCAGGGCCAAAGGCCCTCCGGTGGGAGTGAGGTCGACCGGGGTGGCCGGATCCGCCGTGCCGTAGGGAAGGTCGACCCGGACCCAGCCCAGATCGCTGTCGGGAAAGAGTCGTGCCACGTCCAACCAGCCCCGGTAGACCAGGAAGGTGCCGCGGGCGCTGCGAATCTGGACGTTCTGCACCCCGTAGAGGCCCGATTCGATCGGCGAACCCACCGGGGCGACGGCGGGGCGGGCCGGGTAGGGCAAGCCCAGGTCGAAATCGCTCACTTCCTTCCCCTGCGCGTCGAAGAGGACGATCCGCGAACCGTAGCCCAGGGAGCTCAAGCTGCTGCTGCCGGCCCAGAGCTCGAACGCCGCGTTGCTCCGGTCCGCTTCGCCCTTGGCGATCGCGCGCAGACGAGAGGGATTCTCCGCCAGTTCGCGCAGGAACTCCTCGACCAGGACCCGGCGCCAGTTGTCGCGGGGATGAAGACGGTCCAGGGCGCGCTCGGTGGCCACTTCCTCCTTGAGACCCCGATAGACCCTTCGCAGCCCCTCGGACTGGACCCAGCTCAGCCAGAGCACCATCACCAGGGCGGCCACCACCCGCACCGAGAACGAGGGGTGCCGCACCGCGGGGGAAACCGCCGCGGCCAACAGCGGAAGCAGGGAGAGCCAGATGCCCAGGGGGGCGTCCACCCGCCCCAGGAGCGTGACGGCCACCGCGAGGACCGCGCCGGCGGCCAGGGCGATGCGCCAGCGCCATGCTCTCTCCCGCAGCCAACGCTCCCACCCCAGGTAGACCAGACCGGCCGGGGCCACCATCGACAGCAACATCGCCCAGTGCAACATCTGGAAGGAAAAGGTGAAGAAGGGAGCGTCCAGTCCGATGAGTTTGGGATTGGCGTTCTGGGCCACCACCTGTTGCAGGGCCATGACCCAGCACAGGACGAGCCAGCTGGCCACAAGCAGGACGCCCCACTGGACGCACCGGACCACGCGGCGACCGGGGGAAGAAAGCCAGCTCAGCCATCCCGGGAGCACGAGAAAGGAGGCCAGGGCGATGAACAACGAGGTCAGGAAGAAATCGAGCACGCTGCGCAGAAGACCCAGCCCCCAGGTGGTCGCGAAATAGGCGGGCTCGAGCAACCAGCGCAGCCCCCCGTGCCCGGTGTCGAAGGCAAGCTGGAGCAGGCGCGAATGATCGACGCCGAAGCGCAGGAAGACGAACAACAGGACCAGCAGCGCGGCGAACCTTCCTCCCCACCCCTCCTTTATTCGATCCAACCAGCTCCGCACCCCCCAGACCACCACCAGGGTCAGGGCGACCAAGAGGATCCAGGCCAGGATCCTTCCTTCGTGCTGCAGGGTCAGGCGGCGTTCCTCCCGCGCGAGGGGGGCGCGCAGGACCACCCAGACCCAGGGGTCGTTCTCGGGGATCGCCACCACCCGTTGCAGCTGCGGGGCGATCTCCTCGACCCGCGGGGCGGTGGCCCTCAGCTCCACTTCCAGCCGGGTGGGCTCGGCCAGGGGCCGTCCCGGATCGACCCCGACCCCGAGCCGGGGGAACAACTCCCGGGTGATGCCCAGGCTCAGGTCGAAATAGACGGTGAGCCCCTCCCCATCGCGTGCCGACACGGTCAGATAGCGGCGGAATCCGTGATCGACGAGCAGAGGCCGGTCCTGGGCGGGCACCCGCTCGGGACCGGGCACCTGACCCGCCCAGTCGACGATCACCCCATCCCGCCAACGGGAAATCCCCACCGGCAGGCGCGATCGGCCCAGTTCCAGGGGATGGGCCAGGGGCTCGAGATCCACACCTTCGTCGAGCGCTCGTTCCGCCCTTTCCTGGGCTTCCTCCTGCAGGGCGGTGAGACGTGACCGGACCACCTCGGCTCCGGTGTCGAGCCGCACTCGCGCCCGGCGCAGCCAGACCCCGTCGTCATAGGACGCCAAGCGGGACAATCTCAATCCGCTGAATGAGGCCACCAGCAGGACCGTGATCAGCACCAGTTCGAGGCGGGAGCCGGGCCGTGCCCGACCCGTCCTTCTCCAGCGCATCCAACCCAGGGCGGCGAAGGTGGCAAAGAGCAGCGCGAGGGAAGGCCATTGGACGTGCTGGCCCGAGGTCGACAACAACAGCGCGATCAACGCGAGAAGGATCCAGGCGGGAAGAAGTCTCTCCATCGCAGGCGCACCGGAAGCAGAGGAGCGGATCAGGGCAAGGCTCTCAGTTCGGCCACCTTCCAACGCCCCTTCATCCGGCGCAAGTGGAGATACAGGCGGCGGGAAGAAGAGTCCTTGAGGAGGAGCCGGAGGACCCCGTGGAGATCGTTCGGCCCGGCCCCGCCGGTGGAGCGCTCAAAGCGCACATCCTCAATCTCCACCTTTGAGAAGAAGTCCTGCAACAGATAGTGGATCTGCTCGCGGCTCCGGCGGATCTCCCGGTCGTCCTTGCCCCGGGATTTCGCCTCCAGGCTGAGCTCGAAGGGAATCTCCGTCCCGGGGAGAAAGGCCACGAAGCCCTCGACATCCTCTTCCACGAAGGACGTCATGAGGGCCTCGATGGCGAGGCCGGGATCACCTTTGGTTCGGGAGGTGTCCGTTGCCGCCCGCGCCCCGACAAGTCCCGCCGACAGGATCACCACCGCCATTGCATTCAAGATGGACCGCATGGTCATGTCCTCTCCGGGCTGCCGATCCTGGGGCGGCGTCTCCTGCAGCCTACAGGATACCACCGGAAGGCCCCGAGGGACACCTCGCTCCCCCCGAACCATCCTTCGACGAGAACGGCCGTCTCCACCGGGGCGGAAACGGCCGAAACCAGCCGGAATCGAGCAGAGCGCCTCAGGCGGAGGCCTTCCGCGGCCGCCGTCCCCGCTTGCGGTCGGTCGAGCGCCACTTGTACCACACCACGAGCAATGGGCTGGCCACGTAGATGGACGAGTAGGTTCCCACGATCACGCCGATGGTCAACGCGAACGCGAAATCGTGGATCACCGGGCCGCCCACCGCGAACAGCATGGCCGCCACGAAGAGCGTGGTGAGCGAGGTGATGATCGTCCGGCTGAGGGTTTCGTTGATGCTGCGGTTGATCACCTCGTCGTAGCTTTCCTTCCTTCGCAGTCTCATGTTCTCCCGGATCCGGTCGAAGACCACGATGGTATCGTTCAACGAGTACCCGATGATGGTCAGGAAGGCGGCCACGATGCTCAGACTGATCTCCTTGTCGAGCAGGGAGAACAGCCCGAGGGTGATGAGGACGTCGTGCACCAGGGTGAGAACGGCGGCCAGGCCGAAGTTGAACACGAAGCGCAGGGTGAGATAGAGCACGATCAGCACCAGTGAGACGAAGATGGCGTTGGTCGCCCCCTTGCGAAGCTCCTCGCCGATCTTCGGCCCCACCGTTTCCTCGCGCCGCAGCTCGACGGTGTGATCGGGGAAGGCTTCGGCCACCACCTGCCGCACCGTCTTGTGATCGGCGGTGACCACGTCGGCCGCGTCGGTCTTGTCGATGTAGATGAGGATCTCGTCGGGACCGCCGAAGGTCGTCACCTGGGTGGCCTTCACTCCGCCCTCCTTGAGCGCGGCGCGGATTTTCCCCACGTCGACCGCAGGGTCGACCTTCAACTCGACGATGCTGCCTCCGCGGAAGTCGATGGAGAGCCGCGGCCCGTGTTTGACCACCAAAGAGACGATCCCGGCCAGGATCATCAACACCGAGAGGACGATGGCGTACCGGCGGGCGGCGATGAAGTTGATGTGCGTATTGGTCAAGAACTGCATGATGGGTTCCCCGTCCCTCAGATGCTCAGGCGGCGGGGGTTGCGCCCCACGAGCCAGAAGTCATAGACCGTTCGGGAGAAGACCAGCGCCGAGAACATGCTGGTCAGGATTCCGATGCTCAAGGTGACCGCGAAGCCCTTGATGGGGCCGGTCCCGAAGTAGTAGAGCACCACCGCGGCGATGAAGGTGGTGATGTTGGCGTCGACGATGGTGCGGGTGGCATTGGCGTAGCCCGCGTCGATCGCGGCGCGCACCGACTTGCCCGCCCGCAGTTCCTCACGGACGCGCTCGAAGATGAGCACGTTGGCGTCGACCGCCATTCCCACCGTCAGGATGATCCCCGCGATGCCGGGAAGGGTGAGCGTCAGGTGCAACTGGGCGAGGATGCCCATCAGCAGCAGCAGGGTGATGAACAGACCGGCGGCGGCCACCACTCCGGCGATCCGGTAATAGACGATGATGAACAGCACCACCAGGATGCCGCCGATCAAGGCCGCGTTGACGCCGCGGCGGATGGAGTCCTGACCCAGGCTGGGGCCCACCGTCCGTTCCTCGGCGATGCGCACGTCCACCGGCAAAGCGCCCGCCCGCAGCATCAGGGCGAGGTCGCGCGCCTCGGTGTCGGTGGCGAAGCCACCGCTGATCACCGCTTGCCCGTTGGGAATCCGGGTCTTGATGTTCGGGGCGCTGATCACCACCCCGTCCAACACGATGGCGAGTTTTCGCCCTACGTTGGCCCCGGTGACATTGGCGAACTTGATGCCTCCCCGCCGGCTCAGGCCGAGATTGACCATCAACAAGGGAGGCCGGTCCGGGTCGGGGGAGACACCGGCGTTGCGGATCTCACCGCCGGTCAACTCGATTCTCTTGTCCACGAGATACAGCAGTTCCGCGGGACGTCCGTTGTCGCCGGTGAGCTTCTCGCTGCCCCACAGGAATTCGACGTCGCGGGGGATGATGCGCTGCGCCTCGGGGGAAGCCAACAGCTTGTCGACGGCGGGGCGGTTCTCCTCGGAAACCGGGAACGCGCCTCGGTTCTTCAGGAAGGGACCCATCAGCGAACTCAAGGGGTGCTGGGTGGCCCAGTCCCCGTACTCGTCGTTGGGCGATTCCTCCCCTCCCAGGTCGCTCAAGAGGCCGCCCTGCGAGCTGTCGGCTTCGGCGGGGCTCACCGTACTGTCCGCCGGCGCGGTGGAATCGGCCGGCTCCTGCTCCTCGTCGAGTTCCTTCAATGCCTCCTGGGCCACCTTCTTGCCGGCCAGGGCCTTGTCCAACCGGGCGACGAGGCTGGTCACCTCCGCGCCTTCCCTCACCATCCGGAATTCCAGCCGCGCGGTACGCCCGATGAGGCGCTTGGCGCGCTCGGCGTCCTGCAGGCCGGGAAGCTGGACGATGATCCGCGAGGTTCCCTCCTGGCGGACATCGGGTTCGCTGACCCCGAACTGGTCGATGCGGTTGCGGAGGATCTCGAGGGTGCGCTTGACCGCGTCCTCACTGGTTCCTTCCTCCACCGACTTGGTGTCGATGTCGAGAACGAGATACATCCCGCCCTGGAGGTCGAGGCCCCGCTTGATGGCCTTGGCGTGGAGCCGGTCCAACTTGGACATGCCTTCGGGCGTCGACGCCATCTCGGCCTGCTCCTGCGGGCTCATCCGGCTCAGGCGGATGGTCGGCCAGAGGCTGATGAGAGCCCAGATTGTGAGGACCACCACGAGGGCGGCCTTGATCTGCAGTGATCGTTTCATTCCATCTCCACCCGTCCGGCGGTGGGGCGAGCCCAGGCCAAGGGAGGTTCATCGGGTTCCAGACGTGGGGCCGCGAGGATTCCGGCCTCGCCGGAAGGGCCCAGGGGCGACCGTTCCGGGAACGGGGGACTTCCCGCCGCGCAAACCCAACCAGTATAGCGAGCCGCTCCCCCCTGTCAACGCGGGCGAATCCTTCAGCTCGAAGACCTCTCCCGCACCAGCTCGCTGAGGAAGACGCACCGGACGTCGGTGGGATCGAGAGCGGGAAGCACCTCCTGGAGCACCTGGAGGGTGGCTGGAGTCGGGTGGCCGATCCCCACTGCCATCCCCTTCTCCCTGGCCCTCTCGATCAGCCGCTGGAGCCTCTGGCGGATCTTCGAGGGGTCGTCGATGTCCAGGTCGAGGAAGAGATCGTTGCGCAGGGCGGGGACCCCTCGGACCCGGGCGGCCTCGTAGCCCCGGGAACGGGGGGTGGTGAGACTGTCGAGGAAGAAGAGCCCCCGTCGGGCCAGGATGTCCATCACCGCGTCCATCAGGGGGCGATGCTGGGTGAACTCGCTGCCCATGTGGTTGTTCAGGCCCACGACCTCCGGCAGCCCGTCCAGGCACCGCGCAACGGCCGCGCGGACCTGCTCCGGGGTCATGTCCACGGTCAGGGCCAGGGGTCCGGGGCCGGGGCTGGATCCGTCGACCGGCTGCATGGGCATGTGGAGGATGGCCTCCTTGCCGGCCCGCTCAGCTTCCGTCAGGACCTTCAGGCTCCGGGGACGTCCGGGAAGGATGGCCACGGTGATGGGCACCGGCAGATCGAGGAGGGAGCGGGCGACCGGGTTGAGATTGTGCCCGAAGTCATCGATCACGATCGCGAGCAGACCCGCCGGCGGCGGGGGAGGCTCCAGGCGATCCGCGCGGGGCCCCCAACGGGCCAGGAGGCGGTGGGTGAGATAGTCCCGCCCCCCCAGGCGCAGCTCCAGCACCGACGAAGTGTCCTTCTCCCAGCGTTCGCCCCAGCGCACCTTCCCCCCGCTTTCTTCCAGGCGCAGGGTGATCGCCAGGTTCAGACGCCGCAGATCCCCGCTGGCGCCCACCTCGATGAGGGTGGGGTGGCCCGGCCGGATCGTGATGCTGTCGCGCGGCACCCCGCAATCGGCCAGCCCCTGGAGCACCGCTTCCTCGAAGCGGATGGAACAGCGCTCCCTCGCGCTCTCCACCCCCCGTTCGGCGAGCCAGATCTGTCCCGCATCGCCTTGCAGCCACACGAGCCCGGCCACCCCCACCCCCGCCATCCCGAGGAGCCACCACAAGGCGGTCGAGAGGGCACGATCGACGCGGCGGGCCTTCGAGGAACGCTTGCGGGCAGGAGGCATCGCAGTGGATCTCCAAGCGGGGTGCGTCGAGGGGCTCGGCCTCTGCCGGGAACGGGCCGCCTCGGGGGAATGGTCTCTTCTAGCACGCGGGGGCCTTGCCCGTCCACGCGGGAGAACGCGAAACGCCCCCGCCGAAAAGGCGGGGGCGTCGCTGCCGAGGAGGAACGAGCGGAAGAGAAACGACTCAGGTTCCCAGGTCCTGTCCCCGGTCTTCCCAGACCTTGATCACCCAGAGGGTCTTGCCGTCGACCTGGACCGGCTCGACGTAGAAGTCGTTGTCGCCGGTGACCCGGGTGAGTTGGTCCGAGCCCTGGAGGGTCACGGTGATGGCCACCTTGTAGGTCGCACGGATGGTGCCCGCGTACAAGGGATCCGTGCCCGGATCGGCCCAATCGTTGATCTTGCTGAAGGTGGTGAACTCGATCTTCAGGATGGGAGGGATCGCCACCTGCTTGACCGGATCGAAGCCCGGCTGGTTGGAGAACATGTTCGTGGCGGTCGCCAGCTCCTTGGTGCGGTCCCAGCTGGGGCCTCCCACGAAATCATCGAGATTGTCGTTGGGATCGAAGAAGAACAAGAAGTCCGTGGCGAGCAGCTTCTCGTACTCGACGATGCTCATCTGCTCCCAGGCCTTCTTGAAATTCTCCATCAGGAGATCGGGGCTGGTCGCGGGCTGGAAATCGCCTCCGCCGGGAGGAGGCGGGGTGTCCTTGCTCTCGTCGGGAGAGAAGATCCCGCAACCGCTGCTGAACACCAGCGCGAGAACCAGCACCATCGAGAGCATCACGTGCCGGGTTTGCGAGGAAGTGGAAAACATGGGATGGAAACCTCCGATCAGTGTCCTTCTGGACATCCAGCTTACCAAATCGGGAGCGGCCGTGCCAGAACCGCGGGAATTCGGGGGCCAAGGGGCCCGGATCAAGAGAAACAGGGAGTAACAACGTGCCCTCAGACACCACCTCCCTGCTGGCCGCGCCGGTCGCCGAAGGGCAAGGGCCCGGTCCCCAGGTCTTCCCACAGGGTCAGTTCCACGAAGAGGGAACTGCGCACGAACTCGAAGCGGGCGGTGTCGGTGTAGAGCGCGCCCACCGGATTGCCCGCCGCGTCCACCTCCTGGATGTGGTAGCGGGCGGTGAGACGGATGTTCGTCCCGTCGTCGTCCGGACCGGAGAGGATGCTGTCGGTGAGCGTGGCCGAGAACAGCGCGGTCGAGAACGCGTCCTGGATGAAGATCTCCTCACGCTGCTTGGTCCAGGGGGTCGCAAACGCGCTGGGATAGTTTCCCACGAGCGAAGGGGTCGGCACGTAGAGGAACTGGTCATTGATCACCTTGAGGTACTCGGTCGCCTCGCCGCACTCCAGCGCTCCCTCCATGTTGGCCAGGACCGCCTCCCAGGTGTTGTTGAACTGGAAGTCGAAGTCACACCCGCCCCCGAGGACCGGTTGCTCCGGTGTGCGGGTGTGGAAGAAGCAGCCGGCAAGCAGCGCCGCCAGGCCCGGGAGCAGGATCGCAAGAGCCCAACCAGATCGAGTGCGAGGTATTGGCTTCAAGACGTCCCCCTAGAAGGTCCAGCTCAGGTAGGTGTTCGAGGTGAAGTACCGCCGGTCACGGTCGATACGGATGACCCGCGGGGGCCCGAAGGCCCAGACGTAGCCCATGTCCAGACCCAGCACCAGGCGATCATGCAGGAATCGGCTCTGCCCGGAGAGGCCGATCCTCAGGTCCCCCTGCCGCTCCTCGTCCTCGCCCCGCAGGGTGCGGAACACCCGGCTCGTCTCCACCGAGAAGGTATAGCCGAAGAGCGGGATGTGCATGGCGAGGTTCAAGCGTTGCTCGTCCTGACGCCGGGTGGCGTCATCGGTGTAGGAGAGGCTCTCCACCCCGTTGACCAGTTGCTTGGTTCCGCCACGGGTCCGGTCGACCACGTGGCTCACCGAGAAGTCCACCGCCCCGGGAAAGGTGATGTCCAGGTCGGTCTTCATCTGGGTGCGCTTGTAGAACTTGTCGCGCCGGTCGACCTGCTCGACATAGGAATAGTGGTAATCGGTGTAGTCGATGCTCAGCTGGTAGCTCTGGCCGAAGGTCACCGCCGGCGACAACTTCCAGCTGTAGTCCCCGGTGACCTTCCAGGTGTTCAGATCGCGGTTGTTGTTGGCCACCTGCAGGGCATCGAGGAAGATGTTCGAAGTGGTCTTGAAGGAGCTGCCCAGGGCGACGTTCACCGAGGGGATGGCCTTCGACGACAACTTGGCCTCGTATCGATTGCTGAGCACATCGGTGTCCTGGGTACCCGTTTCCAGGGTATAGTCGTAGATCTGCTGCGCGAGGTCCTGGGCATAGACCAGGCGCAGGCTGCTGGCGGCCAGCAGACGCTGGTCCATGGAGAAGGACACCCCGTTGGACACGGTGTAGTGCCGGCCCCTGAACTCCTCGGTGTCCGCCGGACGGCGGTCGTCCCAACGCTCGTTCAACGTGAGGTTCACCTTCAGGCTCCCCGACCGCGCGTAGCGGAACCAGAGATCGCCGTTGAAATTCTGGCCCTGTTCGGGGATGAAGCCCTGTTGACTGAGGATGTACTGGGTCTCCTTGCGATCGAATCCATAGCTCAGGCTGGCGCGGATCGAGCGGTAGATCCTCGTGTCGGCCTTGAGCTGGATATTGGTGATATTGCGGGTCTCCTTTTCCTTGCCCACGATCTTCAAACGGGTATCGGGGTCGAAGATCGCCACCCCGCGGAAGTCGGTTTCGTAGTCGAGCCGTTCCTCGTCGAAGGCCACCCGGCTCACGCTGACCGAAAAGGTCCGGTTGTCGGCCCCCCTCCACTGGAGATTCACACCCAGGGTGTCGCTGATGGTGGTCTTGGTCTCCTTCTGGGCGTCACTGCCGTCGATCGCGGCCGAAAGCCTCTGGGGACCGGCGGCCGCGTTGAGTCCTGCGTTCACGCTGACCCCGACCGCGCCGAAACGCCTTCCCAGTCCTCCGCTGAAGACACCCTTGTTGAGGGTCTGGTCGGTGGCTCCCGAACGCGAACCCGAGACCACCTTCTTCTTGCTGACCCCCCCTTCGATCGACCACTTGCCCGACACCTCTCCCATCTTGCCGTCGCCGGAGAGACGGGAATCGAGTTCGGTGTCCTTGGATGTGCTCGTCTCGAAGCCGGTGCGGTCGGTGCGGCTGTCGCGGGTGGAGAGACCCATGCTGAAGCGTCCCCAGTCGCTCATGGCACGGTCCCAGTCGGTGGAGAACGAGCTGTTGCTCTTCTCCTGGTCGGTGGTGGGCTCCTGCGAGGAATCCCGGTGGTAGTGGGTCACGGTGTGGAAACCGCCCAGGGCCATCAGGGGAAGATCCAGGTCCAGGGCGGGGCCGAAACTGGACTTGTTGGAACTGTAGGTGCCCTTGATCGAGGGGCGGTCCTTGCCGGAGGTGCCCGCGAAATCGAGCCAGCGGAAACCCTTCATCTGGGAAAGTTGTTCCATCAAGGATGCCATCGCGGTGGAATCGGGCGCGCCCGCGGAGGCGACGCGGGTGCTGTCGCTTCGCTCCCGGGTCAGCTCGGAAAGGCTGGTCCCGACCGAAGGGCTCGCCGCGGTGCTGTCCGCCATGCTGTCCTGGGCCCGGGCCACGCCGCACACTCCTCCCAGCAGAAAAAGAACGAGAACCACCGCCGCCAGCGTCCCCACCCCCCCCGCGTTTCCACCCCTGGCAGTGGTCATGACACCTCACGGCCTCCACCCAACCAGCGCTCCAACCGCAGGAAATCCTCCACGGCCAGCTGCTCCGGGCGGAGCCGGGGATCGATGCCGCACTCGGCCTCCATCTGGGCCAGGCGCGCATCCGGAATGGAATACCGGCGCCGCAGGAGTCCTCCCACCTGCTTGCGGCGCTCGGAAAACAGCGTCTTGACCAACCGGGTGCCCCCTTCACCCAGTTCGACCGGATCCTCCCGTGGCCGAAGCTCCACCACCGCCGATTGCACCTTGGGCGGCGGCAGGAACGACCCCGGCTTCACCGTGAGACGGCGGCGGGCCACACAACGGGCCGAGATCAAGACCCCCAGGACTCCCCACTGGCGGCTTCCCGGAACCGCGCACAGGCGCTCGGCCACATCGGCCTGCATCATGAGCACGGCCCCCCGGCACGCCGGGCGCCCCAGGGCCCCAAGCAGCCCGAAGAGCACGGGGCTGGTGACCTGGTAGGGCAGATTCCCCGCAAATGCCATGGGCTTTTCGCCCACGTACCCGGCCAGGTCCACCTGGGCGATATCGGCGCGGTGCACGCTCAGTTCCTCCCGTGGATACTCGCTGCGCAGGAGTTCGATCATCCGCCGGTCGAGTTCGAGGGCGAGGACCGTCAGGTCCGCATCGAGCAGCGCGCCGGTCAATGCGCCCGCTCCCGCCCCCAGCTCGACCACGGTCGAGATCGCCATCCCACCCAGAAGATCCACGATTCGTGCCACAACCCGCCGGTCCACCAGGAAGTGCTGTCCCCGCCTCCGGTCGAGGCGCAGGCCCCACTTGCGGAGCAGTTCCGCCTGGGTGGGGAAGCTAGAAGGGGACATTCTCGCCACCGCGGAAGGAAGCGCCCCCTCGGGGGCGTGGTTCCCCGGATCCTCCGTTTCCTTCGAGGATCGGCTCCTCGGGCCCGAAACCGCACGTCTTCGCGCACAAACGCC
The DNA here is from genome assembly GCA_964601275.1 of uncultured bacterium. GTDB lineage: Bacteria > Krumholzibacteriota > Krumholzibacteriia > JAJRXK01 > JAJRXK01 > JAOZPE01. The sequence continues at coordinate 183,054 of CAZRMV010000007.1, read as the reverse complement.
GTATCAGAGTTTCGGTGGGAGACCTCCGGGGGTCGGGAGCGGAGACAGGAGAAGCTGCCGGGGAGGCAGCGTTGTGAAGCGAATCCAAGGATACCATCCTCCGCCGCCGGATGTCAACCGGCCCGGGCTGCGGGCGAGGGCAGCCGGGAGGGGGCCAAGTCCCTGGAATCCTTGGAGAAAGCCACCCCGAAGGTGGCGGCGAAGGAGCGGGCGATCTCCTCGCTCAGCGCGTCGAGGGAGGACCCGAGGAGCCGGGCCAGGTGCTCGGCGGTCCACCGCAGGTAGGCCGGTTCGTTGCGCCGGCCCCGCCAGGGTTGCGGCGGAAGCCAGGGGGCGTCGGTCTCCAGGAGGAAACTCGAGGCGGGCAGACCGTCGATGGCGTCCGGGAGCCGGGAATTGCGGTAGCCCAGGGGCCCCCCGATCCCCAGCTTGAAGCCCTCGTCCACCGCCCAGCGCGCGAAGCGGCGGTCGCCGGCGAAGGCGTGGAAGACCCCGCGCCGGGGCGGCAGTCCCACCTCGAGCAACAGCTCCCGGGCCCGCTCCCAGGCCTCGCGGACGTGGAAGATCATCGGCAGGTCGAGCCGGCGGGCCAATTCGATCTGGGCGCCGAAGACCTCCTCCTGCACCGGTCGCGGGGAGAGATCGCGATGGAAATCGAGCCCGCATTCGCCCAGGGCCACGATCCTTCCTTCGGCGGCCAGCTCTTCCAGCCGGGACCGGGATTCTTCGCCCCACGTGCGCGCGTCGTGGGGATGGATCCCCGCCGCCGCCCACTCGTCCCGCCGCCCTTCCGCCTGCTCGAGCGCGGCCTGGATCGAGGGCAGATCGTATCCCACGTGCAAGAACGCCCGCACCCCGGCGGCCGCGGCCCGTTGGCGGACGGCATTTCGGTCGCGGTCGAACTCGGACCGGCCCAGGTGCAGGTGGCTGTCGATCAGCGCGGCCACGACGACCCGTCCCCCACCATCAGGCCCGGGGTCTTCCCTCCGCGGGAAGAACCCAGCGCCTGCAGGAAGGCATGGCTGAGCACCAGGCCCACGTTCGCGTTGCGCAGCAGGTCCCCGCGGGCGTTCAACAACACCTGCGCGGCCCGCTGGGGATCGATCGCGGTCGCACGGCGCGTCCACTGCGCGAAGCGTTCGCTCTGGGCCTGGTTCCCGCGCGCCCCGGCCAGCACGCGCGACAGCGCCATCAGGTCGGCCACCAGGAAATCGAGGGTGCGCACCGCGACGTCGCGGGATGCGCTGAGGCTGGCGTCCTGCAGGCGGGTCCCCTTCCTGCCGCCCCGCGGATCCTGGGCCTTGGCCACGCGTTCGGCTCCCATCAGGAGTTGACTGCGCTCTCCCTGGAGCAGCCAGTCCCGCAGGGTCATCGCCCACGAGGCCACCTTTTCCGAGTCCGGATCGATGAGATCGAGGGCGCGCCGGGCATTGCCCCCGCTGACCGCGGCGACCCGCAGCGCCGCCTCGGGATCCATCTGGTAGTTCCGGCGCAGATGCTCGGCGACCTCCTCCTCACTCAAGCGGGGCACGAGCACCCGGGCGCAACGGCTCCGGACGGTCGCCGGAAGAAGATGCGGTTGGTGGGTGCACAGCAGGAGCACCACGGTTTCCGGGGGTTCTTCGAGGGTCTTCAGGAGAGCGTTGGCCGCCGCCCGGTTCATCCGGTGCGCGTCGGCCAGGATGATCACCCGCCGGGGGGCTTCGAACGGCGCCGCGGCGGCGAAACGGCGCGCGTGGCGGACAGTGCACGGACCCGGGTTCTCGTTCTCACCGATGGCGATGATGGCGCTGCTGGGCTGGCGGATGCGGCCGAGGGGATCGCGGGCCTTCTCCTGCAGGATTTCCCGGTAGTCCTCCAGCTTCAGGTTGGCCTCGGCGGGAAAGACATACAGCAAGTCGGGATGGACCAGGCGGGCGGTGCGACCGCCGTCCTCGCTGTGGTCGCCTTCCAGCAGCAGCCGGGCGATCGCGATCGCCACCGCTTCCTTGCCGCTGCCCTCCAACCCCTCCAGGAGGATGCTGTGGCCGATCGTCCCGTTGCGGGCAAGGGCGGCCAGGCTCCGAAGGGCGGTGCTGCGGTCGAGATGCTCGAGACCTTGCACGAAGAACGACCTTCCAGACCCGGGTTCCAGATTCGTAGAGAGCGGGATCGCGTGCGCCGTCCGGTGCGGCTCCCTCCGGATCGACCGCCTTGCGCGCAGCCGCGGAGGTGGACGCCGGCGCGATCTACCGGCGCGCGCTGCGCCGCGAACGCGACAGCCAGCGGGACGGGTCGACCGGTTCCTTGCCGTGACGGATCTCGAAGTAGAGCTGGCTCCCGTCGAGCGATCCGGTGTCCCCGACCTCCGCGATCACTTCCTGCGCCAGGACGGTGGCGCCGACCGCGGGAAAGATCTCCCTCGCATGCGCGTAGAGGGTGTACCAACCGTCGCCGTGGTTGAGGATAATGCACTTGCCGTAGCCGGGCAACCAGTTGACGTAGTCCACCGTTCCCGCGGCGACCGCGCGGATGGGAGACCCTTCGGTGGCGGCGATGTTGATTCCCTTGTTCACCACCACCGTCTTGAACCGGGGATGGATGTGCTTGCCGAACCGCTGGGTCACCTTCCCGCGCACCGGCCACGGCAAGCGGCCCTTGAGGGCGGAGAAACCGGTCGAGGGCGCCGAGCTCCCTCGTTTCCGCTGGCGCTCCAATCGGGCCAACAACTCTTCCAGCGCGGCGGCCGATTTCTCCAGTTCCCGCGCCGAGGCCTCCCACCGGCTTCGCTCGGCGTGCACCGCCTCCAGGCTCTTCTTCCGCTCCTCCTCGAGCTCCAACAGCCGCGCGCTCTGCTCGGCCACCTGGGAACGGTTGCGATAGACCTCGGCCAGGACGGCGTCCAGCTCCTGCCGCCGCCGCGCCAGCTCATCCCGTTGCGCGCGCGTTCTCTCCAGGAAGGTCCTCTCGCTGCGTGCCAGGGCGGTCAAGGCCCTCACCCTCCGCGCCAGCGACTGCATGTCCACCGAACCCTCCAGGAGGAGGGGGCGGGAAGCCCGGCTCCTCTTGTACATGTTGCGCAACTGGGCCGCCAGGCGGGCCCGGCGGGCAGCCATGCTCGAGTCGCTCTCGGCGAGCCGGCTCTTCAACCGATCGACGCGCGCGTTGAGATCGCGCTCCCGGGCCTCGAGTTTCTTCAGGAGGCGTTGCGTATCCTTCGCTTCCTGTTCGAGGGCCTTCAGACGGCGCAGTTGCTGCTTCTCGTCGTCGGCCAGCGAGGCGGCACGCTTGCGCGACTCCTCGATGCGCGCCCGCAGTTCGGCCAGCTCCTTCTGCCGTTGCCGGACATCGCCTTGCGGCGCCTGCTGGGCCCTGGCCGCCGCCACTCCCAGCAGCACCGCCAAAGCGAGCGCAAGCGCGAGCAGGAGACATCGGCCGATGAATCGTTGGAAGAAGGGACGAGGCGTCATGGCATTCAGATCCGGAGATGACGGCGCAAGGCGGTGGCGCTGCCCACCGCCCCCAGAAGGGTGCTCAGGACCACGAACCCCACGATCTGCCCCGCGCCGAAGAAATACACCCCGGCGACCTCGCTCTGCAGGACCCGGTGGGCGATCAACAACAGGCCCATGGCGAGCATCCCCGCCAGCGCTCCCTGCAAGGCTCCCGAGAGCAGGAAGGGCGTGCGGATGAACCAGTTGGTGGCCCCCACCTGTTTCATGATCTCGATGCTCTTCGCGCGTTCCTCCACGGTGAGCCGGACGGTGTTGGAGATGACGAAGATCGCCGAGATCAGGACCAAGAGTCCCACCACCAGGTCGACGATCATGAAGACCCGGCCGAGGCGGTCGAGGCGGCGGACGACATCGACCTGGGAAACGACATCGTCCACCCCGGGAAACGCGCCGATCACCTCGAGGAGCTTCTCCATCCGGGCGGCGTCGTGGATGACGCTCTTCTCCAGACGGATGCGGTAGGACGCAGGCAAGGGGTTCGTTTCGAGTTCGTCGAGAAGCGACGCGTCTTCCCCCAGGTCGGCCCGGAATTCCTCCAGGGCCTTGTCCGGGCTGATGTAGTAGACCGCCTCCACTCCGTCCAGGGCCAACAGTTCCCGCTGCAGGGATTGCCGGCGACCGGCCTCGAGACCGTCCTGGAGGAACGCCTCGGCATCGACGCCGCCGCGCAAGGACTGCAGAAGGGAATCGAGGTTGATGGTGATGATGCTGAACAAAGCGAGCATGAGCAGGGCCGACCCCATGATGAGAACGGCCACCGTCCCACTGATCTTGCGGCGGGCGAGGCCGAGATACGCTTCGCGGACGAGGTGTTGGACTTGCGTTGTGCTGTACATCAACTCTCCTTCTTCGAGTCGATGTCGAGGATGGCGCGCTCCCAGGTTTCCGTCTCCCGTTGCCTTGCGCCCTCCTCGTGCAACCGGTAGGCCTTCTCGGCCACCGCTCTCTCCTTGCGGGAGACCTGGGGCCGGTAACGCTGGACATCGGCGGTGATCCGCCCGCCCTCCAGTTTCACGACCCGCTCGCCATATTGGCGCACCATGATATGGTCATGGGTACACATCACCACCGCGGTTCCCGCGTTGTTGATCCGGAACAAAAGATCGATGACTTCCTGGCTCACCTCGGGATCGAGGTTCCCGGTCGGCTCGTCGGCGAGCAGGATCTTGGGGCTGTTCACGATGGCCCGCGCGATGGCAACCCGTTGCTGCTCCCCGCCGCTGAGCGTGACCACCCTCTGCTTGCGCTTGTGATAGAGGCCCACCCAGTTCAGCACCCTCGTGACGTTCCGCTTGATGTTGGCGCTGGAGACGCCGATCACCATCTGGGCGAACGCGACGTTGTCGAAGACGTTGCGGTCGTCGAGCAGCCGAAAGTCCTGGAAGATCACCCCGATCTCGCGCCGGAGCAGCGGAATGCGGGAGCGCTTCATCCGGCTGGACACGAAACTTCCCACGACCACCCGGCCCGCGGTGGGAAACTCCTCCATGGTCAACAGACGCAACAAGCTGCTCTTCCCCGCGCCGGACGGTCCCACCAGGAAGAGGAACTCCCCATTGGCCACCTGGAGATTCACATCCCGCAGGGCGTAGTGGTTGCCGTAGCGCAGATCCACATGGTAGGCGGAGATCACCACCCGCGGGTCGAGGGGACCCTCCATGGGGCCTGAGGCCTTCGGCGCCGAAGAACCTGTCGAACGGGTCGGATCGGGATCTGGGCTCATGGTTTCCACCGGCTGGGGACTGGATCACCAGCCGCAGTATTGCAACAAGAAGGCCACGGGGTCATCCCTTGATGTCGATGTAGAATTTCCGGCGCAATCCCTTGAGGAACTTGTCCAGCTCGGTCTGGATCTTCTGGTCCTCGACCATCGCGCGCAGCTGGTCATGGATCTCCTCGTAGGACTTCCGCTGGGGATCGACCCTTGCATCGAGCCGCAACACGAAGTATCCGGCCGTTCCCTTGACCGGCGGCGCCACCTGGTTGGGCTGAAGTCCCTTGAGGGCCCGCCGGAAATCCGAGGTGAGCTTCTCCTCGGGAAAGGTACCCAGTTTCCCCCCGTTCTCCCGGCTGGAGGGATCGTCCGAATACTTCTTGACCAGTTCGGCGAAATCCTGACCTGCCCGGGCCTTCTCGTAGATTTCCTGGGCCCTTTGCCGGGCCCGCTCCCAGTCCTCGGCGGTGATGGTGACCCTGAGCAGGATCTGCCGGAGGGTGACCTCCTTCTCGGTGCGCTGGGTCACCTGCACGATGTGCATCCCCAGTTCGGTGCTCACCGGCTGGGAGATCTTGCCCACCGGGATCGACCAAGCGAGCTCCTCCAGCACCGGATTGAACAGGTCGCCCCGGGCGAAGGATCCGACCAGGCCTCCCCGGGCCGCATTGGGCCCTTCGGAGAAACGCTTGGCCACCTCGCCGAAATCCTCCCCCGATTCCAATGCGGCCTTGATGGCATCCAGTTTCAACTCCAAGGCCTTCTGGACCGCGGGGTCGGGCTGGGGCACCACGAGGATATTGGAAACCTCCACCGCCGCGGGGGTGGTCGGGATCTCGTCCAGGTGCTTCTCGTAGAATGCGCGGATCTCGTCCTCCCGCACCTCGATGAGGGGACGGATGTGCATCGAGATCATCCGGTTCGTGTAGAGGCGATTGCGGATCAGATCGCGGTTCCGCGCCTCCAGGTCGGCGAAGGTCATGCCATTGCGCGCCAGCTCCTGCTGCAGTTTCGACTTGGTTCCGAAGCGGGAGATCACCTCGTCCAAGGAGCGCGCCACCGCCTGATCGATCTCGTCGTCGGTCACCTCGATCTCGTCCAGCTTGGCCTGGGCCACCAGAAGTTTCACATCGATCAACCGCTGGAGCATCTTCTTGCGGATGGCGGCGTCGTCCTCGGTGGGAGCCTGGCCGGTCTGGCTCAGCTCGAACTTGTACGATTCGACTTCGCGGTCGAGATCGCTCTGGAGGATGGGTTCGTCGTCCACGATCGCCACGATGCGGTCGACCAGGTCGGGCCCCTGGGCCGAAGCGCCGGTCGGGCGTCCGACCGGCGCGACAACCAACAGACCCAAGGCCGCAAACACCACGGCGAGCCGACGCCGAAAAGACACACGAGTCATCAGGATTCTTTCGCCGCGGGCGCGGCGCCGGCCGGCCGCGCCGGTTGATACACGGCTTTCTCCAGGTTCTTCGGGAAGGTCTCCACCGGGATCTCCGAGCGCCATTCCTTCATCTTCTGCTGGAAGAGTCTTTCCGAGAGTTCCGCCTCGACCGCCTTCTTCACCCGAAGCGCCACTTCGGAGAGCTCGGGCTGTCTCTCGGGATGGATGACGTCCAGGCGCCCGAATCCCCAGAGGCCGTTGGACAGATGCATGGGCTCGCAGATCTCGCCTTCGTTCTGCTGCGCCCACAACAAGCGGGTGTAGATCGCGGTGTTCTTTTCCCCCACCGGACCGAAATGACCGTCATCGCCCTTGGGCATCGCCTTCGCGTCCGCGAACCTCTTCACCAGGTCGGCCCACGCCTTGCCCTGCTTTGCCAGTCGATAGGCCTTGGCCACCGCGGCGGAGTCGGCGCTCACCAGGACCACCCCCTCGTGCGTCACCGGCTCCTTGTACTCTTCCTTGTTCTGGGCCCAGTACTCGTCGATGTCCTGCTCGGTGGGTTTCACATTGTCGCTGATGAGTTCCTTGTGCAACTGGCTGACCATGGCCTGCTGCCGCCGCTCTCGGACTTCGTCGAGCACCTCCGGCCGGTCGAAGTAGCCCCGGGCCCTCGCCTCGATCGGCATGAGCTGGCGGATCGCGATCTCCTTGAGATGCCGCCGCAGACCTCCCAGACGGGATTCCCGGCGGGGACGGCCCAGCCAAGGAGTGGCATCGTAGTAGTCGTAGAAACGCTTGAGGGTCCACACCTCGTCCTCTTCACCGTTCGCCCCGTCCCAGCTCATCAGGAGCTTGTCCATGTCGGCCGGCTTGATGTCCAGGTGACCCCACTCCTCCTTGGGCGGGACGGGAACGAGATCCTTGTCGGGCGGAAGCCCGTCGTAGGCGATCTGGAGCGCGTCCTCATCGAGCTGGAAATGATACTTGTCGAGCACCTCGTTGATCAATTCGACCTGCTTCAGGGCCACGTTCCGGTCGAAGATGCTCTTGACGATCTTGTCTTGCAGGTCCTCGAACGCAGGCACCCTCCGGTCGACCGTTTCCCCATCGAGCCGGATGAGGAAATACCCATAGACACTCTCGATCGGCTGGCTCACCTCGCCCACCTGCAGGGCGAAGATCGGCTTCTCCACGTCGTCGACGATGGTTCCGTAGTGCAATTGCATGGTCCAGTTCCCGGTGGGTCCGGGATCGCCGGCGTTGAAGCGGGTGGCGACGTCGGTCCACTTCTCTCCGCCCATCACCAGTTTGCGCGCCTCTTCGGCCTCTTCCCGGTGGTCGAAGAGCATGAAGGAGATCTGCAGGACCCGCTTGAGGTTCTGGTAGTATTCCTGGGCCTCTTCGTTGGACACGAAGGTGAGGTCCTTGATGGCATCGTCCTTCATCAGCTTGACCGCCTGGAATTCGGCGATCTTCTGCATCGCGTCCCCGATGGCCTGGTCCTCCCCGTAACCAAGCTGTTCGGCCTTGATCGCCATCACTTCCTTGTCGATCATCGTCTCCAGGAGCTTCTTCTTGCCCTCCAGGGTCGCGATATCCGGGGGAAGGGTCTCCGGCTTCATCGAGTTCATCTTCCGCTCGAAGTAGTCCAGCGTGATCGTGTGGTCTCCGACCTTGGCAACGGGAATCTTGCTCTTGTCCTTGCCGCCGCAGGCGGCCAGGAGCACGAGGAGCGACACGAGCAGGATTCGACGCGTCTGGGCCGGGGTGGGGATCCTCAAGTCGAGCGAAAGCATGTCTTCTCCTTGGGGGAGCTCCAGGGGGAGCGGTGGGTCGACCAGAGGCCTCTGCCCCGGTCCATGGTTCTCAAGGTCCTTCACTTGGCGGGTGCCGGCGCCCTCCGGTGGGCATCCGCCAGGCGCCCGAGCACGACGAGGCTCGCCGTGACCCATTCTTCACGGGGAGCGTCCACGGTCATCACCAAGCGATCCACCGCGTTGAACGCCAACCGGGGAAGGCCGGTTCCCGCCAAGTGTTGCAGGATAGTGGCGTCGGGCTGGGTGTCGCCAGCGAAAATCATCCGAACCCCCCGGCGTCCTCCCCGGATGTCCTCGATCCCGCAGCGGAGGGCCCTCAGCTTGATCCGGGTGATCTCCACCAGATTGCGCCCCGGAGGCGGCAAGGGGCCGAAACGGTCCCTCAGCTCCTCCTGCAGGAGGTCCAGCCGTTCTTCACAATCCACCCGGCTGAACTCCCGGTACCAGCGGATCTTCTCCTCGGGCTCTGCGAGATACTCGTCGGGCAGGTAGCTGGCCACCCGCAGATCGACCTTGATGTCGTGGAGCCGGGGCATCCCCTCGCCCTTGAGATCGCGGATCTCCTCTTCCAGCAGCTTGCAGTAGAGATCGAAGCCGATCGCGGCGATATGACCGTGCTGGGCCTCGCCGAGGATGTTGCCGGCCCCCCGGATCTCCAGGTCGCGCATGGCGATATGGTAGCCACTGCCCAGATCGGTGAATTCCTGGATCGCCCGCAGCCGCTTGCGCGCGTCGGAGGCGAGGGTCTTGCCGGGGGGGGTCATCAGGTGGGCATAGGCGCGGTGGCGGCTGCGGCCCACCCTCCCGCGCAACTGGTAGAGCTGGCTGAGTCCGAAGCGGTCGGCCCGGTCGATCAGGATGGTGTTCACATTGGGCATGTCCAACCCGCTCTCGATGATCATCGTCGTCACCAGGACGTCGTATTCCTGGTGGACGAAATCGCGCATGATGCGCTCCAACTGCGATTCCTTCATCTGTCCGTGGGCCACCGCCACTCTCGCCGCGGGAACGATGCGGGCGACGATCTGGGCCATGGTGTCGATGGTCTCGACCCGATTGTGGACGAAGAACACCTGACCGCCGCGATGCATCTCCCGGAGGATCGCCTCCTCGATCACGTCCTCGCTGAAGGGAATGATCTCGGTGTGGATGGGAAGCCGATCGCGGGGGGGAGTGGCGATGATCGACATGTCCCGCGCGCCCATCAACGAGAGATAGAGGGTACGGGGTATGGGGGTGGCGGACAGGGTGAGCACGTCGATCTGTTTGCGCATCTCCTTCAACCGTTCCTTGTGCCGCACCCCGAAACGCTGCTCTTCGTCCACCACCAACAGTCCCAGCCGCGCGAACTCGACATCGTGTCCGAGCAGTCGATGGGTTCCGATGAGGATATCCACCTCCCCCGCCTTGACGCGGCGGAGAATCGCCCGTTGCTCCTTGGCACTCTTGAAGCGGCTCAGGACCTCGACTCGTACCGGGTATTCGCGCAGACGCTGGGAAAAGGTCTCTCCGTGTTGTTCGGCGAGAACGGTGGTCGGGCACAGGACCGCAACCTGCCGCTTGTCCATCACCGCCTTGAAGGCGGCCCGGATCGCGACCTCGGTCTTGCCGAATCCCACGTCGCCGCAGATGAGGCGATCCATGGGACGAGGGCTTTCCATGTCCCGTTTCACATCGGCCAGTGCGCTGAGCTGGTCAGGGGTCTCTTCGTGCACGAAGGAGGCCTCCATCTCGCGCTGGAGATGGGTGTCCGGACCGAAGGCGTGCCCAGGAAGAGACGCGCGGGCCGCATACAACGAGAGGAGTTCCTGGGCCATGACCCGGATCGCCTTGCGCGCCCGGTCGCGGGTTCGCTCCCACTGATGGCCGCCGAGCTTGTGCAGTTCGGGAGGTCCGCTGTCCCCCACCTCGTAACGCTCGACGAGCAGGAGTTTCTCTGTCGGCAGATAGAGCCGGTCGCCGTCGGCGTACTCCAGCAAGAGGTATTCGTTCTCGACACCCTCGACGGTGATCTTGCGCAGACCCAGGAAGCGGCCGATCCCATGGTCGGCGTGTACCACATGGTCGCCGGGACGCAGGGCCTTGGGATCTTCCGCTTTGCGGCCGCCGAAGGCCCGGCGGCGGCGGCGCGGCCGCTGGTAGCGGTCGAAGAGTTCGTGGTCGGTGGTGCAGGCGAGTCGCAGAGCGGGCCAGACGAATCCACCGTGCAGGACTCCGATCCTCAAGAGTGGGCGGGGAACCGAAGCCTCGGGATCGGCCTCCTCGAACAGCTCGGCCAGGCGCTGGAGTTGTCCCTTGTTGGCGCAGAAGAGGTTGACCTCCAGGCCCTCGGCCGCCCAACGGGCCGACTCGGCGAGGAAGGAGCGCAGGTCTCCCTTGCCGCGGCTCTGTGATCGGGTCTGCAACTGGAGTGGGTGCACATCGGCGGCGGGGGTGAGCGGCGCCTCTCCCGAGCCGGCCAGGACCATCTCCCCCAGCCACAGCCGCGGATGGGCGGCGGCCGAGCGGGCGAGTTCGGGAAGCGGGGTCATCAGTTCCTCGGGAAGGGGCACGGGATCCCCCCGCTTGAGGCGATCTCCCCTCACCCGCCGCGTTTCCTGGTCCAGCTCCTCGCTGCGCCGTTGCAGATCGTCGGGGCCGACGAACACCAGCGTCGCGTCCGGCCGGAGATAGCTCAACAGGCTGGCCATCGGGTGGAAGAACGGAGCCAGGCCCTCCAGGCCCTGGAAGTGCAGCCGATCCTGGAGACGCTCGATCAGGTGGGTCCGGTCGTCCGGCGAGAATTCCTCCATCGCTTCGACGCGGGCCATCGCCGACAACAGCGTGTCGTCGTCCATGACCACCGGGCCGGCGGGGAGGATGATCGCCTGCTCCAGCTCCGAGCGCGACCTCTGGTCGATGGGTTCGAAGCTTCGGATGCTCTCGATCTCGTCCCCGAAGAACTCCAGGCGGAGCGGCAGATCGTGACCGGGGCTGTAGACATCGATGATGCCCCCCCGCAGGGCCACGTCTCCCGGCATCTCCACCAGGCCGGCGGGATGGTAACCCAACGAGACCAGGCGTTCCTGGAGCTCCTCCGTATCGATGCTCTGACCCTTGCGCACCAGGAAACGGTGACGCCGGAGGACCTCGGGCGACATCACCCGATGACGCAATCCGTAGAGGGTGGTCACATAGAACCCGGGACGACCCTCGTCGAGACGCTGAAGACCGGCCTGGATGTCGGCCAGGATCTCCCGTGTGGGAGAGCGGCGATCGAAGGGCAGGATCTCCAGCTCGGGCAGGTAATGCACTTCGGCGACGCCGAAGGTCTCCAGATCCTCGACCAGGGCCTCGGCCTGGGCCAGGCCCGCCGCGACGACCAGCCACTGCCCCTCGCGATGGCAGGCCAGAGCCGACAGCAACCAGCCCACCGCGCTCCCGGCCAATCCCGAGGCGGCCAGCGCCCAAGGAGACGAGGAATCCCCGCTTCGGCGGGTGACCAGGGGAGAGAGCTCGCGGCGTTCCAGGATGCGCTCGAAGAAGGCGTCTTCCAGACCGGCCGGTTCCTGGCTCGCTCGGTCGCCGCGGGAGCTTGCGCTCATCGGAGCGGCTCCTTGCCGGGCTGCAGGCGGCGCAGGCGGTCCACCAGGGCCGGCAGGATCTTGAGGACCCGCTCGATCTCCGCCGGCCGGGTCGAGGGTCCCAGGGACAATCGCAAAGCGCCGTGCAGGCGCTCGGGAGCTGTGCCCTGGGCCACCAGCACATGGCTGGGCTTCAGGGCGCCGGTGGCGCAGGCCGACCCGGCGGACACCGCGATGCCGGCCTCGTCGAGCAGGGTGAGCAGGGCCCCGGATTCGACTCCGCCGAGGGTCAGGTGGGTGGTGTTCGCCACCCGCGGCGCCTCGCGGGACGTGATCTGCAGATCGTCCACCCGCTCGAGCAGCCCTTCTTCCAGCCGGTCGCGCAACGATCGCATGCGCTCGATGGCGGCGGGCGCCTCTTCCAGGGTGATGCGCAGGGCCTGGGCCAACCCGACCGCGCCCGCGACGTTCTCCGTGCCTCCCCGGCGGCCGCCTTCCTGGCCTCCCGCGGCGGTGACCGGTCGCAGGGGAACCCCCCGGCGGACCAGCAACGCGCCCGCCCCCTTGGGACCGGCGAACTTGTGGGCTGAGATCGACAACAGATCGACTGCGGCGGCGACGTCCTCCAGGGGCATCTTCCCCACCGACTGCACCATGTCCGAGTGGAACGGGACGCCCCTCGTGCGCACCCTCCGGGCGATCTCCACGACCGGTTGGATCACCCCGGTCTCGTTGTTCGCGCTCATCACACTGACCAACCGGGTGTCCGGCCGCAACGCGTCCTCGATCGCCTGGGGATCGACCCGCCCCATCTCGTCGACGCCGACCACCGTCACCGCGCAGACCCCTTCGTCCTGGAGTGCGTGGGCGCTCTCCAGCACCGCGGGGTGTTCGATGGCGGAGACCACCAGGTGCCGGGGCGGATCGGATGCGAGGAGGACCCCTCGCAGGGCCAAGGCGTCGCTTTCGGTTCCCCCGGAGGTGAAGATCACCTCCGAAGGGGAGAAGCCCAGGAGTCCGGCCACTTCGCGGCGTGCCTTGCGCAGCCGGGACGCGGCCTGCCCTCCCACCCGGTGGCGGCTGCTCGGGTTGCCCCAGCCTTCCCGCAGGCAGAGAGCGACGGCGTCCGCCACGCGAGGGTGCACGGCGGTGGTGGCGTTGTGGTCGAGATACACCCAGCGGGTCACGGCCATGGCGGCCACAAGGTAGCCCACGGCCGGTCCCGGCGCGAACCCGATGACCCGGTCATCGGCCATCGCCTTCGTCGAGGATCTCGTCCACCCACCCCGCTTCGACCCGCTCGAACCACGGAGGCCCGCCATCGGGCCCGGGACCGATGGTGAGACCGCGGCTCGGTGCGCAACGCTTGAAGGAGTCGGCCAACACCACCGTGGGCACCCCCACCGCCCGGGCGGAGACCGCCAGGGCCCGGGTTCCTACCTTGTTGATCACCGAACCATCAGCCAAGACCGCGTCCGCCCCGACCAGCAAGAGGGAGGTCTCTCGCAACCGGACCCGCAGCTCTTCGTCCGTCAGGAGCCCGACCACATAGCCCATCGCCTCCAACTCCCGGGCCAAGACCTCTCCCTCTCCGCCGGGCAGACTGCGCCCGAGCAGAACCCGCCGGGGAGCATCCGGACACCCCCGGACCAGGTCGAAGGTCTCCCGCACCGTTTCCGAGCGGGAAAACGTGGCCACCGTCTCCCGTCCGGCGAGACGGAGGGCGCCGCGGCGGGCGGTCTCGCGGGCCGCGCCCTCCAGGGCCGTCGCGATCTCTCCGAGGCGATCGTCCAGTTCCCCGCGTTCGACCGGGCGCAACGGCGCCCGCACCGCGGCGGAAGGAGAAGCCGCCGATCCAGAAGATCCCATCCCGGAGGCGCCCGGTCGACGGGGCCTCCGGCCGGCGGTCGAAGGATCGAAGCCGGACAGCCCCGCGTCCTGCAACCAGCGCCACAGGACCGCCCCCGGTGACGCCATCGACGGCTGGGCGTCGGCCAGCGCGCCGGCCACGGCCAGAAGCGAAGGCCAGTCGGTCACGGTGGGCAACACGTCCCGGAGGAGCTGGATCATCCGATGGGCGATGCGATGCGCCCCATCGCGGGTGTTGCCCGCCAACTCCGCCGCTGCTTCCGCGGCAGCCCTTCCGGGCGGCGGCAGCAGCCGTCCCAGGGCTTCCCCGAGGCTGGGAACGGTCTGGAAATCCCCGAGACGAGAAGGCGCCACCCATTCCCATTCCGCGTTCTCGGAATTCAGGCGGGGTTCGGCGCCGTCGCAGAGCAGGCAGAGGAAGGAATGGACCCGCCACCGCACCCGGCGCGCATCTTCTTCGACCACGAAGGGAGGGTCCGCCGCCACCACCCGGAGGGCCGATGCGGGATATCCGCATTCCTCGGTGACCTCCCGCAGGGCCGCGGCCCGAGGGGATTCCCCCCGCTCCACCGAACCGCTGACCACCGACCATCGCCCGGGGTAGGAAGTCATGGAGGGATCGCGGTGGAGGAGAAGGACCCGCCCGTTGCGCCACAGGAAGGCCGACGCGGTATCCCGTGTCGTCCAGCTTCCACTCATGCGGTCACTCCCCGACGGACGAGGACCGACCCCGCAGGGCCGGCCCCGTATGCATCAGGCACTTCGATTCGCACTCGAGGTGGAGCGCTCTACCGTTGGTACCCCGACTTGAGATCTCCGAAGCTCGGATCGTCGTTTCCGACGATCGGTTCCTTCGGCTCGACCTTTCCATCCCATTGCTCGTCGAACCCGGGCATCACGTCGACGGGATCGACATTTCCCGCGGCGAGGAAGCTCCAGTTGAGCTGATCCGCCGGGGCGATGTCGCTCAATCGAGTTCCCCCGGTCCAATCCACCGTGCCGTTGATGCTGATGGTGGTGGTGAAGGGTGGAATGGGAAGCGATGACACCGAGCGGGTCAAGGTGCTGATGGTTCCCACCAGGATGGCGGTGCCATCGGTGAAGGTGGAAAGATTCGCGTAGTCGGCCACGGTCATGTTGTCCTCGTAGAGGACGATCGCGCCGTTGGAGTAGTACTGGACCATCCCATCGCTATCGAGCACCAGATGGGTCACCACGATGGTGTAGTCGTAGTTGGCATAATCCAGAGGAATGGGCGGCACCACGGTGCTCGACCCTTCCTGGACCGTGCTGTACATGGACAAGGATCCTCCGACCATGCTCGGGATCATCGCTTGCCCGAGGAAGTCGAAGGCCTGCGGCTGCGCCGCGGCGAGCTGGGGAGCCACGATCAGCAGCAGGCAGCTGAGGCCGAGAAGCATTCTCTTCATGTCGTCTCCTTCTTAGCGATTGCTGCTGGTGTAGGAAGCCTTCAAGGCGCCCCAGGCGCTCTCGCTCTGGGTGGGAACGGCCGGATCGATCTCGAGCACCCCGTCCATCTGCATGTCGTACCCGGTGGGAATCTGCGCACCCGAAGCCTGGGTGAAGCTTCCGCCCCAGGTATAGATGCAACCGGTGCAGGTGGTGATGAGTTCACCGGCGACCCCATCGGCGTTGCCTCCGAAGGTGCCGGCTCCCGAGGGATCGATCCGAACGTAGAAGCTGGTGAAATTGCCCCTCAACAGGAGCGTCCCGTCGACGAAGGTCGACGGCGCGGTTCCGTTGGGGGGGTTGATACCGTAGTCAGCGTTCATCTGTGCATCCCGGTACATCTCGAGGGTACCGCCCGTGTAGATGACGGTGGTCCAGCCGGGTGCGGGGTTGTCCGTGAGCTGGCCCTGGCTGACCAGACCGTAGACATGGAAGGTGGCCTCTTCCTGGGCGAGATCGACCCCGAGAAGAGGATCGGACGCCGTGGTGACACCGACGAAGTGCAGGACATCCCCGGAATTACTGGGCGGGAACCCACCCGTTTCCCAGGCATATCCAATGTAGTCGGCGATCTGGACACCTTGGGCCTGTGCGAAGGGGATGAACCCCGCCAGCACGAGAACGGCCGCGAGGATCACTCGCAAGGATTGCATGTTGCCTCCCGTTGGTTCGATCGCGGCTCGTACGTGAGGGCGTCGTACAAGCCTTTGCGGGTTCTTCTTCAACGCGGTCGCAAAGGCCCGGGCGCAGCAATCGGGACGAAATCGGGTACACCGATAGCACGACGGGTTCTTCAGGAGCGCGAATCGAAGCCTTGAGGAGCCCGCCTGAGACTACCCCAGATCGCGCCGGGGTGCAAGTCCACCCCACCGCGAAGCGGCTGGAACCACCCGAAAGATCAGGGAAGACTCAAGCGCGTTCCCGGCTCGAGATGCGGCGTCCCAGCAACCCCTCGGCGACCAGGAGGAGACCGCCCAGGAGCAGGAACCCGCGGTGCAGAGGCCGTCCCCGGCGCACAGTGGCCAGGGCTTTCTCCACATCTTCGCCTTCGAGTTCCCGCACCGAGAGGCTTTCCCCTCCCAGGAGGGCGCGTTCCAGCTCCGAGGGATCGAGGAAGCGACGTCGGGATTCGGCGGCGGGGACATTCACCGCGACGTGGGCCCAGGGCGTCCCCGCCACGAGGAAGGTGAACACGCCGGGTCCTCGGGATGCGGCGGTCCGCAATCGGGGCGGCAGGGAACTGCCGTCCACCTCCACCGGGAGGGTTTCTCCCCGGGGGCCCTTCAACCACAGGTCCTGCGTCGGGCCCAGGGTCTTTGGCGCGGGAACCGAGAGGGGCTGGCCGACCTCCACCGTGCGCGAGGTCGCCCCGACGGCGGCGGTGACAAGATAGGCGACCAGGCGTTGCACCAGGGGCAGGAACATCGGGGAAAACGGCAGGTCCCCCGCGGCGGCCGAGGGATGGAAACCGCACACCACCAGCCTTCCCTTTCCGACCTTCCGCTCGGTGACCGCCACACCCCCTCCGCGGTAACGCAGCAGGGTGCGCCCTTCCTCGGTTGCCAGTACGTAGAAATCGCGCAATCGGGCTTCCTGCAAGGTGGCGATCTCCTCGGGAGCGAACCCACCGAAGGCGGGGTGATCGGTGGCCGCCACCTCGAGATGCTCGAAGCCCCCGGTACCGCCACGGAACGGTCCCAGACGCACGGAAGTCCACTGGGGAAGGAGTTTCTCGTTGGCGTAGGCGCGCTCGCGGGGATCCCCGAGGAAGAGGAGCACGGCGCCTCCCTCGCGCAGGTAGTCACCGAGCGCGGCCACCCGGGCCGCGCCCAGCTCGTAGGGATCGACCCCCACCACCACCCGACTGCCCTGAAGGTCCTCCCCCGAGACGCGGGACGCGTCTTCGACGGTGAGGGAGAACCCGCCGCTTCCTCGACCGGTGGGATCGAGCGCGGCCTGGAGGAAGAGCACGGGGTCCCGCCGTGGTTCGCTCTGGGGCAAACCCTTCAACACCAGCACCGGGACCCTTCCGGGAATCTCCATCACGAACCAGAACTGGTCGTCGGGGGAGTAGCGATCGGGACGCAACCGGACCGCGCCGGTGAGTTCGGCGGCCTCGGGCAGGGTGACGGGAAAGGTGTGCTCGACCCCGCCCCGGGGCGGAAGATGGAGCTCGGTTTCTCCGACCTTCACCCCATCGATCTCCAGGAACAAGGGCGTGGTCAGGGGACGATCCCCATCCTGGCGCACCGAGACTCCCAGTTCGGCCGTCTCTCCCGGTTGCAGCAAGGTGGCCGGGAGGCGCAGATCCGCGATCTGCCGATTCGCGAAGGGCTCGGCTTCCACGCGGCGCAGGAAGAGATGGAGATCGGGGTCGCCCTGGATCCGACGCGCGAGGACCGCGGCGGAGAAGGAGTCGACCGCACTCTCCTGCAGGTCCCCGATGAGATGGATCTCCCTCCGCGGATTGGAGGCCCGCGCCATCAGATCCAGGGCCGCGGACAACGCGGTGATGTAGTCGGTTCCGCCGAAGCCGCAGCGCCGATCCTCGAGCGCGGCCAATACCAACCCGGGGGCGGACACGAAATCCTCCAACAGGGGTTGGAGGTGGTCGCTGAAGGTGGCGATGCACAGTTCGTCCTTGCCGGACAAGGTCCCCGCGATCCGGGCGGCCTCCCGCTTCGCCTCGTCGAAGAGGATGCCCTCGCCGCTCTGGGTTCTCATCGAGGCGCTGTCATCCACGAGCAGCAGGACACTGACCGCGGTCCCCTCCGGAGCGAGCCAGTTCAGGCCGCCGGTCAGGGTGGGACGCGCCAGGGCCAACACGATGGACACGATCGCCGCAACCCTCAGCACCAGCAGCAACAGCCTCCGCAGGTGCAGTCGGCGGCTTTGCCTCTGCTGGGTGGTCACGAGGAAGCGCATGGGCGCGAAGGGAATGCGGTCGAGCCGGCGGCGGTGCAGGAAATGGAGGACGATGGGAATGGCGGTCGCCAGAAGGGCGAAGAGGAAGGCGGGATGGAGGAACTGCATGGACCGCTCCTACCCCAGACGGGATCGCTTGGCCAGGTAGGCGAGCAAGGCCACGTCGAACGGTGTTTGCGTGCTCAAGGGAACATAGTCGATCTGGTGCATCCCACACTCTCTTCCCAGGGTCCTCCGCCACTCTTGCACCTGCTGCGCATAGCTTTCCCTCAGGTGCCACGGTTGCGCGGTCACTTCGCGTGCTTTCTCTTCGGGATCATAGAAGCGGGCCTGGCGGGAAAACCCCAGATCGATCTCACGGGGGTCGAGCACGTGGAACACCAGCACTTCGTGTTGGCGGTGGCGAAAATGCTTCAGTCCGCGAAGAACGGACTCGGGATCGTCGATGAGATCGCTGATGACCACCACCAGGCCCCGGCGCCACATCCGGTCGGCCAGCTTCGCGAGAACCTCTCCCACCCGGGTGCGCCGTCCCGCCCGGGCCTGTTCCAGTCTTGCCAGAAGGTGCATGAACTGACTGCGGCTGCTGCGCGGAGGGATGATCTCGAGCGGCTTCTCGTCGAAGGTCACCAGGCCCACCGCGTCCTTTTGTTTCAGGAGAAGGTATCCAAGCCCCGCCGCGAGCATCTTGGCGTAGCGCAGCTTGCTCGGGAGCCCCTTGGTGGGAGGAGTGTCCATCGACGCGGAGACATCCACGAAGAAACGCGCCAGGAGATTGGTCTCCTCCTGGAAGACCTTCACCCAATACCGGTCGGTCTTCGCGTACGCCCTCCAGTCGATGTTCTGGATGCTCTCACCGGGAATGTACTGCCGGTATTCGGCGAATTCGACGGAGAAGCCGTGGTAGGGGCTGCGGTGCAATCCCACCAGGAACCCTTCGACCAGGGTGCGCGCGATCAGATCGAGTCCCGAGAGTTTCGAGAGCGACCGGGGGTCGAGGAGGGCTGCTTCGCGGACTGCCACGGTGGAACTTCTTCCGGTGGAGCGCTAGATGTCCGACGGCGTCGCGCGGACGAATTCCGCGATGAGTTCGTCACGGCTGAGGCCCTCGGCCTCGGCATGGAAATTGGTGACCAAGCGGTGCCGGAGAACCGGCGCGGCGATCGAGCGCACGTCGTCGAGACTCGGAGTGGGACGTCCATCGAGGGCGGCCCGGGCCTTGGCCCCGAGAATGAGGAATTGCGCGGCGCGTGGACCGGCCCCCCAGGAAAGATACTCACGGGCCTTCGGATGTCCGTCGCCGCCTTCGGGCCGGGTGAGCCGCGTGAGCCGCACCGCGTATTCCACCAGGTTGTCGGCCACCGGAACGCTGCGGACCAACTGTTGATACCGGAGGATCTCCTCGCCGTGGACCACGGTGGACACCTTCTCGCCGGCGAGTCCGGTGGTACGGGCCACCACCTGCATCTCCTCCTGGAGGGAGGGGTAGCCGATCTTGATGTTCAGCATGAAGCGGTCGAGCTGGGCTTCGGGAAGGGGATAGGTTCCTTCCTGTTCGATGGGGTTCTGCGTAGCCAGGACGAAAAACGGCGGCTGCAGGGGATGGGTGCGTCCCGCCGCGGTCACCTCCCGCTCCTGCATGGCCTGCAGGAGGGCCGACTGGGTCTTGGGAGGAGTCCGGTTGATCTCGTCGGCCAGGACGATGTTGGCGAAGATGGGCCCTTCGACGAAACGGAAGATCCGCTGGCCGCTGACCTGGTCTTCTTCGAGAACCTCGCTCCCGGTGATATCGCTGGGCATCAGGTCGGGAGTGAACTGGATGCGCCGGAATCTCAGATCCATGGCCTGGGCCACCGTGCTGATCAACAGGGTCTTGGCGAGACCGGGAACTCCTTCGAGCAACACGTGACCGCCGGCAAACAGGGTGATGAGCAATTCATCGATCACCGCCCTCTGGCCCACGATGGTCTTCTCGATCTCGCGATAGAGGGCCTTTCGCAGCTCTCCCAGTCGCTCCATGGTTTCCAGGTCTCCGCTCACGGTCTTTCTCCTGTCGGATTCTCGAGGGATCCAGAGGGGTCCCCACAAGGAAAGGCGAAGCTCGCCGCGCGCCAGGAAATGCTCTCTCCCGGCAAGGTCCCCCCCGGAATCCACGGCGCCTCTTGTCCTCGTCCGGTGCCTTTGCTACATCTTCCAGCCGGGTATGTTCCCATCGACGGGAGCCTTCCCGCCGTCGCAATCCCGGCGCCCCGAACCGCACCGGAGCCATCATGTCCCGTAGTTTCACCCTCTGGTTGCTGGCGTCCAGCCTTCTCTTGTTTCTCGTCTCCTGCGGAGGAGGCGAGAAGGTGCCCCCCGAGGCCGATCCCTCCGAGGTGATCGTCCTGGGGGTGTCGGTCCTCGATCCCACCCACCTGCAAGAAATGATGGACCGCGGAGAGCTTCCCCACTTCCGCCGGATCACCTCTCGGGGAAGCTGGGGACCGTTGCGGGCAATCGACCCGATGAGCACGACCTCACTGTGGGCCGACCTGCAGACGGGCAAGGATCCCCGCTGGCACCGGGTCTTCTCGGACCTGGAAACCCTGTCCAACGGACTGATCTATCCGTGCCGCAGCACACTTCGCAATTCCATGAGCGTGTGGCAGATGCTGTCGTCGACACAGCACCCGGTCGCGGTGGTGGGAATGCCGACGAGCTGGCCGGCGGAAATGGTGCGGGGCCACATCGTCAGCAACGCGGTGACCGCCACCCGTTGGACGCAGACGAGCGAGGTCACCTATCATCCCAAGCCGCACCAGCGGCAGACCTTCCCCGATCTCCTGCAGGACGAGATCGGAAACCTCATCCTCGACCCCGATTCGATCACCCGGGAGGAACTCTCGCGCTTCTTCGTTCTCAACGAGCGCGATTTCTCCCGCGCCTACGACGAACCCCTGGGATCGATCTTCCACCACGAGAACCCCCTGCGGGATTTCGTCTTCACCCACCAGGCCGATCTCAGCTACCTGAAGGTGCTCCAGTACCTGAGAGCGCAATACCATCCCGACGTGAGCGCTTGTCTCATCGAACTTCCCGCGGTGGTGTCCTCGGCCTACTGGCGCTACCTCGAACCCGAGATCTACCCGGTCGACGACGACGAGGTGCGCCGTTACGGAGACGCCGTCGACGAGACCTACCGGTGGGTCGACCAGCGGCTGGGAGAGATCATCGATTCGCTGGAGGACGGAGCCACCCTGATCGTGGTCAGCGAGAGGGGGTATGGAACCGTCTACCATGGAGATTCGAAGGGAGTGCGCAGCCCGCACCCGGAAGCCAAGCCGGAAGGGCTCATCATCCTCTACGGTCACGGGATCCAGCAAGGGAAGCGGATCGCCACCGCGACGGTCTTCGACCTGACGCCGACCCTGTTGACCCTCTTCGGCGAAGGCATCGGCGAGGATCTCTCGGGGCGTTGCCTCAGCGGGGCGTTCACCAAGGAGTTCGCCCGGCGCCACATCTCCCACCAGACGACGAGCTACGAGGCCCGGTGGGACCGCGCGAATCGCTTCGAGCCGCTCTCAAAGAAGTAGACGGCGTCCCCTCAGTCCAAAGACCTCCTCCCGCAGCAGCGAGATCGGCGGCGCTCCCGCGGACAGGATCCGGTCATGGAAATCGCACAGGTCGAAACGGCTTCCGTGGAACCGGCGCATTTCCTCGCGCAGGGAACGCAGGAGCAGTTTTCCCAGGGTGTAGCCCAGGTATTGCGGATCGAAGGTTCCCCGCACCGCCTCCCGGCGGGCGGTGGCCGGGTCGAGGAGCGCGCGGTCGGCGATGAACGAAGTGGCTTCGTCGAGGCTCCATCCCTCCACGTGCAGGCCGACGCTGCACAGCAGGCGGGCATCCCTCTCGAGCGCGGCCTTGCGCTGCATCAAGAGGAAAACGGGATCGTCGAAGCCTTCTTCGGCCAACAGTTCCTCGGAATAGTGGGCCCATCCTTCCCAGAAGTGGTAGGTGGTGGAGAACAGGCGCTGCGCTCGACTCTCGACCCTCCGGAGGTGGAGAGCGTGCAGGTGGTGGCCGGGGATCACCTCATGACCGGTGACCACCTGGAGGTAGGACGGATGCAACGGGGTGCCCTGCTCCTGGAACAGTGAGGACATTCCCTCCGCATCGACGGGAGTGATGTAGTAGCGGGCGGAGGTGGTCCGGCTCGCGAAGGGGCCCGGGGCCTCCAGGGCCGCCACCGCCCAGCGCATCCACCGGGGCATCGTTTCCACCCCGGGAAGATCCGCGGAGGGAAGGGTCACCAGGCCGCGCTCTTCGACGAAGCACCACAGTTCTTCCATCGTGCGGCGGGCCAGGTCCAAAGGGTCCTCCCCGGGATGGGATCGGCGGGCCAGCTCCTTCATCGCCCGCTGGGGGGCAACGCCGGGCACGATCCGCCCACACAGCTCCTGGAAGACGCGGCGGTTGTGGCGCAGGTCCTTCTCTCCCGCCGCCACCACCTCGGCGATCTCCAGGGGCAACCCTTCCCCCTCCCGCAGCATTCCCTCGAAGCCTTCCCGCCCCAACGCGAATTCCGCGGTGGCGTGGGGCAGACGCTCGGTCTCCAGGAAGATGCGGTGGGCCTTGACCACCCGGGCCGCGGCGGCGATGAGCTCGAGATCCTCGGCGGGAAGACCCTTCCCGCCGTCGCGAGCGCGGAGGGATCGACCGGGGGATCTCCGGACCAGCTCGCGGGGCAGATCCTCCCGGAGGAAACGGTGGAATCCCCGCCAGGCCTCGATCGCGGTCTCCAGGACCGGAGCGGGCAGCTCGGGATCGAGCTGGTCCCGGAGCTCCCGCAGCAGGACGGGGAGGGCCCTCAGGTGGGCCAGGAGGGCCTGCCGGCGCCGCTCCCAGGGTCGCTCCTCGCGGCGCAGGTAGGAGCTGGGATCGATCAGGAGGAGGCCGAAGAGCGGATCCCGTTCGTAACGCCGTTCGACCTCCAGTCGCCAGATCTCGCTGCGCAGTGCATGGTGGAAGAGCCGGGCCTCCAGACCGGCCGGGTGGTCCCCCAGGGTGGCGAGGGTGTCCCGCAGGAAGAGAAGGCGATGGCGGCGCGCTTCGGCGTCCACCGGAGCCAGGAGGCCGTCATAGTCTTCCAGGCCCAGGTCCCGGGCCTCATCGGGCCGGAAGTGGTGGGTCTCCTCTTCGTAGGCGGCAAGAAGGGATTGCAAAGGGGAAACCGGGGATGCGGGCAAGGTTCCGTCCTCCTGGGGCAGAATGCGACTCCTCCGCAGGGGACGCCGCGGAAGAACGGGAGGGGAGCCGATGCTCTGGCGGCGCGATGGTTCCGCGGGGAACCGACCGCACCACCGGTCTAGATTGCCACAACTGCACCGAACCGGTTAGGCTGGATGTGCCATCGGAAGGATTTCTCCATGCGAAGCTGCGACATCCTCATCGTGGGCGACGGGGTCGGCGCGTGTGCTGCGGCGCTGACCATGCACGAGCCGGGCCATCGTGAGGTCTGGCTGCTGGCGCCGACCTGGATCGGAGACGACAGCTCGGCGCTTTCCCCGGCGCTCCTGCACGGGTACCACGAACTGGCCTCCCTGGCCGATCTCTCCTCCCCCGCCCCAGAGGTCTACCGCCGGTGGGCCGAGGAGGCGGGCATGGAAATCGGTCTCCGTCAGCCCGGAATGCTGGTGGTGGCCGACCCCCAACTGGCGCCGCGGGTCCTGGGCCGCGCCCTGCGCCTGCGTCCGCACGGGATGGCCGCCGAGGAACTGGACGAGGACGCCCTGGCCCGGCGGGAACCCCGCGGCCACTATCCCCGGGGAGCGGCGGGGCTCTGGTTGGCCGGAGCCGGGCTGCTCGATCCGCGCCGGACCATCGACACCCTGGCCGTCCTGGCCGCCCGGCGGGGAGTCCGGGTGATCCAGGGGGAAACGCCTCTCCGGTTGCTGCGGGATCAAGACCGGATCCTGGGCCTGGAGACCAGCCACGGAACCATCCACGCCGGATGGACCCTTCTCGTCAGTGACGCCGCGGTGGTGCAACTCACCCCGGAGCTGGCCCACTTCGGATTGACCGCGTGGGAACGGCCCTATGATCTCCTGCAACCCCCGGCGGATTTCGGCCGGGAGATCAGCATCCTCTGGCACGAACGGACCGGCATCACCTGGCGGCCGCTTCCGGGAGGATGGATCCGCCGCAACGGCTGCTGCCCGGAGACTGCCGGGGAGGGAGACCCCCTGCTGCCCGCGGTGGCCCGCTCCACCGCCTGGGGTCGCGGCGTCTGGCGCTCCTATCGCGGAAAGGACTCGCGGCCCCTCGTCGGTCCCCTTCCCGGCTGCGAGGGGGCCTTGGTCAGTTGCGGCTTCGGGCCCCGGGATTTCGATTTCGCCCCGATCGCCGGACTCTTCCTGAAGCAGTGGACCGAAGGGCCCGATGCGCCCGGAGGCATGGCGGCCCTCCTGGATCCCCGCCGCTATGTCGCGGTGATGCAGCATCAGAAGACTCCTGCTCCGAAAAGCTGAGTGGACCACTCCTTCCCGGAGGCCGGCGCACCATGCTTCTCCTGATCACCCGCGACGAGCAACTGGCCCGCCGCCTTGTGGCCCGCGCGGACCAGCACGGGGCCGCCCTGCGCTGGGTGTTGCCCGCCGAGGCACTCCGCGCCGCCCTGGAGGGACCACCCGCGCGCCGCATCCTGCTGGACCTGGCCCTGGGGGAGGAGATCCTCGACCTCCTGCGGGAGTTGGCGAAGGGGCCGGGCCGGCCCGAGATCATCGGCTTCCTCGACCACAACCTCGGGGATCTACCCATCCGGGCCAAGCTGGCCGGAGCGGACCGGATCGTTCCCCTGCCCCAACTGGAACGGGAGCTGCTCCGCCTGCTCGGGGCGTCTCCCGCCGGCCCTCCCCGATCCTGAGCGGAGCGGGGGCCGCACTGCCGACCCCGCCCGGTTTTTCTCCTTGTGTTGCAAATGATTCTCAATATCATTAGATCCGCGGCCGGTGACGGTCTCCGATCTCCCCCCTTCCCCGGAGTTCATCGTATGCTGTCCTCCCGAATTCTGCTCCTCCTCCTGATGCTCCTGGCCGGCGGGGCGGGAACCGCCTCCGCGGCGGCCGCTCCCTCCGACTCGATCCCCGCGGAGGAAACGCTCCGCCTGGAGGAGAAGGTCGAGATCCTGGCCCGGGAAGTGGCCCGGCTCCGGGAGGAGCGCACCCTTCCCGCCACCGAGACCGAGCGCGCCCGCGGGGACACCGGTCTGGGACCCTCGGCGTCCAAGGTCTACGGCGCCGACCCCGGTCTCTCGCTGGGAGGATATGGGGAGTGGTATCTTGCGGCCCAACTGCGGGATCGCCCTCCCGCTTCGGCGGGGAACACCGCCGATCAGGTCCGGCTGGTGCTCTATCTCGGCTACAAGTTCAACGATCGAATCCTGCTGAACACCGAGATCGAATTCGAACACGCCTCCACCGAGGAGAACGCGTCCGGTGATGCGGGCGAGGTGAGCGTCGAGTTCGCCTATCTCGAGTTCCTCCTCCATGACGCCGTCCGCCTGCGCATGGGCAACCTCCTGGTCCCGATGGGATTCTTGAATCGGATCCATGAGCCGCCCTACTACTACGGCAACTTCCGGCCCCTCCTGGAGCGCCGTATCCTTCCCACCACCTGGCACGAGATGGGCGTCGGCGCCCACGGCCGACTGGCCGAGGGACTCCACACCACCGCCTACCTGCTCAACGGTCTGGATGCGGGGGGATTCTCCGAGCAGGGGATCCGGGGAGGTCGCCAGGGAGCCAACCGCGTGCGGTGGGAAGACCTGGCGGGCGTCGCTGCGGTCGAGTACGACCACGGCGGACTCCTGAGGGTGGGGGGGGCGGTCTACCGCGGGGGCGCCGATCAGAACGGCGCCACCCGGCCGGAGTTGGCCTCGACACGGATCGCGGTCACGGTGTGGGAGAGCCATGCCCAACTCCGGTGGAGGGGCCTGCACTTCCGGGCGATCTACGCCGCGACCATGATCGACGGGGCAGAGAACCTGACTCGTATCGTCTACCCGGATCCTTCGGGCAAGCTGATTCCCCGGCGGCAATCGGGGTGGTACACCGAGCTGGCCTGGGATGTGGCCCCGGTGCTCTTCGGGCCGAACGCCGGTTTCCAGCTCTCCCCGTGGGCACGCTACGAGGACCTCGATCTCGCGAACGAGGTTCCCGGGATCCCCGGACGCGCCACCAACCCGACCCTGCGGCAACGCGTGCTCACCCTGGGCCTGCAGTACTGGCCGCACCCGCAGGTCGCCCTGAAGGCCGAGTTCGTCCACACCACCGTGGGCGGACCCGACCCGGGCGATGAGCTGCGGGTGGGCGCCGGATTCGCGTTCTAGACGGGAGCGGGGACATGCGCACTTCCTCTCGGCTCGCATGGATCGTCTGGCTCGCGGTGGGCTTGCCCGCCGGCCTGCTCCCGGTTGTTTCCGGGCACCGGGTCGAGACGATCCGCTCGGCCCGGGCCAAGGTCTACCACAGCCGGGAGTCGGCCCTCGAGCTGGCCTTTCCCCCGCCGGCGGTGGTCCGTTCCCGGGAGATCTTCCTGAGCGAGCGACAGGTGGAAGAGGTGCGTCGACGCACCGGAGAAACGCCGCCGAGCCGCATGATCTCCGTCTACGAGGGTTGGCGGGAAGCAGAACTTGTGGGATACGCCTACATCGTGTCGCACCGCGTGCGCACCCTGCCGGAGACATTGATGGTGACCCTCACCCCGGACGGCGCGGTCGAAGCGATCCGACTGCTCGCCTTCCACGAACCCTCCGAGTACGAACCCCCGGTTTCCTACCTCGAGCGCTTCGGTGGCGCCCGGGATCCGCGGGTCGTCGAGACGCGGAGCCGTGACTGGGCGGTGGCCGGCTCCACCCTGAGCTGCCGGGCGATCCGCACGGCGGTGCGCCGCATCCTGGCCGTCCACCAGGTTGCGGTCGCCGGCACGAGCCGGCCGCCGGACTCGTCGGGGTCATCGCGGAAGCCTCCCTCTCCCAACCCTCGACCGGCCCATCGGGCACCGGTGCCGGGCGAGGGCGAGGCCCTGGTGGCGCCGCCATCTGCGGCGGACTTCGAGGAAGCCCGGGAATGGGTGATGGGCACCGTGTTGCGCATCGTCCTGCCCGCGGCCGCGGACGATTCCCTCTTCACCGCCTGCTTCGCCCGCGCCCGCCGCCTGGACGCGATGCTCAGCCCCTTCCGGAAGGGCTCGGCGCTTTCCGGCCTCAGCGCCCGGAAGGGCTCGTGGGTGCCGGTTCCTCCCGAAGTGCTCGACTACCTCGACCTCAGTCGCTCTCAGAGCCGGCGGACCGGGGGGGCGTTCGACATCACCCTGCATCGCCGGGGCTGGCGGGACCTGGATGTGGACCCCGCGGCGGGGCGGGCTCGCTGGCGCGCTCCGGAGGCGGACGGGGTTCTCGACTCCGGAGGCAACGGCAAGGGCTTCGCCCTGGACGCCCTGGGCCGCCTGCTCCGAGACGCCGGGGTGGACAACGCCCTCCTGGACTTCGGAGGCTCCTCCCTGCTGGCGATCGGCCCCGGCCCGGGGGGGAAAGGCTGGAGCGTGGCGATCCGGGGTCCGGCCCACGGGACCGAACGAGGCCGGATCGTCGGCCGGGTGCTTGTGACGGATGCCGCCCTGAGCGTCTCCTCCACCATGAAGGTCGAGGACGGCGAGGACGGTTCGCTTTCCGTCCGTCCCCACCTGTGGGATCTGCGCGACGGACGCCGGGTCGAGTCCCCGCGTACGGCCGTGGTGGTGGCGGCCTCGGCCTCAGCTGCCGACGCCTACAGCACGGCCCTGGCCATCACCGGGCGGGGTCTTCCCGCCATCGACGGGACCGACGCCCCCTTCGCCTGGGGCATCTTCTCCTCCTCGACACTTCTTGCCAGTGGCGGAAGCTTCTCCTCGCGGTTTTCCCCGGAGGATCCCCGCGGGACGCGCAGGGATGACCACGCGCTCAATCCAGCAGGGCCTTCCCTTCCAGGACGTACCGCGTCCAGTCTTCCCATCGTCCGCCGTGGGGGGCCGGGGGCGCTTCCTCCCGCGGATGCAATTCCGCCCGGGTCCTCCACTCCACCCGGTGGGGCTCGCTCTGGGAGCTGATCAGGGCCGCAATCTCGTCGCGACCGCGCGCCCGGTCGTCCAGCCGAACCCGGAACACCACCCCGAAGTGCACCTGGCTCACCTCCTCCCGGTCGGAATTGATGAATCCCAGAGGCTCCAACGCCCTCCCATCGACCTTCAGTCCGGTCTCTTCCTCCAGCTCACGCAGGGCGGTGGTCTTCACCACTCCCAGTGATCCGGCTTCGTCGCGGTCGATCGGTTCGATGTGACCTCCGAAACCCACCGTCCAGAGTCCCCCCAAGCGCTTCTCGGTGTGCTTGGCCCGGCGCTGGTAACACAGGACCTCGTCGCCGAGGGTCAGGGCGATGTAGGGGATGATCTGCTTGAAGTGGCTGCATCGTTCCATGAACTCCCTCTCGGCGAAGAAGGAGCGGCGCTCGACCTCCGCCAGGTCCACCGAGTCCAAGGGGAGGAATCCCTGGGGAAACAGCTCGGGAAAGAGATGCTTGCGATCGACGACCAGGATGAACTGCATGACGCACCTTCGTGCCAGGGGAAAACGCCACCGGTCACCGGGAAAACCGACCACCGTCGCGCGGGCGGCCTGGGGATCGACCCGGCGCTCTACCAATAATGATCACGGTACTTCTTGTAGTATTCGACGCTGCGGCGAAGCCCTTCCCGCATCTGGATGGTCGGCTTCCACCCGGTCGCGCGGGTGAACCTGGAATGGTCCGCCACGAAGTCTCCGGTCTCGATCGCCTTGCGCTCGTCGGGCCAGGGGGTGAGTTCGTAACGCCCGCTCCCGGCGGCCGCGATGACCATCTCGGTGGTCTCCTTGAAACTGCGGGGCTCGTCGCCTCCGAGATGGAAGGCCTCGCCCACCGTGGTCTCCGGATTGCCTCCACACAACAGGAACGCCTCGGTCACGTCGTCCACGTAGTTGTAGTCGCGTTTCTGTGAACCGTCCCCGTAGAGCGAGATCGTGGCCCCGTCCAAGGCCTGGCGCAAGAACCAGTTCAGGATGCCGTACTTCCCATGCTTCATCTGATGACGTGGGCCGTAGGTGTTGCTGATCCGCAAGCTGGTGAACCGCATTCCGTAGCTCTTCGCGTAGACGAAACCGTAGAGTTCGGCCGCGACCTTGTTGACCCCGTAGATGTCGGTGGGCAGCATGCAGTGGTCCTCGGTGACCGGAGTCTTCTTCAGGATTCCGTACTGTCCCCGGGTTCCGGCATAGATCACGTGGCAGTTGGGCGCGTGGTGGCGGACCGCTTCGTAGACGATCATGTTTCCCCGGCAATTGATGTCGATGTCCCACAGCGGGTCGCTCATCGAGTCGACATGGCTGGTCTGCATTCCGATGTGGAAGAAGAGATCCTGACCCTTCACCACCTCGTTCATCAATTCCGGGTCGCGGATGTCGCCGATCCGCACTTCGACTTCGTCCCGGATCGGCTCGATGTTGAAGTGGTTGCCGCCGAACAGGGGAATGAGCGCGTCGACGATGGTCACCCGCGCGCCGGATTCGACCAGGGCGATGGCGAGATTGCTGCCCAGAAAACCCAGGCCGCCGGTGATCAGTACCTTCTTGCCCTCGTAGAACCCGCTCGCTCCACTCATCGCGATCTCCCCGTCCTGCTCCGCTTCGGCCTCTTGCTTCACTTTCGACGGGGCAGTGTAGCGACTGGACCCCCTTGCGTCCACCCGGTACACTGGGGCTCCCACTTCCAGCGAAAGGACCCTCCATGGACCTTCGACGCGACGGCGACCGCATCCTGGTCCGCCTCCACCGGGGGGAGGAGGTCGTCTCCTCCTTGCACCGGCTCGCCGCCGAACACGAACTGCGCAACGCCCTGGTCCTGGGGATCGGAGCGCTCGAGAAGCTCGAACTCGGCTATCGCGATGTCGAACGCGACTGCTACGACCGGCGCGAACTTGCCGGTTCCCACGAACTGCTGAGCCTCTCGGGGAACCTGGCCTGGGCCGATGGGAAGCCCTTCCTGCATGCCCACGTGGTCCTGGGCGCTCCGGATTTCTCGATCGTCGGCGGACATCTCTTCCGGGGCACGGTCAGTGCCACCGCGGAGATCTACGTCCTCCCCGGAGAGTTCTCCCTGCAGCGCCGGTGGGACGAGGACGCGAAGATGCAACTCTGGGGGTTGACCGACGCCGACTGAGCCGATGGGACGCGTCGTGTGGGAGGCCGGTGGGGTTTTGCGCTGGAGAACCGGCCGTTCGTATCTTGGAGCCACCATGACGAATTCCCGTCCGAGAATCTTCCGACGCCTGTTCGTCCTGCCCGCGATCGCGGTGGCCCTGCTGCTGAATGCCTCCTCGTGCGACAATTCGCTGCAGGGCGAAGGAGGCCCTCCCCTGCCGACGAACCTGAAGATCGTCGGTGCACTCCCCGCCTTCCCTACCCTGGAAGAGCCGGACTACGTCGTCTTCGACGTGGACTACCCGGTCTCCCTGCGCCTCGACCTGAACCAGACCGCGCAGCCAGTGGACCTGGTGTTCTCCTTCTGTCCATCGCCCGCCGACGGCTGGAGCAAGCGGGCCAGCACGACTTCGCCGGTGTTCTGGATCGACGGTTTCGCACCGGACAGCAGTACCGTGCTGCAGACCATCCTCATCGACGGACCGCGCTTTCTCCATCCGTGGTTGTGGGAGTTCTGGGTGCGGCCACCGACCCTGCCGTCCGGCATGATCGACGCCAACGTCTTCCAGAAGAACCCCAACGGACCCTCGCCCGAATACGCGCTGATGCTCTTCTACGAAGAATCAACGGTCCAGGATGTCACCTCCGCCCCGGAGCTCTTCTCCCGACCCGCGACGCGGGCGGCGTTCCCCGATGTGAACTTGAGCGACACGAGCGGCCCACACTTCCAGCGGGTGGTCGACGGTTTGATCCCACATGCCCGCTACACCATGGCGGTGATCGTCGACACCGACGGCGACGGGGTCTACGATCCCCGCTCCGACTGGTGGGGCACCGCCCACCTGGGTTCGGGGGGGAACTGGCTGCCCTGGTTCACCCCGGCGGGCACCGATCCCTTCGCCGATCCCTTCGGACGCCTCGACGCCGAATTGCTTCCTCCGCCGGTACGTTGACACACTTCCTCCGGCAGGTCGCGGCGGGCTTCCGTCGCGGGCGGGCGGCCATCACCGGCCTTCTTCCTCTTCCATCTCGGCCAGGCGGCGGCGCCTGCGCCATCGGGTGCGCCCATATCCCACGAGGAAGAGCAGGGTCATCAGGGTGAAGATCGAGGCCGCCTGCGAGAGGGCGGCGATCCAGCCGTACCGGCCCTGGATCCGGTGATCGAAATCGAGGGCGAAACGGTGCACCGTCATTCCGGTCAGTTTCCGGAATGCCCGGTCGAAGTGTCCATCGGACGCAGTGGCATCGACCAGGGCGCGCCAGCCGCCACGGTCCTCGAGCTCGTTCTGCAGTTGGAGTACCGCGGCCAGACTCAGCGCGTAGGCTCGACCCGCCGCGCCCCCTCCGCGGGGAAAGTCCCGGCCGATGCGTTCGAGGGAAGGCAAGCGCCCGGTGAAGGACCCCCGCAGGAGCGCGAAACGATCTCCCCACCGCCATTCGCCCGACTGCGCCTGGGCCACTCCCTCCACGAACCACCGGGGAAGCCCCGCCCGCGCGCCGACTCTTTGCCCCAGGTACACGTGGCTGAGTTCATGGCGGAGAATGCGGTCGAGGCCGGCGCCTCCCCGCAGGACCGCATCCATGTCCAGCACGATCGGACCGTGGGGCCAGTTGGCGAATCCCGCTCCCCATTCGGGAATCAGGCCCCGGGCCCACGGGCGGAAGGTCTTGCTCCGCAGGAGCACGATCTCGACCGGTGCGGGATGGCCGAGGCCCACACCCCGGGCGACGTCCCGGGCCGCCGAGGGCCAGAGGGAGAGCAACTCGTCGACCGACCGGTCCATTCCGCGCTCGGCCCGCACCAGCACCCAGGGCGGCCCCGCGGTCCGGCGCACGGGAGTGCGATCGACCCCTTCCGGATCCGCTCGTGCCACCTGGGCCGGGCCGGGGGCAAGGACCGCGCACAGGAAAAGAACCGGCAGGGCCCACCGCCGAGGCAGCCGCCGGACGAATCCGGGACCCCGCGACGCCGGCAGACCGGAGTGGCTCAACCGTGCGAAGGCCGGGCCCCTTCGATGCGGTCGCGAAGGAACTGAAGGATCTCTCGCCACGCCTGCTCCGTCTCGGCCAGCTCTTCCGGGGAATGGAGAGCGGGATCGTCCCAGAAGAGGAAGCCGTGTCCCGCTTGGGGATAGGTGCGGAGGCGGTCCTGCTTGCGGCCGGAGGCCACCAGAGCCCGGTACATGCCCCTGGCCTGGTCCACCGGCACGATCCGGTCCTTCTCACCTTGGACCAGCAGGATGGGAGCGTCTCCCAGTTTCTCCACCAGGGACAGCGCGTGCCGGATCGCGAAGGCCTCGGGGCGATCGGCCGGGCCATTACCATAGACCCTCCGGCTCAACGAATCGCTGACATCGAAATCGTTGTCCAGGAGGTACTGGTACCAGCGGTAGATGTCCATGACCCCGTAGGCCGCGACCACTCCCTTCAGCAGTTCCTTTCCCAACGGGCGTGCCAAGGCCATGATCGAGATCAACGCGCCGTGGCTGGTGCCGAGCATCACGAACTGTTGGTCCTTCACTCCCGGGTGCCCGCGCAGGATCCGCATTGCGGCCAGCACATCGTCCACCTCCCCGCGGGCGACCTCCACCTCACCCTCGCTGTCATCCTCTCCCCGGTAGCTGGGAGCGAAGACGAGAAAACCCTGTCGGGCCAACCACCGGCAACGCGCCTTCACCGCTTCGCTCACCCCGCCGACCCCACCGTGGTTGAAGATGAGGCAGGGCTCGACATCGTCGTCACTGAAGGGATCGATGAACAGGTAACCGGTCACCTGCAAGCGGCCGCTGCGGTAGCCGAGACAGGCCTCTTCGACACTGTCGCTCATGGCGTGGGAGAGCAGGGAGAATCCCTCTTCGTCCACCGCGGGCGCCGCCCCCCCCTCGCGGGGAATCGTGGTCGAGGCGACCGGAGCCTCCCGGCCGGCCGGGGAGACCGCCTTCGGCTCGCTGGCGCCCTTCTCTCCACCACAGCCGGTCAGCAGGGCCCAGAAGGCCGCCATCACCATCCACCCGAACCCGGCCCGCGCCGCGCGTGGGGCCCCGGTGGAAGCGGGCTCCGGGGCGGGTCCGGGATTCGTTTTCCCGATTCGGAATCGCATCTGCGGATGCTCCAACGGTCGGCCCCCTTCAACCGGGTCGCGGTCTCCACCGGGGCGGGAATCTCCGCCCGGTCGGTATCCCCATTCGGGGACGAGGATGGTCCATGGCCCGCCTTCGGGGACGAGGGTGGTCCATGCAGGAACCATCGCGCCCAGGATCTGGCCACTCTCAAGACCTCCGCCCGCGATCCAGCCACCGTGCGGGAAGAATGCGGCGGGCGACGCGATCTCCTCCGGCGGGCCGGGCCCGGCGCGGGACCTCCCGCCGGGCGCGAACTCGCCAGACGCGTCCAATGGTCCGACATCATAACCCAGAATGTCGATGAGCTCCATTCGGCGAGCAACTTGCATCATCCGATCTGGAGGAAGCGAGTTCCATCACCCGGAGGGCGAGTCCGCATGCGTCGCATCCTGTACCTTCTGCTCACTGCCGCCATTCTCCTGGGGGCAGGAGACGCCGCAGCACAGGGCTACGATGCCCGGGGCATGGCCATGGGCGGAGTGAGCCTCAGCCAGATCTCGGGTCGGCTCTATCGCATCAATCCCGCCTACAAGGCGGTGCCTCCGCATGTCTCCAACCGTCCGACCTCCATCCCGATCCCGATCGGCATCGTCCAGTTCATCAAGTATTTTCCCGAACTCGATCCGGACAGTCCCGACTTCAGCGCCATCGGCATCGTCAATTTCATCTCCAACATCCCCTGGGCGTGGGAATTCAAACAGCCGCGCGACCCCAAGGAAGGGCTGGAGATCTGGTTGGGAGAGAACCAACTCATCTTCGACCTGAAGGACGCCCAGGAGATCATCCCGCGCCAGGGCTACACCATCGGCGGCATGGGACATCCCTTCGACCTCGGGTTCAAGGTGGGCCTGGGAGGAAAAGCGGGTCTTCTGCACTTCAGCCTCGTCCGCCCCTTCCTCGAGAGTGAAATCGATTTCCACCTGAACGATCCCCTGGTCGGCGTGCTGGCCGACGCCGAGCCCGTCGCCCCTTCGACCGACTACACCACCGGCGCCAACGCCATCATGCAAGCCGGGGTGACCAGCGGAATCACCTGGGCGGTGCCGCTGTGGCAGGAGGGCAGAGGAGGAACCGATGGCGACGGCGGGGGATTCTGGTTCGGCACGGGATACCGGCACTACTTCGGGGGCGGGTATGTTCGCCTGGACGGGGATCTCACCCTCCACAGCGGCGACCCCATCTTCGCGACGGCCGGGACGGACACCTTCGACGCCGAGTTCCACGCCGATTACTACCGTGCCTGGCCCAACAGCGCGAGTTCCGTCGGCTACGGCAACGCCCTCGATCTCGGGGCCGTCTTCCGCAGCGGGCGTTTCGAATTCGGGGCGGGAGTGGCCGACCTGTTCGCGGACATCACCTGGAAGAACACCCAGCTCGACCGTTCCTATCTCGATCCCGACTTCAACCAGGTGATCACCGAGAACGTGGCCCAGCACTTCACCACTACGACCGACATTCCGATCAGTTGGATGCTCAACGCAAACTGGTACGGAGACCGGGTGGTCCTGGCCGCCAACGCGGTCCAGCAACCCGGCGGGTTCTCCCTCCACACAGGCGCGGAATTCTGGGCGCTCCCCTGGCTGGCGCTTCGCGGAGGGGCCTCGATGGACCAACGCAACCGGGCCCAGGCCGGGTGGGGCGCCGGGTTCAAGCTGGGCTCCTTCGGAATCGACCTGGGATTCTCGACCCACAATCTCGGACTCACCGACGAGCGCGGTGTCTCCATGGGCCTCGCGGTCACGCTCTACTAGGGGAACGGCCATGGGAATCTCGAGACCGACCTTCCACCTTCGCCCGTCCTTCCTTCTGGTGGGCCTCCTCGTGCTGGTTGCCGCCTGCGCGGGCGGACAGATCATCCTGAACCTGGACATCTACAGCTTCATCGACGACCAGGATCTGTCGGGGAGCTACCAGGCCACCCTGCCGGCGACCGGTACCTGGATCCCCCTGGTCGGACTGGTGCCTCCCACCGAGATCCAGCTCATCGAGGGATTGGGAACGGCCAGCATGTTGCAGGAGGGGGTGCTGCAGGTCGAAGGGGAATTCGACAACGAGCTGGGGACTGCGAGCGCACGGATCGATCTCTTCCTCGGCGCGACCGCACAGGATGTCGGCGCGAGCCTCAGCCCGGTGATGAGCATCAACGTCGATGTCGCCGATTCGACGCTGACCCCCTTCAGCTCCTCGGTCGACCTGGATCAGCAGACCCTCGATCTCTTCAGCAACAATTCGGTCTGGGTGCGATTGGACGTGTGGGCGCGGGTGCAGGGAACGCCCAGCCTGGTCGACATCAAGGGTGTGGTGACCCTCACCGGCCTGCGTGCCCGACTCCTTGCCAACGAGGACCTGATCCGGCAGTAGCTGGCGTCCGGTCGGCCGCCACCGAACCGGACACCGCGGAATCCTGAAGCGGGCCCGGAAAATCCTGGAACCCCAAGGAAAAGGGAGAGGGGACGCGAGCCGTCGATGGGGAATCCGTCGTACCGGCCGCGGGGGAGGTCCCAATCCCCCATTGCGACCAACGGACTCCACTTCGGACCTCGACGGGGTGTCACCACGCCCAGTGAGTCACCCCCAGGCAGGCGTCCGACGGCGCCCGTGTGTCGGCTCGCCCGCAGCCCGAAGCTCCTGACCCGCGCCCCCTCGGGGGCGAAGACCCCAATTCTCCCGGATCTGGATTGGAGAACCCGGCATTTCGAAACCCCGTTCTCCGACGCGGAGGACGGGACAGATCGGGAGCCCCCATTCCTCAGGACCGGAGAACGGGGCATTTCGAGACCCCGGATCTGTTGAGATTAGTACTCCCACGGTACTTTTTCCAGAACTCTTCCGTGCCCCGGGAGGCATCGGGGGACGATCCGCAGCAGCTCCCCCGCCCCGGGGGGCCGAGGGATCCCCGCACAGGAGCGCCCAGTCCACCCGAAGAGGCCGGGAGCTCCACCCTGGACAAGCACCCCAGGGGAAGTAAGGTGGTCGCCGTGGAAACCCTCGAAGTCAGCTATCGGATCCGGAGCGAGCCCGGCGGGGCCGCACAGCGGGCCCGGGCCATCGCGGTCGAGCAGACCGTCGAGGTCCCCGAGACGCTCATCACCCCGGCCATCGAGAAGAACGTGGTCGGCCGGGTGGTGGAACTGCGCGAAGAATCCGAAGGGGTGCAGATTGCCCGGATCCGCTACCCAGCGGCGCTCGTGGCCGGTGAATTCCCGCGTCTGTTGAACCTGATCTACGGGAACACCTCCATGCATTCCCACGTCCGCGTGATCGATCTGCAACTGCCTCCCTCGGTTCTCGACGCCTTCGGGGGCCCCCGATTCGGCACCGGGGGAATCCGCAAGCTCCTGGGAGTCCACGGACGGCCGCTGCTCATCTCCGCGCTGAAACCCAATGGCGCCCCGAACGAGCGGCTGGTGGCCGTCGCCCGCGCCTTCGCGCGCGGCGGAGGAGATATCGTCAAGGACGATCAGAACCTCTTCGACGAGAACCTGGCCGCCTGGCGCGAGCGCGTGACCCGGTGCCATGAGGCGGTGGAAGAGGGAAACGCCCAGACCGGGCGCCGGTGCCTCTACTTCCCCTACTTGAGCGGACGCCTGGAGGAAGCCGAGGAGCGCCTGGGGATCCTGCACGAACTCGGAGTGCGGGGCGTCCTGGTCGCGCCCTTCCTCTTGGGCCTGGAGGCCGCCCGCAGTCTGGCCCAGCGCCACCCGTTGGTGATGATGGCGCACCCCTCGTTCTCGGGACCCTACTACCTGCCGGGGGATTCGGGGATGGAGGCCGATCTGGTACTGGGCACCCTCCTGCGGCTGGCCGGGATGGACATTTCGATCTTCGTGAATGCCGGAGGACGGTTCGGCTTCGAGCGGGCGGTGGGCCGCGCCATCGCCGCGCGGTTGCGCGAACCCCTGGGGGCGTTGCGCTCCGCCATGCCCTCGCCCGCCGGAGGAATGCGGTTGGAGAACCTGGATCAGATGGCCGAAGACTATGGTGCCGAGACCGGCCTGCTCATCGGAGGGGCCCTGCTCACCCACTCGCGGGATCTCTCCGCCGCAACCCGCCACTTCCTCGACGCGATCCGGGGACACTTTCCCGAACGGCTCGAGCCTCCCGACGACTCCTTCCTGGAATCTTCCTGCGAGTGGCCTTCGCCGGCGGTCACCCACCGCATCCTGCACCATCTCACCCACCGTGGCGATTTCCGGTGGGAGGGTCGCCGCTTCGTCGACTACAAGAGCGACGATCGGCTGCCGTTTTCCGGGGTCCGGCGACTCGAACTCATCGGACCGGCCGCCGAACGTACCGCCTTCGAACTGCGTTACTTCGAGGTGGAACCGGGGGGATTCACCAGCCTGGAGAAGCACCGCCACACCCACGTGCTCATCGGGGTCCGCGGGCGGGGGATCGTGGTCCGCGATGGAGAGCGGACACCGCTTCTCCCGCTGGACATCGCCTACATCGATGAAATGGTCACCCACCAGCTCCGCAACGAGGAGGACGAGCCGTTCGGGTTCTTCTGTCTCGTCGACCGCCGGCGCGACCGGCCCCTGGCCCCCTGAGGAGCCGGGACCGAAGCCGGTCGCGCCGGCGGGATCCAGACCCGTCCTACTCCCCGCCGGAAGGCTTGTCGGGAGCCGGCGGGGCGGTCTTCGTCCCTTCCAGGCTCTCCAGGCCGGGGATATCGAAATGCTCCCCCAGTTTGCTCAGCTGGGCGAAGTCGAGCGTTCCCACCACGTTGACGAAAATGGCCTCCAGGTCGTCTCCGTTCTGGTAGCGGATCTCGCTGTCCTTGCCCCCGATTCCCACCAGCACCAGCCCGTTCATCGCCGGCGCGCCATCGGTTCCGCCCTTCTCATCCATCTTCACCAGGATGTTCCAGTCACCCTCCTCATCACGGATCTTCACCACCCGCGTCCAACCACTCCGGGTCAGCTCGGAGGTGATTCCCTCGATCTCCCCGCCCAGCTTCCCCTTCCGGCTGGGGTCGAACGAGAAGACGTTCACCCGCAACAAGTGGAGCTTCGACAGCATCTCGGCCAGTTCAGGGTCGTCATCCATCACCGCCCACCGGGCAACGCTGAGCAGGGGTTGGGTGAGATAGACCTCCACGACCTCCTTGCCGCTCTGGAAGGCGGCAAAACGGCTGAAGTCGACGTAACCCGGCTCTTTCGTGAAGTCCTCATCGCTCTGGGCCCAGGCCGTCGCAGCGAGAACCAGCACCAGCATCCAACTCGACATCCAAGGTCTCATGTCACCAACCCCCTTGATTGCGACGGCGCTTCTCATCCGCCGTCTCGTGGATTCGGGTCTGCGGACTTCGCAGACGAACGGGGCTTTTCGCCCAGACCATTGCGGAGTACCCGGGTGAATCGACCGCGGGTCTCACGGCCGATGACGCGCTCGGTGGAGTCCATCGCCTGCTCCATGAGAGTCCAGGCCAGCCGTACCTCCTGCGCAGCCGCACAGATGGTGGCATCGTCATAGCGCACCTGGGACCGATCGACCCCGAGCCGCCGGAAGATCTCTTCCAGTTCCCGCGCGCAAGGATCCACGGAGTCGTCTCCCTGCGCGACGACACCGCCGGGAGCCGGCTCCACGGTGGAATTGTTCCCGCGCAGCCACTTCCCCGGACCCAGCAGGATCACCATCAAGCCCAGGGCCGCCGCCGGCACCAGCAGGCGCGACCACCATGCAAGGCCTCTCGATCCCTTCCCTTGCCGGCGCCGAAAGTCCCGCTCCTCGGCGTCGATCCTCGCCAGGATCAGATCGACGACCCCCGGCGGACATTCCGGGGGCCGATAGGAACGCAGCCGCTCCTGGATCACGCGGTCCTCATCGCGTGGATTCACGCCCGGGCCTCCATGGGCTCGCCCAGCCGATGGCGCACGCGCCGCCGCGCCCGGTGGAGGGATACCTTGACCGCACCCAAGCTCATACCGGTCACCTGGGCGATCTCCTCGTAGGAAAGATGGTGCACTTCGCGCAGAAGAATCACCGAGCGTTGGGGTTCGTCCAGTTCTCGCATGGCCGCCACCACCTCGTGACTTTCCGTTTCATGTTCGATGCGGCGGGCTCCCGCCCCTTCATCGCTGAGATCGAACGAATCCTCGTCCTCTTGCCCCTCGCCATCACCGGTCGATCGCACGCCCTGAACGGTCGCGGCGGGTCCCAGGGTGTGGCGGAGCCGAACCCGCTGCCGACGGAACCGGTCGAGACAGGCATTGCGACAAACCCGCATCAACCAGACTCCGCACGAGGCCGTTTCCACCTCATCGCCCTTCCTCCAGAGCTTCAGGAAGACCTCCTGAACCACATCCTCGGCGTCGTCGCGATTGCGGAGCAGCTGGACCGCCAGCCCGTAGACCGCGTCCTTGTGCTCGTGGAGGAGCCGGGTGAATGAGGTGCGATCCATTGTCATCGACACTCAGGGAAAGAACGCATCGGGCCCGGGGAAAGTTACCCCAGATCGAGCCGGAACCGAAGATCCGGCGCAAACCCGCGGTTCCTAGCCGGATCGCGTGCTCGGCGCGGCCGTCGGCACACCTTCGTCCCCCGACTCGAGACCCTTCCCATGCCCACCATCCTCTGCTAGAATGGCCCCCGATCGGAGTCAACCGTTGCGCGAGTGCATCATCCCCACCACGCGACGCCCGCGCCCCCACCGGAACTCATCGACAGAAGGCCGCTGCATGGAGCCTCTTCCCCAGAAGGCATTCGAATTCCTCGACCTCGCGCCGAATGCAGGAGATCTGCTCGAGGAGGTACAGGAAGGCCTTCTCGCGACGCCCAAGCACCTGCCGGCCAAGTATTTCTACGACAAGCGGGGAAGTGAGCTCTTCGAACAGATCACCGAGCACCCCGGATACTACCTCACGCGGAGCGAACTGGATATCCTGCAGGACTTCGCCCCGGAGATCTCCCGGAAGCTGGGAAAAGGATGTTTTCTGGTCGAGTTGGGTAGTGGCAACTGCATGAAGACCCGGTTCCTGCTCGACACCCTGCAAACCCCGGCAGGGTATTCGCCCGTGGACATCTGTTCGACCACCTTGCGCCGGGCCAGTGTCGCGTTGCGTCGCGAGTATCCGCATCTTGAACTCTTGCCGGTCTGCGCGGATTTCACCCGGCCGTTCCCGTTGCCTGAACCGACCTCGACCCCCAGGTGCACCGCGATCTACTTCGCCGGCTCCACCATCGGAAACTTCACCCCCCGCCAGACCGTCCCCTTGCTCGAGATCATGGCCAGCGCGCTCGGGCCGGGTGGCGTGCTCCTGGTCGGCATCGACCTGAAGAAGGACCCTCGCATCCTCCACCGGGCCTACAATGACGCCCGGGGAATCACCGCCGCATTCAATCTGAACCTGCTCGCGCGAATCAATCGTGAACTGGGAGCGGATTTCCAGCTCGACTGCTTCCGGCATTACGCCTTCTACAATCCGACGAAGAGCCGCGTGGAGATGCACCTGGTTTCCACCCGGGACCAGGTGGTGTCCATCGAGGGTCAGGAATTCTCCTTCCATCGGGGCGAGAACATCGTGACGGAGTATTCCTACAAGTACCGTCTCGAGGATTTCGCCGGTTTGGCGAGCGACGCCGGCTTCGAGCTCCGCAAACACTGGACTGATCGGCGCAAGTATTTCGGCCTGCTCTACCTCGAGGTGGTCGAGAACTGATTTCTCCGGCAAGGAACCACGAAGACCATGAAGACACATGACGCACCGCAGACAGCGGCCGGCACCCTCGAACGCTCGAAGATCGACCTCCGCTACCGTTGGAGACTCGAGGACATCTACGAGGATTTCGACGCCTGGCGGAAGGACTTCAGGCGCCTCGAGGAAATGATCGACCAGTTGGCCGCGCTCAAGGGAACCCTGAAGCAAGGACCGGAGAAGCTGCTCGGCGCGCTTCGGCTCAACGACGAGATCGATCAGCTCGCCTACCGGGTCTACAACTACGTCTCGCTGAGATTCGACGAGGACGTTCGTCAGAACGACATCGACGCGAAACGACAGGAAGTCAGCCTCTTGTTCGCCCGCGCGTCGACCCGGACCGCATGGTTCCACCCGGAGATCCTCGCACTCGGCAAGGAGACGGTCGACGCGTGGATGCAGCAGAACGAGGACCTTGCCCTCTATCGCCATGCCCTCCGGGTCCTCTTCCGCCAGCAGGAGCATGTCCTGGACGAAGACAGCGAACGGCTCCTGAGCTACAGCGCGTCCTTCAACGGATCGCCCTCGCAGATCTATTCAATGCTCTCGACCGCCGATATCCGCTACCCGGTCATCGAGCTCACCAGCGGCGAGAAGATCCAGCTCACCTATGGGCGCTACTACGTCATCCTTTCCCGCGAGCGCAACCAGGAGGACCGCGCGCGGGCCTTCCGGGGCCTCTACGAGACCTTTGCGGCCCACCGGAACACCTACGCGGCCCTCTACAACGCGACGTGCCAGCGGGACTGGGCCAACGCCCAGGCGCGGAACTACGAGTCGTGTCTCCAGGCGGTCCTGCACGGCGACGCCATTCCCGAATCGGTGGTCGAGAATCTCATCGAGACCACGCGCGCGGGAGTCGACCCCCTGCATCGCTACTATGCCCTGCGCAAGAAGTTCCTGGGCCTGGAGGAGATCCATCTCTACGACGGCACTCTTCCCCTGGTCGATATCGAAACCCACTACAGCTACGACGAAGCGGTCGAGTTGGTGCTGGCTTCGGTGAAGCCCCTGGGCGAAGAATACCACCGGAAGATGGAAGAAGCGTTTTCTGAGCGTTGGATCGATGTCTTCGAGACCGACGGCAAGCGCACCGGGGCGTATTCGGCGAACGTCTACGGGGTACACCCCTACGTACTGCTGAACCACAATGACACCCTGGACAACGTCTTCACCCTCGCCCACGAGATGGGACACACCCTGCACACCGTGCTGGCCAACGAATCCCAACCGTTCTGCTACTCTGATTACACCATCTTCGTGGCCGAGGTGGCGTCCACCCTCAATGAACGGCTCCTGCTCGATCACATGCTCTCGCGCAGCATGGATCCGGCCGAGCGGGTGCTGCTTTTGCAACACGCGATCGACTCGATCGTGGGAACCTTCTACAGCCAGGTGCTCTTCGCCGCCTTCGAACTGGAGGCGCACCGCCTCGTGGAACGCGGCCAGCCGGTCACC
The DNA here is from genome assembly GCA_964601275.1 of uncultured bacterium. GTDB lineage: Bacteria > Krumholzibacteriota > Krumholzibacteriia > JAJRXK01 > JAJRXK01 > JAOZPE01. The sequence goes on along the minus strand of CAZRMV010000007.1, from coordinate 140,294 downwards.
TCGGAGGTTCTCGAGGAACTCTACGGCTCACTGCAGGAACACTGGTACGGTGACGGGGTGACCCACGACGAGCTGTACCGGACCACCTGGGCGCGGATACCCCATCTCTATCGCAGCCCCTTCTACGTCTACCAGTACGCGACCTGCTTCGCCTCATCGGCGCGGATCTTCAAGCGCATCCACGAGAGCGAAGGACAAGAACGTCTGGACGCGGTGGAGAACTACCTCGATCTGTTGCGGGCGGGCGGCAGCGACGATTCCATGGAACTCCTGAAACGGGCGGGAGTCGACCTCAGCCGTCCCGAGACGGTCCGCGAGGTCATCGTGCAGCTCGACGGGCTCCTGGACCGGCTCGAGGCCGAGTACGCGCAACTGCCGGCTTGAGCGTCCTCAAGGCCAGCGGACCACACCTCCCGCACCGTCGTCCAGCCCCAGGTGGAGGGGAAAGAGTGCGGAATCGGGTGCGCTGACCTGTCCCATGGGGCCGATGCCGGTGGTCAGGTCCGTGTTCGGGATCTCCACCAGTTGCTGGTACCAGGTGAACACCTGCAATTGCGAGGTGTTGCGCGCCCAGGCGAGCAGGTGGATCCGGCCGGTCTGCGCCCGGAGCAGATCTCCGACGCCACAGTAGTCCAGCCCGCCGGGAGCCGTGGCGCAGGTCCCCGGGTCGAAGTACTCGGGATGGATCCAGAACGCGAAGGGAACGAAGATCTCCACCGCATCAATACCCTCCAGGCGGTATTCGTTGAACGCAGTGGCGTCGCGAAAGACGCCGGCGTCATCGGCTCCGCCGCCATCGCGGATCGTGTTGGCCGGGTCCCCGTCGCCGAACCATTCGTAGGCGAACGCCCGGGCCTGCCCGTATCCGCTGCCGATCGGCTCCCGCGGGTCGCCTTCGCCCCGGATCACCAGGGGAATCCGGAAGACATTCCCCACCCATTGCTCTTCATTGTTGACCTGGACCGCGACGAATCGGGCCCCGGTCCAGTACAGGACCGTGTCGGGAGAAACCTGGTACTGGATGGTGTTCTCCGGCCAGCTCCCTTTGGAGGGATCGCGCAGGAGGATCTCGTCGGTGTTCGCCGGGCTCAAGGAGGTCACCCGGGGCGAAAATCCTGCGTGGAAGGAGAAGCTCGCCGGAGTGGGGTCGACGGCGCGCAGGGGATCGACCGCTCGTCCGAAGAAGGTGTAGTCGAAAGGTCCCACCTGGAAGGCGATGGTATCCGTCTCGGCCGGAGGGCTGTAGTTGGTCTGCAATTGACGCGGGGGACCGTTGCGGCTGTTCATCTCGGTTCGGCCCTGGAAACGGACGCGTGGGAGAGCCGCCTGCTTCAACACCACCGGATCGGGGTCCTCACCGCGCAACCGGAAGACCGCCTGGGCTCCCGCGGGAATGGTGTCCCCCTCGGTCAAGCGGGAGCGGATGGTGCCCCCCATTCCATCGTCGATCGTGTAGTAGGGATAGGTGGCGTCGAGCACCAGCTCGGTGGTGGGAGCTTCGTTCACGATCTGCCATTGGAGCTGGGCTTCCTCCAGGGGAGTCTCCTGTCCGTCATCGGTCGAGGCGAAGACCCAGATGGAATGCAACAGATCGGAGGACCACAGCAGGATCTCCGGACAATCGCCGCCGGTGTCGCAGCGTGAAGTGATCGATTCCCGGGGGGTACTGTTTTCGTAGTCGAAGGATGTCTGGTCACTCCAGTAGGGTTGGCCATTGGCGTCGCGCGGCATCCGCCGATCCCCCTCGGCCGGGTCGTTGGTCACCCGGTACTGGAAGCCACGGATCACGACGGTGGGATCCACGAGTTCCCATTCCACCCGGAAGGCGTCGGCGCCGGGAACGCGGGGATAGAGACCACGTTGCGGTGAATCCGCGTCCGGCCCCAGGGAAGTTCCCTTCCAGAGCAATCGGGGGGTGGCCAGGGTCTGCCCCCCTTCGGCCAACTGCAGGACCGAGAAGTGGATGGCCAGATCGGGGGTCTCCGGCGGAGGCGGAGGCGGCTGGGTGCCCCCTCCTCCATCTCCATCGCTCGAGGAACACGCGGCGAGGGCCCACAGAAGGAGGAGGACCCCCAGCAGGGCTGCGCTCCCACGAATCCGGATCTTCGGGAGGCTCTTGGTCGGCATGGGAAGGTTCTCCCGCAGAGGTGGAAGGGGGAACGGCGCCGAGGGCCGCGGCCCAAAGGATCCCGCAGACCAGAATGGACTGGGGCGACCCCGTCCGCTCGGCTAGAATGTCCGAAGACCCGGCGGTCTCGTCAAGTCGTCCCGGCCCCCTCGAGGAGAAGGCTCCATGCGCAAAGCGCTCATCTTCGCCGTCTTCCTGCTCATCCTACTGCCGGCCACCCCTTCTTCGGCCCTTCCCCTGCAAGCCGTCTCCCTCAAGGGGGGGGTCTACCACGGCACCCAGGACTACGATTTCGGGGGACAGAAGCTCTTCGATCCCGATGCACGATGGACCGGGACCGGCGGGCTTTCCCTCGAATGGAAGTTCGGCCGCAAGTCCAACTTCCGGCTCTTGACCGAGGCCATCTACCTTCCCGAGGAAATCGAGGAAGACATCGCCGAATTCGACGACTTCGGGCAGCCCACCGGCCGGCTCATCAAGGTCCAGGGAGGGTTGGACTATCTCACCATCCCGGTCCTGGCCAAGCTCCAGACCGCCGACCAGGCGTCCAGCCTGTACTTCCTGGTGGGCCTCAGCGTGGACTTCGTGGTCCGCCGGGATGACATCCTCATCTTCGGTGATTTCAAGGACACGGTCGTCTCCGCCCAGGTGGGCGCGGGCATCGAGAACCGCCTCTCGCCCCATTGGGGAGGCCTCTTGGAATTCCGGTACATCCAGAACATCTACAGCGCCTACGGGGGAGACGATCTCGGGCCGGACGTGCGGCTCAATTCGGTGCGGCAGAGAGGCTTCACCCTCCTGATCGGGCTGCGGTTCCTCATGGATTGAAGCCATGCCCGCGTTACGGCCGCTTGGCCCCATCCTCCGCCTGTGGTTGCCGGCGCTGTTGCTCCCGGCGGTGTTGATCCTGGCTCCGGCGCGCTCGGCCGCCCAGAGCCGGCCCATGCCGCTGGCCCCGCCCCCGGTCGAGGAGGGCAACAAGAAGATCTGGTCGGTGAACGTGCTCTTCGCCCTGCCCGAGGACATGGTGGGCGCGGCGGTGCACTACGTCCCGCCGAAGGGAACCGGCGGCTACGGTTCGCTGTGGATCGCCACCAATCTCATCAGCGACGACACCTATTACTATGAAGGACTCGATCCGGAAACCGTCGAGGGCCTCCTGGGAGGGCATCTCGAATCGAAGGCGAGCCAGTGGGGAGGAGGGCGCGCCGGTCTCACCCGGCGGCTTTCCCGTGAACTCTACGTCTTCGGGGGCCTGGGGCTCATGCGTTCCCACAACTACCTGCGCTACGGGGGGGCCCGTCAGCCCACCGCCGATCCCGGCGGGCGTCTCTGGATCGACGATCCTGACCGGGATACCCTGCGCCTGGTTGGCGAAGCGGGGATCGTCTACTACACCGAGGGTGGCATCGGATTCGTGCTGGGGCTGGGAACCCCACCGGCCGGCGTCTCGATCGGCATGGGATTCGGCACCAAGCCCTGAGCACCGTCGGTCTCAGGCCCCACCGCCCTGGCGGGGATAGAGTCCCACCAACCGGGCCACCAGGGTCGCCATGTACAGGACCCCGAGCGCGGCCTCCATCAGTGCCAGCGAGCGGGTCAGGGGACTGGCCGGTCCGACATCCCCATAGCCCAGGGTGGTGAGAGTGACATAGGAGAAGTAGATGAGATCGGAAACGTAGGGGTGAGTGCCCAGGAGCCGACCGGAAAAACTTCCGGGGTGGAGGATCTCGATCAGGACGTAGAGAAGACCCAGACTCAGCCCGAAGAGGAAGTAGACCGAGATGGCCCCGAAGATGCGGTCGAGGGTGATGTCGCCCGGGGCGAAGACCTGCCCCAGCAGGCTCAAGGACACCACGAGCATGAAGAGGATCTCCGCGCCCACCACGTACGGCACCGCCTCGACGGAATACGTGCTGACCAGGTAATAGGCGAGGAAGATGAGTGATCCGGCCGTGATCCCGACCAGCTTCGCGCGGCCATGGTGACGAGCGGCCGAGATCGCCCCGGAGAGCAGGACCAGCAGCAGCAGGGCATGCAGGAAGATCCTGAGTCCCTCACCACTCACCACCGGAGTCAGCGCGATCACCAGGATGAGGGTCGACAGCAGGAAGTGGTTGCGTCCTCCTCGTTCCCTCTTGATGAACACGTCATCCTCCTCGGCGGAAACCTGCTCTCCACCGGGTGGAACAGGAAAAGCGCCGCCGCCGGGCAGCGGCGCCTCGTCGGACGGTCACGGGATGGCTCAGGCCGGATCCTCGATGTCCCAACCCTTGGCCTTCTCCTCTTCGTGGATCTGCTCGAGGGTCTTGGCCCCGGGAAGCGGGCCGAGGACCTCGGTGATGTTCACCCCCGATTCGAAGAGTTCCCGGTTCTTGTCCACCCACTCCGCGTACTCTTCCGGGAGATCCTCTTCCGCCCAGATGGCCTTGATGGGACAAGCCTCGACACAGAGGGTGCAATCGATGCAGGTGTCGGGGTCGATCACCAGCATGTGCGGATCCTGGATCTCGTAGAAACAATCGACAGGACAGGGCTCCGCGCAGTCGGTATAGCGGCAATCGATGCAACGAGCGGTCACGACATGAGCCATGGAACGATCCTCCTTGGCGCGTTTCGATGATCCCGGAGCACTCCCCTCCGGGCTGGTGGACTTGGAGGCTACGCCCATCTTTCTGGCGCGTCAATCGCCGGAATCGAGGGCGCTTGTCAGCAGGCGGGCCCTTGGAGTACAGTGCGCGCGGGACGCGGGGGGATGGTCATCACCCGGCCGCGCCGGGCTCCGGCCGCCGCGCGCAGGGCTGGAACCCGCGGGCCACGCCCCCCGGCGCCAAGGCCTTCTTTCCGAGCGTCCACCATGAAAGGAACCCACGTGCAGGCCTACCTCGATCTGCTGCAGAGAGTCCTCGATGATGGAGTGGACAAGCCCGATCGCACCGGGACCGGGACCCGCAGCCTCTTCGGTCAGCAGATCCGCTTCGATCTCGAGGAGGGGTTTCCCCTGTTGACCACCAAGAAGCTGCACCTGCGCAGCATCCTGCACGAGTTGCTCTGGTTTCTCCGCGGCGACACCAACGTGGCGTACCTGCACGAGAACAAGGTCACCATCTGGGACGAGTGGGCCGACGAGAACGGCGATCTCGGCCCCATCTACGGGTACCAGTGGCGCAGCTGGCCCACCCCCCATGGAGGACACATCGACCAGATCTCCCGTCTCATCGAGGGGCTGCGCCGTGACCCGGACAGCCGCCGTCACCTGGTCTGCGCCTGGAACGTCGGAATGCTGGACGAGATGGCCCTTCCCCCTTGCCACTGCCTCTTCCAGTTCTACGTGGCCGGCGGCCGTCTGTCGCTGCAGCTCTACCAGAGGAGCGCGGATATCTTCCTCGGCGTCCCGTTCAACATCGCCAGTTATGCGACCCTCCTGTTGATGGTGGCCCAGGTCACCGGTCTGGAACCCGGCGAGTTCATCCACACCTTCGGCGACGTCCATCTCTACTCGAACCATTTCGAGCAGGCCGCGACGCAGTTGCAGAGAAGTCCCCGCCCCTTGCCGACGATGCGACTCAATCCCGAACGTACCGATCTCTTCGCCTTCGTCTACGAGGACTTCCGCCTGGAGAACTACGACCCCCACCCCCATATTCCCGCCCCGGTGGCGGTATGACATCATGCGCATCTCTCTCATCGTGGCGGCGGCGGAGAACGGGGTGATCGGCCGTGATGGTGGCCTCCCTTGGCATCTTCCGACCGATCTCAGACGCTTCAAGGATCTGACCATGGGCCACTCGTTGCTGATGGGACGGCGTACCTACGAGTCGATCGGACGGCCGCTCCCCGGACGGAAGACCCTGGTGCTCAGCCGCGATCGCGACCGGCGGATCGAGGGAGTGGAAGTCTTCAACGACCTCGAAGAGGCCATCGAGGCGGCGTCTCGGCAGGGTGAGACCGAGCTCTTCGTGGCCGGCGGAGGCGAGATCTATCGGCTGGCCCTGCCCCACGCCCACCGTATCTATCTCACCCGGGTCCACCGGAAAGTGGCCGGGGATGTGGTCTTTCCTCCACTCGATTCGTCCCGCTGGCGCCTGGTCTGGGAAGAACGCCATGATGGGCCGGATGAAGGCGGAGAGGGGCTGCCCCATACCTTCCAGATCCACGAGCGTCGAGGCTTGGCCTCCTCCGCGCGTCGGGGTATCATGCCCCGGGCGGACAGGTAGAAGGGCCCGGCCGGCCCAGGAATTCCCACGCGTGGAGCAAGCCCATGGACATGACTCGGCGGGAGAAGAACGGAGTGGTGATCTTCGACCTCCAGGGAGAATTGCGCGGTGGTCCAGCGGATGACGCCACCTTCAAGGGCGGAATCCAGAAGGAGATCGACGAGGGGGCGAAGAAGATCCTCTTGAACCTCAAGCGGCTCAAGTGGGTCAATTCGACCGGACTCGGATTCATTGTCGCGGTGTTCCACTCGATGAAGGACGCCGGAGGAACCCTCAAGATGTGTTCACCGAACGAGCGGATCGCCCACGTGTTCAAGACGACCCGCTTCGACAAGGTCATCGAGATCCACCCGAACGAAGACGATGCCCTTTCGTCCTTCTGAGCCCCGGAGGGAATCTACACCCCCAGAACGCCTGCCGCGCGCTCATAGTCCTCGGGTCGCACGTAGAGCAGGTACCCGAAACGCCCCGCTCCATCGGTGACTCCCGAGGAGGCGAAGACATTGATCTTGGCGTCGTAGAGTCTCCGGTGCACATCGCCCAATGCTCCGACTTCGTCTTCGCCCTGCACCAGGAATGCGCGCTGGGGCTGAGAGAGGCTCAAACCCAACTTGGGAGCGGCCTGGAGCAGACGATCGCTGTCGACGGGAAAGAGCGTGAGCTGCGCCCGGCTGGGACCGACCGGGATGGCGCTGAAGGCCAGGAGCTGCACCCCCGCGTCCGCCATCGCCTGCAGAAGCTGATAGGTGGCGCCGGGGCGATCCTCTGTGCTTGCGTAGTAGTAATCCACCCGGGAAATCTGCACGGACATGTGAGGCCTCCCTCCCTGGGAACGATCACACCTCTGGCCACGATTCAAGCTCCACGGGGCGGACAGGTCAAGAACAGAGACGCCCTCCCCCCAGGGGGCGGGCGTTCACTGCAGTTCACGCCGTCCCTAAGGCCTTGATCCTCCCCCGGTCGTTCCCTCCGTTTTCGGCGGGATCTCCCGGCGCAGCGATTCCCGGTTGAGAACCTTGAACTCCACACGGCGGTTGCGGCGCCGGCCCTCGGCGGTTCCGTTGCCGGCAATGGGTTGGCTCTCGCCGTAGCCGCGGATGACGTACTGATCGGGATGGATCTGCGGGAAGTGCTCGATCAACCAGTCGAAGACCGCCCGGGCCCTCGCCTCGCTCAACCTCTGGTTGAATTCGGCCGGTCCTTGACTGTCCGTATGGCCCCCGATCTCGATGCGCAGGCTGGGCCACTTCACCAGGATCTCCCCGACCTCGCGCAGTGCGGGATAGGACTCCGGGTTGATTTCGGCCTTCCCGCTCGCGAAGCGGACGTCGTCGAGACGCAGCAGACCGATGTCGAGCAATTCGATCTCGCGCGCAGTCTGCGGAACCGGACATCCTCGATCATCCACCGAGGTGTTGGGAGGGGTCCCAGGACAGCGGTCGATCCGGTCGGGCACCCCGTCCTGGTCGGAGTCGACCTCGCAGCCCCATTCATCCACCGCCTCACCTGCGGGCGTATCGGGACAACGGTCGAGGGCGTCCGCTACTCCGTCATGGTCGCTGTCCAGCGGACAGCCGACCGCGTCGACGCTCACCCCGGCTGGGGTATCGGGACAGCGATCGATGCCGTCGTTGATCCCGTCGCCATCGCTGTCGGCCGGGCACCCCCGGCGGTCCACTTTCGATCCCGGCTCCGTGCCGGGGCATTCATCGAGTCCATCATAGACTCCATCGTTGTCGCGGTCCGATGGACAGCCGAATGCATCCACCACCGCACCACGAGGAGTGTCGGGGCACTTGTCCTTCCGGTCGGGTACGCCGTCTTCATCGCCGTCGTTCGGATTGCCACCCACTGCGAGATGGAGACCGGCGGTCATGATCCAGTTGGTGGGATGATTGTCGTCGCCCGGCCCTGCCTCCTGCCATTGTACGACGGTGCGGCGAACGTCCAGGCGGAGATCGACACTCCGCCCCTCCGCGGACATCAGGGCGATCTTGATGCCGACGCCCAGTTCCCAGCCGTCCCAGTCCTGCCAACCTCCATTGGATGGAATCACGTGCAATCGGGTCAATCCGCCGGTCACATACGGATTGAATCGGTTGAACGGAAGGATGTCGTACAGGAGGTTGGCGCTGAGATGGTTCACCCGCACCGCCCCGCCATCGAAGTGGTTGGTGGGATGCACCTCGAAGGTCCCTTCGACTCCGAAGTGGGACCACGGCATCAGGGCCAGACGCCCGCCGTACAACAGATCGTTTTCTACCGGTCTTCCCCCGGTCCAGACCACTCCCCCCCCCTGCAGGGAGAAGCCGAGATGCGGACCCTCGACTCCCGCCGCCTGGACGGGCGCGACCCAGGCGAGCGCGAGGACCAGGATCGCCCGGATCGTCATCTGCTTGCCGTTCATGATTCCTCCACGGATTGGCGTGAGGCGGCGCCGACATGCTCTCTCCGGGGCCGCGGCATCCATGGGATGCTCCCCGGTACTCTGCGCCAGATCCATGACGGGTCAAGCGAAAAAGCGGTGAATACGAATCCCCTGGATCTATTGCCATCCCAAGGAGTTGCGTCGTGGATCCCGTTCGATGGCCGGAAACCGGTCCGGAGACAGACCTGCGCCCGCTCTCCCACCCCACCGATCCTGTTTCTTCCGAACCCCCGCTCCCCAGGGCGCGGGGGTTCTGCTATGCTGGGGCGGTACGGAAGCGCGGCATCTCCGAGGTTTCCGGAGGGCCGTTTCCGTTCCCCGGAAGGCTCCAGCCCAGGAGACGACCATGGCTCCCCAACGACCCATCCAGGAAGTCCTCGCCGATCACGACGAGGAGATCCTGGCCATCCCCGGCGTCACCATGATCTACGTCGGTGCCGATGCCCACGGCGAACCCTGTCTGAAGGTGGGAGTGGAGAGGGCCACCCCGGAGGTCGAAGAACGGATTCCCCGACAGATCGAGGGGTGGCCGGTCGTGATCGAGGAGACGGGCCGGATCGAGCCCATGCACTGAGGTTGCGATCCCGTTTTTCCGAGAATGCGGGTCTTCTCCTGGAGAAGACGCGCGCCGGGCCGGGGAACTCCCTCCTTGATCGACTCCGGAGGGAATGTTCAGATGCCGGCATGCGTTTTCCAGGCCGGACCCATCCCGCGTTCATCGCGTTTCTCCTCCTGGTGATCCATGGCACCGTCCTTCCCCCGGACGACGCCGCGCACACCTTCGTCACCGGTCTGGAGCTGCGGCAACAGCAACCTCCTGCCCGGTGCGCTCCCGCACTTTCCGCTCGTCTGGCTCCACTTTGCCTGGTGGTGCGCAGCTACGCCGAGGATGTGGCGCGTCTCTGGTGGGTGAAGAAGGTGGATCCGGCCATCGACCCACCGTCGGCGGACAAGGTGGCCTTTCCGCGGATCCGTTCCGGAGCCTTGCTCGGGGTGCTCGAGGTCACCACCCTCTGGTACGACGACCTCGATCAGCCGGTCGGACGCGGGGTATACACCCTGCGGTACCTGCGGGCCCCCGCGGACGCTCTGCACACGAGTCTCTTGCGTTGGACCGACACCCTGCTGCTGGTCCCGGTGGCAGACGATGGATCACCCGACCGGGCGTGGGACCCGCTCGCCTTGCAGGCGGCCGCGACCGACAGCACGGTCGGTCCGCACCCTCGTTCGATGGCGTTGGTTCCCACCCCGATGCGCAAGGGTCCCCGCCGGCAGGATCCGCCGAAGCTGTGGGCCAACGAGCGCGGGCAGGTCCTGTTGGCCTTCTGGTTGGACCATCTTCCGTTGAGCGTGGTGGTGTCGGGGTCGGCCCTGCCCTCGAGTCACCAATGAGCCCACCCACCAATGGAAGCCAGAGGAGGCCCCGCGCACCGGGCGCGTCCGGCGGGGGTCCTCGTCCGCGAGATGGCCGCGGCGCACGGGGCCAGGCAGGAGGACCCCGGTGTTCCCAACGTAGCAATCGATGATGATCTTGCCCACGGCGATCCATCCTCTTTTGTCTTGTCGTCCGCAGGGGGACCGTTCACAATGGGTCGGGGCTCCCACCCGTGTTCGAACAACCGAGCAGTTTCCGAGACTGCCATCCGCCGGAATGGGACCAGTCGGCGATGAGCACCAGGGTGAAGGACCATGCGTTTTCCCTTCGGAGGAACGGGCGACGGCGACCCGCCTCACCGCGACCCCTGTTCTGGCCCCGTTTCCCCCGACCCACCGGTCGGACCGGGTCGGCAAGATCTCCGATCCCTTCCGGTCGCAGCGATCCGGCATCTCTGTGAGCTGGTCCGCCGCTTCAACCAACGCAGCTTCGAGCAGGTGATCGCCTTCGGGTGGGGACGGTATCCCCGCTTCGCCCGCCTCGGGCTCGACGGCCTGGAGCACAAGGCACCGGAAGAGGTGCGCCGGCGATGCCGCCGTGCCCTGGAGGTAGCGGTCGAGGAGTTGGAACCCCACTACCCACCGCCGGTGGACGATGTCTCGCCCATCGGGATCCTGCGCCGTCACGTGCTGGAGGGTGACACCTGGGACGTGATCCTCACCGAGAGGAAGGAACAGGGGCTGGCCCGGCTTTCCGAACGCACCCTGAAGAACCGCCAGCACGAGGCCTACCGGATCATCCTGCGCTGGGCCGAGCAATCTTCGACCCCGCTCGGCGGGCAACTCGATCTTCCCTTCCATTGGCGGGCGCAACTCTTGCGCCGGGCGGCGATGGCGGGAGTCCTGGTGATCCTCCTGAGTCTCTCCGCATGGGGTCTCGCGCACTGGCTGCGGGGCCACGGATCCTCGACCGCCAGCTCGGAAGGCTCTCCTCCCGGGTCCACGCTCGCATCACAACTGCGAGCGGTCGATCCCGGGCACATCGGCGTCCCCCTTCTCCTGCCCGGACAAGAACGCCCGGGGTTGCCCCCCTTGAAGGAGATCCTTCCCGCGGTGCGGTTGCCCGCATTGGGGTCGGAGATCCGCTGGGTCATGCTGCTTCCCGGCGAGAATGGGGCGCCTCCCGATCTGCTTCTGTCCACCCGCATGGGAGGGAAGAGGGAATCCCAGGTGTTCTTGTGGAATCCACTGACCCGCCAGCTGCGCTGGCGACTCGACTGGCATCCCCCGCGGGAAGAGATCTTCACCCACACCACCCTGGACAGCAGCGTCTACAACCAGGGCTGGAACGTGGGCTGGGTTCTCTATTCCAGTCAGGGAATGGATCTCGGGGACCGCATCGCGATCGGGTACCGTCAACTCTACAGTCCCTCGTTCGTGCTCCTGGTCGATCGACACCGTGGCCGGGTGCTGGCCCACTACGCGCACCCGGGGCACATTTCCGCCCCGATCCTGGCCGACCTGTCGGGCGATGGACAACCCGAGATCCTCCTTCCCGCCACCGACAACGCCCTGAATCGGCCGGATCTCATCGTCCTGGAGCCCGACATGCAGACCGGGGCCGCAAGTACCTGCATCTGGAATCACGAAGGTGAAGGGGCGTTGTTCCGCGTTCTTCTGCCGTCGGTGCCGGAACTCGAGGAACAGTATGGAGTGGCCCGCTTGTGGGTGCGCTCCCGGGATCTCACGTGGTCCGACGACCGGGAACTCCTCCTGGTGGTGGTCCGCGGTGATGATTCCCCCTCGGGGGCAGCCTACGGCGTCCAATTGTCCCACGGATGTCGACCTGTCCGCGGACATGCGGTCTTCGCCGACGATTCGACCTGGATGCGCTGGGAGCGGATGGGGCTGGATCCCGCGTCGCGATTCCCCGCGTTGGAGCAGCAGATCGAAGTGGTGGTGGGAAGGGACTTCGACGAGCGGATGGGGCCCGCGCTGAGCAGTTCCGCGTCCCGTTGAAGAACAGCGCCCGTCGGCCCGGATCGAGAAGGATCGGGTCAACCGGGCGCCGACACGACTCAGCACATCCATCGCCGGATGGTGAAGGGTCCGCGGCTCCCAGACGGAACCCCTCGGGACGATGGATTGCCAGCTGGCGTGCAGGTGGATATTGGCTCAGGAGGTGGACGCCCGACCAGTGAAAGGGCGGGCAACTGCGGGCACGGTCGCCTCCCAGGGCAGCTCTTTCCGCCCGAAATGGCCGTAGTTGGTGGTCTTTCGGTAGATGGGCCTCAGCAGGTCGAGTTGCTCGATGATCTGGGCCGGACGGAAGTCGAAGCGCTCGGCGAAGGCCCGGGCCTCGGCCGGATCGCCGGTCGAGAAGGTGTCCACCAGGATGGACAGGGGCTTCGCCTGGCCGATGGCGTAGGCCACCTGGATCTCCGCCTTCCGGGCGAAACCCTCCTCGACGATGCGCCGGGCCACGTACCGCGCGAAATAGGCCGCGCTGCGGTCGACCTTGCTCGGATCCTTCCCGCTGAAGGCCCCTCCCCCATGCCGAGCGAATCCCCCGTAGGTGTCGCAGATGATCTTCCGGCCGGTGACGCCGGCATCGGCCTCGGGTCCTCCCTGGCTGAAACTCCCACTGGGGTTCACCAGCAGCTCGATGTCGCGGTGGGACCAGTCGCCCAGGGCACGGGGGATCAGATCGTCCCGCACATAGGCTTCGATCTCCCCCTGGTCGAATCCATCCCGGTGCTGGGTGGAGATGACGACCTTGGTCACCTCCACTGGACGTCCGTCCCGGTAACGCACCGTCACCTGGCTCTTGCCGTCGGGGCGAAGCCAACCAATGCGCCCCGCATGCCGGTCTTCGGCCAGGCCGCGGGTCAGGCGATGGGCCAGGGTGATGGGCAGCGGCATCAGCTCGGGGGTCTCGTCGGTGGCATAGCCGAACATCAGGCCCTGGTCGCCGGCTCCCTGCTCCGCCCCCGAATCGTTCTTCCCCTCGACCCCGTCGGCGATCTCCTCGGACTGCCGGGAGATGAGCTCGGTGACGTGGACCGTCTCGGCCTGGAAGGCGCCCTCCCGGTAACCGATCTCGTCGATGACGCGCCGCGCCACTGTCTCGTGGTCGACCTCGGCCCGGCTGCTGATCTCCCCGGCCAGGACCAGGTGGGCTCCCTTCACCAGGGTTTCGCAAGCCACGTGCGCGGCAGGATCCTGTGCGAGATGCGCGTCCAGTATGGCGTCGCTCACCGCGTCACAGACCTTGTCGGGGTGACCCTCGGTGACCGATTCGGAGGTGAAGAGGAAACTGTTGGCTGACATGGCCCACCTTCCTGTCGGGGAAGAGGAAGCGACACTGTTGGATCCGGATCGGAAAAAACCCGGACGCGGGTGCGATCGGGTCAACGGCGGGGCCACCGAGGTGGCGGGAGGTCGTTTGTCCGACGCTTTAGCACCTTCTTTAGCGTGGCGTGCAAGCTGTCCGCTCAAATCACCACGGCTCCTCCATTATAGGAGAACGGGCGGGAAGATCAAGCCTTCGGGACTCTCGAAACAGTGGCCCTCCGGACCGTTTGCTCGCCTTTCCTCCGCTTCCTCCCCAGGTCCCGGGATCCGGCGGCGGCTCGGCTGGATGCCCGCGCGGAGCGGTCCCCACCGCGGGCCCGGCGCGTTTGCTTGGCATCGGATGCAACTCCCTCTACGATGGGATGGAGCGGTTCGGAACCATCCTGGGCCGGGTGGCCGAGGACTGATTCCAACCCCAATGGCTGGACCGCTTGGAGATCCCGGGGGCGCCGCCTCCGGGTTGTTCTCCCGACCTCGTCCCCGGAAGGTGCCATGCCATCTGACGATCCCATCCCTTCCTCCTCCAGTCGTTTGCGGGTCACCTTGGCCTGGATCCTGGTGATCCTTCTCACCGCATGGGTCCTCGAGGGGGTCTTCTTCAAGAAACCGATCAACTCCCCGGGGGGAAACGCCGGAGCACGCTCCTTCAGGACCACCGCTCCCGTCGCCGGAAGCTCCGGTCGACTGGAGACGGAGGGGAACCCGCTGGAGAAGATCTCCGACATGGACTGGACCCTCCGGTCCATCACCCTGGACGGCGCCCCGGTGGAACACCAGGAACAGACCTACCTGTCCGGCCTCGGCCGGATCGATCGCATGGCGATCGCCGGACACACCCTCTCCCTCACCGATTCCCTCAAGACGGTGACCCTCACCTTCGGGCTGGAGATTCCCGAGGGCATCGAGATCGGGCACTCCGCATCGTCCACCGGCAAGGCCGCCATGGCCCGCTTGATCTATCGCGGCCGCGTCGCATCGAAGGGTGACGCCTTCGTGTTCTCTCCATGTGGAAGCGACGCGCAGGTGGAACTCCGCGACCACGCATCGTCTCTGCGTCCTCTCTTCGACGAACCGGGCACTGGCGCCAAGAGTTCTCTCTACGTGGAATTCCACGGGGTGGTGGTCGAAGAGGAGGTCGCCGACGAGTTTCCCGAGGTCCCCCCGCAAGAGCCCGAATCTTCCCGGACCGCGTCTTCTTCGCGCCGGACGGCGGTGCTCCACTTGAACGATCTCCTCTTCCTCGCCGGCGAAGGAGGAAGCTGCGAGCATCCCCTCCCCCGGTGCACCCTCCTCGCCTACGGAAACGAGCCCTTCTGGAGGGTGCGGGTGGAGGAGGACCGTTCCATTCTCTCCTTCCCGGGTAGTGAACGCGTGCTGACCGGTGGCATGACTCCCGACGATGCGTTCTTCTCGGCCCGCAGCGGGAAGACCGTGCTGACCCTGTCCGACCCCCGCGGAGGGGGCGCGGTTTCCCTCCAGCTGGAACGCCAGCCTTGCCGGGACTCGATGTCCGGGGCATGGTCTTCCGTGACCGCCCTCTTGCGGCACGAAGGACGCCACGACTCCGGCTGTGCCCGGCCCGGCCGCTATGTTCCACCGGCCGCGGGAAGCTATCGTGCGGAGATCGCGAAGGCGAACCCCGCGATCGGGTGGATCGAGCTGCGCCTGGACGACAGCGGTGCAGCGTACCTGCGGTACGAGTGGAAGAAAGACGGTCACCCGTCGACCCTGCAGGAAGGTATCTGGCAACCTTCGGGACCTTCCCGAGCCGAAGTCTTTCTCCTCCTCCAAGAGAGCCGAAGGATCTACGAACGGCTGCTCCTTCAGAGAGAGGGGAACGATCTTCGGGTCATCCGGTCCGATCCGGAGAGGTGGAAAGGCGAAGGGTTGCGATTGCGTCGCGTCGCGGCCGGGGCGGCTCCGTCGGGGTAACCGGCTCAGCCGGCGGGGTTGCCGGACCCCGACCGGTCATCACCGATCAACTGGGACAGTGTGCGGTCACGCACCTTCTCCTGCAGCTCGCTGTAGAGGCCGTTCACGATGTGCCAAGGCTCTGGTGATCCCGAGGCGCCCATCAGCGGCATCAACCGCTCTCCCGCCGACAACACCTCCGCCGCGGTGATTTCGTCCGCGGGCCGGGCGAGCGTATAGCCGAAGGTTCGTCCCTCGTGGACTTCATGGACCAGATTCGCGCGGCGCAGAGCCCGCATCAGCCAGAGCACCGCCGAGGGAGGAATCCTCATCGATTGGGAGAGAACCGCGACGGTGGCAACCTTTCCCGAGCGGAAGCACTCGGCGATGCGGGTCGCGAGCGGCAGCACCAGGGAACGGTCGATGACGATGAGGTCGCCGGCGTAGAACCGTCTCCATTCGAAACGTCCCTCGCGCATTGCCTGCAGCGCGTAGGCCAGCTCCAGTCCGAAGAGCACGATGATCCAGGTGATCCAGAGCCAGAGCAGGAACAGGGGCAAGAGCCCCATCGCGCCGTAGAGGGTGGAGATGGCCGCCCGTTTGACATAGAGCGCGAACAGTTGCGCGCCGATCCACCAGAGCACGGCGGCGACGGACGCGCCCACCGCCGCCGGGCGCGACCGAACGTCGGTATTGGGCAGGAACCGGTAGAGGAAGACCAGCACCACCCACACCGAGAACACCGGGGTGACGACCGCGAGGACCGAAAGCAGGGTCGAGCCGAAGCTGAGCGAGCCGATGTGCTTGAGGATCTTCCCCTGGGTGATCTGCCCGATGAACAGCACCAGGGGCCCCAAGGTGATGACGGTATAGTAGATCGGCAGCCTCAGATAGGGTGGACGCCCCGGCCCGGCCTTGTAGATGTGATTGAACGAACCTTCCACCGTCGCCAGGAGGCCGGTTGCCGCCCAGACGAAGATGAGGATCCCCACCAAGCCGACTCCACGGAAGTCGACGGTTTCCAGCTGGGTCAACACCTTCTCGACCTGGTCTCCGAGGGTCTTGCGGACGGTTTCGAAATTCTCCGAGCGGCGCAGGCTTTCCCCCTGGAGATTGCGGTGGGGAGTGGGAATACCGTGGATGATCTCCTCTTGCTGCAGTGGTTGGAGCATCCAGTTGACGATCCCCTCCCGGTACTCGGCCATCTCATCCGGTCCGACGAAAGCGTGCATCACCACCAGGCTCAGCACGAGAGTGGGCATCAGGGAGAAGATCGTGTGGTAGGTGAGAGCCGCCGCCATGGTGGAGGCCCGATCCCGGCGCAGTTCGCCGGCGCAATGACGGGAGAGATCGAGCCACCAGCGAATGGTCCGCTCGCGGCCCCTCAGGTCGTGCTCGGGTTTTCTCATCCATCGCCGTAGATCGGCGATGACGCGTTTGATCTTCCACATGGTTCCCCCACCGACCCATGGACGCCCTGGATCGGCCAGAGACTAGACCACCTGGCCCCGCGGTCCAAGGATTGAGTCCAATCGTCGCTCAAAGGTGGCGGACCCGGCTCACCCGCGGCATAGTGTGCTCAGTCCCTATCCCGTTCCACCTGAGGAACCCTTGAGGAGGAATTCCGATGAAGTATCTCGTGGTCGCCGCCCTGGCTGTCCTGCTGGGGCTCACCGCCTGTTCCGGCGGGAACTCTTCCGATCAGAACACACAGAAGGTCTCCGAGGAGGCGGCACCCGCCGCCGAACAGCCTACCGGGGCCAAGAAGGCCATTGATGCGGCCAAGACCGCGGTGGCGAAGGCCGAGCAGGCCCAGCTGGCCGAGGGCGAAGAGATCTCCGTCACCGGCAAGCTCGGGTGCGCACATTGCACCTACCACGTAACCGACAGTTGCGCCGCTTCGATCCAGACCGACGAAGGAGCGGTCTACATCCTGGACGTGGCCAAGGAGTCGAAGTGGTTCCAGGATCGCTACAACGGAGCCCGACTCGAGGTGAAGGGCAAGGTGCATCACGAAGGCAACCGGGTCATGCTGGGAAGCGCCAGCATCACCGAACTCTAGGGATCTCGGCCGACCCGCCGCGCCACATGCCCGTCTTCGCCACGGTCGACATCGGCACGAACTCCATGAAGCTGTTGGTCGGCTCCGTGGATGCAAGCCCGCAGTCCTCCCTGGAACCGCGGATACGGGTCTGCGCGGAAGATCTGGTGGTCACCCGTCTCGGCGAAGGTCTTGCCGAGACGGGCCGACTGTCCGAGGCCGCCATCGAGCGCAATCTCATGCAGCTCGACCGGATGGTGGAGCAGGCGCGCCGACTCGATGCCCGGCAGATCGCCGTCGTGGGCACGATGGCCTTGCGCGAAGCGGCCAACGCGGAGGACTTCATCGAGAGGGCGCGCGCCGATTGCGGGGTGGAAGTGGAGATCATCAGCGGGGAAGAAGAAGCACGGCTCTCCTTCCTGGGGGCGTTGAGCGGCCTCACGAATCCCGCCTCGAGAGTCTGTGTCTTCGACACCGGAGGCGGCAGCACCGAATTCATCCTCGGCGAGAACCGTTCCCTGAAAGCCCATTTCAGCATCAACCTGGGCGTGCGGGGTCCCACGGAGCGACATCTCCAGCACGACCCACCGCTTCCCGTCGAGCTCGCCGCGCTCCGACGCGAGGTCGCCGATCAACTGGATGCGGTCGCCGGCCGATGGGTGGAGTGCCGCGGTATCGAGGCTTCCCGGGAATCGCCCGAGGGAACCCGCCTGGTGGGCTTGGGCGGCACCGTCACCACGCTGGCCGCGGTCCAGCAGGGATTGACCCGATACGATTCCGAACGTATCCGGGGGACCGTGCTGGATCGCTCCGAGATCGAACGACAGATCCTGCTCTATGCTGGCTTGCCCCGTTCGCAGCGACAGGAGATCGATGGATTGGAACCCGAACGCGCGGATGTTATCCTGGCCGGAGCTTGTATCGTCGCCGGGATCCTGGAATCGATGGACCAACGCGAGCTCGAGGTGAATGACCGAGGCCTTCGTCACGGCTTGTTCATCGATCGTTTCGTGGCAGGATTTCCAGGGCGCCCGGGACACTGATTCGGCGCAACAACCAGGAGAGCATTTCCATGGATATCCTCTTCCGCCGCACTCGGGAACTGGAGCGGCAGATCGACGAGTACCTCGACCTGGTGGTCCAGGGAGGACTCATCTACCACTCCGCGGTCGAACATTATCTCCAGGATCGCACCGAGGACTTCGGAGATCGACTCAATGAGATCGAAACCACCGAGACCAGGGCCGACGAGTTGCGGCGTGAGATCGAGACCCGGCTCTACATGGAAACCCTCTTGCCGGAATCGCGAGGTGATGTCCTCGGATTGCTCGAGAGCATCGACAAGGTCCTGAACCGATGCGAGGAAAGCCTCCAGGATTTCTCTGTGGAACACCCCACCTTCCGCGAGGACTTCCGCGAGGATTACCGTGAACTCGTGGTGGAGACCATCAGCTGCATGGACAGCATGGTCATGGCCACCAGGGCCTACTTCCGCGATCCCAAGGCGGTACGCGATCACATCGCCCGCGCCCGGTATCACGAACAGGAGAGCGACCGCATCGGGGAGAAGATCCGACGCAGCCTTTTCTCCTCTGACCTGCCACTTGCCGAGAAGCTCCATCATCGAGACTTCGCCATCCGGATCGACCATATCGCAGACGCGGCCGAGGATGTCTGCGACCGCCTGGCCATCGCCAACATCAAGCGCTCCTTGTAGGACAGGACGGGTTCGTTGTGCTGTGGTTCTATCTCCTGAGCGGACTGTTCCTGGGGTGGTCGCTGGGCGCCAATGACGCGGCCAACGTGTTCGGAACCGCGGTGGGAACGCGCATGGTGCGCTTCCGGACCGCCGCGATCGTCGCGAGCTTGTTCGTTCTGTTGGGCGCGGTGATCGGGGGAGCGGGGACCACCCATACCCTGGGAAAGCTGGGAGCGGTCAACGCTCTTGCGGGATCGTTCACCGTCGCCTTGTCCGCCGCCCTGACCGTGACCTGGATGACGCGGCTCAGTCTTCCCGTCTCGACTTCCCAGGCCATTGTCGGCGCCATCATCGGCTGGAACCTCTTCACCGGAACGCCGACCGACTTCACCTCTCTTTTGGCGATCCTGGGCACCTGGGTCATGTGTCCCATTCTCGCCGCAATCTTTGCCATCATCCTCTTCGCCCTGACCCGCCTCTGGGTCACCAATACGCGCACCCACCTGTTGCGCATCGACATGCGGACCCGGGTGGGCCTGATCATCGCCGGCGCATTGGGTTCGTGGGCGCTCGGCGCCAACAACATCGCGAATGTGGTGGGGGTCTTCGTCCCGGCCTTCACCATGCGAAAAGCAACCCTCATGCCCGGTCTGAAGCTGGACACCGCGCAGCAGTTGTTCATGCTGGGCGCTCTTGCGATCGGACTGGGAATCTTCACCTATTCGCGACAGACCATGCAGACGGTGGGCCGCAGCATCTTCAAGCTCACCCCCCTGGCCGCCCTGGTCGTGGTCCTCTCGGAGACCCTCGTTCTCTTCCTCTTTGCGTCGGAGGGGCTGGAACGCTGGCTGGCCCTGCACGGTCTGCCCACCCTGCCCCTGGTTCCCATCTCCTCATCCCAGGCCGCCGTCGGAGCGGTCCTGGGCATCGGCCTGGCCCGCGGCGCGCGGGGAGTGGATTTCAAGGTGCTCCGCGATATCTCCGCCGGATGGGTCAGCACTCCCCTGGCCGCCGCGGTTCTGTGCTACGTCTCGCTCTTCTTCGTGCAGAATGTCTTCGAACAACAGGTGGTCCGTCCCGAACGCTTCGAGGTATCGCCGGCGGTGATCCGGCATCTTCGACACGAGGGAATCGATCCCCTGAACCTCCCCGCGCTGATGGGTCAGCAATTCGAAAGCGTGCCCGATTTCCGCAGGGCGATCTTCAACTCCCAGGGACTCCGCGCGGAGAGCAAGATGCACCGGATCTTCGCCGCCGCGAGAATCCACCCGACGCAGGTCGATTCGACCCTGGCCTGGCGGGAATTGCCATCGGAAGGATTCCGCCGGGAGGAACTGGAGGGAATCGCCCGTCTGAGCGGGCGCAGCTTCCTCCATGACTGGCAGCTGGATGAAGCCCTGGCCGAGGCCTCTTGGGCCTGGAAACCCCGCACCGGACGCGGCGCCGAGGTGCTCAACAAGGAGCTGCGCCGCAAGTTGGCCCGACTGCACCACTTGTTCGAGCTTCGGGACGCGACGGACGAGTAGGATCGGATCGCTCCCGCCGACCGCCCACTCAACCGCCCAGGCGGATCATTTCCAGTTTGCCCCGGTCTCTGGGGTCGTAGCCGCTCTCGCCGAGGATCGCCTCCAGCCTCTCCTCGCTGTATCGATCGGTCCGGGCTCTCCAACTGGCTTCGATGAGTCCCCGCAGGTCCTCATCGCTTGCGCCTTCGCGCAGCCGGCGCCTCAGATCGATTCCCTCGTGGGCGAAGAGGCATCGCACGAGCTGGCCGTCGGCAGTGAGTCGCACCCGCGAACACTTCCCGCAGAAGGGGTGGCTCACCGAAGCGATGACCCCGAAGGCCCCCTCGTCCTCATCGAGGGCGAATTCACGCGCGGGAGACCGGCCCTCTTCGCGGTGGCCCTGGTCTTCGAACCGGACGCGGGTGGAGAGACGATCCAGGATCTCCCGTTGTGTCATGGTTCGCTCGAGACTCCAACCCCGGGCCCCTCCCACGTCCATGTATTCGATGAAACGAAGCCGGAGGCCCCGGTCGCGACAGAACCCGAAGAGGTCCTCGATCTCGTCGTCATTGACCCCCCGGACGATCACCGCGTTGATCTTGACTGGTTCCAGCCTCGCCTCCTTCGCCGCCTCGATGCCGGCGAGGGTGGCCGCCAGATCGCCTCTTCGGGTCATCTGCCGGAAACGCTCGGGCTTCAGACTGTCGAGGCTCACATTGACCCGCTGCAGGCCCGCCTCCTTCAGTTCCCTGGCCTTCTCGCTCGTGAGCAGAGCCCCGTTGGTGGTGAGACTGAGATCAATGAGGCCCTCGATGCGGGCGAGCATCCCGACCAGACGCGCCAGGTCCTGGCGGACCAGGGGTTCCCCTCCGGTGAGACGGATCCTCCGCACTCCCAGGCCCACGAAGATCCGGGCCAGGCGCTCGACTTCCTCGTACCTCAGGATCTCGGCCCTGGGAGTCCACGCGTAGTCATCGTGGGGCATGCAGTAGAAACAGCGGAAATTGCAGCGGTCGGTGACCGAGATCCGCAGATCCTTGAGAGGGCGATCGAAGGTGTCTTGCACTGGCATGATGCAATGCTACTCGAAAGCAGATGAGCGGTGCAACCGCCGTCGCGGTGAAGGGTTCTGCTCCATCGGGAAATGGGGGTCCTCTCTTGAGGACCCCCATGTCCAATTCCCGGCGGGAAGCTGTGCGAGCTACTTCTTCTCCGCGGCTGGTTGGGCGGTCTTCAGGACCAGGGGAATCTCCGAGGAGACCTGAAGGTCGACGATCTCGTTCAGGGCCTTGTCCACCTGGTAGAACCTTGCCGCGAGGACGCCTCCAAGCTTCTTGCGCATCTTCTTGTAGTACTTCTTGCGCAGGTCATGGCGATCCTCGGCCAGCTTGAGGACCTTGTCCATGATCGCATTGGCGGTGTCGTCATCCATCGAGTTGTACTTGGCGGCATATTCCTTGATGAGTTCGATCCGCTGGTCGCCGAGCTTGCTCACCTCGGTCATGTACTCGCGATAGAGGGGCCAGAAGACCTTCCCCTGGGCATCGTTGAGCATCATGGCCTCGGTGAAGATCGCGGTCATGTTCGAGCGGAGGTCCTGGCGCATGAGCTCCAGGTACTGCTCGGAGTTGGTGTCCTGGTCGGAAGCCTGGACCAGAACGGGTTGGGCCAGGGACACGACCATCAAGACGCCCAGCAGGGTCAACGCGATTCTCTTCATGGACAAACCTCTTCCTCTGGGTACAGTCCGCCTTCGGTGAGGACGGCGGAGGATCCCCACGTCGGGGACGGCGGACAGGATAAGCCCTGGAGGAGGATTCGCAAGAAAGGGAAACCGTTCAGTGGCCTAGCTGACTCCACTCAGCTTGGAACGGGTGATCTCCCGGTTCAGCGTGGCGATGAAATCGATACTGATCCCCTTGGGGCAGACCGCTTCGCACTCGGTGTGGTTGGTGCAGGCGCCGAAACCTTCGGCATCCATCTGGGCCACCATGTTCCCCACCCGCTCCATTCTCTCCGGTTGCCCCTGGGGAAGAAGTCCCAGGTGGCTGACCTTGGCCCCGACGAAGAGCATGGCGCTGGCGTTGGGACACGCCGCCACGCACGCCCCGCATCCGATGCATGCCGCGGCGTCCATGGCCCGGTCGGCGGCTTCCTTGGGAATGGGGATGTTGTTGGCGTCCTGGGGGTTCCCGGTGGCGACCGAGATGTATCCGCCCGCCTGGAGGACCCGGTCGAGGGCGCTGCGGTCGACCACGAGATCCTTCACCACCGGGAAGGCCTTCGCGCGGAAGGGCTCGATGGTGATGGTGTCGCCGTCCCGGTAGGCCCTCATGTGGAGCTGGCAGGTGGTGGTCTCGTCCCAAGGCCCATGGGGCCGGCCGTTGAGAACAAGGCTGCACATCCCGCAGATCCCTTCCCGGCAATCGTGATCGAAGGCGATGGGATCGTCGCCCTCATGGATGAGGCGCACGTTGAGATCGTCGAGCATTTCCAGGAACGACTGGTCGGGATGGACATCCTTCACCTGGTAGGTGACAAAGCCGCCCTTGTCCTGCGCGTTCTTCTGGCGCCAGATCTTCAGCTTGAGATCCATCACTTGTAGCTCCGCGTTGCGAGTTTCACGTACTCGAATTCCAGGGGTTCCTTGTGGAGTTCGGGCTTGACCCCGACTCCCTTGAATTCCCAGGCGGCGACGTAGGAATACTCTTCGTCGTTCCGCACCGCCTCGCCCTCGTCGCTCTGGTGTTCCACCCTGAGGTGCGCTCCGCACGACTCGTCCCGGTCGAGCGCGTCATGGGCCAGCAGTTCGGCGAATTCGAGGAAATCGGCCACCCGATTCGCCTTTTCCAGGGCCTGGTTGAACTCGTTGAGGCCTCCGGGAACGCGCACGTCCTCCCAGAATTCCGCGCGCAACTCGGGAATGAGCTGCAAGGCCTTCTCGAGGCTCTCCTTGCTGCGGGCGAGCCCGACGTGGTCCCACATGATGCGCCCCAGCTTCTTGTGGAACTCATCGCTGCTGCGCTTGCCGCCCACCGCCAGCAACTTCTTCAACCGATCCACCGCGGCGCCTTCGGCGTCGGAGAATGCGGGGTGCGAAGTGTCCACTTCCTCCAGGGGAGTCGATGCCAGGTAATGCCCGATGGTAGCGGGAATGACGAAATATCCGTCGGCCAGTCCCTGCATGAGTGCGCTGGCTCCCAGGCGGTTGGCTCCATGATCGGAGAAGTTGGCCTCCCCCAGCACGTGCAGTCCCGGGATGGTGCTCATGAGATGGTAATCGACCCATAGCCCTCCCATGGTGTAGTGCGGCGCTGGATAGATGCGCATGGGAACCTCGTACGGGTTCTCGTCGGTGATCCGCTGGTACATGTCGAAGAGATTCCCGTAACGGGCCTTGATGGTCTCCTTGCCCAGGCGCTTGATGGCGTCGCGGAAATCCAGGTAGACCTGGTTGCCCCCGTTGACCCCGCGGCCTTCCCGGCACACTTCGAGCGCGGCCCGCGAAGATACGTCGCGGGGCGCGAGGTTGCCGAAGCTCGGGTACTTCCTCTCCAGGTAGTAGTCGCGTTCGTCGTCGGGGATGTCGTTGGGGTTGCGGGTGTCCCCGGCCTTCTTCGGAACCCAGATCCGGCCATCGTTGCGGAGGGACTCGCTCATCAGGGTGAGCTTGCTCTGGCGGTCGCCATGCACCGGGATACAGGTGGGATGGATCTGGGTGAAACAGGGGTTGGCAAAGGCCGCGCCCTTCTTGTAGGCGCGATAGGTGGCGTTCACGTTGCTGTTCATGGCGTTGGTGCTCAAGTAGAACACCGGGCTGTAGCCCCCCGTCGCCAGCACCACCGCGTGGGCCGCGTGCCGTTCGATCCGGCCGGTGACCAGGTCGCGCACCACGATCCCGCGGGCCTTTCCGTTGATCACCACCAGGTCGAGCATTTCCGTCCGCGTGTGCATCTCCACCGTCCCGGCCTGGATCTGCCGGTTCAGGGCGCCGTAGGCCCCGAGCAGCAACTGCTGCCCGGTCTGGCCCCGAGCGTAGAAGGTGCGGGAGACCTGGGCGCCGCCGAAGGAGCGATTGGCGAGCATGCCGCCGTATTCGCGGGCGAAGGGAACGCCCTGGGCCACGCACTGATCGATGATGTTGTTGCTGACCTGGGCCAGCCGGTAGACGTTCGCCTCCCGGCTGCGGAAGTCTCCGCCCTTGACCGTGTCATAGAACAGGCGAAAGATGCTGTCTCCGTCGTTGGGATAGTTCTTGGCCGCGTTGATCCCGCCCTGGGCCGCGATGCTGTGGGCCCGGCGGGGGCTGTCCTGGAAGCAGAAGTTCTTCACCCGGTAGCCGAGTTCGGCGAGGCTCGCCGCCGCCGACGCTCCGGCCAGGCCGGTACCCACCACGATGATCTCGAACTTCCTCTTGTTGGCGGGGCTGACCAGTTTCATGTCGAAGCGATGCCGGTCCCACTTCTCCTCGATCGGTCCACCCGGTACCTTGCTGTCGAGCTTCATGACGATCTCCTCCTAGTGCACTTTGCCGATGAGGATCGCCAGGGGAATGGAGATGTTCCCGGCGGTGACGAGGATGGCAACGAACCAGGCCAGGCACCGTCGCCACGAATTGTACCTTGGATTGGAGACTCCCAGCGTCTGGAAGGCGCTCCAGACCCCGTGATACAGGTGCAGGCCCAGGAAGAGCATGGCGATGACGTAGAACGCAGTGACCCACCAGACCGCGAAATTCGCCACCATGTTGGCGTGCACCGCTCCGTGCTCGAAGGTGCCCCCGGGAAAGATGTCGCCGGTCGTGAGATTCAGCAGATGGAAGATGATGAAGACCGCGATCACGATGCCGCCGATGCGCATGGTGCGTGAGGCGATCGTGGAAGAGACGGGCTTCACGACCTGGTAACCCACGGGTCGCGCGGACCGGCTCATGAGCCAGGTGGAGATCGCCGACCAGATGTGCAACAACGCCAGACCGATGAGGGTGATCCGGACGATCCAGAGGACCTGGCCCCGGGCGAAGATCGGGTACCCCACCGTCCGCAGGTACTCCCCGTAGACGTCGATCTTGTGGACGCCGTCGTGGGCGGGATAGAAGATCTTGAGGTTGCCGATCATATGGACGATCACGAACGCCACGAAGACGAAACCGGTGACCGCCATGATGGTTTTCTTCCCGATGGAAGTGCGGTAGAGATTCACCACCCGCTTCATTGAGTACTCCATGCGAAGGGGTGAAGCGCCGCAGGGAAGATTCCGGCGGCGGTGAGGATCCCACGCCCCCCGGATCGTCGCCCGGGGAAGGCTGGAGCGGACAAACAACGGTCCATTGTGCGCCTCGGCAGGCCCGGGAGCAAGGTCGCATTCTCCCACCCCGGCCCATCCCTTCAGGAGCTTCATCCCGCCGCGGGGAAGATCACTTCTCCTCGTCCGGCAACGACGCGCCCCTCCAACGCGGCCACAGGCGGGGCACCCGGCCCTGGTAGTTCCGGTAGGCGTCACCGTAGGTCGCGACCAGGTCCCTTTCTTCCAGGGGCAGGGCGAGAAGGATGTAGAGTGTCCCGCAGACCGCCATGACCAGGCGGTCGACGCTCATGTGACCGGTCCCCCACAAGAGGAGGATCACCCCGGCCTGGAGGGGATGGCGCAGCCAGCGATAGAAGAGCGGGGTGTCCAGCGGAGGATCCCGGTAGCTGCGTCCCTTCGAGACGAGCCACGGACGCCGCAATCCGATGAGATCGAGCCCATCGATGAGCATGCTGGAGATCCCAGCCAATGCCAGGCCTCCCAGGGCCACCAGACCCACCCACCGATCCCAGGGATAGGACAGATTCCACACCGCGCCCGGCAGGGGCTGCCACAGAACGGCCAGCAGCAGCGTCACCACCCCGGAGAAGAACACGTACAGCGACCGCTCCCCGGCCGACCCCAGCCACCGGGTGATCCTCCGTTTCAGGGGACGGCGGTTCTGCCCACTGTGCTGCAGGGCGAACAGGACCCACAGGCCCACATCCACCGCCACCGCGGCCGGTGTCGAGCGGGTGAGGGGATCCGACGGCGCGCCGGGCGGAGCCACCCCGACCAGGCGCAGGGCGAAGAAGAGCAGCGAGACCAAGGCCACCGCCGCGGCCAGGACCGCTCCCATCCACAACCACGCATGGCGCATCGGCGCTGCTCCCGAGGGCCTGGGGAAGGCCCCAGGCTCCCACGTTCTGCGTTGGATTTCAAGGACTTGGACACATTCCGGGAGATTCCCCTTGCCCTTCGGCCGGATTCTTGCAATCGTTTGAAACGATCGTTTCAAACCCTTGTTCCATCCGAGGTGTCCGATGCACGCTGCCGCGGCCGGCCAGGCCGACCTTCCTCCGGGAAACGAGGAGAACGTCCACCAGACCACGGAGAAGATCCTCGACGCGGCGGAGGAACTCTTCGCCACCCGGGGATTCCGCGCCACCAGTCTGCGGGCCATCACCGCCCGCGCCGGAGTGAACCTGGCCGCGGTGAACTATCACTTCGGAAGCCGGAACGCGCTGATCCGCGCGGTCTTCGAACGGTACATCGCCCCGCTCAACCGGATGCGCCTGGAAGCCCTGGAGCAGGCGGAACGAGCCGCCGGGCAGGAAGGGCCCTCCCTGGAGGCGGTCTGCGGGGCCTTCCTGCTTCCGATGCAGGATGTCCTGGAGAGTCGCCGGCGGCGCCCCCACCGGGCGCGGCTGATGGCGCGGGCCATGGTCGAACTCGGCGAGGACTTCATCGACCTGAAGCATCATCTCTTCGCCGAGGTCTTCGCCCGCTTCTTCCCCTCGCTGCAACGGGCCGCCCCCCACCTCGGCCGCCAGGAGATCCTGTGGCGGCTGCACTTCGTGGTGGGATCACTGCTCATCGTGCTGAACATGGACGAGAGGATGCCGATCTTCGCAACGCCCTCGGCGGAGGAGGACTCCGCGGTGCTCCCCCGGCTTCTCCTGCACAACATGATCACCGTGTTCCAGGCCCCCGCGGTGCTGTCGTCTTCGTCGGTGTCGGCCGCGTCCCCGTCCCGGGAGGACCGGTGATGCGTTGCACGACCGCAAGGGAGAGGGCCCGGGAGGCCGAACCCGGGAGGGGCTTCCCGGCGCGGGTGAGCCGGAGTTCCGGCGCCGGCCTGGCGGCCGTGCTCCTGTCCCTGCTGCTGGCTTCCTGCGCCTCGGCGCCCCCGGTGTCCCCCCCCGAGCTGCAGATGGACCTGCCGGTCCAATGGACCTCTCCATCGCGCGCCGACAGCGCCGTTTCGGCCCCCTCCGCCGAGGGCCGGGCCGTTGGCCCCGCGCGGGACGATTCCCTGGCCCTTTCACTGCGGTGGTGGGAAGCCTTCGGCGATTCCACCCTCGATCGCCTGGTCCTGGAGAGCCTGGGTTCCAACTACGACCTGCAGGCGGCCGCGGCGCGGGTCCAGGAGGCCCTGGCGTTGGCCGGGATCCAGAGGGCGGATGGTCTCCCCCAGCTCAATGGCAGCGGAAGCGCCCAGCGCAGCAAGCAGCTCTTCCCCGGATTCCCCTTCGGAGGAAACGGGGACAAACCGGCCAGCTTCCTGACCAACGTCTATCGTCTCGATCTGCAATTGAGCTGGGAGCTGGACCTTTGGGGGCGCGTCCGCACCGCCACCAGCGCGGCGCTCAGCGACGCCCAGGCGGCCGTGGCCGACTACGCGGGGGCCCAGCTCTCGCTCAGCGGGCAGACCGCCAAGGCGTGGTTCGCCCTGGTGGAGGCCCGCCATCAGCTGGAACTGGCGAAGAGGACGGTGGCCTCGTTCCGGCGCACCGTGGATGCCACGCGTTCCCGCTACCGGCACGGCCTCGCCCCCGCCTTGAACCTCCGCCTCAGCCTGGCCGACTACAACGCCGCCCTCGCGCTGCAGCAGACCCGCCAGCAGCAGCTCGACCGGGCCGAGCGGCGGCTGGAGGTCCTGCTCGGCCGCTATCCGCGCGCAGACGTGGAAAGCAATCCGCGCCTGCCCACCCTGGACACTCCGCCCCCGGCGGGGCTTCCCGCCGAACTGCTCACCCGCCGCCCCGATCTGATCGCCGCCGAACGACGGCTGGCCGCCGCCGGCCTCAGGGTTTCCTCCTCCAAGCGAGCGCTGCTGCCCCGGATCAGTCTCACCGGCAGCGCCGGCACCACCGGGAACGAACTGAACCAGATCTTCGACGGGGATTTCGGCATGTGGAGCCTGTTGGGCAACCTGGTCCAGCCGATCTTCCAGGGCGGACGGCTCCGCGCCCAGGTGCGGCAGGCCGAGGCCCGGCAGGCGGAGGTCCTCTCCAACTACGCCAACACGGCGCTGAAGGCCTTCGCGGAGGTGGAGAACGCCCTGACCGCCGAACGACTGCTCCGGCAACGCGAAGAACACCTGCGGGAATCCTCCGAGCAGGCCCGGGCCGCGGCCTCCCTGGCCGGCGACCGCTACCGGGCCGGCCTCACCGATCTCATCACCCTGCTCGGATCCCAGCGCCGGGCCTTCGAAGCCGAGAGCGCGTGGATCCAGGTCCAGCGTGAACGACTCGATGCCCGCGTCGACCTGATCATGGCCCTGGGCGGTGGATTCACCCTTCCGCCGCCGGAACCCGGAAAGGACACCCGCTCCTTCCAGCTCGAGGACCCCCGATTCCGCGAGGATGCCCGATGAATCCCAGACTCCGCAAGTTCCTCCCCTTGATCGTCCTGGCCCTGAGTGTCCTCCTCGCGGTGGCGATGGTGAAGAGCCGCTCGAAACCCCGGCGTCAATCCCCCGCCGCCCTGCCACCCCTGGTGCGGGTGCTGGAGGTCACCGGCCAGCCGCACCGGTATATCGTGCGCGCCCAGGGCACGGTCACGCCCCGCACCGAAAGCGCGTTGGTGAGCGAAGTGAGCGGTCGGATCATCTGGATCTCCCCCTCGTTCTCGGTGGGAAGCTTCTTCGAGAAGGGTGACCCGCTCCTGAAGATCGATCCGACCGACTACGAGGCGGCGGTGACCCAGGCCGCGGCCTCGGTCGCGGCCGCGAAGGTCCAGCTCTCCATGGAAGAAGAGGAAGCCCAGGTGGCACGCGAGGAGTATTCGGACCTGAAGCCGGGAGAGGTGAGTGCGCTCGCCCTGCGCACGCCGCAACTGCAACAGGCCAAGGCCCAATTGGCGGCCGCCGAAGCCGCACTGGCCAGGGCCCGCCGGGACCTGCAGAGGACCCGGATCCGCGCTCCCTACGCCGGCCGCATCCGCAGCAAGCAGGCGGATCTGGGCCAGTACGTGAACCCGGGAGTGGTGGTGGCGACGATCTTCGCGGTCGACCGCGCGGAGGTGCGGTTGCCCATGACCCTCCAGGACCTGAGCTACCTCGATCTTCCCCTGGACTACGAGGAGGCCCTGCAGGCCCAGGAGAACCCCCAGGACCTGCCCGCGGTCCGCCTGTCCGCGACGATCGGATCCCACCGGGTGAGCTGGAACGGGCGCATCCTGCGGGTCGAAGGGGAGATCGACCCCAAGACCCGGATGATCCACGTCATCGCCGGCGTGGATGACCCCTACGGACGACATCATGAGGGAAGAATCGTACCCCTCACCGCGGGCTTGTTCGTCGACGCGGAGATCCAGGGCGACAGAACCGATCATGCCTTCGTGTTGCCGCGGGGGGTGCTGCGCAGCGAAGACACGGTCCTCGTCGTCGACGCCGACGATCGGCTGCATCTGCGCAAGGTCGGCGTCCTGCGCAAGGGACGCGACGAGATCGTGGTGGGAGAAGGGTTGAAGGACGGCGATCGGGTCTGCCTGTCCGCCCTGGACGTGGTCACCGAGGGAATGAAGGTGCGCGTCTTCGGGGAAGAGAATGGGGCGACCAAGCAGCCGACGGGGGAGGTTCTGCAGTGAAGTCCCTCGTCGCCTGGTTCGCGCACAACCACGTGGCCGCGAACCTCTTGATGATGACCATCTTCGTCGGAGGGCTGTTGACCCTCCCCCAGATCAAGCGCGAGGTGTTTCCGGAATTCTCGGCCGATCTCATCACCGTCAAGGTCATCCATCCCGGGGCCTCTCCGGAGGAGATCGAGCAGTCGATCTGCGTCCGTATCGAGGAACAGATCCAGGGATTGACCGGGGTGCGTCGCATCACCTCCTCGTCCAGCGAGGGCGTCGGCACGGTCACCATCGAGGCGCTCAAGGGAGCGGATGTCCGGCAGCTTCTCGACGATGTGAAGATCCGCGTCGACGCCATCGACAATCTTCCCGTGGACGCCGAGAAACCCATCGTCCAGGAACTGCTGGTCCGCCGTCAGGTGATCGATGTGGCGATCTACGGGGACACCGACGAGATGTCTCTCAAGCGGATGGCCGAACGGGTCCGCGACGAGCTCTCCTCGCTCCCCGATGTCACCCTGGTCGAGATCACCTCGGCCCGACCCTTCGAGATCTCCATCGAAGTCCCCGAGGAGAACCTCCGGCGATACGGCATGAGCTTCGACGAGGTGGTGAACGCGGTGCGCCGGGGCAGCCTCGACCTTCCCGGAGGGTCCTTGAAGACGCGCAGCGGGGAGATCCTGATCCGCACCAAGGGCCAGGCCTACACCGGCCGGGACTTCGAGAGGATCGTCCTGAGGACCCGCCCCGACGGAACCCGGATCTTCGTGGGGGACGTGGCCAAGGTGGTCGACGGATTCGCCGACACCGACCAGTGGTCCCGCTTCGACGGGTATCCCGCGATCGTTCTCAGCGTCTACCGGGTAGGGGAACAGGACGCCCTGGATCTGGGCCGCGAGGTCAAGGATTACGTGAAGAACGCCCGGCTTCCCCGGGGAATCTCCATCATCACCTGGCACGACACCTCGAACTATCTGCAACAACGGATCGACCTGCTCCTGCGCAACGGTCTGCAGGGATTGGTCCTGGTCTTCCTGGTCCTCGCTCTCTTCCTGCGCTTCCGCCTGGCCTTCTGGGTCGCCCTGGGGATTCCCCTGAGTTTCCTCGGAGCCATCTGGCTCATGCCTCCCCTGGGGGTCTCCATCAACATGGTTTCGCTCTTCGCCTTCATCCTCGTCCTGGGAATCGTGGTGGATGACGCCATCGTGGTCGGTGAGAACATCCACGCCCACGTCCGGCGCGGGGAACGTCCGGACGAGGCGGCGGTGAAGGGAGTCCAGGAAGTCGCGGTGCCGGTGGTCTTCGCCGTCCTCACCACGGTCGCCGCGTTCTATCCCCTGCTCAACGTGCCGGGCAATGTCGGGAAGATCTTCAAAGTCATGCCCATGGTGATCATCCCCACCCTCTTGTTCTCGGTGGCCGAGAGCCAGTTCATCCTTCCCACGCACCTCTATCACCTCAAGCCGGACGAGGGAAGCGAGGGGAGAAACCGGGTGACCCGTACCTGGAAACGGTTCCAGCACGGCGTGGACCGCCGGCTGCAATGGTTCATCCACGCTGTCTACAGCCCCAGCCTGGTCTTTGCGATGAAGAACCGTTACCTGACGGTCGCCGTCGCCCTGGCGACCCTTTTTCTCACCGTCGGCCTGGTGGGCGGCGGCAAGGTGAAGTTCGTCTTCATGCCCCCGGTGGAATCCGACCGGGTCGTGGCCCTGTTGACCATGCCCCAGGGGACCTCGGCCGCCGTCACCGAGAGCGTGGTGAAGACGATCGAAGCCGCCGCGCTCGAGCTGGGACAGCAACTGAAGACCAAGGACGGGGGGCCGATCATCCGGCACGTCCGTTCGACGGTCGGGGAACAACCATTCGTCGCCCAGAGCGGCGGACCCATGGGGACGCGGGTGCTGCCGGTGGGAAGCCATCTCGGGGAAGTGCAGGTGGAACTGGTGGGCAGCGAGCACCGCTCCTTCACCAGCACCGACCTGGCCCGTCTGTGGCGGAAGAATGTGGGCGAGATCCCCGATGCGGTGGAACTCCGCTACAATTCCTCCCTCTTCAACGCCGGGGCCGCCCTGCAGGTCCAACTTGCCTCGGCCGATCTCGATGAACTGAAGGCCGCGGCCCGCCAGCTGAAGCGGCGGATGGCCGAATTCCCCGGGACCATCGATATCCGCGACGACTACCGCTCGGGAAAGCTCGAGATCAAGCTCAGCCTCACCCCGGAAGGGGAGGCAGCGGGTCTCACCCTGATGGATCTCGCCCGGCAGGTACGGCAGGGATTCTACGGCGAGGAGGTCCAGAGGATCCAACGCGGGCGCGACGACTTGAAGGTCATGGTGCGCTATCCCCGAAGCGAGAGAAGCAGTCTGGGCGACCTGGAGAACATGCGCATCCGCCTTCCCTCCGGGGCGGAACTCCCCTTCACCGTGGTGGCGCGGGCGAAGATGGGACGCGGTTTCTCCACCATCCATCGCGCCGATCGCAAACGGGTCATCAGCGTGAGCGGCGGAGTGGATCAGGCGGTCACCACCGCCAACGAGGTGCGGGCGGCCCTGGTCAAGGACGTCCTTCCCGAGATCCTGGCCTCCCACCCCACCGTCAGCTACACCTTCGAGGGAGAGCAGCGCGAACAGGCCGAATCGATGGAAGGCCTCAAGAGGGGATTCATGCTCGCGCTCTTCCTCATCTATGTGCTGATGGCGATCCCCTTCAAGTCGTACCTGCAGCCGGCCATGGTCATGTCCGCCATTCCCTTCGGCATCGTGGGGGCGATCTGGGGACACGCCCTCCTGGGGTACAAGCTCTCCATCCTCTCGATGATCGGGATCGTCGCGCTGTCGGGGGTGGTGGTGAACGACAGCCTGGTCTTCGTGGATTTCGTCAATCGCAAGCGGCGCGACGGCTCGCCCATGCACGAAGCCATCCACCAGGCCGGATTGCAGCGCTTCCGGCCCATCCTGTTGACCTCGTTGACCACCTTCGCCGGACTGACCCCGATCATGATGGAAAAGAGCCTGCAGGCGCAGTTCCTGATCCCGATGGCCATCAGCCTGGGGTTCGGGGTGATGTTCTCCACCTTCATCACCCTCGTGCTGGTGCCGGCGGGATACGTGGTGCTGGAAGATACACTGAAACTGTGGAGCTGGATCCGGGGCCGGGATCATCAGGACCGGTTGCACTGAGCCCGACCGATCGTCCCGGTCGCGCACCCGCCCCCGCAGATCGCAAGCTCCGCTACTGGGCGGGCAGCAGGGTCTTTATGAGGGCGGCGAGACGGGTTTCCGCCCGGGGATCGAAGCCGATCTCGCGGGAGACGATGCGACCGTCCATCCCGATGAGAAACGCGGTGGGAAGCACGCGGACCCCGTAGGCCTCGCCGGCCTCGCGGGTGGCATCCAGGACCACCGGGTAGGGCAATCCTTGCTTGGACATGAAGAGTCGGACCTTGTCCCGGCTGCGTGGCGAATCCTCGCTGACCGCGAGCACCTGGAAACCCCGCGGACCGAAACGCTCGTGGAGACGCACGTAGATCGGCATCGCCTTGCGGCAGGGCCCGCACCAGGTCGCCCAGAAGTCGACCAGCACCGGGCCCTTCTCCAGCATGCTGGAGAGCCGGATCGTCTCCGGGCGGCCGACCGCTTCCAGTTGGAGTTCCGGAGCCGGGCCCAGATCCTCCCGTTCCGGGGCACGGGAGGTGTCCTCCGCCCCCGCCGGAGGCGCCGCCAGAGCTGCTGGCGCCACCGCGGAGAACCCCAGCGCGATCGCCAGGGCGACGAGGAGAACCCGCCCACGCTGCCAGCGGTCAGTCATCCATGACCTCGCTGGCCATCGCCATCAACCGGGTCAGTTCCACGCGTTCGGATTCCAGGATCGGCCCGATCGTCGTCGCCGCAGCCTCATTCCGGAAGACCATGGCGCGCTTGCCACCGACAACCACATCGGTCGGGCCCTTCTTCTCCTGGACCTCCACCTTCCCATCGAGCACGCACACGTGCGTGCCGTCTTCGTCACACACCACGGTGAAACAGGTCCCGACGACCTCGATCCGGCTGTCGATGGTGTCCACCCGGAGCCGGGTGCCGGGAAAACGCGGACCGGTGATCCAACGCACCGCGCCCATCTCCACTTCTGCCTCCATGGTGCGTCCCACCCACCGTCCCGGGGCATCGGGCAGGCGTACGGTCGAGCCTTCGCTCACCTCGGCGAGCACGATCCCCTTCTGCAGGAAACAGGCCCGGGCGCCTTCGTCCATCTCGACCCGGACGCCGTCGTGCAACAGCTCGTTCACCGCGGCGACGTCCGCCATGGAGACCTCGACCCCGTCGATGTGGGCGGTGCCTTCCCCCTCGACCAGGGTCCAGACCGGTCCGCGATTGAGCCAGCTGAACATGAGAACCAACGCGGCGGCGGCGGCCAACGGGGCGGCCCATCGGGTCCATCCCCGGCGGGGGCGGCGCGCGGCAAAGCGGCTCGTGCCCTCGCGCTGGACGATGGCCCCCGAGACGAACTCCTCCTTGAGGCGGGCGCGGAAGGCTGCATCGGCGGGTGGCCGGGACAATCCGGACACCAGCTCCTGGGCCTTCTTCTGGCGGGGGCTCAACGGTTCTTCATGGTGCATCGTCATGGCAAGGTGTCCTCTAGATCTTCCCCCAGAGCGGCCAGGGCCCTCGAATACCGTTTGCGGACCGCGGCATAGCTCGCGCCCACGATCTCGGCGATCTCCTGGTGTCCCAGGCCTTGATAGTCGTGAAGAAGAACCACCTCCCGCAGGGGGTCGGGAAGCCTCTGGATGGCTTCCTGGACCGCTTCTTCCCGCTCCCGCCGCAGCAGGTCGTCTTCGGGAGTCCGGTGGTCCGGGACCAGGGATGCGCCATACTCAGGCTCTTCATCCAGGGAAACGGAGGAGCGACCCATCTTGTGACCGGCGGAACGAAACCGGTCCCGGCACAGGTTGGTGGTGATGGTCAGGATCCAGGGAATCGGGCTGCGGTCGGGATCGATGCGGTCGGCCGCCCGGTAGACCTTCAGGAACACCTCCTGGACCGTGTCCTCGGCCGCGGAGCGGTTGGAGAGCATACGGAAGGCCAGGCCGTAGACCGAATCGAAGGTCCGCTCGAAGAAGCGCCCCAGAGCCTCGGGGTCACGTCGCTGCACGCCCAGGAGCTCCTCGCGGGTCCAGGAGATCTCCTGCCGTGCCGGAGCGGACGAGCCGGTCTTCCCGTTGGAATCCCTGGGGCTCACTGCGACTCGCTCTCCGCTCGACTCTCGCGATCCCGTTCCGTCTCGGCCGGGCCGGATCCGGGATCGGCGGAGATCGCGGGGCCGGACAACTTGCGCACCCAGGCGCCAAGGGCCTCCACCTGGGCGGAGCGGGGGCGGGCCTGGGGATGGGCCAGGAGGTAGATTCGAAGGGGCATCTTCCCTTCCTTCAGCTCGGAGTAGGCATCCTGGAGCTTGGCCAGGGCGGCGGCCTCGGTGTACCGGTCCCAGCTAGAGAAGTCCAGATGGTCCCGGGCCTCTTCGACGTCGTGCGCCACCATCCACGAAACCGGAGCCACCCGGCTGTACCAGGGCCACCGGGTCCGGTGACTATGGCAATCGTAACAACTGGTCCGGAGCAGGTCGACCACCGAAACCGGAGGGGAGAGCCGCTCGATCATGTCCGCTCCCGGACGCACGGGGGGATTCTCCCGGGCGGGCCGGATGAACTGGATCAGCACCAACAGGACGAGCGGAAGAAGGACGGTCAGGCGTTTCCTCTGCCAACGGATCATCGAAAACCCCTCAGTATCTCACCATCGTGGGATCGACCTCGGCCGCCCAGGCCTCGATGCCCCCCACCAGATTCCTCGCCCGGACGAACCCCTTCCGGCGCAACAGGGCGACGGCGTAGGCGCTACGATATCCATGGTGGCAGAGCACCACCACCTCCTGGCGGGGATCGAGTTCCTCCAGCCGGTCCGCCAGCTCTCCCAGAGGGATATGGCGTGCTCCTTCCATCCGGCAGATCTCCAGCTCACCCTGCTCCCGCACATCGAGGATCAGCGGGGCCGAACCCTCCTCGATGCGCCGGGCCAGTTCCTCGACGGTCATGTCCGGCGGACCACCGGGTTCGGTGGGCGCCATCGATCCACCCGGTCGCCCTTTCGGCGGGATGCTTCCTTCCATTGCGTCCTTGGCGCCGGGATCCGGCCCCGGCGCTGCCGAGCAGAAGGCATCGTAGTCGACCAGCTCGGTGAGGGTGGGATGCTCTCCACAGACCGGGCACGCCGGATCGCGTTGCACCCGGATGGTCCGGAACTCCATCTCCAGTCCGTCGAACAGCAGGAGCCGGCCGACCAGCGGCCGGCCTTGGCCCAGCAGCAGTTTCACCACTTCCATGCCCTGCAGCGATCCGATCACCCCGGGGAGCAGTCCCAGTACCCCGGCCTCCGAACACGATGGAACCGTGTGCGCCGGCGGCGGTTGCGGGAAGAGACAGCGGTAGCAGGGACCGTCTTCGACCCCGAAGACCGAGCATTGCCCCTCGAAGCGCAGGATGCTTCCGTAGACATCGGGCTTGCCGAGCTGGACACAGGCATCGTTGACCAGGTAGCGGGTGGGGAAGTTGTCCGTTCCGTCGGCGATGCAATCGTAGCCGTCGAGGATCTGCAGGGCGTTGGACCGATCCAGCCGCACCCGGTGCAATTCGAATTCGACGTGGGGGTTGATCCCGCGCAACCGTTCCGCCGCCGCTTCGACCTTGGGCCGCCCCAGGTCCTCTTCCCCATAGAGGATCTGCCGCTGCAGATTCGTGATCTCCACCCGGTCGTCGTCCAAGAGGCCGATCCGGCCCACGCCCGCCGCGGCCAGGTACATCGCCAGGGGCGATCCCAAGCCCCCCAGTCCCACGATGAGGACGCGGCTCTCCTGGAGTCTCTGTTGCCCCTCCAATCCCACTTCGGGCAACAGGAGATGGCGGCTGTAACGGCGGATTTCCTCGCGGGTGAGGGTCATCGGTCCGGTCTCACACTTCGTCCCGATCCTTCGGACCGGGGAGATCGGTATGGGAGGTGGGTGACTCCTCCAGTTGCACGCCCAGGCCGTCGGCGAGTCGGTTCACGAAGTTGAAGTATCCCACGATCTGATTGATGTGGAGAATGTCGGGGTCGTCGAAACCCACCTCCCTCAGGGCAAGGATGTCGCTTTCCCGCACACTCCAGGGCTCGCGGGTCAGCTTTTCGGCGTAGCGCAGCATCGCCATCCTGGATTCGCCGAGCCCGGCGGTGGTCCAGTCCTGCATGAAGGCCGTCCATTTCTCGTCGTCCCTGAGCCAGGCTCGCAAACTGCGGCCGTGATGGGTGATTCAGTAATGGCACTGGTTCGTCCGGCTCACCACCACCGCGATCATCTCCCGTTCGGCGCCCCGCAGGCTGCGGGTCGGACGCATCACCGCCCGGTACAGCGCGTGGTGTGCCTCGAGCGAAGCAGGGTCGAGCGACTGGATGCTCAGGATGTTGCCCACCCGTCCGGTATGGGGGTCGACCATGCGCGCGTAGAGCTGCGCCAGACGATCGGCCGCCTCGTCGGGGGAGATGGTCTTGATCCAGGACAAGGAAATCGCTCCTTCGAAGCGGGGAGATCCACAGGATAGCGCAGAACGGCGGCCCCGGCAGGAGCCGCCGCCTCGATCATCCCATGATGATCCTATTTCGTCCACTGGTCGAGCCAGCCGATCACCGTGTCGTGCCACAGGATGCTGTTCTGGGGCTTGAGGACCCAGTGGTTCTCATCGGGGAAGTACAGGAACTTGCTGGGAATGCCCAGACGCTGGCAGGCGGTGAAACTGCCGATGCCGCCGCTGAGATCGACCCGGTAGTCCTTCCCCCCGTGGATGATCAGCATCGGCGTCTTCCAGTTCTGCACGAAGTTCACCGGGTTCTGGTCTTCGTAGTGCCGCGGATCGGTCCAGGGCTTGCCCATGTGATCCCACTCGGGAAACCACAGTTCCTCGGTCTGGTAGTAGGCGGCCCTCTCATCGAGATTCCCGTCATGGGCCACCAGGCAGGTGAACCGGTCCGGCCAGTTCCCGGCGATCCAGTTGATCATGTACCCACCGTAGCTGGCACCCAGGGCCGCCACCCGGTCGCCGTCCATCCAGGGATACTTCCCAAGAGCCGCGGCCAGGCCCTTCTTCAGGTCTTCCAGGGGCTTTCCTCCCCAGTCCCCGCGGATGGCGTCGCAGAAGGCCTGGCCGTACCCGGTGCTGCCGTGGAAGTCGATCATCACCGCGGCATATCCGGCCCCGGCGTAGGCCTGCGGGTTCCAGCGGTAGTGGAAGTCATTCCCGAAGCTCCCTTGCGGACCCCCGTGGATCAGGAAGGCCACCGGGTAGTGCCGGGTGGAATCGAACTCGGCCGGTTTCACCACGTAACCGTAGACCGTGTCACCGCCGGCTCCTTCGAAGGTGAACTGCTCCGGCTCGCCCATCTCCACCGCGGCCACCCTCCGGTCGTTGATGTGGGTGATGCGTTGGAGGTCGTTTCCGTCCGGGCGGATCGAATACAGCTCGACCGGCGAACGCAGATGGTCGAGACCGAAGACGATCCGGTCGCCGGCAAACGCGGGACTGCGAACGGTGCCCATGGAATGGAGCAAGGTGGGGCGGCCGTCCTTCACCCTGACCTTCCACAGGGCGCGTTGACCCAGGTTGGGTCCGAAGCAGTAGATGGATCGACCCTTGGGGCCGAAGAAGAGGCCGTAGAAGCTGCGATCGAAATCCTCGGTCAACCAACGGGCCGGGCCCGCGCTCAGGGTCTTGCGGTCCCAACTCCGCAGCACGATCCGGTAACGGTCCGATTCATACCCCGCCCGCTTCATCGCGAGGTAGGCCAGGGTCTTCCCGTCGGGGGAGAACACCGGCTGGGTATCCCACGCCGGATTCTCCACGGTGAGATTCCTCGGTGGGGCCGAGCCGTCGATGGGGGAAACATAGAGGTCGAAGTTGGTGGACCAGGCCTCCTCGCGTCCGGCCACCTTCATCGAGAACACCACCGCCCGGCTGTCGGGGGTGAAGCAGAACTCCTCGGCGCCTCCGAAGGGGCGACTGGGGGTGTTGCCGTCGAGGCCGCGGCAGAGATCCACCGAAGGCGGACCCTCGACGCTGCGAACGAAGACGTGGGTGCGGCGCCCGTCCTCCCAGGTGTCCCAGTGACGGATGAAGAGACGGTCGTAGATCCGTCCCGAGTCGGGCCGTTCGGCGATCTCCTCCAGCCGCTGGACCGTGCAATCGACATCCGGGCAGTCGACGAAGACGTCCATGCTGTAGGCCAGGTTCCTTCCGTCGGGAGAGATCTCGAGGTTGCCCACGTCGAGGGGCTCATGGGTGACGGCTTCGGCCTCTCCCCCATCGGGCGCGATCCGCCACACCTGGCTTGTGCCGCCGCGGGTGGAGAGGAAGTAGATCCAGCGGCCGTCGGGCGACCAGACCGGGTTGAAGTCGGCGGCGGGATGGGAGGTCAGCCGCTGGAGCCTGCTGCCATCGACGCCGACGAGCCAGAGGTCGGTGTCGCTCGTGTTGTTCTCCACGTCGATGGTCTTCACCACGAAGGCGATCCGCGTTCCGTCCGGAGACGGGGCGGGGCTGCTGATGCGTTGCATCGCGAGCATGTCGTGCACGGAGAACGGGTGCACCCCGGCTTCGGTCGGCTCCGGCGCCGCGGCGGTCTCTTCCGGGGCGGCTTCCTCCGGGATGGCCTCTTCCTGGACGGCCTCCTCCCGGACGGCGTCTTCCAGCGGGTACTCGATCTCCACCGGGGGCATCGACGTACCGTCGCCCTTCAGGTAGGTCTCCAGCCAGCGCAGCATGCGGAGATTGTAGTCGTAGCGGGCGGCGGCTCGGCGGTTGCCGTGCCCTTCCCCGGGATACAGCACCAGGCGCACCGAGGTCGAGGTCCGCACCTTGATGTGGCGGTACAGCTCCATCGCCTGGCCCACGTTCACCCGGGGATCGGCCTTGCCGTGCGCGATCAGCAGCGGGGTGCGCGCCTGTCCCGCCCAATAGACGGGACTTCTCTCCAGGAAGAAATCCCAGTCGTCGAAGGTGCGCTTGCGCTGGTGGACCAGGAACATCTCGTCGGGGATATCGCTGGTGCCGAACTTGGAGATGTTGTCGCTGATCCCTGCGAACATCACCCCGGCGGCGAAGCGGTCGGTGTACTTCGTGCACAACCAGCCGGTGGCGTATCCCCCGTACGACCCACCAGTCACCCCGACCTTGTCCCGGTCCACCAATCCCCTTTCGACCAGGTGGTCGACGCCGTCCACCAGGTCGTCGAATTCCTTCCCGGCGAAGTCTCCGTGGTCGGCCTTGGAGAAGGGAACGCCATAACCGGTGCTTCCCCGGTAGTTGATCATGAAGACCGCGATTCCGCGCCCGGCCAGCACCTGGCCGGGGTTGGAATAGCGGGTGGACCACCCGTTGGTGTGGTGGGATTCGGGCCCCCCATGGACGTAGAGCACCAGCGGAACGCGGCGCCCCGGCTCCTCGTGCAGGGGGTGGATAAGCACTCCTTCGATCGGCAGGCCATCCCGGGCCGTGAAGTGGACCACCTCCTGCTCGGCCAATTCGACCTCGTCCAGCCAAGGGTTCGACCAGCTCATCCGGGTGGGTCGGCGCCGCTTGCGGTCCATCACGAAGACCTCCCGCGGATGCTGGGGGGTGTCTCCGACGAAGGCCAGGGTCTTGCCGTCCTCGGAAATGGAGACTCCGTGCAGGATGGGTCCGCCCTTCTCGACCAGCTTCTTCGGCTTACCTCCGATTCCCACCTCTCCCACCTCGGTCCACACTCCGACCGACGCCACGTAGACCAGGGTGTTCGGATCCTTCCAGGCAAATGCGTTCACCGCGCCCGTTTCGAAGAGTCCGGGCAGGACGTCGGTCAGCTCACCGCCGTCGGCATCGACGACCGTCAACCGGCCCGGCGAAGGGTCGTGGATGTCCGCGCCCAGCAGCATGGCCAGACGCTTGCCGTCCGGACTCCATTTGAGTCCCCCGATCTTCCCGGGATTCTCCACCCGGGCGAGGATCTCTCCGCTTCGGGCATCGATCACCCGCACCCGCCGGCGCATGTAGTGATCGTCGATGCGGGGGGTCGGGGCGAGGGTGAGCGCGAGGCGGTCGTCCACCGGGCTGTACCGGAGGTCGGACGCGTTGCCCAACAGATCGAGCATGGTCGGCTCGCCCGCTCCCTTCTGGACATCGAAGGCGGCCACGTACACCCGCGTGAAGGGCAGCTCCTCCTCGTACACTTCGGTCTTGATTCCCGCTTCCTCCAGCTTCTTCCGGCGCGAATCGAGCTTCTCCTTGGCGAGGAAGGCGATGCGCGTTCCATCGTGGTTGAATGCGTAGGCCGCCACCCCGGTCTCATGCGAAAGAACCCGCCGGGCCTCTCCCCCGTCCAGGGGAATCAGGTAGAGACTGGTCTTCTCGTCATCGCCGCGTTTGGCCAGGAAGGCCAGGTGCTTTCCGCCGGGTACAAATCGCACCGCGGAGACATTCTGCTTTCCGGTGATGAAGGGATGATCGCTGCCGTCGCGGGTATCGAGCAAGTGCAGCTCGGTCCAGGACGGCCCGTCTTCGTCGACGAACGGAGTCCGGGGAACCGCCACGGTGTAGGCCACCCAGACCCCGTCGGGAGACACCACCACCGACCCGACCCCCCGCAACTTCGCCACCTGTTCCGGGCTCAACCCGGCCGCGAGCGCGCTGGACGCACCGAGCAGCAAGAGGAGCAGGAGTGTGGCAAGACGGCCTCCCGGAAAACAAAGGCGGCTCGATAGGCATCGCGGCAGGAACGGAATCGGGTTCATCTCAGGGTCTTCCTTTCGGCGGTGGTTCAGTGGCTCGGTGGCAATCCTCGACATCATTCGGTGAGAGAAAGGGATTCGGCCGTTTCCCGCAACAGGCGCCAGGCCTTCTCGAGATGCCGGAGGCGGGTGCGGATATTCCCGATGGCCAGGCGCAAGGCGAAGCGGTCACCGACCATGGTATGGGAGAGAAAGACCTTTCCCGTGGCGTTGACCGCGTGGAGGATCGCCTCGTTGTGCTCGCGCAGGGATTCCTCATCGTCCAGGCCCACAGGGTGGTGGCGGAAGAGCACCGTGCTCATCGGCGCCGGGGCCATCTGTTCCCACCCGGCTTCGGCGGCGATCCATTCCTGCAAGCGGCGCGCGAGCTCCACGTGCCGGCGGATGCGCTCGGCGATTCCCCGACTTCCATACGCGCGTAACACCATCCAGAGTTTCAAGGCCCGGAAACGGCGGCCCAGGGCGGGTCCGTAGTCCATGAGATTGCGGACCCGTCCGTCCTCGGGAGTCATCAGGTAGGTGGGTACCAGGGAGAAGGCGGCCTTCAGGGTCTGCGGATCCCGGCAGTAGAATACGCTGCAGTCCATGGGAACGAAAAGCCACTTGTGGGGGTTGACGACCAGCGAATCCGCGCGGTCGCAGCCCTTCAGGACCCAGCGGTATTCCTCCACCACCGCCATGGCGCCTCCGTAGGCGGCGTCGACGTGCAACCACAATCCTTCCTCCCCGCAGATCCGCGCGATCGCGGCCACCGGGTCGACGCTGGTGGTTCCGGTGGTTCCCACCGTCGCCACCACGGCAACGGGAAGCCGGCCGGCCTTGCGGTCTTCCTGGATCGCCTGCCGCAACCGATCGGGCCGCATCCGGAAGGTGTCGTCGACCTCGATCTTGACCACCCCATCCTGCCCCACCCCGATCAGGATGGCCGCTTTCTCCACCGAGGAGTGGGCCTCCTCGCTGGTGTAGATCCGCAGGGCCGGCAGGGAGCGAAGGCCCTCGGTGCGGACCCTCCCCCCGGTGGCCCGATGACGGGCCGCAGCCAGGGCGGCGATGGTGGCCACGCTCGCGGTGTCCTGGATCTGGCCGAAGAAACCCGGGGGCAGACCCATCATCTCCCGCAGCCAGTCGCACACCACCGCTTCCATCTCGGTCGAGGCCGGTCCGCTCTGCCATACCATCGCATTGTTGTTCAACGCGGCGGCCAGCGCCTCGGCCACGATGCCCGGACCGCTGCCGGTATTGGAGAACCAGGCGTGGAAGGACGGGTGGTTCCAATGGGTGAGGGCGGGCGGAACCAGGTGCGCGAAGTCATCGAGGATGCGATCCATGGGCTCGCCCTCGACCGGAGCCTTCGCCGGCAACCGAGAGGCGAACTCGCCCGGCTGTACCCTTGGCAGGACCGCCTGATCCTCGACGGTTTCCAGGTAATGGCGGATCCAGTCGGCCGCCCAGTGGAGGTGGCGGGCGATTTCTTCGGGCGGGAAGTCTCCTTCAGCGGGAATTCGATCCTTCATGCCCGAAGTGTACCCCACCGGGCGGAATCCCTCCACTGTCGCGACCGCGGATCTCCCGGCCCGAAGGAAAAGGCCGGCCGGGCGAATGCCCGGCCGGCCTCGATACCGCGAAAACGGCGCCTGATTACTTGATCAGGGCCATCTTCTTCACGACATCGGAGCCCTGGGTGTGGACCTTGTAGAGGTACACGCCAGTGGACACCGGAGCGCCGTGGGCATCCTTGCCGTTCCAGATCACGCTATGCTCGCCGGCATCGAGGACACCGTCGACCAGGGTCGTGACCAAAGCACCCTTCACATTGTAGACCTTCACGCTGACCTGACCCTTGGCGGGCAGGGCGAACTTGATGGTCGTGCTGGGGTTGAACGGGTTCGGGAAGTTCTGCTTCACGACGAGCTTCTTCGGCAGGTCGCTGGTGCCGATCGCCGGGCCACCGACGTTCTTGCCCCAGGAAGCGAAGATCTCGGCCAGAAGCTGCGCGCGCGCGGAGGTTCCGTTGCCCGGCAGGTTCAGGTCGTTCCGCACGAACAGGAGATCGTACGGGAACACGTTCGTGAAGATGTCGTTCACACCGTCAGCGACACCCGCCTCACGATACCACTCGAATGCGGCCGGAACGTCGGGGCTGTAGGCCAGGCCACCCGGCTTCGTGAACCGATGCGTCATGACCGGCGCGGCGCCGTTCGCAGCGAGTTCATCGAAGTCGTTGATGACGAGGCAGCCACCGTAGGCCACGAACGAGCTGACGAAGGAAGGATCGTTGCCGGTGGAAGCAACCACCGGAGACGTCTGGTTGTCGATCTTCGGACCCACGTCAGCACTGACGAAGGTGACGCCCATCACGTTGTTCAGGAAGTTGGTGGTGGTCGCACCACCGCCGTCCATGGACTCGCCGATGTCGTCGCCGAAGAACGCAGCGTGACGCGAAACGGTCGCGCTGGCTTGGTTGATCCAGGCCTCGAGGGTTCCGACGTCATTGCTGAAGTCGTTGGTCCCCGCGCCCGTACCGTCACTGATGGTGAACTTGCTCAGGTCACCGGCGACGTAGATCAAGCA
Source organism: uncultured bacterium (assembly GCA_964601275.1). Classification (GTDB taxonomy): domain Bacteria; phylum Krumholzibacteriota; class Krumholzibacteriia; order JAJRXK01; family JAJRXK01; genus JAOZPE01. Next base: position 95,355 of record CAZRMV010000007.1, on the reverse strand, counting down.
ATCATAGCCGTCGAGCTGAGCGCCGTTCGCGCCATGGAAGCCCGCCGAACCAAGACCGTTGCCCACGCCCGAGGACGGACCCTTGGTGGTGTAGGTGTCGTAGTCCTGACCTTCGATCATGCCATTCTGGCGGAAGGCCTGGAGGTACTCGTTCTCACCACCACGGTGACCGAAGTCGTTCCAGAACAAGACCGTCGGCTGCGATCCGCCCACGATGGTCGGAAGCGCACGGACCGTGAAGACACGGCTGTACTGGGTACCCTCGGTGAAGTCGGTGAAGCCGGCAATGTCGCTGGGCAGCGTCTGGGTGTTGCCCAGGTTGTCGGTGGCCTCGATGTAGTAGTGGATCACGTCACCGCCGAAGATCAACGAATCTTCGTCGGCGTGATACGCGTTCCCCGTTCCATCGGGCAGATCGAAGTTGTAGCGATCCGTCACCAGGCCACCGGCGCTGGTGAAGGTCGAGTCACCCTGCACCGAGTAGGTGTAGATGTCCCAACCGGTCTGCGGATCGGTTCCGAACAAGGTCGCACCCACCAGAGCCAGGCCATTCGCGCGAGCTGCCGCGAAGTCCGGGTTCACCAGGTGCGCAACCTGCATCTTGATGCTGGCGAAGTCCACGGTCGTTCCCGGGATCACCGCGGTGACGTCCACCGTGATGGAGTCGCCCGGCACCAGGACGTTCTGATCCTTGTCGATGTTCGCATCGAAACGGACCGAACCCGTCTTGGAACCGTCGACGGGGAAGCCGTCGCTCGCCAGGTCGATGGTACGGGTCGAGAGGACCGGACCACCGATGACGTACTTCTTGAAGTACACGTTGTCATACAGCGGCGCGGGAGTCGCGTCGCCGCCGGGGAATCCGAACACGGTGTGCAAGTCGAGAACACCCATTGCGATCTGCACCGAGTCGGGGTTCTGCAGCAACATGTCCGTCACGTCGACGGTGAAGTTGCCCCATGCGCCGGTCGCACTGTAGTAGACGAAGTTGTTGTCCTGCCAACCCGTCCAACCATTGGCGGCCGTGTAGCTGCGCACGTGCCACACCGCGAAGATCCCGTTGGCCAGGGGCATGTGGCTCCAGCGGGTGTAGCCGAGCACGGCACCACCGTTGGACACATCGTCCGCGGTTCCGGGAAGATCCCAGGCGAAGGGAGGCGACCAGACCTCGTTGGAGATCTCGCCACCATTCAGCCCGCCGTTATACTCCACCACGAACCCACCGGGAACACCGTAGCTCCAGTTGGGAGAGATGGCCGGAGCAATGCTTGCGCTCGGCGCGTTGGTCGGAGGAGTTCCGTCGTTGATGAACGTCCACAGCGGCGTGAAGTTGTCACGGCACACGTCGATGTCCTGGAACTGCCCGTACAGCTTGGCGAAATCACCAAAGAAGGCGGCGGGAGTCGGCGTCCAGCCGGCGGTTCCCGTGCCAGCGCCATTGTTGGTGCCGCTGACGTCACCCTCGGGGTTGTCGTGGGGATTGCCGTCGGTCGTCTCGAAGTCGGCGACGCTGACCACGGTCCCGTTGACCTTCACCTGGATGTTGTCCACGATCGTGTGGCCGAGACCACCGGTCGGGAACAGACCATCTTCGTCCGACCAGCCACCATCGGAGGTGGTCGTGATCTTCAGCTGGATTTCGTTGCCGTTGCCGACATAGTCACCAGGGTTGTAGGTGATGGTCCCACTGTTGAAGGTCACCGCGGTGTACACACCAAGAGTATCCACCGAGCTTCCGTCGATCGCGAACAGCTCCACATCGGCGCCGCCCTGATTCCACAGGAAGTGGGTGAAGTCATACCCGTTCTCGGAGAAATGCTTGTACTCGCAGGTGTAGCTGACCGTGGTCACATCCACTGCGGGATCGAACGCGGGATTGCCGGCGCTCACGTCGTAGGTGAACACCAACCAGTCGTTCCACTGGTTTCCGTACCCCACGTAACCCGGGCCCGGATGGTTCGAGGCAACCGCGTGGTTGGTCCCCGACGCGCCGGTGAACTGGCTCGGACCCGCCGCGGACAACGCCTGGTTGTTCGTCGAACGCCAGTGCGGAGCCACCTCGGTCAGGTCATGGGTGGTCCAGTTCTGAGCGTCGGGAGCACCACCAGGATTGGCCTCGAACTGCTGGAACTTCCCTTCGGCCGTTCCCGGTCCGCCATAGATGTAGAAGGTATCGCCAATGGCCTTGTTCATGCCGGCGATACCAGTACTGCTCTGGATCAGGTTCTGTCCCCCGATCGCAAGATTGTACCCACTGTAGTCCCTGGCTACAGCCTCGTCACCACCGGCGGCAAGCGCAAAGCTCGCCCCCAGTGCGACGAGAGACAGGCACAGAGCGAGAGAGAAAAGTCTCTTCATGCTTGGTCCCTCCAGCGTTGATGAATCAACGACAGTCTGGGTGTCAGACAAGGTGACGAAACCACGGTGCGAGCGCGGTCCGTCACGTGAAGAGCTGCGGTAAACAGACCACCCAACCCATCGGTTGGGCCGCTTGGTCTTTCGGGACGGGGTACGAAACCATTGCCTCCGGAAGTGGAGGATCCGGCTCCGGTGTCGAGTAAGGATCCGGCCTGAAAGAGTGGTGGGATGGCGTTTCAGGGAAAAACGTCCGATCCCCCGTTCCGTTCACCGCGATTCGTCCCCCCTGCCGCTGGGCAGGTGAAACTAGCTACTGAGTCGCTGGGGGCATTGTACTCCAGATCCGCTCCCGACTTCAAGTTGGATTTGCCGAAACCCCCCGATTTCCGCGGAAAACGGCCGGATCCGGGTCGGAAACCGGAGAAGCGCGAGCATACCTCAGGGACCCGGTGATCCGGCCTCGGTCCGCAGCCGGAAGGCCCTCGACGAGCCGTTCACATCGGGGAGATACATGCCGCGGGCCCGGGCGGGGGGCACCCGGAAGACCCCGGGGCTCTCCGCCCGCAACTCGTACTGGATCCGGGATTCCCCCTCCGCCAGGCGGGAGATGAAGAAGACGTCGCGGTCGTCTTGGACCTCCCGGCGCCCTGACCAGCCCCGCTGGGAGACCCATCCGCTGAGGGCCTCGACCGGTTCGCAGCCGGCCGGGCGGGGGTCTTCCACCACCACGTAGTCGAGCTCCCGGTGGGCCCGGATCCGCAGGCGGACCCGGATGCGCTCCCCCACGACCACCGAATCGCCCGCGGAGAGGGCCTCCTCCCTCTCGAGGACCTCTCCTCCCAGGGTCCGGATGGGCCGCAGGCGCACATAGCTGCGCTCCACCGACAGCCAGTTCTCGCTGGCCGGCGGTTCGGCCATGGAGGTCCAGCTTTCCACGACCAGGGACACGAAGGCCACCCCCCTGCCTTCCAATCGAAGTTCGATCCTCCCTTCCGCGTCCCGCAGGATGGTGGGATCGACCGGCCAGGCACCCCCGGCGTCGAGAAGGTGGTCGCGATCCACCCGGATCCGCAGCAACTCGCGGCCGGCGGCGGTGGCGCTCAGGGTGTAGACGGGTTCCAGCTCCCCGCGGGTGGAGGCGTAGTCGACCAGGGCGAAGATCGCGTGGGCGGTCTCGCGGGTACTCCTCCAGCCGCGTCCCTCGCGGTTGGCCACCAGCCACCGCGCCGCCGCGTCCACCTCCTTGCGCTCCGGCGCCAGGGCCAGGAAGGCCTGAAGGACGAAGGCGGTCGTCTCGACCGCTCCCTCACCCCTCCACCAGTAGCCCCGGGTGCGCCCCCAATGGAGGGTCCCGTAGGCGGGATCCCACGTCCCGGATTCCTCCAGCAGGGCGAGCACCTGGCGACCCTGTCGATCCCGCCCCACCCGGTGCAGGTAGGACGCGAGGAGAGCCCGGGACCAGTCCCGCAGGCGGTCCCGGGAGGACAGGAGATCCGCCGCGTAGCGGGCCATGGCCTCGTCCTCTTCCCGCCCGGCGAAGACCAGGGCGTGCAGGGCGTAGGCCAGATCGTCGTCGTTGCCTTCCAGACGGGGCAGGAGCGCGCGCAAGCGCTCCCTTCCCCGGCGGATCACCCGGGGGTCCACCGGGGCGCCCGCGCGTTCGGCCCTCCTCAAGGCGACGAGGGCGTAGGCGGTGAGGTCGGGGCGCACCTCGTCCTGGAACCACCACCCCCACCCACCGCCGGGTCGCTGCATCCGGGCGATGCGCCGCAGGCCCTCGGCCACCTTCTCGTCGAGGCGGGGATCCAAGCGCGTGCTGGACACCCCCATCGCCTCGGCAACCGCGCGCACCGCCAAGGCGGGCACGAAACGGGAAAGGGTCTGCTCGGTGCAGCCGTAGGGGAACTCGGCCAGGAAGGGCAGCGCGTCGACGCAGGCAGAGAGGACGCTGGGGGAAACCCGCAGCACCGCGCGGGCGAGATCGAGGCGCGGTGAGGAGGGCGGCGGCACGCGCAGTTCGCCGACCGCATCGTCGGCGAGCCGGAGGGAGGCGACCCGGCGCAGGGGCGTACCCCAGGGGTGGATCTCCACCGAGGTGGCCAGGGCGTCCGACACCGCGGGGGCAACCGCCTCGATCGTCATTTCGACCCGGCGCGGCGTGACCACGATCCGCCCGCTTCGGTCGTCGCGGTGGACCGCCGCTCCCGCGGCGTCCGGCGGGACCTCGGCCCACCACGAGACGGTGGCCTGCCCCCGCGGCGGCAGATCGACCGCCGCGGTGTCCTCCACCAGCCGCAGGCCCTCGGCTTCCAACTTCAACCGGACGTCCAGGGAGACGGGTTCCTCGCTCTGGACGCTGGCGCGGATGGCGAAGCGGTCGCCTTCGCGGAAGACGCGGGGGTGGTCGAGCCGCACCATGAGCGGCTTGTGGGTGCGGGTCTCGGCGGTCGCGGTCCCCCCTCGTTGATCCGGCGAGAGCACGAGGGCCCAGGCCTTCCAGCGGGTGAGACTCTCGGGCAGGGTGAACTCGAGTTCGGCGGTCCCGTCGTCGCCGGTGGACACCGCGCATCTCCACAGGGCGGTGGGGCGGAAGTCGCGGCGCAGGGTCACCGCCTCCGCTGCCGTGGGCGGCGCGCCGGCCGTACCGTCCCGGGAAACGAGCGTCGGGCGCGTGGGGCCGTTTCGTCCCAGCGCGTCGGAAGCCAGCGCCTCGGTCCTCCGATCACGGCCCAGCAAGGGCGGCCCCCCCTCCCGGGTCCCGCCGTTGGCAACGCCGGCGCCGGGGGAACGGGCGGAGGAGAGGCTGGAAAACCATCCGGGGTGGCGCCCCCCGGCCCGGCGGCTGTCCACCTGCGGGGGGAGGACTCCCTCCGGGAACTGCTGGAGCAGGGCGGAGAGGGAGGGTTCCACCCGGGGACGCAATTGCAGCAGCGCCGCGTCGACCACCGCCACCGTCACCGGGGTCTGCAGCGGACGCCCCTGCAGATCGGTGGCGCGCAGGCGCAGGCGGGCGGTTTCGCCCGGCCGGTGGTCCTCCCGTGCGAACTCCACCTCCAGCCGGATCCGGCGCTCGGGAAAGGGCGCGGCGATGTGTGCCCAGGCCCGATGGAACTCCCAGTCCCAGGCGGCGGTGGCCCGCAGGCGGAATCCGGGACGATGGTCCCGATCGAGAGGGATCCTCAGGAAGAGGGCGTTGCCTTTCAGGCGGACGACCTCGGTCTGCAGCCGGCCGGCGACCGCGCGTTCCAGATGGACGTCCACGTCGGGACGCTGGCTGACCAGCAGGACCTCGGCCTGCGCGCCGGGGAATTCCTCCCGGGCGGCGATCAGCTGAAGGCCTTCCACGCCGAAGACGGTGAGCCGCCTCCGGGGATCGACGCTCCACAGCAGGGTGCGGGCGCGGACCGGCCGGCCCCGCCCATCGACCGCGCGAAACTCGAGACGGTAGCGTCCCGGCCCCGGCAGGGTCACACTCCACCGGGCCTCCCCATCCAGACCGGTCCCGACGGGTCGGTCGGCCAGGATGGGCTCCACCCGTTCCTCGGCTTCCTCCCCGTCCTCGGATCCGCCGGGCGCCGGCCCCACAAGGCGCGAGAGCGACCAGCGGCCGGCCAGGACGATCGGACGCTGCTGGAGATCCTCCACGTGCAGGAGGAGGTCGACCGGATCCCCGGGAGAGGCCACCCGGGGGGAAGCTGCGAGACGGGCCACCACCTCCTCCGGTCCCATTCGCACCGTCATGCGACCCACCTCCTCGCGGGCCGAAGCGTCCCGCACCCGGGCCTCGACGGTGTATTCGAAGCGGGCGCGCCGGTCGCCGGGAAGATCGAAGGTAGGAAGCTCCACCTCGGCTTCGCCCCGCTCGTCCAGGAGCAGGGGAGTGCGCAGGACCTCCTCGCCGGCACCCCCGAACCAGGGCCTCGCCGCGGCCGACCCGAACCCGTCCTGCATCGGCCGGGGCTGCCAGATGAGATCGAAACGGCGGCGGCGCACCACGATCTCTCCGCTTCCGGCCACCGGACCCCCGAAGAAGTATTCCGCCCGGACCCGGATCCGGAGGGTGTCGCCCAGCACGGGCTTCGTCCGCCCCACCGGCTCCACCTCCACCCGGAACCGGGGAAGCCGGTACGCATCCACGTGGAAGTCGCCCCGGGCCACGGTCTCCGAGTCCACCCGGACGGTGGCGGTGTAGCGCCCGAGAGGGGGGTCGGCGGAGAGGGAGAGATCCCACTGGACCGAGCCGTTGGCGTCCAGCCGGCCCTCCCGGCGCAGGACCTCCGCCCCGGCGGCATCGCGCACCAGGATCTCCACCGGAAGCGGCCCGGGCAGCCGTACCTCCCGCTTCTGCGAGTCGGCCTGCCGCACGAAGGCCTGGAAGTGGACCACCTCCCCGGGACGGTAGAGGGGCCGGTCACTGATCACGAAACCGCGCCAGGGGCTGGGTTCGGTCCCCAGCAGAGAGGGTCCGTACAGGCTGGCCTCCAAGAAGACCGGGGACTTCCGGTCGCCCCCGGCGACCAGGAGTTCGCAGCGGGTGTTGGGAGGAACCCCCTCGAGTCGGACCCGGCCGCGGCCCGAACGGTCCAGGCGCACCGAGCCTTCGCGGGTCACCCACGTCTTCTTCCCGGGGGGGGAACGGAAGCGGCACCGCAGGCGCAAGCGCACCCCTCTCCCCGCGCGGCCCTTCTCCATCCCGGTCAACCACAGCTCCCATCCGCCGCGATCCAGGGCGGTGACCGTCAGTCCCCACCGGGTGACCTGCAGGATCATCCGGACCGGCGGGACCGGAAGGTCGTCGAAGGAATGTCCGTCGATCCGCGCCACGTACAGGCCCACCGGCAACGGATCGAGGACCAGGGTGGTATCCCGGGCGACATGGGGCTGCAGCGGAGGCGCCGCGGTCGCATCGCCCCGGCGCGCCCGGATCTCGTCCCGGTCGGTGAAGCTGCGCTCGAGAACCACCTGCCCCGCGCCCTCCCGGTAGGGGAAGGGCCGGGCGGCGGTCTCGTCCCCTTCGGGGAGCGGGCGCAGGTCCTCGATGGGGTCGACCCGGCGCACCCGGAGGGACCATTCCCTCAGGTTCCGCCACCGCAGCCGCAAGGGATGACGCGATCCGGGGCGGTAGAGCCGGGGACCGTCGGCCCGCAGGCGGGGGGTGCGGATCCAGTCGAGCAGGAGGCGGGCCTCGTGCTCGACCGCGTCGGTGTCCTCCCCGGGGCGTTCCCCCCGGACCACCCGCTCCGCCTCCCGGATCGCCTGCCGGTAGTCCCCCCGCCCATAGGCGGCGTAGGCCAGGACGAGCCGGGCCTGGGCGGCCAGGGCGGCCTCGGGCTCCAGCTTGAGGACCTCACGGGCGAGGCGCTCGCTCCAGCGCAGTTCCTCGGGGAGTTCTCCTCGATCGCGGGGCCGGGCAAGAGGATCCCCTCCCTTGCTCCACGGATGGTACCAGGCACGGGATCCCGACCGGAGCAGGGTCCGCGCGGCCTCGAGCAGCCGATCGGTGGGAGCGCCGGCGCGGCGGAGATTCTCCCACTGGTCCAGGAGTGCGGCGTCCAGGCGCGGCCCCCGTCTTCCGCGCGGGAGCACGGCCTCCAGCAGTTCCAGGTAGCCCTCGGTCGAGGCGGGATCGACCGGCTGCCGTTCCCAGTAACGGGCCGCCTGCTGGTAGAACCACGCGCCGTTTCCCCCTCGCCCGATGGCCCGCACCACTTCCTTGGCCACCCGGGCCGAGGTGGCCGTGGCTTCCGCCTCCACGAAATCCCTCGCCAGCCGGACCAGGGAATCCCGGACCGAAGCCTGGCGATCCATGGCATGCAAGCGCAGCGCGGCGGCGAGCCTCCACGACGCCACCTCCCGCGGCCGCCACTCGGGGCGCTCTCGGCGCAGCTCCTCGAAGACCTTCCCGGCCGCGCGGTATCGATGTTCCTCGAAGAGATGCCGGCCTTGTTCGAAGGCCGCCTGCGGTGAGATGGTCGCAGGCGATTCCGCACCGGTGGAGGTCCCCGGCGGGGAAGCCGCCGAGGCGATCGCCGTCGGAGGGACCGGCGCAGGGGCTCGCCCGGCGGCGAGCAGAAGCACCCCTCCCACCAGGGCCAAGCCGACGCCGAGAACTCCGGTACGCGTCATGATGGATCCTTCCCTCCGAGGGGGGGACGATCGGCTTCATCGATCGGGAAGGCGACCGTCCACCGCTTCCATCCGCGGGCTCTCCCGTCTCCCGACTTCGGAGCGTACCCCCGCATCCGCCGGGGCCAAAGCACCGAGTGGCCGAAGGCACCGACCGGGTCATTCCCCTCGCCGCACCCGGCCGACGGGTTTAGACTGTTCCACCGCGCCCCGGTGGACGGGGCGGGCGCGCTCGGGGAGGACGCGATCCCATGCATTCCCATCCATCGCCCCGCAGAGGGCGGCGAACTCCACGGCCACGCTCCCGGGGTCTTCTCCTTCTCCTCGGGGCCGCGGTCCTGTTGGCCGCGGGTTCCGGCATGCCGGCGGTGAGCCGGGCGCAGGGTGAGGCAAAGGACCTGGGCAATCCGGTGCCGGGGAAAGACTACAAGCGCTACGATTTCGACGCCGGTCTCGGCGACCGGATGCACGTCAAGGGGTACTTCCAGGGGGCGAAGGTCACCCAGCGGATCCTGCTCATGGCGCCGGAGGGCCTGAGCGCGTCCATCTACTTCCGCCCCGGCGACCGGAATCCCGGGTGGGCGGACTGGTTCGCCGACCAGGGTTGGAGTGTCTTCGCCCTGGATCTGCCCGGGTGCGCAGAAGCCCTGCCTCCCGAGAATCCCGATATCGTCAACCTGACCGCCCGGTCGGTGGAAGCCACCTACCGCGCCGCGATGGCCACCTTTCCCCAGGTGATCTACGCCCAGGGATTGGCGGCCGCCTTCGTCATCAAGTTGCGCTCGACCACTCCGGAGGCCGCTTCCGGAGCCATCCTGCTCGATCCGATCGGACCGCGGGGCCTCCAGCCGGAGATCCACGCAAGCCCCGAGCAGATCGCGGCCCGCCGGGACCGCCTGCCCGATCTGCTGTGGACGCAGTGGGGGATCGGGCCCCGCCCGGGAGAGGTCTACCCGGGCTCGGTGCTGGGGGAGGAAGGTTTCCACCGCTTGATGGAATCCTATGATCTCAACGCCCCTCCCTACTGGGCCGCGGTCTTCACCGGCTTGCAGACCTGGCTGCAGGTGCTCAATCCCAAGAACATCAGCGGTTGGCCGGTCCTGGTGGTGCGGGGCCCGCACCCCACGGCGCAGATGGATCGGAACCGGGAAGCCGTCCTGGAGTGGTTGCAGGAAAACGGGGCCCAGGTCGAGGAGATGGACCTGGGGGTCGAAGGCCCCGAGGGCCTCAGCAACCTTCCCATGGCCGGTCCGCTGGCGGCCCGCTCCGCCGAACTCTTCCTGGAATGGATCCGGAACCTCCCACCCAACCAGCGCCTCCCGCTGGCCTCCAAGAACCCCTGAAAGGTCGAGCTTCCATGAGAGTGGCCAATTGTGTCCTCGACATCGAAACCGCGCCCCTGGCGGACGAGGAGATCGCGCCGGCTTTGGCGGCGCGCCTGCAGGAGCGCGCCGAGGAGGACGAAGACTGGCATGATCAGCTCGGTCTCTACGCGCTGGGCGCCTCGGTCATCACCATCGGGCTCTTCTCTCCGGAGACCCGCCGCGCCGCCATGCTCTACGACGACCGGCACGGACGCCTGGAGTCGATCGAGGAGCCCGAGGGGGTGGAACAGGTCTCCCTCATCGGCGGCGACGAGACGAAGATCCTCCAGGAGTTCTGGGAGATGATTCCGCGTTTCGGAACCGTGGTGACCTACAACGGCCGGGGCTTCGACATCCCCTTCCTCCTGCAGCGATCGCTGGTGCGGGAGGTGGAGATCACCCGCAACCTCATGCCCCCGCGCTTCTCCGCCATCCGGGAACACATGGACCTGGCCGAGATCCTCAGCCAGTTCCGGGCGACCCGCCCCTACGGCTTGGAGGTCTGGTCCCAGGCCGTCGGAGTGGAGAGTCCGAAGGAAGGCGAGGTCACGGGCCCCGGGGTCGGCGCGGCCTTCCACGCGGGCCAGACCCGGAGAATCGTGGAATACTGTCTGCGGGACGTGATGGCGACCGCGCGGATCGCGGCGAAGGTCAGCCTCAGTTGGGGAAAGGCGATGAATCTTCCCGCGATCCGGTTCAAGTAGGATACGGCGGCCCGAATCCGGGGCGGAGCCGTCCACGCCGGGCACAGGCCGCGCGGCCGGTGGCCGGCCTCCACCGAGGAATGGCAAGAGCACCATGGTGCACCTGGAAGGAAGAGAAGCTCTCGAACACTGCCGTCAAGTGACGGTCGGCGGAGCGAACCATCTCCACGAGGCGGCGCGCGAGCTGGGAAGTGGACGGCGGTACGAGTTCTTCCTGGCCGGGTACGCGGCGATGCGCGCCCTCGACGACCTCGTGGATCAGCAGTACCTCGGTCGCGATCAAGAGCGGCGGAAGAGCGAGAGGCCGCGGGTCCTGGAGACGGTCGATCGCTGGGACCGCCAGATCCGAAGGGCCGCCGTCGGCGCCTACATTCCCACCGAGGAAGACTTCGAACCCCTCATCTTCCGCACCCTCGATCAGCACCTGAGCCGCAGCGACCTGGGAGCCGCTCCCTTCCTGCGCTTGAGCAAGAGCCTGCGTCGCGACGTGGAGGAGATCCCCCTGCACACTTGGTCCCAGTGGTACGACTACTGCGAGGGGGCGGCGGTGGCCCCGGGATCGGTCTTCCTCTACCTGCTCCTGGCCGAGGAGACCGAGGGCGGCGGCCTGCGTCTTCCCTCGTCCCTGCGCCTCATGGACGAGGCGCGGGAGCTGGCCCATTTCTGCTACTTCACCCATATCGTCCGGGATCTCGGCAAGGACGCCCGGGCCGATCCACAACTCCTCACAATCCCGGAGCAACTGCTGCAGGAGGAAGGATTCGGGCGCGAGGACTTCCGGCGGGCCGCCGCCGGGGACCGGGCGGAGGAGGATCCGGGGGTGAGAAGGGTGGTGACCAGGCTCCTGGATCGCGCCCGCGAGCACGGTGCGCGGGCCCGGCAACGCCTGGAACATTTGAGGCCCCGTCTGGATCCTGCCCGCCGGGCGGTGCTCGATCACCTGCACCAACTCTATCACGAGGCCTTCGTGGCCGAGGAAGCCCGGTGGCGGACATGAACCCGACGACGGAAGAACCCCAGCAGGTCCTGCTCCACGGGATGGCCCATGGGGGCGAAGCGGTCGGTCGCCTGGAGGACGGCCGCGCGGTCTTCGTCGCCGGAGCCATTCCCGGCGAACGGGTCCTGGTGCGCCTCACCGATCTACGCAAACGGTGGGCACGCGCGGAACTCGTGGAGATCCTGGATCCGAGCGAGGACCGCGTCACCCCACCCTGCCGCTACGCCGCCTCGTGCGGCGGTTGCCAGTGGCAGCACATCGCGCTCTCCCGGCAACGGGCGCTGAAGCGGGAGATCGTCCAGGGGCAATTGCGCCACCTGGGCGGGGTCCAGGAAGACAAAGTGGAGGAAACCCGTTTCCGGGGAGCCGACGATGGGTTCGGATACCGCAACCACGCGACCTTCGCCGTCGACGACGAGGGCCGCACCGCCTACCACCAGAGCAGGGGACGGCAGCTCGTGGCCATCGATTCCTGTCCCCTTCTGCACCCCATCCTCCGCGAGGCCCACGAGGCGCTTCCTCGGCTGCCCGGACTCACCCGGATCGAACTGAGGGCGGGAATCCACACCGGTCAACGCCTGGTGATGGCCTCCGGTGAGGTCGACGAAGGGCCGGTGGAAGAGGCGGCGGCGCGGGGAGTCCCCTTGAGGGGTCCCGGCGAGGGCGAGATCACCGAGATGGTCGGTGCGGAGAAATTCCGGATCTCCTCGAAGTCGTTCTTCCAGGTCAACACCGAAGGCGCCGAGCTCCTCACGGAGCTGGTGATGGAGATGCTCGAGCCGGCCGAAGGAGACCAGGTGCTCGACGCCTTTGCCGGGGTCGGCCTGTTCACCGTTCCCCTGGCCCGCCGGGTGGCCCAGGTGTGGGCGGTGGAGCGCAGCAAGGCCGCGTTGCGCGACCTGCGGTGGCATGCGAAGGGGTTGCCGGTCCATGTCGTGGGAACCGAACTGGAACGGGCCTTCGTCCAGCTTCCCTCGAGAATGGACCTGGTGGTCGCGGACCCTCCCCGGGAAGGCCTGGGGGAGGACGCCGTGCGCGCGTTGAGCCGACTGAGACCCCGCCGGCTGGTCCTGGTGGCGTGCGACCCCGCATCGCTTGCCCGGGATCTCCGCCGCTTCCTCGCCGAGGGCGCCCGCCTGGAGAGGGTCGTTCCGGTCGACCTCTTCCCCCATACCTACCACGTGGAGACGGTGGCCCTGCTGCAACGGGGTTGAGCCGCCGCCACCGCCGGGGAGCATCCCGCCGGGCCGCGGTCGGCATGAATCTTCCCTCCCTGCGCCCCGGGAGGTCCTCGCGATGGGCCCCGGACCTCCTCTCGCGGGCCCCCGCCCCCGGGGACCCGAAGGGAGCAGAACCACGTGGATTCCCTCAAGATCTTTGATGACAAGCCCTTGGCGCCGCCGGACCCTCCGCGTCCCCGGCGGAGGAAACCCAAGCGACCCCTGTGGCAGGTGCTCCTCGCCAGCGGGTTGATCCCGGGAGCGGGCCACCTCCTGTTGGGCAAAGTGCGAGAGGGAATGGCGATCTTCCTCGTGGCGGGAAGCTGCCAGATCCTGGTCGCGGTGGCTCTTTCGCTCGGTCTGCCCTCGCTGTCCTGGATCGCCTTCCGCGCCGGCGGCGCGGCCTATTTCCATGGGGTGGCGGACGCCGCGCTGTTGCTCTTCGAGATGGCCGACGGGCGCTCGAGACGATACCCGGAGGCGCCCCGCCGGGTCGCCTTCTGGAACTTCGTGGGCTACGGGATGGGTTACGAGATCCTGGGCGAACAGAAGCTGGCCCTCGGCCTGGGCGCGGCGGCCCTCGCCTTCCACCTGGTCCTGCCCCTCTTCTGGACCCCCGCGGTGGTGGCCGGAGAGATCCTGCTGGCCGGCATGGCACTGCACGCGGGATTCCTGGCCCGGGCCCAGGGAATCCACAGCGGGAGCCCGCCTTCGGATTCGACGCCCCGTTGGCTGCGCCGGACCCTGGTGGTCAGCGCCGGCCTGACCCTGCTCCTCATCCTGGCCAACCAGTGGGTCGCCCTCGCCTGGCGCGACGCGCTGCGGCCGAACCGCGACGAGGCGGTGGTGGTGTCTCCCTTCTACGACAACCCCCACTACGGACTCCACCTGGAGATGCCCTCACCGGGGTGGGATTTCCTCACCCCCGGCGACGACGAACTCTTCAGCGCGGCCCATCTCACCGAGAACGCGGTCTTGAGCCTGAAGGTGGCGCCGCGCACCCCCCTCCACTGGGACGACAAGAGTTGGTTGAACGAGATGTTGCGGCGGGCGCAAGACGAGGGGTGGAGGCTGCGCATCGCGTCGAGTCATCCGGCGACCCTCGGGGATCTACCCGGTTGGGCGATCACCGCGCGCGGAACCTACCAGGGCAAACCGCGCACCATCGAGATCGTGACCGCCGCACGGGGACTGCAACACATCACCTTGTGGTATGAATGGGTTCCCACGCAGGACACCTTCGCCGCCACCGAGATGGATCAGATCCTCGCCAGCCTCCAGCTGCATTGATGCCCCGACGCCGGGCGATCTCCAACCCCGTCGCGCCCCACCGATTCCCGATCTGACGGACACGCAGGCCTTGCGCTGCCGGCGCTTTCGTGACATCAATGCCGGTATCATGGCAGCGAAGAAGAAAACCACGACCCGCCAACAAGCCACGGCCGAGAGCATGGCCACCCAGCAACGGGAGATCTCGGTCAGCGAGTTCTTCACCAAGAACCGCCACCTGCTGGGATTCGACTCTCCCACCAAGGCCCTTCTCACCACCATCAAGGAAGCGGTCGACAACTCCTTGGACGCCTGCGAGGAGGCGGGGATCCTTCCGGACCTGCGGGTGGAGATCCATGCGACCGGTGAGAACCGCTATCGCGTCATGGTCGAGGACAACGGACCGGGGATCGTGAAGGAACAGATCCCGCGCATCTTCGGGAAACTGCTCTACGGTTCGAAGTTCCATCGTCTCCGCCAGAGCCGCGGGCAACAGGGAATCGGGATCTCCGCCGCCGGCATGTACGGACAGCTCACGACCGGACGTCCGGTGGTGATCGAGAGCCGGGCCAACCGGCGCAAGCCAGCCCACCACTACGAGTTGGTCATCGACACCGTGCGCAATGAACCGGTGATCAAGAAGGAGCGGGAGGTCGACTGGCCGGACAAGAAACACGGAACGAAGGTCGAGATCGAACTCGAGGGCATCTACAAGAAGGGCCGTCACGGCGTCGAGTCGTACCTCCGCCAGACCGCGCTCGCCAATCCCCACGTGGATCTCGAGTACCTCGCCCCCGGCGAGGAGGAGCCGATGGTCTTCCCGCGCGCGGTCAAGGAGCTGCCGGAGGAGGCCCTGGCGATCAAGCCCCATCCCTACGGAGTCGAGGTGGGCATGCTGTTGCGCATGCTCAAGGACACGAAGAGCCGGCAGTTGAAGGGATTCTTCCAGAGCGAGTTCTCCCGGGTCGGGCCCAAGGCCGCGATGTCGATCGTCGAGCCCAGCGGCCTGCAACCCACGACCTCCCCGCGCCGGGTCTCCCCGGAGAAGGCGGAGAAACTGATCGAGGGCATCCGCAACACGAAGATTCCTTCTCCGCCGACGAACTGTCTCTCCCCCATCGGGGAAGAACGCCTGGTCGCCGGACTGCGGCAACAGATCGAGGCCGACTACTACGAGGCGGTCACCCGCAGTCCCAGTGTGTACCGGGGCAATCCCTTCCAGGTGGAGGTGGGCGTCGCCTACGGGGGCAAGCTGCCCGCTGACGATCTCATCACCCTGCTGCGCTACGCCAACCGGGTTCCGCTGCAGTACCAGGCTGGGGCCTGCGCCATCACCAAGAGCGTCATCTCGACCAAGTGGAAATCGTACGGGCTCCAGCAGAGCCGGGGCGCATTGCCTACCGGTCCGATGCTTCTTATGGTGCACCTGGCGAGCGTGTGGGTCCCCTTCACCAGCGAGAGCAAGGAAGCGATCGCCGGTTACGACGAAATCATCAAGGAACTCCGCCTGGCCCTGCAGGAAGCCGGCCGCAAGCTCGCCCGCCACATCCGCCGCGGCCAGCGGGAACGCGACGCGGCCAAGAAGCGGGCCTACATCGAGAAATACATCCCGCACATCGGGGTGGCCCTCCAGGAAATCCTCCACCTGTCCGACCGGCAGGAGAAGAAGCTGGTCGCCACCCTGACCGAGACCATGTACCGGAGCCGCAAGGTCTAGCCCTGCGCCCGCGAGGACCGGTCCGAGGCTGGACGAGAGGCTCTTTCAACCCGGGAGGAATGTCATGGCACGCGTCGGCGTGATGATCTCCGGATGCGGCTTCCTCGACGGAGCCGAGATCCACGAATCCGTCTTCACCCTGCTCGCCCTCTCCAAGCGCGGTCACGAGATCGTGCCCATCGCCCCCGACATGCCCCAGGCGAAGGTGGTCGACCACAAGACCGCCCGGCCGGCGGAAGGGGCGTCCCGGAATGTCGCGGTGGAGGCGGCGAGGATCTTCCGTGGCGCACCGAAGACCCCGGCAGAAGCCGGCAACCTGGACGCCCTCATCATGCCGGGAGGCTACGGCGCGGCGGTGAACCTCTGTGATTTCGCGGAGAAGGGCCCCGAGTGCACCGTGCGTGACGACGTCCAGGCGCTGATCCGATCGATGGTCGCCTCCGGCAAGCCGGTCGGCGCCTGGTGCATCGCCCCCGCGCTGTTGGCCGCCGCCCTGCGGGGAGAACCGAGCGTCCAGCTGACGATCGGTCGCGACAAGGACACCGCCGCCGCCCTGGAGGCCATGGGAGCCAAGCACGTGGACTGCGAGGTCACCGGCTGCGTGGTCGACCAGGAGCACCGGGTGGTCACGACCCCCGCCTACATGGTCTCGGCGGCCATCCACGAGGTGCGCGCCGGCATCGAGAAGGCGGTCGAGGCGATCCACGAGTGGCTGAAGTAGGAATGCGAGTGGTTGGAGCAGGAACCCGAGCGGTTGAATCAGGAAAGGGAAGTCATCGATGGCGCAGAAGAAGGTCGTCCGTCTCATCACCCAGGAAGCCCAGGGGATCCACGACAAGATCCTCAAGCGAAAGAGCCCCTCGCTCAAGATGCCGGTCCGCAGTCTGGCGAACGTGACCTACCGGCCGGCGAAGGGGTTCTTCCAGTTGAAGGGGAAGAAGAAGGAGCGCACCCTGTCGGTGGGAACGGTCAAGACCTTCGCCCAGAGCCTGCGCATGATGTCCCTGTGCAAGCAGCTGGTGGAAACCGATGACATCGCCACCAAGCGAGAGGCCTACTATGTCTCGAAGAACTGGGACGACGCCCGCTTCAATGAACAATCCGAGAGCGACACGGTCATGGATGACGTCGAGGCTCTCTTCGGAGTCAATCGCGAACAACTCGGCTTCATCCCGGAGGAAAAGGGAGGCGAGGTCGCGGGCAAGCTCGTGGTGATCGACCGCGACCGCGAGACCGGCGAGGAGTTGCGGATCGATTGCACCCGCTTCGGAAGCGGCGCCTACAGCATTCCCTCGAAGGTGGAAGACCTGAAGTTCGAGACCCAGGCCAAGTTCATCCTGGCCATCGAGACGGCGGGAATGTTCCAGCGCCTGGTGAAGCACTCGTGGTGGCGCACCGCGAACTGCATCCTCATCAGCATGGGCGGAGTCCCCACCCGCGCCTGCCGCCGCTTCATCCGGCGGCTGGCCGATGCGAAGAAGATCCCGGTCTACGTCTTCGTGGACGGCGACCCCTACGGCTACGGGAACATCTATCGCACCCTGAAGGTGGGCTCGGGCAACGCGGCCCATCTCAACGAGTTCTTCTGCGTACCCCAGGCCCACTTCCTGGGCGTCACTCCCCAGGACATCATCGACTACGACCTGCCCACCCATCCGCTGAAGGAGGTCGACATCAAGAGGGCCAAGGACTCACTCAAGAACGACCCCTTCATCCAGCACCACAAGCCGTGGCAGAAGGCGATCCAGCAGCTCATCAAAATGGGAGTGCGCGTGGAGCAGCAGGCCCTGGCCAAGCATGGGCTGAACTACGTGATGGAAGAATACCTTCCCAACAAACTGGCCAACACCAAGGCCTTCCTGCCCTAGGACGGGGGCGTCCGGTCCGGTTCGTCGAGCTCCTCGGATCCGTCGGGGGTCGGCTCCGGCTCCTTGGCTCCGCCTGCGGGCTCCTCTTCCTCGACGACTTCGGCCTCTTCGATGATCTCCACCTCGGCGGCGACCTCGACTTCGCCCGCGATCGCGGTCCCACCGGCATCCTCCGCCGGATCCGATCGGTGCTCCGTCGGGGTGCTCCCGTCATCGCCCGACGGGGAAGCATCCGGCGCGGGAGGAACTTCTTCGGCCGATGCTCCCAGTTGCCGTTCCTCACGGCGTTCCACCAGGAGCAGGATCCCCCAGGCGATCAGGCCCAGAGGCAGCAGGTAGCGCACGAGGAAGCGCAGGATCCCGATGATGAGCCGGAGGATCCAGGCCAGGATTCCCAGGGTGAAGAGATAGCAGAGCACCGCGATGCTGATGAGGGTGATGGCCGGAGCCAGCGCATCCTTGTTCTGCCGGTCGGCCGCGGCCACCGCGAGAAAGGCCAATCCCGGGGCCAGCAGGAAGAAGGGCCACGAGCTGTCGAAATGGACCCAGCCCCAGCGCAGGGCGAAGAAGTGGAGGCTCAGGAGAGTGACCAGGACACCCGCGCTGAGCAGCGCCGGGTGCTTCCTGCCCTGGATGTAGAGGACCAGCATCACCACGCCGGCCGCCAGCAGCAGGACCAGCCAGAGAAAACTGAACGCGCGCCAGTGGATGGACTGCCCCAGAAGGAGCAGGATGCCGGCCAGGATGAGGATGGGACCGGTCACGAGTTTGCTGTGGGTCTTCATGCGCTCCACCTCCGTGGGACGTGATTCTCCAGAAGCTTAGGACCCTAGTCGGCCAATCGCACGGGAATCTTGAGCTGGACTGTGCCATCGGCCGTATCGATCAATCTCAGCTCCCCCCCGTTGGCAAAACCCTCGGGCGCCGACGGCAGGGCCGACTGCGCCTCGACCTCCAGCGGCAGGGGAGCCTGGGGCACCACGAGGAACCGATCCTCGTCGCGGACCGTCGCGTCCAGGGCGATTGCCTCCGCCCGGTGGAAGACCTCCCGGAGATGGAAGCCCCAGTCGGCCTTGTCGCGGGCCAGGGCCAATCCGGCATCCACCTTCAGGGTGTAGTCTCCCGGCCGGGCGTCATCCAGCCCGATGTGCAGGAAACGCTGCCCGAAGCCGTCCACCACCACGGCCTTCCCCGATTCGTCGTAGATGTCCACGGGAACGTCGGTCATCAGGTTGTAGACCTCGGGCGTCATCTCCAGGTAGAAGTCGACCCCGGGAACCTCCTTGGAGAGGGAAAAGGAATAGCTCCACTCGTCGGAATCCTTGACCTCGACCTCCCTCTCGCGCACGAAGTCGCCGATCTCCCCTTCCATCCTGCCCCGGAAGACGCGATCGAAGATCTGGGTCACGGTGAGGGTGGTGTGGGGTTTGCCGGCGGGAGTCGAAAGCTCCATGCTCTCGATCGTGGCGGGCTCGACCTTCAAGGAAGAGAAGGCAACCTTCAGGTCGTAGAAGGACCGGCGCGCGTCGGTGCGGCTGCCCCGGGCGTCGATTTCCCACACTCCAGGGGTCAGATCCTTCCCCGCGAACTCGAAGCGGAGGGTCCGGTCGCCCCGGCTGTCGGCGTAGCCCCGGAAGTACCCCTGGGCGCGGCCCTCGTTGTCGAAGAACACCGGACGCACCAGTCCGGGCTTGCCCTCGGGAATCGAGAGCTCGACCTGCATGGAGGTCGCCCCGGCCGGGACCCGCACGAAATACCGTTGCACGGCGCCGGGCGCCAGCTCCCGCATCTTCCACTGCCGCTGATGGTGGTCTTTCCCGGTGAAGGTGTAGGGATGGACCAGGGTCACCACGATCTCGAAATCGTAGGCCGCGGTCTTGCCGCGGCCCTTGCCCTTGGACCTTCCGAAGATCCGCCCCACATGCAGCCCGGGCTCCTCGAGCTCCTTGCCCGAATAGCTGGCCCGGATGGTCTGCTGCCCGTCCCCGTTGATGTAGGTCTTTTTCCGGTCGAGATGGATCCACCCCACGTCGGTGCTCAGGTTCCAGGCCCGGTAGAACCGGTTGCGGGTGTCGTGATCCACCCAATCCGGGAAGCGCGGCGAGAGGGTGAAGGTCTGTTCATACCCGTCGTGGGGATACCACCCTCCCCGCCAGTACGCGGCCGGCGCCTTCCCGTCGGGCTGGAAGGGGGCGTCGGTGCGCACCCGGATGACGGTCAGCTCATCGGGTTCCCCCGCGTCCGAATAGGCCCGGGCCGCCTCGAAGGCGGCGGGCAGGTCGACCACCCCGCCCCCGATGTCGATCGGCGTGTACCCGGCCAGCTTCTTCCCGGTATGGCGCAGCGCGCGCTGGATGGTGCCGAAGTTCCACGAGCGGCCCTCGGCGGCCAAGCCGCTGAGGATGCAGGCCACGCTTCCCGTGGTCATCGGCGAGGCCATGCTGGTCCCATTGTAACGGTCGCGGTTGCCCCACAGGGGAACGGTGCTGCTCGCCCCACCGGGGGCGGCCACGTCGGGCTTGGCCAGTTCGCCGCCCCGGCTGCTGAACACGTAGAGCTGGTCCTGGTCGAAGGAGACCCCGTAGAGCTCCTGGGCCATGGCCCGGGTGAAGAGCGCCGCGGCGGCAATCACCCCGTCGGCGGCGGCGGGGATTCCCACCGTGGAGATGCCCGGACCGTCGTTGCCCGCGCTGTTCACGATCACCAGGCGGGAATGTTCGTCGAGGAGGTCGTCGAGATAGTTCTCCATCGTCGCGTCGCCCTCGATCTCGCTGCCGATGCCGTAGCTCATGTTGATGACGCACGGCAGACCGTAGTCGTCCATCCACCGGGCGGCATAGTCGTAGGCCTTCTTCATCGATTCGGTGGTGGTGCTGCCTCCGGCCAGGAGATTGTTCCCGATCTTGAGGCTGTAGACCCAGGCCCCGGGCGCCACGCCGTTGAGCCCTTTTTGCCCGTGGACCGAGAATCCGGCCGCCATGCCCGAGACGTGGCTGCCGTGACCGCCGTCGTCATGATGGAAGTTGAGTCGGGGCGTCTTTTCGCCCCGCAGATCGAGGGCGATGGTCAGGAGATTGCGGCTGTCCTTGGTCGCCTCATGGCGGAAATCGAAGGACTGGAAATCGTCGGCGTAATCGCGATGGATCGTCTCTCCGGCGAGATTCCCGTCGCCGTCGACATCGACCACGCACAACCAGACCGTCTTCTTCCGGGCGATCTTGTCCTCGATCTCGCGGGCCTTCCCACCCCAGCTTCTGCGAAGCTCGACGCCTGCGCCCTCACCGAGGACGTCGATCACCTTGGCGCGATCGGCCGCGTAGACCACCAGGCCCCAACGCCCGTCGGTGCTTCCATCATCGTCGATATCGGTGACGTCCGCGTTGTTGCGGAACTTCGACTCCTCGAAGACCCCGGTCCACACCCTTTCCGGCGTGGCGGGAGGAACCGGCAGTTCATCGAAACCCTTCAACCACAACCCATCGGCCACGTCCAGCACGCGCGGGTCCTTTCCTTCCACCCACTCGGCCTCCTTCAGGTCGATGGTTCCCTGACCGGAGAAGTCGCGGGCCCCGATGACCTTCACCCCGCCGGTGCTGGTCCGGGTCAGTCCCGGGATGCCCATGTCGACCCCGGTGTCCAGGACGAAGATCACCACGCCCCGGCCGTCGTACTCGGGATGCTGCGCGAGGAAGGCGGGCGCGCCGATTTCCTCGACCGGCAGGAAGATCCAGTCTTCACCTTCTGCTTCTGCGGCCCGGGCGGAAAGGGGGGAACGCCAGGTCGCCAGCAAGAGAACGACAAGAAGCGCGAGAACGACTCGGGATTTCACGGGAACGCGCATGACAACCTCCGCAGTTGCGCCTTGAACCTCAGATGGGGGGCAGGAAGATCCACCGGGGCGGAAGTATACCCCGCACCCCGCGGAAACGGGACCGGAGAATCCGGAGAGCTCACCCGCGGGTGGGAGGTCTCCAGCGGGCGCGGAAGGCCCCCCCGGTGAACTGGCCCGCGAAGTAGGCGGCCACCAGGAACGGCAGGTTGGAGAGATGCCAGCCCAGGCCGGAGACGATCCGCATCGCGGCCACCAGGGGAACCGGCCCATGCACCGCGACGAACCAGGCGGGCGAGAACTTGCGGACTCCCGCCCGCCACCAACCGAACGGCAGGTTCACCAGGAAAGCTCCCAGGGCGACCGCGACGAGGGTGTTCATCTCAGAGTTTCTTCAACCCGTTTCCGACCTGCTTGCGGATCTCCTTGTCGATCGAGCCCGGCATCTTCATGTTGTTCATGAACGCCCATTTTCCCGCGTCTTCGAAGTACATCTTCATGCGGAACATCGCCTCGACCATGGAGACCTTGATCGCGTCCCCGTCACGGTGCACGACCAGCTCGAGCGGATAGGCTGCCGCGTCGGCCAGTCCGGGGCAAGCATAATCCTTGCGGGTCTCATCGCCGCCGGCCTTGACGATCTTGAAGGACCGGGCCTCCATGGCCGCGCCACTGACCCCGAGGATGACCAGGTGGTGATCGGGGAGATCGAGCCGGTAGACTAGGTGCAGGCCCCACTTCCGGCCCGGAACCTTCAGGCCATCCGCCACCGCCTCGGCTACCGCGTCCAGATCGCCGTTCTTCACCTTGGCCTTGTCCCTGAGCAGATCGACGAAGCGGCCGCCGGCCACCACTCCCATGGTCTTGGCGATCGTACCCCGGGACCTCGCCTGCCCGTACGCGTGGTGACTCTCCCGCCCCTCGACCGCCGAGGTGATCAGTTCGCGCAGGGCCTGCAGGTGGTCTTGGGCCACCGGGGCGAAGCTCTCGTCATCCATGAGGACGGTGCGGGAAATCGAACGCGGATCGACCACCGCGACATGCGTTCCCGCTTCATCCTGGAAGACATCGACCCGGTCGACGATCGCGTAGGCTCCGGTCACCGGATCGGCATCCAACAGCCGGCCGGCCCAGTTCTTCTCGTACAGGGCCACCACCTTGGCGGTGTACGAGCACTTCCCCGGCGCGGCGACCTCGGAGATGGCCAGGGGAATCCAGCCGGATCGCAGGGCCGCGCCGGCGATCGCTTCGGCGATCGAATTGACCTCGCCTTCGGCGTGGTCGAGCACCATCTGGTACACGCCGAAGGTTCCGGTCGCGGGAAGGGCCGCGTCCGAGGGATCGGCGGAGGACGGGTCGGCGGCGGCGGGAGACGAGAGAAGACCGAGGATCAGCGTGCAGGAGATCCAGGCGAGGGGAGTTCGCATCGACATGGCAATCGTGTCCTTGTTCGAGAGGTTCCGGAGATCTCGGAGGAGTCAGGGGTTCCATGGACCCGAAAGAGCCCGGGAACCCCGGAGCGCGGGAGAAGACGGCCCTAGAAACTGAAGCTCGCGCCGAATTCCCACTCGTCCATGGTCAAGGTGATGGTCTGCTGCCCGGGCACTTCCAGGGGGTTGGGCCCGACGACGTCGTTGGAGAAGGCGTGGGCGGCGAAGACCGTCAGCACCTTGTCCGCGCTCACCTCCTTGGACACCCCGAAGCTCAGGTGTTGCTCGATCACCCCCGGGGCGAGGATGTTGAAGAGGACCTCGCTCGAGGGGATCGGCTGGTCGCCGAAGGAATAACCAGCCCGGAACATCCAGCCCGAATTGAGCTGATACCAACCGCCGAACTTGAAGACGGTCATGTCCTGCCACCCGAATCCGGCGCCGTCGTCATCGCCGAGCTGGGCCTGCATCAGGTTCGGCAAGAGGGGGTTGGCAATCGATTTCACCCCGCTGTACAGCATCTGCTGCACGTCGAAGGAGAGGCCCATGCCGGTGTAGCCCAGGGCCAACCCCGCGGTCCAGGAAGCGGGAATGTCCATGTCACCCTGCTCGGCGAAGAGTCCGGCGTAGTCGTTGAACTCGCCCATCGACATCTTCGACTGGTAGGAGACACCGACGGAGAGGAAGTCGAGGAGCTGTCCGAGGTAGCCCAATCGGACCCCGAAGCCGGTGGCGTTGTCATGGTCGTTGTTGGTCAGTTTGTCGGGAGCGGAAGAGAAGCCCATCTGTCCGAAGGCTTCCAGGCCCTTCGCCTCGAAGCGCTGGTAGGCGAAGATCGGGGTCAGCCCGAAGCCGTGACGCTCGGCCACCTGGTAGGACAGGGTGGGGGCGATGAAGAGCTGGGCGAGGTCGACCCCGGTCGGTGAGGATCCTCCGAAGGTATTGGTGGGATAGTCGGTATTCATCCCCCCGTTGCCGTAGACCGCCACGCCCAGTCGCAGGGTCTCGTCCTCGTTGAGATTCCAGTTGGCCGAGAGATTGGGCACCACGAAAAGGGTGCTCTCGCTCTGGATAGTGCCCGGAGCCAGGCCGAAGGTCCCCGGCTGCCCGGACGGCGCTCCTTCGATGGTGTACTGGCGGTTGGGATTGAAGAAGGAGAGACCGATGTCCCAGCCGGGATCGACGAATGCCATCGCTCCCGGATTGGCCGCCGATGCCATCGGGGAAAGGGCCAGGGCAGTGCCGGCGCCGGCCAGGGCCTTGTACTTGGCGCCGTAGCCATGGCTGAAGTACCCGTTGGTGGCGCGGGCGGGAAGGGCCCAAAGGGCCATCAGGAGCAGCAGGAGGAAAACAAGGCCGGTGGAAGCAGCGCGCGGACCCGCATCTCGCGGGGACGCCACCTGCCGGCGGAAGGGGTTCATCAAGGTCTGCATGGGGGAATCTGCCTCCTTGAGTGTCCTCACCACGTGGCGCGGCGAGGATGCAAATGGGAAATGGTGGCTCCAGGACCTCCTCCCGGCGTTTCGTTTCCACTCGGAATGCGGGCTTCAGAGGTGGGAATCCCACCGCGGACCGCTCCAAGAAGGGTTGGCGCGCTGCGGCGGTCAAAAGTTCTTTTACGAACGAACGTCAGCTCTCACGCGGGGGAGAAGAAGGGAAGCAAGCCCCAAGGGAGAAGGGCCGGCGGAGAATCCCACCGGCCCTTTCCCGGACATCGAACCAAGCATGTTCGTCGCAAGGGCTCCGCTACGCGTCGGGTACGGCGCCCCGTTCCCGACCGCACGCCGCGTGAGCGACTTCACCCGAAAGACCTCTCCCGGCGACAGCACTGTCTCCCTTGCGCGACAGTGGAGCCCGGGAGGCCCCCGGGTGCCGGCTGGAACAGCCGCTCCCGGGGACACTCCAAGTTGTGTCATGCCAAATACTTTCGGACCTTCGTCGAGCTTGGAGGAAAGAGTATCCGTCAGCAGGGCATACCACGGCATCCCAGACCATCAACCCTCGTGCCAACTCAGCCCGCTTTGGACGAAACGGTCTGGAGGATGCGGTAGCGATTGTCGCGGATCGCGGGCACGAAGCCGGCGTCCTCGATCATCGCGTTCATGTCCGCCGGACCCATCCTGAACCGCACTCCCGCCTGGCTCACCACGTTCTCCTCCATCATGGTCGAGCCCAGGTCGTTCGCCCCGAAGAAGAGAGTCAGTTGACCGATTCCCTTGCCCTGGGTCACCCAGGAGGCCTGGAAGTTCTCGATGGAGGGAAGGGCCAGGCGGGCCAGGGCGAGCATCCGCAGATAGTCCTGGCTGCCCTTGAAGGAACTCACCGGCAGATGCTCGAGTTGCTCGGGCTGTTTCTCGGTCATCGGGGTCGAGCCGGGCTGGTAGTTCCAGCAGATGAACGCGGTGTAGCCGCCGGTGCGGGCCTGACTCTCGCGGATGCGCAGGAGATGCTCCACCCGTTCAGGGAAGGTCTCGACGTGCCCGAACATCATGGTGGCGGTGGTGGACATCCCCAAGGAGTGCGCCTCTTCCATGATCCGGGTCCAGCGGTCGGCGCTGACCTTGGTCGGGGCCAGGATGCCGCGCACCCGGTCGTTGAGGATCTCCGCGCCGCCGCCGGGGATGGAGTCGAGTCCCGCCGCGTGCAGCTCGGCGATGACCTCGCGGGTCGGTATGTGGAAGATCCGGCCGAAGTGCTCGATCTCGCTCGGGCTGAAACCGTGGATGTGGATGGACGGGAAGCTCGCCTTGATGTCCGCCAACATCTCCTGGTACCAGCTCAGGGGCAGGTTGGGGTGATGCCCTCCCTGCAGCAGGATCTGGGTTCCGCCGATCGCCACCAGCTCCTCGATCTTCCGGTGCATCTGCTCCCGGGTGAGGACGTAGGCTTCCTCGTCCTTCTTGTGGCGGTAGAAGGCGCAAAAGGTGCAGTCGACGTAGCACACGTTGGAATAGTTGATGTTCCGATCGATGATGTAGGTGACGCGATCGGGATCACAGCGGCGCAGCCGCAGATCGTGGGCGGCGCGCCCCAGCGCGGACAGCTCCGCGTCTTCCATCAGGCAGAGGATCTCTCCGCCGGTGAGGGTGGCCCCCTCGACCGCGGCGCACAGGAGATCGTCCAGGCGGGGGTCGCTGCTGTAGCGTGAAGACATGGTCGCTCGAAGATACTGGAGACGAAGGGAAGCGACCACCCCTTGCCCGGCCTTGGGAACGCCGAGCGGGCATCTTCTCCGCAGTCCAGGGCGGCCCCGCGTTGACATCCGTGCTACACTTCCAGTAGATCCCGCGCCGGTTCTCCTCGAACCCGGTGCCGTTCGTGCCGCTGGATGCGCCGGAAGGGGAGGTGGCCTCGGCGAGGATCCTCTCCGGCTCTCTTTCGGCCTTCCGCGGAACCCAACCATCGAGGTGACATGAAGACGGCTCCTCTCCGGCTCGCGCTCCGGGCAGCGTTCGTATCCGCTCTCCTCCTTCCCACGTTCGCCTTCTCCCCTCCGGCGACCGCGGCCGGCTCGCCGGGCGCGATCGACGACAGCCCCCTGCCCTGGTACCGCCAGCAGGAGGCCCAGCGGAAAGCCGCCGCCCTCCACCGGTGGCGCGACCCGGGGAAAGCGCCGTCGACGAACCAGCTGCAATGGGACGCCCGGTACTACCGGCTCGATCTCACCCTCGATCCCACCGCGCTTGTTGTCAGTGGCACGGTGGACGTCCGCCTGACCGTGCTCAGCGGTCCGCTCACCACCGTCGAACTCGACATGGACCCGGCGCTGACCGCGAGCGCGGTTCGGGTGAACGGATCCACCACGACCTTCAGTCATCCCTCCAGCGTGTTGAGCGTCGATCTCGACCGCTCCTACGCCACGAGCGAGACCCTCACCGTGCAGGTCGACTACTCGGGAACGCCGAACAGCGGTCTGGGAGCGTTCGGCTTCGACACCCACAACGGCGATCCGATGATCTGGTCGCTCAGCGAACCCTACGGCGCGCGAAGCTGGTGGCCGTGCAAGGACAGCCCGTCGGACAAGGCCGATTCCGCGCGCATCCGCCTGACCGTGCCCGACAACCTGACCGCGGTCAGCAACGGCGTCCTCGAGAATGTCACCACCGCCGCCGGCTGGAAGACCTTCGACTGGTTCGAGAAATACCCCATCGCGACCTACCTCATCTCGGTGGCGGCCCATCCCTACGTCCAGCAGTCCACCACCTACTTCACCCAGGGTGGAGGCACCATGCCGGTCACGGTGTGGAGCTTCCCGGAGGACGCAGGGGCGGCGTGGTCCGCCGCCCTCACCACAGCCAACCAGATCTCCCTCTTCGCCCCCCTCTTCGGAGAGTACCCCTTCGTCGACGAGAAGTACGGACAGGTGCAGTTCCTGTGGGGCGGGGGCATGGAGCACCAGACCGCCACCAGCCTCTGCTGCTGGATCGACTGGCTCATGGCCCACGAGCTGGCGCACCAGTGGTACGGTGACGCCATCACCTGCGAGAACTTCTCGCACATCTGGCTGAACGAGGGTTTCGCCACCTACGCCGAGGCCCTGTGGGACGAGTCGAACGGGGGCCCCGCGGCCTATCGCAACAACCTGCTCAACAACCAGTACTTCGGGCCCGGCACCATCTACGTCCCCCCCGCGGACCTGAACAACGAGTCGCGCATCTTCGACGGGAATCTCAGCTACAACAAGGCGTCCTGGGTGCTGCACATGCTGCGGGGCATGGTGGGCGACGCGACCTTCTTCGACATCCTCCGCGCCTGGACCGCTTCGCCTTCGGTGGCCAACGGCACCGCCACCACCGAGGACTTCCAGGCGATCGCGGAGAGCGTGAGCGGTCGCAACCTGTCCAACTTCTTCAGCAACTGGATCTACAACGAATACTTCCCCACCTACTCCTTCTCCTGGAACGCGACCGATCTGGGAGGAAGCTGGCAGCTGACGATCGATCTCGAGCAGCTCCAGTCGCACGCCCTGTACCAGATGCCGGTCCCGGTGAGGGTGACGACCACCGCGGGAACTTCGGACTTCACCCTCGACAACACCGCGTTCAGCCAGAGCTTCACCCTCTCCACCGCCGCGCAGCCCACCGCAGTGGCGCTCGATCCGGACAACTGGATCCTCAAGAACGTGGAGAACTCCGTCGACTCCCCCACCTTCCACCGGGGCATCCTGGTGGTGAACGGAGTGGACTGGTCGGTGTACGGCGCCGAGATCACCTCGATCTACGCGGACAGCACCGCCAGCGGTGGACTGCCGTTCGAGTTCTGGGACGCTTTCGCCCAGCCGACGCAGGGGTACGTGCCCGAGCTTCCCGCCCCCTTGGGCCACGGCAACCTGCCCGCGGACACCCTCGGGCAGTTCTCCACCGTCATCTGGATCGGCAACGACTACCAGGGAGACCTGACCGTGTGGTCCAACGCGGCGATCTTGAGCTACCTGCGCAAGGGGGGAAACGTCCTGCTGTTGGGACGCCACGGGCAGAACTTCCTTCCTCCGATCCGAGCCGGATACGCCGGCCTGCGATGGGCAGAGGCCACCTACAACACCATCGCCTCCGCCCAGGCGGTCCATCCCCTGCTGGTCGACATGGCCCCCATCGCCACCCAGAGCCAGATCTCCGTCTTCGAGACCACCTACGACCAGCCGGAATCGCAGACCCTGTTGGTCGAACCCAGCACCTTCGGCGTTCCCCGGGCGCTGGCGGTGTGGCGCCAGCCCCTGGGAGGCGGATCGCTGCGCCACAGCGGCGCCCACTTCGCCCACATCGCCGGGAGGCCCTACCGCTGGAACCACTCGCAGCTGCGAACCAATATCCGGGCGATCGTCACCGGCCTCTTCGGAGAGAGCGGCATTCCCACTTCGACTCCCCCGGCGCGCAGCGGCCTGGTCCTGAGGGAACCTTCACCCAATCCCTTCAACCCGCGGGTCAGTCTGCGCTTCCACCTGGACCTCGGCGGACACGTCCAGCTGGCGGTCTATGACCAACGGGGCCGCCTGGTGAGAACGCTCCTGGACCGGGAGATGCCAGCCGGCGAGAACCGGGTGGTCTGGGACGGCAAGGACCAGAACGGACGTGCCGCCGCTTCGGGGGTGTACTCGGTGGTCCTTTCCGGGGGAGGGGAGCGACGCAGCCGGAAGGCGACCCTGATCCGTTGACCGGACCGCTGGAGCCACCTCGGAGGTCCTTTCCGGAGGAAGTGGGATGACCGATCCACGGGAGATGCGTTCCCGCTCGATTCCGCGACGCGACGGCCTGGAGAAGTCGGCGGGCTCGACCGTCTATCTCGACGACCTGCCGGTGGAGGGGGTCTGGTGGGGCGCGACCGTCCGCAGTCCCCACGCCCATGCCCGGATCGTCTCCATGCGCTTCGACCGGAGCCGGGCGCCGGAGAACGCGGTCTTCGTCCACGCCGGCGACATCGACGGCCGCAACGGGCTGCAGATCCTCGACGACCATTGGCCGATCCTCGCCGAGGGCGTCGTCCATCACGTGGGGGAGGCGGTGGCCCTGGTGGCGGCCCCGAGCCGGGAGGAAGCCCTACGGGCGGCCGCAGCGGTGAAGGTCGACTACGAAGAGCTGGATGCGATCCTCGGCTGGGAAGCGGCCGCCGCCACCCCGCCCTTGTGCGAGTTGTCACTGGTGGAGGGCAAGGTCCAACCCGTCCTGGATGCGGCGGCACGGGGCGAAGACGAGCTCGTGCTGATCGAAGGAGAATACCGGACCGGTCACCAAGAGCACCTCTACCTGGAGACCCAGGGCATGATGGCCGAGTGGGTGGACGGCCGGCTGGTCGTCACCGGATCGCTGCAGTGTCCCTATTACGTGAAGAACGCCCTGGCGCATGTCTTCTCGCTCGGCGAAGACGGGGTGCGGGTGGTCGGCCGCTTCATGGGCGGAGGATTCGGGGGCAAGGAGGATTATCCCAGCCTGCTCGCCGCGCATGTCGCGCTGCTCGCCCGGGCGGCGCGGCGGCCGGTGAAGATCGTCTACGATCGCCACGAAGACATCCTGGCCACGACCAAGCGCCACCCTTCGCGCACCCGCATCTCCAGCGCGGTGCGGCGCGATGGCACCCTGGTGGCGGCGCGCGTCGATTTCGACCTGGACGGCGGAGCCTACCTCGGGCTCTCCCCGGTGGTGCTTTCCCGGGGCCTGCTGCACGCGACCGGACCCTACCGGATCGAGAAGGTGGAGATCCGCGCCCGGGTCCTGCGCACCCACACCACCCCCACCGGCGCCTTCCGGGGGTTCGGCGCCCCCCAGTCCCAGTTCGCCTGGGAGCGGCACATGGACCGGATCGGGCGGGTTCTCCGGATCGATCCGCTCAACCTCCGGCGACACAATGTGCTGGAGCCGGGCGACCGGCTGCCGACCGGACAGGTGATGGACGCGTCCTGCGGCGCGGCGGCGGCCTTGGAAGAAGCGGCCCGCCGGACCGACTTCCTGAAGCGATGGAAGGAATACGAGGAGCGACGGACACGGGAGGAACCCCTCGGCCGGGGAAACATCGCGCGGGCCCGGGGCATCGGGCTGAGTCTCGCTTTCCATGGCGCGGGTTTCACCGGGCTGGGCGAGCACAAGATGCGTTCGCCGGTCACAGTGCGTCTCGATGACGAAGGCCGGCTGGAGATTCTCTGCGCGGCGACGGAGATGGGGCAAGGCGCGGCCACCATCCTGCCCCTGCTCGCGGCGGACGCGACCGGGCTGCGTCTGGAAGAGCTGCGGATGAGCGAACCCGACACCGACGTGGTTCCCGATTCCGGACCGACGGTCGCCTCGCGCACCAGCATGGTGGTTGGAGCCACCGCCGCCCGCGCCGCCCGCCAACTGGTCGATGCGGTGCTCGCCTGGAAGGAGCAACAGCTCGACCGCGGTCCCCTGGTGGTGGAAGACTCCCAGGTCACCGGACCGGACGGCTTCCATGCGCCGTTCACCCGGATCGCGCTGGAGTACCGGGCCGCGGGACAGCCCTCCCATGTCACCACCCGCAACGAGCCCCCCTCCTGGCAGGATTTCGACGAGACGAGCTACCATGGATCGGCGTATCCCACCTACGCCTACGCGGCCCAGGTGATCGAAGTGGAGGTCGACGCCGACACCTTGCAGGTGCAGCCGGTCCGCGCCACCGTCGCCGCCGAGGTGGGAAAGGTCCTGCACGAGGTGCAATGCCGAGGCCAGATCGAGGGTGGACTGCTGCAGGCCATCGGCTGGGCGCTCTGGGAGGAGATGAAGCTCGAGAAGGGACGGCCGCTCAACGACCGGATGACCACCTACATCGTGCCCACCTTCCCCGATGCTCCTGAAATGGAGGTGCACCTGCTGGAACGGCCCTGGGACGGCCCTCCTTCGGGCGCGAAGGGCGTGGGGGAACTTCCCATGGACGGGCCCGCGGCCGCGGTGTGCGCCGCGATCGAGAACGCGGTGGGAATCGGCAGTGATTCCATCCCCGCCACCCCGGAACGTCTGCTGGAATGCCATCTCGCATCCGGGGACCGGCGCTCCCCCGAAGAGAGGGACGAAGGATGAAGGTTCGCTTCCAGCTCAACGGCCGGCTGGTGGAGGCCGAGGGACGACCCACCGACCGCGTCCTGGACCTCTTGCGTCGGGATTTCCGCCTGACCGGAACCAAGGAAGGGTGCGGCGAGGGGGAATGCGGGGCCTGCACCATCCTCCTCGACGGCCAGACAGTCTTGAGCTGCCTGCTGCCCATGGCCCGGATCGACGGGTGCCGGGTGGTCACGGTGGAAGGTCTGGCACAAGCCGAGGCCGGCCGCGCCTACCTCGAGCGGTTCACTGCGCAGGGAGGAACCCAGTGCGGAGCCTGTACTCCCGGCATCGTGCTCGCGGGAGCGCGGCTCGTGCACGAGCACCCACGACCTTCCCGGGCGGAGATCTCCCGGGCTCTGGCCGGGAACATCTGCCGTTGCACCGGGTACGCGGCGATCGAACGCGCGTTGCAGGACGAAGAGGGAAACCTGCTCGGCGCCGCGCTGGGGCTCGAGGGCGAGGCCACGGGCGAGGCGGTTTCGACTGCGACGGCGAACTTCCTCGCCGCCTTGACCCTCGACGAGGCCCTCGCCTTCCTGCGGGAACATCCGGGAGCCGAGGTGATCGCGGGAGGAACCGACTGGATGGTGCGCCCTCTCCTCGACCGCCTCGAAGCCGGACCGGTTCTCGATCTTTCCCGCGTCGAGGAACTGCGTGGAATCTCCCCGGGCCCTGGCGTGGCGGGAAACGAAGGGGAAGGATCGCGTGTCGGCGCCGAGAGGGAAGGATTGCGCATCGAGGACCACGGCAAGGGATTGCGCATCGGCGCCGCCACGACCTTCCGTGAACTCGAAGACGACGAGAGGGTGACCCGGCGATATCCCATCCTCGCCGAGGCCGCGTCCCAGATCGGCGGAGCCCAGATCCAGAACCTCGCCACTCTCGGCGGCAACATCGTCAATGCCTCACCGGCCGGGGACAGCCTTCCGGTCCTGCTCGCCCTTCGCGCCTGGGTGGAGATCGCCGGCCCGGAGGGCGTGCGGCGCCTGCCCTACGATTCCTTCCATACCGGATACCGCAGCACCGCGCTCCGCCCGGGCGAGCTGCTCACCGCGGTGCTGCTGCCCGCTCCCCCTTCCCGCCAGGCCTTCCGCAAGGTGGGCACGCGCAGCGCCCAGGCCATCTCCAAGCTTGCGGTGGCCTTCGCCGCCGACCGCGACGGAGATCGATGGAAGAACGTGCGAATCGCCGCGGGCAGCGTGGCCCCGGTTCCGGTGCGCCTGCGCGCCGCGGAGAAGGTGTGTGAGGGCGCCCCGGTGAACCGGGAGACCGCGTTGGAAGCGGCCGAGGCGGCCTACGGCGAGATCGATCCCATCGATGACGTGCGGTCCACCGCGCGGTACCGCCGCTGGGCGCTGTCCCGGGTCGTGCGGAGGATCCTGCAGCAAACCTGAGCGGCGGCGGAGAACCCGCCGAGGCTGAGGACCCACGGAGACCACGCGGCTTCACCCGGCAGCTCGACCCGCGTCGGCCGCGCGGCTACTGCATCAAGTTGTCCAGCAGGCGTCCGTAGGGAGTCTCTTCGGAGATGTGGTAGACCTTCTTGACCGGCTGACCCTGTTCGTCGAGCTGCAGGAGTCCGCCCTCGAGGAGGATCTGGTGGGCCCGGTCGGGCAGCACGTCCTGGTTGCGGATCAGCCAGTAGATCGTTCCGGGAAGGCGCATCAGCATGTTGCGACGGTTGGAATGGGCGAGGCTGATGGCCCAGGAGGGGATCTCCTTCGGGGTGACCCGCAGGGGTCGATATTCGCCGAGTTGCGGGTGACGCTGGTGGATGCGGCTGCTGCAGGCGTCGATCGCGGTGAGCGCCATGGTGATGCACGACCGCAGCAACAGGTGGTAACTGATGTCGCCCCCCATGATCTGCGCGATCGGATCCTCGGGAACGGAGGTGTCGAGAAGCATCTCCCGCAGCTTCTCGATCTGTTCGGGAAGCGGA
Source organism: uncultured bacterium (assembly GCA_964601275.1). Classification (GTDB taxonomy): domain Bacteria; phylum Krumholzibacteriota; class Krumholzibacteriia; order JAJRXK01; family JAJRXK01; genus JAOZPE01. The sequence continues at coordinate 61,991 of CAZRMV010000007.1, read as the reverse complement.
TCGGGATAGTCCTGGGGATCGCGGTCGAAGAATCGGCCCGGATCCTCCAGCAGCTTGCGGAAGGTGTGACGCGCCAGGCTGTCTCCCATGGTCAGGCAGGTATACAGCAATTCGTCGTACGCTTCCTCGACCGGCGGAAGCGCCAGGGGATAACAGTGCCAGGAGAGATTGCGCAGGGAATCCTCCAGGAAGCGCTGCGGCGCGGCGTAACACCGCATGGTCAGCGCATAGGCCTTCGGGTCGAGTCCCGCCAGGGGGTCGAAGTGCGCCGCGGGCGGACGCCAGGCCTCGAAGCTGAACACGAGGTCATCGAGGTGGGGACGGTTGGTGAAGGGAGTGCCGTCCCGGTTCAACACGACAGGACGCCGATCCGGATCGAAGATCAGCCGCAATTGTCCGTGGCCCCCCGGAGTGTCCTTCTTGAAGATGCGCAACAGGGTGGACACCCATTCGGCCCTCACGACACCGTGACGGGGAACCTTCGCGGTGACCAGCATGTTGTATCCGCCGGCGGGATTCCCCCCGAAGTTCAGGTTGTGGACGAGGTAGAAGTCGTCGTCCTTCCCCTGAAGCTGTGATCGGTTCCAGTCGACCAGGGCGGGGACCATGGCCAGGGCCAGGCCGCTGGGCAAAGCATCGGTGGCCGACCGCACCCTCAGGAACGGATAGGGTTGCTCGATGAGATCGAGCACCTCGCCCGGCTCGAGGACCCGGATGGTGTGGTTGGTCTTCACGTCGCCTTTTCCTTCCACCGGACAGGGGGGTGAGAACCTAACCCACCGCGCCCACCCCGTAAAGCGAGGCACCGGGAGGCGTGGCCCAGCGGTGGGGCTCGACGCGTCCCTTCCGGCGGTCTACTATGGAGTCCACCCCGGGAATCTCTCCCCCGCGCCGGAGAGAACCCGTTGCGGACCCGTGGCGCGCGATCCATCGTTCCATCGTTCCCTTTTCCCGACCAGATCCCGGGAGCCGACGCCATGTTCTCGATCCGCTTCGTCCTCAACGGCCAGCCGAGGGAATTCACCCCCCGTCCCGGCGAATCGCTCCTGGAGGCCCTCCGGGAGCGCTTCGGGATCCGTTCCACCAAGAATGGATGCTCTCCCCAGGGACAGTGCGGCGCCTGCCTGGTGCTCATCGACGGCAAGGCCAAGACCAGTTGCGCGGTGCCGGTCGAGAAGGCCGACGGCAGGGAGATCCTCACCCTCGAGGGCGTCGATGAGGAGGAACGGCGGATCATCGCGCGCTGCTTCACCGCGGCCGCCGGACTCCAGTGCGGCTTCTGCATTCCCGGGATCGCCCTGCGCACCCACTGGCTCCTGCAGCGCAATCCCGAGCCCGATCGAGGGGAGATCGCCCGCGCGCTCGATGGACATCTCTGCCGTTGCACCGGCTACCTGAAGATCTTCGACGCGGTGGAGATGGTCTCGAGGGTGCTGCGCGGAGACGAAGCGTTGCCGGCTCCCGAAGAGGACGGGCGGGTGGGCCGGTCGCTGGACCGCTGGCACGCACCGGAGCTGGTGCTGGGCACCCACCCCTACGTGGACGACATGTCCCGGCCCGGCATGCTCCACGGCGCGCTGGTCCTGAGCGAACATCCCCGGGCGCGGCTTGTCTCCATCGATACCAGCGCGGCGATGAAGGCGCCGGGGGTGGTGCGGATCTTCACCGCGACCGACGTTCCCGGCGACCGGTGGTACGGATTGATCCTGAACGACTGGCCGGGCCTGGTCGCGGTCGGCGAGGAAGTGCGCTGCGTGGGCGACATCGTCGCGGTGGTGGCGGCCGAGAGCGAGGCCCAGGCCCGCGCCGCCGCGGCAATGGTGCGGGTCGATTACGAGGTGCTCGAACCGGTTCTCGATCCTGAGGCCGCCCTCGCCCCCGGCGCTCCCCAGGTGAACCCGACCCATGCGAACCTGCTCAGCCGGACGGTCATCCAGCGGGGTGATTGCGATCGCGCCCTGGCCGAATCGGCCCACCGGGTCAGCGGACGTTGGATCACCCAGCGGGTCGAACACCTCTACCTGGAACCCGAATCGTGCCTGGCCGAGCCCCTCGAGAACGGAGGACTGCGTTTCTTCACCCAGGGGCAGGGCATCTTCGATGACCGGCGGCAGGTCGCGGCCTTCCTGGGCCTGCCCGAGGAGAAGGTGCAGGCGGAGCTCGCCCCCAATGGCGGCGCGTTCGGCGGCAAGGAGGACATGTCGATCCAGGCCCAGACCGCCCTCATCACCCACCTCACCCGGCGCCCGGCCAAGATCACCCTGAACCGCAGCGAGAGCGTGCGGATCCATCCCAAGCGTCACCCCATCGTCATGGACTACGAAGTGGGATGCGATGAAGAGGGCCATCTGACCGCGGTGCGCGCACGGATGGTGGGCGACACCGGCGCCTACGCCTCGGTCGGGGCCAAGGTGCTCGAGCGGGCGGCAGGTCATTCCTGCGGCGCCTACCGGGTCCCCCATGTCGACGTCATCGCCGACGCGGTGACCACCAACAATCCCCCGTGCGGCGCGATGCGCGGCTTCGGAGCCAACCAGGCGCACTTCGCCATGGAAGGATGCGTGGATCTGTTGGCAGAGAAGTGCGGTCTGGACGGCTGGGAAATCCGCCGCCGCAACGCATTGCAAGTGGGCGACTCGACTTCGACCGGCCAGATCCTGGAGAAGTCGGTGGGCCTGATCCAGACCCTCGACGCGGTCAAGGAGGTCTATGACCGGGCCAAGGAACGCGGGCAAGCGGTGGGGATCGCCTGCGGGATCAAGAACAGCGGCATCGGCAACGGAGCGCTGGAGTGGGGCAAGTCCCGCCTGGTGGTGGAGGACGACGGAACCATCACCGTGTTCAACGGATTCACCGAGATGGGTCAGGGGCTGCTCACCGTCCTCATCCAGTTCGCGGTCGAGGTCACCGGTCTTCCCGCCTCCCTCTTCAACGCCAAGGTCTCCACCGAGCACGAGATGAGCGTCGGCCAGACCACCGGCAGCCGGGGAACGCTCCTGGGAGGCCGGGCGGTGATCGACGCGGCAAGGAAACTGCGCGCCGACCTCGACGCGGGCCGCACCCTGCAGGACCTGAAGGGAACGGTGTACGTGGGCGAGACCCGCATCGACGACACCACCTCTCCCGAGCAGAAGGTGGAGAAGGTGAAGACCCACACCGCCTACGGTTTCGCCACCCAGGTGGTCCTCCTCGACGAGGCCGGAAGATTGGAGAAGGTGGTCGCGGCCCACGACGTGGGCCGGGCGATCAACCCCCGCCTGTGCGAGGGCCAGATCGAGGGAGCGGTGCACATGGGGTTGGGCTATGCGCTCAGCGAGGAATTGCCGTGCCCCGGCGGCTGGCCCGCCACCGACAAACTGCGGGAACTCGGGGTGCTGCGCAGCACCGAGATGCCCGAGGTCGAAGTGCTCCTGATCGAGGACCCCGAACCCGAAGGACCTTTCGGGGCGAAGGGAGTGGGCGAGATCGGATTGGTGCCGACGGCGGCGGCGGTCGCGGGAGCGCTGGCGGCGTACGACGGGATCCACCGAACCACGCTGCCGATGAAGGACTCGCCGGCCTTTTCCGCGCTGAGAGTGGGAAGGATCCGTCCCCGGAAGGTCCGGGCGTGAGCGCGCGCGCTTCAGTCAACGCCCACACCCATCTCTACAGCGGGCTTGCTCCCTTGGGCCTGCCCGCCCCGGATCCTCCGCCGAGGAACTTCGTGGAGATCCTCGAGCGGGTGTGGTGGCGTCTCGACCGGGCGCTGGACGAGGACATCCTGCGCGCGGCGGCCCGGTATCATCTCAACGAGGCGGTCCTCCACGGAACGAGCCATCTCGTCGATCACCATGAATCGCCGTCACTCATCGAAGGCTCCCTGGAGATCCTGGCCGACGCCTGCGAGGAGATCGGAGTCGGAGCGGTGCTGTGCTACGGCGCCACCGAACGCAACCGGGGACGCGAGGAGGCCGAAGCGGGGTTGGGCGAGTGCCGGCGCTTCCTGCAGGAGAACGACCGTCCCCACGTGCGCGGGGTGGTCGGTCTGCACGCCTCCTTCACCGTCGGCGATGACACCCTGATGGAAGCGGCCGAGCTGTGCCGGGAGTTCTCCACCGTGTTGCATGTGCACCTGGCCGAAGACCTCTCCGACGTGGAGGACGCGCGGCGCCGGGGGTGGAACGGCCCCCTGGAACGGTTGCTGCACTTCGACTGCCTGCCCCCCGGTTCCATCCTCGCCCACGGGGTGCACCTCGATGCTTCCCAGGTCGAGGAATGCGCGCGGCGCGGTCTGTGGCTGGTACAGAATCCCCGCTCCAACGAGAACAACCGGGTCGGCTACCCCTCCGCGTTGGCGCAGAGTTCCCGGGTGGCCCTGGGCACCGACGGCTTTCCCAGCGACATGGGCGACGAAGAGGCCGCGCTGCTCCGGCTCGGTATCGAGCACCAGGAGGATCCCGCCAACCTGCGGCAGCGGAAGGAGGCCGGACATCGGCTGATCGCCGAACGCTTCGCCGACGATGTGAGCGCGTTGGACGCCGCCGACTGGGAGCGGCGACGCCGTCAGGCGCAGCGACGGCGCGAGGAGATCGAGGAGGAAGCACGAGTCCAGGCATCGCGGCTGTGGGCTCGTATGGACTCCGCCGGGGACGCGGTGTAGTCTCCACCGATTCCCGCGGTCGACGGCTTCACCGGCCGAGCAGAGAAGGAGCCCGTATGCCCTCCCTGGGACTGGAAGAACACATCGTCGATGAGTCGGTCTACCAGAACAGCGTCCAGCGCTTTTCCGAGCGGAACATCCTTCTGCCCACCTTCGCGCAGATCGCCGATCCCCGCTCGATGCCTCCGGTGGTGAAGGAGAAACTGTCGGGGGTCGATCCCGACCAGCCGCACCCACTGAATCTCTTCCGCGTCCATTGGTACATGGACCGCGACCGGCGCCGTTTCAGTGAACTCCCCGAGTACCTGGTGCTGCCTCCCCAGCTCACCGGGGTCGAGGCTCCCATCGTGGTCTTGATCGGGGCCAACTTCCCCATGATCGAGGCCCACAAGGTCCTGGCCGCCTACGGCTGCCTCGCCCCCCGCATCATCACCGGCCAGTTCGATCCCTTGCATCACCGGGCGATCTGGCCGAGCACGGGGAACTACTGCCGGGGCGGGGTGGCGATCTCGCGCATCATGGCCTGCCGGGGCGTGGCGGTGCTTCCCGAGGGAATGAGCCGGGAGCGATTCGACTGGCTGAAGAAGTGGGTCGCCGATCCAGAGGACGTCATCGCGACCCCGGGCACCGAGAGCAACGTGAAGGAGATCTACGACAAGTGCCACGAACTGGACGAGGACCCAGCCAATATCATCTTCAACCAGTTCAGCGAGTTCGGAAACCACCTGGTGCACCGCCAGTGCACCGGGAAGGCCCTGGCCGCGGTCTTCGAAGATCTTCGATCCAGCCGGCCCGAACTGAAACTGCGGGCCTTCGTCTCCGCCACCGGCTCGGCGGGGACCCTGGGCGCGGGCGACTTCCTCAAGGAGGAATACGGGAGTCTCAACGTCGCGGTGGAGGCCCTGGAATGCCCCACCATGCTCTACAACGGCTTCGGCGAACACAACATCCAGGGCATCGGCGACAAGCACATTCCGTTCATCCACAACGTGATGTCGACCGACCTGGTCACCGCGGTCTCCGACCGCGCCACCGACGCCTTGAACGTGCTGTTCAATACACCGGAGGGACACGCGTATCTGCGCCAGAGGCGGGACGTGCCGCCGGAGACCATCGAGCGTCTCCACCAACTCGGGCTGTCTTCGATCTGCAACATCCTTGCCTCGATCAAGGTGGCGAAGTACCTGGAGCTGGGCGCGGACGAAGTGCTGATCACCGTCGCCACCGACCCCGCGTCGCTCTATGGCTCCGAACGGGACAAGACCCTCGGCCGCGACTTTCCGAACGGCTTCGACGCCGTCGCCGCGGGGGAGGTCTACGGAGAACACCTGGCGGGAACCCGCACCGACCATCTCTTGGAATGCAACCACCGCGACCGGAAACGGATCTTCGACCTGGGCTACTACACCTGGGTGGAACAGCAGGGCGTCTCGATCGAGGAATTCACCGCGCGTCGCCACCGGTCGTTCTGGCGCGGCCTGGTGCGTTTGCTCGAGGCGTGGGACGCGATGATCGAGGAGTTCAACGCCCGGACCGGGGTCCTCGACCGGCTCTGAGGCCCACTCCCTACCGCGAGATCGCGGGAAAGGAAGCGCGCCGGTGACCACCCCGCTTGCCACCCTCTACCGCTGCACCGGATGCGGTTGGACGGCCCCGGCAGACGAGCTTCTGCCCTTCCGATGCCGCCGCCGCGGCGAGGGAGGCGATCACGTCCTGGCCCGTACCTGGGCGGACGAGCTGATCGCGCCGGCAGCGAACCGGTGGTTGGAGGAGGCGTTGGCGGACGATCATCCGAACCCCTTCGTGCGCTTTCGCAAGGCCTTCCACAGTTGGCACTTCGCCCGGGCCCACGGGATGGACGATTCCCGCTACGTGGAGCTGGTCCTCGAGCTGGACCGCCGGGTGACCCGGGTGGACGGCAAGGGTTTCTCGGTCACGCCCTTCCGACGGCACGAAGGCTGGCCGCAGGCCGCGTCCCGTCATTGGATCAAGGACGAGACCGGCGGAGTGGCCGGCTCGCACAAGGCCCGGCACCTGATGGGCATCGCGGTGTGGATCGAGACCCTGCAGAGCCTCGGCCTCTTCCCTCGCGACCACCCGCCTCCTCTGGCCATCGCCTCGTGCGGCAACGCGGCGTTGGCCGCGGCGGTGGTGGCGGCGGCGATGGGACATGAGCTCCGGGTCTTCGTGCCCGAAGAGGCCGACCCGGCGGTGGTGCGGCGGATCCAGGAACTGGGAGCGCAGGTCCAGATCTGCCCGCGAGAAGACAAGGCGGCGGGAGATCCCACAGTCCGCGCCTTCCACCGGGAAGTCGAACGGGGCGCTCTGCCCTTCGGTTGCCAGGGGCCGGACAACGGGATGACCCTCGAGGGCGGGTTGACCCTCGGCTACGAGATGGCCCAGACCCTGCGCGCGGAGGCGAGCGCCGCAACCTTTCCCCGCCACGTCGTGGTGCAGGTGGGAGGCGGAGCGCTGGGCAGCAGCGTGTTCCAGTCGCTCATGGAGGCCTTGCCCTGCACCCATCCCCCTGGAGACGCCCGGGTCGAGTGGCCCCGGCTGCACACGGTGCAGACCCGGGGCGGATGGCCCCTGCGGCGTGCCTGGGAGATCTTCGTCCGCCGCCTGCTCGCCCGGGAGGGACGGGATCCGGGTTCGGCCATCGAGGACGACGCGCAAGCGGCCCGGTGGATGGCCGCAGAGGAGATGCGACCGGTCGTGCTCGAAGAACTCGCGCGGGCCGCCACTGCCCCCGAGGAATTCATGTGGCCCTGGGAAATCGCTCCCCGCTCGGTGGCCACCGGGATCCTCGACGACGAGACCTACGACTGGCGGGCACTGCTCTTTGCGATGGTGCTCAGCGGAGGGATCCCGGTGGTGACCGACGAGGACACCTTGCGGCGGGCCCGCGACCTGGCCCGGGAAGAAACCGCGATCCCGGTCAGCGCCACTGGCAGCGCGGGGTTGGCCGGTTGGCTCACCCTGCAGGAGCAGGGAGTGGTGGAAGCGCCCGAGAGCGTGGCCCTGCTGTTCACCGGCATCGCCCGCGACTAGCTGCAGCGTTCGGGTCCGCCGGTCCTCTCCCGGTAGAGGCTGGGAAAGCGCGCCAGCACCGCCACCACCACGTCGAATTCCCGCGCGTCGACGCACTCGCCGATCTTGTGGGTGTTCTGCTCGATTCCCGGCCCGATCCCCAGCATCGGGGGATGGACGAAGCGGCCCTCCCGGACCCAGCGCTTCTCCTTCAGCCCGGCGATTCCACAGCTCTCGGCCTCGACCACCATCCCCACCCCGTCGGTGGAGAAGATCCAGCGGGCCACGCGCGGGGCGGGACGACACAGACCGCTCTTCACGCTCTCGGGTTCTTCCAGCCAGGGAGTGACCACGCGGCGGTAACTCTCGACCGCGGACTCGATGGCGGGATGGTCCTCGGGGGTAACCCACCCCGGGTAGATCTGCGGATTGTCCGGCCGCGTCCCCTTCCAGGTGGGCTGGGTATAACGGGGAGCGCGGATCTCCACCTTCAGGCCCGCCGCCCTCGCCGCGGCGACCGCCGGAAGACCCTCGATCGCGGCCAAGGCTTCCCCGGGATCCTCCCCCGCGGTGAGCCGCCGGTCGAAGCGGAAGACGAAGCGGTCGGGAACCGCGCAATCACTGGGAGTGTCGAGCTGCGCCCAACTGGCGGTTCGCGTGCCCGATCCGAGGAAATCGTTACGGCCGAAGCCCTCCCCCGACGCGGCCTGCGCGGTGGCCTCGGCCAGGATGGTCGCCCCGAACTCCAGGGGATTGAGCCCCTCCCACGGCATCGACCCGTGGCAACTGCGCCCCACCACCTCCACCTCGATCTGCATGCGGCCGCGCTGTCCCCGGTAGATGCCGGTCGCGCCCAGACTGCTGTCTCCGGTGCCCTCGGTGAGGAGCACGACATCGGGGACCTCTTCGACCGGAGCGCCCGGCAGTTCGTGGCGGAAGATGTGCATGGGTCCGCCCCCGTCGTTGTCCTCCTCGGCCACGCTGCCGATGGAACGGACGATCACTCCCCGCAACGCTCCCTCGTCCTTCAACTCCAGCAGGATCCGGGTGGCGATGATCTGGGCCACCACCCCGCCGAGCTGGTCGGCGCTGCCGCGTCCCCACACCAGGTGCTTCCAATCCTCCCGCGGCGGAAGCCAGCCCAGCTCGGCGCGCAGGAATCCCTCGTCGATCTTCTCCGGCTCGACGATTCCCTCGTAGCAGTCGATGCCTCCGATGGCTTCCCTCCAACGGGGACGCAACGCGGCCACGGTGTCGGTGTGGCCGTCCATCCACACCACCGTCTTCTCCGCGGGGGGGACGCCGTCTTCAGGGTCTTCCACCTTCCAGACCAGGTTGCCGAAGGCGTCGAAGCCCACGTCCTCGGGCGAAGCCACCGCTCTGAGTTCGACGATGCGCCGGCGCAGGTAGTCCAGGCGCGGCCCCTCGTGGTTGGAAAGTCCGCAGAGGGGATCGCCTCCGTCTTCGACTGGGCGATCGACGAAGTCGGCGGGAATCCGCACCGCTTCCCGCAGGAGTTCCATCGCGAGCGGACGGTCGCGCACCGCCAGTTCCCGGATCCGGCGGTCCAGATCGGAGAGATGGAGCGGGCCGGGGTTCTCGTTGGCGGACGGTTTCGGGTCGGGAACCGGTTCGGCGGGCCAGGTCACGATCTGCTCCCTTTCTCGAGGAGTTCCAGCAGGCGATCGCGCAATCTGGTCTGCTTGGCCGCGGCGAGCAAAGCCATGATCACGTAGACCTTCTGGTTCGCTTCCTGCGCCACGTCCATCCGCGCCCGCTCCATGACTCCTGGACTCACTTCCGCCCCGATGTCCGCGGGCAGGCAATGCATGTACAACGCGTCGCGGGTCAGTCCCATCCTCCGCTCGTCGCAGATCCAGTCCTGGAAAGCCTGGTTGCGCTGCAGGGCCTTCTTCTCGATCGCATCCATCGCCCCGAGATCCTTCGCGCGATTCGCCTCGACGCGTTCGAGCATGAGATCGATGGGACCCCAACTCTTGGGATAGACGATGTCGGCGCCTTCGAAGGCCTCATCCATGGTGCTGACCCGGGTGAAGCTTCCCCCGTGCTGTTGGGCGAAGCTTCGGGCCGCATCGAGGGTCTCCGGCATCAGGTCGTATCCGGGAGGATGGGCGAGACGAACATCCATCCCCCATCGGGTCATCAGGGTGATCAGCCCCTGGGGCACCGACAGCGGCTTGGCGTAGGAAGGGGAATAGGCCCAACTCACCGCCAGGGTCTTGCCCTTCAGGCCTTCGGGGAAGCGCTGGCGCAACCACGCCAGGTCGGCGAGGGTCTGGGTGGGATGGTCGATGTCGCACTGGAGATTGACGATGGGAACCACCCGATCGTCCCCGAGCGCGTCGAGGTACTCGACGATGCCCTTGTGCGCCGACTTCATGAAGGTGTTGCCCTCACCCAGGATGAGATCGTGGCGGATTCCCAGGGCGTGGGCATTCATCCCCAGCATCTCCCCGGTCTCCTCGGCGGTCTCCCCGTGCGCCACCTGGGTGCTCGAACCGTCCAGCACGACCGGATGCGCCCCGAGACGAGCCGCTGCGCCGGCCCAGGCCGAGCGGGTCCGGGTGGAAGCGTCGAAGAAGAGCGCGAGGAAAAGTTCATGGGGAAAGAGCGGAGCATGCACCCGCGCCCGATCCAGCCGGTGGAAAGCCGCCGCCAATTCCAGCAGGGTGGCAAGCTGTGGCTGGGACCACTCACGGGTGAGAAAGAGACTGCGACCCTCCAGGGCCGCGAGAGCCTCTCCATCCAGTGCTTCGATCCATTGCCGGGGTGTGTCCATGATCTCCTCCAATGTCCGTGGTCTCCCCCACATCGAGTCTGCGAAGGATGCGGCCGGTCGAGGATCGCCCGGCGCGTAAAGCTCCGGTGGACCTCAGGGTCCCACGAGCAGAGCGATGAGCTTCTTCCGTTCGATCGTGCGGTGGACCCGTAATCCCGCTCGGGAGAGGATCCTTTGAAGATCCTCCAGACCGTCGGGTTTCACAAGCACCAGATCCATGGGTATGGTTCCGTCCGGGGTGGGCCCGGAGGCGCCCCGGAGTTCCTCCAGGACCTCCGACACGGTGGGCCGTCCTTCCCGCCGCGCCTTCTCGTTCGACCAGGCCGCATAGAGCAGATCACGTCCGGTGTAGAACGCCAACCCGTGCACCGAGCGCACCCCGTCGGCCACCACGATCTGTCGAGCTTCGGTCACCGGGAGGCTTTCGGCCAAGGCTCTCGCGTCCTTCTCGCCCGGCCACCGCGCATAGGCCAGCCGCAGCGCCAGCAAGAGGAGAACCCACGGCACCAGCCATCCCCGGGTGCGTGGCGGAGAATCCGCCCCCGGCGGTGTCGGGCGGTCCAGCCCGCGCGCGGTCATCAGAGCGAGCGGAAGGAACAGGGGCAGCACATAGAGAGGCAGTCGGGAGCGGGCGAGGGTGAAGATGATCAAGGGCACCAGGAAGAGCAGGAGGAGCGCCCACAGCACCGGCCGTTCCCGGGGAATCGCCGCCCACCGCACGCGCGACCGCCAGCGCCGCAAGGCCCAGGGCCAGGTCGCGGACCAGGGAAGCGATCCCAACAGAAGCACCGGAGGGTACACCACCACCGCCCCCAGCCATCCGGCATTGCGGTGGTGCGCCCCGGCGATCCTTCCCATGACCTCGTCGCCGAGGAAATAGGCCAACAGGCCGTCGGTGGTGGCGACCGCCCAGGCGAACCAGCCCAATCCGATGGCAACCAACAGCACCCAGCCCAGGGCGCTGAAGACCGGCGCGCTCGCCGGCCGCGCGCTCGACCCCTCCCCAGCTTCCCGCCGTCCCGCCGGACTGGACCTCCAGATCACCAGCGCGAGGAGGAAGAGCAGGGCGGGAGGACCCTTGGTGAGAAAGGCCAGGCCGAAGGCCGCGCCCATCAGGGCGGGATGGACCCACCGGTGGGTGGTGGCCCGCCGTCCCGCGAAGAAGGCGAAGAGCGCCAGGGCTTCCCAGAAGGTGAGCAGGGTATCGGTGGTCACGATGTTCGCCGCGGCGAACGGCAGGAGGAAGGTCGCGTAGATCCCTCCGGCCCGGATCCCGGTGGAACGGCCCCACAGGACCGTGCCGGTGAGCGCCACCAGGAGGATGGTCAGCGCATAGGCCACCGACTGGAAGAGGCGGACCCCCCACTCGCCGGGGCCCAGAAGCTTCAGGCCGGCCACGATGGCCCAGTAGGTCAAAGGAGGCTTGGTGTAGTGGGGATGGAAGTCGAGTTGGGGATGCAGGTAGTCGCCGGTGACGATCATCTCCCGCGCCACTTCCGCGTAGCGGCCTTCGTCGGGATCGGACAAGCCCCGCACTCCCTGGCCGCCGAAGGCTACCACCACCGCGAGGAGGACCAGGAGCATCCAGCCGCGGCGTCCTTCAGACATCGGCCTCGAGCGCCCGGCGGCGCAGGCGGCTGCGCCGCAGCAGGACCAGGTTGCGGGAATAGACGATCACCCCGGCGCTCTGGCCGAGGATGAAGACCGGATCGCGCCGGTGGATCGCGTAGGAAAGAAGAAGGGTTCCACCGACGATGCTCAGGTACCAGAACGCCACCGGAACCGTGCTTTCCCCCTTCTTCTCGCTCACGATCCACTGCACGAGGAAGCGGGCCATGAACAGGCCCTGGGCCACCAGGCCGACCCCCAGCCAGATTCGATCGACGGTCACGAGCTCAGCTCCTCTTCGGCGTCGAGCCGCACCATGCGGCGGGCCAACCAACGCACCCCGAAGGTGTCGGCCAAACCCCGCCAGAGACGGTTGTTCAACCCGTACTTGGCCACCCCACCGGCCCGCGGGCGATGACGGACGGGGATCTCGCCCACCCGGCCGCCCGCCCGGCGGATGAAGGTGGGAAGAAAGCGATGCATGCCGTTGAAATGAGGAATGACGCCGACATACTTCCGCCGGAAGACCCGGGTGGAACACCCCACGTCGGAGATCCGATCGCCGGTGACCCGGTTCCGGAACCCATTGCCCACCTTCGACGACACCGCGCGGATCCACGAGTCGTGACGATCGACCCGGACTCCGTTGACCATGTCCCATCCCTCCCGGCGCGCGGTGTCCAACTGGAGAACCAGGTCCTCCGGGACGTTCTGGCGGTCGCCGTCCAGGCTGCCGACGAACTCTCCCCGCGCCGCCAGGAAACCGGCCAGCAGGGCCGCACTCTGTCCTCTTCGCCGGGGAAAACGCAGCAGACGATGAGCGGAGGATTCCCGCCGCAGGAGTTCGCGCACCTTCTCGACGCTCCGATCGGCCGACGCGTCATCCACCCAGATGCATTCCCAACGAAGATGGGCCAGCGCGGTCTCCAGCTCGTCGCCCAGGGCGAGGATGTTCTCCTCCTCGTTGTGGACGGGGATGACGACGGAGAGCTCGATGGCTGAGGAAGGGTCCGACATGGTTGGTTTCATCCTCGAGCCCACCTTGGATCGACGCTTCGGCCCGGCCGGTAGGACGTCGTCGAAACCGGGAACGACCGCGTCGAAACCGGGAACGACGGCGGCGTGGGCCCCGGGAATCATGGAGGATTGCTTGATCGAGAACGCCGACAGCGTATGCTCACCGGGGGATTTGCACAAGGGGCCCCGTTCGATGGGGATGGCCCGTGACGGATCGAGGATTGCGCTTGAGAATCCATCTCTTCGTTCCCTGCTACGTGGACCATTTCGCCCCCCATGTGGCCTGGTCTACGGCCCGCATCCTCCAGAGGCTGGGTCACGAGGTCGTCGTCCCCGAGAGCCAGACCTGCTGCGGCCAGCCCGCGGCCAACAGCGGGTATCACGAGGAAAGCGTCGAAGTGGCCACCCAGTGGATCCGTTCCTTCACCCAGGCCGATGCGGTGGTGGGAAGCTCGGGATCCTGCGTCGCCTTCATCCGCAACGAATACCCCGCGCTGTTCGAGGGCACCCCCTACGCGGAGGAGGCCCGCCGGCTGGCGGAAAGAACCCATGAACTCAGCTCCTTCCTGGTGGATGTCCTGGAGGTGGAGGATCTCGGCGCCCGCTTCCCGGGACGGGCCACCTTCCACGACGGATGCCATGGCCTCCGGCAACTGGGGCTCGGAGCGCAGGCCCGCCGCCTGTTGTCGCGGGTCGAGGGGTTGGAGCTGGTCGAGATGGAGCGGGCGGATCTCTGCTGCGGATTCGGAGGATCCTTCGCGGTGAAACTTCCCGAACTGTCGGTCAGCATGACCGATGCGAAACTGGAGGAGGTACGGTCCGCCGGAACCGAGCTGATCATTTCGACCGAGCCCACCTGCCTGGCCCAGATCCTCGGGCGCGCCCGGATGCGACGACTTCCCCTGCGGGGACTGCACCTGGCGGAAGTCCTCGACCATGTCCCGGAGAGTCCCCGATGAGCCTTCGGCAACTGCGCTCCCGATTGAGGGAGGCCCTTTCCCAGCCCGATCTCTCCCTCCCCTATGAGAAGGCCACCGCGACCGCCCGGGCCAAGCGCGCCCGGGCCGCGGCCGAACTGCCCGACTTCGAAGAGCAACGGGACCTGGCCGCGCAGGCCCGTCGCGACGCCATCGCGCAGATGGATCGCCAACTGAAACTCTTCGAAGAACGGTTCACTCGTGACGGGGGGACCGTCCACCACGCCGCGGACGCACGGGAGGCGCAAACCATCGTTTCGACGGTGCTCCGTGAGCATGGGGCGCGCCTGGTGGTGAAGGCCAAGTCGATGCTCAGCGAGGAAGTCGGCCTCAATGAGCATCTCGAACGAGAGGGCTTCGACGTCCAGGAGACCGATCTGGGCGAATTCATCGTCCAGATCGCCGGGCAACGGCCGAGCCACATCACCGCGCCAGCCCTGCACATGGATCGGCGGGACATCGGCCGCCTGTTCCAGGAGAAGCTCGGGGTCGAGTATACCGAGGATCCGGTCGAACTCACCTCCATCGCCCGCCGGCTCCTGCGGCAACGATTCCTCCAGGCCGACGCGGGGATCACCGGGGCGAATTTCCTGATCGCCGAAACCGGGCAGATCGTCCTCCTGGAGAACGAGGCGAACATCCGTCTCTGCACGACCCTTCCGAAGGTGCACATCGCCCTGGTCGGCATCGAGAAGGTCATCGGCGAAATCAGCGAGCTGGGTCCTCTGCTCAGCTTGATCGCCCGCAGCGCCACCGGCCAGAAGATGGGCGCCTACACCTCGATCCTGGGCGCGGCAGGAGAACCTCCCCGTCACGTGGTGTTGGTGGACAATGGCCGCCGCCTCCTCGCGCGGCATCCGCGCAAGCGGGAGATCCTCACCTGCATCCGGTGCGGGGCGTGTCTGAATGCCTGCCCGGTCTACGAGCGGATCGGAGGGCACGCCTACGACTCGGCCTACAGCGGACCCATCGGCGCACTCCTGGGCCCGCACCATCTGGGGACCGATCATGGAAGGGAGTTGCCCTTCGCCAGCAGTCTGTGTGGTGCGTGCAGTGAAGTGTGCCCGGTGAAGATCGACATTCCCCAGCTCTTGCGGCTGGAGCGCGTGCGCTATGTCGAGACCGGCGGGGCCGGCGTCGGCGAGCGCCTCGGGTGGTGGTTCTGGTCGAAGGTGCTGACCCGACCCCGCCTCTACCGGGTGCTGGGAAGGATCGGCCGCGGGATCCTGCGGGGACCGGGGATCCTCGACGCGGGAAGCCATGTCCTGGGGGACTGGACCCGTGACCGGAAGCTGCCCGTCCCCGCCTCGAGTTCGTTCATCGAACAGTGGAAGAACGCAGGAGGGCCCACGTCCCGAACCAATCCCATCTGGGACAAGACGCGGGCGCAACGGGCCCTGGACGCGACCCGGAAGGCCCGGAAAGCGTGGGCGGCCTCCCGCGGGCGCATGGGACGGGGAAGGGAGCGACAATGAACGTGCTGGTGGAACAATTCGCGCGGGAGATGGAACCCCTGCTCCGCGGCGAGGACGGGATGCACGGAGCGGTCCACCATTGCGCTACCGTGGACGACGCGGGAAACGGGATCGTCCAACGGGCGCGCGAACTCTCCCTGGCGCGCATCGTGGTGGCGGCCCGCGAGGAGCTGGATCCGGTGGCGAGGATCCTGGCCGAGGCGGCGGGAAGGGAGGGGTTCGTCGTCGAGCGGGACCATCCCGCCGGACTGGACCCGGACCGTCCGGATTCTTCCGTTTTCCCGGAAGAGGGCCCCCGCGACCCCCATGCCTACGCGAGCTTCGACGCCGGGGTGGGAGGAGCGGATGTGCTGGTGGCGGAATCGGCCTCGATCGGCTTGGTGGCCGGACCCCACGAGGCGCGGGCGCTCTCGCTGTTGCCCCCGGTGCATTTCGTGGTGGCGCCGGTTTCCCGCCTCGTCGCGCGCATCCACGACGCGCTGGAGCGGTTGGTTCCTTCGCCCGGATCGGCCAACTCCCCGAGCATCACCTTCATCACCGGGCCCAGCCGCACCGCCGACATCGAGAAGATCCTGGTCCTGCCGGCCCACGGTCCTTCGCGACTCTACCTGTGGCTGGTGGAAGGCTGAGCGGGCGGAGCGATCACTCTTCCCGGGACTCCCCGGGAACCTTGGAATCCCCGGAGTTCCTCGTGGGGCGCTCGACCGAGCACCCGGCTTCGCTCACTCAGGTGGGAACGCCGGCGGCCGGGAGCACCCAACGCTGGAGAACATAGTAGCCCACGAGGATGCCGAGGATGAGCAGGGTGTCGTTCATGATCTGATCCGATCCGCGGGATTCGAGACTTCAGGCGACGGCCAGCCGGACGGTCCCCCGGCAGTTGCACAGGTTGTGCTTCTGGGCCAGTTCGGCGAAACGCCGGAGGCCCTCAAGCTCCCGGTCCCCCAGTTCGTAGTGGATCGACCGGGTCCAGTATTCCTTCAGGGCGGTGGCGTCTTTACCGGTGAGCCCGGCCTGTTCAGCGGCCAGTTCGTCCAGGTGCGCAAAGCCTTCGGCCTTGGCGGTATTCAGGATCGAGATGAGCCGCTCCCGGTGTTCAGCGCTACGGTCGGAAGACTCGGTCTGTGACAGGGTCCAGGCCGCGAACACGAACGGCAAACCGGTCAATTCGTGCCACATGGCGCCGAGATCGTAGACATGGAGATCGGTCTCGTCCACCCGCATCGCCCGGTCTCCGATGATCAGGGCGGAATCGTGCTGGGACAGTGGATCCTCCGCGCTGGGATTGACGGTGACCAGGTCGGGGTGATGCCCGTGGAGTTCGGCCAGGAGGATGCGCAGCAGGGCCACGCTGCTGCGGCTGCCCCGGTCCACCGCGATGCTGCGGGTGGATTCCAGGGGAACGCGGGAGAAGACCTTGACGCTGTCCACCGCTCCCTGGGCCCCGATGCAGATTCCGGGGACCAGGTCCCCGCCCACTCCCCTCAGGTACTCGATGATGGGAATCATCCCCACGTCGATCTGATCCTCGTGGAGGCGATCCGCCAGTTTCGAGGGAAGGTCGAGGACGAGGTGGACGTCGTCGCGGGCGGCGAGTCCATAGGTGAGCGGAACGGTGTTCAGGAAAGAGACCGCGCCGATGCGGTGGCGGAGTGAGTGGGTCATCTGGTGTTCCGCTCCTCTGGTGTTCGTTCTCCGGATCCTACTGCCCCAACAGCTCGAAAGCCCCGTTGCGCAGGACCGGAGTGTATCCGACTTCATCGAGCCAGCGAACCATTTCGTCGAGGCTGAGATCGAAACTGTCGGCCACTTCTTTCGGCATGCGTTCTCCGTCGAAGAGCGGCCCCTCGAGATCATCCACCCCACCGGCCAGCGACAGGTGGGCCATCTTCAGGCCGCTTCGAGCATACGACATCCGCAGGTGCTCGATGCCGGTCTCGTGCAGGCGGCAGGCGGCCAGGACGCGCAGGTCGAACTGGCCCTGGGTGAGCGGCCGGTCCAGGAGCCCATCGCAACCATCGGGATCGAAGACCACCGGGGTGAGGCTCTGGAAGACCCGGGTCTCGCGCTGGAGACGGGAGATCTCGTCGAGCTGCCGCAATACGGCATCGAGATCGTGGGCGGGACCGAAGAGCACGGTGGTGTTGCCCCGCAGGCCGGCCGCCGCGGCCTTCCGCCAGAACTCCTCCCAGCGACGAGCCGCTTGTTTGCCGTGGGCGGGATGGTGCGCGGGGCGGACGCCGTCGGAGAGGATGCGCAAGCCCTCCCTTCGCGCGGCCTCCAGGGTCGCGACATCCACTTCCCCCTCGATCCAGGTGTCGGCGACGCCCAGTTGGAAGGTGGGGGCCGGGCGCGGCGGGGACGGCTCGGATGGCGGGGACGCATCGGAACGCTGGGACGTGTCGGGATGTTGGGACGGCTCGGAAGACAGCGACGCGTCGGGGGCAAGGTACATCCCCGCCTCCTCGTGGTCCCCCCCGGCGGCCCTCTCCATCAACCGTTCGATGGATTCTCGGGCCGATCGTGCGAACTCCGCCAGGGTGGTGCAAGGAATCGCGGCGGGAAGAAGGATCTGGTAGTCGCCGGCCGCCGGGTGGGCGCGGCGCTGGAGGAAGGCGGCAAGATCGCCTGCGGACGGGAAATCGACCGGCGGCGGGGAAGGACGCGGTGATGGAGAACGGAGCGCTGATGGAGAACGGAGCGGCGATCGAGACCCGGCGGGCGCGGGGTGCGGATCTCCTTCGCCTGGAGCCCGGAGACGGTCCCGCGTCTCCAGCTCGATTCCGTTGATGGGATTCTCGTCCGCGGTCCCGGTGAGATCCAGGGTCCGCACCAGGGTGAAGGTGGTCCGGTTCCCGTGGAGACGGCGGCGGACAGCGTCGGCTCCAGCGGCCGCGTCCAGGGGACTGGGGGCCCGCAGGCGCTGGCTCGGTCCGGCATCTTCCACGACACGATCTCCCGGGAAAGGCCACGATCGACGGCGGGGGATTCCGATCGGCCGGCGAGGGGTCCATGGTGGAGCGCGCAACGCGGCACGGCGGTGCCGGGCAGTGTAGTCCAAGCCGCCGTGGGAGGCCAGCCCGCCCCATCGGGGAGCCAGGTGCGGGACAGGCAGGGGAAGGAATGCCTCGACAGGGAAGGCGGATCACCGGAAGCTGGGGGGGCGGGTCCTCCCTTGGAGGACCCGACGGACCCTCCCCGGAAGACCCCGAGGGGCCCTTCCGGGAGGATCCCTGGGGAAACGCGGCTCCCAGGGACGGAACGATGCTCGGATCGAGCGGGAAAGCGGCGGCGGCACTCCTGGTGGGGATGGGCCTGCTCACCTCCATCATGGCCTTCTCCCTGCCCCACTTCGATCCGGACACCCCCCTGCCGTGGGACATGTCCCACCACTACCTGGGCGCACTCGCCTTCCGGGACGCGCTGGCGGAGGGATCGCCGGCCGAACTGGCCCACGTCCTCCTCGATCACGATCTCTATCCCCCGGGTCATTCGCTCCTGTTGGGCGGTTGGATCCTCGTGGCGGGGGAATCGGCGCCGAGTCTCTTCCTGTTCCGGGTGCTGGCTCCCTGGATGCTGCTCCTCGGCGTCGGATGGGCCGCGCGCCTTGCGCGGATCAGGGGCCGCGGCGCGGCGATTCTCCTCGCCGCGCTCCTTGTGGCCGCCTCGCCGCGCCTGCTGTCCCTGGCGGGAACCTTCCTCGTGGACCTGCCCGCCGCGATCCTGGCCGTGTTCGCCCTCCTCGCACTGGCGGCCGTCGGATCCCCCTTCCGCCGCAGCCTTGCCCTGGTCGCGTACTTCCTGATCACCGCCACCCTGCTGACCAAGTACAACGTCGGCTTGCCCCTGATTCCCGCGGCGCTGGCAGTGACCGCCTGGTGGTGGCGCGCGGGCGAGCGGCGGGCGGCGCGGGCCCTGCTGCTGGTGGCGATCCTGGCGCTGGCCTCCTGGACCGCCTTCCTCTTTCTGCAGGTGGACGGTTGGGCTTCCTTCCTCGCGTTCGCCCGCAACCGCGCGAACTCGACGGACTGGTCCTCCGCGGCGCGGCTGCGATGGTACCTGGAGGAGTTCACCGGGCGCTTCTTCCTCACGCCCTGGCTGGCAGGGACCGCGCTGGTCCTGGCCGCGGGAACGCTGCTGCGCGTTCGGCGTCCCCTGGTGGCCGGCATCGGGGTCTACTTGGCCGTCACCGTGGCGGCCCTGGCGAAGCATCCCTACCTGCTGGACCGCAACCTCGTCTCTGCGGTCGTGTGGATCCTCGTCCTGGCATCCCTGGGAGGGGCGGAGCTCCTGGGAAGCCTCAGGAGCCGCTGGCCGCGGATCGCGGTGGGGGGCGTCGCGCGGGCCGGGGGCACCGCACTGATCGCCAGCGCCGCGCTGGCCGGGGTCGTCTTGCTGCTGTTCCAGTCCGCTTCGGCGACCGGCGAGGATCTCGAGCGTGAATTCGGGGCGTACGCCGAGCGCTTGATCCCCCTCTCGCGATTCGTCCGCAAACAGCTCGGGTCCCGTGAATCATGCCGGGTGATCGGAACCTTCAACGCGTTCAGTCCGGGATGGGTGCAGATCCTGTGGCGGCGGGTCCCTCCCACCCGGCGGGCTCACCTGGAGATCGACTTCCCCTACCTCGGGCGGCTTTCGTCGACCGGACTGGATCCCTCGCCCGATCCCGCCTACCGGGAGTTGGTGGACGGTTGGGTGCGGCGAGAATCGCCCGAAGTGGTGGTGGAGATCGAGCTGCAAGCTGGATCACCGTTGCGCGACGAGGACTATGCCCGCTGGAACGCCTGGAAACTCAATCTCGTCCAGGCGGTCCGCAACCATCCCTCGGCCCGGCGGAGCCGGAGACTTCGCCTCGGCGCCGAGCGCGTCGTGGTGGAGACCATCACCTTGCGGCACGAACCGATCCGCTATCTCTCGGGTTGGGGGCGGGAGGAACCGTGGGGCCGGTGGGCCATCGAAAGCACCGCGGCCCTGCTCATCCCGGCTCCCGCCGCCGGATGCCGCGTGGAACTGGAAGCCGCTTCCTTCGAGGGTTTGAGCGGAGTGCAGCACTGCGTGGTCCGCTGCGGCGGGAAGGCCATCGCCGCCTTCGAGCTCTCCGGCCCCTCCTGGGCCTGGAAGACCTTCTCCTGGGAGATCCCGGTCTCGGTAGGCCCCGGGGCGGTCGAGCTCGACTTCGAGTTCAGCGGGCGGTACCCGGGCAACGAACTCGACCCCACGCTGCGGGCCCTTCCCATCCGTACCTTGCTCATCTCCACCCCCCCGAGCCGGCCGAAGGGGTTCCCTCGCCTAGCCCAGCAGGAGAGCCATGACGGCGAAGACGAGAAAGACCATCCCCACCCAGGAGTTCACCTGGAAGAAGGCCCGGTCGATGCGGCGCAGATCGCCTCCGCGCACCAGCCAGTGTTCGTAGGCCAGGAGGGCGGCCACCACCAGGACCCCGATCGTCCAGGGCCATCCCAGGGCCTCGGAGGCTCCGGCGCGCGCGAAGAGCAGGACCGTGATGGCGTGGCAGATCCGAGCCACCCTGAGGGCACCGCGATCGCCCAGGGCGGCGCTCACGCTGTGCAGGCCTTCGGTGCGGTCGAACTCGGTATCCTGGCAGCCGTAGATGATGTCGAAGCCCGCCACCCAGAACAGCACCCCGGCGCCCAGCCAGAGGGGAAAGGGGGCGAAGGCGCCCCGCACCGCCAGCCAGGCCCCGATGGGCGCGGTGGCCAGGCCCAGGCCCAGGAAGAAGTGGGCCAGGGCGGTGAACCGCTTCGAGAGTGAATAGAAGAAGACGATCGCCAGGGCGACGGGGGAGAGCTGGAGACAGAGGGGATTGAGCTGCCATGCCGCCACCACGAGCACCAGGGACATGGCCGCGGTGAAGATCCAGACCGGGCCGCGACGGAGTTCCCCCCGGGGCAGCTCCCGTTCGGCGGTGCGGGGATTGCGGGCGTCGAAACGGTGATCGGCGAGGCGGTTGAACGCCATCGCCGCGCTGCGGGCCCCGACCATGGCCACGACGATCCAGAAGACCACCCTCCAGGAGGGCCAGCCTCCAGCCGCCACCAGCATCGAGATCAGGGCGAAGGGCAGGGCGAAGACCGTGTGCTCGATCTTGATCATGCGGAAGGTCTTCGCCAAGGCGTTGTCCATGATCATGGCCCCTGCCTTCTCCTTGGGCCCTCGGAGGACCCCGAGGAGAAGGTGGAATGGGTGGAGAGAAGAGGAATCGCCAGCGGGGAAGGGTAGCACTGCCTCGGCCCGTGGACCAGAAGCCGGGTGGAATGTTTCCGGGCCGGTGAAGTATCTTCAAGAAGTGAATCGTCCCCCCTCGCCTTCATCGCCGGAAGGAAGTTCCGAGATGCTCCCGTCCACTCCCGATCACCCATCGCCTGCTTCCTCCCCCGCACTCTCGTCGTTCTCCCCTGCGGTTTCGTGGCTCCCGGGCCTCCTCCCACTCGCGGCCGTGCTTGCCGCGGTGATCTTTGCGGCGCCGTCACCGGTCCGTGCGGCGGAACGCGCACCCCGCCTGGCCGCCGAACTCCGTTTTCTGCGGGGACAGGCCGTTGCGGGCAAGCTCGCGGGAGGCACGCAGAGCCTCGTGCCGATGACCGTCCGTTTTGAACAACCCCCTTCACTGGACCAGTTGGCGGCATTGGCGCGGGCCGGCGCCAGGTTCTACCCGGCGCCCAAGACCCCGATCCGGCCCGGCCCCGGAAACGCGTCTACCGGGGCAAGGGGTCCCGCCGGGTCGCTCCGACCGGGCGTCGTCTCGGGACCGGCCGGCCCGATCCTGGGCGGGAGGACGGTCATTCCCCTGAAAGCTCCCCTGGGCGCTCTCGACCGGCTCGCCCAGGTGCAGGGAATCCTGCGGATGGAGAGCTCGTGGCGTCCCCGTCGCGTTCCCCCCTTGTACCAGACCCGTTCGATGAGCGGAGTCGACGAGGCGTGGAACGCCATCGACCGCAGCGGGAACTTCCTCGACGGACGGGGCGTGCTGTTGGCGGACATGGATACCGGGGTGGATCTCCAGCACCCGGACTTCTGGCACGGCGACGGCGGGGTGTACTCGTGGATCGACGCCGACCTGAGCGGGGGACTCAGCCCGGGAGACGCGGTCGACGTGAACCACAACGGCCTGGTCGACTTCGGGGAACGTCTGGGATGGTGGGAAGCGCCGGGAAACGCGCCCGGTCTCGATCCCGGATTCCAGACCGATGTCGATCATCTCTACCAGGACCTCGATGAGAACGGAGTGCGCGACTTCGGATCGCCGGCCTTCAGCGACAGCGACCCGTGCTTCGGCGAGCCCTTCCTGCGGGCCAACGACGAGAACGGCGATCACGTGCTGCAACCGGGGGAAACGCTGACCATGCTTTCCACCTGCAAGGTGAAGGCGATCTGGGAACGCAACGACACCGTCCGGCGCCTCGGGGTCGATCTCATCGACAACGAAGGAGATACCTTCGGTCACGGGACGAACGTGGGAAGCATCCTCCTCGGCGGAGAGAAGGGACGGCGCTTTGCGGGCTTCGCCCCGGGTGCCGACATGATCTACTGCAATCTGGGGTATTTCCCCGAGCACCCCTTCGTCACCCCCATCGACGTGCGCATGACCTGGGCCGCCGCGGAGGGAGCGCAGATCTTCGTGTACGAGGACGGGGAGTGGATCTGGGAATTCCTGGATGGCTCCTCGAACGTCGAGGTGCTCATGAACGAACTCGCCGCGCAGGGAACGATCCACGTGGCGGCGGCGGGGAACCTCGCGACCGGGGGAATGCACTGGGAAGGGGACCTGGGTGCCGCGCTCGGGGACAGCGTCGAGGCGGTGTTGAACGTGGCCTCCCCCACCGGTACGGACGTTGGGGTGGTGTGGGGAGACTTCTATTGGAATCCCGGGGCGACGGGTGAGGTGCAGATCGATTGCATCACCCCCACCGGGGAACGCGTGACCCTTGGCGGTGCGGGCAGCACGGTCACCGCGGGAAACTTCAACATCTACACCGCGGACGATCTCAGTCCGCGTTCGACGGCGCGGGTGGACTTCCGCCTGGAAGCGGTCGTTCCGGGTCCGGCCGGAACGAAGGCTCTCGACGGCACCTGGCGTTTTGTCGCGATCCGGCTCCAGAACGGAAGTGCATCGATCCACTTGAACGCCATGAGCTGGGACAACCTCTCCGGATGGTTCGCCCGCGCTCGCTGGCAGAACGCCCTGACCACCGGCACGGTGACCTGGCCAGGCACCGCCGATTCCTCGATCACCGTGGCCGCCTACAGCCCCCAGAACCTGGGGATCAATTCCTTCAGCGGACGTGGCAAGCGGGTCGACGGCCGATCGATCGTGGATGTGGCCGCGCCGGGCAGCACCACCTACACCGGCCGGCGCAACCAGTCCGACGGAGGCGTGCCGGGAGGCTATGGTTCCTTCGGGGGCACCAGCGCCGCCACTCCCCACGTGGCGGGCGCAGCCACCCTCTTGAAGCAATGGGATCCGAGTCTCGACTCCGGACAGATGCGGCAACTGTTGCGCGAAGGAGCGGTCGCCGACGCCTTCACCGGAACCGTCCCCAACGACACCTGGGGAGCGGGAAAACTGAACGTGATCGGCAGCATCCTGTGGTCGCCGACCGGAGTCCCTTCGACGCCTCCGGTTGCCGGTCGCGGGGTGGTGGTGCGCGCGAATGTCCCCAACCCGTTCAATCCCTCGACGGTGATCCACTACGAATTGCCCGAGAGCGGAAGGGTCGTGGTGGAGATCCTGGACCTGCGTGGGCGGGTGGTGGATACCCTCTTTGCCGGAGTGCAGTCGGAAGGGCCGGCGCAGGTGCGTTGGGATGGCCGCGACAGCCGGGGAAACGCCGTCTCCAGCGGGATCTATCTCGTGCGGGTACGAGAGAACGGAAGAGAGGCCGCCCGGAAGGTGACCTTGCTGAAGTGATCGCGGGTGACCGACGCCGGCGCTCGCCGCGAGCGGGCGTCGAGAAAGAGAGGGACCCATGCCGCGGTGTGTCTTCGTCACCGACCTGCACGGGATGCCACGCCGCTACGAGTCGCTGTTCACCGCGCTCCTGGAGGATCCTCCCGAGGTGGTGCTGCTGGGGGGAGATCTTCTTCCCCATGCCTTCTCGATTCCCACCGATTCGTCGAGGTCCTGGGTCGATGAGGTCCTGGCCCACGGTTTCCTTTCCCTGCGACGCAAGCTGGAAAGCGCATTTCCCAAGGTCCTGTTGATCCTGGGAAACGATGACGGCAAAGGGGCGGTTCCCGAGATCGAGGCGTTCGAACGGGAAGAGCTGTGGATCCACCTCCACGGTCGCCGGGTGGACATCGAAGGGATTCCCTTCTACGGCTACGCCTATGTCCCTCCGACGCCTTTCACCCGGAAGGATTGGGAACGATATGACGTGTCCCGGTTCACCCCGGTGGGATGTATCTCTCCGGAGGAAGGAAGGCATCTTTCCCCGGACGAAGCGCGGGAGGCTCGCCACCGGACGATCCAGGAGGATCTGGAACGTCTGGCCGGAGAAGACATCGTCGAAGATGCGGTGTTCCTGTTCCATGGACCTCCCCATGAAACGAAGCTGGACCGGGCGGGGGTGGATGGTAAGATGTTGGATCATGTTCCTCTCGACCTCCACGTGGGTTCGATCGCCGTGCGTCGATTCCTCGAGAGGAAACAGCCCAGGTTGAGCCTCCATGGTCACGTCCATGAGTCGGCGCGCATCATGGGGGACTGGCGCGATCGACTGGGGATGACGCTGTGCCTGGGAGGCGCTCACGATGGCCCCGAGCTGGCCCTCATACGATTCGATACTGAGCATCCGGAAACGGCGACCCGGGAGTTCCTGTAGAGGGCGCGAAGAAGGGCTTCGACGAAAGTGAGAACCATGCAGATCCAGCAGCGTCAGGTCGGTGATGTCACCGTTCTCGAGCTTTCCCCGGCGCGTACTGGAGACTATTCGCGCAAGCTCTTCCGTCCCCAGATCGAAAGCATCCTGGAGGAGGGAGTTCGACGCATCCTCTTCGATGTTTCCCGCATGCCCTGGATCAACAGCACCCAACTGGGACTTCTCATCTTCGCCCACCGCCTGGTCGAGGAGAGGGGCGGGCGCATCGCTTTGATCGGAGCCAACGACCGCATCAAGGACCTGATGAAGGTGGTGGGGGTTCTCGGATCGTGGCATGTCTACGAAACGGAAGAGGCGGCGTTGGACTTTCTGCGCCAGGGTGGTCACGCCTGAGGCTCCCCGCCAGGGAGCGGATTCTCCGGGCGTCCTGTTTCCACACATTCATCGCGGTAGGAGATCTCGGCGCGGCCGTGTTCGTCGATGCCCATGCGCCATCGGAGTCCCTGGCCGTGGGGGTCGAGGCGGCCCTGGACCTGCACGACGCCCTGGTGGACTCCCTGCAGGTGATGGAAGGCGTACAGGGGGACGAGGTTCTCCAGTTCGTCTCCGCCTCCCCGCGCGCGGGGTCGGATGTGGTGGGCGTGCAGGTTCCGGCGGCGGGTGCACTCGGGAGCGGCGCAGCGCCATCCCGTGCGGGTGAAGATCTGCCGGCGGCGTCGCGGGGCGGTGTCGTGATGGAGGGCCCAGGTCCGCCGGGTGCGGTGGAAGAGGCGGCACAACAGCAGCCAGGGAGGATCCCGCCGGGGCAGCAGTCCTTCCCGGAGCTGCCGGCGGCGCTGGTGGTCCTGGAGGGTGGCCATGGCCTGCACCAGGAGGTCGTGGATCTCCGGGGCGATCACCCAGCTCAGGCTCACCCGGGGGGCGCGGTCCCAGAGGAAGAGGTCCTCGGGCTCGCTGTGGCGGAGGATCTCCTCCAGGGGGCGGTTGAAGGTTCGGAGTTGCTCGCCGGTCGGGGGCGGGCAGTGGTCCAGGGACCATCTGCGGTGGTCGATCGCGCTCTGGGCCTGGGCCCAGTCGCAGGCCTCCCGCAGGCGGCGAACGGTGTGCCGCTGGGCGTAGTCCACCCAGGCGGGCAGGTCGGACGGGGCCAGATGGGCCCGTTTCTGGAGACGCTGGAGCAGATCGCACTGGATGGTGGTGAGACGCCCCTGGGCGCGGGCTTGGGCCAGGGGATGGTTTCGCTGGCGCTGGCGGGCCCGGGCCACGCGGTCCCAGACGGTGGAGGGAGGCAGATCGAGCAGTTCGCTGCAGAAGCGTTCGAAGGAGGAGAAGCCGCAGCGCTGGGGAATGCCTTCGTGGAGGAAGTGCAGGAGCTGGTCTTCCTGGCGTACCCGGAGGGTGCGGCGGCGCTGCAGCAGGCGCAGGACGATGCGGTGCAGCCGGTGGGCCCGACGGCGCTGGGCCACCGGACCCATCGGAGGCACCGGGGAAGGAGGCAGGGCCGGGGAAGACGCCGCGGTGCGGCGGCGGACGGGGCGGGTTTCCTGGGGAAACCGCCGGTGGGCATCCTCGACCCCGACGGTCGGGGTGAGTTCGCTGCAGGCCTCGGCCACGATGACCTCCAGGCACTCGTCGTCGGGGGCCTCGTACCCCAGCAGGGCCCGGGCGAGGCGGAAGGTCTCCTCGAGGTAGGCCGCCGCGGGGAGGGGGACCCGGAAACGGACCCGTCGGTAGGGTGACTCCTCCCCTCCGGAGGGGCCACGGTCCGGACCCCTGGTTGGATGTTCGGAGTCGGCCTTCTCCAGCCGGGCGACTCCCCGGGCCCAGGCGTCGATCTCCGACAGGGTGACCTGCCCCTCACGCACCCGGGGAATGAGCCGTCGATGGTAGGCGAGGTAGCGTCCTTGCCGTACCCAGGTGCGGAAGGTGGCCGGGGGCAGGCCCAGTCGGGCGCGGATGTAGTCGTTCTGGGAGTGTCCGAGCCAGCGGGGCGCGTCGCAGGCCAAGAGATGAGCTGCGGCCAGGCAGATCCTCAACTGCACGCGCCGCTCGGCATTGCGGAACGGGGCGAAGAGTTCGCGGGCCGTCCGGGACGATTCCGCGGCTGGAGTTGCCCCCGGCACTTCGGTGTCCGTCGGGGTCGGGGGTGCGGGTGCGGGAGGGACCGAGTATTCCGGGGGTTCCTCAGCGACCCGCACAGCGCCCCGGATCCCCTCGGGACCGCCGCCCACGGTGGAACCGGCCACGATGGGTCGGGGGAAACGATGCCACGGTCCGGGTGCCGGATCCTTCGGGACGGAGGATCCATTCCACCCGATGGAAGCAGAAGACGGGACCACGAGATCTCTCCTGGGTGGGAGACGGAGAGGGTTCGTATGCAAGCAATCTAAGACAAACATCTATTGCTGTCAACAGGAAAAATGTCATGATTGTTTGGTCCCGTCGAATCGTCCACCCCGCGCATCGCATGCTCGCGAGGGAGAGGATCAACTGGTGAACGGGATCGGCGCGCGGAGGCTGGCTCGCGAGCTGTCATCTCTCCGAGACAAGGCCCACATGGTCTCTATTTCCCGGGTCCGCATCCGATCCACACGCGATGGGAAACCGCCGCCCGGCCCCCGGCCCTTCCTCCTCCGATCCGGCGCTATCCTGCGAGGAACAAGGTGAAGAAAACACGCAATACGATCAGATCGAGGAGGCCTCCGCCGCCTCAGCCCTTTCCGTCCCCTGAACCGGGAGGTTCCTCCTCACCGGACCCCTCCGCCGGCTTCGTGCCGGAGCCACCCTTCCCCAGGGGCAACTTGCGGGCGGGATGATCCATCGCGTCGATGTGCAGCGCGAAACTGTCGCCCCGGGCGATGTCCTCGTCGGTCACGAAATGGAGGTCCAGCAGATGTTCGCGGTCCTCGCCCGTCCGCGAGCGCAGGACCTCACAGAGGCGGGCGTCCCAGGAGGCGAACCAGCGCTCGAGGCGAGCCCTCCGCACGGGATCGTCCACGATGTGGATCAACAGATCGATGTCACTGCCGGGTCCCGCTTCGGCCGTCCGCGTGCTCCCGAAGAGGTAGACGGCCTTCACTCCCAGGCGATCGGCGTCCATCTCCGCGGCCAAGAGGCGCGCGATGCGCAGCCGCCAGCGCCAGGCATCGTCATCCTTCACCGGCCGATCCCGTCCCGCCGACCGCCGCCTCTTCTCGGACCGACGGTCGCTCTTCTTCCCCCGGGGAGGTTTCCTGGAATCATCGGAATGGGAGGGGACCATATTCCCTCCTCAACGAATCAGTTTCCTGAGCTTGCCGGCGATCCGCTTTCCCAATTGCTCATCGAGGGTGGCGACGATGCTGCGAACCAGTTGCAGTGCATCTTCGTCTCCCGCCCAGTGCTCCCGGATCACGTCCTCACCGACGCTCTCCACCAGTTTGTCGATCGCCAGCGCGGCCAGGGCGACATCATCAACATAGCCGAAGGGGCCGAGAACGGCTTCAGGCATCAAGTCGATGGGCGAGATGAAGTACGCGAGAACCATTCCCAGGGTCAGCTTCGCCGAGGCGGGAGTCCGGGAATCGGTCATCAATCGACACAGGAGGTGGAAGAGATCGGGAGCGGCCAGCACCAGCGACGAGAGTTTCTGCGCCTTCAGGTCGCGGCCCTCGGCCCACCGCCGCACCTGCCGGCGCAGTTTCTGGTAGAAGTCCTTCCGCGCCCGTTCGGACGGAGGTTTCGCCGTCTTCCAATCGCCGCCTTCGGTCGAGATCATCTGCGGATCCCCTCGTGGTTCTCCCTTCGGCCTACTCCCTCTCTCCCCATCGCCGGTGCAACTCGCATGGAATCTGGAAGCGGTCGCAGATTCTCTGCACCATGAAGTCGACCAGATCGTCGATGGTCTCCGGCTTCTGGTAGAAGCCGGGAGAGGCCGGCAGGATCACCGCTCCCGCGCGCGCCAGGCGCGTCATGTTCTCCAGGTGCACCAGATGGAGAGGCGTCTCCCGGACGAGCAACGCCAGCGGACGCCCTTCCTTCAACATCACGTCGGCGGCCCGCACGACCAGGTTGTCGCTGGTTCCCGAGGCGATGCGCCCCAGGGTTCCCGTGCTGCATGGAATGATCGCCATTCCCCGATACCGCGCGCTGCCGCTGGCCATCGGCGCGAGGAAGTCCGAGGGGTCGAAGCGCACCAGCCGCCCGACTTCGGCAACCGCGGTATTCTCCGCCGCTTCGGCCTGGACTTCCCGGAGAACCTCGTCGAGCGGTTTTCCCAGCTCGAGCCGGCACACCTCGTCAGCATGGGAGGAGGCGACCCAATGGACCTCGACTCCCTGAGCCAGCGCCACCCCGAGGAAACGGCGCCAATAGGGCGCGCCGCTGGCTCCGGTGACGGCAAGCGCCAGGGGGAAATCCGCCCGCGAGATCTGGTCCATCGATCACCATCCCCGGTGAAATCCTACGCCTCTGCCGCGATCGCGAAACTCTCGTCGGCCGCGTCCAGGGTCTTGGTGATCTCCGCCTCTCCATGCGAGAGGCTCAGGAACCACGCCTCGTAGGGCGACGGCGCGAGGTAGATCCCGCGTTCGAGCATGGCGGCATGGAAACGATAGAAACGATCTCCCGCCGCCGCTTCCGCGTCGGTGAAGTTGCGCACCGGGGTGCGGGCGAAGTACATCGCCCCCATGCTGCCGATATGCGGGGTCTGCACCGTCAGTCCGTGTTTCTTCGCCCGCTCCTGCAGCCCACAGAACAGCTTGTCGGTGGTCTCCGCGAGTTTTTCGAAGTTGGAGGGTTTGCGGTAGAGCACCTCGAGGGTCTTCAGTCCCGCCGCCACGGCGAGCGGGTTGCCGCTGAGGGTTCCCGCCTGGTAGATCGGACCCACCGGACTCACCTGCTCCATGAACTCGCGCCGTCCCCCGTAGGCCCCGACCGGAAGACCGCCGCCGATCACCTTGCCGAGGGTCGTCAGATCGGGTTTCACCGAGAACTCCCCCTGGGCGCAGCCGGGACCCACCCGGAACCCGGTCATCACTTCGTCGAAGACCAACAACGCTCCCGAGGCGTCGCAGAGTTTCCGGAGCCCTTCGAGGAAACCGGCGACCGGGAGCACGCATCCCATGTTCCCGGCGACCGGCTCGACGAAGACCGCCGCGATCTCGTTTTCGTTCTCGGCGAAGGCCTTCTTCACCGAGTCGAGATCGTTGTACCGGCATACGATGGTGTCGGCCGCGGCGCCCGGCGGCACGCCCGGAGAACTCGGGCTTCCGAAGGTGGCCAGACCGCTCCCGGCGGAGATGAGGAAGGCATCGCCATGACCATGGTAGCAACCGTTGAACTTGATGAAGCGGTTGCGGCCGGTCACTCCCCGCGCCACCCGCAAGGCGCTCATGGTGGCTTCGGTGCCGCTGCTCACCAGGCGCACCATGTCCATCGAGGGAAGAAGCCCGACGATACGTTCGGCCAACTCGATCTCCGCCTTGGTCGGCGCCCCGAAGCTGGTTCCCTTCTCGGCGGTGCGCTTCACCGCATCGACCACTTCCGGATGGGCATGGCCCAGGATCAGGGGCCCCCAACTGCAGATGTAATCGACATAACGGTGACCGTCCTCGTCGTACATGTAGGCGCCCTTGCCGCGGCTGATGAAGGGAGGTTCACAGTGGGCGGAGGCGAAGGCCCTGACCGGGGAATTGACGCCACCGGGGATGACCTTGCGGGCGCGTTCGAGAAGATCGTGGCTGTGGGTCTGATCCATTGGTCTCGCATCCGGGAAAGAGGAAGAGGAAGCGGTTGACGGCCCGGGAATCCGGCCGGGTGGAAGCGGGCTTGCCGCCCAACCACCCGGCCGTCTCCGGCGATCAACTCCTGGAAGATGCCACCAGCAGGCGCGCCGCCTCGATCGCCGCGTAGGTGAGGATGAGGTCGGCTCCGGCCCGCGCGAAACTGGTGAGGGTCTCCATGAGCACGGTGTCGTAATCGATCCAACCGTTCTGCGCCGCGGCCTTGAGCATCGCGTACTCGCCGCTGACATGATAGACCGCGGTCGGCAGACCGTAGCGCTCCTTCACCTTGGTGAGGATGTCCAGGTAGGGAAGACCCGGCTTCACCATGACGATGTCGGCGCCCTCTGCGATGTCCAGTTCAACCTCGCGCAGCGCCTCGTTGGCGTTGGCCGGATCCATCTGGTAGCTCTTGCGATCGCCGAACTGGGGCGGGCTCTCCGCGGCGTCCCGGAAGGGGCCATAGTACCCGCTGGCGAACTTCGCCGAGTAGGCCATGATGGGAATGTGACCGAAGCCCTCGTCGTCCAGCAGTTCGCGGATGACCCCGACCCGTCCGTCCATCATGTCGCTGGGTGCCACCATGTCTGCCCCGGCCTGGGCATGACTCAGGGCCTCCCGCGCCAACAGTTCCAGGGTGCGATCGTTGTCGACGTCGCCGTCGACGATGACGCCGCAGTGGCCATGATCGGTGTACTCGCACATGCACACGTCGGTGATCACCATCATCTCGGGAAGCCGTTCCTTGATCACCCCGATGGCGGTCTGGATGATCCCGTCCTCGGCGTAGGCTTCACTGCCCATGGCGTCCTTGTGGCTTGGAATCCCGAAGAGGATGGTGGACACCACTCCGACGTCCTGCGCCTCGGCCAGCTTGTCCACGAGCTTGTCGATGGAGAGCTGGCTCTGGCCCGGCATGGAGGCGATGGGACGGTCGATTCCCTCGCCGGGCACGACGAACACCGGATAGATGAATTGCTCGGGGGCCAGCCGGGTCTCGCGCACCATCGACCGCAGTTGGGGGGTGCGACGCAGACGGCGCATGCGATGTTCGGGAAACATGACGGCTCCTTCAGTTGACGATGGCTTCGGCCCGGCGCAGATGCACCCGGACCAGAACCGTGACTCCATTCCGCCCCGGCGGTGAAGCATCCCCTACCGGGACCGCGACTTTTCTCACCCCGTTGGCGGCGCGCTGCCTCCACCGGCGAGTTCCTTCGCCTCCCGGACGATTTCCTCTCCCCCCTGGGAAAGCAGATCGGCAGCTACCGCCCGTCCGAGTTCGTAGGCCGTTTCCAGGGCAGACAGGTCATCCACCCCTCCACCCACCGCGTAGCCCAGACGGCGGCCCGCCTCCAGCGATTCCGGATCGGCCGGCTCCGCGGAAGCGGCTGGGTCGGGCAGCCGGACCGAGGCGTCCGCACTGAGCAGCCGGCTGCCGTCGGGGCGCCCCAGCCGGGCCCGCAGGACGAGTTCCCCGGCGTCCTCGACGCAATAACCGGCCAGGGGAACCACGCAACCGCCGGCAACTCCCTCGAGCAGAGCGCGTTCGGCCACCGCGCAGCGTCGGCTCTTCCCGTCGTTCAACGGGGCCAGAAGATCGATGGCCTCGTCCCCGGACCGGGTTTCCAGGCCGAGGATTCCCTGACCCACCGCCGGCAGCAGGATCTCCGGCTCCACCAGGGTGGTGACCCGGTCCAACCAGCCGAGCCGCTTCACCCCGGCCGCGGCCAGGACCATCCCGTCGAAGCGGCCCTCCTCGAACTTCCGCCAGCGCGTGTTCAGGTTCCCCCGCAGTTCCACCATCTCCAGGTCGCCCCGCAGGTGGAGAAGCTGGCTGCGCCGGCGCAGACTTCCCGTCGCCACCTTGGCCCCTCGAGGCAGATCGGCGATCGAGAGGCCTTCGCGCTGGAACCACGCGTCGCGCGGATCCTCGCGGGGACCGTAGCACGCCAGCACGCAACCCTGAGCCAGTTGGGCCGGGACGTCCTTGAGCGAATGGACCGCGACGTCGATCTCCCCGGCCAGAAGCCGTTGTTCGAGGGTATGGGTGAACAGCCCGACCTGCCCGATGCGCGAGAGGGGCGTCGTGAGATCCTGGTCGCCCTTGGTGGAGATCTCCACGATCTCCACCGACATCTCGGGCCATGCCTCGATCAAACGGTCCCGGACCCACCGTGCCTGCCACAGGGCCAGCTCGCTGCCGCGGGTTCCCAGGCGGATCGTGTCCATCGCTCGACTCACCTTCCTCGGGTCGTTCCGGTGCGCGAAATCATCTCGACCTCATCCCATGGCCGTCTCCAGGTCCCCCAGGTACCCCACCACCTCCCGCGCCACCTCTTCAGAATGGGCCACGCAGGCGTTGAAGGCGATCCCGCAGATGCTGTTGCCGGTGAGGAAGACCCCGGGATGGGCGGCCAGGTCCTTGCGGGCGCGGGCCACCCGATCGAGATGACCCAGCTCGTACTGGGGAATCCCCTCGTTCCAGCGGAAGCATCGCACGAAGGAGG
This sequence comes from uncultured bacterium, assembly GCA_964601275.1. Classification (GTDB taxonomy): domain Bacteria; phylum Krumholzibacteriota; class Krumholzibacteriia; order JAJRXK01; family JAJRXK01; genus JAOZPE01. The sequence goes on along the minus strand of CAZRMV010000007.1, from coordinate 28,334 downwards.
GGGCGCCGTCGATCCGAAGACGCGCCTCGATCTCCCCTCGGACGAGCGCCACCAGCTCCTCGTCACCCAGTCGGTTGGCGCCGGGATCGTGGCGTCCTCCGAGCATTGCCCGGAGCAGTACGCGACCCTCCGGCGCATGGCCGGTGAAAGTGGCGTGGACGTAGAGCACGCCGAGGGTCCGCAACCCCTCCTGGCGGGGGATGAGGGTGCCGAAGCCCCGCACATCGTTCCCCACCTGGTGCGCGTCGTAGCCCAGGCAAACCACGTGCACCCCGGCCACCGGAACCGCGCCCAGGGCCACAGACGCCGCCGGCGCCATCGTGGCCAGCACATCGGCCATCCGGGGCGCCGGGAGCGCCAGGACCACCGCGTCGGCGTCGAGGGTCGATGCGGCGGCGTGGGAGTCCTTCAGGAACAGCCGGTAACCGCCCTCGTGGGGTTCCATCCGCACCGCACGGCGCCCCAGGATCAGGACCTCATCGCCGAGTTCGGTGGCCAGCGCGTCGACCGCGACCTGCATTCCCGCATCGAAGGAGTGCAGGACGCCGCCGGGGCCGGCCTCGACCGCCCGGTGTGTCTTCTTCGCGCCCCGCCCCGCCGCCTTCCGCTTGGCGATCATTCCCCGGAAGAGCCCACCGTGTTCGGCTTCCAGGGCGGCGATCCTGGGAAATGCCGCCGGCAGCGACAGACGCTGGATGTCGCCGGCGTGGATGCCGCTGACCATGGCGTCCAGGAGGACGTCGGTGAACTCCTTTCCCAGGCGGCGCACCCCGAACTCGCGTACCGTCTCCTCGACCCCGTCGCGACGGGGGGGGCGGAAGAACTCGGCCGCCACCGCGAGCTTTCCTCGCACCGACAAGAGAGGGGACATCAAGAAGCGAAGGGGATCCATCGAGAGTTCGTGGAAGTCCCCCCGATGGTAGATGAAACGACGGGCCGCAGCCTCGTTGCTGCGGAGGAGCCGTGACCCCAGACCCAGATCGTCCACCAGGCGCAAGGTGGCCGGTTCGTTGTCCAGGAAGCCCTGCGGTCCCGCTTCGCAGACGAAATCGTCCTCGCGCAGGGTCTGTACCTTCCCGCCCGGTCGCGGGGCGGCCTCGACCAACCGCAGTTCCAGTGGAAGCCCCCGGGCCCGCGCACGCCCGCGCAGGCGATACGCCGTGGCGAGGCCCGAGATCCCGCCGCCGAGAACCACGACGCGCTTCACGGTCCGAACCACACCAGGGAAGGAATATGATCTACCCGCGCCATTGCCGGATGGTCTCCACGAAGGCCGCCACCGACTCCACCGGGGTCTGGGGGATGACCCCATGCCCCAGGTTCGCGATGTAGCCCGGACGGTCCCTCATCTGCTCGAGCATCTCCCGGGTGCGGCGGGCCACGAACTCGGGCGGACCCAGAAGGACCAGGGGATCGAGGTTGCCCTGGATGACCGTCTGGTCATCGACCCGGCGGCGCACTTCGGACAGTTCCACCCGCCAATCGACCGAGACCGCGTCGGCTCCGGCCAGCACCTGTTTCTCGATGAGGGAAGCGCCTCCGTTGATGTAGTAGATGCAGTTTCCGCCGGCCGCGTGGACCTTTTCCGCCACCTTGCGGGCGTAGGGCAAGGCCCACTTCTCGTAATCGGCCGGAGAGAGCAGCCCGGCCCAGGTATCGAAGAACTGCACCGCGTCGGCACCGCTCTTGAGCTGCTCGACCAGGTAGTCGCCGATCTGTTCGGCCAAGAGCTCCAGGACCTTCTCGGCGACCTCGGGATGGTGCCACAGCAGCGACTTGGTGCGCGGGTACAACCGGCTGGTCTCTCCTTCGACCAAGTAGGCCAGAAGGGTGAAGGGTGCGCCCGCGAATCCCAACAGCGCCTTGGACGGATCGAGCTGTCGCCGCATCTCCCGCAGGGCTTCGTGGATCCAGGGGAGGTCCGCCCGCGCGTCGACCCGGCGCAGGCGGTCGAAACTCTCCGGGGTCTCGAAGCGTTCGGCCAGTCGCGGTCCGCCGTCGCCGAAACGGAAATCGGCGCCCATCACGATGAGGGGCAGCAGGATGTCACTGAAGATGATGGCCGCGTCGAAATCGAAGCGCCGGATCGGCTGCAGGCTGACCTCCACCCCCAACTCGGCGTCGCGGCACAGATCGAGGAAACTGGCGTTCTTCCGGACCGCCAGGTATTCGGGAAGATAACGGCCGGCCTGTCGCATCATCCAGACCGGAGGCCGGGGAACCGTCTCCCGGCGCAGGGCCTTGAGGAAGAGCGCGTCCGGGTGGGCGCGATCCGGCAAGTTCGGCTGGGTCATACGAGGCCTTCCGGAGAGAATCGACAGAGAGCACGGGAGAACGCACCCAACGGTAGGCGCCACCCGGGGAGCGGGCAAGAAATCCCGGCCACCCCCTCTCGCACCGACCCGCCAGGATGTGCTATTCTGATGGCTGTTCCCTGTTGGGCTTTCCCCTTGGCACCTGCATCCGATAGAGAAAGGGCTCCCATGACCGCTCCCACCCGTGGTACGACTCCGCCCCCGACCCTCTCGACCCTCCTGGCTCTCATCCCCATCTTCCTCCTTGGAGTCCTCACGGGCTTTGCGCCGCCGGCCCGGGCCGGGGGCGTCGAGATCACCCTGGACGGGAACGTCGGAGATTGGACCGCCGCGGCCCAGACCGCGACCGATCCGGCCGGAGACGGCGGCGGCAGCGGGATCGACTTCCGCAACCTGTCCATCGCCCACGACCAGGATTGGCTCTTCCTGCGCCTGGACACCACGGCGGAGGTCCAGCCGGACGAGCAGCAGGACATCACCCTGTACCTGGACACCGACATGAACGCGGGCACCGGCCTTTCCATCGGCGGCATCGGGGCGGACCTGGTGTGGGATCTGGGTCAGCGGAGCGGGACCTTCTACACCCCTTCGGCCAAGAGCATCGGTCACGCCGACATCGGGCTGATCATCGCTCCGACGGTCAGCGCGACCGAGTTCGAGGTGGCCCTCAGCCGCAGCGCGGTGCCCGCCTCGGGGAAGGCATTGTTCCCCGGCAATTCCTTCCGGTTGATCCTCGAGGATGCCTCCGGCGGGGGCGACCGCCTTCCCGACAGCGGCAGCATCAGCTACACCTTCGATGGCTCCAGTTTCCCCATCGCCAGCACTCCGCTGGACATGCAAGGGACCGGGCAGGTGCGGGTGGCCAGCTACAACATCCAGGGAGACGGGCTCTTCGACACCAACAGCACCCACCAGGCCGCGTTGCAACGGATCTTCTCCACCATCAACGCCCAGGTGTGGGTGATCTGCGAGGTATGGAGCCATACCGCGGCGGACGTGCAGCAAGTGGTGGAAGGCTATCTGCCCAGCGGGCCGGGAGAGACCTGGAACGCGGTGAAGCTGGACAGTGGAAACGTGATCGTGACCCGCTTTCCCATCCTTTCCTCCTGGGAAGTATCCCCGGGAGACCGGATCACCGCGGCCTTGCTCGATCCGAGGCCGGTCTGGGACACCGACCTGTTGATCATCGCCCACCACTGGAGTTGCTGCACCGCCGACAACAACCGCCAGCGTCAAGCCGATGCCACGGTGGCCTTCCTGCGGGACGCGATGACGCCGGGAGGAACCCTCGACCTCGCTCCCGGTACGCCGGTGGTCATGGCCGGCGACTTCAACCTGGTGGGCTGGCGGCAGCAACTGGACACGGTGGTGACCGGAAACATCCAGGACCAGGGCACCTACGGAAGCCCCTTCGCGCCGGACTGGGGAAGCGGCGATCTGAGCTATTCGCTGGCCCGCCACCCCGACGCCAGGGTGGTCTACACCTGGAACCGGGACACCAGCAGCTTCTACCCGGGAATGCTCGATTACCTCTTCTACACCTCCAGCGTGATCCACCTGGCCAGCGGTTATGTCCTCGATACCCGGACGATGAGCTCGTCGACCCTGAGCGCCTACGGCCTCAACCCCAACGACACCACCGACGCCAGCGACCACGCACCGCGGGTGGGAGACTTCGCGTTGAACGCGGCCACTCCGGCGCCGCCCGTCCTGGCCCGCGGCACCCGGCTGCTGCCCAACGCGCCCAATCCCTTCAACCCGCGCACCACGCTGCGCTTCACCCTGGACCGGCCCGGGCGCGTCCGGTTGGAGATCATCGACAGCCGGGGACGGCGGGTGCGCCGACTGCTCGACGCCGGTCTTTCGGCCGGAGAGCACCAGATGGTGTGGAACGGGTTGGATGACGCCGGACGCGCGGTGTCCTCGGGGGTGTACCGCATGGTGCTCACCGAGGAGAACGGCACCCGCCAGTCGCGGCCGATGGTGCTGGCGCGCTAGGGAGCGCCCGGCGCAGGCAGGGGCGTGAGCACGAGGTTCATCTCGGTGTCTCCGGTGATCTGTACGTTCCGGATCGTGGTGTAGTACCCGCCCTCGCTACAGACGATCCGGAATCCGCCGGGGTTGGCCCGGTAGAGGCACCAGCCGTCGATGTCGACGATCTTCTTCGACGAATCGTCCAAGGTGTCGCCGCGGATCGTGATCCTGGCGCCCGGAACCGGGTTCCCCAGGGGATCGACCACCCGGATGGCGAGACGGTAGAGGCCCAGCTCCAGGGCCAGGAATTCGCCGCCGCCCAGGGAGGGGAGAGGATACGCCTGGGGAATGACCGCGGACGCATCGTCCTCCGGAGAGATTTCCAGGGTGTTCGCGCCCCGGACCCCGGCCAGCTGGAAGATCCTCTGCTCGCCGTCTCCTTTCGCGGTCATGCGGATCTCGTTGTCGTAGCTTCCCTGGAATCTCGTCTTCAGCCAGAGATGGCTGCTCTCGCCGAGGGGCAACGGCGCTCCTCCCAGGGACAATTCGACCTGGTAGAAGACCACCGGGTTCTCCAGGAAGATCGAGTCGCGGGAAGCCACCAGCACGCTGTCCGGCCAGCCGACATCGATCCACGGGTCACAGCAGTTGCGGAGCCGCACCCGGTACGCTCCCATCTGGGGGAGCAGGACGGTGAACCGTCCCAGGTCGTCGAGGATTCCGTTCGATCGGGTTCGCTCCTCCTGCCCATCGAGCCGGCGGACATTCGTGGAGAACTCCACGGCCAGGCCGTCGATGAAGCCGGAACGGTCGACGGAAAGCAGCCGGCCGGCGACTTCGATTCCGGTGAGGGTGAAGGGAAAGATCTCGCCGGCGGGAAAGAGGAAGTTCGTCTCGGTCCGGGAGGGAAGATTCCCGCGGGGGTCGATCTCCACCGTCAGGGGGAGATTGGGCACCCACAGTTCGAACCTGCCTTCGGCGTCGGTGACCACGGTGGCCCTGAAATCGTCGGTGTGGACCTTCGGCTGGAAATGGCTGACCCGGACCAGCGCGCCCTCCACCGGCGCCCCCGTGTCGGTCAACACCACGCCGCGGGCCAGGATCATCGCCGGATCTTCCCGGGTGGGTAGCGCCAGTTCGCGGCATCCGCCCAACAGGATCAGGGCGACCAGGAACGGGGTCGCTCGCGCCGCCCTCCACCCGTGGAATCCGGCCCTAGAACGCAAAGTCCACCCCCAGTCGGCCGCCGCGGCTCCAGACGTACTCGATGGTCGTTCCCGGCGAAGTACGGCCATCGGCCGGGTCGACGGCCACGCGCACCGAAGTATAGCGAAAGAGCAGGTCGGCGATCATCCGGACCCGCCGGCCCAGTTGCCATTGCAGGCTGGGACCCAGATCGAATCCCTCGGTGATCGAGTTGGCGCTGAACTGGTTGTCGGCGGTCATGAACGACACTCCCACCACCAGCCCCGGTGCGAAGAGGTGCTCGGGACGCCAGCGGTAGCGACCGTGCAGATTCACGAAGGTGAGCTGGGCGTCCTCGCCGTCGCGCTTGCTGCGGGTGTCCACGCGCTGCAGGTCGAGCTCCAGCGAGAACCCGGGAACGATCCACGCCCCCGCGCTCAGCCCGTAGAGCACCTCGTTCTCAAAGCGGAAGGCGTCATTGAAATCCCAGTTGCCGGCGTGGAATCCCACGTGGAGGGCATGGCCCGGGGGCTTTTCGGCGACCGAGCCGGCCGTGGCGGCGTTGGACCTGGCCGCGGCGGCATTCGAGCCCACCCCCCGCGGCGGCGAAAAGGCGTAGTGCGCCCCGATCAGCCAGGAGCGAGCCCAGGTGCCCACCGTGTCGTTGTCCTGGCGGTCCGGCGAGAGGTTGGGATCGAACACGGAGAAGCGCTGGCTGCGCAGGAGCCACTCGCCCCGGAGGGTCCAGTGGGCGCCAAGCCGGTATCCCAGGCCCACTCCCAGATCCCAGGCCTCACCGAAACTGTCGATGTCTTCGCTGTCGTCCAGCCCGACGAAGGCCAATCCCAGGAGCAGGGAGGGATCCCATCTTCTATGGGGCCAGCGAAGTCTTCCGTGCAGCGCGACGGTCATCTGCCGCGCCGAGTGGTGGGTGATCTCCCGGTTGGTGTAGACCTCGGTGAACTCCCCTTCGATCCGGAACCAGCGGCTGCGCCCGGCGGACAAGCGGGCCCCGAACAGTGGAGCGTCCTCGAAACGGGTCAGCGGATCGAAATCGTAGAAGCCCAGCAGGGGACCGAACTCGAGTCGCCATGCACCCTGTCCGGGCTGGAATTCCGCCCGCGGCGGCGGGGTCATCGCTTGGGCACGCCGCGCTCCTTCAGGCGCCGTCACCGCTTGTTGCCCCGGGAGGGACGTCACCGCCACCGCTCCCCGCGGAATCAGCAGCAGAACGACGCACCCCAGCGCCGCGGAGAAGAGACGGACCCTCATACCACGCAGGATGCGGTGGACCACGGTGGGAGTCAATGTCTGCGGGATCGGCGGGACCCGCCGGGCTCCGGGACGGCGCCCCGGGCCCGGCGGCAAGCCCACCCGGATGCGGCGCCTTCGCGCGTCAGCGCGGATGCCGGCTGAAGCGCAGGCGCAGGTAGAGGCTGACCATCGAGGGCGGACGATGACCGGGCAGGGAGGAATTCCCTCCCATGTAGCTGGCCCCCAGGATGAGACGGCGGCTCAGCGCCCGGTGCATGGTGGCGCCCCAGGCCAGATAGTTGCCCCGAGCCACCTGGTGCGCGCCGGTGTGGAACATCACCAGCACCCCCGCCCTCCCCACGAAGCCCCCCAGGCGCAGACGCTCGGCGGTCAGGGTGGCGAAGGGGCCCACCGCGCCGCGGTGGCTGGGCAGGAAGCCGTGGAGACCAAGCAGGGTCGGAGCGAGATTGGCATCCAGGCCCATGCTGCCGTAGCCCAGCCGCAACCGGTGGTGCCTTCCGCGCTGGGACAGGTCGAAGAAGTGGGACGCCCCGCTTTCGAAGAGATAGCCTGCACCGCCCTCCGGAAAGAGAAGACCGAGCGATGAGGTGGCGTTGCCCGCGAGGTGATGGTACTCGAGACCCACGGGAAGCACCGACGGAGCCATTCGCAGGGTCAGGCCGAAATCGGCGTGGCCTCCATCCAGACGCATGCTCAAGGCCGATCCGACATCGTTCAAGAGCGGCGCATCCATCCGCAGGCGCGCGGACAGACCCCATCGGCCGGGCAACGAAACCCCCGATCGGATGCCCAGCACGGCCAGGGAAGCGCCCGGTGGGAGATCGGAGAGATGTGCCGGACCCGCCGCGGCATACGCCCACCAACGTGGAGCCGCCGCTTCGGCGGCCCGGGTGGAGCTCGCAGACGTCGCCGCCACGCCGGTCAGGCAGAACAGCACGAGAACCCAGAAATGGAGCGGCGGCGCGAGACCGCCTCGAGCGGAAGGGAGCATTCTTCTTGCCGTGTGAGGTGAGGTCACCGGATGGGCAATGATACCACATCCGGTGCCTCAAGGACCAGGGGGTGCGCCGCCCGGAGCAGGGCAACCGGGCGGCAGCGGGCGTCCCACACGGTGTCGGGGCCGATCAGCGTCCCTGGGCGTTCTCCGGGGTGGGAGCCGAGAGCGCGGGGGCCGAAGCGCCCGACGGGGTGGCTTCGGCAGCGGTGATTTCCTCGTAGGTGGCGGCGAAGGTATCCAGCAGCTTCGCATCGTCGCTGGTGACGGTGAAACGCACCCCGCGCTCGATGGCCTTCATCTCGACCTGGCAGTTCTCGTTCCGGTCCATCCTCCGGACCAGGGGGCACCCGAAGGCATCGACCGGGCCCTGGGCCGCCTGGGTCAGTTCGGCCACGCTCGACGCGTCGTTTCCGAGGTACTCCACGACCAACTCGTTGGGCGAGACCCGTCGGCTCTCGATGCTCAGATCGGCCGTCTTGCCGATACAGGCGGTCTTCGCCGCGGCATGGGGGCATTTCGCTCCATCCTTCGCCGAAGCGGTCTTGGCGGCGGCCTTCTGGCAACACGCGGACTGGGTCGCGGCCGCAGCCTTCCCCTTGTCACAGGCCATCGCCACAGAGGCCGAGAGGGTGAACACGGCGAGGATGAGGGAGAGAATCAACCGGCGGGATGCACGCATGGATACGATCTCCTTGAAGCAGGGAGGGAATGGAACGACCGGGGCGCCAGGCCGGAGCAGGTGCGACCGGAACGAAGGCGCGTTCGGCGCAAACAGGATACGCAGGAAGTTACGATTCTCCACCGCGGCTGTTCCCGCTCGCCCCCGGAAAAAATCCAACTGATTGTCAAATCGTGGGTTCCGGGGAGATCCGAGGCCCCCCGGAGCGCCCCGGCAGCTCGCTCCGGCGCGCCACCACCAGGTGGGCGATGCCCAGGGTCTGCCGGCGGACGAGGACCTCTCCGGCAAAGCCGGACCGCCGCAGGACCTCGACGAATTCCCCGGGGGTCACGAAGCGACCCATCGAACGGGGCAGGTAGGTGTAGGCCGTCGGCGCCCGTCCGAACATCCGCCCCAGCACGGGAACCACCCGGTCCAGGTACCAGCGGACCGGGGCGGAGAACCACGAGCGCGAGGGACGGAAGAACTCGAGCACCAGGAGCTGTCCTCCCGGCCGGAGCACCCGGGCCAGTTCGCGCAGTCCCCGCTCGAGCTGACCGAGATTGCGCAGACCGAAACCCACCATGACCGCGTCGAAGGAGGCCTCGGGCAGGGGCAGGCGCTGGGTGTCGGCGGCCACCACCTGGCAGCGCCGGGCCAGGTCGTGGTCGCGCACCCCCGCCTGGAGCATGGGCAGGCAGAAATCGGCGGCGACGTGCCGTTGCCCCTTGCCCTGGTCGATCGCAGTGAGGATGAGTTCGCCGGTCCCGCAGCACACGTCCAGCAGGTCCCTCGCCGAAGGGTCGATCTCCCGGGCCAGATCCCGCCGCCAGGCCGCGTCGCGCCCGAGGCTGAGGATCCCGTTCATCCGGTCGTAGACCCGGGCGATCCCCCCGAACATCTCCCGGATGGCCTGGTCGTGGCGCCGGGGATCCTGTCCCGTGGTATTCTCGATGGGTTTCATCAGGCTCTGTGCATAGCCCAAGACCGACGCTGGCGCCAGCCCCATCGCGTCGCCTAAGATGGCCCGCACGCGAGCACCCATCGTCCACCCCTTCGTGTCCGGGATCGATTGGACCACCATGACCGAAGAGATCGAGATCGTCCCCGCTCCCCCCGTACGCAACCGCGTCCACTGGACCGTGGGGCTGGGCCTGCTCGCGGCCAACTCCGTGCGCCACCGCCTGCGCGGCTACCGCACGCCCCGGCCCCGGCCCCTGAAGGATCCCGAGTCGGCCTACCGCTACGCCCGGTCGGTGGTGGACAACTGGCTGCACCACGCGAAGCGCTACCTGCGGCGCCCCCCCACCCTGGAGGGCCAAACCGCCCTGGAGCTGGGGCCCGGTCCCGACCTGGGCACCGGATTGGTGCTCCTGGGGCGGGGACTGCAGGACTACCGGGCGGTGGACATCCACCCCCTCCTGGGGCGGAGTCCCCAGAAGCTGCACCGGGGCATCGCGCAGTGGGTCGCCCAGGAGAACGGACGCGACCCGAAGGAGATCGCCGCTGTGCTGGAGGACTTCGAGGCTTCCCGCCCGGGGCGCCTTTCCTATCTCCACGATCCGAAACTCCGTCTGGAGTCGATGGAAGAGAACAGCGTGGACTACCTGCTGAGCCACGCGGTCTTCGAGCACCTGGGAGACGTGCCGAAAGCGATCCGGGGTCTCAGCCACCTGGCGAAACCTGGGGCGTTGCTCATCGCCGAGATCGACCTGCAGACCCACACGCGCTGGATCCGCGGCGCCGACCCCCTGAACATCTATCGCTATCGCTCGCCGATCTACCGCACCTTCTCCTTCTCGGGGATCCCCAACCGGGTCCGCCCCGACGACTACAAGGATCTCTTGAAGCAACACGGCTGGCGCGACGTGCGGTTCTTCCCCCGGCGGGTGCTTCCCCCCGAGTACGTCGAGAAGGTGGCGCCGTCGTTGGCCCCACGCTTCCGCGACGACCTCGAGCACCTGGGCTGGCTCAGCATCGTACTGTGCGCCACCTATCAAGGAGAGGTGGAATGATCGACACAACCCCAGGACATGGCATCGCAACCCAGGGAGAGGTGGAATGACCGAGACAACCACCCGTCGCCGCATGTCCCACGCGCGGTTCTTCCTCCTTCTGGTGGTGGTTTCCTATGTCTTCTACTGGAAGATCCTCAACAATCCCTTCTGGGATCCCGAGGATTTCAATTTCCTGCGCACGGTCATTCTCAATACCGGGGATCTCTCCCGTCTCTTCTCCCCCCATGCCGCCGAGAGGTTCCATCCGATCCCGTTGGTCTTCTTCCAGATCGAGTACAGGTTCTTCGGATTGAATCCAACCGGGTATTGCGCGGTGAACCTGTTGGTGCACGCCTTCAACGCCATCCTGGTGCACCAGTTGGTGATGGTCCTTTTGGGCGAACGCCGCATCGCGCGCTTGGCCAGCCTGCTCTTCGTGCTGGGGGTGGGAAGCTACGGCAAGGCGATCATGTTCGTGGCGGGCATCGAGAACCTGATCATCACCCTGCTCTACCTGCTCATCCTGAACCTGTACATCCGCAACGACATGAGTCAGCGAGGCAAGGTCCTCTCGCCCACCTACATCTTCGTGTTGCTGCTCTTCTTGATGGTGAGTTACGCCAAGCCGACCGCCTTCAGCCTGGTGCTGGGACTGTTGGCATACAAGGTGTTCTTCCGCAGTGCGCGGGGGGAGAACCGCCGGATCCTCGAGCCGAACCTGGTGATCCTGGTCACCGGGGCGGTCCTCTTCTGGGCGGCGCGGGAGCTGTCCGGGGCCACCGACTTCCAGCACACCTGGGCGGGCGACCATCCCCTGAGCTTCACCGTGCGTTTCGTGAAGAACCTGGTGAGGTACATCATCCACATGTTCTTCCCCATCCACATCAGCGATCTCGTCACCATGGGCAACCCGGTGGTCCGGGGCCTGTACAGCGCCGCGCCGGTGGTGCGGTGGTTCATCGGCTTGAGCATCCTGAGCTACGGTTTCTTCGGATTCGTCTTCGGAAACCGCGCGCTGCGCTTCTTCATCACCTGGACCTTCATTTCCGCCCTTCCTTTCTGTGCGCTGCGTTTTCCCGAGGACTGGTTGAATATCCGCTACCTCTACCAGGTCTCCATCGGTTTCAACTTCATCCTCGCCGCCGGCACCATCTACACCATGGACCTGTTGTACCGAAGGAGATGGCGGCGCCTGATCTCCTTCGCCGTGCCTCTCTTCTTCGTCATGATCTCCGGATACATCACCGCCAAGCTCGACGCCAAGTACGAGCGCGAGCGGCGCAATCCCCAGGTGCGTTCGATGCTCAAGGAGGTGCGGCAGCTCGAGGAGACCGTGCTGATCCGCCACCCGGCCGGTTCAGGGAATCGGAACCCTTAGCAGCCTCCACCCGTCGTAGCGCCACAGCGGCGCTCGCACATCCTGCAGCCGGATCTCCCCGGCGGCGGCGGGCCAGCGCGTGAACCACGGATCGTCCCGGTAGAGCATCAGTTCCACCGGTCCCGATCCGTGCAGGCGCACTTCACCGGTGGACGGCCGCCAGGACACCTGCACTCCCCACACTGCGTAGAGACGGAGGATCCGGGCCAGGGCCGCGGCATGGGGATCGCAATCGCGGCCCCGCAGGAGCTGGGCCCAGGCCCGCAGGGAGAAGTCGGTCAGACACGAGGCGCTGCGGACCCGGCCGAAACGGCGCGCGGGATCGTCGACCCGGAAGGGCAGGCCGGCGACCAGTTGGGGGCCGTCGAAGAATTCCGGGGGAAGATCCGCGACCACCCTCTTCCAGTGACGCATCTGCCGGGAGACCTCTCCCCACGCGGGATACTCGAGATGGATCGGGGAGACCAGCAAGGCCGGAAGCATCGAAGCCATCACCACCGCGGTCACCGGGATCCGGCGCGCCCGCCACCGCGGGCCGCTGCCGGAAAGCAGGGCGGCCAGGAGCGCGGCCATCCCGATCGCGGGCGCGTAGAGATACCAGGGGGAGAGCCCCCGGGCCAGGGCCGCCGGGGCCAGAAGGAAGGCGATCCAGGCCAGGGCGAAGCGATGCCGCCGCGACTCTTCCTCGTCCGCGCGCAGAGCCCGCGCCAAGGAAGCCAGGATCCACAGGGGAAGCACGATCCGCACCCCCCAGGTCCCCCCCAGCCGGGCCGGATCGAGCAGGTCCCCCAGCCCCGACCGCAGGGACGACCACTGCAGGGTCCATCCCCCGTATCCCCCGAGGCCCTGCAGGACCCAGGTCCGCAGGATCATCGCCGGCGCCACCAGCGCCAGCCCCAGGGCAAAGGCCCGCCACCGGCGCCCCGGGGCAGCCAGGGATGCCAGCAGGAAGGGAAGGACGAAGCCGGTCTCCTTCGAGAGGGGGGCCAACAATCCAGCGACCACCAGGAGAGCGGTCATTCCCCCCCGGCCTTCCTGGCGGCCCCGCCATCCCAGGCAGGCGAGCAGGAGGAACAGCGTCACCCACAGTTCGGCGCGGCGGGCCACCGCGGGAACCACCTCGACCCCCAGTGGATGAACCGCGAACCAGGCGCCGGCGAGCAGTGAGATCCCGCCCGGCGTTCCCAGGGACATCAGCACCAGGACGAGGGCGGTCGCGACCGCCGCGTGCAACATGAGATCGGCCGCGTGGTAGGCCCGTGCCCTCAAGCCGGAGAAGGCGTGGTCGAAGCCATAACTGAGGCCGGTCCAGGGGCGGTAGAAGGCCACCTCCGGCTCGATGGACGCGCGCACCTCCTGGGTGAAGCACCGGAGGGGCCCGCCTTCCTGGTCGAAACGATTGGCCTGGATCAAGGGACCGCTGTCCAGACCGGTGAAGTCCAAGGGTAGGATCCAATGGTAGGCGATCAGGGCCAACAGGAAGACCACGGTGGCCACGGCCGGGGTGCGGAGCCTGGTCAGGAAGGCGGACATGGGTCCATCGTGACCCATGGGCCCCGCGGCGTCACTGCCGAAATCGCTTCGCACGTGGTCGAGATCGCGCCCCGCGCTTATGCTCTTGGTCCATGGACACCGCCGCCGTCGCTCCCCAGTTGCACGAATTCCGCCTGGACAATGGCCTGCGGGTGCTGGTATTGCGCCGTGACTTCGCGCCCACCTTCGCCGCCTACTACCACTTCGCCGTCGGCAGCGCGCACGATCCACCGGGCCGATCGGGCATCGCCCACCTCCTGGAACACATGATGTTCAAGGGCACGCGCCGGATCGGAACGGTGCGCGCCAACGAGTATACCGAACTGGTCACGCGGGCCGGCGGACAGGGCATGAACGCCACCACCAGCTATGACCTCACCCGCTACTACGTGCAGCTTCCGGCGAACCAACTGGAAACGTGGTTCTCGCTGGAAGCGCAGCGCCTGATGGAGCCGGTCTTCCGCGAATTCGAGACCGAGAGGGAGGTGGTGCTGCAGGAACGCCGGTTGCGCATCGACAACGTGGCGGACGGGCGGGTCCACGAACAGCACCGCCGGCTGCTCTATCCCGACCACCCCTACGGGGTGCCGGTGATCGGAACTCCCGAGGACATCTCCGCCCTGCGACGCGAAGACGCCGAGGACTCCTTCCGCACCTGGTACTCCCCCTCCAACTGCACCATGATCCTCGTCGGCCAGCTCGAGCCGAGCGCGGTGGAGAAGCTGGCGACGACGCACCTGTCCGCCTGGGACCGGCAGGATCTGCCCTCCCACACACTTCCGACGGCTCCGGCCCACACCGCGCCCCGCCGGGCCACGGTCGAATTCGACGCCCAACCCTACCTGCGCCTGGGATGGGTGACCGTCCCCGAGGACGATCCCCGCCACGACCGGCTCAGCCTGCTCTCGGCCATCCTGGGCGAACTCCAGTCCTCCCGTCTCAACCGGAAACTGGTGCACGAGCGCCGCCTCGCCTCGGCGGTGACTTCCTTCGCCTACGGCCAGAAGGCCAGCGGATCGTTCACCATCGTGGCCCGGCCCCGCGAGGACGTGGAGCTCTCCCGTCTCGAGGAGGAAATCACCGCCGCGATCGAGGAGATCGCCCGGGAAGGGGTCGAGCCGGACGAGCTGGACCGGGCCCGCGCCTACCTCGAGGCCACCCGGACGCGGCGCCTGGCGTCGAACTTGAGCCTGGCCATGGACCTGGGAAGCGCGATCCAAGCCACCGGCGATCCCGGCTATCTCGATTCCTTCGCGGGCCGTCTCGCCCGCATCACCCCCGAACAGATCGCCCGCGTCGCGGCCGAGATGCTGCCGGCATCGGCGCGCTGCGTGGTCGAGTTGCGCCGGTCGGACGGTTCCGCCCCGGCCGGCGGCGCGCTCCCCGCGGACGAGACCGCCAGCGGGGAGCACGCGCGGCAGGGGGTTCCCTCCCGCCGGGACGCCCCCCACAGCGAGGGATTCGTGGAGATGATGCGGCGGGTCGAGAGCGCCCCCCCGGTGCATTTCGAGACCCCCGAGGTCGGAGGCGACGTCACCCGGCGCCGCCTGGAGAACGGGACCACCCTCTTCTGGAAGGAAGACCACGAGCTTCCCGCGGTCACCCTGAACGCGGTGTTCACCGGGGGCAGCAACACCGCCCCGCTCAACACCCTGGCCACCTATGCTCTCGCCGCTCCCCTGTGGTTGGAGGGCGGGGCCGGCCGGTGGGACCCGGCCGAGCTGGAACGCCGCAAGGAAGACCTGGGCCTGCGCCTGAGCCTGCGGGGGGGCGCGACCCGGTGGCAGCTCTCGCTGTGGACCCTGTCGAGGAACCTGCCGGCCGCGCTCGAACTCCTGGAGACCATGCTGCGCCAACCCCGGCTCGATGCCGGGAGGCTGAAGGTGCTGGCCGCCCGCCAGATCGACCTCATGCGGCGCCGGGCGGATTACCCCGACTGGGCGGTAGCCTTCCTCGCCCAGAAGGTCCTGTATGGAGACCATCCCCGGCTGGGCTACCAGCCCTCCCGGGGGGAGATCGAGGCCCTCGATTCCCAGGGGATCGGGGCCACCCTCGACCGCCATCTCGGACCGGGGAACCTCTTTGTGACCGCGGTGGGGGATCTCGAGGGTCCCCGCCTGGAAGCCGAGCTCCAGCGGGCCCTGGGCGGCTGGAGACCGGCGAGCGATCCCCGAAGGGACTGGATCACCCGGGAGCCCTCCCACCATCCCGGGGTCCACGTGCTGGAGAAGGACATCCCCCAGCCGGCGGTACGCATCCTCCAGGAGATGGCGGTCGACCGCCGGAAGGTCGACGCCTCCGAACATGCCGCCCTGGAGATCCTCAACCGGGTGCTCGGGGGCAGCGGATTCCGTTCGCACCTGATGGAACGGCTGCGCACCGATGAGGGGCTCACTTACGGGGTCAGCTCGTCGTGGCGGCACGAGGAGCGCCCGGGCGTGCCGGGCCTCTTGACCATCTCCTTCCAGACCTCCCGGGACCGGCTGGCCCGCGCGGTGGAGATCGTGGTCGAGGAGTGCCGGAAGCTGCGGGAGCAGGCGCCCGGCGAGGAGGATGTGCACGAGCAGATCCAGGCCTGGCGCAATTCCTTTCTCTTCCGCTTCGAGAATCCCGCCCACGCGGTGACCCGGCTCATGCACCACGAACTCGACGACCGCCCCTACGACCGCGACCGCCGGCTGCTGGAGAGGATCGAAGCGGTGCGTCCCGAAGAGGTCCGGCGGGCCGCCGAGCGCTGGTTGTCCCCCGAACTCTTCTCGGTGGCAATCTTCGGCACGCCCGCGCCCGGACAGCTCCGGGCGCTGGAGGCACAGTTCCCGGTCCGCATCTGGGACCGCGACGAGGTGCTGGGCGGCGGATACTGAGCCGGACCCGAACCAACGTTCGAACACATTGTCCAGCCTTCGGGGGCGGTTCTTGACAATATGTCAGACCCGCGGACCCAGGGCCGGGGAGGGGCGTTCCCGGGCCATCCACAACCCATTGTTTCCATTGGAATTACGGCATCGCACGGAGGCCCTCCCGCCGCTCCCTCCGCGGCCTGGGACTTGATACAGGAGGTTCCCGGGACCCGGTGAGACTCCCACCGCCGCACGGCGGCTCCCCACGAACCCGGGTTCCAGAGGGAGACCCAAGCATGAGACCCGCCGCGGCAACGGTCGAGAATCGGACGAATCTCGACATCTACTTCAGCGAAGTCCATCACTACACCCCCCTCAGCCGCGAGGAAGAGGTGCGCCTGGGCAAGCGGATCCGCGAGGGCGACGAGGAGGCCCTGGGACAGCTTGTCAACGCGAACCTCCGGTTCGTGGTCTCCATCGCCAAGCAGTTCTCCCGCTACGGCGTGCCCCTGGAGGACCTCATCAACGAGGGCAACCTGGGCCTGATCGAGGCGGCGCGGCGTTTCGACGAGCGGCGGGGCTACAAGTTCATCTCCTACGCGGTGTGGTGGATCCGTCAGTCCATCATGATCGCCCTGGCCCAGCAGTCCAAGGCGGTGCGGATGCCCCTGAACCGCGCCCGGGCCCTGCATCGCCTGCGCAAGGCCAACACCCGCCTGGAGCAGCAGCTCGAGCGCACTCCCCGGGCGGACGATCTGGCCCGCGAGCTGGGCGTCAGCGAGGAAGAGGTCAAGGACACCCTGCCCCTGATGCACGAGGCGGTCTTCTTGGACGACACCGTCAGCGAGGGCAGCAACACCACCTACATCGACCTGCTCGAGGACAAGGACGAGCCTTCGCCCGAGCTGCCGGTGCTGGAGAACGAACTGCGCCGCGGCGTCTCCGAGGCCCTGGAGAACCTGAGGCCGCGGGAGGCCGAGGTCCTGCGCCGCTACTTCGGTCTGGAAGGCTGCAACCCGATGACCCTCGAGGAGATCGGGCGCAGCATGAACCTCACCCGCGAACGAATCCGCCAGATCAAGGAAGAGGCCCTGGAGAAGATGCGGTCGCGCCGGAAATTCCGGTTCCTCGGGGACTACCGGGAGATGGCCAGCCTCCATTGACCGGAACGAAGGCATGGATCGTCGATCAGAGACTCTCACGCGGGCCGTCCGGAAGGGGCGGCCCGTGCCGCTTCCGGGTGACTGAACGAACAATCATTCCGATGGAGCCGACATGAACGCCCGCGAGCTGTACCGTAGCCGGTTGACCACCGCCGCCGAGGCGATCTCCCAGATCAACTCGGGAGCGAGGGTCCTGGTGGGTTCGGGCTGCGCCGAACCCCAGGTCCTGGTGCAGGAACTCTGCAACCAGGCCGACCGCCTGCACGACCTGGAAGTCGTCCACCTGCTCACGCTCGGCGGCGCCGACTACGTGAAGCCGGAGTACATGGAGCACTTCCGCCACAACGCGTATTTCATCGGAAGCAACGTCCGCAAGGCGGTGCAGGAGGGACGGGCCGACTACACGCCCATCTTCCTGCACGAGATTCCCGAGCTGATGCGCAGCGGACAGCGTCCCACCGACGTGGCCCTGCTCCAGGTGACCCCTCCCGACCGCCATGGCTATTGCAGCCTGGGGATCCACGTGGACATCGAGATGGCCGCCATCGAGACCGCCCGGCTGCTCATCGCCGAGGTGAATCCCAACATGCCGCGGACCTTCGGGGACAGCATCGTGCATATCTCGCGCTTCGACTCACTGGTCGAAGTGGACACCCCCTTGCTCGAGTTGGCCTCGCACGAACCCGATGAGGTGTCGATCCGCATCGGGGGCAACATCGCCGACCTCATCGAGCACGGCAGCACGCTGCAACTGGGCATCGGCAACATCCCCAACGCGGTGTTGCGGTTCATGACCGAGAAACGCCACCTGGGAATCCACACCGAGATGATCAGCGACGGGGTCATCCCGCTCATCCATGACGGGATCATCGACAACTCGCGCAAGACGATCCACCGGGGCAAGACGGTGGTGAGTTTCGTCATGGGATCGCGCCGGCTCTACGACCTGGTCGACGACAATCCCAGCATCGAGTTCTACCCCAGCGACTACGCCAACGACCCCCGGGTGATCGCCCAGAACGACCGGATGGTGGCGATCAATTCAGCCCTGCAGGTCGATCTGACCGGCCAAGTCTGCAGCGATTCGATGGGCTACCGCTTCTACAGCGGGATCGGGGGACAGGTCGACTTCATCCGCGGCGCGGCGATGAGCAAGGGCGGCAAGCCCATCATCGCCCTGCCCTCGACGGCAAAGGACGGTACGATCAGCCGGATCGTGGCCCACCTGGACGAAGGTGCCGGCGTGGTCACCAGCCGGGGCGACGTACACTACGTGGTGACCGAATACGGCGTCGCCTACCTCCACGGGAAGACCATCCGCGAGCGCGCGCTGGCTCTGATCAACATCGCCCACCCCGATTTCCGCGGCGAGCTGCTCGACTTCGTCCGCAGCAAACACTACGTGCAGGCCGACGAGGAAGTGTGGCGCCAGATCATGAACCCCTATCCCCTGGACACCGTGGAAAAGCGCAAGTTCGGCGAGTACGAGTTGCTGATCCGGCCCATCCGCGCCGACGACGAGCGCAAATTGCAGGAGTTCTTCTACAGCCACGAACCGGAGACCATCTACCAGCGCTACTTCCACATGAAGACCAAGCTCGGGCACGAAGAGGCGGCCATGGCCTGTTCGGTCGACTACCACAACCGCATGGCCTTCGCGGTCTTCCAGCCGATCAGCGAACGCGAGGCCGAACGCATCGTCGCCATTGGACGTTACGATCTGAATCATCGCACCAACATCGCCACGTGCTCCTTCGTGGTGCACGAGGACTTCCGCGGGCTGGGCATCGGCAGCTACCTGGTCGAAAAGATCATGCACTACGCCAAGGAACAGGGCATCGCGGGGATGCAGAGCGAATTCCTGCCCACCAACCAGGACGCCCTGGAGATCCACCGCCGCCTCGGGCACCAGATCGAGTGGGATGAGGAGGACCAGGTCTACCGGATGACGGTGAACTTCGAAGCGCGCAAGCATCCCGCCCGGGGGAAGGGCCCCGCCCGCCGCGCCGACGAAGACTAGGCACGACCCCTTTCTCCCTGGGTTCTGCTCACCACCGCGGGGAGGCGGCCCCCGCCGCCGTGCCGGAAGCTCCGACCCCAAGGCGCCTTTTCCGCTGGCGCGTTCCATGCTGCAGAGGATAGGTTGAGGGGCCAGAACGGGGTCCGCTTTCCGCCCTCCACTTCCTTCAACCGTCCGGCGAGCGAGGAATGAGCGCCAGATTCAGCTCCCATTTCCTGGATGAAGAGGACTACCCCCGCTGGGAGCGCTTCGTCCAGGACGCCCCCGGGGGAAGTGTGTACGCCCTGCCCGCGTACCTGCGCGCGCTCGGCGAGGCGACCGGCGCTGACTGGCGCATCCTGGCGGTGACCCGGGGGAACGAGATCGTCGCCGGGGTGGCCCTCTACGAACGGGAATGCTGGGCCGGGCGCTATGTCGCGCCGCGACTGTTGCTCTACTACAACGGACCAGTCTTCGCCCGTTCCACCTCCCGCTATCCCTCCGAGCGCACCTCGTTCTACCTGCACGCGGTTTCGGCCTTGAAGTCGGCGCTGTCGGCGCAGGGCTTTGCCCACCTGCGCCTGCACCCCCGCGAGGATCTCCACGACGTGCGGCCCTTTGTGGCCTCGGGATGGCAGGTGCGCCCGTCGTTCAGCTACGTGATCGCCCTCGACGATCTCGAGGCCGCGCGCGAGCGGGTGGAAGGCAACTTCCGCCGGCTCATCCGCCGATGTGAGGACGACGGGATGGTGCTGTCGCAGGACGACGATTTCGATTCCTTCTTCGCCCTGCACGAGGAGATCCACCGGCGCAAGGGGGTTCCGCTGTACTTACCTCGGGTCCAGTACCGCCGTTTCTGGGAAGAGTTGCGAGGGAACTCGCTGGCCCGCCTCTACCACGCGCGCCGGGCCGACGGCCGCGCGGTGGCAAGCCAACTGGTGCTCGCCGGCCCCCACCCGATCACCCACACGGTGTGCGCCGGCGCGAGCGAGGATCATCTCCACCGAGGCGCCTCGGTCTTCCTGCGCTGGAAGGCCTGCGAGGCCCTGGCGAAGGACGGTTACGCGGGCAATGACCTCACCGACGCCGAGCTGAACCCGGTGACCCGGTTCAAGAGCCAACTGGGCGGCGAGCTGAAGCTCTCCTTCGTGTTGACCGCTCCGGAGCGTCCCGCCTGGCGGGTCCGCGCGGCGTGGGAGCGGGCCGCGTTCTTCGCGCGGAGGGCGCGGCGGGCGGCCCGGCGGCGACTGGGACGCCCGAAGCCTCCCGCCGATGCGGCGGATCGCAACGCAACGAGCCCGCGGAACGGCGGGAGCGACTGAGCCATGGTGAGGACGCCCTGGACGAACTCGACCCTCACCGGCCCGCAGTGGATCCGCCGGAGCCTGGAACGATTGGGAGTGGAGTTCGTCTTCGGCCTGCCGGGAACCCAGAACTCCACGATCTTCGACGAACTCTCCCCGTCGCCGATCCGGGTGATCGTCCCCACCCATGAGCTGGCGGCATCGCTGATGGCCAACGGCTACGCCCGGACCGCGCGACGCCCGGCGGTACTGCTCACCATTCCCGGGCCCGGCTTCACCTACGCGCTCAGCGGGATCGCCGAGGCGCGGCTTGACTCGGCCGCGCTGGTGTGGATCTGCATCGCGCCGAAGAACCACGCGGAGCGCCGCTTCCAGCTCCAGGCCATCGAGCAGCACGGGATCGCCAAGCCCCTGGTGAAGGCGGTCTTCGAGGTGGAAGACACCGCGGAGATCGCCCGCGCGCTGGGCGCGGCCTACCAGCGGGCGCAGAGCGGGGAACCCGGACCGGTGCTGGTGCACCTGCACGAGAAGGCCCTGGCCGGCGAGGCGCGCTGGGAGGATCCGCCCGAGGGGGACGGCTTCGCCGCCGGCGGTGAAGCTTCCGTGGACCGGGCCGGGGATTCCCCCGCGGACCCGGAGCCTTGGCGGGAGGCGGCCCGCCGGATCGAGGCCAGCCGCAAACCGCTGGTGATCGCCGGACAGGGCGCGCTGGGCGCGGCCGACGCGCTGCGGGCGTTCGTCGAGCGCCGCCGGGCCCTGGTGCTCACCACCACCTCCGGACGCGGGGCGCTCCCCGAGGACCACCCCCTCTCCTTGGGATGGGAATGTTCGGGCACGCGCACCGGAGTGCTCGACGAGTTGGTCGAGGAGAGCGACGTGGTCCTGGCCCTGGGAGTGAAGTTCTCCCACAACGCGGCCCGCGGCTTCCGATGGAAGATCCCCCGCGAGAAGCTGATCCATGTCGACACATCCGAGGATGTGCTCGGAGCCAACTATCCCGCCGCGATCGAAGTCTGCGCGGACGCGGGAGCGTTCCTGCGGGAATTCGAGCCGGACGGCGAGGGAGGCTGGAGCGACGAGGAAGCGGCGCACTGGAAGGCACAGGGCCGCCGGCGATCGTGGATCGAGGCGCCCGAGCCGCTGCTGCTGGCGGA
This sequence comes from uncultured bacterium, assembly GCA_964601275.1. Classification (GTDB taxonomy): domain Bacteria; phylum Krumholzibacteriota; class Krumholzibacteriia; order JAJRXK01; family JAJRXK01; genus JAOZPE01. The sequence goes on along the minus strand of CAZRMV010000007.1, from coordinate 6,562 downwards.
CGCGCCCGCGGCCTTCTTCCGGGACCTGCGGGAGGTCCTGCCCCGCGACGCCATCGTGGTGACCGATTCGGGACTGCACCAACTGCTGTGCCGGCGCTGGTTCCGGGTCGACGCGCCGGGGGGGCTGCTGACGCCCACCGATTTCCAGTCGATGGGTTTCGGTCTGCCCGCCGCGATCGGGGCCGCTTTGGCCGCGCCGTCCCGAAGGGTCGTGGTGGTGATGGGCGACGGGGGCTTGCTGATGTCGGGCCTGGAGATGGTGACCGCGACCAAGTACGACGTCTCCCTGCTGGTCCTGGTGATCAACGACGGATCCTACGGGCTCATCCGCCGCGAACAGCTCGCGGTGAACGGGATCGCGGAGGGATCGACCCTGGCCAACCCGCTCTTCGGCGACCTGGCCCACGCGGCGCACGCGAACTACCTCTCGCTGGGGCCCCCGGTGCACGAGGGTCTCCGGCAGGCCCTCGCCCTGCAGGGGGTGACCCTGGTGGAAGTGCGGGCGGAGGATTCGCCCTCGCTGGTCCGCCTGAGAAGCAAAGGCGTCTTGAAGCGCGTGGCCGGAACCCGCATGGTGAAGTGGTTGAAGGGACTTCTTGGAGGCGGGTGATTCCATGAGCGACCGGTTGCGGCCGCCCGACTTTCCGACCCTGGCCCGGTGGGTGCTGGGCGGACTGCGGCGAGGCGAGATCCTGGATCTTCCCCGGCCGCTCTGGCACGAGCCCCGTGCCGACGATCTCCTGCGGGGACGTTACCCCTTCACCGGCGACGCGATGGCCACCCCCTTCGGGGTCGCGGCCGGACCCCATACCCAGCTCGCCACCGGCCTGGTGTCCTCGTGGCTGTGCGGAGCGCGCCTGCTCGAGTTGAAGACGGTGCAGAGGGTGGCGGTCGAGGTGGCCCGGCCCTGCATCCGCATCCGCGACGAGGGCCTGAACACCGAGTGGTCGCAGGAGCTGGACCCGGCGGCCTCCTACGAGCAGTACCTGGACGCATGGGTGTTGGTCCACGCGCTGCACCGCTTGCTGGAGTGGCCCGGCCCGGCGCCGGAAACCGTCTTCGACCTCAGCGTGGGCTACGACCTCGAGGGATTGCTCTCGCCGGCAATGCAGGACTACCTGGCCCGCGCCGCCGACGCCGGCGGGGAGCTGGACCGGCGACGGGAGATCCTGGCCCGTCTCGATCCGCGGCTGAAGGAGCTGGAGGTGCCTTCGCGCCTGGCCCGCAGCGCCACCATCTCGACCCTGCACGGTTGTCCCCCCGAGGAGATCGGCGGCATGGCCCGCCATCTCATGGAAGAGCACGGCCTGCACGTGCGGGTGAAGCTGAACCCGACCCTGCTGGGGGCGGCGGCCGTGCGCGAGGTGCTGCACGAAGAGTTGGGCTGGCGCGAGCTGGTGCCCGACGAGGAGGCCTTCGCCCACGACCTGGATCTCTCCGCGGCGGTCGAGCTGGTGGGCGAACTGCAGGACGCCGCCGGACGCGCCGGGGTGAGTTTCGGGGTGAAGCTCTCGAACACCCTTCCGCTGCTGCACGACGGCGGGGTGTTTTCTCCGAGCGAGCGCACCATGTACCTGTCGGGGCGGCCCCTGCACGCCCTGACGGTGCAGACCGCGGCGCGGCTGGACGAAGCGGTCGGTGGGGTGTCCATCTCGTTCTGTGGCGGGGCCGATGTCTTCAACCTGCCTGCGCTGGTGGCGGCCGGGCTGGGCCCGGTGACGGTGTGTTCCGACCTGCTGCGCCCGGGCGGGGTGGGCCGGATGAGCCAGTACGGTTTGGCGTTGCGGGAGGCGATGGAGAAGGTCGGGGCCCGGAAGCTGGAGGACTTCGTGGGGGGTCGGCACGACCTTCAGCGCTATGCGAAGCGCGTGCTGGAGGCTCCGCGCTACCGGCGCGCGCCGGGGCCGGCCTCGAAGGGGCTGAAGGGAACGCGGCCCCTGGGACTCTTCGACTGCATCCACGCGCCCTGCGTGGACGATTGCGGCATCGACCAGGACGTGCCCGAGTACATGCGCCGGGTCGAAGCGGGCGATTCCACTGGCGCGGCCGAAGTGATCCGCCGGGACAACGCCCTGGGCGATTCCCTGGGGCGGGCCTGTCACCATCCCTGCGAGACCCGCTGCACCCGCGAGGCCTACGAGGCGCCCCTGGCCATCCGCCACATCAAGAGATTCGCGCTGGAGGCGCAAGGAGAAGGGACGACGGACGAGGCGGCGGTCGTCACCGCGGCGCCCCCGGTCGCGGTGGTGGGCGCGGGACCCTGCGGCCTGGCCGCCGCCCTGGACCTGCGCCGCGCGGGCGTGCCCGTGACGGTCCTGGACGCCCGCACGCGCGGGGCAGGGATGGTCACCGACACCATTCCCAGTTACCGGGCGCCGGACGTGGCGGCCGAGCGCGACCTGGAGTTCCTGCGGCGCGAGGGGGTCACATTCCGGTACGGGGTGCGCTTCGGGCACGACATCGACCTCGCTACGCTGCGGGCGGAAGGGTTCGGGGCGGTGGTGCTGGCAGTGGGCGCCCAGCGGGGCAAGCGCCTGGGGATTCCCGGGGAAGAGCTCGAAGGGGTGATGGACGGCCTGGAGCTGTTGCGGCGGGCGCGGCGGGGGGTGTTCGAGGCGCGTGGCAAGGTGCTGGCGGTGGTGGGCGGCGGCGACGTCGCGGTCGACTGCGCGCGGACCCTGCGACGGCTGGTGCCCGACGCCCGGGTGGAGATCCTCTACCGCCGGCGCGTGGTGGACATGCCGGCCGCGGCCGAGGAGCTGCGGGCGCTGCGCGAAGAAGGCGTCACCATCCGCGAGTTGGTGGTCCCGGTGGAGGCGTTGGGAGGGCTGGTGCCGACCGGCAAGGCTTCAGAGGAAGAGAACGCGCTGGACGCGAGAAAGCTGGCCCGAGTGCGGTGTGCGGTGTTGCGTCCCGGGGCGCCGGACGCGGATGGACGGCCGCGGCCCGAACCCACCGGCGAGACCCTCGAGCTCGCGGTCGACCTGCTGGTGACCGCCATCGGCCAGGAGCCGGCGGAGGAGGACCTGGCCATCGAGGGCCTGCGCCGCCGGGACGGCGGCTGGGTGGAGGCCGATCCCCTGACCGGACGAACCAATGTTGACGGCGTGTGGGCCGGCGGCGACCTGGTGCACGGTCCGTCGACCCTGGTCACCGCGGCGGGCGACGGGCGGCGGATCGCCGCGGACATCCTGGAGAGCCTCGGCCTCGCCGCGCGCCGGCGGCGGCCCGAGCCCGATGGACGCGACCGCTACCGCGAGCTCATGCTCCGCCGCGCGCGCCGGGTCGTCCCGGTGGAGGTGCCCGAACTCGAACTTTCCCAGCGCCACGGCTTCCAGGAGGTGCTGCGGCCGTACACCACGGACGAAGCCCGCCGCGAAGCCGCACGCTGTCTGCACTGCGACCTGTTGTGCTCCACCTGCGTCACCGTGTGTCCCAACCGCGCGTTCATGACGTTGGTGGTAGAGCCCTTCTCGGTGCGGTGGACCGTCGAGGCCCGACCCACCGCAGCGGAAGGCGCGCCGGGCGGGTTCGCTTCGCCCCCGGTGGAGTTCACGCTCTCGCAGCCCTTCCAAACCGTGGTGCTGAACGACCTGTGCAACGAGTGCGGCAACTGCACCGAGTTCTGCCCCACCGCCGGCAAACCCTTCGAGGACAAGCCGCGTCTGACCCTCGACGAAGAGGCCTTTGCGACCCTCGACCACAACATCGTGCTCGTGCAGCGGGCCGCCGACGGCCTGCGGCTGCGCCTGCGCTGGCACGGCGAGGAACACCGCATGGAGTGGAGCGGTCCGGTTCACCCAATGGAGCCGGGCCATCCGGTGCGCTACGCGGGGCCGCGGCTGCGGGCGCGGATCGACCCGGTATCGGGAGAGATGGTCGAAAGCGAGTGGATCGACCCGGATTCCCCCGCGGAGGCGGCGGGGGACGACGGCCCGAGGAGACGAGCGAAGGCGCCTGGAGACGGACCGGCGGACCCGGCGCGGGCGGAGCTTCAAGCGTGCTTCCTGCTCCTGGTGCTGGGGAGGGGGATGGGGGAATCCAGGAGAGAATTGATGGAGGCGGTCGGGTGACCCAAGTCACATGGCCAAATCAGCTGCACCTACTCTCCGCTGGCCTGCAAGAACCGTTCGTACCGAATCTCAAGAAATCCCGGGTCCGGCCGCAGGGCTGAACGCCTCGGAACCGAGATTCGTGCACCATGTAGCGCCTGAATGGCATGGACCAATGTGGGTCCATCGTGTTCTTCCAGGATATCGGGCCGGACTTGCAGGACGTAATCCGGACGGACACCGAGAAAGTATCGGTCAAATGCGGAATGATGGAGCTTGCACAGGGCCAGTCCATTCGAAACCACAGGTTCACCTGCTGGCTCACTGTCTGGAACAATGTGGGCGGCATCGAGAAGCTCCTCGTGTCGAAGTCGACAGAATGCGCATTGGTGTCGATAGGCATCCAAGACGCGCTCCCGGAAGGCACGTTGATGCAAGCGCTGCCGTACGGCCGCTGTGATATACTGGCGTCGGGCTGCGTCAGCGTCCTCCTGGGCCATTCTGGAATCCGCCATTGCACCGGTAGCCAGGCCAACATGGGTAGCATCGTCCACTGCGATCGTGAAGGCGAGCCCTGCTGGATCGTCACCCACAACGAAGACGGGCCAGGCAGCAAGGTACCTTCCCGGGATTACGCCATGGAAATAGACGAGCGGCAGACGTTGTTCCATTGCGAAGCGTAGACCGCAGTTGTCTCCGTGCTTGGGATCGGTGCCCCGGTAACGATACCGAAGGAGTCCGTCTGGGCCGAACGAGTCGTCATAGGGCCCCTTGGGGCAGTCGTTATCGATAGGGGTGCATCGCGAAGGATCCGTGGCTTGAAGATACCCGGCGGTCCAACCAAAGGGACACGGTCACCATCGAGAACGAACCCCTCCGCAAGTATGGTGCGGGGCAGCACGTCCCCGTGGTCCCTGACCTGGGCCGAGAGCCATTCGAATGCTGCAGCTCTCACTCTTGCGTCATGAAGTCGGTTGAACATTCCTGCGTGCGACCCCCAGGGTCTGGACAGACAGGTACTGAATCCTCTACGGTCTTGTCAAGGAGGTCACCCTGGCGGGGTCAGGGCCAACTGAATCTGGGAATTGAGCTGACATCACCCCCAGCCCCATGGAGTGGATCAGGCATGCCATCGGAGATTCTTCTTCGGCACGTAATGGTCGATGGGCGTTTGCACGAGGTAAGAGAATTCAGGGGCCTTCCACGTGACAAACGGCCCATCGCCTACTGTCCAGAATGCCACCAACAGGTGACATTGAGACTTGGGACAATTCGTCGAGCACATGCAGCCCATCGCAGCGGTGGAATCTGTCCAACACTTCAGGGGGAGACTGCCCTCCATAGGGCGGTGAAGTTTCAGATCGCGAAGGAACTCCAAGGGCGCCGATTCTTGAGGGTCCAGACAAAGTGTGCTGGTAGCGGCGACGCCCTATTCGTAGTCCCATCGAATTGTGAAGAAACACTTACATGGAAGTTTGCCAAGGGATGGACTCACGTCGAAACGGAGTTTTCCTGCGAAGACCTTCGACCTGATATCGTCCTCCTGAATGGGTCAGAGATTCTCGGTGCCATTGAAGTCGCAGTTCACCATTACGTTGACCATACAAAAGCAGAGAAATACCGAAGAATGGGGATCCCGTGGATCGAGGTTGCAGCCTCGCCTGAACTCATCGATGAAGAGCATCCATGGACCATTTTTCAGCCGTTGCCTGCGGTCTCTCTTGAAGGTTCAATCCCATGGCGATGTGAAGAATGCTGGGACCAGTGGTCAAGTCATATTCTCAATAATGCTGTTGATGGAGAAGTCGTGTCCTGGCGCGTTGTAGATTTATACTATCCTTCAGGCAAGGCTTGGAGAACTCGAATCGATATCAAGAGAGTTCTCGACGGAAGTGTGCCTATGGCATTCATGGTGACCAGCTCCAGTGCAGAGGTTCTCACCGGTATGTTGGCTCAAAATATATCTCTTGATGAGAAATCTCTCCGGGATCTCGAAGAGTCGGCTGAAGAGGGACTGTACTGATTTCTGTGTAACTGGCCATAGGTTATACTCCGGATCGGGAGGGATCCAATGGCCAGAAAGAAGCAGACCGAGCGAGAGAAGCAGCTCGAGGCGCTGATCGACCAGCTCCTGGAGGGGGAACGCCCCGAGGATATCTTGAATGAAGGTGGTTTGGCCCAGGAGCTGAAGAAACGGCTCGTGGAGCGAGCTCTCGAGGGGGAGATGACCGACCATCTCGGCTACGAGAAGCACTCCTCAGCGGGTCGAGACGGGGGCAACAGCCGGAACGGGAAGACCCGCAAGCGCATCAAGACGGGCGAAGACGAGCTGGAGATCGAGGTTCCCCGGGATCGTGACGGCAGTTTTTCGCCGAAGCTGGTTCCGAAAGGTCGTCGTCGGCTTCCTGGTTTCGACGACAAGGTGATCGCCTTGTATGCCCGGGGGATGACGACCCGGGAGATCCAGAGCGGTCTGAAGGAGATCTACGGGGTCGAGGTATCCCCTTCGT
>CAZRMV010000006.1:0-268960 GCA_964601275.1 uncultured bacterium | reverse complement strand
TTCGGACGAGGACTGCTGGCCCACGCTCGGAGCGGCCCAACTGGATTCCATCGTGGTACAGGCCGACCAAGGTCAGGGTTGGGTCTGGGTGAGTCAGGAGGATCTGGAGGCCGGCTCCTGGACCGAGTGGCATCCCGTCTCGGCGGGAGGAGGGTCCGGCAACTTCGGCCATCTGGCGACGGCATTGCGGGCTCTGGATCCCTGTCGTGAGAATTCTTCTCCTCAAGCAATCTTCGTGGACGACGGTCAGGTCGTGCCGGGGACGGGTGGTCAGTGGGGAATTGACTGGTACTACGGCCCCGGTGGTTGGATCGTCAACACCGTCGGAGGACTTCAGTGGGGGAGCCTTCTGCACTGCGCGGTGGTTTCTCCCATCATCGAGGCGTCCCCCGGCCAGCCGATGGGACGTTTGCGACTCCGGTACGATGTCTACCGTCACGAACCCCTCGACGGGGATTCCCCGTGAATCTTCGACGAGTGGCTGGTGAGGTTCAGCACCGATGGGGGCGCATCGTGGAGTGGCTGGCTGAACCACGGGCGCGTGAACTACGGTGGCCCCGCCTACGTCACCGAGGAGGTCGATCTGACCGACCTGGCTCTGGCCCAGGGATACCCGTGGACGCAGATGCAGGTGGCCCTGGGGGTGGTCCAGAGGCCGTCCGCGGGCACCCGGGGCGATGACGGCACTCCGGCTCCCTATTTCGACAACGTGGCCGTGGTGGTGGACGCCCCGCCGGAAACCGGATCGCCCCTGGCCATCACCGCCGATCCGGCCCACCTGGCCCAGGATGCTTTCCCCGCCTCCGGCCTCCTGGATTTCGGCCAGCCGCAGAACAATTCCGTGCGCTTCGACATGGCCCGCAGCATCGCTCCCAGCTCGCTACCGGCACCCGCCAACCAGGACCCTGGCGATTCCATCGTCTGCCAGGTCACCGGGTACGACCTCAGCGGAGTGGTGATGCAGTATCGGCTGGAGCCCAACCCGATCTTCGATTCCTACCGCAGTTCCGGACAACCGAGTCAAGGGACTATCCCCGCCGATTCGTGCCGCACCGTGGCGGGAACCGTCATTCCCCACCGCTTCTGCTTCGATCTTCCGGACAGCGCGTTCTTCTACCCGGGCGATGTCATCCACTATTTCTTCCGGGCCTGGAGTGTGGGCATGGGGGTCAGCGTGACCCTTCCCGCCGACACCACCGGCTTCTCCGATTTCTCCCCCGCATCGGCTTACGATCCGCATTTCGTGGTCCGGGCCCTGCCCACCCTCAAGAGCCTGAGCGCCGGGGACCAGCCGCAGGTCCTCATCATCGATGACGCATCGGGCGGTGGCCTGGATCCAGCCTGGAAGACCGCCCTGGACAACCTCGGAGAGCGCGTGGGCCAGGACTACGACCTCTACGGTGTGCTGGCTCCCGATGCCGGAGTGGGCAACGGAATCGGAGGACGCGGCACTGCGGGGACCCTGGAGGGATACTCGACGATTCTGTACACCAGCGGCCGGCAGCAGGCCTTCACCCTGGCAAACGGGGAAGAGGATCCTGGCCTGGACCTCTCCACCTTGTGGGCCTGGCTGGGTTCACCGCCGGGTCACCACCTCCTGCTGATGGGAGAGAACCTGGTCGGGGATCTTGCGTTGCGCGGCACGGTCCCGGCGACCTTTCTGTATCAGGAGGTGGGTATCGACTTCCTGGACTGGGATCTGCAAGGACTCTGCCCGTCCGCCTCCGCCCGGGTCGTCTCGGCTCTGCCCGGCAACCCCGTATTGGTCCAGGAGACGCGATGGCCGCTGGAAGAGAGGTGCGCCTCACCGTACCCCCTCGTGGCTGTGGAGGCGTTGCCCGGAACCATTCGGCTCGCGGAGTTCGCGGACGTGGACGGCACTCCTCTCGGGTGCACTCCGGTGGCGGCCACCTTGCGCAGCGACAGCCTCACTGGAAACGAGGTCGTCTTCTTTCCCTATGACCTGGGCGCCATCTCGACCTATTCGGTGCCCAAGGCCCCGCTGGTCAGTGCGGCCCGGACCCGGATCCTGGAGGATCTTCTCGCCTACTTCGGCCAGACCAGCGGCAGTACGGCGATGCGCGTACCCGATCCGGCGCATTCCTCGGTCTCCTGGGGCTTTCCGGGGTGGGCCACCATCATGGCCTGCCCGCATCGATACGGGAATCCCCTGACCCTGGCTCGCGACGAGTACGGGTGTCCCGTCGATGCCACGATCACCGTCACCCTGCGGGACAGCCTCGATCGCCCGGTGGCGAACTACCCGGCCGAGGATCTCACCCTGCAGTCGGTGAACCACACCGTGGTTCCCGTGCAGGGACACCAGGGGGCCGACGCCGATACGGGACCGGATGGGGTCACGACCTTTTCCGGACCTCTGTGGGCGGGTGGATGGACCGGACCGGGCTGGGGAATGCGGGTGCTCGTGGCGGGCCAGCCCATTCCGGGCGTCACCATTCCCCTGCAGGTGAACAGTCCCGACATCGACGGGGACCTGGGATTCGGACTGGGAGACATCTCGATCCTTGCCTCGGCCTTCGGCCAGACTCCGCATGTCTATGACTACCGGGTGGACTTCGTCTACGACCATGTGCTCGACATCGCCGACGTGGCGGTGTTCACCATGTCCTATCCCTACGCGGGACTCCCGAGGATTCCCGTCCCCCCCGCCTGTGGCGCCGATTCCACCGTGCTCCATGTCGGAATCTACGCCGACACCCTGGCCACCCGCTCGGCGCTGGCCCCGGTCGCGTTGTTCACGCCGGTCCACTTGTTCATCATGGCGGTGGTGGACAGTGGCTCGACCAACCTGGGAGCCGTGGCCTGGAGGATGTCCAGCCCCCCGCCCGAGATCTACTTGGGTTCCATGCATTGGCCGGATGAAGTCGTGGTCACCGCCGGCGAAGACACGACGGGAGTGGAGGAGGGTGTCTATTACTGTGATCCGAGCAGCACCGGCCGGTATCTCTTGGGCGAACGTGATTATATCATCCTCGCGCCGGTCACCGCGGAGATCGCGATCCTGCCGCACCCGGAATACGGCGAGGTCCGATTCGGCGCCTGCAATGGAACCATGGGTCCGGTCCGTCGAACCACCTCGTTCTTCCTCAGCACCGAACCAGTGGGTTTCGCCGTGATCGAAAGTGAACCCGACACTCTGGCTCCCCCCTGGACCGTGACCGGGCCGGGGTACCAGGTCTCGGCCGCGGGGGACAGCTCCCTCCTGGGCATGAGCCCGGGTGACTACATCATCCACTGGCAATCCGTACCGGGATGGCGGACCCCGGCGGCGAATCCCGAGACCCTGCGGGTCGATGTGGGCGAAGTCGTCACCTTCCACGGGGTCTACATGCCGGCCTCGGGCACTGGGGCGGAGAGCGGTGCGGCGGAGGGGGGAGTGGTTCTCCATCAGAACACCCCGAACCCGTTCAATGCCACGACCGTGATCGGGTATGAAGTGCCGAATCCCGGAGCCGAAGTGGAGCTTTCCATCTACGACGTGTCCGGACGCCGGGTGAAGACCCTGGTGGATGGATGGGTGTCGGGAGGACTCCAGCGCGCCCTCTGGGACGGCGCGGACAACCGCGGGGCGGTGATCAGTTCCGGGGTGTACTTCTGTCGGCTGCGCGCAGACGGGGTCGTGCGGGTACGCCGCCTGACCCTCGTGCGTTGACGGGAGGCGGTCCCGGCGACGGCTTCCCGACAATGGCCGTTCATCCCCTCCGGGGCAGGTTGAAGCAGACCATCTTGGGCTCGGTCATCTCCATCAGCGAGAACTTGATGCCCTCCCGGCCCAGGCCGCTCTTCTTGACCCCGCCGAACGGCATCAGGTCGATCCGGTAATCGGTCGAGTCGTTCACGATGATTCCGCCCACGTCCATTGCCTCGATGGCGTAGAAGGCATGGTCCAGCCGGCGGGTGAAGATCGCCCCCAACAGGCCGTAGTCGACCGCGTTGGCCTTTTCCACCGCCTCGTCCAGCGAATCGACGGGGTAGAGGCTCACCACTGGTCCGAACACCTCCTGGCAGTCCAGCCTGGCGCCGGGCGGCATGTTCTGCAGGACCGTGGGTTGCACCAGGCTCCCCTCGCGCGTGCCCCCGGTGAGCACCTCCGCCCCCTGGGCCTTCGCCTCCTCCACCCACTCGATCACCCGGCGGGCCTCGGCCTCGGTGATCATCGGGCCCATGTCGGTGTCCTCGTCCAGTTGGCGGCCCACCCTGTACTTCTTCGTGCGGGCGACGAACTGGTCGCGGAATGCGTCGTAGACGGGGCGCTCGATGTAGATGCGCTGGACCCCGATGCAGTTCTGGCCGACGGCCCAGAAGGCTCCGGACACGCAGGATTCGACCGCCTGATCCAGATCGCAATCGGCCATCACGATGACCGGACTGTTCGAGCCCAGTTCCATGCCGATCTTCTTGAGACCGGCACGGCGGATGATCCGCTCTCCGGCCTCGACACCGCCGGTGAAGGAGATCATGCGGATCCGCGGATCTTCCACCAGCGGGTCTCCGATCTCATGTCCGTGGCCGGTGACGATGGACAGGATCTTCCCCGGCAGTCCGGCGTCGAGCAGGCACTCTCCCAGTTTCAGGGCCGACAGGGGAGTGACCGTCGCCGGTTTGCAGACCACCGCATTGCCCCCGGCGATGGCGGGCCCGAGCTTGTGGGCGACCAGGTTCAGGGGATCGTTGAAGGGGGTGATGGCCCCGATGACCCCGATGGGGAAGCGGTAGTAGTAACCCACCCGCGTCTCCGAACCCTCCGCACTGTCGAAGGGAATGGTCTCCCCGTCGATGCGCCGGGCCTCCTCGGCGGAGATGGTGATGGTGTTGATGGCGCGGCCCACCTCCTTGCGCGCCTCCCGGATGGTCTTGCTGCCCTCGCTGGCGATGGTCACCGCCAGGTCCTCGAAGCGCTGCTGCATGATCTCGGCTGTGCGCTTGAGGATGGAGATGCGCTCGTGCGCCGGCAAGCGCCGGTTGATCCGGTAGCCCTCGACCGCCCGGGTGATCGCTTCGTCGATGTCGGCCGCGGTGCCCCGCGGCACCGTATCGACCAGGGATCCGTCGTAGGGATTCAGGACGTCGATGGTTTCGTCACGGTCGACCCACTGGCCGCCCAGGATCATCTTCATGGTCTACCCTCTCCTTTCCCGATGGATCTCCAGCAGATCGACGAGGATGGAGTACCCGGTCTCGACACGTCCGGCCCCCGGTCCGGTGATCGTGACGTCTCCCATGAGATCGCAGGTGAAGGTCAACGCGTTGGTGGCGCCCATGACCCCGGCCAGGGGATGGTCCAGTGGGATCATCATCGGAGCGACCTGGGCCTGCACCGTGCCGCCCTCGCGGCGGATCTCCCCGATGAGCTTCCAGCGCTTGCCCTCCTTCCTGGCCTGCTCGATGTCGTCGAGGGTGATCTTGGTGATACCGTGGCAGGGAATGTCGCCTGGGGTGAGGTTCTCGCCCATCAGCACGTTGGCCAGGATGGTGACCTTGGCCAACGCGTCCAGCCCCTCCACATCGGCGGTGGGGTCGGCCTCGGCGTAGCCCAGCTTCTGAGCCTCGGCGAGAACCTCTTCGTACGAGCGGCCGCGTTCCATCTGGCTGAGGATGAAGTTGGTGGTGCCGTTGAGGATGCCGCGGATGGCCATGATCTCGTTGCCGGCCAGCGTCCTGCGCGCCAGGTTCAGCACCGGCGTACCCGACATCACCGTCCCCTCGATCATGAAACGGGCGTGGTTCTTCTCTGCCAGCTCGTGGAGTTCGCGGTAGAAGAGCGCGGCGGGTCCCTTGTTGGAGGTGACGAGGTTCATTCCCCGCTCCAGCGCGGCGCGGCAGTGGTCGGTGGCCGGCTGGCCGGTCTTGATGTCGGTGTAGCTGAGCTCGCAGACGGTATCGGCGCCCGATTCGGAGATCGTGGTCAGAGCATCCCATCCCACGGTCTCCACCCCTTCGAGTTCCTCGAGCGAGCGGCCGGCCCGGGCCAGGTCGAGCAGCCCTTGCAGGTCGAGACCCCCGGGGGCGTGGACCGAGCCCTTGAGCAGGTCGCTCACCGCGACCACGTTCGCCTGGAATCCGTATTCCCTCTCCAGGAGATCCTTCCTGGACAGGAGGATCTCACACAATCCCTGTCCCACCGTGCCGAATCCGATCAATGCGAGTTTTTCGACCATTGGAGTGCTCCCGTGGCATCCAGGTGAGGGTATGGGTGAACGGGCCGAGAGCCGTTCTTGGGAACCGAAAGGCAGGCCCTCTTCCGGGCGCGGCCAGTGTAGCACCGCGCGCGTGAAAAGACTGCCCCGGATCGCCCCGATGCTGGCGAAAGAAGGCAGAAGGCTTGATCTTGGGGTGGAGAATGGGGCACCTTGGGAGACGACAGCTGCCTCCAGGAGACCATGGCCATTCCCACGCATCCGAGACGCGCGATCTGCCGGTCCATCCGGTTTTCCACCGATCACGGGGGAGCGCGGAGGCGAACGCGCCCGCGGAGCTTCTGGACGGACGCCGCCGACCTGCCGCGCCGCGCCCGTCGGCTTGGATCGGCGGCCACGGGGCTGCTTCTGGCGGTCCTGTTGCTCCCGGTGGCACCGGTGCGGGCCGCTTCCCCCGTCGCGGAGTTTCCTCCACCGGATGCGCGGAGAGTGCGCGTATTGCTTCCCGAGATCACCGAAGCGGCGAAGGCCCGGGGCGGGCCCGACCCGGTCGCGAGATTGCACGACGTCGCCCGCGGGTTGGGAGGAAGAGCCGCGCCCGCCCTGGGCGCGCTGCGACCGGTGCAGGCCGGCAAGGCGTCCTCTTCCGCCTGGCGTCGCTTGGAGCGATGGTGGGAGCTGCGCTTCGACCGGCCGGTGGACAGCGGAGTGGTGGAGAAGCTCCTGGCTCGGGAAGGAGTGCCCTGCCGGGTGGAGCCGGTGTACCGCCATGCGCTGTGCGGGGAAGACACCTTGCTCACTTCGCCGATCCTCACCCCGTCCCAGATCCTCCAGTTGGAGAAGGCGCATGCGGTGGTGCGGGCGGCCGACGCCGGGATCGTCCTGGCGGTGGTCGACGGTGGGACCGACTGGAGACACGAAGACCTGGTGGAGATGGTCTACCGGCGGCCCGGGGAAATCGAGGGCAATGGAATCGATGACGACGGCAATGGCTTCGTCGACGATGTCCACGGGTGGAATTTCGCCGACGGCCAGGCCGATCCCACCGGTCTGCCGAACACGCCCACCAACGCGTTGCACGGAACCCACATCGCGGGCATCGCTTGCGCGGATGACACCAACGACCGGGGAATCGTCGGGGTCTCCGGCGGAGCCCGTCTCCTCGCCATCGATGCCGGCGATCCCGAGGAAGATCGGATCATCAGCTACGGTTACGAGGGCTTGCTCTACGCGGCACTCAGCGGAGCCCGGGTGATCAACGCATCCTGGGGGCGTACCGGCCGCTGGTCGCAGTACGAGGCGGATGTCCTGCAGGCCATCGAGGAAATGGGCAGCGTGGTGATCGCGGCCGCCGGCAACAACATCCACGACGTTCCCTTCTATCCGGCATTCTATCCCACGGTTCTCTCGGTGACCTCGATTCGCCGCAATCTCGTGCACAACACCATCGGGGCCAACGCCGCCTACTGGATCGATGTTTCGGCGCCGGGAGTGACCATTGTTTCCACGATTCCCGGCAATGCCTACGACAGCCGGCGCGGAACTTCCCAGGCGGCCGCCCATGCCTCCGGCGTGGCGGCCCTGGTGTGCGCGATGCATCCGGAGTGGACTCCCCGTCAGGTGCGTGAGCAGATCCGCTGGAGCGCGGTCGACCTGAGCGACTACAACGATCCCGTCCTGTTCCAACGCATGGGGATCGGGGTGGTCAACGCCTATCGCGCGGTGACCCGGAAGACCGCCGGGGTGGCGATCCTCGATCGTTTCTTCACCGATGAGGATGGCGATGGGGTGGTGGAGGGGGCGGAGATCCTCACCGGCGGGCTGCGCCTGTCGCCATTGCTCGGCGACGCAGAGGATCTCCGACTCGAACTCTTCACCGACGATCCCTACCTGGTCGTGTTGCTGAAGGATCTGTCGATCGGTTCCCTTCGGCAGGGAGGATTCTTCTCCGCACCGCGGGCGTACAAGATGTGGGTGACGCCCCAGGCGCCGCCCGCGCACATGGCCGATCTGCGGATCCAGATCACCACCGCCCAGGACACCGTCTACCAGTGGATCCCGGTCGAACTGCGGCCTCTGCACATCGAGGTGAAGGGTGAGGAGATCGTCTTCACCCTGGCGGCCAACGGGCGGTTGGGTTTCGCCGACCTGCTGCGGCCCGGCGATCCGGCAGGAGAGGGGCTGCACCGCCCGGATCAGCCCACTCGCATGCTGGGCGGCAGTTTCCTCTTCGGCAATGGTCCCACTGCGGTCTCCGACGCGGTGCTGAGGTTGTCCCGAAGCGCGCCGCCCGGTGACTTCTTCCCGCATGGCGAGGAGCCGGTCACCAGCCGGGTCGATGATGCGGGAAACCAGGTGGGGGTGGTGGTCTTCGACGACGGCGGAGCGCCGACGCCGTTGCGCATCACCGTCCGCGTCGAAGCCACCGCCTTCGACGACGCGGCCCGTGGCGGGTTCTGCCTGGTTCGATACCGGGTGTGGTCGAACACCGGGGCCATTCCCGGGGCGCGGATGGGCCTGCTCGTGGATTGGGCCAGTCATGAGGGGGTCCGCGGGAGCGACCAGGTCTTCGTCGAACCCGGCAATCGATTGGCCTACGTACTCGATGTCTCCGGGGTGGACGGAGGGGGAGGAGCCGGCATCGTGGTGTTGTCTGGTCCGGGTGGCTTTGCCGCGAGCTGGTTGCCCGACGTCGCCGGCGACGGCTGGCCCGCACCGGGTCTGTACGATGTGGACGATCCCAGCGCCAAGTTGACCGATGAACAGTTGTGGGGCCTGTTGATCCGGCCCAGCGACGAGGAGCCCAGTCCGCCCGGCGATCTGGCGCAGGTCATCTCGATGGGTCCCTTCGATCTACCCCGAAAAGAGCCGGTGGAGTGGTCGGTGGCCTGGCTGCTCGGAGACACCCCCGAAACGATCCGAGCCCTGGCGGAGACCGCCCGGCGGGTGGAAGCCTCGTTCCGGGGAGGGTTCGGCGGTCAGCTTGCATCCCGGGTGGAACTGCTGCCGACCACTCCGAATCCATTCATCGTCTCCAATTCGGGAGGAACCCGGGTGCGCTTCCGTCTGCCCGACCCGGCGCCGGTACGACTGCGCATCTTCGACCTGCGGGGACGGCAGGTTCGCGTACTGGTGGATGGTCGGCGCCCGGCGGGATACCAGGATCTGCTGTGGGACGGGAGGGATGATCGAGGCCATGGGCTCGCCAGCGGGGTGTATTTCCTGTCCCTGCAGACTCCGAGCTCCCATGTGCGACAGAGGATGATCCTGCTGCGGTAGGCCGCCTGGGGTGCGGTCGATCCCTCCCGGATCGGTTGAGTCGGATCTGGTCTGCCTGGAGGGTCCGCGGGCGGCCTCAGTTCTCCGACAGGCTCACCCGTTTGCGGTGCCGCCTGCGCTCGTTCTCGTCCAACAGCGCCTTGCGCATGCGCAGGTGATGGGGCGTGACTTCCACGTATTCATCATCGTTGATGTGCTCGAGCACTTCCTCCAGGCTCAGCTTCACCGCGGGGGCGATCTTGAGCTTGCGATCGCTGCCCGCCGCCCGCAGGTTCGTGAGCTGCTTGGCTTTCTGCGCGTTGACGACGATGTCACCTTCCTTGTTGTGCTCTCCGATGACCTGGCCGCGGTAGAGTTCCTCGCCCGGCTCGACGAAGAACCTGCCCCGGTCCTTCAGCGCGTCCAACGCGAAAGCGACTGCCGGCCCCTGGCCCATCGAGATGATGCTGCCGGTCGAGCGCTGTGGGATCGACCCCTTGAAGAGTTGATAGCCCAGGAAGCGGTGGTGCATGACGATCTCGCCGCCGGTGGCCTGGAGCATCTGGCTGCGGAATCCGATGAGGCCGCGCGAGGGGATGTGGAAGTCGAGACGGGTGCGCCCGCCGGTCTGCTCCATTCCCACCATCTCGCCCTTGCGGACGGCGGCGTGCTCGATGACCGTGCCAGCCATTTCGCTGGGCACGTCGACCGTGAGGATCTCCACCGGCTCCGCCTTGTGTCCGTCGATCTCCCGGTAGATCACCCGGGGCTGCCCCACCATGAACTCGTATCCTTCCCTCCGCATGCTCTCCATGAGGATGGAAAGGTGCAGGATGCCTCGGCCGCTCACCTTGAAGGTATCCGCGCTTGCGGTCTCCTCCACCTGCAGGGCCACGTCCCTTTCGGCCTCCTGCCAGAGCCGCTCACGCAACTTCCGGCTGCTCACCTGCTTTCCGTCCTTGCCGTAGAAAGGGCTGGTGTTGGCCATGAAGCGCATGCTGAGGGTCGGCTCGTCCACCGCGATCAAGGGCAAAGCCTGCGGATTCTCCGGGTCGGCGAGGGTATCACCGATGTCGACGCCTTCCAGCCCCACCACCGCGCAGATGTCCCCGCACCCGACCTCCTCGACTTCCCGACGCCCCAGGTTGTCGAACACGAAGAGTCTGCGCACGGTGGTCTTGATCTGCCTTCCGTCGCGTTTGAGGAGCGCGACCGTGTCCTTGGCCCGAAGGGAACCTCGTACCACCCGTCCGATTCCGATCCGTCCGACGTAGTCGTCGTGGGCCATCGCGGCCACCAACATCTGCAAGGGACCGTCCACGACCTCGGGCGCGGGGAGTTCCCGGAGGATCATGTCGAGAAGGGGGGAGAGATCCTTGCGCTCGTCCTCGAGTTCGGCGACGGCCCAGCCCTCGCGCCCCGCCGCGTAGACCCCGCGGAAATCGAGTTGTCGGTCGTTGGCGTCCAGTTCCAGGAAGAGAGAGAAGATCTCGTCGAGTACCTCGACCGGGCGTGCCTGTGCGCGGTCGATCTTGTTGATCACCACCAGGGGTTTCAATCCGAGTTGCAGGGCCTTCTGCAGCACGAAGCGGGTCTGCGGCATGGGCCCTTCGAAGGCGTCGACCAGGAGGAGAACGCCATCGGCCATCTTCAGCACTCGCTCGACCTCTCCCCCGAAGTCGGCGTGTCCGGGGGTGTCGATGAGATTGATCCGCACGCCGCAGTAGGTCACCGCGAAGTTCTTGGCGGTGATGGTGATGCCCCGCTCCCGCTCGAGTTCGCCGCTGTCCAGGACGCGTTCGCGCACCTGCTGGTGGGCGCCGAAGGCGTGGCACTGCCGGAGGATCTCATCGACCAGGGTGGTCTTGCCATGGTCGACGTGGGCGATGATGGCGACGTTGCGAAGCTCCAAGGGACAGGCCTTCCGGTGAGGACTACGAGGAAGAACGAAGGAACGCGGCGACCGGCCGGAGATCGCCGGATTGGAAACCAGGAAGAGTCCACAGAATCCGGGAGCCGATCGACGGGACGCCCATCCCCAAGCGGTGAGTGGAGTGTGAGGCGATCAAGGTAAGCGGGAATGGCGCCGTTGCAAGGCGAACCGACGCTCAAGGAGGATCCTGTTGTCCTGGGGAGAGGGCGTGCTAAGGTAGCGGGCGCGCCGGCGGGGCGTGACCACGGTTGCGGCCCCAACCCCTACCGCGGCCGATTCTCGGAAAGGAACCCGCGCGATGCACTGGAATCCACCGCCTCCTCCTCCCGGAGACTCTGGCCGACCCTCGAGGGGAGAGGGCGGAAACGCGGCGGCTCGCCCCATCCCAAGCCCCTCCCTTGGCCGATCCACCGGAAGGCGCCGCACCCGGCCGCCCCGCGGACGCCGCCGGGGCGTGGTCCTGCTGGTGGTGTTCTTGGTGATGGCCGGGGGTGGCTGGCTGGCGTGGAGGGTCTGGACCGGTGCCTCCCGGCCCAAGGTGGAGAAGGGTTCGTGGCTGGTGGTCTCGTTCGACGGCTCCTATCCCGAGGAGAGACCCGAGCGCCGGGGTCTGGCATCGCTCTTCACCATCCCACCGCTTTCCCACCAGGATCTCCTGCGCGCCCTGCACCGCGCCCAGGACGATCCCCGCATCGCGGGCGTGCTGCTGCAGCCAGATCTCTACACCGGAGGATGGGCCCAGGCCCAGGAACTGCGGAGGGTTCTGCGGCAACTGCGCGAACACGGCAAGCCGGTCTGGGCACAGCTCGAGCTCTCCCGTTCGGGTTCCTACTTCCTGGCCACGGCGGCCGATTCGATCGCGATCGCGCCCGAGGGCAATCTCCTCATCCTCGGGCTGCAGGCTCGCATGGCCTACTACAAACGCACCCTCGACAAGCTGGGGGTCCGGGCCGATTTCGTGGCGATCGGTGACTACAAGTCGGCCCCGGAGAGCTGGACGCGCGACGGTCCCAGCGATCCGGCCCGCCGGCAGGTCGAGGTCTTCGTGGACGAGGTCTGGGATCACTGGCTGGGAGAACTCGCGCGGGCCCGGGGCTTTTCCCGGGATCACATGGCCGACCTCATCGACCAGGGCTATTTCGACGCGGACGAGGCCTTGGACGAAGGCCTGGTCGACCGGGTGCTGGATGAACGGAGTCTGCGCCGTCTGCTGGCCGGCAAGGGCAGCAGCCGGGACGACGAATTGCCGACCATCGATCCCGGGGACTACCTGGAGGCCTCCTGGAATCCCGTCCGCCCGGTCGATCGCAAGCGGCGCATCGCCCTGATCTACGCCACCGGTCAGATCGTTCCGGGATCCCAGCGGCCGGGCTCCGGCTTGATGGGCAGTGGAACCGTGGCCGAGCGGCTGCGCCGGGCCGAGGAGGACAAGACGGTGCAGGCGGTGGTGCTGCGGATCGATTCCCCCGGCGGGTCGACCCTGGCGAGCGACACCATCTGGCGGCGCATCGAGGCGCTCCGCGAACACAAGCCGGTTGTGGTCTCCATGGGCAATCTGGCCGCCAGCGGCGGCTACTACATCGCCATGAGCGCGGATGCGATCGTGGCCGAGCCCCTGACCCTCACCGGCAGCATCGGGGTCTTCGTCGGCAAGGCCGATCTGTCGGGACTGTACGAGAAGCTCGGGGTGAGCCATGAGCTCATTTCCCGTGGGGAGAACGCCGGATTGTTCAGCGAGCTGCAGTCGTTCACTCCCACACAGCGCGAGATCATCCGCAACCAGCTCCGGCGGTTCTACGAACGCTTCGTCGACCGCGTGGCCGAGGGTCGGGGCATGAGCTTTTCCCAGGCCGACTCCATCGCGAAGGGAAGGGTGTGGTCCGGTCAGGACGCGCAGAAGCTCGGTCTGGTCGACGCGCTGGGGGGCGTGGATGAAGCCATCGAGCGCGCGAAGGAACTGGCGGACATCCCCACGGAGGATCGTCCCCAGATCGTGACCTATCAGCGGCCGATGAGTGCGCTCGACCGTTTCCTGCATGGACTACTCTGGGACGCCGACGCCTCCATGGAGACGCGGGTCCTACCCGCGCAGATCAGCCCTTTCCTCTGGCGGGAGACCCGGAGGCTGGCGGCGGCACTGGATGGCAGCCCGCAGTTCTGTCTGCCGTTCCGTTTGGAGCTTCGATAGCGCGGCCTCGACCCGGGGAGATGGTTTGCCCGTGCCCGCGTCTTCCCGCCGGACCGGCGGCGGTGCGTTCCGCCAAGGGTGCCCGCTCGCGGCACCCGGGCCCGCCGCCGCCGGCAAATTCCTCTTTGGGGCGGGGCCCTGGACCAGGCGGTTCCAGAAGCGAGGGCCTGCCGTACCAGCCCATGTGGGAGGCCGCCGGGAGGGACCAGAGCCAGCGAGCCACCCGGACCTCCTCGGAATCGGGTAGGTCGACCGCGATGAAGCGCCCGTGGAGGATGTGCCGAGGATCCCGGGAATGCCCCCACAGACCCAAGACGTGCCCCAGTTCGTGGACCCAGGCTCGTCGCACGTACTTCTCGGCTCCGACCGCCCACCGCGGGCTCAGGTGGACCTTCATCCGGAGGGGATTCCGCTGCTCGTCTCGTTGCAGGATCTGCGTATACCCCAGGCGGGTTTCCTCGGAGACCTCACAAACCACTTCACATTCGCTCCCGGACGGGACCAAGCGGAAGCGTTCGGCCTGCAAGCGCTCGTTCCAGATCTGCACCGCCGCGCGCAGGGTGCCGAGGTAGTCGACCTCGCCGGAGACGGCGGGTTCGGACAGCCGCAGGGTGTCCACCGGCCAACGCCGCACGAAGCCGCCGTCGAAGGGCTTGAGGAACTCCACCAGCAGGTCGAGGCTCTCCCGGTAGACGCTGGTGGGGAGCGGGTGACGGGGCAGGACCGTCAGCTCACGCCGGGATTTCCACTCGAAGAGCGGCACCACCATGGGAGTGAAGGGGGCGGTCGAGGGGACGCAGAGCACTTCGATCTGGGACGCCGCGTCCGCCGGCGTGGTGAGATCGAGAGTCCAGGGGCCCGGTCCCCGGAGGTCCCATTCCCGGTCGCCCCACCGGAGCCGCAGCCCGAAGAGGGAGGGAGCGGCATCGATCACCGCCAGATCGAGCACCAGCGGGGTTCCAGCAGCGACCGCTTCCCGCCGGGGGGAGCGCGCCGACGTGGGACTGGACGGCAGCGGGGGGGGAGCGAGGAGATCCGGCTGCTCGCCGCAGCCGACGAGCCCGCCCAGGGCTCCCGCCAGCAGGGCCATCCCGAAGCGGGCGCGCCATCGAAGCGCCGTCCGCCGGTGCCGGAGGGATGAGGGCTGGGGTCGAGATCCGCGCATGCGCCGGCCCAACGCAGCAAGCGGGCCAACAGGGGAGGATCCTCCGCCACCCGGTCGATTCGGAGGGAACGGGGAGAGAAGAGCGGTGCTGGGGCCCCGTGGCGGGGATCGAGGTGGCAAGGACCGGGGACGAGGGCGTCCGGTTGTCGCACATGGAGCTGTCCGCCGGAACGGACGGCGGACACCGGCCGGTCCCGTTGACTTGCCCCCAGGCTCTGCTAGATTCCCCTTGGCGGCGCTCTCTTCCCGGAGCGCGCGTTCTCCCCGGCCGGAAGCGACAGACACCATGAGCACTGGACTTCGGATCGGCGATCGGCAGTTCGACAGCCGTCTCATCCTCGGCACGGGAAAGTTTCCGTCGGGAGCGTCGATGCGGGCCGCGATCGAGAGCAGCGGCTGCGAAATCGTCACCGTCGCGCTGCGGCGGGTCGACCCGCAGGCCCGCGGCGAGGACATCCTCGACTTCATCGATTCCCAGAAGGTCCGGCTGCTTCCCAACACCAGTGGAGCCCAGACCGCCGAGGAAGCCCTGCGCCTGGCCCGCCTGGCCAGAGCGGCAGGGATGCCCGCCTGGGTGAAGCTCGAGGTGACACCGGACCTGCGCTATCTGCTGCCCGACGCGGTGGAGACCCTGCGCGCGTGCGAGATGCTGGTGGCCGACGGGTTCACCGTGCTTCCCTACATGCCGGCCGACCCGGTGCTGGCCAAACGCCTGGAGGAAGCGGGAGCGGCCACGGTGATGCCCCTGGGCAGTCCGATCGGAAGCAACCAGGGACTGCGCACCGAAGCCAGCCTGGAGATCATCATCGAACAGGCCACCGTGCCGGTGGTGGTCGACGCGGGAATCGGCGCGCCCAGCCACGCGGCCCGGGCGATGGAAATGGGCGCGGACGCGGTGCTGGTGAACACCGCCATCGCGGTCGCCGGCGATCCGGCGTCCATGGCTGCGGCGTTCGCCCAGGCGGTGCGGGCGGGACGGAGCGCCTACGAGGCCGGTCTCGCCCCCCCGCGGAAGGAAGCCGAGGCCTCCAGTCCCCTCACCGGATTCCTCGAGGCGCGACAGGGATGAACGAGAGCTTCCAGAACAGCTTCGATCACGTCGATTTCGACGCCTGGAGGGAGCGCTCCCTCGGGGCGACCCCGTCCGAGGTGGATCGCGCTCTGCACGGAGGCAGCCGGGGGCTCGAGCGATTCTCCGCCCTGATCTCCCCGGCCGCGGCCGCCCGCCTCGAGGAACTCGCCCGCCGGGCCCACCGCATCACCGTCCAGCGTTTCGGACGGGTGATCCAGCTCTACGCGCCGCTCTATGTCTCGAACGAATGCATCGACACCTGTACCTACTGCGGATTCAGCCGGGAACACCGGATCCAACGCGTGACCCTCCGCCCCGAGCAGGTCGAGGCCGAAGCGCAGGTGCTGCTGGACGAGGGATTCCGGCACGTCCTTCTGGTGAGCGGCGAGCACCCCCGGATCGTGTCGACCGGCTACCTCGCCGAAGTGGTGCGGCGACTGCGTCCCCGTTTCGCGTCGGTGGGCATCGAGGTCGCTCCCCAGAGCGAGGAAGGCTACCGCGAGCTGGTCGCCGCCGGGGTCGACTCGCTGACCATCTACCAGGAGACCTATGATCGCCGGGCCTACGCCACCTACCATCTCGCCGGGCGCAAGAAGAACTTCGACTGGCGGCTGGCCACTCCCGAGCGCGCCGTCCGCGCGGGCATGAAACGCATCGGCATCGGCAGCCTGTTGGGACTGGCCGACTGGCGGCGGGACGCCCTGTCCACCTTCTTCCACGCCCAATGGCTGCAGAAGCACTGCTGGCGCAGTCAGATCTCGGTCTCCATTCCGCGGCTGCAGGAGGCCCTGCAGGCCATCGAGGCGCCGGTGCGGGTGAAGGACGAGGAAGTGGTGCAACTGGTCTGCGCCCTGAGGATCTCGCTGCCCGACCTGGGCATCGTGCTCTCCACCCGCGAGCGGCCGGCCTTCCGCGACGGGCTCGTCCCCCTGGGGGTCACCCAGATCTCCGCCGGCAGTCGAACCGAACCCGGCGGCTACGAGGCGCCCAACGCAGAGGCCGAGCAGTTCGAGGTGGCCGACCACCGGTCCCCGGTGGAGGTGGCGCGCCGTCTCCACCAACTCGGGTACGAGGCGGTCTGGAAGGACTGGGAGGCGACCTTGCATGGCGCCGCGTGAGAACACCGGAAACCGGGCGGCCCCCGCGGAGATCACCGTCCGGGTCAACGGCCGCAAGATGCAAGTCGAGCGGGGATGCCACCTGCTTCGCCTCATCGAACGGATGGGCCTGGATCGCCGTTTCCTGATCGTGGAATACAACGGAGAACCGATCCACCGCGACCGGTTCGACACGGTCGTTCTCAGAGACGGCGATGTGCTCGAACTGGTGCGTCCGGTGGCCGGAGGTTGAGAAGTCCGCACACAACCCGCCCGGCTTCCGGGCGACGTGAGGTCAGCATGGGACAGAATCTTGCCGAGAAGATCTTCTCGGCCCACTGCGGGCGCGAGGTGCACGCCGGCGATACCATCATCGCCGACCTGGACCTGGTGATGGCGCACGACACCACCGCGGCCTGGGCCATCGATCCCTTCCACGAGATCGCCGGCAAGGTCTTCGATTCCGAGCGGATCGTGTTTCCCTTCGACCACGCCTTTCCCGCGCCGAGCACCGCGATGGCGCGCCTGCAGAAGAAGGTGCGGGCGTTCGCGAAGGAGCAGGGTATCCGCATCCGCACCGACGGGGTATGTCATCAACTCCTGGCCGAGGAATACATCCGTCCCTCCATGCTGGTCCTGGGAGCCGATAGCCACACTCCCACCGGCGGCGGCCTGGGGGCTCTGACCATCGGCGTGGGCTCGACCGACGCGGCGGTGGCCTTGGCCACGGGAAAGAACTGGTTCCGGGTACCCGAGGTCATCCGCATCGTGATCGAAGGTGAGTTGCCCCACGGGGTTTTCGCCAAGGACGTCATCCTCCATATCGCCGGCAGGCTCGGAACCGAATACAGTACCTACAAGATCATCGAGTTCGCCGGGCCGGTGGTCGAAGGGTGGCCGGTGCCCGACCGCATGACCCTGACCAACATGTGCGCCGAACTGGGGGCCAAGACCGCGATCGTGCCCAGCGACGAGCGCACCCGCGACTACCTGCGGTCGCAAGGCAGGGAGGGCGATTGGACCGCCAACGGACCGGACGCCGACGCCGAGTACGGCGAGACCATCACCGTCGACGTGAGCGATCTCACCCCGACCGTCGCCTGTCCCCACGACATCGACCAGGAGGCCAAGGTCGAGGAGATCGCCGGCCGCCCGGTCGACCAGGTGTTCATCGGTTCGTGCACGAACTGCCGCATCGAGGATCTGCGGGTGGTGCGCGCGATCTGGGAAGGTCGCAGCCTGGATCCCGACATCCGTGTCGTGGTGACCCCGGCCAGCCGGAAGGTGTACCTGCAGGCTCTGCAGGAAGGTCTGGTCGAGTTCTTCATGGAAAAGGGAGTGGCCCTCACCAACCCGGGCTGCGGGGCCTGCCTGGGACGCCAGGGCGGGGTGCTCGACGACGGGGAAGTCTGCGTGTCCACCTCCAACCGCAATTTCCGGGGCCGGATGGGAAGCCCCAAGGCCGAGATCTACCTGGCCAGTCCGGCCACCGCGGCGGCCACTGCGCTGCGGGGAGTCCTCACCGACCCGAGGGAATACCTTCCCGAAGAGCTGGAGGAGCGCGCATGAACTGGATCTTTCCCGACAACATCAACACCGACCTCATCACTCCCGGCCGCTACAACCAGACCACCGATCCGAAGGAGCTGGCCCGGATCTGCTTCATCGAGTACCGACCCGAGTTCGCCCGCGAGGTGAAAGAGGGTGATTTCCTGGTGGCCGGTCGCAATTTCGGCTGCGGATCGTCCCGGGAGACCGCGGTGACCTCCTTGAAGCACACCGGAATCGAGGCGATCGTGGCCAAGAGCTTCGCCCGCATCTTCTACCGCAACTGCATGAACCAGGGCTTGCTGTTGGTGATCGGCGACACCGATGGCATCGAGGCCGAGGACGAGCTCGAGCTGGACATCGCCGGACAGAAGCTCATCAACCGGACGAAGAATCGTACGATCGAGGTCCAACTGCCCAGGATGATGTTGAAACTCCGCGACGAAGGCGGCATCGTCGCCTATCTGAAGCGCCACGGCCTGGAGGCCCTGGAAGAGCTGGCCGAACTCTGAGCGGCGAAGGGGAACGCGTGAGCACGATGCTACGGCGCGAAGCGGCGGCCCAGATCGTCGAGGCGGGTCGCCGGATGTACCAGCAGAGACTGGTCGTCGCAAGCCAGGGGAATCTCTCCGCGCGGCTGGAGGCCTCCACCGTCCTCACCACTCCGGCGGGAGTCTGCAAGGGCAAGTTGCAGGCTTCCGATCTCCTGGAGACCGATCTGCAGGGCAACTGCCGGCGGGGGACTCCCTCGTCCGAACTGAGGATGCACCTGGCGATCTACCGAAGCCGCGGGGACGTGGCCGCCGTGATCCATGGACATCCCACCTGGGCGACCGCCCTGGCGACCGCCGGCCGGGCGCTGGACACCTGTCTGCTTCCGGAGGTGATCGTGGGTCTGGGGTCGGTGCCACTCAGCCGCTACGCCGCCCCGGGAACCGAGGAGGTGGCCGAAGCGGTCTGTGAACAGATGCTCCGGCATGACGCCGTACTCATGCCCAACCACGGGGTGGTGGCGTGCGGCAAGGACGTCCTGTCCGCCCTGTACAAGTTGGAGACCGTCGAACACCTGGCCCGGATCACCCTGATCTCGGAGATCGCCGGAGGGGGAAGGGTGCTCACTCGCGAAGAGGTGGAGACCTTGTGGCGTCAGGAGGGCTACGGCAGCCCGAGGATGGAGGGCCCTGGCTGCCGTCCGGCCGAGGCAGCAAGCCGGTCCGGGGAGCTTCCCGGAGGAGGTCTTCGTCCCGCATTGCACCCGCCGGCCGCGGCGCCTTCCTCCGATACCGTTCCTCCCGGCACCGACCCTCGGCGGGTGGCCCGCATCGTGGCCGAGGAGGTGGCCCGCGCCCTGCGGGAGGAAAACGGGGTCACCGGCCAGCGGTGACCTCCCGACCCACCGGGATGATCCGCCAGCGCCGATCGTAGTAGGGCGTCTTCTCGTAGAACCACTCCAGGCGAGCCCGTGGGTCCCCGGCGAATCCGGGATCTTCCTCCAGCTTTTTCTGGAAGGCCTTCCGCAGGTCGATCGAAGCGTCGAGCATCTTCCTCGCCATCGGTTCCATCACGTAGCTCTCGAAGTACTCGGTGCGCTGGAGGATCTCCGGGAAGAAACCCCACTGGAAGAAGGAGTCCTCGCCCTGGGGCTCAAGCAGCAGCATGGCCAGATCGCCCAGGGGCTGATCCAAGGGAATGCGCACCGAACCCGCCGGATAGCGCACCGTACGGTGGATGCTCACGGTGGTCCCCTTCATGCGCTGGTGCCCCTCGTAGGGCGTCGGGGCCGGCTCGACCTCCACCAGGCTGTCCAGGACGACGGGGACCTCGCGCGGGGCATCGAGGGTCTCCATCTCGATGCCGTGGGTGGCGAGGCGCTCGATGACTTCGCGCCAGACGCCGGAGATCCAGTAGGCTGACGGACGCGGCACGAATCCCGTTCCCTCGGTTGCGGCCAGGAGGGGGATGTGGAGGGTGACGGGTCTTGCCAACCAGCGCACCACGCTGTCGCCGCTGATGGGGGAGAACTCCAGCTTCGACTCTACCCCGAGGAACTCGACCTGCGGGGGCGTACCGTCGGGCACCTTCCAGCCGGTGGGCAATTCTGCGGGCCGACGGGCCCGATCCGCCGCCACCGCGGCCCGCAATCCGGGAGCCCGTTCGTCCAGGACGCGGAGGACACTTTCCAGGAACACGCGGGTGCCCAGGACGCGGCGGCGGTAATCCTTCAGCGAGTGGTTTTCCACCAGGAGGGTGGGCAAATGCCGGGCGTCGCCGTAGCCGTTGGAGAAGCGGGGAGACGCGGTCCAGTCGTAACGCCCGCGGCGCATGGTCCTTCCCACCGCGAAGACCAGTGGGCCGGGGAGGTGACCCATCTTCCTCATGCGGCGATCCACCATCGGACGCAGGGTGTCCTCCAGCCAGCTTCCGATCGAGGGCGACCACCCATGCCGGCCATTGCCGCCGTAGGTGATGTCGTACTGGTAGTCCGCTCCGTCGGTCACGTGGATGTCCAGGTAGAGATCGATCGGCCAGTCGCGGAGAACCTTCACCACCGCGCGGATTTCCTCGGTATCGAGCTTGGCGTAATCGCGATTGAGATTGAGGTTGCGTGCGTTGCTGCGCCAACCCTGGTGTTGCGGACCGCGCTGATTGATGCGCGAAGTGGCCGAGCGCATCTCGTGGGCGTCGACGCTCAGGATGGGAATGAACAGGAAGTTGACCCGCTCGAGGAGGTCGCCGCCACGCCCCTCGACGGTAAGGTCGCGCAGCAGCATCAGGCCCGCGTCCTTGCCGTCGATCTCTCCGCTGTGGATGCCCGCCTGGGCCAGCAGGGTGGGATGCCCGTTGGCTCGCAGCTCGTCGGCGGTCGCCGCACCGTTTTCGCTGGCGATGACCATCCAGATCCGACGCCCCTCGCGGCTGGTTCCGATGGTGATCATGCGGAGATCCTCGGAGGCTTCCACCAGCTTCTCCAGCCAGGCCACGGTGGTCTCGTCGTCGGGGCTCTCGGTGAGACCGGTCATCTCGGCCGGGGTGATCCAGGGATCGTCCGCCGGCACGATGAGCGACTCGCTGGCCCCGTGCCAGGGCAGGGCGGGGGGCAGGACTTCCTCGGGATGGATGACGGGGAGATCCCCGGCGAGCTCGGGAATCCTCGTGGCCGCCGCACCCGCCGGCTGCGCCCCGACTCCGAGCAGGAGGCCGAGCACTCCCAGGAGAAGAATGCGGCATGGAGCAATGCGTTCTTTCATCTCGATCTCCGTGGCTCAGCGCTCGTCGAGGGTGCGGTCATCCGGACCCACGTAGACGAAGCCCGCGGGATGGATCTTGCGCATGGGTTTCTGGGTGTCCATCTCCTCCCGGGCCTGGATCGCGATGCCGGCCGATCGGGAAAGGATGAACAGGGCGTTGGCCATGGTCTTGGGGAATCCGATCTCACACAGGCAGGCCGCGACACAGCCGTCGATATTCACCGGCATGGGCTTGCCCACCTTCCTGGTGACTTCCTCCGCGATGGCCTCGACCGCCTCGATGTAGCCTCCGTCCACGCCACAGGCCCGGCACAAGCGGAAGAGGGTCTCCCGGCGTGGATCGGCGGTGTGCAAGCGGTGACCGATGCCCCACGCCCGCTCGCCCCGCGCCTTCAGGCGGGCGATGATCTCCCGGGCGACCTCGATGTTCTCCTTGCCCGATTCCTTCTTCAGTGCGCGGAAGTCCTCCAGCATCTGCATGCAGTCCTCCACCGCCGCGCCGTGGTACTTGTTCAGGGCGAGCACTCCGGCCGCGATCGCCGCGTTGTGGCTCCCCCCGGTGCTGGCCACGATCCGCGCCGCGTTCACCGAGGGGGGTGAGGCGCCGTGATCCATGCTGGAGACCATGATTGCGGAGATGAGTTTCTCGGTGGCCTCGTCGGGCACCTTGCCGGTCCACAGGAGGTACAGGGCACCGGGGAAACCCAGCTTCTGCATGAGTTCGTTGATGTCGTAGCCCCGGACGCGGATGAGATTGGGGATGACCTTGGTCAGGTGGGTCTCCCAGGTGTAGTCGACGGTGTCGCTCATGCCGGCTCCTCGCTCTCGTCCATTCCCAGGGCCCGCTTGAGCAGCACCGGGATGTCCCGCAGGTTCTTCGCGATCGCAACTCCGGCCGAGCTCAGCGCCTCGACCTTGCTCTGGTAGGTGCCCCGACCCTTTTCGACCAGGGCCCCCGCGTGACCGAAGCGGAAACCGGGGAGGGTCTCCCTTCCCGCGATGAAGGCCACGATGGGCTTGGTGATCCTTCCGCTTCGGATCAACTCGGCCGCCTCTTCCTCCATGGTGCCGCCGATCTCGCAGAACATGCAGATGGCTCGCGTCTTTGGATCGTCCTCGAACATCGGGAGGACCTTGGTGAAGGGGGAGCCGATGATGGCGTCGCCGCCCAGCCCCACCGCGGTGGTCATGCCCAGACCCCCCTGGCTGATCGTGTACCCCAGGGTGGAGGTCATTCCGCCGCTGCGGCTGCACAATCCCACAGGCCCGGGCCGGAAGATCTCCTCCACGTATTCCTTGTCGCCGCCCAGGCCGCCCAGTCGATACTTTCCCGGGCTGACGATGCCGGGGCTGTTCGGGCCCACCATGACCGCCCCGAGTTCATCGCCGTGGGCCATGATCTCCATCGCGTCGTGCAGGGGCACCCTCTCGGCGTACATGAAGATCTTGCGGATGCCGGCGTCGAAGGCCTCGAAGGCCGCGTCCTTCACCAGGGCGGGAGGGACGTTGATGGAGGAGAAGTTGCAGCCGGTGGCCTCGACCGCCTCCTTCACCGTATCGAAGACCGGAACTCCCTCGACCTCCTGACCTCCCTTGCCCGGCGTCACGCCGGCTACCGGGGGGCTCCCGAAATCGATCATGCGCTGGATGAAACGGCGGCCGCCCTGACCGGTGGCGCCCTGGATGACGCAGCGGGTGTTCTCATCGACGAGGATGGACATCACCGGCCCCCTTCCTGGATGAGACGCTTGCAATCCTCCACGATCGTTTCCACCGGGGTCTCCCGGGGGTAGACGTGGGGAAGGCCGGCCTCGACCATCATCTGGTACGCTTCCTTGTCCCGGTTGCCGGCCAGCTTCACGAGGAACGGGATCTTCGGCTTGAGTTCACGGTAGGCCTGGATGATTCCCTCGGCGGTCACCGTCAGGTCCTGGGTCATCACCCCGCTGACGAAGAGGAAGGCCTTGATGCCGGGAATCCCCAGCACGAGCTTGCAGCTCTTGTAGACCTTGTCGGCCGGAGGACTGCCCGAGCAATCGCAGAAGTCGGCCGGCTTGAGCCCGTAGTTGCCCAGTACGTCGAGCATGGTGATGGAAAAGCCGCTGCCCACGGTGACCGTTCCCACGTCTCCGTTCTCGTCGAGATCCTGGTAGTGCACCGAACCCCGGTAGTCGACGCGGTCGATCTCGGCCGCCTCGAGCTCGCGCGGGGTCGGCTGCCGCGGACGCTCCTCTTCCATGGACAGCCCGAATTCCTTCATCCACTTCAGCCGGAAGTGCGCGTCCTCGTCGACGTTCATCACCGCGTCGGCGGCAATGACCTTTTCGTCCCGGGTGATCACCAGGGGATTGATCTCGGCCAGCCGGCAGTCGTTGGCCCGGCCGAAGGCCACCAGCTTGGTGATCGCGTCGCCGACCTTCACCACCGCCTTGCCCGAGAGCCCCATTCTCAGCGCGAGTTCCCGTCCCTTGAAGGGGTAGAAGCGTTCGAAGGCGCCGATCGGGGCGATCACCACCTCGTCGGGCTTGTCGCGGAACACCTTCTCGACATCACCGCCGCCGTGGCGGGTGAGGATGAGGCGCAGGCGGCGATGGGCGGCGTCGACCATGAACGAGGCGTAGAGTTCGCGCTCGATGTCCAGGCGTTGCTCGACGAGGACTTCCCGGCACAACTCGGGTTCGAAGGTCTTGCCCAGCAGAGACGCCGCGGCTTCTTCCGCCTGTTGGGGAGTCGAGGCGGGCAGGATGCCGCCGCGCTTGCCCCGCCCGGGGGCCAGGATCTGCGCCTTGACCACCACGGGCGCTGCGATCTTCTCGGCGATCTGCCGGGCCTGCTCGGCGGTGGTGGCGACCTCCCCGAGCGGCACCGGGATGCCGCTGCGGGCCAGGAGACGTTTTCCCAGGTGTTCGACCAGCTTCATGCCGCGGGGCCCTCCCCAGGTCCAAGGTGGATCGGTCCATGCTCCATGCCCCGGAGGAGGGCCGGAGGGGATTGCCGTCAAGCTAGCCGCTTGGGCAAGGGGGATCAAGCGCTCGGGGTGTCCTCGACCGCGGACGGGCTCGCTTCAGAGCAGCGGCCGGACTTTCGGCGGGGGGCTCGCGGGAGTATCTTGAGCGGCATGATCCTTCCCGAATCGCCTCCCCGGCGCGTTTTGAGAGTCTTCCGGTTGCTTCTCGTGGTAGCCCTGGTGGTTCCGGCGGCCGAAGCCGCGGCGACCGATGGGGCCCGATCCGAAGATGTCGATCCGGATTGGAAGGCCCTCATCCAAGGGGCCATCGACTACTACAACGGCTTCGCGGCCCATCCTCTCTCCGGGATGGGTCACGAGGACCTTGAGTCCCTGCTCTCGGGAGAGGTGGTGGTCATCCGGCGCAAGGAGCGGAATCCGGACGATCCCGAGGATTTCCATCACCGGGTGTTCGGATACCTGGTCGTCGATGAGCCCATGAGGTCGGTGTGGCTCTCGGGAAACGACCCCGATTACCTGCGCGACGAGACCTACACCCTGGCCGTCTACCGCCGCGACGGTCACGGGGGGAACATTGCCTACGTCTACATCCACACCCCCTGGCCCCTCGCCGATCGGCAGACCGTCACCCAGGTGACCACCAACGTGGAATTGGCCCGGCGCTCGGAGGGCTGGATCTGGGAGCAGAACTGGGACATCGCCCCCGGGCAGGAAGAAATCGCCCGGGAACTCGTGGAAGCGGGGAAGGTCGATGGCGTGACCGAGGAGATGCTGGAGAAGGCGGTGTGGGTTCCGGTGAACCGGGGGGCGTTCATCTGCTTCAAACTGGCCGAACGCAAGACCCTCTTCGTCTGGACTGCCACCGTCTCGGTGGGGGGCAAGATCCCGGACAACCTCGTCGCCGCGTTCGCCGCGCATCAGTTGAAATCGTCCTTGCGGGAGATCGCCGAGAGGGCCTCGTGGATCGAGAAGGATTATGCCGAACACTCCGACGAGATCTTCGGGGGGGACGGTCGCGTCATCCAGCCCCTGGCTTCTCCCTGAGACCTCCCGCCGCCCGTTGCAGGGGCAGGGAGGCCAGCAACAGGAGGGAGATCGCCGCGAAGGCCGCGGCCAGGCCCCAGCGATCGGCGATGAAGCCCAGGGGTGGGGAGAGCAGGGCGAGTACCCAGCTCTTGCCCTGGCTCTCCACCGAGAGGGTCGTGGCCCGCTGCGCCGGATCCATCACGAGGTCCATCCGGGCCACCAGGACCGGCCGCCGGAGGTTCTGCAGGAAGGCGATGAGAAGGTAGCCGGCGATGCCCAGGGTGATCGATCGCAGGGCGAAGGCGGTGGCCATCCCCGCGCACACGAGGAGCAAGGTGAGATGGAGGCGCATCAGGGCGCGATCGGTTCCCCCCAACCACCGTTCAGCCCGGGCGGACACGCCGGCCGCGGCGCCGCCGATGAGGTCCTGCACCAGGTAGTACGCTCCCACCAGGGCGGCCCCGACCCCCCCCACCAGGGCGAGGTCGTGACGGTGCAGGTCGGCCTTGAGGAAGGGTTGCAGGTAGTGCTGGGCCAGTTTGACCTGGGCCTCGAAGAGCACCGAGGCGAGGATGAGGGCGCCCAGGCCGGCGTCTCCCCGGAGGCGGGCCAGTCCTTCCCGCAGGGTGGGGCGGGCCGCGAGGTCGCGCCGTTGTTCGCCTTCCAGGCTGGCCGGGTAGCTTCGCATCAAGGCGATTCCCAGGGCGGCGGGCACGGTGGCGGCCCAGAAAAGGGGGGTGAAGGAACCCAGTTTCCACAGGAGGGAGCCCCCGATCAGGGCAGCGGCCCCGGCCGCGGCCTTCGAACAGAAGCGGGTCCGGCCGATCAGCGAGGTGGCCGAGGAGGGGCTGGGTCGGCGACGGGCCCAGTCGAGCATGATGGCCTTGTGGCTGCCCGTCCGCAGCGCTTCGGCGACGCCGAAGATGGTCTGGGCCAGGTAGAGCATTCCGAGCCGGGTCCCGCCGTCCAGCCGGCTGGCCACCGCGAAGGCGGGAAAGGCCAGGGTGTACAGGGTGAAGCAGAGGATCAAGGCGCTCCGGCGGCCGAAGCGATCGGTGGCCACCCCCAGGGGGATCTCCAGCAAGCCGGTGAGCAGTTTCTGGTATCCGACCAGCGAGCCGATCTGGAAGTAGTTCAGCCCGGCGCCCCCCTGGGGGGGAGGAGCCAGGAGGTAGAGCACGAAGAAGGGCTCGAAGAATCGCAGGTTCTTGAAGATTCCGTAGAGGCAGAACCTGGTGAACATTCCCGGACCTTCGTCTGGAGGGACCGGCGCGGGGGCGTCGCGCTCTCCGCGCGCGATGTGTATCATACGAGACCACCCAGGGCGGGCGAAGAAACCTTTCGCGGTGGAGGTCGTAGGAAACCCGCCCCTGGGACCCATGCTCCCCGTTTTCGGCAGAAGATCCTCGGCAAAGGAACATCCATGGCCTGCTGTCCTCTCGTTTCCTCCGCGGTGATCCGCCGGGTGCGAACCCGTGGCCCCCGGATCTCGATCCTCGCCCTCCTGTTGGTCACGGCCGCTCTGGGTGGCTGTGGCGACCGGGGGGGGCACGAGCCCGACGCCCGTTCCTCGATGCAGACGCCGGGCAAGGCGGGCCCAGGCGGCGGGGGGGGATCGAGCGCCGCCGTGGGTTCCACCGCCGCCGCTTCGAGGTCCACAGTGCGGCGGACCGGCGGCATGAGGCCAGGTGGCAAGAGACCCTCGATGCCCCCGGTGGCGGTCGCGGTGGCCACCGCCCATCGCGGGGACATCGCCAGCTTCTACACCGCGACCGCCACGCTCGAAGCGGAGAAGCAGGCGGAGATCCTCGCCCGGGTGCAAGGCGTCGTCGCCAAGGTGGAAGCGGAGGAAGGGGACCGTGTTTCCGCGGGGCAGGAACTCATGCGGATCGGCAACGAGGAGTATCTCTATCGCCTGCGCGAAGCCGAAGCCAACCGGGCGAAGTTGAAGGCCAAGTACGATCGCTTGGCCAACATGGTCGAGCAGCACCTGGTCTCGGTCGAGGAGTTCGAGACCGCCCGGAGCGAGCTGGAGAGTGCGCAGGCCCAGGAGGACCTGGCCCGCTTGACCTTCTCCTATACCACCGTCACCGCTCCCTTTGCGGGAACCGTGGTCCGGCGCAACATCGACCTGGGACAAAACGTGAGCCCGGGCGATCCTCTCTACACCGTGGCCGATTTCCATCCCCTGCGCGCACGCATCCACGTCCCGGCCCGCGAGTTCCGCCAACTGGAGAAGGACCAGCCGGTCGAACTGATCCTCGACAGCAGCGGAGTGCATCTGCAGGGAAGGATCACCCTCATCTCCCCGGTGATCGACGCCACTTCCGGAACGATCAAGGTCACCGTCGAGATCGACGAGTTTCCCGACGGGGTCAGGCCGGGCGACTTCGCCCAGGTGAAGGTGCAGACCCAGAAGAGAGAGGGCCGGGTGCTGGTGCCCCGCGAGGCCGTGGTGCGCGAGAAGGGTGAGGACGTGGTCTACGTGGCCCAGGACGGGCGCGCTTCCATGAGGGTGGTTGAAGTCGGTTTCCGGGACGATCAGTCGGCTGAGATCCTCAGCGGAGTGGAGGAGGGCGAACAGGTCGTGGTGAAGGGACAGGGAAAGCTGCGTCGGGGCCAG
The DNA here is from genome assembly GCA_964601275.1 of uncultured bacterium. GTDB lineage: Bacteria > Krumholzibacteriota > Krumholzibacteriia > JAJRXK01 > JAJRXK01 > JAOZPE01. The sequence continues at coordinate 240,676 of CAZRMV010000006.1, read as the reverse complement.
CCGGTGATCGTTGTGGAGATCGATGGTGAGCCGGCCGAGGGATCGTCCTGATGCTCCGCTCCCTGGTGGAAGCTTCGGTCCGCCGTCGAGTGACCGTCACCATGACCGCGTTGGCGGTGGCCGCTTTCGGGTTGGTCGGATACCAGCGCCTGAGCCTCGAACTCTTCCCCGACATCAGCTACCCCAGCATCACCGTACAGACCGATTTTCCCGATACTGCTCCCGAAGAAGTGGAAGCCCTGGTGACTCGTCCCATCGAGGAAGCGGTGGGGGTCCTCAGGGGGCTCCGCGAGATCCATTCGGTCAGCCGCTCGGGGGTCAGCGAGGTGACCCTCAACTTCGACTGGAAGACCGACATGGACATGCGGTCGATGGACGTGCGGGAGAAGCTGGACCGCCTGGTCCTGCCCGAAGAAGCGGAAGATCCGGTCGTTTTGCGCTACGACCCATCGCTCGACCCCATCGTGCGCCTCGCTCTCTCCGGCAGCGGCGACCTCGGCGCTCTGCGCCGGCTGGCCGACAAGCAATTGAAACAGGACCTGGAGACCGTCGACGGGGTGGCCTCGGCGAAGGTGGAGGGTGGTCTGCAGGACGAGATCCAGATCGATGTCGACCAGGAGAGACTGGCCGCCCTCGGCATCCCCCTGCAGAGGGTCGCGCAGGTGGTGGGGGTCTCCAACGTGAATCTCCCGGGCGGTTCCCTGCGCGGGATCGACAAGCACTATCTCATCCGCACCGTCAATGAGTTCGACAGCGTCGAGGAGATCGCCGACCTGGTGGTGTGGAAGGGGGAGATGGGCCTGGTGCGCCTGCGCGATGTGGCCACGGTGCGGCGAGGAAGCAAGGAGCGCGAGGAGATCACCCGGGTCAACGGGGTCGAGGCGGTGGAGATCGACCTCTTCAAGGAAGGAGATGCCAACACCGTCGAGCTGGCGCGACGGCTCCACGAGCGGATCGAGAGCTGGAACCGGGAAAAACTTCCCCCGGGCTATCAACTGACCATCCTCTTCGACCAATCGCAGTTCATCCGTCAGGCGGTCGACGAAGTGCGGCAAGCCGCGCTCATCGGCGGTGTGCTGGCCATCCTGGTGCTCCTCGTGTTCCTGCGGGACTGGCGCAGCACCCTGGTGATCGCGACGTCCATTCCCCTCTCGGTGGTTGCCGCCTTCCTCTTGATGTATCGCGCCGGGATCTCCTTGAATGTGATGTCCCTCGGAGGCTTGACCCTGGGGATCGGCATGCTCGTCGACAACTCGATCGTGGTGCTCGAGTCGATCGACCGGAAAAGGAAGTCGGGACAATCGCGGCGCAAGGCCGCGGTCGAGGGAACGCTAGAGGTCGGCGCCGCGGTCAGCGCCTCCACCTTGACCACCGTCGCGGTGTTCCTTCCCCTGGTCTTCGTCGAGGGCATCGCGGGGCAGCTCTTCGGCGACCAGGCGTTGACCATCACTTTCAGCCTGCTCGCCTCGCTGGTGGTGGCGATCACGGTGATCCCGATGCTGGCGGGCCTGGGAAGCGAACGGAAGCAGCACGTTGCTTCTCCCTCGACTCGACACGCGGGTCGTCCGCACCATGGGAGGGTCGCTTCGACCCCGGCGAACGGCGGTTCGACCTCACGGAAGACGGGTTCGGCCTCTTTCGACTCCCATCTGGGGGCCTTCGAGAGGTTCTACGACCGATTCCTGAAGAGCGCGGTTCGCCGCCCCGCATTGACTCTCCTGGTGGGATTCGCATTGTTCGCGCTGTCGGTGGCGGGGGCCCGGCAAGTAGGTACCGAGTTGCTGCCCTCGCTGACCGAAGGCGAGTTCTATTTCGAGCTGAAGATGCCCGAGGGCACTTCGCTCGCTGCCACCGATCGTCAGATGAAGTCCATGGAGGCACAGACCGCGGAGCAGCCGGAAACCGGTCTGTACTTCTCGACGGTGGGGACGCGCCTGGTGGCGGGGGGACTGAGCCTGAACACCCGGGCCGAGAACCTCGGTCAACTCAACGTGGTGATGAAGGACCGTTCGGACGACGCCGCCGAGGCCGAACTGATCGCCCGGCTCCGGGACCGCTTCGATACCGCCCCGGGAGTGGAGGTTCGTAGCGGCCGTCCCACCTACTTCAGCCTGCAGACGCCGGTCGAGGTCTTCCTCTTCGGGGAGGACCTCCAGGAGCTGAGGGAATGGTCGCTGAGGGTCGCGCAGGCGCTGAGCAAAGTGGACGGTCTCGTCGATGTCCGCTCATCCCTGGAGGCGGGAAGCCCCGAGGTCGAGGTGCTCTTCGATCGCGACCGCGTGGCCAGTCTCGGGCTTGATCTGCAGACCCTTTCCCAGACCCTGCGCGACCGGATCCAGGGCGTGGTTCCCACCCGCTTCAAGGAAGGTGACCGGCAGATCGACGTGCGCATCCGCAACGTGGAGAGCGAGCGGCAAGGGGTGGATGACGTACGGAATCTCATTTTGCCCGGGCCCGATGGAACCCCCATCCGGCTGCTCACCGTCGCCGAGGTGCGACTGGGGCGCGGGCCGGCGGAAATCCACCGGGTGCAGCAACAGCGCGCCGCGGTCATCAGTGCCGGGGTCAAGGGACGCAGCCTGGGTTCGCTGGAGAAGGAAGTCCGGGAGGTCGTGTCCCAGGTGCCCGCGCCCGCCGGCAGCAGCACCGAGCTGGGCGGGCAACAGGAGGAGATGCGTGCGAGCTTCCAGAGCCTGCGCTTCGCCCTGCTGCTGGCGGTGTTTCTCGTCTACCTGGTGATGGCCGCCACCTTCGAGAGCTTCCTGCATCCTTTCCTGGTCCTGTTCACCATTCCGCTGGCGCTGGTGGGCGTGGTCGCCGGTCTGCTGCTCACCGGCACCCCGATCAGCGTGATCGTCCTCATCGGGGCGGTGATGCTGGTGGGCATCGTGGTGAACAACGCGATCGTCCTCATCGACGCCATCAATCAGAGAAGACGGCGGGGGGTGGAGAAGGTCCCCGCGGTGATCGAAGCCGCCCATCTTCGGCTGCGTCCGATCCTCATGACCACCATCACCACCGTGCTGGGGCTGCTCCCGATGGCGATGACCTTCGGTGAGGGTTCGGAGCTGCGCTCGCCTCTGGCGATCACCGTGGCCAGCGGGCTCTTGTTCAGCATGCTGCTGACCCTGGTGGTGATTCCGGCCGCCTATGTCCTGGTGCCGTCGAAGGTTGTGGTGGAGGAGCAGCCATGACCCTTCCCGAACTGGCGATCAAGCGTCACGTGACCACCCTCATGATTCTGGTGAGCCTGGTGGTGCTTGGCACGGTGGCGCTGGTCCGCCTTCCCTTGGCGTTCATGCCCGACATCGAACAGCCGCAGCTCTTCATCGTGCTGCCCTACCAGAACGCCTCGCCGGAGCAGGTGGAGAGGATGGTGGTTCGCCCCGCCGAAGACGCGCTGGGGTCGGTGAAGGGACTCAAGAGCATGTGGTCGATGTGCAGCTCCGATGGCGGGCGCATCCGCCTCGAGTTCGACTGGTCCACCGACCTGGATGTGGCTCGGGTGGAGATCCGGGAGAAACTCGACCGGATCCGTCGCGATCTGCCCGACGATCTCGGGGACATCCGGGTGTCCAACCACTGGGACGACCGCGACGCGGACAGCCCCATCCTCGAGGGCCGGCTCTCCAGCAATCGCGATCTGAGCGAGAGCTATGATCTCCTGCTGCGGCGGATCGCGCACCCTCTGGAGAGGATCCCCGGGGTGGCCCAGGTCCGGCTCGATGGGGTGTCGCCCAAGGAGGTGCGGATCAATCTCGAATTGTCCAAGCTCGAGTTCTACGGCGTCGACGTTCGCGAAGTGGTGAGGAAGCTGCGCACTTCGAACTTCGACATGAGCCTGGGCCGGATCACCGAGGGCGATGACCGCTACACCGTGCGCACCCTGGCCACATTCACCAGCGTCGAGGAGATCCGCAACCTGGTGATCCGACCCGACGGTCTGAAACTCAGGGAGATCGCCGACGTCCGCTACGAGCAGCCGCCGTTGGAGTACGGGCGGCACCTGGACGGCCGCTTTGCCATCGGGATCGAGGTGACCCAGGAGGCCAAGGCGAACACCGTGGACGTCTCCCGGGCGCTGCGCAAACGGATCGCCGAGATGAAGGACGACCCGGAACTGAAGGGCGTCAACTTCCTGGTGTGGTTCGATCAAGGGGAGGAGATCGAGAAGACCCTGCGGGATCTGACCTTCACCGGCATCTTCGGCGCGGTACTGGCGAGCCTGGTTCTCTTCCTCTTCCTGCGCAGGGTGGGCTCCACCCTGATCGCCGTGCTGTGCATCCCGTTCTCGTTGATCGTGACCTGCGGCATCATCTGGGCGATGGGGCATACCCTGAACACCCTCACCCTGTTGGGCCTGATCGTCGGGGTGGGGATGCTGGTGGACAACGCGGTGGTGGTGATGGAGAACATCTTCCGCCACCGCGAGATGGGGGATGACCAGAAGACCGCGGCCCGCCGGGGCGCCAGCGAGGTCTCGACGGCGGTCATCGCCGCCACCTTGACCTCGGTGATCGTCTTTCTTCCCCTCATCTTCAACAAGCCCAGCGAGATGAACATCTATCTCCGGGAGCTGGGCATCACCGTCTGCATCACCCTGCTCGCGTCGCTCTTCATCAGCCAGACCCTCATCCCGATGGCCACTTCGTGGTTCGTGCGAGGGCGGCCTCGGCCGAAGGGTCGGGTGATGAGCGCGGCGGAGAGGCGTTACGCGTCGATGCTCGCCTTCAACCTGAGACACCGCTGGATGACCCCGCTGATCGGCCTGTTGGTGGTGGCCTCGGCCGTCTATCCCTACCTGAAGGTGGACAAGAATTTCGATGCGTCGCAGACCGAACTGTTTGTCGGGATGCGCTATACCTTCAGCGAGGACATGAGCCTGCCACGCAAGGAAGAGGTGGTGCGGAAGGTGGAAGAGGCGCTCGAACCCCATCGCCGGGATTTGAAGGTGCGTTCGATCTACTCCTTCTGGAGCGATCGCTTCACCCTGACCCGTCTCTACCTCGAAAAGGGCGCGGCGTCCGAAGAGAACCTGGAGAAAGTGAAGGCGGCCCTGCCGCGTCTGTTGCCCCGGATCGCCGGGGTGAAGGTGGAGGTGCAGGAGAACCGACAGCACTGGAGGATGGATCGCGGCAAGCGGGTCGCCTTCCAGATCGTCGGGGAGGATTCGGCGGTGCTGGCCCGGCTGGCCGAGGAGGCAAAGGAGAGGTTGCGGTCGATCGATGGATTGGCCGATCCCTTCTCCAGCAACGACCAGGGCGGAGAGGAGATCCATGTCGAGCTCGACCGCGAATTGCTGTCCCGTTACGGGGTGTCTCCGGCGCAGGCCGCCGAAGTGGTCGGCCTGACCTATCGCGGGCGCAGGTTGCCCCGCTACCGCACCCCAGACGGCGAACGGGAGATGCGGTTGACCCTGGATGAACAGAGGGTCGAGAGCGTGGATCAGTTGGGGAACCTGCCCATCTGGAACGAGGAAGGGGTGCGGATACCGTTGGCCTCGATGGCCGCACTGAAAACGGTCTCCTCTCCCGAGCGGATCCAGAGGGACAACCGGCTCACCAGTCTCTGGGTGGGGGCGCGTTACCGGAAGGGAAAGAGACAGGACTATCTTCCCAAGGTCAGGAGCATGCTGGAGAGCATGGACTTTCCCTATGGATACCATTGGACCTTCGGTCGCTGGCAGCAGCGACAGAAGGAGAAGTCCCGCGAGTTCCTGGTGAATCTGCTCTTGGCGCTGCTGCTTGTCTTCGCGGTCATGGCGGGGATCTTCGAGTCGGTCCGCCAGGCGATCTCCCTCATGGTGGCCTTGCCCTTCGCCCTGGCCGGGGCGGTGTGGACGCTGTATCTCAGCGGAACCGATTTCGACCAACCGGCGGCGGTGGGTCTGCTGCTGCTCATCGGCATCGTGGTGAACAATGGAATCGTCATGCTCGAGCACATCAATTCCTACCGCCGGCGCGGGATGGCCCGTCGTGAGGCGATGCTCAAGGGGGGTACGGAGCGCCTGCGTCCGATCCTGATGACCGCGTTGACCACCTTGCTGGGGTTGGTCCCCATCGTGATGCAGAAGCCATCGCTGGGCGGGGTGTACTACTATTCCATGGCCCTGGTCATCATGGGAGGGCTCCTGGTGAGCACCTTCCTCACCACCATCCTCCTGCCGACCACGGTGACCCTGGCCGAGGATTTCTTCGCCGCTCTGGCCGCGGCAGCCCGGAATATGGGATCCTGGCTGGTACGACGGGCGATGCCCATCCACGAGAGCCGGAACTGAGGCGCAAGGCCGGGCGAGGACCCCGCGAGCGGGAACCGCCCGCCGGAAGGAAGGCGAGCACATGGGACTGGTGGGAAGCATCTTCGGGGGGGCGATCGGTTTCACCCTGGGTGGACCCATCGGGGCGGTCGTGGGCTCGATCATCGGCCACCGGCTGGGTGAATCCGCGAAGGGCCCTGCTTCCGGTGGAGGATGGAGGGGAGAGGGCGCGCCTCCGGTCGCCGATTCCCGGCAAGAGGCCCAGGCGGTGTTCTTCGTCACCACCTTCTCGATGCTGGCCAAGATGGCCAAGGCGGACGGGCGAGTGAGCGAGGAGGAGATCGCCCTCATCCAGCGGTTCATGCGGGAGCAGTTGAGGCTGTCCCCCGAGGATGAACGCTACGCCATCGAGATCTTCCGGAACGCCAAGGACAGTCCCCATTCCTTCGAGGACTTCGCCCGGCAGTTCGCCCAGGTGTTCTCCTCCCAACCCCGGATGCGGGAGATCATGCTCGACTTGCTGGTGCGACTCGCGGCGGCCGACGGGACCGTCCATCCCGCCGAGGAGTCCCTGCTGCGGCGGGCGGCGGAGATCTTCGGCCTGGGCGAAGAGCTGCTCGAAGGAGTCCTGGGACGCCACCCCGCCGACCCCTCGCGGCACTACGCCGTCCTGGGGCTGTCGGCGGCGGCCAGCGACCAGGAGATCAAGGCCCGCTACCGGCAGCTGGTGGTCCAGTACCACCCGGACAAGATCATGGCGAAGGGGCTGCCCCCGGAGTTCGTGGAGCTGGCCCAGAAGCGCTTCACCGAGATCCAGGCCGCCTACGAGGCGATCTGCGCCGCCCGGGGCCTTCACTGAGCGTTCACCCCTGGTTCTCGGGCTGGATCGTCCCGTTGTTCACCGATGTCAACATAGTTCACATTTCTGGGGATCCACGTTGAAACTGCTTGTATCCCCGACCGCCCGCCCCTAGTTTCCAATACAGGAGTGGTGGATCTGATGGTAAGCAATCGGCCATGGACCGCCCGCTTCAAGAGGGGGGCCCGCTCCTGGGAACCTGCTGACCCGGCACCGGGCTGGTTTCGGTGACGGGATGCAGGAGTCCGCCGGTGGGAACCCGGTCCAGCGTGCCCCCGCCGAGTCTCCATTCACGATCCAAGGCTCCGCATTTGCCGGGGCCGGGTCGCAGTCGAGGAGAGCGAATGATGTTGAAACGAGTCTCTGTTCTGGGCGCCCTGGCGGCGTTCGTGACGATCGGAGGGCTCGTGGGATGCAGCGATGACAATTGCCCGAGTTGTCCACCGCCCAACGAGGTGCCCGCCCTGTCGTATGTGGGCAGCGCTACCTGTGGGGACGCGGCATGTCATCAGAGTACCTACGAGACCTTCATGGAATCGGGTCATCCCTACAAGTTGACCGCGGTGGAGAACAACACCGCGCCGACCTATCCGTGGGACAGCGAGCATGTCTACACCGTCGCCCAGGATGGGCCGCCTCCGGGCACCACATGGGACATGTTCGCCTACGTGATCGGCGGCTACGGGTGGAAGGCCCGTTTCGTGAAGCTGGACGGCAACGTCTACACCACTGGCACCCAGGCCCAGCTCAACCTGTGGGGGACCGAAGCCGACAAGTGGGTGCCCTACGACCAGGACGCGGCGAAGCCATACAACTACGGCTGCTTCAAGTGCCACACCACCGGGGCCAGTGATCAGGGATCGTGGCCGGCGGGAACCACTGGCTTCGGCACCTTCGCCTTCGGTGGGGTGCAGTGCGAGGAATGCCACGGAATGGGAAGCCGGCACGCATTCGACCCGGAGAACTTCCCGATGGCGGTGGACGCCAGCAAGGATCTTTGCGGGCGCTGCCACCACCGCGACGCCCAGAACCGCGTGGCGGTCAGCGGCGGCTTCATCCGTCATCATGAACAATACGACGAGACCATCCACTCCCCGCATGCCGCGGTCGGATGCAACGGTTGCCACGATCCCCACGCCTCGGTGAAGTACGACGATGTGGCCCTGGGCAACGGGGTGAAGACCCAATGCATCAGTTGCCACACCGGCTACGACGCCAATCTCACCCACAACAGCGTCCCCGAATGCACCGACTGCCACATGCCGGACGCGGCCAAGTCGGCCCGGGCCGACTACGCCTACAAGGGCGACATCGCGTCGCACCTGTTCCAGATCAATACCGATCCGGTGGGCAAGGATGCAATGTGGACCAGCGACGGCAAGTTCGTGCAGCTCGATGAATTCGGAAAAGGTCGCGTGACCCTCGACTTTGCCTGCTACGGGTGCCACAAGGACGAGAATGGGGTGGGGGGCATCTACAGCACGAAGACCCTCGCGGAACTCTCGGCCAAGGCCAAGACCATGCACTCGGGTGTGGTGGCGGTCAGCTTGAAGTAGTTTCCTCCTCCTCACACACTTCGCGCGTCGTGCGCGATGAGCACGGCGGCAGCGCCGGCGAATCCCGGGGTCAAGGTCGGCCCCGGGATTCTCTCTTCGGCTCAGGGGTTCGGCAGGAATCGGCGATGCACGAGCCCGCGGAGACGAGACCCATCGGGGGGAGGCGCAAGGAAGCTGGCCACCCATCCCACCGCCATGGTGACCCCGCATCCCAGTGCCGCGTTCCAGATCCCTCCCACCGGAGATGGCCTGGAGAAGAAGGCGGGGGCGTTGGCCGACAGGATGACCGCGAGGAAGGCGGCGCCCATTCCGGTGATGGCTCCCACCTGGTTCGTGCGGGGAGTGAGCATTCCCAGCAGGAAGATTCCCAGGACCGGTCCGGCGAAGTACCCGACGTAGCGCACCGCCATGGCCAGAAGCGATCCCCGACCGGCTACATAGAGTCCCGCGGCGATGCCGAGGACGCCCCAGACGAGAATGAAGACCCGGGCCACGGTGAGATAGTGCGCGTCCTCCCGTCCGGTGACGAGGAAGCGACGGTAGATGTCGCTGACGGTCGAGGTGCTCAACGAATGCAGGGCCGAATCGAGGGAAGACATGGCGGCCGCGAAGATAGCGGCGACGACCAGCCCCAACGCGCCCGGAGGCAGGTGCTCGGCGGCGAAGCGGGGGAAGATGGCGTCGGGGGAGAGACCCTCCGGCAATTCCCCCGCGTGGACCCGGTAGTAGGCGAAGAGCAGCACGCCCAGCCCCAGGGTGATCGCGGTGACGAAAAGACCGACCGCCCACCCGCTGAATGCGGCCCGGCGCGCGTCGCCCAGATTCTTGCAGGAGAGGTAGCGTTGTACCGGTTGTTGATTGGTGCCGGCGACCGAAAGCGAGAGGATGCCGTAGCCGATGACCGCCCCCAGGACCGAACGCAACTGTCCGGCCGGAAGGGTGGGGTCGACCAGGCGTAGACGCCCCGCCGCCGAGGCCGTTTCCAGGGCTCCCTTCACGCCGTCCGGAATCCCCTGCAGTGCGGCCGCCGCCGTCATGCCGACTCCCGCCACGACCACCGCCAATTGCAACAGATCGGTCCAGACGACCGCGGTCATTCCGCCCAGCAGGGTGTAGACCAGAGCGACCACCCCCACCGCGACGATGGCCAGCCGCAGGTCGATCCCGGTGATGGCCGAGAGCGCAAGGGCCGGTCCGTAGAGCAGCACTCCCAGCCGGAACAGGACCTGGAGCTGGAAGAGCAGGGCGGTCGAGGCGCGGGCGAGGCGGCCGAAGCGCCGTTCGAGGTACTCGTAGGCGGTGGTCGCCGAGAGGGAATGGTAGAAAGGAAGAAACAGCCAGCAAACCAGGAGGATCGCCAGGAGGTCTCCCGCCTGGAGTTGCAGCCAGAGCAGGCCGTGACCGAAGGCCTCACCGGGCCCGCCCAGAAGGGAAGCGGCGCTGAATGCGGTGGCGAGGATGGAGGCGCCCACCAGCGGCCAGGGAAGGCGGCGTCCTCCCAGGAAGAAATCGGTGGTTCCCTTCTGCCGTCGCGCGGCGATCCAGCCGAGGCCGATGACGGCGGCGGCGTAACTCACGACGACGAAGACGTCGAGCGTCTCCAAGGGGATGACTTCCTTCACAAGCGGGAGGCGATGGCCTCGGCCATTTCCAGGGTGCCGCTGTCGCCGCCCATATCGTAGGTGCGGACATCTCCCTCGGCGATCACCGCGGCAACCGCCGCCTCCAGACGACCCGCCAGTTCGGCCTCACCCAACCAGTCCAGCATCATCCGCGCGGTGAGGATCTGGGCGATGGGGTTGACCTTGTACTGGCCCTCGTACTTGGGGGCGCTTCCGTGGGTGGGTTCGAAGACCCCATAATCGTCTCCGAGGTTTCCGCTGCAGGCGAATCCGAGACCGCCGACGAGCTGGGCGCAGAGATCGCTTGTGATGTCTCCGAACATGTTCGAAGTGACGATGACGTCGTACTTGTCCGGGTTCTTCACCAGCCACATCATCATGGCGTCGATATTGGTTTCCCACAATTCGATGCCGGGGTAGTCCTTCGCGACGCTCCGGGCGACCCGGGTCATCAGGCCGCTGGTCTCGCGCAGAACATTCGGCTTTTCCACCAGGGTCACGCTCTTGCGATGATGCGTGCGAGCGTATTCGAAGGCGTCGGTGATGATGGCGCGCGCGCCCTGCTCGGTGATGATGCGCAGACTCATCGCCATCTGGTCGCGCGGGGTCGAACTGAAGCGGGCGGCCTTGGGGTGGTGGCGTGCGACCGTCGACCAGAGTTCCTCCGGCACCGGGTGCCACTCGATGCCGACGTAGAGCCCCTCGGTATTCTCCCGGAACACGACCAAGTCGATATCGTCCCGATAGTTCAGGGGATTGCCGGGATAGGCCTTGCAGGGGCGGAGATTGGTATGGAGGTTGAATTCCTGCCGGAGTCTCACGATCGGACTGAAGTACTGGTGTCCCTTGCCCTGCAGGTCGGAGGGGAGCTCCGCCTCGGCCTCCTCCTTCGGTTTGGAGGTGATGGCGCCGAAGAGACACGCGTCGGTCGAGCGGAGGATCTCCAGGGTGCGGTCGGGCAGGGGGTTCCCCTCGCTCATCCAGAGTTCCCAACCGATCTCCGCGGGGACGTATTCGGCATCGAAGTGGAGGGCATCCAGGCAGATCCGGGCCGCCTCCATGACCTCCTTTCCCACGCCGTCTCCGGGCATCCAGGCGATACGGTACTTGGCCACCTTGCTCTCCTTGCTCGAGATTCTCCGGAATGATGGATCCGGCCCGGCGTATCGAACCGGACGGAGGGGATCTCGCCGCCGCCGCCGGGCTCTCCCGGTGCGGGTTGCCGAAACTACCATCCCACATCGGGAGGGGCAAGCGGCGGAATCGCCCGAGGTGGTCGGTCCTTCCGGGGAAAAGGTCCCGCCGACCCGAGGCGGCACTGGTCAAAGGCGGCGATCGGCGCTAGCTTGGAGCCTCGCCCACCGCGACAATGGTGGGAAGTGTGAGTGGTGGGGTGGGTCCGCCCTGGCGGCCCAGCGGCCGCGGTGGCGTGTCGGGCGCGATCAAGGGGAGCTTGCCGATGAACATCAAGATCGGAATCATGGGGTTCGGGAGGATCGGCCGGAACATCTTCCGCATCCTCTACCCCCGCGACGACATCGAGATCACGGCGATCGTCGACGTGGCCAATCCGAAGGCGCTCGAATACCTGCTGAAGTTCGACACCGTGCACGGACGATTCGAGGAACCGGTCTCGGTGATGGGGGATGCGATGTACGTGAAGGGGCGGCAGGTGAAGATGCTCACTGCCGCCGAGCCGGGAATGGTCGATTGGGGAGCGCTCGGGATCGATATCGTGATCGAGGCCACGGGCAAGTACCGCACCCGTGACATGCTCGCGCGGCACCTGGAGAAAGGAGCCAAGTCGGTCATCCTCTGTTATCCGCCCAAGGCGCCCAACGACGTCGATGCGCTCATCGTCAGCGGGGTGAACGACGAGGATCTCGAGCCCCATCACCGGATCGTGAGCAACGGCTCGTGCACCATCAACGCGTTGGCCCCGATCCTCCGCCTTCTCAACGACAATTTCGGGGTCGAGCATGCCTACATGACCTCGGTTCACGCCTATACGAACGACCAGAGGTTGGCGGATGTTCCGGGCAAGGATCTCCGGCGCAGCCGGGCGGCCGCGGAGAACATCATTCCCACCACCACCTTCTCGCCTTCGGGGATCGGGCGCGTGGTTCCCGAACTGGACGGCCGGCTGCATGGCATGGCGTTGAACGTCCCGGTGCCCGACGGTTCGAACATCGATCTCACCTGCTTGCTGCAAAGCGACGTGAAGCGGGAAGAGATCAATGGGGTCATCCGCTCGGCGGCCTTGACCACCTACTCGTCGATCATCGAGTACAGCGAAGATCCACTGGTGAGCAGCGACATCATCGGGAACTCGCACTCGGCCATCTTCGACAGCCTGGCCACCATGGTCATCGGTGGCAACCTGGCCAAGACCATCATCTGGTACGACAACGGGTGGGGTTACGCGACCCGCGTCGTCGAACTCATCACCCGCATCCAGGGCCTGCGGGATACGCCGGTCCAGGTGCACTGAGAGGAGGCAGGATCATGATCACCGTCGCCATCAATGGTTTCGGCCGGATCGGTCGCAGTGTGTTTCGCATCCTGTCCCTCCGGGACGATGTCAAGGTCGCCGCGATCAACGACATCGCGGCGAACGAATCCCTCGCCTACCTCTTCCAGTACGACACCATCCAGGGCCATTACGAGGGGGCAGTAGAGCTCAAGGATGGCGTTCTCCACGCGGGAACCCAGGCCGCGCGCATGACCGCCATCCCCGAAGTGGAAAAGCTTCCATGGAAGGAACTGGGCGTCGAGATCGTGATCGAATCGACCGGGCGGTTCCGCACCCGCGAGTCGATCGAGCCACATCTTCGGGCGGGGGCTGAGAAGGTCCTGTTGACCGTACCGGCCAAGGATGAGATCGACGCGACGATCGTACTCGGGGTGAACGACGAGAGTCTGAAGCCGGAACATCGGATCGTTTCGAACGCTTCGTGCACCACCAACTGCCTGGCGCCGGTGGCGAAGGTCCTGCAGGAGAACTTCGGCATCGTGAAGGGCCTGTTGACCACGGTACACGCCTACACCAACGACCAACGCCTGGCCGACGTGCCGCACAAGGACCTGCGACGCAGCCGGGCGGCGGCCGAGAACATCATTCCCACCACCACCGGCGCGGCCAAGGCGGTGGGCAAGGTTCTTCCTGCACTGAACGGCCGGCTCGACGGAATGGCCATGCGGGTTCCCGTTCCCGACGGATCGATCATCGATTTCGTGGTGGAACTCGAGCGGCCGGCCGGGGTGGAAGAGATCAATGCAGCCATGAAGAGGGCGGCCGAAGAAGAGATGTCGTCCGTCCTCCAGTACTCCGAGGAAGCGCTGGTCTCCAGCGATATCATCGGGAACTCCCATTCGAGCATCTTCGATGCACCGAGCACCCAGAGTCACGCCAGCCGGACGGCGCGCGTGGTGAGCTGGTATGACAATGAGTGGGGTTACTCCAACCGGGTCGTGGATCTGCTGGGCTTGATGGCCGGCTGATCAACTTCGAGCCCAGAGGATCGATCATGAAGAAATTGACGCTTCTTGCCGCCATCGCGGCCCTCGTGTTCCTGGTCGCCGCGTGCGGCGGGAAGAAGACCAGTGAACAGTCCGCCGTGGACTCGTCGAAGGCGACGACTTCGGAAGAGGCCTCCGCCTCAGGCTCGGAGAGTCAGGTCTCCAGAGGAGACACCGGGGCACAAGACGAGTCGGCGGTGGATACCACCGCGACGCCCGACCAGCCGGTCGAATTCGCCGGCGCCCACATCCTGATCATGTACAAGGGCAGCCGGCGCGCGGACGATTCGGTGACCCGGACCAAGGAGGAAGCCAAGGCCCTGGCCCAGCAGCTCGCTGAGCGGGCCCGCAAGGGCGAGGACTTCGCCGAGCTGGCGAAAGAGTACTCCGACGGTCCCTCCGGGCCCCGCGGGGGCGAATTGGGAACCTGGGTCAAGGGCCGGATGATCCCGGAGTTCGATGCGGCGATGGAATCGCTGAAGATCGGTGAGGTCTCCGACCCGGTCGAGACCCCCTTCGGGTACCACGTCATCCTCCGCAAGAAGGTGGAGAAGATCTACTGCCGACACATCCTCATCATGCACGAGGGCTCGGCGCGCAAGCCGCCGAACGTGAGCCGGACGCGGGAAGAGGCCAAGAAGAGGGCAGAGGAGGTCCTGGCCAAGGCGAGAGCCGGAGAGAACTTCGAGGATCTCGCGCGCGAATACAGCGATGGTCCCACCGCGACCGTGGGCGGCGATCTGGGCGGCTTCGGCAGGGGGGCCATGGTTCCCGCGTTCGAGCAGGCGGCCTTCGCCCTGAAGGTGGGCGAGATCTCCGATGTGGTGGAAACCCCCTTCGGGTTCCACATCATCCAGCGCTACAAGTAGGATCTACAGGGTGGGTTCCCACCGTCCGCTCCGCGCGGGCGGTGGGAGCGCTACACGACCGCCGAGCGCGCCTTCTCCACATCCTCGTGGTAGGCCTCGATCAACTTGCGGGTCCAGGAGCCGACCTGGCCGCCGGCGATGGCGCTTCCATCCACCGCCACCACGGGCAGGATCTCCTTCACCGATCCGGTGAGGAACACCTCGTCAGCGGTCACCAGGTCCCGCAATTCGCTGGCCGCTTCCTCGACCTTCAGCCCCAGCTCGCGCGCCAGCTCCATCACCCGGGCGCGGGTGACTCCCGGTAGCAGACCCAGGCGCGGCGACGGAGTGCGCAGGATTCCTCCCCGCAACAGGAAGACGTTCGAGGTGGCTCCCTCCAGGACCTTGTTCTGCCGGTTGAGGAGGATGGCCTCTTCGTATCCCTGGGCGCGCGCGAAACGCAGGGCCATGATGCTGGGGAGGTAGTTGAGCGACTTGATCTGGGGGAAGTTCCCCCGGGCGAACGCGCTCTGCATGGTGAGCACTCCCACGCCCTCTTCCTGGAGCCGATGGTTGCGCTCACTCACCGCCCGGGCGACCAGGAACACCGCCGGGCGGATCTCCTCGGGATCGGAATCGACGGGGTTGGTGTCCGGACCGCCTCCCCGGCTGATCTGGACGCGCACCCGCGCGTCGACTTCGAGCAGCTCGTTGGCCTCCAGGAGTTCCCGCAGCAGGTGGTTCCAGGCTCCCGGGGATGGGTCGAAGGGGATCTGCAGGAGTTCGGCTTCGCGGGCCAGGCGCTCGACGTGTTCGGAGAGCAGGTAGGGAAACCCCCGGTAGCATCTCAGGGTGTCGAAGATGCCGTCGCCGTACAGGTATCCGGCATCGAAAGGCGAAATGCGGGCCTGTTCCGCTTCGACCAGCTCTCCGTTGAGGTGCACTTTCATCGGGGACCTCCGGAGAGGGCATGGAGAAGGTCAGGGGACGCGGCCCGGAACGCTCGCCGGATCTTACAGCTTCAAGAAGCCGCGGCCGGGTGTCTCGTCACCGCTCGATCCGCAAGGGCGCTCAGCGTAGCAAAGAAGGACCGGGCCTTCAACACGGCCTCTTCGTATTCCCGGTCGGGGTCGCTGTCCACCACGATTCCCCCTCCGCAGCCGAAGCTCACCCGTCCATCCTGCCAGACCGCGGTGCGGATGGCGAGATTCCATTGCTGACGCCCGGAGGCATCCACCATCCCGATGCTGCCGGTGTAGGGGCCGCGTTGATGGGCTTCGACCGCGGCGATGATTTCCATCGCGCGGCGTTTCGGCGCGCCGGTGATGCTCCCGCCGGGGAAGAGCGCGCCCAGCAGCTCGGCCTGACGCCCGCGGGGAACCATGGCCTGGATCCGGCTCACCAGGTGGACCAGGCCTCTCAGCTTCAACTCTTCCATGAAGGAGACCACCTCGACGGTTCCCGGACGCGCGCAGATCCCGAGATCGTTGCGACAGAGATCGACGATCATGAGGTGCTCCGCGCGGTCCTTCCCGCTCGACTGCAGGGTGTTCCAATCGCCGTGCTCATCGGAGACCGTTCCCTTGATCGGGGCGGTCTCCGCCCGCTCTCCATCGGTCTGCAGCAGGAGCTCGGGGGAATGGGAGGTGAGGGTGGCTTCCTCGGTCCTCAGGTACGCCGCGAAGGGGACCGGGTTGAGGCGGGCCTGGTGCAGGAAGGCCTCCCACGGGGAGACCTCCGTCCGGGCGGTGGCGAAGCCGGTCAGGTTGGCTTGGTAGATGTCTCCGGCCAGCAGGTGCCGGCGGATGCGCTGGAAGGCCCGCCGGTGATGTCCGGGGTCGGGCAGCTCGGGATCCGGCAACGAAGTCGGCGAATCCCCCTCTTCCCGCCGCCGGGTACCCGATGCGAGCCGAGCTTCCGGACGCCGGGCCGCCCCTTCGAGGAGGTCCTGGGCCCAGTCGGCCCGGGCGAGCAGGGTGCGGCGCCACGGGGGCAGAACCCCCGCGGGGGGCCGGGGACCGCTTTCCGGGTGGATGGACCAGGTGCCCGGAGTCGAGGGGGGTGGGGGCGACCAGGGGCCGAGGGAGGAGACCATCAGCCGGGGAGATCGCCCTCCTCCGAAGAGAAGTCCGCAGTCGTACGCCCCGATCCAGGCCGAGGGAAGACGGAACGGGGGGGGCGCCGGCCGGGGAGGAGACCACCCGCGCCAACCCAGCTCGTATCCGAGGAAGCCCGCCAGGCCGGGGAACCACATTCCCTCGGTGTGCCGGACGGTCGAACGGGAGGCGCCGAAATGCCCCAGCAGGGAGAGGGCATCGGGCTGGGGGGGATGGGGGGTGGGGGTCTCACCGCTCCATCGGGCCGGGCCTCCCGCCCTCTGCCGGAGAACCCAGCGCGGGGCGAACAGGAGGAGGGATCGCGCGGGCCGGCCGGCCCAGGATCTCTGCCCGTGCAACAGGAGGGTCCCGCAATCCCGCGCGAGCCCCGCGGTGGCGGCGAGGGGGTCGATCGAGAGGGGGCGGGACAACTGCGGGGGATGATCCATGGTCGCTGGTAGGGGAAGGTGGGCCCAGGGTAGTCTCTTCCGGCCGGGGTGGCCAGGGGCCGGGAGGCCTTTTGTTGACTTCACCCGTTCGGCTGTGTAGGTTTGCGCCCCGCAAGCATCTAGCTCTGCGTGCAGACCTTTCCGGGTGGCCGGACCCCATCCCGGACGCTTTGCATCGTCCCTTCCTTCCACGGTCGACGGAGCGTGCTTTCGATGAACCTCTACGTCCCGATCCTCTTGCTCCTGGGCATCGCGATCGTCTTCAGCCTGCTCTTCGTCATGATGTCACGGGTCCTGGGGCCACGGAACCACACCCCGGGCAAGCTCACCACCTACGAATGCGGAGTGCCGGGGCGGGGCAGCATCCATCTTCGGTTCTTCGTGCGCTTCTACGTGGTGGCGCTTCTCTTCCTCCTGTTCGACCTCGAAACCGTCTTCCTGGTGCCCTGGGCGGTGACCTACCGCTCCTTCGTCGAGATGGGCCAGGGCGGTCCGCTGTTTTTGGCCATGACCGGGTTCTTCCTCCTCCTGGTGGTGGGTCTGGTCTACGAGTGGAAGAAGGGAGCCCTCGAATGGGAGTGACCCTCGATTCGCCCTCGAACTACATCACCACCAGCCTCCGTTACGCGGTGAACTGGGGGCGCAAGTACAGCCTCTGGCCCCTGCCCTTCGGTACCGCCTGCTGCGCCATCGAATTCATGGGGGCGGTCGGCGCGATGAGCGACATCTCCCGGTTTGGTGCCGAAGCGGTGCGGTTTTCCCCCCGGCAGAGCGATCTGCTGCTGGTCGCCGGCACCATCTCCTACAAGCAGGCCCCCATCCTCAAGAGGATCTACGAGCAGATGGCCGAGCCGAAGTGGGTCATCTCCATGGGGGTGTGCGCCAGTTCGGGCGGTTTCTACAACAACTACGGAACCCTCCAGGGGATCGATCGCGTCATCCCCGTCGACTACTACGTGGCCGGCTGTCCGCCCACTCCGGAGAATCTCCTCCATGCCCTGGTGAAGCTGCAGCAGAAGATCAAGAACGAGGGTCTGGAAGCCGTCAAGGAGCGTCACCGTGTCCAGAAGAGCGCTTGAACGAGTCGAAGAACGCTTCGGCGGCCGGATCCTCGAAAGCGGCGACCATCTCGGCGACGAGACCGTCACCGTCTCTTCGGGCGATCTTCTCGAGGTACTGGGCTTTTTGCGGGACGATCCCGAGTGCGATTTCAAGCTGTTGCTGGACATCGTGGGCGTCGATTGGCCCGGGCGCGAGAAGCGGTTCGAGGTCGTGTACAACCTGCGGTCGTTGGAGAAATCCCAACGCATCCGGGTGAAGACCCAGGTCGCCGAAGGCGAGTCCGTCCCCTCCGCGTGCGCGCTGTGGCACAACGCGAACTGGCACGAGCGGGAAGTCTACGATCTCTTCGGAATCGATTTCGCCGGGCACCCGGATCTGCGCCGCATCCTCTGTCACCACGAGTTCGAGGGGCACGCCCTGCGGAAGGACTATCCCATCGAGAAGGGCCAGATGTGCTACACGGTGGAGAAGCTGCTGCCCGAGGAAGCGGTGCTGCCCGGCCGGGAGACCCACCACGAAGGTCATTGGAACGCCGACGGCGGATGGGAAGGAGCCCCCGGCATCCCTCTCTCCGACGAGATCCACTCGGACTACCTGCCGGTGAACATCGGTCCGAGCCATCCCGCGACCCACGGAGCGTTGCGGGTGGAGGCCCTGCTCGACGGGGAGACAATCGTCTCGTCGGAAGCGGAGATCGGGTATCTGCACCGGTGCTTCGAGAAGGAGGCCGAAGACCATACCTGGCACCAGATCATTCCCTACACCGACCGGCTGAACTACGTCAGCGCGCTCACCAACAACGTCGGCTACGTGCTGGCGGTGGAGAAGATGTTGCAGCTCGAGGTGCCCGAGAGAACCCAGGCCATCCGGGTCATCGTCAGCGAGATGGGCCGTATCATGGATCACCTGGTGTGCACGGGCACGAACCTTGTCGATATCGGCGCGTTGACGAACTACTGGTACACCTGGAACGCGCGGGAACATCTCTACACCGTGGTCGAGCGCCTCTGTGGGGAGCGTCTCACCACCAGCTACACCCGCATCGGCGGCCTCTATCGCGATCTCTACGAGGGCTTCGAGGACGATCTGCGGTTCGCGCTGACCAAGGTCGAGGAGGGCGTCCACGACATGATGGCCCTCGTGCAGCGCAACCGGATCCTCATGGATCGCACCGTGGGCGTCGGCGTGATCTCCGGGGAGGAAGCGATTCGCTGGGGCTACACCGGTCCGACCTTGCGGGCCAGCGGCGTCGCCTACGATGTCCGCAAGGCCATGCCCTATTCCGGTTACGAGAAGTACGAGTTCGATATCCCGGTCGGGGAAAACGGCGATTCCTACGACCGGATCATGGTACGGGTGGAGGAGATCCACCAGTCCATCTCGATCATCCGCCAGGCCCTCGACCGCCTTCCCTCCGGTCCGATCAATGCGGACGACCGCCGCGCGGTCCTTCCCCCCAAGGACGAGGTCTACAACTCGATCGAGGGCATGATGAACCACTTCAAGCTGATCTTCGAAGGCATCCGGGTGCCCGAGGGGGAAGGCTACGGATTCATCGAGGCGGCCAATGGTGAGCTGGGTTTCTATTGCGTGAGCGATGGCTCGGGCCATCCCTACCGGATGAAGGTCCGACCGCCGTGTTTCCCCATCTTCGCCTCCTACACCACCCTGATCCAGGGAGGGATGGTGCCCGACGCGGTCGCCATCCTGGGTGGTCTGAACATCGTCGCGGGAGAACTGGACCGATGACCGAAGATCACGAGCTGGCCAAGGACGCAGCCGAGGATTCCGCCAAGGACACCTCCGCCTTTGCGTTCAGCGAGGAGCGCGAGGCGAAGTTCCAGGAGATCGTGCGGCGTTATCCGACACCGTTCAGCGCGATCATGCCCACCCTGTGGTTGTGCCAGGCGCAGTGGGGCTGGCTCCGCCCCGGGATCCCCGAGTGGGTGGCGCAGCGGCTCGAGGTTCCGGTACGGAGGGTCTACGAGCTGATCACCTTCTATACCATGTTCTACACCGAAGATCCCGGCCGCTACAATCTCCAGGTCTGCCGCAACATCAGTTGTCACCTGATGGGCGCGCAGAAGATCATCTCCCACATCAAGGAGCGCCTCGGCATCGAAGTGGGGGAGACTTCGCCGGACGGGAAGTGGCGGCTGGAAGAGGTCGAATGCCTCGGCGCCTGCGGTTACGGACCGATGATGCAGGTCGGAAACCGTTACCATGAGCACCTGACTTGCGAGAAGGTGGACGCTCTCATCGAGGAGTGGAGCAAGAGTGAGTGACTTCCCGAAAATCCTCTTGGACAACGTGGGGGTGGAGAACAGCCACCGGCTCGAGGTCTACCGTGCGCGTGGTGGGTACGAGGCCGCGGAGAAGACGCTGAAGGGCATGAAGCCCGAAGAGGTCGTCGCGGTGGTCAAGGACAGCGGACTGAGGGGCCGGGGAGGCGCCGGCTTTCCCACCGGGGTCAAGTGGGGTTTCGTGCCGCAGAACAGCGGCAAGCCGGTCTACCTGCTGGTGAACGCCGACGAGTCCGAGCCGGGAACCTTCAAGGACCGCGACATCCTCGACCACGATCCGCACAAGATGATCGAAGGCATCATCATCGCCTCCTACGCGGTGAACTGCCACGACGCGTTCATCTACATCCGGGGTGAATACGGTTGGCTGGTCGATCGCGTCCAGGCCGCGGTCGATGAAGCCTACGCGGCCGGTCTGTTGGGGAAAGATATCCTCGGCACCGGCTACGATCTGGAGGTCATCGTCCATCGAGGTGCGGGAGCCTACATCTGCGGGGAGGAGACCGGCCTGATCAACAGCCTGGAGGGGAAGAAGGGTCAGCCCCGGATCAAGCCCCCGTTCCCGGCGGTGGTGGGCTTCCTCGATTCTCCCACGGTGGTCAACAACGTCGAGACCATCGCCACGCTGCCCTGGATCCTCCAGCACGGCGCCGAGGAGTATCGCAGCATCGGGACCGAGAAGAGCCCGGGGACCAAGCTCTTCAGCCTGAGCGGTCCGGTGAAGCGGCCCGGGGTCTACGAACTGCCCCTGGGGACACCGCTGCGCGAACTCATCTTCGGCGAGGAATACGGGCAGGGGATGCTTCCCGGCATCGAACTGAAGGCGTGCATCCCCGGTGGGTCGTCGGTCCCGGTTCTCACTGCCGAGGAGACGATGGCGGCCAAGCTCGACTACGAATCGCTGGCGGAGATGGGAACCATGCTGGGCTCTGGAGGATGTATCGTCATCGGTGACGATGCGAAGATGCCCGAGGTCCTCAAGGTGCTGCTCCAGTTCTATCACCACGAGAGCTGCGGCCAGTGCACCCCCTGCCGCGAGGGAACCGGCTGGCTCGACAAGATCCTCGGGAGGATGCTGGCGGGCGAAGGGCGCCCCCGGGATCTCGAGCTGATCGAGAGGCTCTGCCAGAACATGGCCGGTCTGACCATTTGCGTGCTGTCGGACGCCGCGGTCATGCCGGCACGCAGCTTCATCACCAAATTCCACGACGAGTTCGCCGCTCTTCTTCCCAAGGGTGAAGAGCCCGAGGAGTTCGTCCCCATTGCACGGAGCGCCGAGGGCCGGAGCTAGGAGACGCACGTGGCCAGAATCACCATCGACGGGAAAGAATGGGAATTCGAAGAGGGGATGAACCTCTTCGAAGCCTGCACCATCGCCCGGGGCGGGGAGAAACTGCCCCATTTCTGCTATCACCCTGGTCTTCCCATCGCCGGGGTCTGCCGCATGTGCCAGGTGGAGATCGAGGGCGTGCCGAAGCTGCAGATCGCGTGCAACTCGACGGTGCGTGACGGGATGGTGGTCACCACGCGCAGCGAACGTCTTCAGAGCACGGTCCGTCAGATCCTCGAATTCCACCTCTTGAATCATCCGGTCGACTGCCCGATCTGCGATCAGGTCGGCGAGTGCGGGCTGCAGGACCAGTACATGAAGTATGGGCTCTACGAGACGGACGTCGAGGTCACCGACAAGGTGGCCAAGCGGAAGGTGCAGCCCATCGGCGAATACGTGATGCTCGACGCCGAACGATGCGTCCTGTGCTCGCGCTGCGTGCGCTTCACCGAGCACATCACGAAGACCAACGAACTGGGAATCTTCCATCGGGGGGATCACAGCGAGATCGCAGTGGCTCCCGGTTTGACCCTGGACAACGCCTACAGCCTGAGCGTGGTCGACCTCTGTCCGGTGGGCGCTTTGACCAGCCGCGACTTTCGATTCCGCAAGCGCGTCTACCGTCTCGATTCGACCGACAGCATCTGCCCCGGATGCGCAACCGGATGCAACATGCGGATCGGTCACGCCGACGGACGACTCTACCGGCAGACACCGCGGACGAATCTGGCGGTCAACGAGTATTGGATGTGCGATCATGGACGTCTTCTCTACAAGCTCGTCGGCGGTGACGACCGTTTGACCGAACCCATGATGCGGGAAGGCGAGACCCACGAACCGGTGGGATGGGAGCGCCTGTGGTCGGAACTGAAGAGCCGGCTGGATGCCCTGGGAGAAGGCCGACGCCTGGTCCTGGTGGGCAGCCCACATGCGACGCTCGAGGAACTCTACGGAATGCAGAGCCTGTTGTCCGAGGCCACCGGGGGAACCATTCTGGGACACCGCCTGAAGGGTGCCGAGATGGAGGCCGATGACGGCATCTTGATGTCGGCGGACCGGACCCCCAACGACACCGGGGCGCGGCGTCTCGGATACGGTGACTTCACCGCTGAAGACCTCCATGCCGAGGCTTCCGAGCGTACGGTCTTGATCGTACTGGACAATGACCTTGCCGGGCTCGATCCCGCCGCCGCCGAAGCCATATCTAGCTACCCGGTGGTGATCTACCTGGGCTGGCGGGAGAATCCTACCTCGCGCCAGGCCGACTTCGTCCTGCCCGGCCTGAGCTGGGCGGAGAAGAATGGGGTCTTCGTGAACAAGGATGGCCGGGCGCAGCGCTTCTTCAGGGCGGTCGACGGACCCCGTCAGGCCCGGGAAGACTGGACTCTCATCGCCGAGCTGGGCGCCTTGTTCGGGCATTCCGCCACCTGGCGGGCCCATCATGACCTGTTGAGCGAGCTGTCCGCCCGCCGGGCGGAGTTCGGGGCCCTGGCCGGCGGCCTCGATGAGCAAGGGACCCCGCTGGATGGCAAGCCCGCGGCGGAGGAGGTGGAGCGTGGCTGAGATCGCCTGGACCCTGGGGAAGATCGGCTTCATGCTGGTCTTCGTCTTCCTCACCCTGGTGGTCACCATCTGGGCCGAACGGAAGGGCTCCGCGTTCATCCAGGACCGGGTCGGCCCCAACCGAGCCAGCCTGGGTGGAGTGATGCGGCTGGGAGGACTCATCCATCCCCTGGGCGACGTCCTGAAGCTCTTGTTCAAGGAGGATGTCGTTCCCGCGGCGGCGAACCGCTTCTTCTTCACAATGGCCCCTTTCATGGTCATGGTGATGGCCTTGCTCACCTTTGCGGTGTTGCCCTTCGGCGATGCGATCTACCTGGGGGACAAGGTCATTCCACTGCGTATCGCCGATCTCGACGTGGGGATCCTCTACCTGCTCGCCATCACCAGTCTCACGGTCTACGGCATCGTGCTGGCCGGATGGTCCTCCAACAACAAGTACACCTTCCTGGGCGGTTTGCGATCGACCGCGCAGATGATCTCCTACGAGATCAACATGGGATTGTCCGTCCTGGCATTGCTCCTGGTGTATGGCTCGACCCGGATCGACGCGATGGTGGTGGAGCAGGGCCAGCTCCTGTTCGGCTTCCTGCCCCGATGGGGGGTGTTCCTCCAGCCCCTGGGGTTCGTTCTCTTTCTGACCTCGGTCTTCGCGGAAACCAACCGCACTCCTTTCGACCTCGCCGAGGGGGAGAGTGAACTGGTTTCCGGCTACAACATCGAATACAGCAGCATGAAGTTCGCGCTCTTCTTCATGGCGGAGTACGCCAGTCTGGTGATCTCCGCCGGGTTCGTCTCCAGCCTGTACTTCGGAGGATGGCAGGTGCCGTGGCTGGATACCATCACCCTGCGGGAACATGCCGGAACCTTCCTCGGCCTGGGGCTGTGGGCCGGCTTCGCGTTCAACCTGCTGTTCGCCGCCCTGCTGTGGAGACGCTACCGCAGGGAGCGCGGTCTTCTCGGCGACCGGCGCGAACTCGAACCGTTGATCCTGGGAACGGTGTTCTTCCTCCTGGGCATGGCCTGTCTGGCGGTGGTGCTGGCCACCTCTCCCTGGAACCTGGGAGAGGCGGGCTCGGCGCACTTCGCGACGGCGGTGCAGGTGGGAAGCTTCGTGCTCAAGACGCTGTTCTTCACCTGGCTGTTCATCTGGGTGCGGTGGACCCTGCCCCGCTTCCGCTACGACCAGCTCATGAAGCTCGGTTGGCAGATCATGCTGCCGCTGGGCCTGCTGAACTTCTTCGTCACCGCGGCCGTCGTGCTGCTCGTCCGTTAGAGGAGGCCCTTCGGATGCCGTATTCGATCCATGGACCCCAGGCCAAGACGGGCGGCAAAGGCAGCCGGATGCGCGGCGCCGAGTTGTGGTACCTGAAGGAGATCTTCCGAGGCATGGTCGTGACCGCCCGGCATCTTCTGACCAACATCTTCCACATGGACAAGATGCCGACGCTGCAGTATCCGGACGAGAAGCCCAACTACGGGCCGTGGTTGCGCGGCCGCCATCGCTTGATGAAGCGCGAGGACGGATCTCCGCGGTGCGTCGCCTGCCAGATGTGCTCGACAGTGTGTCCGGCCGACTGCATCGACATCGTCGCCATGGCCGATGACCGTCTCGACGTGGAGAAGCGACCTGAGACCTTCACCATCGATCTGCTCCGATGCGTGTACTGCGGGATGTGCGTGGAAGCCTGTCCCTGCGACGCGATTCGCATGGACACGGGTATCTTCGAGATCGTGGCCGATGATCGGGAGAAGTTCGTGGTCGACCTCGACTTTCTTCTCAACAACAGCACCGACGGGGTGAAGTCCTGATGGAAGCTCTCTTCTTCTATCTTTTCGGCGGATTGGCGGTGGTCACGGCCCTGGCGACCATCACCCGGCGCGATGCGGTCACCTCCGCGTTCTGGCTCATCGCCTGTTTCCTGAACATCGCCGCGCTCTTCGCGATGCTCTCCGCCCATTTCATCGCGGTGATGCAGATCCTCATCTACGCCGGCGCCATCATGGTCTTCTTCCTGTTCGTGACGATGTTCCTGGGAGAGCCCGAGAAGGTCCGGGTGACCCGGGGGCGGCTGACCCCGCTGATCGCGACGGTCACCATTCTCCTGCTGGCCTTTCTCCTGGCTCGGGTGACCGGCGCGCAGCCGCGGGGATTCCCGCCGGCCGGCGACGGCTATGGGAGCGTCGCCCTCGTCAGCCGCAAGTTGCTGGTCGACTACGTGTTCCTTTTCGAAGTGGCCGGTCTGCTGCTGCTCGTGGCGGTCATCGGCGCGGTCTACATCGCTCGCAAGCCCAGGGCCGGTGCCACGGAGGAGGCGACCCATGCTTGACGCCTCGGTCGGACTCAATCACTACCTCCTTCTGTCAGCGGTGCTGTTCTCGGTCGGGGTGGCCGGCGTCATCTTCCGTCGCAACGCCATCATCATGTTCATGTCGATCGAACTCATGTTGAGCGCGGTGAACGTGACCATTCTCGCCTTCAGCCGCTATCTGGGGGATCATACCGGGCACGTCCTGGTTCTCTTCGTGTTTGGAGTGGCCGCGGCCGAGGCGGCGGTGGGTCTGGCCATTCTCGTGGAACTCTTCCGCAAGCGGGACACGATCGATGTCGATCGATTCCGTCAGCTCATGGAGTAGGCAGCATGCACCCGATCACGGCTGAATATCTGCGTTGGATCGTGCTTCTGCCCCTGGGAGGCGCGCTGCTCTTGGGCGTCACCAACCGGAGGCTTCCGGCGGCGGTGGTGAGCCTGATCGCCTCCCTGACGGTTCTGGGGTCGTTCCTGCTCTCGGTGAAGGCCTTTTTCGCCCTGAAGACCCTGCCGGCGGCCGAGCGACTGTTGACCGACACGGTCTACCAGTGGATTCCGGTCGGCGATCTGCGGATCGACGTCTCGTTCATGGCCGATTCCTTGACCGCGGTGATGATCCTCTTCGTGACCGGGGTGGCTTTCCTCATCCACATCTACAGCATCGGGTACATGCGAGGAGATCGCGGCTACCAGCGGTACTTCGCGTACTTGAATCTCTTCGTCGGAATGATGCTCATCCTGGTGCTGGCGGACAACCTGCCCCTGCTGTTTGTGGGCTGGGAGGGAGTGGGTCTCTGCTCCTATCTCCTGATCGGTTTCTGGTTCGAGGACCTGGCGAACAGCGCCGCCGGGAAGAAGGCCTTCCTGGTGAACCGAATCGGCGATTTCGGTTTTCTGCTGGGAATGCTGCTGATCGCACGGACCCTTTCCGGCCATGTCGGCGGGGAGAACCTCTTCTCCTTCCGGGTGATGGCGGAGCATACCGCGCTGCTGGCCCCGGTGGCCACCGCGATCGCCCTTCTCCTGTTCACCGGGGCCACGGGAAAGAGCGCCCAGATTCCCCTCTTCGTGTGGTTGCCCGACGCCATGGCCGGTCCCACCCCGGTGTCGGCTCTCATCCACGCCGCCACCATGGTCACTGCGGGCGTCTACATGGTGGCGCGGATGAACTTCCTCTACCTGTTGACGCCGGTGGCCATGGCCGTTGTCGCGGTCGTCGGAGCGCTCACCGCCCTGGTGGCGGCGACCATCGCGATCACCCAGACCGACATCAAGAAGGTCCTGGCCTATTCGACGGTGAGCCAGCTCGGATACATGTTCTTGGCCTGCGGGGTCGGGGCCTTCGGGGCGGGGATCTTCCACGTGATGACCCACGCCTTCTTCAAGGCCCTGCTGTTCATGTGCGCGGGATCGGTGATCCACGCCCTGCACCACCAGCAGGATATGCGGCACATGGGAGGTCTCCGCGACAAGATGCCGGTGACCTTCGTCACCATGTTCGCCGCGACCCTGGCCATTGCCGGAGTGTTCCCCTTTGCCGGTTTCTTCTCCAAGGACGAGATCCTCTACAACACCTTCCTCAGCTCGAAGGTGCTGTGGGTCGTCGGCTTCGCCGTGGCCGGCCTGACCGCGTTCTACATGATGCGCCTGATCGCTTTGACCTTCTTCGGCAAGAGTCGGGTCGAAGCCGAACACGCCCACGAGGTGCACGAGTCGCCCGCCACCATGACGATTCCCCTGGTGATCCTGGGGGTCTTGAGCCTCGTCGGCGGTTGGATCGGATGGCCCCGTTTCCTGGGCGGCAGCAATCGCTTCGAAGCATGGCTTCAGCCGGTCTTCGAGCACGGAGGGGAGTTCGCGAGCGCGTCCCACGGACTGACGGAAAGCGCCTCGGCCTCCCATTCGGCAATGGCGGCGGGTGCCCACGGCGCGGTCGCCGCGCATGCGGCGGTTGCCGAGGGTGCGGTGTCGGCGCACGCGGCCGCTTCCACCACCGAATGGATTCTCGCCGCGGCGTCCCTCGCCCTGGCCGTGGTGGGCCTTGTCGCCGGCTTCGTCATCTACACCCGCCGGCTCGACCTGGCCGATGCGGGAAGACAGGTAGCGGGGGGACGGATCTACTGGCTCCTGAAGGGCAAGTACTTCGTCGATGAGATCTACGAGACCCTCATCGTGCGGCCGGGTTATTGGCTCAGCGACGTGGTGTTCTTCCGTTTCACCGACACGGGCCTGATCGACGGCGTCCTGGTGAATGGCACCGCCCGGACCCTGGGAATCCTCGGTTCGGTCTTGAGGCTCCTGCAGAACGGCATGATCCGCTGGTACGCCTACTCGTTCACCCTGGGTGTCCTGGTCATCCTCTTCTACCTCGTTCGCCACCTCTAGGAAGGGAAGATGGAAACGATTTCAAGTCACCTTCTCAGTTGGGTGATTCTGTTGCCGCTGGCGGGAATCGTTCCCCTGCTGGCGCTTCCCAAAGGCGCCGATCGAAGCGCCAAGTCGGTGGCGGCGGTCATCCTCCTGCTCGATTTCCTGCTGAGCCTGAAGCTTCTGACCGGGTTCACCCCGGGGGCAGGCTTCCAGTTCGTCGAGGACAGCGTCTGGGTCTCCCGATTCGGCATCCATTACTCGCTGGGAATCGATGGCATCAGCCTGTGGCTGGTGATGCTCACGACCTTCCTCGGGCCCATCCTGATCGTCTCCACCTGGAACGCCATCACCACCCGCGTGCGCGAGTTCATGGTGTCGATGCTCTTCCTGCAAACCGCGATGCTCGGCACCTTCTGCGCAACGGACATGGTGCTGTTCTACGTGTTCTGGGAGGCCATGCTCATTCCCATGGCTCTCATCATCGGGATCTGGGGCGGCAAGCGGAAGCTCTATGCCGCGGTGAAGTTCTTCCTCTACACCTTCACCGGAAGCGTCCTGATGCTGGCGGCCATCCTGTACATGTACAACCAGGGAACCGGCACCTTCTCGTGGTTCGCCTTCCGGAACCTTCCGCTCAGCGCAGCCCAGCAAGCCTGGCTGTTCGGGGCATTCGCCCTGGCGTTCGCGATCAAGGTCCCGGTGTTCCCGCTGCATACCTGGTTGCCCGACGCACACGTCGAAGCGCCGACCGCCGGATCGGTGGTATTGGCGGGCGTCCTGCTGAAGATGGGAACCTACGGTCTCATCCGCTTCGCCATTCCCTTCTTTCCCTCGGCGGTGGCGCAGTTCGCTCCCTTCCTGTCCGTCCTGGCCGTCGTCGGCATCATCTACGGCGCGCTCGTCGCGATGGTGCAGAAGGACGTGAAGAAACTGGTGGCCTATTCGTCGGTGAGCCACCTGGGTTT
Organism: uncultured bacterium; assembly: GCA_964601275.1. Taxonomy (GTDB): domain Bacteria; phylum Krumholzibacteriota; class Krumholzibacteriia; order JAJRXK01; family JAJRXK01; genus JAOZPE01. Next base: position 211,569 of record CAZRMV010000006.1, on the reverse strand, counting down.
CGTGGTGTTGGGGCTGTTCGCGCTGAGCACCGAGTCGTTGGCGGGAGCCATGTTCGTGATGCTCAGTCATGGCTTGTCCACCGGCAGTCTCTTCCTCCTGGTGGGCTTCATCTACGAACGCCGGCATACCCGTATGATCAGCGACTTCGGGGGCATCGCCCGGGTGATGCCCCTGTACGCGGCCGCCTTCATGATTGCAACCCTGGCCAGCATCGGGCTGCCCGGGATGTCGGGTTTCATCGGAGAGTTCCTCGTGCTGGTGGGAACCTTCAAGAGCGCCACCCTGCCCGGCGCGACCCTCTTTGCGGTGCTGGGGGCCACCGGCGTGGTCTTCGGCGCCCTGTACATGCTCTGGATGTACCAACGCGTGTTCCTCGGTGAGGTGAAGAATCCACAGAACCAGGGCTTGAGGGACCTGGGGTTGAGGGAGGTGCTCCTGTTGGCGCCGATCTTCTTCTTCATTCTGTGGATGGGATTGCAGCCACGGCCCTGGTTGAAGACGATCGAGCCCGCGTTGAACGCGGTGATCCAGCACCAGGAATCCGCGGTGTCTTCCGCCATGTCTTCCTCGGATCTGCAGTGGGCCGAGAATACCCCGGTTCGCCTTCCCGACGCTTCGCCGGTTTCGATCGAGGAGGTGCAGCGATGAGTTGGGCGGAACTCTCCCGGATCGCTCCGGTCCTGTGGCTGGTAGCCGGTGGGGTGGTGGTTCTGTTGGTTGAGGCCTTCACCCCCCGCCGGGACAGCGACCATCTCTCGATCTTGAGCGCGGTCTTCCTGGTACTGGCCGGCGTCAGCGCGAACATGGGCCTGGGTCATCCCTCCCAGTCACTCTTCCACGGAGTGCTGCGGGCGGACGCCTTCGGCGCCTTCTTCGATATCCTGTTCGTGATCATCGCGCTTCTGACGGTGAGCTTCGGAGCGGTGTATCTGCGGCGGCAGAGCGCGCCCATGCCCGAGTTCTACGTTCTCGTGCTGTTTGCGACGGCGGGTATGATGCTGCTGGCGTCTTCGACCGACCTGGTGGGGGTCTTCCTCTCCCTCGAGTTGATGTCGATCGGCGTCTACGTGTTGGCGGCCATCCAGCGGAATTCCAGCTACAGTCAGGAAGCCGGATTCAAGTATCTCATCCTGGGCGCATTCGCCTCGGCCTTCTTGCTCTACGGGATCGCGCTGATCTACGGCACGACCGGCACGACCCAGTTCGAGGTCCTCTCGGCGCGGATGGGTGGGAATCCGGCGCTGGCAAAGAACCTGGTGTTCTGGGGAGGATGGGGTTTGATCCTGGTGGGCCTGGGCTTCAAGGTGGCCATGGTTCCCTTCCATCAATGGACGCCCGACGTCTACGCCGGCGCTCCCGCGCCGGTGGCGGGATACATGGCGGCGGGGGTCAAGGCGGCCGCGTTCGCGGTGCTGGTGCGCTTGATCTGGACGGGAATGCCCCTGATCATGGGCAAGATGGCGCCCTTGCTGATGGGTTTCGCCGTTCTCACCATGGTCTTCGGCAACATCGTCGCCCTGGCGCAGAGCAATCTCAAGCGGATGCTGGCCTACAGCGCCATCGCCCACGCCGGGTACCTGCTGGTCGGCGTCCTGGCGATCTCCGGGCAGAACGACGATCCGGCGACCCGGGGCATCCTCTTCTACCTGGCCTCCTACGCCCTGATGAACCTGGGCGCATTCGGGGCGGTCACCTTCGTGAGCCGGCGGCGCGGCGAACGATCCGAACTGAGTGGTTTTGCGGGCCTGGCTCGGCGCCATCCGTGGGTGTCGTTCTTCCTGGCCGTGTGCATGTTCAGTCTGGCCGGCGTTCCTCCCACCGCGGGGTTCTGGGGAAAGTTCTACGTCTTCAGCGCGGTCATCCAGCGAGGGATGGTGGGCCTGGCGGTCGTGGCCCTGCTCAACAGCGCGGTGGCGGCCTACTACTACCTGAGGGTCGTCGTCTACCTGTACATGCGCGAACCGGGTGAAGACGCGTACATCGGCGACGACGTGCAGGCGTCGGCCGCCATCGGCGTCGCGGCGATCCTGCTTCTGTGGATCGGACTCTTTCCCTCCTCGGTCCTCGAGCTCGCGCGACTCGGAGCGGCGGCCCTGGCGCGAACCTTCTGAGACGGGGCGTCCATGGAGTCCTCTTCCCAGCCACGGGCCACGGGAGGGAACGTTCCTCTCCTGGCGGTGATCGCTCTCAGCGGCGCTCTTCTGGGCGCCGCCGAGTGCATGTACCACCGCAGCGGACCCCCACCGATCGGACACCTTCCCTTCGATGGGGCGTCTCCGCTCGCGTTCGCGGGGATGCAGGCCGCCGTCTTCGCGGCGGGGGCGGCGATCGCGATGCTGCTTTCCCGGCTTGCCGGAAGAAGACCGCGCGGCGTGGGCTGGGTGTGGTTCGGCGGCCTCTTGCCCACCGTGTGGGTCGATCTGGATCACCTCGCGCGATTCTCCCACTGGCCGCTCCTCAGCTACCACCGGCCCGGTTTCTTCGCCCTGGAGGTCTTCCTGCTCGCGCTGAGCCTGTCCACCGTGGTGGCGCTCGTTCTGGTCCTTCCGTCCACTGCCTACCTCAGATGGCGCCGATCCCGCCGGGCGGGAAGGGTGGCGGCAAGACTTTCGATCCTCCTGACCGCGGGCTTGATCGTCGGCGCGGTGCTCCAGTTGGCCCTGCTCCCGGGGATGGGGAGAGCGGGTGGATCCTCCCGGCGAATCGGGACGGCGGAGCTGAAAGAGGCTCCCAACGTCCTCCTCTTCACCATCGACACCCTGCGCCGGGACGCGCTGGGCGTCTACGGAGGCCCCAAGACGCCCGGTTTCGATCGATGGATTTCCCAGGGGGTGCGTTGCGAGGGTTGGAGCTGTTCCCCCTGGACCCGGCCGAGTTTTGCCTCGTTGTTCTCCGCGGTCGCGCCCACCGGTCACGGGGCCGATCGATACCGTCCGGTCTGCAAGGACGTGGCCTGGTGGCCGCAGATCCTGCAGAACGCGGGATACCGGACCATGGCCTGGGTCTCCAATCCCCACCTGGAAGGTTCCCTGGGGTTCTCCCGGGGTTTTGACGCCTTCGACCATTCCTCCCGGATCGAGCGGCTCGATCCCGTCGCGCAGATGATCTGGGTTCGTTGGCTGGAGCGGCATCTCCAGGCTTCGTTGGATCGTGGAGACCGGATCATCGCGCGGGCCCGCCGGTGGCTTTCCCACCGGCCGGACGGACCGTGGTTGGTGTGGGTCCATGTCCTCGATCCCCACATGCCCTACCACCTCCGGGGACCCCGCGGCGAGACGGTGGATCCGCATCCCGGCAATTGGCTTGAGCCCTTGCGCCCCTTCCTGGAGAAGGATGCTGTGTGGGATGTCCGGGCGATCCGCGCCGCGGCCGACACCCTCAGTCCCTCGGCCAAGGATGCACTGGGCGAACTCTATCGGCGGGAGGTCCTCTTCCTCGATCGACAGGTCGGCCGACTCCTGGACTCGGCGCAAGAGGCCAGCGGGAATCGGCCGCTTCTATGGATCGTGGCCAGCGACCATGGCGAGGAGTTCTTCGAGCACGGCGGCTTCGAACACGGGCACACCCTCTATGCAGAGTTGTTGCGGATTCCCCTGGCATTCGGCGGAATGGGTCTGCCGCGCGGAGCCCTCGGCACAGGCATGAAGATCGAAGACGTCGGACCCACGGTGCTCTCGCTTCTCCATCTGCCCGCGATGCGTCCGGCCGGCCGCGCGGTTTCCATGGTCGATTCCCTCCTGGCACCCTACGTGTTCGGGGTGGATCGCAGCGAGATGCTGCGAGCCGCGCAACCCGCCGGTGGCGGAATGCCCGATGCCGAGTGCTCCCCGCCGCTTCTTCTGGCCGAGGACCTGCTCTACGGGACCCAGAGGACCCGCCTGATCCTGGAGGGCGGTCGGGGAGTGTTGCGGGACGACGAGGAGATCTCCTTTGCCCGGATCGACGCCTGCGGCCCGGGGCGGGAACGGCCGGTGATGGTTTCCCCCGCAAAGCTCTCGGCGACCGAACGCGGTCTGCTGGACGCTCTCGATCGATGGCGGGCCGCGGCGCGCCGGATCGCCCTCCCGGAAGTGGACGACCCCGCGCTGCGGGCGCGCCTGCGTTCTCTGGGGTACGTGGAATGAACCGGGAGAAACGCGACCGAGAGACGAGCTGGCGCCTGGCGCAGGCGGCGGGAGCCGTGTTCACCGGGATCCTGCCCCTGCTGCTCTCCGGTGCCGATCCACTGCGGGAGCTGCCATCGATGGCCCGGGGTCTCGACCCCTTGCTGCAGTGCGGGATCCTGCAGTGGGTGTTGCGCCATCCCCCCCTGCACGCTTCCGCCTGGCAGGCTCCCTTCTTCTGGCCGGCTCCGTGGAGCCTGGCCTATATGGACTCCCTGGCCGGACAGGCCCTGCTGGTGGCTCCCTTGCCCGGGATGGGAAGCTGGCCCGCCCTGGCCTACAATCTCGCCCTGATCGGGACCCTCTCGCTCGCGTTCCTGGCCGCGGTGCGCCTGGCCCGGGAACTCGGGCTGCCCCGCGCCGCAGCCTGGATGGCCGCCCTGGTCTACGCGGCGGGTCCGCATGCCGCCGGCCATTACCACCATCTCAACCAGCTTCCCACGCCCTGGCTTCCCCTGGCCCTGTGGGGGCTCTTGCTGCTGGCCAGGGGCCGGTGGGATGGTCTGCTTCCTCTGGTTCTCTCGCTGCTGTTGCAGCCCCTGTGGGGCTTCTACAACCTGGCGTCGCTTTGGATGGCCGTTCTCTTGGCGATCCTTCTCCTTCTGCCCTCGTGGAGGGGGGGACGCGGCCTCGCGCTCCTCGTGGTGATCGCCGGAGGTCTGGGGTGGGCATGGTTCAGCGGCGCTCCCTACCGGGAGGCCGCAGACGTGGTGGCGGGTTTCAGTCGAGGTCCCGGGTCGGTGGGACCGTACGCCGGTCGGCCGTTCGACCTGTTGCATCCCCCCTCGGTCCACCTGCTGCCGTGGCCGCGCCCGCTCCCCGGCCGCCCGGTGCTCTACGCGGGATGGATCTGGCCCTGGCTTGCCGCCGCGGGATTCTGGACCGTCCTGGGAATGGAGCGTTCCCGGGAGCGCCGGCGTCTGTGGATCGCCCTGGCGGTGGCGTGTGGAATGGGTCTTCTCCTGGCCTTCGGACGGCACATGCCCCTGCCGGGGCTGGGGGAGGTCCCTCTTCCTCTGGCCTGGCTGCAGGATCGGTTCTGGGTCTTGCAATCCTTGAGGGCGCCCACGCGTCTCTTCCTGCCGGGGATGCTGTTCCTGGGCCTGGCGGGAGCCCGGGCATGGACGTGGTGGACGATCGAGCTCCCGGAGCGCCGGCGCATCCCCCGATCGGTGGGCCTGGTGGGCGGAGCGATCTTCGCGCTGGCCCTGCTCGACCTCATGCCCGGCTCTCTCGAGACGGTGAGGGCGCATCCCGACCGGGAGGAACGGGCGCTCCTGAAGGTCTTGGCCCACGACCGCGAGAGCGGGGCGTGGATGGCCTTTCCCACCCCGTGCCGCGAGCAGGAGGAACGGAGCCTGGATGCCCGCTGCATGCTGTGGGCGGCCTGGATCGATCGGCCGGTCGCCGGCGGAAGCAGCGGATTCGTCCCCATGGAGGTTCGCCGGCTGCGGCGCTCGTGTTGCCGGGGTCCCGGGGAGTTCTGCATCGCCGATCTGCGGCGCATGGGGGTCAGCGAGATCGTCCTGCCCCGCGCGTACGCGGACGGTCCCCCGGTCGGCGTCCTGCGGGTCTGGGAGGGAAGCCGCTGGCAGGTCTGGCGCCTGCGATGAAGAGAAGCGGCCACGGCGTCCTGCGCCATGGCCGGCTTTCGCTACCTTATGAAGTCCTCGAGGACTCCGCGCCAATCACTTGATAAGCGCCATCTTACGGGTCTCCGTGAATCCCTCCCCCTTCACCTGGTAGAGGTAGATCCCACTCGAGGACGGATGTCCGGTCTGATCGCGTCCGTCCCAGGTCACGCTGGTGGTCACCCCGGCCTGGGCCGTGCCGTCGAAGAGCCGGCGGACCACCTCGCCTCGCTGGTTGAACACCGTCACCTGGTAACGCCCTTTCCTGGGGGCGGTGAAGCGGATGGTGGTCCTCGGATTGAACGGATTCGGATGGTTCTGCTCGACCAGCAGTCTCTGCGGCCCCAGCCGCGGGGTCCCGGTGGCGCTGCCGATCACCGAGGACTGCCCGAAGGCGTTGAGGATCTCCGCCACGAAGGCGGAGCGTCCGGAGATTCCCTGGTCGGCATCGGGATAGTAATCGGTGATGTAGAGGAAGCCGAAGGGGAAGGTCAGATCGACGCGCCGATAGGTGCCGGTGCCGACCGCCTCGGTCCTCTCATGCCAGATCGAGGCCACCGGTTGCAGTGCCGTCCCGGTCGGCCCACCGTCGGTGAACTCGTGGGCCGCGTAGGATCCGCTGCCGTTGTTCGGCTGGATGTAGTCGAAGGTGTTGATGGACAAGCAGCCGCCGTAGGCCACCAATCCCGTGGTGAACATCCCCGGGGGCGAGCCGGTGGGCCGGAAGTAGGGAGCGGTCTGTCCCTGCAAGGCCGATCGGGCGTCGGAGAAGACCATGTCCACTCCCATCACGGTGTTGAGATAGGTCTGCGCAACCACTCCCTGATCCATCATTCCCGAGGCGATGTTGTCCCCGAAGTAGACGATGGAGCGATCGCCCGCCTGGTGGTGCCAGTCGGTCAGCACGGAGACGTCGTCTCCCTTGTCATTGCTGCCCTGTCCCGAGCCATCGCTGATCAGGCCGGAAGAGAGATTCCCGGTGAAGTAGAAGATGGTCTCGTAGCCGGCCAGTTGCAGCGCATTGGCACCATGGATGCCCGCCGACCCGATCCCGTTGCTCACCAGCGAGCTGGGTCCCATCACGGTGTAGGTGTCGAAATCGACGCCCTCGACCATTCCGTTCTGGCGGAAGGCGTGCAGGAATTCCGCCTCACCGCCCCGGTGACCGAAGTCGTTGACGACCAGGATCCGGGGTTGGGTGAAGCCGCCCTGGCCGTCGTCCACGATGCTGGGGAGGGCTCGCACCGTAGCAATCCGCGAGTAGTTCTCGCCGGAGAAGAAACCGGTGGTGTCGGCGGGAAGGGTGCTGGTGAGGTTGTTGCTGTCCCGGGCTTCGATGAACCAGCGGAAGACGTCCCCGGGGAAGAACATGGCGTCCTCGGGAGTGTGGTGCGGTTGGGTGGCGGGCCCGTCGTTGGGGGCGTCGAAGTAGAAGCGGTCGGCCACGGCCGTGCCGTTGACCGTACGCGCGCTGTCTCCTTCCACCGTGCCCATCCACAGCTTGAAACCGCGGGCGTTGGTTCCCACCAGGATGGCACCGGGAGGCAGGACCCGCACCGAGTCGAACCAGGAATTCGCTTCGAGGATCCAGTGCATGACCGGAAGGCCATTGCTGCCTGGTCCGGTGATGGTCGTGCCGGGGCTTACCGCCTTGATGTCGACCGCAATGGAGTCACCGGCGACGATGGCGGTGCCGGCGGGGTTGATGTCGATGGCCGCGTCCAGACGGACCGAAGCCAGGGCCTTGTTGGTCGCCCAGTCGTGGACCCCGCTGTTGGGGAAGCTGTCCTGGAAGAGATCGATGTTCCGCGCGGTGAACGCGGGACCATCCGAGCTGTACTTCCACACGCTGACGTCGTCGTACATGGGCGATGGGGTGGCGTCGCCGCCGGGAAGGCCGAAGACCGAAGCCAGATCGACCACACCGAGAGCGATCTGCACCTTCTGCACGTTCGGGACGATCAGGTCGGAAACGTCGTTCTGGATGACGTTGTACACCGGATTGTCACCGTAGTAGACAAAGTTGCGGTCCTGCCAGGAGGTCCAGTTTCCGTTCTGGTCGGGGTAGCTGCGGACATGCCAGACCCAGAACATTCCGTTGAGCAGGGGGAGGTGTTGCCAGACTGTGGCCCGGAAATAGAGCCCCCCGTTGATCGCGTCGTCCTGGGTCGTCGTGGTGTCGTCGAATGCGATCTCGGGAGACCAGAACTCGTTGGCCAACGCATCCAGGCCGAAGGTCAGCCCTCCCTGGTAGTTCACGACCCAACCCCCTTCCACGCCATAGGACCAGTTGGGGGAGAGGGATCCACCGGTGGATTCGGTGGAGTTGAGAGGAGGCCTCCCGTCGTCGACGAAACCGATCTGGGGAGTCGGATCGTCCCGGCAGGGGTCGAGATCCCACAGGCGGGGCCAGACACGTCCGAAGTTGCCCACGAAATTCGAGGGGGTCGGGGTCCAGCCATCGTCGTCGTAGTTGCCCCCGCCAAGGTCATCGAAGGTGGCCAGGCCGTCCCCGTGTTCGGTCACCGGCACGCCGTTGAAGAAGACCCGGATGTTGTCGATCTGGGCCGCGCCGTCGCTGGGGAAGAGCCCATCCTCGTCGGACCACGCGCCGTCGGAAGTCACGCGAAGCCTCAGGTGCACCTTCGAATTGGAATACATCAAGGGGGTGAAGAGCAGGGTGGTGTCGAAATGGGCCGGTGTGGTGAAGGCGCCGGTGCTGTCGCGATTGCTTCCCGTGAAGAGGGCCAGGGTCTTCATGACTCCGGCCGAATCATATTCGACGTGGACGAAATCATAGCCCGGTTCGACGTCGTAATTGAAATCGAAGGTGAGACGGACGCTGGTGCTGATGGTCGGATTGGTCAACGCGCTCCAATCCAGCCAGTCATCGACGTTGTTGCCATAGCCGGGGGCCGTCGTGAATCCCGGCTCCTGGGCTTCCACGCCGGCGAACATCGCCAGGTTCGGTACTGCGATGTCCAGGTTCGAGGCGTTGAACTGACTCACGTGCCAATGGGAAGGCTGCTCGGTGAGATCCACCGGGGTCCAACCCTGGGTGTCGGGGATCCACTGGACGGTATTGAACCAACCCTCTGGAGTCCGGTCGTTGAGTCCGTCGGGATGGACGCCACCGTAGATGTTCCACAGGGTGATCCCGCCGGCCTTCTCCAGCTTGGATGGGTGGCTGCCATGGATGACCAGGTTCGGGCCGGCTTCTGCGATGGAAGGAAAGGTCTCCTGCCCCGAAGGGCGGGGGATGGAGGTGGCGTGGGATCCCGTGGGCAGGGTGAGGAGAGTCAGGCTGAGACCACAGAGGAGAGCACGGCATCGGTTCATGGACAGTCCTTTCGGGTCTCCCTCGAAAAGCGGGGATGCACATGGCCGGGCACGACGACACCACGGCCCATGGCGACTGGAGCACCGATTCCATTGGCGTTCACCGAACGGCGAGTAAGCTGGCGGGGCTGGATCCGACCACAGTACCACAGGGTGCTGGGCAACGGATGCAGGTAGCCTCTCCCGCACGGTGACGGCGAGAGGGAGCCGGCCAAGACCTGGAGTCGGGCCCATCGATTTCGACCCCGCTATTCTACCGCATCGAACCCCCTCTTGGCAAACCACACCCCCGCGGCGGCTTTGACCTGGAGTGGGGGTCGAGGTAGATTGGCCGGACCACGGTGGGAACGGCTTCGGAGCGGTCGATTGTGCCCGATCGTGGTCGAACGCCACCGGGAGAGCGGCCGAGGGGCGAAGCGCCCGCCACCGGCGGCCGGCCGGGCGGGAACCTTCCGGCGGGAGACACCGGGTCTTCATCGGGGAACCAAGGAGCAAGGTGATGTCGCAGAACGCCATCGAGAAGATCGTCCGGGGCCATGTGGTCTCAGAGGCGGTGCCGGAGGAAATCCACGCGGGCGATTTCGTGACCGTGCGTCCCCGATTCGTGATGACCCATGACAACACCGCGGCGGTCCTGAAGAAGTTCCGCTCTCTCGGCGCCAAGCGCGTGGCCGACCCCACGCAACCGGTCTTCGCTCTCGATCACGACGTCCAGAATCGAAGCGAGGCGAATCTTGCCAAGTACGCGGAGATCGAATCCTTCGCCCGGGAGCAGGGGATCGCCTTCTTTCCGGCGGGGCGGGGGATCGGACACCAGATCATGGCGGAGGAAGGTTTTGCCCGCCCCGGAACCCTGGTTGTCGGCAGCGACAGTCATTCCAACCTCTACGGGGCGCTCAGCGCCTTGGGGACACCGGTGGTGCGCACCGACGCGGCGGCGATCTGGGCCACCACGACCACCTGGTGGCAGGTTCCGCCGGTGGCCCGGGTGCGGTTGGTGGGGAAGCTGCGGGACGGCGTGAGCGGCAAGGATCTCATCCTGTCGCTCATCGCCCTCTACCCGGATGACGAAGTCCTCAACCATGCCATCGAGTTCGAAGGACCGGGGGTCGCCACGCTCAGCGTGGAACAGCGGATGACCGTGGCGAACATGACGACCGAGTGGGGCGCGCTGGCGGGATGGTTTCCCTTCGACCAGACGTTGAGGGACTGGTTGCATCAGCGGGCCAGGAACTATGCCGCGCGGGGCGACGCGCATCCCCGGTGGACCGAGGAATCGGTGGAAAAAGCGTGGCGATCCCGGATCGAACCCGACGAGGACGCGAGCTATGCGCTCGAGATCGAGGTGGATCTCTCCAAGGTGAGCCCCTTTCTCGCCGGCCCGGATCTCGTCAAGGCGGGTCGGCCGGTTCGCCACGCGGCCCAGGAAGGTCTGCGGGTGGACAAGGCGTACCTGTTGTCCTGCGTCAATGGGCGGCTGGAGGATCTGCGCGCGGCCGCCGAGGTGCTGCAGGGAAGGAAGGTGGCCGAGGGAGTGGAATTCTACGTGGCCGCCGCGTCCCGCGAGGTGGAGGAAGCGGCCCGCCGGGAGGGAATCTGGCAACAGCTTGTCGAGGCGGGGGCGAGGACCCTGCCCCCGGGTTGCGGGCCCTGCATCGGATTGGGGGAGGGCACCCTGGGTCCCGGAGAGGTCGGGATCAGCGCCACCAACCGCAACTTCAAGGGGAGGATGGGAGATCGGAGCGCGCGGTGCTACCTGGCCAGTCCCGCGGTGGTGGCCGCATCCGCAGCGGAGGGACGGATCACCAGTCCCTTTGGAGACGACGATTCCCTCCCTCCCCGGAGAATGAGGGTGCTGGAAACCCCGGGATCGGGATCCGCGAGAACGCGGGCGACCATCCTGGAGGGATTCCCCCGCACGCTCTCCGGGCGTCTCCTCCTGCTTCCCAAGGACAATCTCGACACCGACGGGATCTACGGGAAGGACTGGACCTATCGGGAGGACCTGGGAGCCGAACAGATGGCGGAAGTCGCGATGCGGAACTACGACCCGAGGTTCCAGGAGATCGCCCGCGAAGGGGATCTCATCGTGGCCGGGGAGAACTTCGGCACCGGATCGTCGCGCGAGCAGGCGGCGACCGCCCTCATGTACCGGGGCATCCGATTGGTCCTGGCGGCGTCCTTCAGCGAGACCTACAAGCGAAATGCCTTCAACAACGGTTACATCGTCGCCGAGTGTCCCGAACTGGCCGCTCATCTCCGGAAGAAGTATGCGGATCGGGTGGAAGGAGGGGAGCTCACCATCGCCTGCGAGGGTGAGGCGGTCCTCGACTTCGCCGCCGGGGTGGTCCGCCACGACGAACGCGAGTTCCCGATGGCAACGCTCTCTCCGACGGCCCAGGAACTCGTCCTCGCCGGAGGCAGCGAAGGCCTGGTGCGCCGGAAGCTGGCCGGAGAGCCGGGAAGCCGGTGAGGCCGCGGATCCTGCCGGAGGCTGCTCAGGCCTTCAGCCGGGAGCGGGTGAACAGTTCCCAACTGAAAACTCCGAGCGCGCTCCAGATGAGGGCGAAGCTGAGCAGTTGGCGCAGGCCGAAGGGTTCGTGGAACAGGAAGACCGCAAGGAGGAACTGGAGGGACGGAGCGATGTACTGCAGGAACCCCACCGTCGAGTAGGGCAGACGCCGGGCCGCGTTGGTGAACCAGACCAGGGGCAAGGCGGTCACCAGGCCGCTCGCTGCGAGCAGCAGATCGATGGCGGTTCCCTGGTGTCCCACCGCGAGGGATCCCTGGCGGGCGGCGTGGGCCAGGAAGAGGGCGGCCCAGGGGGACAACAGCAGGGTCTCCGCGCAGAGTCCGACGACTCCGCCAACCGCAACTTGTTTGCGTAGAAAGCCATAGAGGCTGAAGCTCAAGGCAAGGATGAAGGCAACCCACGGGATGTGTCCGCCGGCGGAAGAGAGCAGGAGGACCCCCGACACGGCGAGGAGGAGAGCGATCTTCTGGGCTGGCCGAAGGGCCTCGTGGAGGAGGGCCACTCCGAGGAGCACGTTCACCAGGGGATTGATGAAGTAGCCCAGGCTGGCGTCCAGAACCCTCTGGTGGCCCACCGCCCAGATGAAGACGAACCAGTTGAGAGCGATGAGGGAGGTGGTGGCCAGCAGGGTCAGTAGGGTCCGGCGGCGCAGCATGGATCGCAGCGACTCCACCAACTCCCCTCGCATCCGCAGCAGCACCATCAGGAGCAGGGCGGACCAGAGGATGCGGTGGGAGAGGACTTCGAGCGGCGGTACGCTGGCCACCGCCTTGAAGTAGAGCGCGATGAATCCCCACCAGACATAGGCGGCGAGCCCATAGAGGACTCCGGTACGGGTGGGGTTGGGTGGGGTCACCGCGCGCAGGTCTGGTACCGACCGCCGTCGATCGCGACCTGCGCACCGGAGACGAGGGCGCGCTTGCCATCCAGTCGTCCTTGGGTCATCGAAGCTTCCTTCCTGGGATCAAGTCGGGTCGATCTCATTCTCTCAGGCGTTCGGGCATTTCCGCGAGCAGGTAGGCCATCAACGCCATACTGGCGACATTGGTCCGCAGGTCGTTCTCGTCGACCTTGTCGAAGGTATCCGCCTGGGTATGGTGGATGTCGAAGTAATGGCTGGTGTCGTGGTCCAGGCCCAACCCCACCGCGCCTTCCTGGACCATGGGCGAGACATCCGCCCCGGAATGGGAGAGAACCAGCCGCGTGCTCTTCAACGGTTCGAAGAGCGGAGTGAAGCGCTCGAGCAGGGCGATCGCCCTCGTCCTCTCTTCTTCGAGATTCGCCTCGGGGTCCGCCGATGGGGATTCTCGCAGATCGATCCGGAAGCCGTCGGCCAGGCCGTTGCCTGAATCGGATTCGATCAACGCCACGTGGCGTGCAAGTTCCGGTCGATGATCCTCGCTGTACTGCTTGCCCCCCGCGAGACCGTTCTCTTCGTTGGTGAAGAGGACGATCCTCAAGGTCCGGCGCGGTCTCAATCCGGCGCGCTGGAGGGTGCGAACCGCTTGCCAGGCGATGATGCTGCCCACCCCGTCATCCTGGGCACCCTGTCCCACATCCCAGGAGTCGAGGTGTCCGGCGAGCACCACGATCTCCTCGGGCTTCTCCCGGCCCCGCCATTCCGCCACCAGGTTGTGGCTGACTGCATCGGGCAGGAGCTGGGCCCCCATCTCCAGGTGGCAGACGACCCGTTCGCCGCGGTCCTGGAGGCGGTGCATCAGGGTGGCATTCTCGATGGTCACCGCGGCGGCGGGAATGCGGGGAAGATCCTCATCGTAGTGCATGGTCCCCGTGTGCGGGGTATCGTAGGAGATCGGTCCCACCGATCGGACCAGCGCGGCGACCGCTCCCAGGGCCGCGGCCTTGCTGGCTCCCTGGACGCGATACCGGACCGTCTTTCCGTAACTGGTGAACGGGACGTCGTACAGGACGATGCGACCCCGTACCGCTTCCTCACCGAGCTCGTGCAGCTCATCGAAGGAAGAGACGACCACGACCTCCGCCTCGATTCCTTCCACCGGCGTGCCCACGCTCATTCCCAGACCCAGGATCGACAGCTCATGTCGCGTGGTGGCGGTGGTGATCCAGGCGCGTTCCTCACCGCGCACCCAGTGGGGAACCGTGACCTCTTCCAGGTGGACGTTTTCCAGTCCCTGAGCTTCCATTTCCCCCTTGGCCCACTCGATGGCGTTCTCGAGGGTCTCGCTCCCGCTGAGACGGTTTCCGAAGCGATCACAGAGTTCCTCGAGCGTCGCATAGGGCTCCGGCGACAAGAGGGCCTCACCGAGGATGGCCGCTGCCGGATCGCGGTAGGGGGCGAGCGGATCCTCCGGCGGGGGCGATGCCGCGCTGCGGGACACGGGAAGGGCCAGGAAGATCAACAGTGACAGGGTGACGGGTGACACCGGCGTTTCCTCCAGGATCTGCATGGGGAAGATTCGAAGAGGCTATCACCGGGGCGGGCTTTGGAAAAGCCCGGGAGTCAGCCACCCACCTCGGGTCCTCCCAAGGTGGCCCACAGGTACCAGCTCGCGATGCTCCGCCAGGGTTTCCAGACCTCGGCGATCCGCCGGAACTGCTCGGGTCCGGGTCGCTCGGCGAGCCCGTGGAGATTCCTTACCGCGTTCTGCAGCCCCAGATCGTCCACCGCCAGGACATCGGTCCGGCCGAGCACGAAGATGAGGAACATCTCGGCGGTCCAGCGTCCGACTCCCTTGATCCGGGTCAGGATCTCGATGACCTCCTCATCGTCGCGGAGATGCAGGCTCCTCAGTTTCAGTGATCCATCGGATTCCCGGGTGGCGAGGTCCCTCAGATAGTCCCGTTTCTGCCGGCTGACTCCGCAGAGGGTGAAGTCCTCGTCGCCCAGTTCCAGGAGGGCGGTCGGTGTCCATCGGCCTTCCAGTCGCTCCTTCAATCTCCGGCGGATCGTGGCCGCCGCCTTGCCCGAGATCTGTTGGGAGAGGATGGCATGGGCGAGCAGGGCGAAACGGCTCGAGCGGGGGCGGTGTGGAGCCGCCACATGGAGGCGGCGGATCGCATTCGCGAACACCGGATCCCGCTGGATCAGGTCACGGCGGGCCCGTCTCCAGGTCCCTTGGTCATAGAGTGAAGGTCTGGACACCATGGCGGCCCTTTTCCCCGGCCCGTTCTCCGTCCGGGATCTAGTCGGCGGGGCGCGTCCCGACTCCCTCGTTGTGGACGCCACGCAAGAGCCAGGCGCGGGCCACGATCAGTCCCAGGGGACTCGCCAGGGCGCTGATCCCGTAGATCAGCCACAGGGTTCCGGGATCCTGGGGCCCATGCAGGGGAATGAAGCGGTCCAGCATGGAACCGGCATAGAGACCGGTGACGGCCTTGGCCAGGAACCAGGGAATCCCCGCGATGCCCATGTAGATTCCCACCCGGTTCGACGGCGCGATATCGGCGATGTACTCCAGGAAACGGGAGGACCACATCGCCTCACCCAGGCTCCAGATCACCATGTAGGTGATGAGCAGGAAGACGCTGGTGTTGGGCACCAGGATGAAACATGAGAGCGCGCTCACCAGGGTTCCCGCGATCATCATGTCCACGACCTTGCGATGTTGGGTAAGGGCGGCGATGACCGGGACTCCGATGACGATGACGGTGGGGTTGATCGCGTAGACCCATTCCCAGTAGCGACCGACCTCGGGGGGGAACGCCCGCGTGACATAGTCGGGCATGGTCAGGAACTGGTGGGCGAAGAGGGTCCGGACCGGCAGCAGGATGAAGATGAAGTAGATGAAACGAAGATCCATGATCGGGAGATTGGCGATCTTCTCCGCGAAGTTGAGGTGCTGGTCCGAGGTGTCGTTCTGCTCATCTTCCCGGACGACCCGGTCCCGTTTCTCCACTTTCCGGGTGAAGAAGAAGATGTTGATCAGAAGGACGATGGCGGTGATGCCGATGAAGAACCAGAAGGAGCCGCTGATGCCGGCGGTCGGGACTTCCTTCACGTCGAGGTGTTCGATCCGGGCGGCCCATTGCTGGCGAATGAAGGGAGACAGCAGTTCTCCCGCGACGATCCCCAGGTTCATGATCGAATAGAGGAAGGCGTAGCCCAGGGTGGCGGTTCGCTCGTCGGTGTATTCCTTGACCCCGGCGTACAATGCCGGTTGCAGGACCCCTTCGCCGATCGACATGATGATCAGCGCCATCCACGCCCCGAAATGCACCAGAGCTTCGGTTCCCAGCATGGGGCTTTCGACCAGCACGATCCGGCCGATCAACACCACCGCCATCGATAGACTCAGGGCCCGGCGGACCCCCAGGCGGTCGGAGAGCCACCCGCCACCGAGAGCCATCGTCAAGGTGACCAGGGCGGAGAACAGGGAAATGCTCTTGGTGGCCGCCTCGGTGGAGAAGCCCACGTTGCGTTGCATGAAGAGGGTCATCAGCCCCAACATGCCGAAGTAGGCGATTCCGTCGCCGAAATTGACGGAATTCACCAGCCAGAAGCCCCGAGAGGCCCTGAAGAGAATCCGGAACGATCCGATGAAACCCGGCCGGGAAGGGGAGTCGCTGGTATTCACTGGGTGAGGCCGCTTCCTTCGAAAGAAGAGGGTCGGGGTGATGGTGGGGGTGGTGGAAATCCGGCGTAAAGTAGCACCGAGCCCGCTTCGGGGGAAACACTTTCATGGTGCCTCGAAGAATGTGCAGGGTACGGGATGGACCTTGCGTTGCCGGCGTGGAGCGCACGGCGGACCCTCGGGGTGGGACGCCTTCCCGTTGCCCCCGCTTCAAGTGACGATATCACAACCAGTTCGGGGGGTCTCGGCCGCGGCCGCCCGATTCCCCGAAAGCGCATCCGCCGCTTCCGCCTCGGCGCCGGACCTTCCCTGGATCGTCGCTGCCCGGACGCCTTCCGCCTGGCGTGCACATTCTTCGAGGCACGTTCCTTTGCACTTGTTGGCGTCCTGGAGTAAGAGTATAGTATCGGTATCTGTTCCGGCCCGCCCACGGCGGCCCGGCTCACCCCGCGCCAAAGTCCAGTCCCTTGACCCTCCTTTTCGGGATGGCCCCATGCGCGCGCTGGGGATCTTCATCTACCACGAATTCTGTGCTGGAATGCACCTTGATGTATGAACAATGAAAAGAACGAGGCGGGCCGGCGTCGGCGCCGGAAGCCTGCGCGCAGCGCCAGCTCGAACAACGGTTCCGGGAGCGGGAACGGGCAGGAGCCCAAGCGTGAATCCCGGAAGAAGGGCAACAACGTGGAGGAGCGCCGGAAGAGCATGAAGGCGTTCAGGCCGCGGCACCACCGAGCGGGCGGAAAACCGAAACCAAAGAACGGCGGAGCGGGACGCTATCGCAATGGGGCGCGGCGCAATGGGCGCGCCCAGCGCAACCGCAACCGGGAGGAGCAGCTGCGGCGCATCTTCGGCGAACTGCAGCGGGGAACCAGCATCGATCCCCACGAGCGGTACCGACTGGAGCGCGAGGACGGCGCCTTCACTCCCCGGGTGATCGACCTGATCGCCCCGATCGGCAAGGGACAGCGTTGTCTCATCGTCGCGCCGCCCAAGGCGGGCAAGACCACCTTGCTCCAGGAGATCTGCAAGTCCCTGGAAGTCAACCATCCCGAGGTGAAGGTCTTCGCGCTCCTGGTCGACGAAAGGCCCGAGGAGGTCACCCACTTCAAGCGCTCGACCCATGCCGAGGTGATCGCTTCTTCCAGTGACCGCATCGCCGATGAACATGTCCAGGTGGTCGAGGAAGCCATCCAGAAGGTTCTCCAGCCGGTGCTCGCCGGGGAGGACGTCGTCCTCATGCTCGACTCGATCACTCGTCTGGCGCGAGCCTACAATACCGCGAAGGGCGATTCGGGCCGGACCCTCACCGGGGGGCTCGACGCCAACGCCATGCAGATTCCGAGGCGTCTGTTCGGAGCCGCCCGGAACCTGGAGGACGGCGGTAGCCTCACCATCCTGGGAACCGCCCTGATCGAGACCGGTTCGAGGATGGACGATGTCATCTTCCAGGAGTTCAAGGGCACGGGAAACAGCGAGATCGTTCTCTCCCGGCAGCTTTTCGAGAAGCGTATCTTTCCCGCCATCGACATCGCCAAGTCGGGAACCCGCAAGGAAGAAAAGCTGCATCCCCCGGAGTACCTGGAACACATCCGCCGGATGCGCCGGGTACTCAGCGACATGCCGCCCGATCGGGCCATGGATGGTTTGCTCAAGCTCATGGCCAAGTGTCCGACCAACAAGGAACTGCTGGATGCACTGCCCACCGGCGCGGCCCAGTAGAGCACCGCGGTGTTCGCGGGCCTGGGCCTTCCTTCGCTCCTCATGATCCTGGGGCTGCTCAACGCTCCGGCACCGACGGGCGACCGCGCGCCGTCGATGCAAGGGGTATCGGCGGGCCCAGATGGCGGGAAGACCGCGTCCACCCGCCCCCTTGCGGAGCCCGGGGTGCAACTCTGGAAGGAAGTGGAGGGGGCCCGGCGGGAAGTCGGTCGGCTCGAGGCGGCGCCGGGAATCCTCAATCCCGTCCTGTCTCTCCTTGCGACCCTCGTCGATGAAGATCTCCATGGCCGGGTCTCGCAGCTTCGCCTCCGGCGGGAAGTCGAAGACCGGGGAGACCGCCGGATCCCCTGGCAATACTTCCTGTGGATCCGCCGCGACCCGGATCGACGCCTCGGGCATCCGGTCATCACCGTGCGCTTCCTCAGCGACCAGGCGGTGCCGGTTCCGTACGCCATTCTCGGTTATCACCCCGGCCGCTTGCGAACCAGCTCGAAAGTGGTCCTGGACGAATGGCCCATGGGCAATCAGGTGATCCAGTGGGATGACTCCGAAGGATCACACCGTTTCGTCGCCGAGGACCTCGAGCTCTTCGCCCTGCGGGAGGGCCGGGTCCAGATCGATATCGACGGGGTGGTGGACTGGATCCTGGGCGGACGACTCGACGATATCGAGATCACCGGGATGGCGTACTTCTCCCACGAGGGAGAGCGCTACGGTCTGGCCTTCGGCTACAATCCCGACGGGAAGGGACGCACCGGGGTGCTCGATCTGGGCCGCGACCGGATCCTCTTTCCACCGGCCCGGCCGTTCTTGATGCTGGGCCGAAGGATGCGGTCGATCGCCGAGGCATGGCAACGACGGGAAGCACGGATCCCGGAGCGCGCACCCGCCGGGGGATAGGGACAGGCGCTGGTCAGCCGAGCTGATCGAGTGCGGCCTCGACGATCGCCTCCCGGTCGACCCGGAAGAAACGCCGCAGGCCCGACCGGGTATCGCTGCGACCGAAACCGTCGGTTCCCAGCACGGTCATCGGCGCGTCGATCCACCGGGAGACGAGGTCGGGAACGGCCTTGACGTAGTCGGTGGCGGCCACGATGGGGCTGTCGTCGCTTCCGAAGACCTGGACCACCCACGGGTCATCTTCGCGCTGCAGTGCCTCGCGCCGGAGTTCGGTCCACGAGGTGACGCTGTAGACCTCTGCCGCCACCTGATGCTCCCGCTCGAGTTCCTCGGCCGCCGCCAGCGCTTCGCGCAGGATCGGCCCGCTCCCGGCCAGGCGCACCCGGCGAGGTTGTCCCGCCGCACCTTCCCGCACCCGGTAGGCGCCGCGCAGGATGCCTTCGCGGCTTCCCTCTGGCATGGGGGGCATGGGGTAGTTCTCGTTGTAGAGGGTGATGTAGTAGAAGATGTCTTCTCCCTCGTCCATCATGCGGCGGAGACCCTCTCGGACGATCACCGCCGTTTCGTAGTGCCAGCAGGGATCGTAGGCCCGGCAGCTGGGGACGGTGGAAGCCACCAGGTGGCTGTGACCGTCCTGGTGTTGAAGCCCCTCCCCGTTGAGGGTCGTCCGGCCCGCGGTGGCACCCAGCAGGAACCCCCGGCCCCGCGCGTCGGCGAAGGCCCAGATGGAATCGGCCACCCTCTGGAAACCGAACATGCTGTAGAAGATGTAGAAGGGGATCATGGGCTGCCTCAGGCTCGCGTAGGCGGTGCCCGCCGCGGTGAACGAGGCGAGGCTACCCGCCTCGTTGATTCCCTCCTCCAGGAGTTGTCCATCCTGCGCCTCGGCGTAGCGCAACAGCACGTCGGCGTCGACCGGGATGTAGTTCTGTCCCACCGCCGAATAGATCTTGAACTCGCGGAAGAGACTCTCCATGCCGAAGGTCCGCGCTTCGTCGGGAATGATGGGAACCACGAAGCGGCCCATCTTCTTGTCCTTCATCAGGGCCCGGAGCAAGCGGACGAAGGCCATGGTGGTGGAGACCTCCATTCCTTCGGCCGTGGCCTGGGTGAAATCCGCGTAGAGATCGTCCCCGGGCAGGGAGATCTCCACCGGAACGACCTTTCGGGTGGGCAGGCACCCTCCGAGCTGGCGGCGGCGCTCGAGCATGTACTGGATCTCCGGACTGTCCTTGCCCGGATGGTAGAGCGGCGCGTCCTCCAGTTGCTCGTCGGGGATCGGCAGTTCCAATCGGTCCCGAAAGGCCTTCAGCTCGGCGGTGTTCAGTTTCTTCATCTGGTGGGTCATGTTGCGCGACTCGAAACCCTCACCCAGGGTCCAGCCCTTCACGGTATGGGCCAGGATGCAGGTGGGCATTCCCTGCTGCTCGGTGGCGAGCTGGTAAGCGGCGTAGATCTTCCGGTAGTCGTGCCCTCCCCGCCGCAGATGCTTGATCTCGTCGTCACTGAGATGTTCGACCAGTTTGAGCAGCCGGGGATCGCTCCCGAAGAACTCGGCCCGGATCTGTGCCCCGGTCATCGTCGGGTACCGTTGCCAATCGCCGTCGGGGGTTTCCATCATCTTCTGGACCAGGACGCCGTCGACATCGTTGCGCAGCAGGGGGTCCCACTCGCGTCCCCAGATCACCTTGATGACGTTCCAGCCAGCTCCCCGGAACCGGGCTTCGAGCTCCTGGATGATCTTCCCATTGCCACGGACCGGCCCGTCGAGCCGCTGGAGGTTGCAATTCACCACGAAGATGAGGTTGTCCAGGCCCTCACGGGAGGCCAGCGACAACGCGCCCAGGGCTTCGGGCTCATCCGTCTCTCCATCGCCCAGGAAAGCCCACACCCGGCTGCCGGAGGTCTCCACCAGGCCCCGGTTGTGCACGTAGCGCAGAAACCGCGCCTGGTAGATCGCGTTGAGCGGCCCCAGCCCCATCGACACGGTGGGAAACTCCCAGAATCCGGGCATCAAGCGCGGGTGGGGATAGGAGGAAAGTCCCTTTCCACTGCACTCGCGTCGGAAATGATCGAGCTGTTCCTCGTTGAGTCGTCCCTCCAGGAAGGCCCGGGCGTAGAGACCCGGGGCGGCGTGACCCTGGTAGAAGATGAAATCGCCGAGCTGGTCTCCGTCCTTGCCCCGGAAGAAGTGATTGAATCCGACCTCGTAGAGACTGGCCGCCGAAGCGTAGGTGGACAGGTGACCCCCAAGCCCGGGAAACCGGTTGTTGGCGCGGGTGACCATCGCCGCGGCGTTCCAACGGATGAGACGTCGGATGCGGCGCTCCATCTCCTCGTCGCCGGGGAACGGCGGCTCCTGTTCGGGGCTGATGGTGTTGATGTAGCGCGTGCTCACCGTCTGGGGAAGTCCCAGGTGCAGCATCCGGGCGCGCTTGAGCAACTTGTAGAGGAGGAACTGCGCCCGAAGCTTGCCCGACACCTTGGCCACCGAGTCGAGCGCTTCGATCCACTCCGCGGTTTCCTCGGGATCCAGATCGGGGAGTTGCTGCTTGAACTGTTCGTAGACCATTCTGCCTCGTGACGGTGGAGGGGAACGACTCGGAGGCGGCCGCAAGACGGCCCGCACAGACACGGCGACCGTCACTGGGGGGTGGCGCCCGACCTTTCCCGGACCTTGCCGGGAGAAGCTTCTTGGAATCCGCGCTCGCAAGATCTACTTCTAGCAAAAGCAGCTGAAAGCGGCCACCGAAGGTGCTAGGCTTGCCCTTCGCCACGAGCGGCTCGAGCCCGGGACGCCGTTCAGGTGGCGGCTTGGAAGGGGAAGACCCCGGGCCCGCGGCGGGCTCGGGGCATGTGGGAACCACATGCATAACTCTCATGTTCTCAAGGAGTTCGGGGATGAAGATCCTGTGTTGTATCAAGCAGGTGCCGGAGAAGGACTCCCGGATCCGCATCGGCCAAGACGGGTCCTGGATTGTCGAGGAGGGCATCTCCTGGGCCATCAGCGAGTGCGACCGGTATGCCGTCGAGGGCGCGCTGCGCCTGAAGGAAGCGATCGGAGGAGAGGTCGCGGTGCTGTCGGTGGGGGACGAGAAGGCTTCCAAGGGGATCAAGGAAGCCCTGGCCATGGGCTGCGACCGGGCGATCCACGTGGAGACCGCGGCATTGACCCGAGCGGATGCGGTCACCATCGCCAAGGTCATTGCCCGCGCGGTGGCGGATGAGCAGTTCGAGACGGTGTTCTGCGGCGTTCAATCCGACGATCTCGGATACAACGCGGTCGCCCCCGCCCTGGCCGAGCAGCTCGGCGCCCGCCACGTGCAGATCGTGCTCGGGGTCGAGCCGCAAGGAGAGAACGCATTGAAGGTTTCCCACGAACTCGACAACAATCTCATCGAGACGGTCGAGGTGGGGTTGCCGGTGGTCCTGGGAGTCCAGAGCGGAATCCATGACGTCCGCTACGCTTCCCTGAAGGGAATCATGGGAGCGGCGGCGAAGCCGCAGACCAAGCTGTCCCTGGAAGATCTGGGCCTGGCCGAGGACGATGTCTCCCCGAAGGTGACCATCGAAGGGCTGGCGGTGCCCGAGCGCACCAGCCAGGCCGAGATGATCGAAGGAGATCCCGCCACCATGGCCCACACCCTGGTGGAGAAGTTGAAGACGCAGGCCAAGGTGCTGTAGGGAGGATATGAAATGACCAGGAAGATCGTGGTCGTCGCCGAACATCGTGACGGTCAACTGAAGGGAATCACCAAGGAAGCCTTGAGCGCAGCGCTCCAGTTTGCCGGGGATCCGGCCTCGGTGTCCGCGGTGCTGCTGGGGCAGGGAGTCGATTCCCTCGCTGAGGAACTGGCCCAATGGGCTCCCGGCGGCGTCGTCTATTTCGAGGGCGCCGAGGTCGAGCAGTACACTCCCGAGGTCTACGTCGCGACCATCAAGGACTTCATCGGCGAGTCCGGAGCGGAACTCGTGTTCACCGGGAACTCCTACCAGGCCATCGATTTCTTCCCCCGCCTGGCCGCGGCGATGGATGCTCCGCTGGTTCCCGATTGCACCGCCGTCGAGACCGATGGCGACCGCCTCGTCTTCATCCGCAAGGTGATGAATGGAAAGTTGGACGCTCGATGCGTGATCAGCGGGAGCGGCCCGGCGCTGGTGAGCCTTCAACAGGGGGCGTTTCCGCCCACCGATCCCCCGGGTGGCGGAGTGGTGGAGAAGAGGACGCCCAAGGCGGGGGAGATTCCCCCGCGGAAGATCCTCTCGATCCAGCCGGGCGAGACCGGCGAGGTGGATCTCACCGAAGCGGAGATCATCGTGGCAGGTGGACGCGGAGTGGGGGACGAGGAGAAGTTCAAGATCGTCTTCGATCTGGCCGAGGCGATCGGGGGCGCGGTGGGCGCCTCGCGTCCGCCGTGCGACAGCGGTTGGGTGGAGCCCTTCCGCCAGATCGGCTCCTCGGGCCAAGTGGTGGCCCCGAAGCTCTACATCGCGCTCGGGATCTCCGGCGCGATCCAGCACCTGGTCGGAATGAGGGGTTCGCAGTGCATCGTGGCGATCAACCGCGACCCCAACGCGCCGATCTTCCAGGAAGCCACCTACGGCCTGGTGGGTGATCTCCACGAGATCGTTCCCGCCTTGATCGAAGCAGTGAAGGAAGCGCAGGAAGCCTAGGTTTGCCCGTACCGGACCCAAACCCCTCGGCTCCGCCGCGGAACGCGGCCGACGGTTCCAGTCATATCCGGGTGATCCTCGGCCTGGCGTCCCTCTATGGTCTCCGGCTGTTGGGAATGTACCTGGTCCTGCCGGTGTTGAGCCTGTATGCGGATACGCTGCGCGGGAGCACCGCCCTGCTGGTGGGGATGAGCCTGGGGATCTACGGGTTCTCCCAGGCTCTCTTCCAGATTCCCTTCGGCATCTGGAGCGATCGTTACGGCCGGCGGCGCGCCATCGCCACCGGCCTCCTTCTGTTTGCCCTGGGGAGTGTCGTGGCCGCGCAGGCCCACTCCATCCTCTGGCTCATCATCGGTCGATTCCTGCAGGGTTCGGGCGCGGTGGCGTCCGCGTTGGTTGCATTGATGGCCGACCTCAGCGGACCTCGATACCGCGCGCGGGCCATGGGAACCATCGGGGTCGCGGTGGGCCTGGCCTTCTCGATGGGCATGGTGTTCGGTCCGGCGATCTATCATCGTCTGGGAGCACCGGCGTTGTTCTGGCTCATGGCGTTTCTCTCGCTGGTGGGGGTTCTCTACGTGATCCTGGTGATTCCCAGTGTCGAGGCCGGACACCATGATGAGGAGTTGGAGTGGACCCGGGGGGAAAGCCACGCGCTCCTGCACCACATCGCGCTGCTGCGTCTGGATGCGGGAATCTTCGTGCTCCATCTCATGGTGACCGCCGCCTTCGTGGTGGGTCCCACCTATCTCAGTCGCTTCCTGCCCGTCGAGGAGCACGGAAGGATCTACGCTCCCATCGTCCTGGGAGGCGTCCTGCTGATGGCCGGTTCGGTCGTCGTCGCCGATCGCTGGTCCAGGTTGAAGGAATTCATCATCGCGGGAAGCCTGATGCTCGTCGCCTCGGCGGTCCTGCTTCTGTACGCTCCCCGAGGCTTGAACTGGTGCGTTGCGGTGATCGTCTGCATGGTCTCGGGAATCGCCCTGGCCGAGCCCGCGATGCCCGCGCTCCTGACCCGGTTGGTCCAACGGCGCCAACGCGGGACTGCGGCGGGAATCTTCCACACCTCCCAGTTCCTGGGATCGTTCACCGGAGGGATGCTGGGAGGCGCGATGCTGGGAGAGCCCAGCTGGATCGGCGGCCTGCTGGTGGTGATCACCGTGGTCTGGTTGGGCTTCAGCCTCGGCTTGCCTCGCTTGCCGCCGGCGAGTTGAGCGGCGCCCGGCTCCCGGGAGCCCCTCAGGACGGAGGCGGCGTCTCCACCGGCTCGTCCGCGCCCCACCAGCGCCGGCGCTCCCACCGCCGGTGGAGGGCGAAGGACAGCGGAAGCATGACCACCGCGAGCAACCACCCCGCCAGCGCATCGACGCCATAGTGGAATCCGCCGTAGATCGTTCCCAGGGTCAAGGCGGGGACGATGAAGCCGAGGAACCAGGCCGCCCGCTTCTCCCACAACAGGACCACGATCCAGCAGGTGGCCGCCACCGCGCAGTGCGAGCTGGGAAATGCGGTGCCGATCGAAGACCCCCCGTGCAGGATGCGATGCACGATCGGCGGGAAGATGCGACCCATGGAATAGGGATCGAGTTCGGGATAGTGATGGAAGGGACCGGCCACGGGGAACGCGATGAACAGAAGCTGGCACACCACGAAGACCAGCATCAACGCGGTAAGGTACTGCTCGAGCCGCTTCCATTGCCGGGTCAGGGCAAGGGCCACGAAGGGAGTCGGGATGACCAGGTAGTAGGCCAGATAGGCGAGGTGGATATACTCGGACAGCCATCTCCAGGGCCACCATCGGTACAGGACCAAGGGAAGCACCTTGCCACTGAAGAGAATCTTTTCCCAGACGATCACCACGTCATCGAAATAGGTCTGGGGAAAGAACATGTCATTGAGGTATTTCACTTCCGAATAGAGGATGGGGATGAAGACCAGAGGAAGCAGACGCCGGGCGAGAGCGAGCCAAGGCTGGTCGACGCGGGGGAAGCGTCCGGCGAGGACCAGCCCCCCGGCCAGAAGGAAGTTGACCTGGGCGAGGGTGGACCAATCGGCTACCCCTTCATGGAAGATCAACAGGGTGGACACGGTCCAGAGCAGGTAGATCGCGACGATTCCCTCCGCCGGCCGCATCCCGCGGCCGAAGTCACCCATGGTTCGTCCGCCGCTTGTCCGGTCGGCGCCATGCCCGTTGCGGCCGGGGTTGCGCGGGTTCGTACCGGCGGTTTCCATCCCGCTTTCGCTCACAACCATCCCTCCCTCCGGTACCAGTCCATGGTTTCCTTCATCCCGTCCACGAGTTCGATGCCGGGCCGGAATCCGAAGGCCGCCTCGGCCGCGGCACTGCTGCAGGCCCATCCCCGGGCGGTGAAGTCGCGGGCCTTCTCCCGGTTGAACATGGCGGTGCGGCCCACCGCCCGATGGGCCCATTCGTTCATCATCCCGGCCAGGTGGATCGTCGCGTCGGGAAGGGTGACGATCCGGACCCGGCGGCCGGCGGCGTGGGCGAGAGCTGTGGCGATCTCCCTCCAGGGATGGGGGTGTCCGTCGGTCAGGAAGAAGGTTCCCGTCCCGCGGGGATGGATCGCCGCCTGGACGATGCCACGACAGAGGTCCTCGACGTGGACCATCGAGATCCGCCGCTCGGGCGACCCCATGCAGAAGGCCCATCCCGCGGCGGCCAGGCGGAAGATCGGCAGGGTGGCGGCATCCCGCGGGCCGTAGACCGCCGGCGGCCGGATGATGGTCAACCCGGGGCCGAGGGCCCCTTGCAGGGCCCGTTCGGCTTCCAGCTTGGAGCGACCGTAGAGGGTCTGGGGATGGGGCTCGTCCGATTCGCGGAGGGTTTCACCTTCCCCGCTGGGGCCAGCCGCGGCCTGGCTCGAGATGAACACGAAACGCGCTCCCGGAGCCCCCCTTGCGGCCAGGCGGGAGTGGAGCTGGACGGCAGCGTCCACGTTGATCCGGCGGAAGGCCTCCCAGCCGGGCGCCTTCAACACCGCCGCGGTATGGAAGAGAAGCTGGATCCCGTCGAGCGCGCCGTCCGGGATCTCCCCGCGGGAGAGTTCTCCGGTATGCAGCTCGATGCGGTCGACGGGAAGGTACCTGAGGTCGGAGGTCGAGCGCACCAGGGCGCGTACCCGGTGGCCCTCGGCGAGCAAGCGGTCCACCAGGTGGCTTCCCACGAAACCGTTGGCGCCGGTGACCAGAGCCAGCACGGAGATGACCTCAAAGGGCTTTCTGGTAGATACGATAACGACGGTAGGGTTTCGCCTCGAACTTCTGCAGGGGGGTGATCATGGGCATGTTGTCCTCGAGTACCCACGAGCATTCCGCCCAGTGGTATCCCTTCTTCAGCCCGGTCTCGACCACCTGTTGGATCAGGACGCCGTCGAGTCCTTTGCCCCGCATCTCGGGGACCAGTCCCAGGGTGACCACCCGCACTCCGTCGATATACCGCTTGTGCCAGAGGATCTTGAGGAGGCCGAAGGGGAAGAGGCTCCCGTTGGCGTGCCGGAGCGCTCGGTTGAGATCGGGGAGGGCCAGGATGAACCCGACCGGCTCGTGGCTGTCCTCCCGCTCGAGGATCAGGGTCAGGTTGGCGTCGATGGCGTAGCGCACCTCCTTGGCGAAATGCCGCACCTCCGCCGCAGTCATCGGAACGAAGCCCCAGTTCCTCTCCCAGCAGACGTTGTAGAGCGAGAGGACCCTCTCGACCT
This sequence comes from uncultured bacterium, assembly GCA_964601275.1. Lineage (GTDB taxonomy): Bacteria > Krumholzibacteriota > Krumholzibacteriia > JAJRXK01 > JAJRXK01 > JAOZPE01. Next base: position 184,334 of record CAZRMV010000006.1, on the reverse strand, counting down.
CCTGGTCGAAGTGCTTCATGTCCAGGGGGCGGACCCGCACCTTGTTGCGTCTCTTCAGTTGATCGGCGAGCGATGACAGGCGCTTCAACTTGTCGTTCTCGTAGACGATGAAGGCCAGCAGGTCCTTCGCCTTGACCAAGCCCGCCGCCTCGTAGCGCCGAGCGTACCAGGTGGGGTTGTAGGGCATCATGACCACCGGAGGTCCGGGCTCTCCTTCGACGAGAAGTCCGCACATCTCGTTGGTGGAGAGTTCAAACGGCCCCATTGCGTGACTCCGCCCTCGCTCCTTGAGCCAGGCGAAAGCGGTGTTGAAGAGCTCGGCGGCGGCTTCCTCGTCCTCCCGCAGGGCGTCGTGGAATCCGAAGAACCCCACTTCGTCCTCGTGGAACTCGTTGTGGGCGTGGTTGATGGTTGCCACCACGCGCCCGACCACCGTTCCATCGCGCCAGGCGAGGAAAGGCTGGACTTCCGCGTGTTCGTGGAAGGGATGTCGTCCGGGCGTCAAGAGATTGATGACGTCGCTCTTCAGCGGAGGCACCCAGGAAGGATCGTCGTGGTAGATCCGCCAGGGGAACTCGGCGAATCGTTTGAGGTCCCGTTTTCCCAGGGCGGGCCGGATTTCCAGACTCATGGATGCGCTCCCGGCATGGATCGACCCAGAACCGCCGCAGCTTCTGGATGTGGTCCCGGCATCGGTCGACTCAGATCAGTCCCAGCTTCCTTCCGACCTTCGAGAAGGTGTCCAGGGCTCTCTGGAGCTGTTCGTCGGTGTGGGTCGCGATGTACGAGGTCCGCAGCATCGCCCGGCCTTCCGGAACCGCCGGGGAAACCACCGGGTTGGTGAATACCCCACCGTCGAGCAGGCCCCGCCACAGCTTGAACGCGTCCAGGCTGTCTCCCACGACGATGGGGATGATCGGCGTCTCCGTCGATCCGATGTCCCAACCCATCGCCTTCAACTCCCTCTGCATGAAATGCTGGATCTCCCACAGTCGCTCGCGGCGCTCGGGTTCGGTGCGGATGATCTCCAGACTCTTCAACACGGTTGCCACCGCGTAGGGGGGCATGGCCGCGGAGAAGATCATGGTGCGGGCGTTGTGACGCAGGTAGTCGATGATGACACTGTCCGCGGCCATGAAACCGCCGATCGAGGCGAAGGACTTGGAGAAGGTGCCCATGATGAGATCGGTTTCATCGCTCAAGCCGAAGTGCTGCGCCACCCCGGCGCCGCCCGAACCCATCACCCCCACCGAGTGCGCTTCGTCCACGAGGACCCGGGCGCCCGCCGCGTGCGCCAGCTCGAGCACCTTCGGCAAGGGAGTGAGGTCTCCTTCCATCGAGAACACCCCGTCGACCGCCACAAGAACGCCTTTGTCCGGATCGATCTTGGCGAGCTGGGAGGCCAGATCGTCCATGTCATTGTGCCGGAAGCGGGCGACCTGTCCCATGGACATCTGGGCTCCGTCGACGATGCACGCGTGATCGAGCTTGTCGAGCAGGGCGACGTCGTTGCGGCCGACCAGGGCGGAGATCGATCCCAGGTTGGTCTGATACCCGGTGGAGAAGACCAGGGCCGCCTCCTTGCCCACGAATTCGGCGAGTTCGGCCTCCAGTTGCAAATGGAGATCGAGGGTCCCGTTGAGGAAGCGGCTTCCCGTGCATCCGGCGCCGTAGGTGCGAGAGGCGCTCTCGCCTGCCTCCAGGACGCGGGGATCGTGGGTGAGGCCGAGGTAGTTGTTGGAGCCCAGCATGACCACCGGGTGCCCGTCGATGACGACTTCGGTGCCCTCGCTGCCCTCGATGGGGATGAAATAGGGGTAGTAGCCCGAGGCCCGGGTCTCGCGGGCGCGCGTGTAGGAATGGGCCTTCTGGAACACGTCGGCGTGTCCCACCTGGGGGGGCGTCGTTCCGGGTTGTGGTTCTGGACTCATCGATCCTCAGACATCGAGAAGGGACAGGTCTTCATTCTCGCGATCGGAGGCCCAGTAGGCATCTTCCGAGCGCGGAGCTCTTGGAGCAAGGAAGAATAGCGCGAGAATCGCCCCAAGCAATAGCAGAGAAAAGATTACCGGGATCCACCACGGGATCGGGCCGGCGGCCAGATTGGCCCTCAGGTCCGCCCAGGAGTGTGCCTCGACCGGGTGGAGGAGGACCTTGAGGATCCAGGCCAAGAGCAGGACCAGGTACATCACCCAGTAATTCCTCAGGAATCGGGCCCTCAAGGCGGCGAGGAAGGAGATCTTGAACTGCGGATTGAGAAGATCCTCCGCCACCCGCAGGCCCCATTCCCGGTCTGGGCTCACCGGATCCCGGCGGAGGATGGGCCCGTAGAAGTTCTCCTCGATCTTGCGGACCCGGGCCCGCCAGACGTCGAAGAAACGGAAACGGCGGGCTTCGTAGGCCAGGAGGGCGCTGACGAGGAGGACCCCCACCAAGAGGATCCAATGCGAGTGGGCGGTCGACCCGAAGGAGTAGCTCAAGAGCCCGGCCGTGGTCAGGATGGCCCAGTTCGTGGTGGTGTCCAGCCGGATGCGCCAGGTATTGGCCCGGTAGAGCTCTCCCCGGTAGAGGTGGACGATCGCCGTGATGTACTCGGAACGGCTCAGGGGATGACTCTCGTAATCGGTCCGATCCGGCGGCTTCGATGACATGGGACCCTCCTGGGTTGGCTTCCACTCTAAGGCCTGGAAGACCGCGACTCAACCATCGTTGCCCTCCGGGCCGTTTCTCCCCATCCTGGGGCGGGCCGGCCGCGATCCTGGCGGGCAGCCGGAAGGACTCCGCGGGGCCCGGAACGGGATTTCCGTGGCGGGCCGTCGCCGACGCGGTACGATCCCCCGGATCGCCCGGGCCGGCATCCGGCCGGAAGGGCGTGGCACGACCCTCCGCCGGGGCGGTGGGGGTTTCCAGGAAGGGCGGCATGCGGATCCTTGAACTGGGCAAGTACTATCCTCCCCGGCGCGGCGGGATGGAGACCGTACTCGGCGGGATCTGCCGGGAGCTGGTCCGCCGCGGGCACCAGGTCCGCGTGCTCGTGTCGGCCACCGGATGGTCCGCGCGGAGAGAGCGGATCGCCGGGGTCGAGGTCTTCCGCCTCGGACGCTGGGGGCAGTGGCGCAGCCTGCCCCTGAACCCGGCGCTCCCATGGGCGATCCGGCAGCAGCGGAGGCGCTTTCTTCCCGACCTGGTCCATCTGCATCTTCCCAACCCGGCCATGGCGGCCGCATGGCTTTTGCTGGGGGATCCCCGGGTGCCCCTGGTGGTGAGTTACCACAGCGACATCGTCCGTCAACGGTGGCTGGGCCGCGTCCTGGAACCGCTGCGCCAGAAGGTCCTGGAGAGGGCGGAGGCCATCGTCGTGGCGAGCCGGGAACTGGTGGACCAGAGCCGGAGCCTGCGACCCCACCGCGAGCGGTGCCGGGTGATTCCCTTCGGGATCGAAACCGCCGACCCGGGTCCCGCACCACCGGACCGGGATGCGATGACCTCTCTTCCATGGCCCCGGTACTATCTCTTCGTGGGACGCATGGTGTATTACAAGGGCCTGGATATCCTGCTCCGCGCCCTGGCAGAGGAGACCATGCCACTGGTGGTGGTGGGGGATGGCCCCCTGCGGAGCCGGTGGGAGGAGCTGACCCATCGTCTCGGGCTGTCGCAGCGGGTCCGATTCCTGGGAGAGGTCGCGCCCGCGGTTCTCGATTCCCTGTACCGCGGATGCCACGCCCTGGTGTTGCCCAGCACCGCGGCCAGCGAGACCTTCGGCCTGGTGCAGCTGGAGGCCATGGTCCGGGGACGTCCGGTGATTGCGGCCCGCGCCTCGGGGGGAGTGGTGTCGGTGCAGGAAGAAGGCGTGACCGGGCTTCTGGTCTCCCCCGGCGATGTGCGAGCGTTGAGGGGCGCCTTGCGACAGCTGTGGGAGGATCCCCGCCGGGCCGACCGGATGGGAGAGGCCGCCCGGCAGCGCGTTCGCGAACGTTTCGACGCCGCCGCGCGCGGTCGCGAACTGTCCGAACTGCTGGAGAGGATCGCGGGTTGAGCCGCGGCGACAACGGGACATGAGGGCGTCCGCTCCCCGGCCACGGTCGGCGCCGACGGTCAAGCGGTGCCCAAGTCCACCCGAAGGAAGAGGAATGATGCAGCCCCCAGGCCATGACGAGGAACTCCGTTTCCTGAGCCCGTGGACCCTCTTGCTCCCGGTGGACGGGCGACCGGTCGTCGCAGTGACGGGCCGCGGGGGAAAGACCGCGTTGCTGCATCGACTCCACCGCCACTACCGGGGGGAGGGACTGAGTGTCCTGTGGACCCAGACCACCGATCACCCGGCTCCCGAGGGAGTGGACGCCGCGAGCGTCGATGCTCCTCCGGAGGAACTGAAGGCCCGCTTCCTGCGCCGCGCCTCGCTGTTCGTGGCCGCCCGACCCGATGCGAAGGGAGCCTGGGGAGGTCTGGCACCGGCGTCCGTCGAGCGCCTGCGCGATCTCCTGGAACCGGACGTGGTCCTGGTCGAGGTCGCGCCGTCCTCCCTTGCCGCCCCGGGGTCTTCCGAAGGGAAGGCAGCGGATGGGTCCTCGAGGTGGCCCCGGCCGCTCCACCTCGTCCTTCTCGTCGCCGGCTTGCAGGAGGTGGGACGAAGAAGACCGGGCGCCGGGGCGGAACGCGTTCTCCCCGGGGACGACCCCGTGCCGAGGGTGCAAAGTCGCGATCTCCTGGAGGACCTTCTGGGGGAGAAGGGTCTCTTGCCGATGACTCCCCCGGGGGTCCCGGTCCTGCCGTTCCTGGCCGGCCTGGGATCCTACCGGGACATGGATGGCATGTTCGAGATCGTCGCCCGGCTCTGGGAACATGAGAGGGTGCAGGTGGTCCTGTTGGGCGAACTGGTGGGACCGCCGCGCATCGACCAGGCGGAGACGGCGCTTGCCGCCGGACTGCCGGGCGGGGCTCCCCACCTGGCGGGCGAGAGGGTCTACGCGCTCTATCCCGCGCGATTGGACGAAGACGACTAGGGACTGCAGCCGGAGGTTGTCGCGGCGGGCAAGCGTCCCTATACTCGGGCCACTTCGTTCGGCCACCGCTTCCCGACTGTTTGCCCCGCATCGCTCGAAAGGAGCCGGACGTGCCTCAGATCCGCTTCGAGGATCCCCTCCACGAACTGACCTTCGTCGCCTTCGACACCGAGACCACCGGCCTCTCCGCCGCCGCCGAACGGGTGGTGGAACTCTCGGCGGTCCGTTTTCGTCTGGACGGAACGGAGGAAGCGGTCTTCGACGAACTGATCGATCCGGGTCGACCGATTCCTTCTGCGGCGTCGCGGGTCCACGGGATCGATGACACCATGGTGGCGGGCAAGCCGGGAATCGGGGAGATCCTGCCCCGTTTCCTCGAGTTCGGCGAAGGCGCGGTCCTCTTGGCCCACAATGCCGAGTTCGATCTGGGATTCCTGGTGCACGAAGCGGCCCGGTGCCAGGTGGTCTTGCCGACCCCTCCGGTCCTGGATACGGTGGAGATCTCCCGCAGCCTGCGGGCGGACCTTCCCAATCACAAGCTGGAGACCATCTCGCGCGCCCTGGGCCTGCAGGCGTCCACCTACCATCGGGCGCTGGCCGATGCGCAGACCCTCAGCCGGGTCTTCCTTCATCTGGTCGGGGGGGAACTGGCGGGAAAGACCATCGGGGATCTCATCACCGCCACCGGATGCGCCTTGACCTTCGGCTGGCCGGGCAAGACGCGGGCGTGGTTGCCCGCCCATCTCGAGGCGATCGACGTCGCCCTGGTCCAGGGCACGAAGGTGACCATCGTGATCCGTCCCGAGGGACGGCGCGAGGAGGCCCGGGATATCGTCCCCCAGGGCTATCTGAGACGCCCCGGCAGCACCTATCTCCTGGGCCGGGGCGACGATGGCCAGGTCCGCAACTACCGCTTGTCGTGGATCCGGCGGGCCCATCTGGCTCAGGCGACGCTCTTCTGAACCGCGGGAAGGGAACCTCGTCCGGTTCGAGAGCATTGAAAAAGGAAAGGGACTCCTCCGGGCGTGATTGACAGGAGTTCGGGGCGTCTCTTATCCTGCCTCGGCTTCATCCCCGCGGGAGAGGGACGATTCCTCCTTGCGTATCCCGCGAACTCCTGGAGGTTGGATCAAGGTGAACCGCTCGACATTCGGTGTGCTGAATCGATGGATCATCGCCGGTCTGCTTCTGGCGATCGGCGCGTCGCCCGCTCTGGGGGAATGTGAACCCAGCGCCGCCGCCGCCGCGCGTCAGGCCTATGACACCGCCTACGCCTTCGTGCAACAGGGAAAATGGAACACGGCGATCCGCAGCCTGAAGAAGGCCCAGCAAGCCTGTCCGGAGCACTGGCCCAGCAAGGAGCTTCTCGCCCAGGCCTATCTCCGTACCAGGAAATACGACGAAGCGGTCAGCGAGTACGAATCCCTGATCGAAGGCAAGTACCACGGGGACATCGATTCCACCGAGACCCGGGTGCTCAACGGTTACGGATTCGCCCTGCTCAAAGCGAAGCAGGTCGCAAAAGCCGAACCGATCTATCTGAAGTACCACGAGAAGGAACCGGACAATCCGGAGCCCATGAAGCGGCTCGTCTACGTCTACGAGGTCACCAAGAGGTACGACGAGGCGATCAAGTACGAGAAGCTGCTCTACCAGATGAATCCCAACGAGCACGAATACAGCAAGAAGATCGGCGATCTCTACAAGAGGAAGGGAGACGCCGCCTCGGCCCAGCAGTGGTACAAGAAGGCCGCCGACGCGGGCATCGTGACCACCGGAGCCTTCGACCTCGGTCTGCAACACATGAAGGCGGGCCGGTACCAGCAGGCGGCCGCCGCCTTCGAGGATTACCTGGAGGGAAAGCCCAGGAGCGCGCCGGCCTGGCAGAACCTCGGCTACTGCTACAGCAAGCTGGGGAAGACCGAGAAGGCCATTTCCGCCTACGAGAAGGCGCTGGAACTCGATTCCAACCGACATGGCGTGGCGTCGAGCCTGGGCTTCCTCTACCTGGACGCCGGACGGGTCTCCGACGCGGCCCGGATCGCCGGCGAAGCCATCGCCAACTGGCCCGAGGACGATTCCAAGAAGCCGGGAATCTACTACCTGATGGGACAGGTCCTGGAGAAGCAGGGTGAGTACCGCAAGGCCATCGACATGTTCGACAAGATCGTCGAGGATCCCCAGTGGGGCGATCGGGCGGCCCAGCAGATCGAACGCCAGCGCCAGCTCATCGCCATCCAGAAGGCGCGCAAGGAGAAGAACGGAGGCTGATCTCGGTCCATGGTCCGAGGATCGGGGAACGGGGAGCCTGCGGGTTCCCCGTTCTCGTTCCGGGACCGGTCGGCGGACGCGGACGGCGCCTCGGGCCGTCGACTGTGGCTTGGAAAACTCGATACGGGTTGCTAGGGTAGGCGGGCCGCGGGTCCGAGGGAGACCGACGGCGAGGTCTTGCCGCAGGGAAGGAGGACCATGGTTCTGGCCTATCTGGCCTTGGGCAGCAATCAAGGAGCCCGGCGCGAGCAGCTGGCCCAGGCGGTCCGGGCGCTCGACGCCCTGCCCGGATGCCGGGTGGTGGCGGTGAGCGACCTCTACGAGAGCGAATACCTCGGCCCCGGCAGGCAACCGGGGTATCTGAACGCGTGTCTCGCCCTGGAGACCGGTCTGAGCCCGCGGGAACTGCTTCGCCGGGGAAAGGACCTCGAGCGCGCCGCCGGCCGGCGCCAGGACAGCCACATGGAGCCCAGGCCCCTGGACATCGATGTGCTCCTGCTGGAGGATCAGCGGGTCGATGAGCCCGATCTGCAGATTCCCCACCCACGGCTCGCCGAGCGCCGTTTCGTCCTGCAGCCTCTCTGCGATCTCGATCCGCAGCTCGTGGTTCCCGGCGCGGCAGCCACCGTGCTCTCTCTCGCGCAGGCGCGGGAGGTCCGCGCCCAGCGTCTGCGGTCGGTGGCGAGCGCAGGGTGGTGGGAGGAGATCAAGCGGTGAATCCGGTGGAAGAGAACCCCTGGGGTTACATCGTGGTCGAAGGGGTCATCGGCGCGGGCAAGACCAGTCTCTGCCGTTTGCTCGCCCAGTCGCTCGACGCCCGGCTCACCCTGGAGGTGGTCGAGGAGAACCCCTTCTTGCCGCGCTTCTACGAGGACCGGGCCGCCTATGCCTTCGTGACCCAGAACTTCTTCCTGCTCAGCCGCTACCAGCAGCAGATGGAATTGATCCAACTGGAGCTGTTCTCAGGTACTCTGGTTGCGGACTATCTCTTTGCCAAGGATCGGATCTTTGCTAACATCAACCTGGCGGACGATGAACTGCGGCTGTACGAACGCCTGGCCTCGATCCTCGAAGAGCGCATCCGCCCGCCCGACCTGGTGGTCTACCTCCAGGCCAGCACGGAAGTCCTCATGGAACGGATCCGCTGGAGAGGGCGCAGCTACGAACGGGACATGGATGAGGGCTATATCCAGACCCTCAATGAGGCGTACAACTATTTCTTCTTCCACTACGAGGACACTCCCCTGCTCGTGGTGAACACCAACGAGCTCGACTTCGTCAAGAATCGGCAGCACTACGAGGATCTGCTCCAGCGGATCCTGCAACCGTTCACCGGCACGCAGTACTACGTGCCCTCGTGGAAGGAGGAATGATGACGAAAACGACGCGTCTCGATCTCCTTTCACACAAGGAGGCCGGCCGCAAGATCGTCGTCGTCACCGCGTACGACTATTCCATGGCCCGGCTGGTCGACCGCGCGGGGGTCGACGCCATCCTCGTCGGGGACAGCCTCGGCAATGTCATCCAGGGTCACAGCAGCACCATTCCGGTGACCCTCGAGCACATGATCTATCACACTTCCTGCGTCACCCGGGCCCAGGTCGAGGCGATGGTCGTGGCCGACCTGCCCTTCGGGGTGGTGCAGCGGGGAGTGGCCCCGACCCTCGACGCCTCGATCCGGCTCATGCAGGAAGCGGGTGCGGAGGCGGTCAAGATCGAAGGAGCCGGAACCCGCCTGGCCGCGGTGGAAGCGGTGGCGCGGGAGGACCTGCCCGTCTGGGGTCACCTGGGTCTGACTCCCCAGTCGGTCCATCGTTTCGGGGGCTACCGGGTGCAAGGCCGGCAGGAGGCGGCGGGACGACGCATCCTGGAGGATGCGCGCCGGCTCGAATCCGCCGGGGCGTCCGCCCTGGTCCTGGAATGCATCCCCCACGAGTTGTCGAAGGAGATCACCGCCCATCTCCACATTCCCACCATCGGGATCGGGGCGGGACCGGATTGCGACGGCCAGGTGCTGGTGCTCCACGATCTGCTCGGCTTCGACGAGGAGTTCGTCCCGCGCTTCGTGAAACACTACGCCAAGCTGGGAGAGACGATTCCGCAGGCGCTGGGACGGTTCGTCCAGGAAGTGCGGGGGGGAAGCTTCCCCACGCTCCAGCACAGCTACTCCACCACGGCCAAGGGCGCGGGCAAGGCGGGGAGGCGCTGACCTTGTCGACCCCCCGGGTGCTCAAGACCGCCGAGGAACTCGAGAACGGTCTGGCCGAGCTGGGCCGGAGCGGCCGACCCCTGGTCTTTGTGCCCACGATGGGCGATCTGCATGAGGGGCATCTCAGCCTGGTGGAGATCGGCGCGAGCCTGGGGCCGGTGCTGGTGAGCATCTTCGTGAATCCCACCCAGTTCGGCCCCAACGAGGACTACCGTTCGTACCCCCGGAATCTCGAGCGCGACCTCCAGCTGCTCTCCGCCATCGAGGGGGTCGAGGCGGTCTTCGCCCCGGCGGCAGCCACGATGTATCCGCCCCGGGACAGCACCTTCGTCGAGGTGATGGGGGTGGGCGAACCGCTCGAAGGGGAGTTCCGGCCCGGGCACCTGAGGGGAGTGGCCACCATCCTGGCCAAGCTCTTCGAGTGGATCCGGCCGGAGGTGGCGGTCTTCGGGCAGAAGGACGCCCAGCAGTGCCTGGTGGTGCATCGCATGGTACAGGATCTGCGGTTTCCCGTGCACCTGGTGTTCGGGCCGACCATCCGGGAAGAGGACGGGCTCGCCATGAGCTCGCGCAATCGCTACCTCGACCCCGACCAGCGTCGCCGGGCCACCTGCCTGTATCGCGCCCTCCAGGCGGGGCGCGACCGTCTCGCCATGGGCGAACGCGACGTGGCGGTGGTGGAGAAGGCGATGTTCGAGGTCTTCGAACGCGCGGGATGTCGTCCCGATTACGCGTCACTGCGTCGCGTGGAGGATCTGGCCCGTATCGATCGGGCGGAGGGAAGGATCTTGCTGGCGGTCGCGGCGAAGGTGGGTGTTGCCCGGCTCATCGACAACCTCTGCCTGCAGGTGGATGGGCAGAAGGTCGAGGAGGCGCCTCTGCGGGACGACTCCACGCCGGAAGCGGTCCGGGTCGCGCTGAAAGGAGAGTCGGAGAGTGGATGATCGTGGCGTGTTCGCGGTGATCATGGCCGCGGGCAAGGGAACCCGGATGAAGAGCGAGAAGGCCAAGGTCCTGCACGAGATCGCGGGGAAGCCATTGCTGGCGCACGTCTTGTCGACCCTCGAAGAGCTCGGGGTGGATCATGCGACGGTGGTGGTCGGTCACCAGGCCGAAGCGGTGCGTCAGGTGTGCCGATCGTTCCCGGTGGAGACGGTGCTCCAGAAAGAACAACTGGGCACCGGTCACGCGGTGGAACAGGCGCGACCCCTTCTGGAGGGGAAGAAGGGGTGGACCCTGATCCTCAGCGGCGACGTGCCTCTTTTGCGGGCGACGACCCTGCGTGCTTTGCTGGACAAGGCCCGGCAGTCCTCGGCCGGGGCGGTGGTTCTCAGCGCGGTGACCGAAGATCCGGCGGGTTACGGACGGATCCTGCGCGGACCGGACGGTGGGGTAAGGGGAATCGTCGAGGAGAAGGACGCCACCGCCCGGCAGAAGACCATCCGCGAGTACAACACCGGGACCTATTGTTTCGACAACTCCCTGCTCTGGCCGATCCTGCGCGGTCTGGACCGGGACAATGCGCAAGGTGAGTTCTATCTCACCGACGTGATCAAGAAGCTGGTCGAGGAAGGCCACCGGGTGGAAGGTGTCATCTGCGAGGACGAACGGGAGGTCCAGGGCATCAACACCCTCAAGGACCTGGAGCGGGCCCGCAGCGACTGGGAGGAGGTGTCTCGTGGATAGGTTGTACACGCCGTGGCGGCGTTCCTATGTGACCTCCTTGAACGATCCGGGCGGATGCATCTTCTGCCAACTGGAGAAGGAAGAGGACGAGCGAGCCCATATCCTCCTTCGCGAGGACGGCTGGTATGTGGTGTTGAACAAGTATCCGTACACCACCGGGCACATGATGCTCGTACTGGGGCGTCATCTCGGGAGCCTCTGCGATCTGAGCAAGGAGGAGGCCGCGGCCCAGCCGGGTCTGCTCGCCCGATGCGAGAAGGCCCTGCGCGAGGTCTACCATCCGCACGGGCTCAACGTGGGACTGAATCTGGGCCGGGCCGCCGGCGCCGGAGTGGATGGTCATCTGCACTGGCACCTCCTCCCGCGCTGGGAAGGGGACGCCAATTTCGTCTCGGTGGTCGGCGACACCCGCATTCTTCCCGAGACCCTGGAGGAGAGCTACCGGCGCCTTCTTCCGCACCTGGGAGGGTAGGAGAATGCGCCGGACGGCCTGGATCCTCGCCGGCGTGCTCCTGGTTTTCGCCCTCTCGGCGGCGTGGGCGCTCTGGCCCCGGGGCGGTACGGCTCCGCTCCCCCGACTGAAGATCGAAGTCCTCAACGGCTGTGGGACGGAGGGTTTGGCCGCGGCCACCGCGCAACGTTTGAGGGATCTCGGCCAGGACGTGGTCGAGGTGGCGGATGCCGACCGACATGACTACGATCGCACCGTCCTCATCGACCGGGGAGGCCGGCCCTGGCTGACCCGTCGCCTGGCCCGTCGCCTGGGAGGGGTGACGGTGATCCTGGAACGGCGGGCGGATTCTCCGGTGGATGCGATTCTCATCCTGGGCCGCGACCACGAGCGCTATCTTTCCCACCGGTGGGGATCCGGTGGATGAAGAGCTGAGGCGGAAGCGAGGGGAACGGGGTGATTCCGGTCGATCCCGAGCGGGCGCGGGGGGTCTGGGGCTTTGTTCCCGGGCGTGGGCGTGTTATGGTGCGCACACGACCGAAGCGGCTACGAAAGGCAGGTGGACGGTTTGGCACGGCGGCGACTTGGGATGGTGAGCTTGATCTTCCTGCTGGGGATCATCGTGGGAAGCGTACTGAGTCAGGCGGTCGGCTTGTTTCTGCCTGAGGGCTCGACCGCGCACCAGCTCTTCGTCCAGTACCTCAGTTTCGGGTTCGGGCCGGCGTCCATCAATCTGATCGTCTTCGATATCGAACTGGGCTTCCATGTCCACGTCAATCTGTTGAGCGTCCTCGGGGTATTTCTCGTGGCTCAACTTCTCCGCTGGTACCGCTAGCGGATTGCCGGGAGGGATCATGTACGATCTTCAACTGCCGCTCGCTCTCATTCCCACTTTCGGATGGCAGGAAGGCCTGGTGATCCTCGCCGTGGTTCTCCTCATCTTCGGTCCATCCAAGCTTCCCGAGGTCGCCGAAGCCATGGGCAAGTCGATCCGCAAGTTCAAGGAAGCGACGCGGGACGTCGAGAACACGATCAAGGAAGAGGGCCGACGACTCGACGAGGGAAAAGAGAAGAAGCCGCACGACGACAAGGACTAGAAGCTGCGGCTTCTTGGGTCTTCTTGGAGGGAAGGGACGCCGTGAACCTGGAGCAGTTGCTGGCGCGCCTGCGCGAGGACGAAGGTTTCCGACGGAACGTCACCCTCTGGCACACTCTTCCCCCGCAACCCGCCGAGACTGCGTTCTTCCCCGGGGACATCGATCCCCGATTGGAGAAGGCGCTGGTCGAGCGGGGGATTCCGCGGCTCTACACCCACCAGGCTCTTGCCTACGAGCACGCCCGGGCGGGGCGGAACACGGTGGTGGTGACTCCCACCGCGAGCGGCAAGACCCTCTGCTACAACCTTCCGGTCCTGCAACAGTGCCTGGAGGATCCCCAGGCGAGGGCGCTCTATCTCTTTCCCACCAAGGCGCTCAGCCAGGACCAGATGCAGGAGCTCCATGGACTCATCCAGTCCATGGATGTCGATATCAAGACCTACACCTTCGACGGAGACACCCCTGCACAGGCGCGGCGGACGGTGCGGAGCAGCGGGCATATCGTGGTGACCAACCCCGACATGCTGCACCAGGGCATCCTTCCCCATCACACCGGCTGGATCCAACTCTTCGAGAACCTGCACTATGTCGTGATCGACGAGGTGCACCAGTACCGGGGAGTGTTCGGCAGCCACCTCGCCAACGTGATCCGTCGTCTGCGGCGCATCTGCCGGTTCTACGGGAGCGATCCGGTCTTCCTGTGCTCCAGCGCGACCGTGGCCAACCCGGTGGAGCACACCCGGCGCCTGCTGGAAGATGAGGTCGTCCTGGTCGATGAGAACGGCGCTCCGCGGGGCGAGAAGCACCTGGTCTTCTACAACCCGCCGGTGGTGAATGCCGAGCTGGGAATCCGCCGTAGCGTGATCAAGGAAGCGGTGCGTCTGGCCCGCCCGTTCCTCGCCGCCGGGGTGCAGGTGATCCTCTTCGGACGCAGCCGACTCCGGGTCGAGCTGCTGCTCACCTATCTCAAGCAGACCCTGCGGGCCCTGCACAAGTCCGCCACGCTCGCCCGGGGGTACCGCGGCGGGTACCTGCCCGGTGAACGGCGGGAGATCGAAGCCGGACTGCGGGAGGGGAGGGTGCTCGCGGTGGCTTCGACCAACGCGCTCGAACTGGGCGTGGACATCGGGCAACTGGACGTGTGCATCATGGCCGGCTATGCGGGGACGGTGGCTTCCACCTGGCAGCAAGCGGGTCGGGCCGGCCGAAGGAAGGGGGTCAGCGTCGCGATCGTGGTTGCGTCCTCCAACCCTCTCGATCAATACATCATCGAACATCCGGAGTTCTTTCTCTCCTCGAGCCCGGAACAGGCCATCATCGACCCGGACAACCTGGCCATCCTCCTCAGCCACCTGAAGTGCGCCGCCTTCGAATTGCCTTTTTCGAAGGACGAGCGCTTCGGGGATCTCAGCGGGACCTCGGAGATGCTCGAGTACCTCGGCGAACACGGGGTGCTCAACCTCAGCGGAGGCAAGTGGCATTGGATCGCCGACACCTACCCGGCCGAGGACGTGAGCCTGCGGAGCGCGGCGGTCGAGAATGTGGTGATCATCGACACCACCGATGGGCGGAGGGTGATCGGCGAAACCGACCTCTTCAGCGCCCAGTTGCTGCTGCACGACGACGCCATCTACATCCACGGCGGGCAGCAGTACTTTGTCGACCAGCTCGATTGGTCGCGCAAGGAAGCCTTCGTGCACCGGGTGGATGTCGACTACTACACCGATGCCCAGTTGAAGACGGAAATCCACGCCCTCGACGCAATCGAGAGCGCGCCAACGACCCTGGGAGAGATCTCCCACGGCGAGATCGGCCTGATCACCAAGGCCACGATGTTCAAGAAGATCAAGCTGGGCACCCATGAGAACGTCGGGGCGGGCCGGATCCACCTTCCCGAACTCGAGCACCACACCACCAGCTACTGGTGGCGCCTGCCCGAGACCCTGGATGGAGAGCTGAAGGCGGAAGGTCTCGACCTGGGGGAGGCGCTCAAGGGACTGGCCCATCTTCTGGGCAAGGTGGCTCCCCTCTACATCATGGCCGATCCGGCAGACCTGCGCAGTGTCGCGATGATCCGTTCGCCGTTCACCGACGCGCCCACCTTGTTCCTCTACGATGTCTACCCGGGAGGAGTCGGGTTCGCCCGCAAACTCCATGCGTTGCATGATCTCTTGCTGGAAGCCTGCGCCCAGCGGATCGATGAATGCCCATGCCCGGGTGGTTGCCCCTCGTGCGTAGGCAGTGGTCTCTCTTCGGGAAGCCGGGCGAAAGCCTCCGCGCGCCGCCTGATCGAGCGGGCGCGAAGCCAAAAGGCCCAGGCGGCCCACGACGGAGCCTGATGGCCATGGTTCCCGCGGATCTTCGCCGCCGCCTCGCGCGTTTCGACCGTGACCGAAGAACATCGGTCCGGCCGGAGGGTCGGCCCCGGCTCACCGCGGAAGAACGCATGGCGCGCCTTTTGGAGTCGCTCCCGCCCGGGGCGGAGCCGCGAGGAAGCGGAGCGGCGGCGTACCTGCGGATCGAAACCGAGCTGGACCCCGCGTCCCGGCCGGGGTCCCCCTCCGCCTGGGTCGACCAGGAGGTGTGGCACCGGCTCCAGGGAGGAGCCGCTCCCGCCGGAGAGCATTGGTTGATCCTGGATACCGAAACCACCGGGCTGCAGTCGGGTGCCGGGACCCTGGTCTTTCTCGTCGGCGTCTTCCGCTGGAGCCCGAAGAGGGCGCGGTTCATCCAGTTCCTCCTGCCCGAGCCGGCCGCCGAAGAACGCATGCTCACCGAGCTCTGGAAGGAGCTGGAGCGCGCGGACGCCTTGGTGACATTCAACGGAGCCTCCTTCGACCTGCCGCGATTGAGGTCGCGGGCGGTGCTGTGCGGTCTCAAGCCCGAGGTGTTGACCCGTCCCCATCTCGACCTGGTGCATCCAGCCCGCCGGATCGCCACCCGGTGGCTCCAGGACTGCCGATTGCAGCGGCTGGAGCGGCACTGGCTGGGCATTTCGCGGAAGGACGATCTGGGCGGAAGCGAGGTTCCCGCGGCCTATCGCCGGTGGCTCGGCGAAGGCGACCGTGCCGGGCTCCTGCGGGTGCTCCGGCACAACCGCGAGGATGTGCAGAATCTCCTGGCCCTGACCGGCTTCCTGTCCCAGGTCTACCGCGACGGTGCGGACCCGTTCGAGCTGCCCCCGGTCTCCCTGCTCTCGCTGGGTCGCCTCCTGGTGGCCCGCCAACGCCCCGCGGCGGCCCGCCGAAGACTTGCGAGCGCAGCCCGGAACGGACGCGGGGTGACCGCGCGCAAGGCGGTGCGGGAACTCGTGATCCTCGACAAACGCAGCGGGCAGTGGCCAAGGGCCGAAGAAGAGCTGCGCCGCGCGGTGCGGCGCTGGCCCCGCTGGATCTGGGCCCGGGTGGAGTTGGCGAAGATCCTCGAGCATCGTCGCCGCGACATTTCCGCCGCTCTGCGCAGCGTGGAGATCTCCCGGCAGATCCTTGACCGCGATGCCTCCCCGACGGATGGCGGAAGCAGGAAGCATTGGATCGCCGAGCTGGAACATCGGGGCCGAAGACTCCAGCGCCGACAGGCCCGGGACCGCCGTCCGGAAAGGCCGATGGGATGAACCCACCACTGAACCATCTCGAGCGGATCGGCCGACGCCGCAAGGTGGCGATCTTCTCCATCGCCCTGAGCGTGGTCCTGCTCTCGGCGAAACTGCTCGCGTGGCGGATGACTTCTTCGACGGCGATCTTCGCCGACGCAATGGAAACGGTGATCAACGTGGTCGCGGCGGTGATGGCCTATGTCACCATCGTGCAGGGATCCAAGCCTCCCGATGAGGATCACCCCTACGGCCACGGCAAGGCCGAGGACTTCTCGGCCGGGGCCGAGGGCGCGTTGATCGTGGTCGCCGCGGGTTTCATCCTCTGGCACTCGGGCCACCTTCTGTTGGATCCTCCACCCCTTCAGCAGCTCGGCCTGGGCCTGGGCATCATCCTGGTCACCGGGATCCTCAACGGGTTGGCCGGGGTCTATCTCATCCGCCAGGGCCGGGAACACTCGAGTGAAGCGCTGGTGGCGGACGGCTTCCACCTGATCACCGACAGCATGACCAGCGCGGGCGTTCTGCTGGGTTTGTTCCTGGTGCAGATCACCGGTTGGCTGTGGATGGATCCGTTGGCCGCCATCGCGGTCGCGCTGCATATTCTCATGGTCGGCTACAAGCTGATGCGCGGCGCGGTCCAGCGGCTGATGGACAAAGCAGACGATGAGATGCTCGATGCGATCACCCGGAAGCTGGTGAGCCTGCGCCGGCCCGGATGGATCGACCCCCACCACCTGCGGGCCTGGCGCAGCGGCGATCTGCTCCACATCGACTTCCACCTCACCCTTCCCCGCTACTGGACCATCGAGGAGGGACACCGGGAGCAGGACCTGCTGCGGGACAGCTTGCTCGAACTATCCGAAGGAATGGGCGAGTGCATCGTGCACCTCGATCCCTGCGTGCCCCGATGCTGTCCCTTCTGCGAAGTGGAGGACTGTCCGGTGCGTGAGGCGCCACGGACCGAGTGCCATGTCTGGACCCGCAACGCGCTGGTGAGCGGGCCCCACTACCCCCTGGAGAAGGACACCGAGGAAGAGGACGTCCTCGAGGAGGGAAGCCGGGCTTTCCGGGTCGACCGCGGCGCCTGAAGCCGGCGCCGGGCGGTCGACCGTGGCTACAGGAAATTCGTCCGGCGGTCGATGATCTCGGCGTTCTCCTGCAGCTTCTTCTGCCACTCGATGAGGATCTGGCGGCGCCGGTTGAAGAGCAACGACTGGCTCAACGAGGCTCGCTTGGCCGCGAAGTCCTCCTCGTCGAAGGGGCTCTTGTAGAGCAGCTTGACGATGTACACCCCGCGCTGGGTACGCACCTCCGGCAGCATCTCGCCGGGCTCGAGGCTCAGGGCCGCCCGCGCAAACGCAGTGGCGAAACCGATGCCGGGGATGTTCTCCCGCAGGGTGAAGGTGTCGGTCACTGCGTGTTTCATCTCGAATTTCTTCGCCGCGGCCTCCAGGCTCGCTCCTCCCTGGATCTCCGCCCAGGCCTTGGCGATTCTTGCCGCCGCCTTGTCCGCGCGGCGCTCCCTCTGGATGCGGCTGGTGATGACCGCCTTCACCTCGTCGAGCTCGCGATATCCGGCGGGAATCTTCTCGGCCACCTCGAAGAGATAGAACATCTCCTGGGTCTCGAAGACGGGGGAGAGGCTTCCCGCCTCGTGATCGAAGGCGTAGCGCGTCCCCGGGAGGCTGTTGGGCACTCCGGGGATGTTGAAGGTCTTCTGGAAGGGGGTGGTCGTGGTCACCTCGAGCTCGAGTTTCTTGGCCGCCTCTTCCAGGCCGACGCGCTCGGCCTGGTCGTGCAACTGGTTGGCCTCATCCCGGAGCAGTTCGATGGTCGATTCGCTGGCGTTGCGACGCAGGAGGATGTGGCGGACATGGACCTCGGTGCGCTTGCCCTTGTCGTCCAGTTTCTCGTCGACCACCTGGATGAGATGGAAGCCGAACTGGGTCTTCACCGGTTCGGAGACGTCGCCGACCTTGAGGGAGAAGGCGGCGTCGGTGAACGGGGCCACCATGCGCTGGCGGTCGATGAATCCGAGCTCGCCCCCCTGCGAGGCGTTGCTGCTGTCCTCGCTGTAGGTCTGGGCCGCTTCCTCGAAGGTGAGGCGCCCGCTGAGGATGTCCTTGCGGATGTCGTTGAGGATGGAGACGATCTCCGCCTCGTCGGAGGGACTGGCTTCCTTCTTGATGGTCACCAGGCGGACCGAGACCTGTTCCGGAACGCTGTACTCGTCCCGGTGCTCCTCGTAGAAGCTGCGAATCTCCTCGTCGCTGACCTCGGTGTCCTCCAACTGGATCGAACTCAGCTCGACCGCGATGTACTCGGCGACCGCCTTGACCGTCTGCTCGGCGTAGGCCCTGCGCAGTTCCTCCTCGCTCACGACGGCCTGGCCGGTGATGAGGTTCTCGAGCTTCTGGAGGGGAACGGTGGAGCGGATGTAGTTCTCGATCTGGTCCCAGGGAAGGTTGGGATTGTTCAGCGCACGGACGTAGGCTTCCCGATCGACCTTGCCGTTCTCATCGACGAACTGTTGCAGGAGGAAGGCCGGCGGGTTGTTCGACAGGATGTCGACGATTTCCTCGTTGCTCACCCCGAGGTTCCGCTTGCGGGCTTCTTCCCGCTCGAGGGTCTCCAGCACGAGATCGTCGAAGGCCTGCTGGCGTGCCCGCATCCGCTGGTTCTCGCTGAGATCCTCGCCCTCGGGCTGCTGCTGGCGCATCTGATCGAGGATCCCGTTGACGCGCTGGGTGTAGGCGTCGTAAGTGATGTCCTGACCGTTCACCGTCGCCACCGCGTTCTTGCGGCTGAGTGGTTGTTGCCCTCGTTTGCCGTTCAGCCCGATTCCCCAGACCAGGAAGGTCAGACCGAGGAAAGTGATGATCACCACCCAGTAGATCAGCCTCACCCGGTCTCGCATCATTTTCATCATGAGGAACCACTCTCCCGCCCGAAGGCCTGCCGTAGCGTTCAGAGGAAACGGCGCGGGCCGCCAAGCCAGGACGGTCTCCCGCGCGCCATGGAGGGTCGTCGTTCCCGCGTCGCGGGGAACTGTTTCCCGCGCGCCACGGAGGGTCGCCTCCCGCGTCCGGCGGGAGGATTCAAAGGCAAGAAGGTTATCATCGGGCTGGGGTGGTGGCAAGGTCGACAGACGCGGGGCCGGTTTCCGTCTCTTCCTCCACCTCCTGGTCCTTTGGGCCCTCGGAGCGGGGCGGGCGGTGGCGGGCGCAGAAGAGATGCGCCCTGCGGAGCGTCCTTTCGGGCCGGAAGCGTTTCTCTGGCCGCTTCCCCAGGCGGTTCCCTCGTTGACCGGCACCTTCATGGAATTCCGCCGGGGCCGCTACCACAGCGGGATCGATCTGCGCACCCGGGGCCGGGAGGGTCTGCAGGTCGTCGCGCCCGCCGGCGGAAGGGTCACCCGGGTCCGTTGCGCCGCCACCGGATACGGCGTGGCCGTCTATCTCACCCTCTTCGACGGGCGGCAGCTCGTGTTCGCCCATCTCTCCGCCCTGGCCGACCGTCTCCGGGCGCCCCTGGAGGCGGCCTGGCGCCGGAGCGGCCGGTATCGACAGGACCTGGACCTGGGCGACGGAATCGGTGTGCAGCGCGGCGAACTCCTGGGGCTGAGCGGGGCGACGGGGGTGGGGGCGCCCCATCTCCACCTGGAGCTCCGGGACGCGCAGGAGCGCCCTCTCAATCCCCTGCTGCACGGGTTCTCCGTCCCCGACACCCTCGCGCCGCGGATCACCGCCGTGCGCCTGGTTCCTCTTTCCTCCGCCGCGCAGGTGGGGGGGCGGCCTTTCCCGGAGGACGTCGAGCCCGGGGCCCGGCTTCGCGCCTCGGGCCGTCTCGGAGTGATGGTGCGGGTGGAGGACCGCAGCGACCAGGGGGCGTTCCGGCTCGCGCCGCTGGGGATCGCGGCCTGGTGGAAGGGCACCGAGATCGCCCGCCTGGAGAACCGGCGCTTCGCCTTCTCCCAGAGCATCCAGATGCGCCTGGAACGAGCCGAGGCATCCGATCCGGCGCAGCCCCCGTGGTTGCGCCTGTACCACCGGCCGGGGAACACCCTGGCGGGACGCCGTTTCTCCGGAACCGGCGGTGATCTCCGGCTCCCGGAGGGCGAGACGGGCGATCTGGTGGTGGCGGCCTGGGACGCGGCGGGCAACCGGTCGGAGGCGGTGGTCCATCTCCGGGGCGGGCGTCCCGGGTCCGCTGGGCCGCCGGTGCCCTACGCCGGAGAGAGTCCGAGCTGGCCGGAGGGACATCCCCTGGCTCTTCCTGCGCGATGGTCCCTGCCGCCCGATTCGGGCGGGGAGGAGCGGGATGCCGGGGACCTCGAGCTGATGGATCCCGGGGACGGGCTCTTTCCCGGAGGGATGGTGTGGTGGGAAGCGGCGGATGAAGACCTTCCGATCCCTGCTGACACGCGGTGGGTCCGATCGTGCGGTCGGATCCGCAGTGCGGGGGCGGTGTTCCGGCGGGGTCTGGTGGTCCGCCTGGAAGAAAGTCTTCCTCCGGAGAAGGGGAACTCCGTCGGCCTCTTCCTGCGGGACGAGACCGGGGAGTGGACCTTCCTGGGGGCAAGGGACTCGACGGGGTGCTGGTTCGGCCGGGTCGACCGCCCGGGGTGGCTGGCCCTGCTTCAGGACGCGACCCCGCCCCGCATCGGCCCCTTCGAGGTGGAGGGAAGGATCGTGCGGGAGGGGGCTCTCGTGGAGAGCGTCCGGCGCGCCGCACCGACCGGCTTGACCCTGCCCCCCTGGCCCGCCCTCCGCCTGGCGATCGAGGATACGGGGTCGGGGCTGGTGGAGGACGCCATCGAGGCCACGATCGACGGGCGATTGTGGCCCGCCCGCTACGACCCGGAATCGCACGAACTGTCCTTCGAGTTCTGGATCGAAGTTCCGGTGGGCGAGCATCTCTTCGCCGTCTCGGCGGTCGACCGTCTCGGGCGGCGGTCCCAGGCGCGGATCCGTCTGCGGTTGGGGCCCTGATCGGCCCGGGCGCCGCCGGGGGGGGTGATCGC
This sequence comes from uncultured bacterium, assembly GCA_964601275.1. Lineage (GTDB taxonomy): Bacteria > Krumholzibacteriota > Krumholzibacteriia > JAJRXK01 > JAJRXK01 > JAOZPE01. The sequence continues at coordinate 162,999 of CAZRMV010000006.1, read as the reverse complement.
CCGGGATTCCCACGTTTGCCACCCTCCACCGTCCGGGTCCACGCCGACCCCTTGCCCCGGGGCCTCGAGTTGGATAGGGTGGGCCCGGGCCGGCGCGACAGGACGCGCGAACGGGAGATCACCTCGATCGGGACGGCGGCAAGGGGTCATGGGCGCAGCGCAGGGATTCGTTCACCTCCACGTACACAGCGATTACAGCCTGCTCGACGGGGCGGCGAAGGTGAAGGACCTCGCCCGCCGGGCGGCCGAGCTGAAGATGCCAGCCCTGGCCCTCACCGACCACGGAAACCTCTTCGGCGCGATCGACTTCTACCTGGCCTGCCGGAAGGAAGGTATCCGGCCCATCCTGGGAATGGAAGCCTACGTGGTGCGGGACCGGAGGGAATCCCTGCCGGAGAAGGCCGGTCCGCTGAGGCATCTCATCCTTCTCGCGGAGAATTCCGCCGGCTGGCACAACCTCATCGAACTGGCCTCCATCGGATACCTCGAAGGACTCTACGAGAAGCCGCGCCTGGACAAGGATGCGCTGGCCGATCACGCCGAGGGCCTGATCGCGCTGGGCTCGTGCCTGAACGGAGAGGTGAACGCCCTCCTGCTCGAAGAGGATTTCGAGGGGGCGCGGCGCGCCCTGGACGAGTACCGCTCGATCTTCGGAGCGGACGGGTTCTTCGTCGAGATCCAGAACCACGGACTGGAACGGGAGGCGCGCCACCGCGCGCTCGCCGCCCGCTTCTGCGCCGAAACGGGAGCGCGGATGGTGGCCACCAACAACGTGCACTATCTGCATTCCGGGCACGCCGCAGCGCACGACGTGCTCATGGCGATCCAGACCAACCGCCCGGTGGATGACCCCACGCGCTGGCGCTACGAAGGAGACCAATACCATCTCAAGTCGGCCGAGGAAATGGCCGAGAGCTTCGTCGAGTTTCCCGATGCCCTGGACAACGCGGCCGAGATCGGGGCACGTTGCCGGGTGGAGCTGGAGATAGGCCGGCATCTTCTGCCGGTGTTCCAGCTTCCGGAGGGATTCTCCACCCCCGACGACTACCTCCGTCAACTGTCATATGAAGGCGCGAAGGAACGCTTCGGTGAATTGACCGAGGAGATCCGCGAGAGGCTCGACTACGAATTGTCCGTCATCGCGACCACCGGCTTCGCCGGGTACTTCCTCATCGTCGGCGACTTCGTGCGGGCGGCCAAGGAAATGGGGATTCCCGTGGGACCGGGACGCGGCAGCGCGGCCGGCAGTCTGGTGTGCTACTGCGTGCGCATCACCGACGTCGACCCCCTGGCGCATGGCCTCCTCTTCGAGCGCTTCCTGAATCCGGAGCGCATCTCGATGCCCGACATCGACATCGACTTCTGCTTCGAGCGCCGCGGAGAGATCATCGAGTTCGTCAACCGCAAGTATGGTCAGGACAGCGTGTGCCAGATCATCACCTACGGGGCCATGCTGGCGCGGGGGGTCATCCGCGACGTCGGGCGCGCAATGGGAATGAGTTTCTCCGAAGTCGATCGTATCGCCAAGATGGTACCCGAGCAGCTGGGCATCACCCTGCAGAAAGCCCTGGAGGACACCCCGGAGCTGCGTGAAGTGCGGGCGGAGGATCCCCGTTACGATCACCTCATCGACACCGCGTTGTCCCTGGAGGGTCTGTACCGCCACACCTCGATCCATGCCGCCGGCGTTCTCATCGCTCCGGGCCGTCTCACCGATCATGTCCCCTTGTACAAGACGAACAAGGACGAAATCACCACCCAGTGGGACATGAAGATGCTCGAGACGATGGGCCTGTTGAAGATGGATTTCCTCGGCCTGCGGACTCTCACCGTCATCGAGAAGGCCCTGGAGTTCGTGCGCGAGGAGAACCCCGGGTACGCCGAGCTGAGCGCCTCGGAGATCCCCCTGGACGACCCCGAGGTCTACGAGATGCTCTCGCGCGGCGAGACCGTGGGGGTGTTCCAACTGGAATCGAGCGGCATGCGTGAAGTCCTGCGCAAGCTGAAGCCGACCGCCTTCGAAGACATCACCGCGGTGAACGCACTGTACCGGCCGGGCCCTCTGCGCAGTGGCATGGTGGATGACTTCATCGATCGCAAGCACGGCCGCAAACGCATCGAGTACCTCCATCCCATGCTGAAGCCCATCTTGGAGGAGACCTACGGGGTCATCCTGTACCAGGAACAGGTCATGCAGATCGCCGGCCAGTTGGCGGGCTTCACCATGGGTCAGGCCGATACCCTGCGCAAGGCGATGGGGAAGAAGAAGGTCGAGGTCATGGAGGAGATGTCCAGGCTCTTTGTCGAGGGCGCGGTCAAGCGGGGGGTGGAACGCGCGGTCGCGGAGAAGATCTTCGACCTGATGGCCTACTTCGCCGGTTACGGATTCAACAAGAGCCACAGTGCCAGCTACGCGGTGCTGTCGGTGCGCACCGCCTGGCTCAAGACCCATTTCCCCGCCGCATTCCTGGCCGCCACCCTCACCAGCGAGATGAACAACAGCGACCGGGTCGTGACCCTGGTGGACGAGGCGAAACAGCTGGGCATCGCCATCCTTCCCCCCGACGTGAACACCTGCACCGCCGACTTCAGGGCCCAGGGGAACAGTATCCGCTTCGGCCTGGGCGCGGTGAAGAACGTCGGGCGGGGAGCGATCGAGGCCATCATCGAAGTCCGCTGCTCGCTCGACGGCGGATTCAGCGGCCTCTACGAGTTCTGCGAGAAGGTCGACGCGGGGCGGGTGAACCGACGGGTGATCGAGAGCTTGATCCTCGCCGGCGCCATGGATTCGATGCCGGGACGCCGGGAACAGAAACTGGCCGCCCTCGATTCCGCCTTGCGACACGCGGTCCGCCGACAGCGCGACCGGGAACGGGGACAGCGTGGACTGTTCGAACAGGGCGAAGAAGAAGGCAGCCGCGAGGCCCCCCTTCCCGAGGTGGCGGAATGGAGCGAAGGGGAACGGCTGGCGAAGGAGAAGGAGGTGCTGGGTCTCTACCTCACCGGGCATCCCATGAACCAGTACCGGAGCATCCTGAGGTGGCTACAACCGGTGGAGTGCCGCACCGTCGCCGAACGGGGCGACGACCAGGCGGTGATGATCTGCGGCGTGCTCCACGGCCTGAAGACGGTGACCACCCGGGCCAGCGGCCGGATCATGGCCTTCCTGCAACTGGAGGATTTCAACGGAGGCTGCGAGGTGATCTGTTTCCCCGATGCCTACGAGGAACACCGCGCGTTGTTGTCCTCCGGCGAGGAGATCCTCCTGGTGGCGGGAAGGGTGAGCGTCCGGGAGGGCGAGGAGGCGAAAGTGATCCTGGAGAAGGCCTACAGTCTCGCACAGGCCTGCACTGTGTTCATCCATTCGCTGAAGGTGAGGATTCCGGCCGCGCTCTCCCGTGAGGACGCGGACGAATTGCTGGAACTGGTCCGGATGCACCCCGGCAAGACTCCCCTGCGACTGGCGGTCGCGGGGGAGAAGGGATTCGAGGCCGAAGTCACCGCCACCCGGGCGGGGGTGTCCCCGGTGCCCTCGTTGCTGCTCGGCTTGATTTCCCGCTTCGGAGAGGAATCGGTCCAGCCGGTGTGCCTGAATCCGAGCGCGCTGTTGCCTCCCAGCCGCAAACGGGGTCGAGCGGGGCGTGGAGAGAGCACCCTCGGCGGGGGCACCCATTGACAATCGACGGCGATCGTCCTTAGCTGGGGCGCGGAGAAAGCGCTGCCGGACCGCATCTTGTGTTTGAAGGAGTCCACCCATGTCCGATCCCAAGAAGGCGGGAATCCATCTCGATTTCGAGAAGCCGATCGTCGAGCTGGAAGAACGTATCCAGGCCCTGCAGGAATCGGCGAAGGGCACCGACCTGGATGTCAGCCGGGAAGTCCAGCAACTGCGCGAGCGGGTGAACAAGCTCGGAGTGCAGATCTTCTCCAAGCTCGATCCCTGGCAGAGGGTACAGTTGGCCCGTCATCCCCGCCGCCCCTACACCCTCGACTACATCGGGATGATCTTCGACGACTTTCGCCAGCTCCATGGTGACCGGGCCTACCGCGACGACGCGAGCATCGTCGGCGGCATGGCGCATCTCGATGGTGATCCGGTGATGGTCCTGGGTCATCAGAAGGGACGCGACACCAAGAGCAACATCCACCGCAACTTCGGGATGCCCCACCCGGAGGGCTACCGCAAGGCGCTCCGCCTGATGGAAATGGCCGGCAAGTTCTCCATCCCCGTCGTCACCTTCATCGACACGCCCGGCGCGTTTCCCGGGATCGGCGCGGAGGAGCGCGGACAGGCCGAGGCCATCGCGCGCAACCTGAAGGTCATGTCGCGCCTGCCGGTACCCATCGTGGTCTTCATCACCGGGGAAGGGGGCAGCGGGGGAGCCTTGGCCCTGGCGGTGGGGGACCGCGTCTACATGCTGGAGAATTCCATCTACTCGGTGATCAGTCCCGAAGGCTGCGCGGCCATCCTGTGGAAGGATCGCGCCAAGGCTCCGCAGGCCGCCGAGGCCATGTGCGTGACCGCCCGCCAGGTGCATGAGCTGGGGGTGGTCGACGAGGTCCTGCCCGAACCGTTGGGCGGAGCCCACCGCGACCCCGAGGCGACCGCCCGGACGCTGCGGGACCGTCTGAAGAGCGCGCTCGCGGAACTTTCCGGGATCTCGGTGCAGGCCCTGCTCGAGAATCGGCTGGCCAAATTCCTCAACATGGGGGTCTGGGAGGAGGAAAAGCCTTCCTAGGACGGTTCTTTGGGGTCTGCGGCTCTTCTCGCCCTCCATGGTCGGGGATGCCGTCCCCCGGTCCCGGCTTGACGGGAGCAGGCGGTCTCGGGTATCCTGGGTGGGCCAACCATCGTCCGGGAACGCTGTGGGCCCTGTTCTGTGGCCTTTCGTTCCCGACCTCCCGCGCGCGGGCGAAGTTTCGCCAGCGTGTCAGTGTGTCTCGTCCATGCGGCTCCCCGGGGAGGGGACCGGGTGGAAATGAGGAGCGTTTTGATCGCCGATGACCTGTTGAAGATCCTGGTTTGCCCGAAGACCAGGCAGCCCCTTCGGGTCGCGCCGTTGTCGATCCTCGAGAGGATCAACCAGCGGATCGCGGCCAAAGAGGTGCACAACCAGGAAGGCCAACCCGTGACCGAGCCCCTCGAGGAAGCCCTGGTCACCGAGGACGGCGCGTGGCTGTACCCCGTCCGGGACGGAATTCCGGTCATGCTCATTGGCGAATCCATTGCGTTGGAGGCTCAGCACGAGGCTTGATCTCGGTCGTCCGGGACGGGTTGGCGCCGTCGGCAGGATCCTCTCCGCCGCCGCGGACCCCCCAGAACCAAGAGCAGTGCAATGAAAGCCAATTGTGTGACTCGCCATGTCCTGGTGGGGATCGTCGCGGCGATGATCCTCGGTGGGGGTGCGTCCTCGGCTTTCGCTCGCCCTGAGATCCAGGTCCTCGAGCAAAGTGCCGATCGCACCATCGTTTCCTTGCGCTGGGCCGACACGCTGGATCCGGCACCGGTCGAAGTGCTGACCCTCGCCCTTCCTTCTTCCCGTCCGCCCCGGCTCAGGGTGAGCGGCCGCCAGCAGGAACTGGCACCGGCGGAGCCGGGGCTTGCCCGGGTCACCGTCGATGCGGAGCTGGTGGAGTTGGGTCCGGCGATCCGGGTGCGGGGGGTCTGGCGGAGGGTGATCACGGTCCACCTGAAGTATCGCGACGGGGAGAATCGGAGCTGGCGGCTTCGCCAGTTGCGGCTTCGAATCGATCACCCAGCGGCGCGCGGGGAATACCTTCCTCCACCGCCGGACCCATCGAGCGATCCGGCGCGGCATCTGGCGACCGCCGGTCTGCTCAATCCGGCGGCCGCTCGCAGCTTCCGCCGGGCGGCGGTGGCCGAGCTGAGAGCCGCGGGCAAACGGGTGGCGGGGCAGGAGGACACCTTCGCACGTTCTCCCCGGTGGTTGCGCCTGGAGATCACCGAGACCGGTCTCTACCGGGTCCGCTTCGAGGATCTGGAAGCATTGCTCCTGGGGGAAGCCGCCCTGATCGATCCCACCAGCCTGCGTCTGTTCAGCTCACCCCAGGTCCTGCAATCGATCGATCCCAACGTGGCGGGCCAGAGCTGGGAAGACGACTACGGCCTGTTCGAGCGACCCCTGAAGGTGGTGGCGGCCCAACCGGCGGTCGGCATGGGACCCGGCGACTATTTCCTCTTCTACACCGGCGGCATCGACACCTGGCTCGACCGGCACGATGCCACCGCCTCGACCTTCGACCACGTGGAGCACGAGTATTCCGATCGCCTGGCCCTCTGGTTGAGTTGGGAGCGGGTAGGGGAGGATGACACCTCCTTTCCGGCCCCGCCCCGGCGGATGAGTGAGATGGGCGCGCCCCCGTCGTCCGACGTGGAGGTCTTCGATCACTGGGAGCGGGTCCACCTGGAAGAGGCCAATGCCATGCGTTACGGCATCGTCCAGGACAACTGGACCCAGACCACGGTGCCGTTGAACGAGGGGGCCGCTGAGCGCATCGGGTGGCTTGCCGACCACGTGGTGGACAGCACTGCCGTGGTGTACGTGGATCCGGTGAGCCTCTTCGTGAGCGGCACGCCCCGGGTGCAGGTGCTGTCCAACGGACAGGACCTGGGAACCTTCAGTTGGAGTTTTTCGCAACAGGTCTGGAACAACCAGCCCATCCGCTTCCAGGCTTCGCTGCCCACGCCCCGCGAAGGACTCAACGAGATCGAGATGGTGAACCGCTCCACCGGCCCGAAGATCGATCTGGATCTCGTCGACATCGTCTACCGCCGGGGACTGTTCGTGCGCGAGGGGCGGCTGGAATGGATGATCCATCCGGGGGAGTTCGCGTCTGCGGTGGGGCGGACCTTCGTGGTACAGGACGACGAAACGGGATCGTCGGGATTCACCGGCGGGACGGTGGTCCTCGACACCAGCAACCCCCTGCTTCCGGTGGTCCTGACCGGGGTGACCGTCGATCCCGGAGGCAAGACCCTGCGGGTGAAGGCCCTGGCCCATACGAACCTCCACCTGGCGGTGTACCAGCCACGGGGCATGCGACAGCCGGTCGCGATGAGCCTGTCGAACCCCCGTCACCTGCGCAGCGAGGTCTTCGCGCAGGGAGGATGGGATTACATCGTGGTGGGGCCCTCCGATCTGCTCGATGGGGTGAGCGCGTTGGTCGACCATCACCGCGCTCGCCTGGACGATGCCGTCGGCAACCCTCTTGCCGTTCCCCGGGTCGGGGTCGTCGCCCTGCAGGACATCTGGGATAACTTCGGCTATGGGGTGAAGGAACCGGCGGCCCTGCGCAATTTCCTGAAGTTCTCCTACCGGCATGAAGTGGGGGGAGAGCCCGGCCGCCAGACCGAGTACGTGCTTCTGGTGGGCGACGCCAGCCGCGACTACCGCAGCCGCCTGCCTTCGAGCATCGGAGAGCAGGAGCGGGACCGTTGCCCCACCTTCATCCAGACCCATTGGCCCCACAGCAACTCGTTCTATTCGCGGGGTGGAGAGAAGTGGGTGCCGTTCGCGGTGGATGATTGGTTTGGAGCCTTCGATGCTCCCGACAGCAGCAATACCGAGGGTCTGGCGCCCTATGATCTGGCGGAATTGGCCGTCGGCCGCCTGCCGGTGGCCAATCTCTCCGAGGCGCGCCTGCTCAGCCGGCGCCTGGTGGACTACCAGACCACCCCTCCGGAAGGGTCGTGGCGCAATGACATCCTGCTCGTCTGCGACGACGAGGTGGCCTTGGCCTCGGGAAGCAGCAGCGAGAGGTTCCATATCCAGCAAGGCGAGAGATTGGCCGAAACCATCCTTCCCCCCGCACTCGATGTCACCAAGCTCTATCTGACCGAGTTTCCCAATCCACCGGGACCCCGGAACAAACCCGCCGCGCGGGCGGAGATGAAACGCCAGTGGTCTGCGGGGAAGCTGATCGTGCACTACATCGGTCACGGTTCGCCCAAGCAGATGGCCGACGAGAAGGTCTTCCTCATCGAGGACGTCGGCGCCCTGACCAATGGAGACCGTCTGCCCCTCATGCTGGCGCTCTCCTGCGACGTGGCGATCTTCGATTCGCCGACGGAGAAGAGCATGTCCGAGCAGCTCGTCCTCCATCCGGGCGGCGGGGCGATCGCCACCATCGCGGCCACCCAGGTGACCTTCGTCGGGTCGAACAACAGTCTCACCGACGCCATCTATGAGTGGCTGTTCCCGACCCTGGATCCGGCCGATACCGCCCCGATCGGTGCGGCCTTGCGAAGCGCGCGTGTTTCACTGGGAGGCCGGGCCTTCACCGACAACAACAGCCGGAAGTACGCCTTGTTCGGTGATCCCGCCTTGCGCTTGGTCGCTCCCCATGTGGGCTTGCAGCTCTCGGGTTCCTTCGCCGACTCCATCGCGACCGGTGCCCTGGGCGAGGTGTCGGCGGTCACCGAGGACGGTCAACCCTTCTCCGGGCGCTACGAGGCGCAGTTGCGGGAGGCCCGGGATCCTTCGGGCTATACCCGGGTGGACAACGACACATTGATCTTCCACATCGATTACGTCCTGGACGGGGCGGCGTTCTTCGACGGGCAGGGTACCGCCTCGGGCGACACCTTGAAGGTGGCGATCCCCGCGCCGGTGAGCATGCGTCCCGGCCCGGATGGCCGCGTAAGGATCCTCTACTCTCCCGATGGGGATCCCCATGGGATGTTGTCCGGATATGCCGAGCCGGTGCCGGTGGTGGTGCGGGCGACGGACAGCGACGATCAGGAAGGTCCGCGGATCCAACTCGCGTTTTCTTCGCCTTCTCCCATGGTGGCGCCCGGCGATACCCTGGTGGCAGTGTTGAACGACCCGAGCGGAATCAATGTCCTGGGGACCTCGCCGGCGAGCCGGATCAACATCGACTTCGATGGTTCCCGCTTCCCCCTGGATGTGACCAGCCTCTTCCGTCTGGAGGATGGGCGGTACGATCAGGGGAGCCTCAGCTATGTCTTGCCCGGGGACCTGCAACCGGGCCGTCACACCCTGGAGATGAGCGCGAGTGACACGCGGGGGAATCTTTCCACCGTGAACATCGCCTTCACCCTGCAGGCCGGAGAATCGCTGGACATCAACAGCGTTCTCGCCGTCCCCAGTCCCTTCACCGACGCCACCCGTTTCGTGGTCGATCTCACCGCTCCCGCCAGCGTGGAGGTGCAGATCTTCACTCTCGACGGTCGGGTGATTCGTCGCCTCGAGGGGGTTCAGCCGCGTCGAGGGGTCCTGGTGATGGAATGGGATGGGTTGGATTTCCGGGGGGATGAAATCGCAAACGGCGCGTATCTCTATTCGGTACGCGCAAACTTCCTCCAGTCTTCATCGCAGGAGCTGAGCCTGACCCGCATGGGCCGGGTGGTGAAGATGCGATGAGTTCTGGAGTTTTCGACGGTCGGTTCCTCGATGGATGTCATCGAGGTTCCGTCCCGACACGACACAGGAGGACGAAAACGTGAACCGCTCCCTCATGGCCGTCATGGCCATACTCATTCTGCTGACCATCGCGGCTGGGGATGCTTCCGCGGTGAGCCAGGCCGGCGCGATCTCCCTGACCTTTCCCATCGGTGCTCGTTACAACGCACTGGGGGAGGCCGGGACATCGCTCAGTACCGACATCACCGCCATGTGGTGGAATGTCGGCGGCTTCGCCTTTGCCGCCGACAACGGCCGTCGCCACGGTTTCCACTTCATGGACACGAAGTTGGTGCCCGATCTGGCTGACGACGTCCGCCTGGATTTTCTCGGGTACGGCCAGTATGTCCCCGGCTGGGGGATGCTCGGCATCTACGTGAACTACCTGAACAACGGCCAGCAGACACGGACGGATGAAGGCGGCAACGAACTGGGGACCTTCAGTTCCTACGAGTTCGCGGTCGGACTGGCCTATGGCGTGAAGGTCACCAACAAGCTTGGAGTCGGCGTGGGAGTGAAGTACTTCCGCAACGAACTGGCTCCGGATTCGGTGACCCAGGACCGCGGTTCGGGTACCGGCTCGACCTGGGCGATCGACCTGGGTCTGCATTATCGCATCAGCGATTCCATCCGCTTCGGTACCCAGCTCTCGAACTGGGGCCCGGACATCACCTTCATCGACGCCGATCAGTCCGACCCCATGCCCTTGAGCTGGCGTGTCGGACTGTCCTGGGATCTCTACCAGAGCGAATACATGGGCTTCATGCTGGTGGGCGACTACCTGAACAGCCTGGTAAGCCAGGACAACACCCAGATCTTCGGGGGCGGTCTCGAGTGGAACTACTCGGAGAGTCTCTACATCCGCATCGGCTACAAGGACGACAAGGAAGGCGAGATCCAGGACTACACCTGGGGACTGGGCGTCGACCTGACCCGGTGGACCGGTCAATCCATCACCGTGGACTACGCGAGCGTGCCCCAGGCCAAGGATCTGTCGCGGGTGAACCGCATCTCCCTGGGCTTCTTGTTCTGAGCGGCTCGGCGGTCGAAGAAGACCGGGTCGAGAGTTCCCTGTTCCGGGGGTGGGCGGTCGCATGACGCAGAAACCGAAGGGATTCGCCGACGCGCGGGGTGCTGCGCTGCACCGGCTCCGGCCGGGACATGCTGCGGTCCTCGGGTTGATGCTCCTCCTCCTCGGGGCTTTGTGGGCCCGGGCGGAATCGTTTCCGGATCGGTCGGTGCCGGCAAGCACCCCTCGGTATCCCGGGTTGAGGGTGGCCCCACTGCGTGGGCTGGACGACCTTCCACCGCGGCAGATCGAGAAACTCTCCGCGCTGGAGAGGAGCGCGGAACTGATCCGTCGCCGACTGGGTCCGCACGGGGTTTCGGCGAAGGGGATCGCCCGGGCGAAGCGCCGACGGGCGGAGATCGCGGCGAAGGGTTTGGCCGCGGTGGCGCCGGACACTCTCGATGTCCTGGTGGTTCTCATCGACTTCGAGACGGATCGTTCGGGGGCCTTGACCAGCGTGACCGAGGACGGGGGCTTCCTGTGTCGCCCCGATTCGACGCTGATCTTCGATCCGCCCCCTCACGACGAGAATTTCTTCCGTTCGCATATCGAGGGGCTGGGGAGGTACTGGTCCTCGATGAGCCGGGGGCGCCTGGTCGTCAATGCGCGGGTCTACCCCCCGGCCGACCCGCAGTCCGACCGGTATCCCTGCAACGCGATCAGCCTGAGCGACATCGCCGACTACGGCCCGGGGGAGGGGGGATTCTGGACCATCGACCGCTTGGTGAAGCTGGTCCAGGATATGATCACCGCCACCGACCAGGCCAGTCTGGACGATCCACAGGTGAATCTCGCCGATTTCGATTTCGACAACCCCAACGCCTACGTGATCTTCGCCCACGCGGGAGGGGATCTGCAGAGCAACCTGGTATGGCAGCCGGGCCAGGAGGGATATTCTCCCAACGACATTCCCACCTTCTTCGTGCAACTGGGCGACGACGACGCAGTGCAACTCGAGTCGGTCGATTCGAAGACCGGGACCCAGGGCCTGATGACCGAGTGCAGCGTCATCCCCGAGAGCACAACGCAGGATGGACTGTTGGGCAGCATCGCCGCCGCGTTCTACCACGAGTTCGGACACGCACTGGGTCTTCCCGACCTCTACAGCACCCTCACCGGTCTTCCGACGGTGGGGTGGTGGGAGCTCATGGACAGCGGCACGAACCTTCCCGCGGTGGTGCAACTGGAAGTGGGGGGGGAGCCCATCCAGGTGACCGGTCTCCTGCCCCCCGGTATCGGGCTGTGGTCGAAGTGGTTCCTGGGATGGGTCGACCCGATCCGGGTGGGCGCGCAGGAGACCTCCCTCAGTCTGCCCGCATCCTATCTGCAGAGCCGGGACGACAAGGGCCTGCTCCTGGATACCGGGAGCGACGAGTTCTTCCTGGTGGAGAATCGGTGGGTTCCGCCGTTCGTTCCCACCGGACCCTTGGGAGGCCCCGCCTGGGCCCTGATTCGCGATCCGTCGACCGGGGTGGTGCTCTACCTGGGGCGCAACACCGACGACGTCCGGCCGGAGAACACGCATCTCTACGACTTCTTCCTGCCCTGGATGGGCGGGGCGATGGTCTGGCGGGTGAGGGAGGATCTGCTCGAGGCGCGGATCGCAACGAATGAAGTCCAGGGGGTCACCGGTGATTTCGCCCTGGAGATCATCGAATCGGATGGTATCCAGGACATCGGCCATTTCGATTTCCGCACCATCGGCTTTGTCGGGAGCGACACCGATTGTTTCCGGGCTCCGGGCACCTACAAGGACAAGCTGCGGGATCCTCCGCTCATCGTCGAGGTTGATTCGACCGCGACCGCGTTCACCCCATCGACCGTCCCTTCCAGTGAGAGCGCGATGCGGGTGCCCACCGGCGCCTCCTTCTTCCACCTGGACCGCAGCGACACCCTCATGAGCCTGACCGCATTCGTGCGGCCTTCACCTCTGGACGAGGATTCGGCCTTCCCGGTGACGCTTTCCCCATTGGTCACCGCCGACGGAGTGGTGCCGTTGCGGGGAGATGCCCGCAGCCTCTGTGTCCTGGACGATGCGGGAAGCGGAGGTGTCGACGCTCCCCGGATCCTGGTGAGCGCCTCACCCTCCGACGGCACGCCGGGGGCGGCGGTTTTCGCCTACACCTTCGCGGGCCGGGTGACCCGGGTCGAGGGCCGGCTGTTTGCGCTCAGCGCGCCCACCGCGGGGCCGATCAGCGTCCTCCCGCTCTTCCAGGGGCGGCCGGCCTTCGCCCTGATGACCCGCGATGGGGTGGTCGAGATCCGCGACACCGATCTCAGCGACGGGGCGTCCCCCTTGCCAGGGTTCCCGGTGTCGATCGCCGATTCCCTCGATGCCGGACCGGTGATCCTGGAAGAAGGGTCGGGAATCGCCCTGGTCGGCGTCAATCTGGAGCACAGTCGTCTCCACCTGGTGCAGGAGGATGGAAGGATCCGCGAGGACTGGACCGACTGGGAATCGGGGCTCGGGCTCACCCCGTCGGACACCCTGAGAAGCACTCCGGTCGCGGCCGACCTGGACGGGGACGGCCGCGCCGAGTCGTTGGTGTTCGTGGCGAGCGGGCGCCTTCTGGGGTATGGGTTCTCCGGCTCGGCTCCCACCCGGGTACTCGATCTGTCCACCGCGGGATGGCTTCCGCCGTCTGGTTCCAGCGCCTTCTGGAACCTCACCGCCTGGCCGGAGGAAGACGGAAGCGGACCGGACCGCATCCTCCTGGTCTTCTCCGACGCCTCCCCGAACGGCCCGGACACCACCGTGTTGAGAGCCCAGCGGGGCGACGCGGGGTGGGAATTCACCGACTTCGGCGAGAAGATGCCCAGGGTGGTGACCGGGCCGGCGGCGCTCGGCGATCTCGACGGGGACGGTCACCGCGATGTCGTGTTGCTGGACTCCGAGCGGATCTGGGCGTTCTCGGGAAGCCACGGCGCCTCGCTGCGCGGATACCCCATTCCCTTGCGCGACCAGTTCCTGGTGAGCCCCCAGGAACGCCTGGTCGACGAGCCCAAGGGCAGCGCGGTGATCGCCGATCTCGACGGAGACGGACTCAACGAGCTGATCTTCGAGAGCAGGATGGGATTGCTCTACGCCCTCGAGAACGACGGCCGCACCGCGCGGGGCTTTCCCCTCAAGCTCACCGGCGGCGGAGTGGTTTCCCCCCTGGTCGGCGATTGGCTCGACGGGACCCGTCGTCACCGTGCGTTGTTCTTCTTCGAGGCCGAAGGGGACACCGTGCAGCAGGGCGGGGCGATCCGCAATCCGAGGTTGCAGAGATTCGAAGTCACCCCGCCGCCCCAGGTGGATCCGCGCAATCGCCCGGCGGAGTGGAAAGGTCTCTTGGGTGGGGTGGTGCGGACCGGCCGGGCGCCGGCCGGGGTCGTCCCCGGGGGAGACGGGGCGGTGGCCCTGGAGGAGTTCAAACCCTTCGTCTATCCCAATCCGGCCGGAGCGCAGGGCCTGGCGCGGGTCCGTTTCGTGAGCGGAAGCTCCCAGACCGCCATGGCCTCGCTGATGAACCTGGAGGGCGAGATCCGCTACACCACGCGCAAGGAGATCGACGGAGCGGGAGTGTCGGAAATCGACCTTCCCATCGAAACGCTGGCGGCGGGAGCCTATCTCTGCCGCCTGGAGTACACCTCTCCCTCCGGACACGAGGTCGAGGTCATTCCGTTCTACATCGAGAACTAGTATGGATGGAGGAAGCATGCGCTGGATGTTGATCGCGATTCTGTCCCTGCTGGTGCTGCCGGTGGCGTCGGACGCGGGGGCGATCTCCCTCGCGGGAAGTCTCACCGAGACCGGCCGGTTCCAGCCTCCGGAACGGAGCTTCCAGCTCAGCACCGCGGAAGTGGATGAGATCCTGGCCGGGCAGGAAGAGGCGATTCCCGACTGGGATGCCGCCGGAGTCAAGACCGCTCCTAGAAGGCTAGGCCCTTTGGTGCTCTCTGCTATTTGGCCTGGTCTTGGCGAAGCGGTCACCGGCCATGTCCGGGGTTACTTCCTGATGGCGGCCGACGCGGCCTCGATCGGCGCGAGCATCCACTACGACCAGAAGGGTGACGACCGGAAGGAGGAGTACATCGCCTTCGCCGACGCGCACTGGAGCGAGGACGAGTGGAAACTGGCGATCGAGACGGAGGACCAGTCTCCGTGGTTCGGGACCGATTACCAGGCGGCCGACGAGGTCCCGCTGTACGTCTCCAAGCAGGAGGACGCCCGCGAGTACTACGAGAACCTGGGCAAGTGGGACATCTTCTGGTATGGCTGGGAGGACTCCAAACCCCGCAGCATCCAGGACCCGGACATCACCTGGGACTGGACCCATCCGCCGGCGGAGTTCATGACCCCCCTGCGGAACCAGTACCTGGACATGCGGGTGGCGTCGAACGATGCCTACGACACGCGGAACACCTTTCGCTCGATCAGCTTGATCCTGCGGGTCTTCAGCGTGCTGCAGGTGGCCTATCTCGAGGGATTCATCGGCGGGCGTTACCACACCAGGAGCGCCTACGAAGGACCGGGGGTGGGGGGAGCCTTGGCGGACCTCGAGAAGTCCCACGGGGCGCGGGTGAACTGGTTCGTCGACGCGGGCAGCATCCGGCAGGCCCGGGTCGGACTGCAAGTGAGGTATTGACCATGCGGAGCGTCCTGGGAGCAAGCCTCGTCGTACTGGTGCTGATGACGGCCATGGTTCCACCCGCGGCGGCGGCGGGCACGCCGCTCGAGGTGGTGATGCGCGAAAGCACCGAGCTGGCGCTGAATCCCGGGGGGGAGAACCCGTCCCCGGAGACCGCTCCGATCTTCGGCGGAAACCTGGGAGGACGCGTGAAGCACGCTTCCCTGTCGCTGGTTCTTCCGGGCTGGTCCCAGTTGCGTTCGGGTCACAGCTACCGGGCGGCGTTCTTCCTCACCGCCGAGGCGGCCATCTGGGCGTCCTTTGCGATCTTCCAGGTCCAGGGCCACCAGCGGGAAGACCGCTACCAGGAATACGCGGTGCAATTCGCCGGGGTCACTCCGGGAGAGAGGGACGACAACTACTGGCGTACCGTGGGCAACTACCGCACCAGCGAGGAATACAACGAAGACCGGCGCCGCGACCTGCGGGTCGGGCTCGACCCGGAAGGGCCCGAGTACCAGAACGGGGATGCCTGGCGCTGGCAGAGCGAGGCAAGGTACGACGAGTACAACTTCCTCCGGCGCGACGCGAACGGCGCGTACGACAACGCCGATTTCGTGCTGGTGCTGGCCCTGGTCAACCGCCTGGTGGCGTTCGTCGATGCGATGCGCAGCGGCCCTCCCTCGGCAAGCGACGATTCCGATGCCTCCAACCGCCACATGCTCAACGCGGGAGGTTTCGGAATGGACCTGCAGGTGGCTCCGGACGGATCCGGAGGGATGGCCTCTTCCTTCACGCTCACCCGCGGTTTCTAGGCGGAGATGGCAAGCGTGGCCTCCAGGCGTTGTCCCTCGGTGACCGGCGCGCGTCGGGTCGTCCGACGGCTGCGCGCCGTCGGGGCCGTGGCCCTGGCCCTGTGGGCTGTGGGCTGCGGGCCGTCCCCCGCTCCGCGCAGCTTTGGCCTGGAGAAGCTTTCCGCGCCGGCTCCTCGTTCCTTCCGGTATCTCGGAGCCCTGGAGAACCGCAAGAGCGAACCCTACGCGCCCCTGACCCGGGTTTCTTCGGTGGCCGTCCTGCCGGACGGAACCATGTTCTACAGCGATCTGGGCGCCGGAAGGATCCATCGTTTTGACCCGCAGGGGGAATACCTGGGCACCACCGACGATCCGGGGGGCGGCTTTGCCCCGTTGGACATGGTGACCTTGGGTTTCCATCTCTACGTGCTCGATCGTTCCCAGGAGCGCATCTACCGCTTCAACCGTGACGGTGCGTTGCGGGACACCGTGCTCGATATAGGCCGGCTCGCCAACGACCAACCGGTCCGCGTGAGCGCCATCGACCTCGACCGCGATGGGCGCATCGCCCTGGCCGACGAAGCCGGACACCGGGTACTGGTCACCAGTCCCTTCCTCGATCTGGAATACTCGGTGGGGGAATACGGGCGATTCCTGGGCCAACTGAACCGGCCCTGGGGCGTTTGTTTCGGGTCGCAGGGCTTCCTGTATGTCGCCGACCGCGGCAATGGCCGGGTCCAGGTCTTCGATTCGACCGGGCAGCCCCTGGCCGCGACCGAGGGACTCGATGCTCCGCATCCCTTGATGACCGCCCCTTCGGGAATGGACGCCGATCGCTTCGGGAATCTCTACGTGTGCGACCCCGGCACCGGGAAGGTGCAGGTGCTGGCGCCCGACCTGGTTCCCCTGGCGACCATCGGAGGCGACGACTTCGCCGAGGACCATCTCATCAATCCGGTCGACTGCTGTGTCGGTCCCGATGACCGGCTCTATGTGGTGGACATGGGGCGCAACACGCTCCTGGTCTACCAGATCGTCTTCCCCTGAGAGGGAGCGGGCGGGTGCCCCGGCGATCTCTCATCCTGGTGCTCGCGTTGTTGGCCACTGTGGCGATACGCGCGGCAGCGCGGACCCCGGGGCCGTGGTCGATGGACCCCCTGGTGGTTCATGGCACGCTTGCGGTGGCCGATCGCGATTCCGTCTCTCTTCCGGTCATTTCGGGTGGATCCGTCGACTCAACCGGCATCCACTGGTTCGGCGCCGCTGAACTCGCGACCGCACGCGACAGCTTCGTCGTGAAAGCGGCCCGGAAACGGTTCCAGCTCTCCCGCACCCAGATCGGCGATTCGGAACGGGTGTGGCTGGACGGTCGCCGGCTCACCCGCTGGAGCGAATACCGGCTGGACCGGGTCCGGGGGATCCTGTGGCTCGAACACCCTCCACCGGACGGAGCGGAGCTGGTAGTGGAATACCCATTCGCCACGGTGGCGACGCCACCCCGGGTCCAGTTGCATCCTCTGACCCGACCCCATCAACCGAAGGAATTCCCTTCCGAGCCGGCCCAGCTCCAGGAGCGTGGGCCCGGGTGGCGGGGTGCGGGGGAAGAAGTCGCCGGCGAGGCGGAGGGTGAGAACCTGGGACTGCAGGTCCGGGGCTCCAAGAGCATCTCGGTGCAGGGCGGAACCAACCGGGAGGCGACGGTCGATCAGGGATTGCATCTGCAAGTCACCGGTCGCATCACCGAGAACACCTTCGTGAAGGCGGAGATCTCCGACGAGAACCTTCCCATCACCCCCGAAGGCAACACCGAGGAACTGCGGGACATCGATCAGGTCCGGATCGAACTCTTCGGTCCCAGGGGAAGGGCGGTGCTGGGGGATTTCCAGCTTTCCCAGCCCCTTGGCGTCTTCGTTCCCTATCAACGGAAACTGCAGGGGCTCTGGTTGCACGGGCGCGACCCGAAGGCGGTCGGGACGGTTCTCGCCGGCTCTCCGCGGGGAGAGCGAAGGGAGGTCGAGTTCCGGGGACGCGAGGGGGTGCAGGGCCCGTATGAGCTCATCAACGGTCTTCGGGATGACCAGAGTTTCATCGTGGCCGGCACCGAGAGGGTCTGGGTGGATGGAGTTCCCCAGGTGCGAGGGGAGAACAATCAGTACACCATCGACTATGTCCGCGGAACGATCACCTTCACCGAGTTGAGGCCGGTCGGACCGGAAAACCGTATCGCGGTCGACTTCGAGGTTTCCTCCGCCGGGTATACCCGTACCGTGGTCGGCGCGATGGCCGACAGCCTGCGCCTCGGCTCGGTGCGTCTGCATGCCTCGTGGATCAAGGAGGCCGACGACGCGAGCCGTCCTTTGGCCGGGCCGCTCAGCGCCGAGGACGAGGAGGTTCTCCGGCAGGCCGGCGACGATCCGGACCGGGCGCTGGGCTCGGGAATCACCCGGGTTCCGCCCGGGGAGGAAGGTTCGGGCGAGTATGTCCGCAAAGATTCCCTCGGGGTCGAGATCTTCGTCTACGCTCCCACCGATTCGATGGCGAACTACTTCCTGAACTTCGAGCGGGTGGGTGAAGGCCAGGGCGATTACCGGCAGGTGGATGTGGACCGCAAGGGCGAGCGCATCTTCGAGTACGTGGGGGAGGGCAACGGGGACCACCGGATCGGACGCCGTCTCGCCCTGCCATCGAGCACCCAGGCCCTTGTCGCCGGAATCCAGGTGGGCTCCAATCTCACCGACACCGATGGTTTTTTCCGGGCGGAGGCGGACTTCACCCGCCGGGACGAGAACATCTTGAGCCCGAAGGACGATGACAACAACGACGGGATGGCGTGGAGGGTCGAGGGGGCGAGTCCCTGGTTGTTCTCCAGGGGAGAGGCCACCGGCTTGCGGGTGAAAGCCTCTGCGGAAGGGATCGATCCCCGATTCTTCGAACTGGGTCGCATCCGGGCCCCATTCTACTACGAGGCGTGGAACCTGCAGGACAAGAAGCGAAGCCAATGGGAGGGAGTGGAAACGCTGGAGATCCTGGCCCGGGACGCGGCGAGATCCAGCAAGCTGGGAGTGAAAAGGCTGCACCGACACGGCGGATACAACGGCAGGCGGGCGCGGTGGTCGGCGGCCGGCCCCCTGCTGGGACCATTCCAGTGGAAACACGACCTCGCGTTCACCAGCCATGACAACGGCGAGAACGGCTCGAAGGGAAACCGGCGGGACCGTACCGCGACCCTGGGTCTGGACCTGGGAAGCGCCCAGCCCTATGTGCGGTGGGTGGATGAACATTTCGCCGATGGGCCCACGAAGGACAAGACCGGCTATCGGAGCGAGGAATGGACCGTGGGTCTCGCCAGTTCGAATGCCATTGCCGATGGGAGGATCGAGTACCGCCGCCGGCTCGCGGACAGCTTGTCCACCGACGGAACGCAGTGGCGTTTCGAGCAGGATCTCCGTGAATGGAGGGCGCAGGCGGAGGGCCTGCACGGCGCGATCCGTTGGAACCTGGATGGTACCTGGCGGGAGAGCCGCCTGCCGGGGGATCTCGACGAGAGCACGCGGCTGGGACGGATCGCCCTGGGATGGAGACCTTTGAACTCCATGATCGGGGCGGACATCGATTACCGGGCGGGCAACGACCGCTCCCGCGTGATCGAGCGCAAGATCATCTTCGTGGGCGAACGCCAGGGAGACTATGACCAGGAAGGCAACCGCCTCGGCCGGAACCTGGGGGACTACAATGTGATCTTCACGGCCGGTGACAGCCTGGTCTCGGCGATCGACGTGAAACTGAATTCCAAGTTCGACGCCCAGTGGCCGTCCGCTCCCGTGGTGGGGGGACTCTCCTTCAACGGCCAGTTCTCGGTGGAAGAGCGATCGCAGAGCGACGATCTGCGTGGGGTCCTCACCCTGGACCCGAAGATCCTGCGGAATGCCGAAACGACCATCTTCGGGCAGCAACACACCCGGGCCGATCTGACCCTGCTGCGCAGCCACCGCCGGACCGATCTGCGGTTGACCTTCGACGAAACCCAGATGCTGGACCGCCGGTTCTCCAAGGGAGCGGAGACGAGCTATCGGCGGGAGAGGGTGGTCCGGATCGACCGGGACCTGTCGCGGGGCTGGTCTCTCCGTCTGGACGGGGGCGACCGCGCGAGGGAGCGGCACGGCGGTCAGAGCACCAGCCTGGCCAGCAACGAGTACCAGGTGGACGATCTCTTCGCCGGGGTCGAACTGGGTTACCGGCCCACCGCCCGGACCCGGGGGAAGATCGAGGGTCGGGCCCAAAGCCGTACCGACGTCTTCAGCGGGGTCTCCCAGAGGGTCTGGGAACTCAGCCCGGGACTGACCACCGACCTGTTGCGAGGCCGCTGGACCGCGGAATTCCGTTGGGCGAAGGTCGCCGAGCGCGCGGGCGACCCCCTGTTGCGACCCTATTTCTTCGAACGCCCCGGGTCGAACCGCCGGCTCTCGGTGGTGGCCCAATGGGCGGTGGGAAAGGTTCTCTCGGTGACTATCCGGTACCAGCTGCGCAGTGAACCGCAGCGCAAGACGCTCCATGATCTGAGCGTGGAAACGAGGGCCAGATTCTGATGCGGAGGGTCTGGATCCATCTCCTGTTCCTGGTTGCGGCGTCGTGGTCGGGCGCCTCAGCGGGGGAGCGCGTTCCGCTGGTGCCGCAGCCGGTGCTCCGGGCCGGACCGGTGGTGTCCGCGGTCGCCCAGCGGGCGTTGGGTCGTCCTCCGGGTCTACGCCCTCCGCGGGATTGGGCCCGGGCGGTATGGGAGGAGATGAGGGCCGAGGGATGGCTGTGGGCCCGCATCGGGATGAGCGCGGGGGGCGACACCCTCCTGATCCATCCCGGCCCCCGGGCCCACATCGTCGAGATCAAGCTGGATGGAGCCGACAGTCTCCAGTGGGCGCGGTTCATCGAAGGATCGAACCTGAAGGAAGGAACCCCCTATCGTCCCGGCCGGTGGGAACAGGACTGCGCCGCGGGGCTGACCCGCCTCGGGGAAGCGGGATATCCCTTCGCAAGCGTGACCGCTCGCAGTGTCGAGGCCGATTCGACCGGCGGAGGGGTGCGGCTCGAACTCCTCCTGCTGCCCGGACGGATGGCCTCGGTGAGCGCGATCCGGGTGGAAGGCGCGACCCACACCCGTCCCGAGGTCATCGCCCGGCTCTCGGGGCTCCACGAAGGCGCGATCTACAACGAGCGGAACCTCCAGGTGGCCCGCAGCCGACTGGAAGCACGGGAGATCGTCCAACGCGTCCTCGAGGCGCGGCCCGTTCTCACCGGTTCGGACCTTTCGAAGGTCGACATCGTGCTCCGGGTCGAGCAGCCTCAAAGCACGGGGCGCATCTCGGCGGCCCTCGGGGTCGCCGGAGGTCAAGAGAACCAGGACACCCGGGTCTTCGGTAACGTCGATCTGGTCCTGCTCGATCTCTTCGGCACCGCCCGGCAGTTCAGTCTGCGTTACCTGGACGACGGCAAGACCCGCCGAACCCTGGACCTGTCCTACCTGGAGCCCCTCATCTTCCATTCCCCATTCGATCTGGGACTGGGCCTGGGGCAACGCCATCAGGACCAGCTCTTCGATACCATCCTGGGTGACGCGGTGATCCGCCTCCCGTGGAGAGGGGTCAACGATGTCCAGGTGGGCGGCGGGATCGACCGCACTTCCTTCATCGGAGATGAAGGAATCCTCCGGACGCGTCGCCGGGCACTCTTGAGATTGAGCATGGCGGTGCGGCGCCCGGAGGAAGGAGCGGGGATCTTCGGGAGGATCCGCAGCAATTTCGAATACGCGAAGGTCGCCCAGAAGGTACAGAATCCGCTTCCTTCCCAGCCCGCCACCGAGAGTTCCCAGCAGACGATCGTCGATTTCGATCTCCATCTGGGAATGGCGGTCAGTTCACAGTTCGCGGTGCAGGGGAGAGCCCGCTGGGCTTCCGTCTCGACCAGCGATCTGCCAGTTCCGGTTTCCGAACAGTTCTACATCGGGGGGGCCACCACCGTTCGCGGACACCGAGAAGACGAACGGCACGGCGAAGTGGTGTCCCACGGGACCCTCGAGCTGGTGATGGGAAAGGCCCGAAAGGGAAACGTCTACGCGTTCTACGACCTCGGGTTCATCCGGGAGACCGTCCTGGAAGAGGGCCGGTTGCGGGCCGAGGAAAGCTGGATCCGTGGTTTCGGCGTGGGGCTTCGAACTCCCGCCCCCTTCGGACGGATCGACCTGAGCCTCGGATTCCCGGGAGCGCTCAGCTTCTCCGAGGGCCTGATCCATATCGCGTTGATCAACGAGTTCTGATTCCTCCCGCCTCCAGCGTGGCGGTCGGGTCGATGCTGTGGCATCCTCTGGGTCGTCAACGATTCGCTTCTTCGGCGAGGTGAAGGTAGATCGTGTCCGTAGATCCCAGGAATCTCTCGGAGGCTCGACGGCGCGTCGAGTGGCTGCGCCGGGAAATCGCCCGTCACGACGAGCTGTACTACCGCAAGGCGCAACCGGAGATCACCGACGCCGAATACGACGCGTTGGTGAAGGAACTGGAGCGGCTTGAGGCTCGCTTTCCCGCCCTGAAGAGCGAAGGATCGCCCACGCGGCGCGTGGGCAGCGATCGGGACGAGAATTTCCCGTCACTGGACCACAGCGTTCCCATGATCTCCCTGGCCAATTCCTACGACCGCGCGGAGATCGAGGCCTTCCACCAGCGATTGACCAAGGCCCTCGGGAAGGAACCTGCGGCCTACGTGGTCGAACCCAAGATCGATGGCGTCGCCGCCGCCCTGCGCTACGAGGAGGGCAGGTTCACCGTGGGGCTCACCCGGGGAGATGGACGCAGAGGGGATGTCATCACTGCGAATCTTGCCACGATCCGGGACATTCCCCATCGCGTCGACGCGGCGAAGGCACAACGGGCCCTTGGAGATCACCAGATGCTGGAAGTGCGCGGCGAGGTCTACATGCCGCTTTCGTCCTTTCGTCGCTTCAATCGTCTCCGTGAAGAGGAAGGGTTGCCGGTCTTCGCGAACCCCCGCAATGCCACCGCAGGAAGCCTCAAGACCCTCGATGTGGAGGAAGTGGCCCGCCGCCCGCTGAGGTTCTGGGCGTACAGCATCGCGGTGCCGACGCCGGTGGCACTGGGTTCCCATTGGGCGGAGCTGGAGTTGCTGGTCGATCTGGGATTCCCCGTGACGGAAGAGCGGGTGCGGGTGGAGAGCCTGGCGGAAGTCTACGCCGCTCTCGACGAACTCGAGCGGAAACGGGATGCGCTCTCCTACCAGATCGACGGCGCGGTGATCAAGCTGGACGACATCACCCAGTGGGAACACTTGGGAAGCACCGCCAAGACCCCTCGCTGGGCATTGGCGTTCAAGTTTGCGGCGGAACAGGCGGAGACGGTGGTGGAGAGCATCGAGGCGTCGGTGGGTCGCACCGGAGTGGTCACGCCAGTAGCCAATCTGCGTCCGGTGGAGTTGGCGGGATCGGTGGTTTCGCGGGCTACCTTGCACAACCAGGACGAGATCGATCGGAAGGACATCCGGGTCCACGACACCGTGATCATCGAGAAGGGCGGAGACATCATCCCCAAGGTCGTGCACGTGGTGCTGGAACGCCGGCCGCCGGGGAGCCGTCCCTACCGCCTGCCCGGCAAGTGTCCCTCCTGCGGCTCCAGCTTGAAGCGCCTGGAGGGAGAAGTTGCCCTGCGTTGTCTCAATCCCCTTTGCCCCGGCCAACAACGCCGGGCCATCCAACACTGGGCCAGCCGCGACGGCATGGATATCGAAGGGCTTGGCGCGCGCTGGATCGATCTCTTCCTCGAGAAGGGATTGGTGCGCGGCATCCCCGACCTCTATGACCTGGAGGAGAGCGACTTGGTGAGACTGGAAGGATGGGGGGAGAAGAGCGCGGCGAACCTGATCCGGGCCATCGACGCTTCGCGGAGTCGCCCCTTGGCGAACCAGATCTTCGCCCTCGGTCTCCGCCATGTCGGCATTTCCGCCGCGCGCCAGCTTGCGCGCCATTTCCACACCTTCGAGAAGTTGAGAAAGGCCAGCCGGGAAAAGGTGGAAGCCATCGAGGACTTCGGTCCGACCACCGCGCAGAGCGTCGTCGAAGAACTGCAACGTCGCGCCGAGCTCATCGACGCCCTGCTGGAACGCGGACTTTTCGCCACCGTCGAGCCGGGTTCCGCCGAGTCGGAAGAGCTTCCCCTGAAGGGCAGGACCTTCGTGCTGACCGGAACCCTCTCCTCGATGGATCGCCGCGAGGCGAAAGAACGCATCGAACGCAAGGGAGGCAAGGTGACCGGCAGCGTGAGCCGGCGCACCGACTACGTGGTGGCCGGGGAGAATCCCGGGCGCAAGAAGAGCAAGGCCGAGGAGTTGGGAATCGAGGTGCTGGACGAGAACGGCTTTCTCTCCCTCCTGGAGGAGACGCGGTGAAGCCTCTTCGCTTCGGACTGGTGGCGAAGGTCCATCGCCCCCAGGGGGTGCGGATCCTGGTGCCCCTTCTGCCCGGCGATGAACCCCTCTTCCTGGAAGAGGACGCTCCGCTTCCCGAGAGCTGGACTCCCTTGACCGTAGGGGAGGAGCCGTCGACCGAGACCTCGCTTTCCTTGAGGGAGGTGTTCCATGTTCTCTGGCCGGCGGGATTCTCGGAGGTGGACGCCCGGCTCCGGGAGACCCTCGCCGCGGACAATCGTCTCGACCTCGAGCAGCTCCTTGCCGGGTGGGCGGATCTCTGCCTCGCCCTCCTCTCGTGGTGGCAATCGCTCGAGGAACGGTCGCGACGGCCGCGGATGCTTGCCCTGGCCGAGATGCAGCCCCTCATGGCCAGGTTGCTGGAAGTGGAAGCGCCCGAGGGCGCCCTCTCGACCGGCCCCCACCTGGGGCGCGCGCCGTGGGAGATCGTTTCCCGGTGGTTCCTCGCGCCTCCGGCGGCGGGACCGCCCGTCGACGAGGAGGCTTGGGACACGTGGCGCGGTCGAAAAGTGGAGGACATCCTCGGCGAGGAAGGCGGGCTCGCCCAGATCCTGGGGGAGGGTTTCGAATCGCGGGAGGGGCAGTTGGAGATGGCCAGGTCGGTGGCCGAGGTCCTCGATCGGGATGAACACCTCATGGTCGAGGCGGGTACGGGAATCGGGAAGACCCTCGCCTACCTGGTCCCGGCGCTTCTGCACGGAGCCCGCCGCCAGGAGCGGGTGGTGGTTTCCACCTATACCAAGGCCCTGCAGCATCAGCTCATGGAGGGAGATCTTCCTCTCCTGGCGCGCTTCGGTTATCCAGGACAAGCGCGGCTGCTCCTGGGACGCAACAACTATCTCTGCAATCGCCAGTTCCGGCGCGCCATGCACCAGAAAGCCGAAGACCGGGAAGCCGCGCTGGCCCAGCTGGCGCTCTTCTGCTGGCGCCACCAGAGCGCCGATGGACGGCGGGAGGAACTGAGCGATCATCCCTGGTTCGCCAAGCACTGGTTGGGCTTCTTCGAGTCGGTGGAGCCGTGTTCGCCCCACATCTGTCATCGCGATCCGCTCTGCTTCGTCGTTGCCGCCCGGCGCCGGGCCCGCGAGGCCCCGGTGGTGGTGGTCAACCACTCGTTGCTCATGATGGACCTGCGAAGCGCGCAGACCTTGCTGGGTCCTTCCAAGCTGCTCATCGTGGACGAAGCGCACGAACTCGAGGCGGTCGCGACCGGCGCCCTGAGTCATTGGATCCGCCGCGACCGGCTCGATGTCTACCGCAATCTCTGCGGCGACAAGACCGCCCAGGGACTCCGGGAGGTCCTGGAGAACCTCGTGCGGGCCGCCCACCACCGGAGGGGGGAAGAAAGACTCCTGGAGAAGGTGAGGAAGCTGGATCGCTCCCTCGATCACTGG
Organism: uncultured bacterium; assembly: GCA_964601275.1. Classification (GTDB taxonomy): domain Bacteria; phylum Krumholzibacteriota; class Krumholzibacteriia; order JAJRXK01; family JAJRXK01; genus JAOZPE01. The sequence goes on along the minus strand of CAZRMV010000006.1, from coordinate 137,205 downwards.
TTCAACACCTTCTCCGCGTGGTTCGACGCGGTGGAGCAGTCGTGCCAGGCGCGCCTGGGAGAAGGCCATACCCGCGCCGGGCGGCATCGATATCCCGACGGCGATGTCGCATTCGGGGAAGTCAGGCCGCAGACCGGCCGCCTGATGGAATCGGCCGAGGCCCTGCGCCGCGACCTGGCGGGGGTGATCGACATCAGCGCCGATTTCGTCGAGATCCTTCCCCAGGTCCAGGATGAGCGGGAAGGGTTGGCGTCGCTGCTTGCCTTCCATACCGACCTGGTGGATGCGATCTCCTTCTGCGTGGCGGCCGATGACGAGGACTGGGTGTACTGGTTCGAATGGGGAGGCACCCGGGGACTCACTGCGATCGTGGCCGCTCCCTTGACCCTCGAGGAGCCTCTTTCGAGACTCTGGGACGAACACTTCCACTCGGTGGTGATGACCAGCGCCACCCTGGCGGTCGGCAGCGATTTCAGCCCTTTCGCGGAAAGCGTCGGATTCTCCCGGGTTTCCCGCTTCACCCACAGCCTGCAGGTTCCCTCGCCGTTCCGCTTCGAGGAGCAGGCGCTGGTGTTGACCACCCCCGAATTGGTCGAGCCGAAGGATGAACGATTCCCGGAGATCGTGGCGGAGGTTCTCCAGAGCATTGCCCTGGGGTTGAAGACGAAGATCCTGATGTTGTCGACCAGCTACCAGCTCATCGACCGGGTGTACGAACTGCTCCGTCCCACCTTCATGGCGGAAGAGGAGGATCTCTTCCAGGAGCGTGCACCACGTCCGGGAACCGTCCTTTTGCGGCAGCGCCCGGGAGGGGCGCGCGAGAGGCTCATCGGAGTGTTCCGGGAGGTGGAATCGGCGATCCTGTTGGCGACCGGGTCGTTCTGGGAGGGCGTCGATTTTCCCGGGGATGAACTCGAGGTGCTGGTGGTGCCCCGACTGCCCTTTGCGGTTCCGACCGAACCGATCACCCAGGGACGCTACGATCGTGCGCGGCGACTGGGAAAGGATCCGTTCCAGGAAGTGGCCCTGGCCGACGCGGTGCTGCGGTTGCGCCAGGGCGTGGGCCGTTTGCTGCGCACCCGGGAGGACCGCGGCGTCGTCTTGCTCTTGGACCAGCGGTTGCAGCAGCGAAGCTACGGAGTGACCTTCCTGCAGTCGATGCCTCGACCCTGCGAGTGGATTCCCACGCGCCGGGAGATGGCCGAACGGGTCATCGAATTCCTGGGGCGATAGGAGCGGTCGGCATCGGGTCCGGGGGAGCGGGTTTCGATCTTACCAAAGCGACTCGAAGGGTATATCTTGCTCTCGGTCGACCAGCGAAGGAGAACGATCATGGGTCGAAAACACGAGGTCGTCCGCGCTCCTCGCGGCAGGGATCTCCACTGCAAGGGGTGGGTGCAGGAAGCCGCATGGAGGATGATCCAGCACAATCTCGATCCCGAGGTCGCGGAGATTCCCGAGGAGTTGGTGGTCTACGGCGGTCGCGGGAAGGCGGCCCGGAACTGGGATGCCTTCGATGCCATCCTGGCGGAACTGGAGCGCCTCGAAGACGACCAGACCCTGCTGGTGCAGAGCGGCAAACCGGTCGCGGTCATGCCGAGCCATCCGGACGCGCCCCGGGTGCTCATCGCCAACTCCAACCTGGTGCCGCGCTGGGCGACCTGGGAACACTTCGACGAGCTCGATCGCGCCGGGCTGATCATGTACGGGCAGATGACCGCAGGTTCATGGATCTACATCGGAACCCAGGGCATCCTGCAGGGCACCTATGAAACCTTCGCCGCACTGGCTCGCAAGGAGGGTTGGGGAGATCTGAAAGGGCGCATCGTCCTCACCGGCGGCCTGGGAGGAATGGGAGGCGCGCAGCCGCTCTCGGTGACCATGAACCAGGGAGTCGCCCTGTGCGTCGAGGTCGATCCACGGCGGATCCAGCGCAGGCTGGAGACCGGTTACCTCATGGACCAGACCACCGAGCTGGACGAGGCTCTGCGCCGGTGCCGCGAGGCGGCCGGGGAGGGCCGTCCCTATTCGGTGGGGCTGTTGGGCAACTGCGCCGACGTGGTGCCCGAGATCCTCCGCCGGGGCGAGGCGATCGATGTGGTCACCGACCAGACCTCCGCGCATGATCCCACCGCCGGGTACATCCCCAATGAGATGGGTTTCGCCGAGGCCTTGGAGCTGCGCGCTCGCGATCCGAAGACCTATCGCCGGGAGGCCATGCGGTCGATGCGGGAGCACTGCGAGGCCATGGTCGGGCTGCAGAAACAGGGGTCGGTGGTCTTCGACTACGGGAACAACCTGCGGGGGATGGCTCGCGACGCCGGCTTCGAAGACGCCTTCGCCTATCCCGGCTTCGTCCCCGCCTACATCCGGCCGCTCTTCTGCGAAGGCAAGGGGCCGTTCCGGTGGGTCGCCTTGTCCGGCGAGCCGGAGGATATCTACGAGACCGACCGGGTCATGATCGAGTTGTTCGGAGACGAGGAACCCCATCTGAAGCGTTGGATCGAGATGGCCCGGCAACAGGTGAAGTTCCAGGGCCTGCCTTCCCGGATCTGCTGGCTGGGGTACGGTCAGCGCGCGCGGGCCGGCATCGCCTTCAACGACCTGGTCCGGCGGGGCAAGGTGAAGGCGCCGATCGTGATCGGCCGGGATCACCTGGACAGCGGGAGCGTCGCCTCTCCCTATCGCGAGACCGAGTCGATGCGCGATGGGAGCGACGCGGTGGCCGATTGGCCCCTGCTGAACGCCCTGATCAACGCGGTGAACGGCGCCTCGTGGGTGAGCATCCATCATGGAGGCGGAGTGGGGATGGGACTGGCGATCCATGCCGGTCAGGTCATCGTGGCCGATGGGACCGACGCGGCCGAGCGCAGGCTGCAACGGGTCCTGACCACCGATCCCCTGAGCGGAGTGGCCCGTCACTACGACGCGGGGTATCCCGAGGCCGTCGCCTTCGCGCAGGAAAAGGGCCTACGCTTTCCCATGCCCCCGGGTGGGGGCGTGACGAAATGAGCCCGAAGATCGCGGAGTGCGACTTCCTGATCGACGGGATCTCCCGGCTCTACACCTGCGACCGTCCCGGGGACGAGATGGGGCCCCGTCGGGGACCCGAGGCGATGCGGGAGGTCGGTCTCGTCGAGAACGCCGCGGTGGCCGCCTATCAGGGCAAGATCGTGGCGGTGGGGGCCGAGAGCGAGGTCCGCCGGGCGGTCCGTCTTCTTCCCGGCGGGACCTATCGGGATGCAGGCGGCACAGCGGTGATTCCCGGCCTGGTCGACCCGCACACCCACGCGGTCTTCGGCCGTCCCCGTCCCGAGGAGTTCGGCCGCCGCCTGGTGGGCGAGAGCTACCAGTCCATCGCGGCCAGCGGAGGGGGCATCCGCGCCTCGGTCCGGGATTTCCGCCGCCACGGGGAAGAGGAACTCGTCGCCCTGACCCGGCGCCGTCTCAAGGAATGTCTTTCCACAGGGACCACAACCATCGAAGTGAAAAGCGGTTATGGACTTGATCTCGAGTCCGAACTCAAGGCCTTGCGGGTGCTCGCGCGACTGAAGGGCGCACCGGATCTGCCGGAGATCGTTCCCACCTGCCTGGCCGCCCACGAAGTGCCCGACGAGTACCGGGGTCGGCGGGAGGACTACCTCGACTTGGTCTGCGAGGAGATCCTTCCCGCGGTCGCTGCCGACGGACTGGCCCAGCGGGTCGATGTGTTCTGCGAACCCGGGGTCTTCAACGTGGACGAAGCGCGCCGGGTTCTGCTGCGGGGTGGGGAACTGGGATTGGACCAGTGCCTGCACGCCGACGAGCTGGAGGGTGGGGGCGGCAGCGAACTCGCGGCGGAGCTCTCCGCGGCCAGTGCGGACCACCTGGGGGCGATTTCCCCGGCGGGGATCCAGGCCCTGGCGTCGGCTCCCACCGTGGGGGTCTTGTTGCCGGGGACGATCTTCAGCCTGGGGCTTTCCACCTTCGCGCCGGCGCGGGAAATGATCGACGCTGGGGTGGCCTGCGCCCTCGCCACCGATTTCAATCCCGGGTCGAACTACTGCTCGTCGATGCCTCTCACCCTGGGCATCGCCTGTACCCGCATGCACTTGCACCCCCACGAGGCCTTGCTGATGGGCACCCTCCAATCGGCCTGGGCGCTGCGCCGGGCCGGCGAGGTGGGGAGCATCCGGCCGGGCAAGCGTTGCGATCTCGTGGTGCTGCGCGCGGAGACGGTCGATGAACTCATCCAGCATCTGGGGGGCGACGAGATCGCCACGGTGGTCCTCGCGGGCCGCCCCCTGTTCTGATCAGCGCCTTCCGGTGTCTCGCGGAATGGTCAAGGACTTGCTAAGGACTTCCCGGGACACCGTTTCCGGCGTCCGGCGAGCTTCAGGCTCCCGGTTTTCGGGCGTCCTGCCGCAGCAGGGCTCTTCCGGCACTCGCAGAGCGCCCTGGGGAGCCGTGGGTGAGCGCGCAGAACGCACGACCACGGGAAGGGATGGGCCGAATCCACCCTTCCCCCAGAGAATTCCCATCCGGGCCGGGATCGGCGGTTCCGTTCGGCGGGAGGACGTGTGAGCAAGATCACGGATCTCAGGCTGAAGGCCACCGAGGCCAGCCGCAACCGAAAATGGGAAGAGGCCATTCGGCTCTACGAGCGGATCTGTGACCTCGAAGGTTCGAATGCGGGGTACCGCAACGAACTGGGGGATGTCTACGCCAAGATGGGGGATATCTGCCAGGCCATCGTGCAGTTCGAGAAGGCGGTCGAACTCTACAACGCCGTCGGTCTGAACAACAACGCGGTGGCGGTCCTGAAGAAGATCCTGCGATACGACCCCGTCCACATGGAGTGCCTGTGGACCTTGGGGGAGACCCGACGCAAGCAGGGGCTGGGGGCCGAGGCCAGTACCCACTACCTGCAATTCCTCGACTGCGCCGGCGAGATCACCGACGAGACCCGAGAGCGCTTCCTCGATCGTTGCGCGATCCTGCTCGAGGTCCTGCCCGGAGACCTGGACATCCTCGGTCGTCTCGATCAACTCTACGAAGACTGGAACATGCCCGCCGAACGGGCGCGGATCCTTCTCTGCAAAGCCCTGCTCGCCCGAGAAGCGGGGGAAGAGGATATCGTCCATCGTTACATCGAACGGGCCCGGACCCTGACCGATCGCATCGAGAGCATTCCCGAATACCAGAAGCTCGTCGAAGATGGTGTCGAAACGGTGTCGGGCGAGGAATCCGGTGGTGATGCGGCGGTCGCCCAGGACGAGGACGCGACGGAGGATTCCAAGGTCGTCGTGATCGAAGACGAACCCACCTTCGATTCCGGAGAATTCAGCCTCGACCTGGATTTCGATGTCCCCGTCGAGAGCGGTACCGTTGACCCGCTCGAGGAGAAGGCGCCGGAAGTCGGGGAACCCTCCGAGGTCGTCGAGCAGGGCATCAACCTGCTCGAGGAGATCCTCGCCGAGGGGGACGTGGACCTGGCGCAATCCGAGGCGAACCAGGTCGAGTCCATCCGACAGGACCTGGAAGGGCAGATCGCGACCGATGTCCGCGACGATGACTACCAGGGGCACTATGAGCTGGGCCTGGTGTATATGGACATGGGAATGATCGAACAGGCGCTGCTCTCCTTCAGCAAGGCGGCCGAGGGCGAGGAGACGCGGCTGAAGGCCTTGGAGATGAAGGGGAATTGCCTGCGCAAGCTCGATCGCATGGACGAGGCGCTCGCGGCCTACCAGGAAGGGTTGGCGACCACCGGCCGTCGTCCCCTGGACTACATGGGCCTCATCTACGAGGTCGGCGCCTGTCTGGAGGCCATGGGACGGACCGCCGAATCGGTGGAATACTACGAACGGGTGGCGGGAATCGACCCCTCCTTCCTCGATGTGCGGCAACGGCTGGAGAATCTCCGGCAGCAGAGCTGAGTCCGCCGTGGGCTTGGGGGTTGCCGGCCCGCTCGGGGCGTGGTTCAATGCCTCCACCCGGTGATGGCCTCCTTGGTGCGAGCCCCAATTCCCGAGAATCCTCCGTGATTCCATTCTCCATTCTTCCATCGCGCGCGGCGCTCGCCGGCCTGGTCCTGGCGGCGGCAGGTCTCTTGGCCCCGGGGACCGTCCGGGCGCAGGAACCCCATGCCCCACAGCCCGGGACCGCGGCGCCGGCGGACTCCGCCCTGGCTGCGCCGACCGACTCGGCCATGGTGGCGCCGGTCGACTTCACCACGGTGGGAACGGACAGTGTGGCGCCGCTTCCGCCGCCCCGGGATCCGGGGCCCCTGCTCCCCCCCTGGACCCGAAGCGCCGCACTGTCGGCCGTGTCGATGGAGCGACTGCGACCCCGGGGAACCGACGACATCCTCGAGGCGCTGCCGGGGACCTCGCTCCGGGTGGCCGGCGATCGGGGTTTTTGCGGCTTCCTCGACCTGGGACCGATCGACGGCGGCTCGGCGGAGATCCTCCACGACGGTCTTCCGTCCCGGAGCCCGGCCGACCGCGATCCGGGCATCTGGGATGTGAGCGCCATCGGCACTTCCTTCGCCCGGGCGGGGGAAGGAGTGAGCTCCTCGGCGGTGGGAGGAAGTGCGGCGGAAGTCGAACTCGATCCGCCGCTCTGGGGCCGCACCCTCTTTCGCACGCATTTCCAGAGATCCCGGTTGCAGACCTATCTGCGAGGCTTGTCCGTGACCACTCCCCGGGCTCCGCGCACCCTGCGTCTGGACTACGAGGAATGGAAGACCGAGGATGGCTACGATTTCAGCAACCAGGGTCTCGCTTCGATTCCCGGCTATGGACGGGCGAAGATGCGCCGGTGGGCCCTGTCCGGCGCGGTGAATACCGGCCTGGGCCGTTGGACGGTGGGATTCGGCCGGGGTCGCCGGTTCCACGACGGGACCGTCGCCCACGCCGGATCGGTCGAGCGTTGGACCGGCCGGCTCTGGACGGGGCTGGATCGGGAAGGAGACGGCTCCCATCTCCGGGTGCGACTGTACCATCTCGACTGGAACAACGACGATTCCATCCACCACGAGCAGAACGACGCCGAGAGACTGGGAGCCAGGCTGAGTTGGCAACCGCTGCGATCCGGCCCGATCGTGCAGGCCGATCTCGAACGCTGGTCCGCTCTCTTCACCACTGCCACCCGCCGGAGCCATCCCCGCAGCCTGGTCTCCAGTGCGCGTGCGGGATGGCAGACCGACCCGAAGGCCTCTCTCTCGGCCCGGGGTTGGTTGGGGTACAACTACGCCGACCATGCACAGACTCCCTGGGTGATCGCCGCGAACGCCCGGGTCGAATGGGCTCCGGCCGCCTCGTGGTGGTTGTCCGCGGAGGCCGGCCGCCAGCCGCGGACTCCCACGCTCCTGGAGAGTTCCGGATTCGCTTCCTTCGACCTCGCCGGAGGGTTCACCCTGTTGAGGCTTCCCCGCGAGAATCTGCCCTTCGAGATCCACGAGAAGGGCCGGGTGGAATGGGGTCTGCGCCTGGGGCAAGGCGAGGTGGTGGTGGGGGTGGAGAGATGGCGACTGGACGACGGGATCGGTTGGATGCCCGAATCGAATTCCGCGACCGATGGCAACGCGTTGACGGTGGGAGGCCTCTCCTACGAGCTCGATCAACTGACCGGCCGCCTGCATTGGCCGATGGGAACCATCCATCACGGAGCCGAGTGGTCATTGAGTGGACACTGGGTCATCCAGGATCTCCCGCGCGATGCGAGCCGGGGGGGAGGGTGGCCGCGAAAAGCCCTGAAGCTGAGACTGAGCTGGTGGCATGATCTCTTCAGCTCCTATGATCAGATTCGTCTCTTCTACCGTCTCGTCTACTCCGGCGAGCGCTACGATGACCTCCTTGGAGTGTTCAGTGACGAGGGGGATCTCCTTCCCGCGACCGTGCGACAGGACCTCAGGGTGGCCTTGAAACTCCGTGACGCCGAGGTCTTCCTGGAAGTGCACAACCTCACCGACGCGTTCATCGAGGAAGTGGGGGGGACGCGGCGCCGGGGTCGTGACCTCCTCTGGGGGCTGGCGTGGCCGTTCTGGAACTGATCCGCCCCCCATGGAAGTCTCCTCCTCTCGTGGACCCGCCTCCCGGACGGGAGTTTCCCGATGTGGCGCAGGAGTTTCCTGCTGATCCTGCTCTTCCTGGTGGGGTGGGCGGCCCAGATCGCCTCACGCCGGCCACCGGATTGGATCGGCCAGGATCCCATCCTCCATCCCTTCGGCCTGGACCCCAGCGAAGGCCCGGACACCACCGGAAATGGGTCGAAGCCGCCTGGTCCGCCTCTGGTCACGAGTGACCAGCCCCTGGACATCAACCGGGCGGACCGCGAGCAGCTTCTTGCCCTTCCCGGTGTGGGTCCGGTCCTGGCCGGTCGCATCCTGGCAATGAGGGATTCCCTGCACGGTTTCGAGCGCGCGGAGCAGCTCCTGGCGGTCAAGGGAGTAGGACCGCGCACCCTCGAGCGCTTGATCCCCCTGATCCGGCTGCGCTGAACCCTTTCCTCGAGCCGGCGGCCGGTTTGGGCCCAAGGCTTGCAATCTGCACGCTGCGAGGAAGGATCCCGGCTCGGCCGTCGTCGCGGCCGAAGTCACGAAACGGGAGAAAACCGGCGGAACGAAGGGCTGGTGGAACATCCGGCGTCGGTCGTCGTGGGGCACGGGCATTGCACTCCGGCGGGCGATCATTGTGTGGAAAACGCCGCAAGCCCGCAGTCTGCACGCCCCTAGCATCTCGAGGTCAAGCCTTTGAAGGACAAGATTGCCGGGAAACTTCTGGAGGCGGACCTGGTCAGCCAGGATCAGCTCCAGAAGGCCATTCAAGAGCAACAGAAGAATGGGGGATCCCTCGGGATCAACCTCGTGAAGACCGGAGCGTTGTCCGAGGATGCGTACGCAGGCTTCCTCGGCAAACTGTACGATCTGCCCATCATCAGCCTGGAGGGCAAGGAGGTCGACGCCGAGGTCACCGCCCTCATTCCGGCCGATGTCGCCACGCGCTTCCAGGTGGTTCCCCTGGAAAGGAAGGGACGCGTCCTGAAGGTGGCGATGTCCAATCCTTCCAACGTCTTCGCGATCGATGACATCAAGTTCATCACCGGGCTGGAAGTGCAGCCGGTTGTCTGCACCGAGAGCGACATCCGCGCGGCGATCGACAAGTTCTATGACTCGGCGGACAGCCTCAAGGAGGTCCTCGAAGGTCTCGAAGAGGATATCGAAGTCGTCGAGGACCAGGAAGAGGAAGACCCCAACGCTCTCTCTGCGGCGTCGGAAAACGCCCCGGTGGTGAAGCTGGTGAACTCGCTCCTGTCCGACGCGGTGAAGCGGGGGGCCAGTGATATCCACATCGAGAGCTACGAGAAGAGCATGAGGGTGCGCTATCGCATCGACGGGGTGCTGCAGGAGATGATGAATCCACCGCACAAGATGCGCGCGGCCATCATCTCCCGGCTGAAGATCATGTCTGAACTGGATATCGCCGAACGACGGGTTCCACAGGACGGCCGGATCAAGCTGAAGATCGGCGAGAAGAAGGTCGACCTCCGCGTGTCGACCCTTCCCTGTATCCACGGCGAAAAGGTCGTGATGCGTATCCTGGACAAGGGGAATCTCCAGTTCGATCTCGAGGGATTCGGGATGGAGGAGAAAGCCATCCAGAACGTGCTCGCCGCGGTCTCGGCTCCCTATGGGATGGTGCTGGTGACCGGGCCGACCGGTTCCGGAAAGACCACGACCCTGTACTCGTGCCTCAATCGCCTCAACACCCCCGAGGTGAACATCATGACAGCGGAGGACCCGGTCGAGTACAACCTCGAAGGCATCAACCAGGTGGCGGTCCGGGATGAAGTCGGATTGACCTTCGCCGCCGCACTGAAATCCTTCCTTCGCCAGGACCCGAATATCGTGATGGTCGGGGAGATCCGCGATCTGGAAACCGGATCCATCGCGGTGAAGGCGGCCCTCACCGGACATCTCGTACTCAGCACCCTGCACACGAACGACGCTCCCGCCACGGTGAACCGCATGATCGACATGGGAATCGAGCCGTTCCTGGTGGCTTCCTCGACCAATCTCATCATGGCCCAGCGCCTGGTCCGGCGGATCTGCAAGCACTGCAAGCAGAAGGTGGACATTCCCGCCGAGCGCAAGGAAGAGCTGGGGATCAGCCCCGACGCGGACGTCTACGAGGGAGTCGGCTGTCCCGAATGCAACGACACCGGCTACAAGGGCCGGCAGGGGCTCTACGAAGTCATGCCGATCACCCCGGGGATCCGGGAAATCATCCTCGATCGGGGAAACACCACGGAAATCCGGCAAGCGGCCATCGAAGAGGGAATGTTGACCCTGCGTCAGGATGGCATCAGGAACATCGAAAAGGGAGTGACTACCATCGAGGAGGTCCTCCGTGAGACGGCCGACATGTAACGGAGGGAACGATGATCAGCCTGCGTGAACTTCTCGAGGACATGGTCAGCAAGAACGCCAGTGACTTGCATCTGACCGCCGGATTGCCTCCCCAGTACCGGATCGACGGAGAAATCGTCAATTCGGATTTCGAGGTCCTGTCCGCGGATGATACGCGCGCCCTGGCGTACTCTGTCCTGAACGACGAACAGAAGAAGACCTTCGAGAACAACAAGGAACTCGACCTGAGCTTCGGGGTGCAAGGGATCAGCCGCTTCCGCGCCAACATCTTCCTGCAACGAGGCGTCACCACCGCCGCGATCCGCAAGATTCCCTACGAGATCATGGGGTTCGACAAACTGGGACTGCCTCCGGTGGTCAAGACCTTCGCGGAGCTGCCCCGGGGGCTTGTCCTGGTGACGGGTCCGACCGGTTCGGGTAAGTCGACCACCCTTGCGAGCATGATCGACTGGATCAACACCCACCGGTCGTGCCACATCCTGACCATCGAAGACCCGATCGAGTATGTCCACAGTCACCAGAAGAGCATCGTGAACCAGCGTGAGATCCACACCGACACCGAATCGTTCGGAAGCGCCCTGAAGTACGTGTTGCGGCAGGATCCCGACGTGATCCTCATCGGGGAGATGCGCGACCGGGAAACCATCGCAGCGGCCCTGACCATCGCGGAAACCGGCCACCTCGCGTTCGCCACCCTGCACACGAATTCGACCTACGAATCGATCAACCGCATCGTGGACGTGTTTCCGGAGAATCAACAGGGTCAAATCCGAGCGCAGCTCGCGTTCGTTCTCGAAGGAGTCATCACCCAGCAGTTGATTCCGAAGCACCGCTCGAAAGGGCGGGTTCTGGCCGCGGAGGTCATGGTGTGCACACCCGCTATCAGAGCGCTGATCCGCGACTCGAAGATCCACCAGATCTACGGAATCATGCAGGCCGGTCAGAAGTTCGGGATGCAGACCATGAACCAGTCCCTGTATGAGGCCTACATGAACCGTCACATCAGTTACGAGGAAGCGATCAACCGCTCGACGGACCAGGATGAGCTGCTCCGCATGATCGGCGAGACGGTCGAGGTCTGAGCCTAACCAGGAGGATAAGACGGTGGCAACGACGACTTTTGTCTGGAAGGGCCGGACGACGAAGGGCGAAACGGTCAGCGGCGAGTTGGAAGCTGCGAGCAAGCAGGCGGCGATCGCCGATCTCCGCAAGCGACATATCGTGATCCAGTCGATCCGTGGGAAGAGCAAGGAAATCAACCTGCCCATGTTCAAGAAGGGTGTGAAGGTGAAGGATCTCTCCATCTTCACCCGACAGTTCTCCACCATGGTCAACGCCGGCCTTCCTCTGGTGCAGTGCCTGGACATCCTGGGAAAGCAGACGCAGCACCCGGTCTTCAAGAAGGCGATCTTGGACGTGATGAGCGATGTCGAGGGTGGAACAACCCTGGCCGGGGGCCTTGGCAAACACAAGGCCATCTGGAGCGACCTGTACTGCAACATGGTCGATGCCGGCGAACAGGGCGGTATCCTGGACGTCATCCTGTCCCGGTTGGCGGTCTATCTGGAAAAGGCCGACGCGCTGCAGCGGAAGGTCAAGAGCGCGATGACCTATCCGACCATCGTCATGGTGGTGGCCGGCGGCGCCACGATCTTCATGTTGATGTTCGTGATCCCGGTGTTCGCCAAGATGTTCTCCGATTTCGGGGGCGAATTGCCCGCCCCGACGCGGATCGTGATGGGCCTGTCGGGCTTCCTCCGGGCGTGGTGGTGGCTCATGGCGGCCATGGGAGCGGGTGCCGTCGTGGCGTACAAGATGGCCCGCAAGAACTACCGGGCGTCCCGGGCCATCGACGCCTTCATGTTGAAGATCCCCATCGTGGGAAACGTCCTGCGCAAGGGTGCGGTGGCTCGGTTCACCCGTACGCTCGGAACGCTGGTGAGTTCCGGGGTTCCGATCCTGCAGGGTCTGGAGATCACCGCCCGTACCGCCGGCAACCTCATCATCACCGAAGCGATCCAGAGTACACGGGAGAGCATCAGCCAGGGTGACACGATTTCCGAGCCTCTGAAGAGGTGCGATGTCTTCCCGCCGATGGTGGTCCAGATGATCGCGGTCGGCGAGCAGACCGGGGCGCTCGATGAGATGCTGAGCAAGATTGCCGACTTCTACGACGATGAAGTCGACACCGCGGTTGAACAGCTCACCGCGGCGATCGAGCCCATCATGATTGTGGTCATGGGGGCACTGGTGGGTGGGATGCTGGTGGCGATGTATCTACCGATGTTCAAGATGGCGAGCGTGATCAGCGGTTAGGCTCCGCGGTCATTTCGCCACTGGACGACCACTATTCTGGGGGGAGACCGGTCGTGACGGAAACGAGGGATTCAGCCCTACAACAGTGGTTCTTCCTGCGCCTGACGGTGGCGACGCTGGTGGTGTCCGCCGGCGTGATCCTGCTGTCGCTGACCGCTGACAACGTGCCCCGTCTCGCACTCTTCGTGGTTCTCGCCGTCCAGTACCTTGGACTTGCGGGGGGCTACCTGGCGCTCCGATTCAAAGTTCCCAGGGTAAGGGTCCAGACGGCGGAGATCCTCCTCGACGTCTTGTTGATCACCGTCTGCGTCCATCTCACCGGGGGAGTGGGCAGCGCCTTCACCCTGCTCTATTTCTTTCCCATCCTGCTTGCTTCTACCAGCAGCCGCCACCGTGGTGCCATCGGAACCGCAATCGTCAGTTCAGCGGCTTTGCTGGGCTACGAGATCCTGGTGAGCTCGGGAGTGATCGAGCCGGTGGAGATCCGATTCCATGGAACTCCCGGGCACAGTCCAGAGCTGCTCCAGGTCCAGTTCGCCGTCGGCCTTTTCCTGATCATCGGATACCTCGCCGGCGAGCTGGCTCTGCGCGTGGACCGCCAGGCGAAGCTGTTGGCGGACAAGCGGGAGGAGTTGGCGCGGCATCGCCTCGAGGTCCAGGGAATCCTCGACAACATGAGTAGCGGAGTCCTGACCCTGGACGCCGAGGGAAAGGTCTTGAGGATGAATCCGGCCGCAGGAAAGATCCTCGGCGTCGACGTCGATCGCATCCAGGGGCGTCACGTGGAGGATACCCTCGGGCCGATCATGCCGTCCTTCGTTTCCTACCTGCGGGAAGCTTTGAAACGCGGCAATGCGGTGCAGAGGGTCGAGTTGAACATCCTGCGACAGGACACCACCGTCGTGCCCATCGGAGTCAGTATCAGCCAGCAGTGCGATGAAAGCAAGCAGCGACGCGGAATCATCGCGGTGTTCCAGGACCTGACTGAAGTCTTGAGGATGCGCGAACGGATGAGAGCCAATGATCGTCTGGCCGCTGTCGGCGAACTCTCCGCCGGCATCGCCCACGAAATCCGCAACCCTCTCGCGAGCATCCGGGGATCGGTCGAGATGCTTGCCAGCGAACTCGAGGTGGAAGGCGAGAATCGCCACCTGATGGACCTGATCCAGAAGGAAAGCGAGCGCCTCAATCGCATCATCGAGGATTTCCTCGAGTATGCCCGGCTGAGGCCCCAATCGCTGCGCCGGAACCACCTCAACCGGATCCTGGAGGAGATCTGCACCATGTTGCGCCGGCGGGATGATCTCGATGCGACGACACGTATCGAGCTGGTACCCGCCGAGCTCGATCTCGTGGTGGAGATCGACGACGAGCAGATGACCCAGGTCTTCCTCAATCTGTCCCTCAACGCGATCCAGGCCATGGAGGGAGAGGGGACGCTGACCATCTCTTGCCGAGCTGAATTGAATGAAAGCCGCTGGGAGGCCGTGGTGCGGTTCACCGATGAGGGTCCGGGAATCGAGGACGATTGCTTTGAGCACCTGTTCGACCCCTTCTTCACCACCAAGATCGACGGGACGGGACTGGGTCTTTCCATGGCCAACAGTATCGTACACAACCATGAGGGACGTATCGAGGCTCGTAACCGGGTCGAGGGTGGCGCGGAGTTCTCCGTGTGTCTTCCCCTGGCCGGAGTCTGGGTGGATGGGCGGCTGCTTGAAGGAGAAGAGGCGGCGGAATGGATCGAACGCGGGATGACCTCGCTGGAGACATGAGGTGCCGCATCTTGCGGCCGACGGTCCGAATCAACTTGGAGCGTGGCGTGACGCCGATCGGAAAGGAACAACGATGAGTCAAGGAAAGATCCTGATCGTGGACGACGAGAAGAGCATGTGTCAGTTCCTCGACATCATGTTGCGCAAGGAAGGTTTCGAGGTCACCACGGTCGGAAGTGGCGTCGAGGCCCTGAGGGAGATGAAGAAGGGGGGCTTCGATGTGGTCATGACCGACATCCAGATGCCGAAGATGGATGGTATCCAGGTTCTCAGCGGGGTGAAGGCCATCGATCCCTCGGTTCCGGTCATCATCATGACTGCGTACTCCAGCCAGAAAACCGCCATCGAGGCGGTGAACAAGGGCGCATTCCACTACCTGAACAAGCACGCCAAGAACGACGAGATCAAGATGGTGGTGCGCAATGCGGTCGAAGTGCGGCAGGTGAAGACGGAGAACGTGCAGTTGAGGCACGCCCTGTCGACCAACAGCCGGAAGGCGCCTCGTCTCGTGGGCAAGAGCGAGGAGATCCGGAAGGTCCTGCGCCTGGTGGAGAAGATCGCGGTCGCCGAGAGCAATGTGTTGATCTACGGGGAAAGCGGGACCGGCAAGGAACTCATCGCCCGATCGGTGCATGACCAGAGTCACCGCGCGAACGGTCCGTTCGTCACCATCAATTGCGGCGCGCTCCCGGAGAGTCTGCTGGAGAGTGAACTCTTCGGACACGTCAAGGGCTCGTTCACGAACGCCATCCGTGACAAGGAGGGCCTGTTCAAGGTGGCCTGTGGTGGAACCTTCTTCCTGGATGAGATCGGGGAAACCAGTCCCGCCATCCAGGTGAAACTGCTGCGGGCGATCCAGGAACGGGAGATCATCCCCGTCGGCGGCACGAAGCCGATCAAGGTGGACACCCGGATCATCGCCGCCACCAACCGAGACCTGGAGAAGGAAGTGAACCTGGGAAACTTCCGGGCGGATCTGTACTATCGCCTGAATGTCATCCAGGTGACCTTGCCTCCTCTGCGCGATCGTCCCGACGATATCCCGCTCCTCATCGATTACTTCCTCAAGCGATACAAACCCGGGTACGAGGGGATGATCAAGAGTGTCATGAGCCCGGAGGCCCTGGATACCCTGCAGAACTATTCCTGGCCGGGCAATGTTCGCGAACTCGAGAACGTGATCGAACGAGCGGTCATTCTGCAGGAGAACGAGGAGATCATCACGCGGGATGACCTCCCCGAGAAACTGCGCAGGGATGAAGTGGCGGGAACCGCTTCACCGATCCGGGAAACGGGGATCACCCTGGAGGAGTTGGAGAAGAAGTACATGATCAAGGTTCTCGCGGAGACCGGGTGGCACAAGAAGCGTGCCGCCGAGATCCTCGGGATCAATCCCTCCACACTGTACCGGAAGATCAAGACCTACGGCTTGGTGCCTCCGCACTCGGTGCCGGGGGACGAGACGGCCGTGGAGGAGGCGGAAGAAGAGGCGATGGAGGTCTGATTCGACGGTTGAGCGCCCGGCGGTGCGTGGCGCGATGCCAGTCGGAAGCTGCAAAGTGCGCATCCAGGGAAGCATGGGAAACCCGGACGGATCCACCGTCCGGATTTCCAAGTGTCAAGGAATCAACGGCTTGGGGCGATCCGAGGGATACTGGCAGTTGGCACGCCCTCTGCTGTGGACCGGGCAGCCGTAACTCACCCAGAACTCCCCGGCGATCCGCGCTCGGGGGTTGGAAACTCTCAAGGAGGCCAAGAAAGTGAAGAACAACTCCGGTTTTACCCTGATCGAGCTCATGATCGTCGTCGTGATCATCGGTATCCTGGCCGCGATCGCCATCCCGAACTTCATCTCGATGCAGGACCGCGCCAAGGAGGCGTCGACCAAGTCCAACTGCCACACCGTCCAGCTCGCCGCCGAGGACTGGAGTGTGCGGAACGACGGGGTCTATCCGACGAACACCGCCGATGCCCTGCCCAACGGCAACAATGAGACGCTGATCGACTTGCTGCCCGGCCAGGCTCGTCTGACCAACCCGTTCACCAAGGCCCAGACGGAGCCCGTGGATGCGGCGGCCGCCAATCCCGGTGAGACCGGCTACCAGGTGATTGCCCAGAACAACACCAACGTCGGCTACACCATCACCGGTTTCGGCAAGACCGCTCTGGTCATCACCCTGAGCAGCGGTCAGTAGGATCCCCATCTCCTAACGGAGAGAGGTTCAACTGGAAGAGCCGTGCGGGGTCCCTCGCACGGCTCTTCCGATTGTCCGCAACGAGGTCCACTCCCATGCCCAAGTCCCGCGAAGGATTCACTCTCATCGAGCTGATGATCGTCATGGTGATCATGGGAATCCTGGCGACCATGGCGTTCTCCAACTGGCTTTCCATGCAGGCGACGGCCAAGGAGGGGGCGGTGAAGGTGAACTGCCATACCGTCCAGCTCGCCGCCGAGGATTTCGCCGTTCGCAACAACGGAGTCTACAGCGACGGGAACGATGCTCTTCCCAACGGAGGCGGCACACTGAAGGACCTGTTGCCGGGGGCCCATCTTCTCACCAATCCCTTCACCAAGCAGGTGACCGAGCCCCAGTTCGGCGCCCGGGCGGCGCGGGCCGGGGAGACCGGCTACGTGGCGGTTATCCAGAATGGGGTCAACGTGGGATATACCATCGACGGCATCGGCCGGGACCCGATCGACGGAGCCTTGATCGTTCTCACCAGCGGCCAGTAGGCCCTCCGATCGTCCGGGAGCTGGGGTCCAAAGGCGCGTGGAGAAGTGGCATCCATCCTGCAAAATGTCTCTCCCGAAGGCGAACTCTCGCCCGAGACGGCCGGTTTTCGACCATCTCAGCCGGAAGACTGGATCGAAAAGGAGCCGATCGTGAGCATCTTCGAGCTTCAGGACGTCCACAAGAGCTACCGCTCCGAATTCCTGCGCAAGCGCAAGCCCGTGCTCCGGGGAATCGACCTCCGGCTCCGCCGGGGGGAGACCCTGGCCTATCTGGGGCACAACGGGGCCGGGAAGACGACCACCATCAAGGCCCTGCTGGGCCTGATCCGGGTCGATGCGGGCCGGATCGAGGTCTTCGGCCGAAGCGCCGGCGATCCGAAGGGATTGGCCCGCCTCGGTTATCTCCCGGAGAACCCATGGTTCTACGACCATCTCAGTGGTCGGGAGTTCCTTTACCTGGTGGCCGATCTGCACAGCATGTCCCGCCCGGTGAGCCGCCGTCGGGTCGAGGAAGTCCTGGAGATGGTGGGAATGCGCGAGAACGCGGGTCGCCGGCTGCGCACCTACTCCAAGGGGATGCTGCAGCGGATGGGCCTGGCCCAGGCCCTGGTGAACGATCCGGAACTGTTGATCCTCGACGAGCCCATGGGCGGACTGGATCCGGTGGGGCGTCACCAGATCCGCTCCCTGCTGAAGGATCTGAAGGAGCGGGGCAAGACCATCTTCATGAGTTCGCACATCCTGAGCGATGTCGAGAGTCTCGCCGACCGGGTGGCGATCATCGACGGCGGCCGGTTGAAACGGATCGTGGAGATGCGACAGCTCGAAGGAGCCGGAGCGGCCAAGGCGGTTCGGTGCCGCCAGCTCGCTCCGTCCGCCCGGGAACGGCTGGAACGCGAGGGCTACCCGGTACAGACCCGCGGCGACCTGGCGAGCATCTCCGTCGAACACGAACAGGATCTTCCGGAGGTTCTGCAGACGGTCTTCTCCGGGGGAGGCAAGCTCCTGCGGGTGGAGCCATTGCGATCCTCGCTCGAGGAGATCTTCCTGGAAGAGATCGGAATCAGCGAACCAGGCGGGAAACCGCCGATCCCTGAGCACTCCTCCATGATGCGGGAAGCCACCGATGAAGTGGTCGAGGCGGTTCGGGACGTGCAGGAGGTGCACTGATGATGGGAATCGTGGCCATTGCGCGGAATACCTTCCGCGAGGCGGTTCGTGACCGGATCTTCACCCTGGTGGGGGCCTTCGGGGTTCTACTCGTGGCGTCCTCGATCGTCCTGAGCCCGTTGACCGTCGGGGCGCAGACCAAGATGGTGGCCGATGTCGGTCTGTCCTCCATCAGCATCTTCGGGCTGTTGATCGTGGTGCTCATGGGCAGCGGAATGGTCCACAAGGAAATCGACAAGCGGACCATCATGACCATGCTCAGCAAGCCCATCACCCGAACCGACTACATGCTGGGAAAATACCTGGGCTTGCTCGTCACCCTGGTGGTGATCATGGCCAGCATGAGCGTCTTGTTCTTCCTGGCGGTGTGGGTCACTCCGACCTCCTTCGATCCGGCATTCATCAAGTCCCTGTACACGTCGGTCTGTGAGATGGTGGTGGTGACCGCGGTGGTGATGCTCTTCAGCTCGTTCACCACCCCGGTCCTCACCAGCCTCTTCACCCTCGGGGTCTTCGTCGCCGGCCACACCCTGGGCGATCTGCAGACCTTCGCCAAGCTCGCGGGGAACCAGGGAACCGTGGTGGCCATGGATGCGATCCGCTGGATCCTGCCCGATCTGGAACTCTTCAATATCCGGAACGCGGCGGTCCACGGGCTGCCGATCCATTCCGCCCACCTCATCTGGGCCGGGGTCTACGCGTTGCTCTACTCGACTCTCTGCCTGATCGTGGCCTCATGGATCTTCAGCCGGAGGGATTTCAAGTGAAGATCTCCGGTCGTTGGGCTCTTGGATTGACCCTGGTGTTGATCGTGCTCAGCGGATTCGCGTCGAAACTGGCGCGCGACCACCAGGAGCACTCGGTGGAGAACACCATTCGTTATCTCCCGCAGCCGGAGGTGATGAAGATCGCCTCCTGCGGATACGATCAACTGGTGGCGGATGCTCTCTGGTTGAAGTTGATCCTCTACTACGGAGAGAGCCGCAAGGGACAGCACTCGCTGGAATTCTTCGAGCAACTCGCGAAGACCATCGTCACCCTCGATCCCCTGTTCCTGGAAGGATACCGCTTTCCGGCCCTCGTGATGTCCCAGGAGTTGGGCAATCCAGAGGAGGGGATCGCCTTCCTCGAGTTGGGGATGCGGGCGATGCCCGAGGAATGGTGGTTGCCGTTCGAAGCCGGGTTCATCCAGTACGTCACCTGCATGAACGATGAAGAAGCATTCCACTGGTTCAAGCGGGCCGCTGACGTTCCCAATGCTCCCGAGTTTCCCCGGCGCTTCGCCGCCTTCGTATCCGGACGTGCCGGAGAGCTGGAAATCAGTCTGGTCTTGTATCGCACCATCGCAAAGACCACCTCGGACAAGTACCAGCGCGAAGATGCTCTCAGGAAGGTGAGGGAACTGGAGGCGGCGATCCGAGGAGACGGCCCGGTTCCCATCTGGATCAAGCGGCGCCGGATCCTGGGCGACAAGGTCGACCCCGGCATCCAGGACCTCAAGGAGATCAAGAAGAACACCAAGGTTCCGGGGGCGAAGAAGGAGAAGAAGGGTGCGTGAGGCGGGGCCTCAACTGGTCCAGGTGCTGTCGGTGGTTCCCCCCGTCTGGCTCTACCTCTTCGTCTTCTGGCTCGGGGCATGTGTCGGAAGTTTCCTGAACGTGGTGGTCCATCGCGTTCCCCGGGGACTCTCGGTGGTCACTCCTCCTTCCTCCTGCCCGGCGTGCGGCCACCGCATTCCTCCGTGGTGGAATCTTCCCCTGGTCTCCTGGCTGCTGTTGCGGGGGCGGTGCCGCTGGTGCTCCGTTCCCATTTCCGCCCGCTACCTGTTGATGGAGCTCGGGGTGGGACTCTTGGCGGTGGCCTGCCTCTGGCGTTACGGCGTTTCCCTGGACGCCGTCGCGTACTTCTCGCTGCTGGCCGCGATGGCCGCCGTCGCGGTGATCGACTGGCAGTTCATGATCATCCCCGATTCGATCAGTCTCGGTTTTCTCGCCCTGGGCCTCGCGCTCTCTCCGGTGACCGGCCCGGGCCTGCTTCGCTCGTTGGTCGGGGCTCTGGGCGCTGGAGGAATCCTCCTGCTCGTCGGCGTTCTCTGGGAGAAACGCCGGGGGATCCCGGCCATGGGGGGAGGCGACATCAAGCTCATGGCGGCCGTGGGGGCCTTCCTGGGCTTGGTTCCCGCGCTCCTGGTCATCTTCCTGGGGTCCCTGCTGGG
Source organism: uncultured bacterium (assembly GCA_964601275.1). Lineage (GTDB taxonomy): Bacteria > Krumholzibacteriota > Krumholzibacteriia > JAJRXK01 > JAJRXK01 > JAOZPE01. Next base: position 116,584 of record CAZRMV010000006.1, on the reverse strand, counting down.
CGCGGTCTGGGGAATCGCCGTCTCGGGCAAGGAGGGGAGCTCCCGGATCGCCTTCGGAACCTTCCTCTCTGCGGCGTCGCTGGTGGTGGTTTTCTTCGGCCAGGAGCTGATCTCCTGGTATCTGCGCGCCAGCGGGTTGGGTGTCTAGGCGCAGCCTCACGAGGATCTTGCCTTCCTCTGACCACTTCCACCCCGGAACTCCCCGGACTTTCCCGTCCTGCGTGCAGGATGCGAAAAGGCGTGCAGGACGGCCCCAGGGCGCTCCGCCGCGCGGACGGATCTTCGGCCTCGATTGTAATGTCTTGCCGGCCAAGGAGTTGCAGCTTCGCCCGAATCCGTGGCTTGGCATGACGCTTGCCTTTGACCCGCAGGGAATCGCACAACCTCGTGGGGCGGTCCCCCCACGGGGCCCACGAACTTGGACTGAGTTGCGCCACCGTGCCCTTCGGGGGGGCGGAAAGCGCGCCAGGCAGCTGGAGGTCGGCAACTTCCATGATCTCGCTTCTTCGCAAGCGCAGCAAGGCGACGGTGGCATTGGATATCGGATCCAACATCGTCAAGTGCCTGCGTATCGATCATACCGGTGAACAACCGATCATCACGAACTTCGCGATGATCGAGCTGATGCCCGACGCCATCGTCGAGGGTGAAATCATGGACCGCGAAATGGTGGTGGAAGCCATCCGCGAGTGCGTGAATCAAGCGGACATCAAGGACGATGATGTTTCCACCTCCATCGGCGGCCGATCGGTCATCGTCAAGAAGATCATCATGGACAAGATGGCTTCCGCCGATGCCGAAGAGGCCATCTTCTGGGAAGCCGAGCAACATGTTCCCTTCGACATCGACGATATCTGCCTCGACTTCCAGATCGTCCGCGAGGATATCGGCGCCAACCAGATGGAGATTCTCCTGGTGGCGGCCAAGAAGGAGACAGTGCAGTCCCACGCCGAACTGATCCGTGAAGCGGATCTGCGGCCGGTCCTCGTCGACGTCGACGCGTTCGCGGTCCAGAACGCCTGGGAGGCCACCAACGGGGGTCCGAGCGAAGACGTCGTCGGCCTGATGAACGTCGGTGCCGACGTCACAAGTATCTGCGTGATCCAGAACGGAACCCCGTACTTCACCCGCGACCTGAACGTGGGAACGAATCGGCTCGTGGAGGAATTCCAGAAGGAGTTCGGAGTGAGCTTCGACGAGGCGCGCGATTTCGTCGCCCACCCGGAGAAGGTGGACGAAGCCGATGCCGATCGCCTGGTCGAGATCGTCCGTAGCGTCGCGCAAGACCTCTCCACCGGAATCGATCGCAGCATTTCCTACCTGCGCACCTCGGGTGACGCGGAATCGATCGATCGAGTCGTTCTCAGCGGCGGCGGCGCCCGGTTCCCGGGCCTGCAGGATCTGCTCGCCGAGCACGGTCAGTATGAGGTCGAAATCGGAGACCCGCTTTCCGGGGTCGGTTACGAGCCCGAAGTCTTTGCCAACGAGGACGTGGACGCTCTCGCGCCTCTCTTGACCGTGGGAGTCGGGCTTGGTCTTCGCACCCAGGGGGACAAGCAATGATTCGCATCAATCTCCTGCCCAAGGACGAAGTACCCAGGAGCGTACAGATCAAGCTGCCGCCGGTGGCGAGTTTCATTCCCGTCTTCGTGGCAATCGGGTTGCTGGCACTCTGTGTGGTGCTCGGCGTCCTCCAGCACGGTCAGGTGGTGAAGCTCCAGAAGGAGATCGAGGTTGCGAAAGAAGAGGCGCAGCGCCTCGCACCGCAGATCGCGCGGATCAAGCAGCTGACCAAGGAACGCGACGAGGTGGACAAACGGCTGGATGCCATCACGATGCTCGACAAGAACCGGTATTTCCGGGTGCGACTCATGAGCGAACTCAGCCGTCATATGCCGGAGAACACCTGGTTGACGCTGTACGAGGAAGTGGGGAACACCAGCCTCCGCCTGGAGGGAATCACGTTCAGCAACTTCCTCATCGCCGATTTCATGCGCGATCAGATCACCAGCGACAACTACCGCGCCATCGATCTCGACTTCATCGAGCGAGGCAGGATCGGTGACATCGATGTTCTCAAGTTTGGCCTGACGGCACAGGTGGGCCAGCCCGCGACCGACGTGGCCATCGGAATGTAGCCACGGGAGGAGCTCAGAATGGATCTTCAGAGTCCCAAGGTGCAGAGAATCCTGATCTCCACTCTCGTGAGTGTGTTGATTCTGTACCTGTTTTTCGGCACGGCGATGCTCAGCTTCTCCTACCGGGCCAAGAAGGCGGAGATTGCCCAACTTCAGGCCCAGAGCGACGAACTGAATCGCGACCTGGAGCGCGCCCGCATCACCGCCCGGAATCTTCCCAAGCTGGAGCAGGAGTACGAGTACCTGCATCAGCAGTGGCTCATCGCGCGCAATCTTCTTCCCGAGGAAAACGACATGGAGCCGCTGCTCCGGAAGATCTCCGCGGCGGCCCAACAGGCCGGCCTGGTGTGGGTCGAGTACCGTCCCCAGCCTCCGGTGCAACGCGAGTACTACACCGAGAACGCCATCGATGTCGAAGTGGAAGGCAATTTCCACCAGGTGGGCACCTTCCTGGGTCAGGTCGCGAATCTGAACCGGATCGTGAATGTGCGAAATGTCAAGCTGGAGGGAGTGCGGCCGGAAGATCAAGGGAAGGAAGACAATACGCATTCGCTGACCGGCAAGATGCAGATCGTCGCGTATACGGTTCCGAACACTCCTCGTTCGACGGATAACGCCAAGCAGAACCTCGACACCGCCCAGCAACGTCTCGGGCGATCCTCCACTCCGAGAGCGGCGGCGAAGTCCGCGGCCCATTAGTCCGTAAAGGAGTTGCACAGCATGAACCGGCGAATTCTCATCGCGACTCTCGGCATCGGCATCCTTCTCATGGGGTTCGCCGTGGAGGCGGCGGCCCAGGCGGAAGCGATGGCGGCCACGCCCTCGGACGCCGCGCAAACGCGCATCCGTTCGATTCGGCGGAATGAGTATTTCTACCAATCCTACGGACGGGTCGATCCCTTCCGCGCTCTCGTGACGGGAGAGTTCGAAATCACTCCGAAGGCCGATCTTGCGGATGTCAACGCCGCGACACTGGTCGGGGTGATGTGGGGAGCGAACGAGAAGTTCGCACTTCTGGAGGATGGACACGGTAACGGATACATCCTCAGGGTCGGCGATAAGGTCCGCAACGGCCGAATCGTCGCGATCAATGACGACAGCGTGGTGGCTTCCATCTCGCTCTACGGTATCACCTCGCGGGTCGTTCTCCGACTCGAGCAGAAGAAGGACAAGCGATGATCACGATCCTCAACGGCAAAGCAGGGTTCATCGGCACTCTCGCCCTGGTCCTGTGTCTGGCCTTGTTCGCGGGAAGCGCTCCCGCGGCGGAAGACGGTCCCAGTCCCTCGAAGACGGCCGATATCCTGGGCGTTGATCTGGGGAACGGGCCCGACGCCTCGACGACGGTTCTGATCCATGCCCGGGGCGCTGTGTCCCACCGGGAGACCCAGCTCACCGCCCCCGACCGTTTCGTGGTCGATCTGCCGGGCACGATCCTGCGCGGCGACACCACGCCCATCGAGGGCGATGGGGTGCTTGTCGGTCAGGTGAGGGTGGCGCAGTTCAGCCTCGATCCCGTGCCCGTCACCCGCGTGGTCATCGACCTGGTGAAGCCGGCGATCTGCCGGGTGGAGGAGAGCGGGAACGGACTCAGGGTGGTCATGAAAGCCCTGGCCGCCGGCTCAAGAGTCGATCCTCCGTCCGAAAGGTTCTCGAATGGACTCGAGGACGCCCTGCCGCTGGACCAGTGGCAGGCCCAGACGGACGAACCGCGGGTCGCCCAACCGGTCCGGCGGGAGACCGACGCGAGCTATGCCCGGATGTTCAGCGTGAACGTCCAGAACGCGGACATCCAGACCATTCTCCGCAGCATCGCCGAGTTCAGCGGAAAGAACATCATCGCTTCTCCAGAGGTGGTGGGCAATGTCACTGCGAGCTTGACCAACGTGCCGTGGAGAGAGGCTCTCGACGTCATTCTCCGGGCCCATGGCTTCGGCTACGTGGAAGAGCACGGAGTGATCCGCGTCGACACCTTGAAGAAGCTTCGGGACGAGGAGATCGCCCAGAAGACCGCGCGCCAACGTGTCGAGCAGATCGAGAAGCTGTCCACCCGGGTGGTTCGTATCGACTTCGCGAACGCGGAAGAGGTTCGCTCGGCGATGAAGAACATGATGAGCCCGCGCGGGTCGGTGGAAGTGGAACCGAGGACCAACAGCCTGGTCGTGACCGACATTCCCTCGGTGCTGGACATGGTGACCGAGATGGCTCGCAAGCTGGACAGCCGTACTCCGCAGGTGCACATCGACGCCCTCCTGCTCGATATCGACACCCGCATCGGCCGTGAACTGGGGATCCAGTGGGGAGTCAACGATTTCAAGGGATCGGGAAGCAACATCAGCGGCGATCTCTCGGTGGACGCCGGGGTCGAGAACCCGATCGGACAATTCCGGATTGGTGGAGTCCAGGACTGGGGAACCCTCCAGCTGACCCTGCAGGCACTGGAGAAGGAGAACAAGGCTCAGATCATCTCCAATCCGTCGATCACCACGACCGACAACCGGGAAGCCGAGATCCTCGTGGGACAGAAGATCCCCTTGATCGTTGCCGACGAGGCCGGAAACTCGGTGACCCAGCTGACCACCATCGGAATCCGCCTGATCGTGACGCCGCATATCAACAGCGACCGTCAGATCACCCTGGATATCCACCCCGAAGTCTCCGACCTCTCCAGCGAGGCGACGGTCCAGGGCGGCGTGATCATCAACACCAGCGAAGCGGATACCCGCGTGCTGGTGAACAACGGAGATACCGCGGTGATCGCTGGGCTGATCCGTGATGTCGAGAGCACCTTGCACTCCGGGGTGCCGATCCTCAAGGACATCCCGCTGCTGGGGAATCTCTTCAAGAGCACCTCGCAGTCCAAGGCCAAGCGTGAGCTCATCGTCTTCATCACTCCGACGATTCTTGGCGACCTCAACCAGATGATGGACCAGCGGCAGGAGGATCTCTTCAAGGAACTCCAGGACCGCAAGACCGACCAGGAAATCCACGGATTGGGACTCTGAGAGCTCGTCAAGGTCGAGCCGGAGAAGAGGGGCGCCGGACTTCGGTCCGGCGCCTCTTTGCGTTGACGGCAGAAGGAAGAAGGGCAAGCGGCGGCGCCGGCGCATCCAACATTTGCCCACAGGGCCGCCCTGCCGTACCCTGGCCGCGTTCCCCTTTCCTCCAAGCCCCGGGAGGCGCCGTGCTGCGACTTCTCACTGCGGGAGAGAGCCATGGCTCGCAGATCACCGCCATCCTGGACGGGATCCCCAGCGGCCTGCGGATCGACCCGGAGGCTCTCGCCCGCGGGATGGCCCGCCGGCAGGTCGGTTTCGGACGGGGTTCTCGCCAGAAGATCGAGTCGGACGAATTGCAGATCCGGTCGGGGGTGCGCTTCGGGCGCACGACCGGGGCTCCGCTGACCCTGGTGGTGGAAAACCGCGATGCGGTGCACTGGAGCGAGGCGCTCTCCGTCTTCGGCGGCGAAGAGGGTGGTCGGTCCAGGCGGGTCTGTCGACCCCGGCCGGGCCACGCCGATCTGGTGGGAATGCTCAAGTACGGGCACGCGGATGCCCGCGATGTGCTCGAACGGGCCAGCGCCCGCGAGACGGTGGCCCGGGTGGCCGCCGGCGAGATCCTGCGGGCCTTGTTGGCGGAGCTCTCGGTGGAGATCACCTCTCACGTCGTGGGCATCGGAGAGGTCCGGGTCGAGCCCGGGCCGATGGGGGTCGAGGAGATCCGGTCGAAAGCGGAGGTCAACGATCTCCGCTGCGTCACCGGCTACCCGGACATGCGCCGGGTCATCGAGGAGGCGGGGAAGGAAGGCGACACCGTGGGCGGCGTCTTCGAAGTGGTGGTCGACGGCCTCGTCCCGGGATTGGGCTCGTCGATGGCCCCCGATCGCAAGCTCGATGCGCGTCTCGCCTTCGCCCTGCTGTCCATCCCCGCGGTGAAAGGCATGGAGATCGGACCCGCCTTCGACAACGCCATCCGCTGGGGCTCGCGGGTCCACGACGAGATCCTGCCGGTTTCCGGGAAGCCCCCGCGCCGAGCTGCGAACCGTGCCGGCGGCCTCGAGGGGGGGATGACGACCGGTGAGCCGCTGGTGTTGCGGGGCGCCATGAAGCCGATCTCCACTCTCCGTCGCTCCCTGCGCTCGGTGGACATGGACACCAACGCGCCCCAGTCCGCGGCCTTTGAACGCAGCGACGTGTGTGCGGTGCCTGCCGCCGGGGTCATCGCCGAATCGGTCGTGGCCATGGTCCTGGCCGACGCCTACCTGGAAAGCTTCTGCGCGGACACCGTGGAGCGTCTGGTCGACTCGGTGCGAAACTACCAGAGGGAACTGGACGAGAGGATGCGCCGCGCCGAAGCGGAGCGGGGGCCATCATGAGCCGCCCCGTGGTCCTGATCGGATTCATGACCGCGGGGAAGACAGCGGTGGGGCAGATCCTGGCCGCCCAGTGCGATCGCCCCTTCATCGACCTGGATCTGTGGATCGCCAGGAAGGAGCAGCGTTCGGTGGCCGAGATCCTGCGCGCGGACGGGGAAGAGGTCTTCCGCCGACTCGAGCGACGGGCCCTGGAGGAGGTGCTGACCTCGCCCCGCAGTGTGGTGGCGGTGGGGGGCGGAACCCCGCTCGATGGGGACAACCGGCGCCGGCTCCGCGAACTCGCAACGGTGGTGTGGCTCGACCTGCGGATCGAGGATGTCCGGTCGAGGCTGACCCCGTCCGGGCGGGTCCAAAGGCCGCTGCTGGATGGGGCGGACGAGGAATCGCTGCTCGAGCTCTTCGACCGGCGTCGGCCGGTCTACGCCGCCTGCGCCCACCTGCGGGTTGTGACCAGCGGGCGGACTCCCCGGCGCCTCGCCCGCAGCCTGGTGATCGCCCTTGGGCGCATGGGGGTCCTGGAAGGGGAGACCGCCGGATGATGAAGGTGGCCGCGGGCCGGTTCAAGGGCCGACGGATCCGCCTGGCGCCCGGGGTGGGGACGCGGCCCAGCAGCGGACGGATCAAGGAGGCGATCTTCTCGTCCCTCGGCAAGCGGGTCGAGGGCCGGGTGATCGCCGATCTCTTCGCCGGGTCCGGTGCCCTGGGGATCGAGGCCCTGTCCCGGGGCGCGAAGAAGGTGGTCTTCGTCGAGATCGACCGCCGGGCGTTGAACGCCATCCGGGCCAACCTGGAGATCCTCGGGATCGGGCCGACAGAAGCGGTGGTGCGGCGGGCCGACGCCTGGAGATGGTTGGAGCGTCTCGCCCGGGGCGAGCCCGTATTTCCCGAGGACATCGAGGGACTCCTGTTGGACCCTCCGTATGCCGAGGAAAGCCTGGAGCGCGTGTTGTCATTGGCGCCCAGGCTGTTAGAATCCAGCCGCGTCCGATTCCTGGCTCTCGAACATCCCGCTCGGGCGGAGGGATCCCCTCCTCCAGGGGTCGAGATGACGACACGCCGGCATGGCCGCAGCGCCTACAGCATTCTGGAGGGGGCAAGGACATGAAGACCGCACTCTATCCGGGGACCTTCGATCCTCTCACCCTGGGTCACCTCGATCTGCTGGACCGGGCCCGGCATCTCTTCGATCGCGTCATCGTTGCCATCGCTCCTTCCACCGAGAAGGGAACGATGTTCAACCTGGAAGAGCGGGTGGAGATGTTCGAGGAGGTGGCCGGTGGACGGGACGGTGTCGAGGTGATCTCCTTCCACGGTCTTTTGGCCCATGAATTTGAGCGGCAGAAGGTGGATGTCGTGGTGCGGGGAGTCCGGCTCTTCCAGGACTTCGAATACGAATACATGATGGCCTTGATGAACCGCCGGCTGTGTCCCAGTTTCGAAGTGTTGTTCCTGATGCCCAGCGCCGAGTACCTGAGCGTCAGCGCAACCCTGGTGCGGGAAATCCATGCCCATGGGGGAGATGTATCCCGGTTGGTCCCTCCCGCGGTCCGCAAGCGGATGGATGCCAAGCGACGCAGTGGGGACGGTTGAGCCCGCAGCGGACCTCGTGCAAGGAGTCGCGCCGAAGATGACCGAGTTCTCCAGCCGGCGGGCCCAGGCCATCCAGCCCAGCGCGACCTTCGCGTTGAGCACCCAGGCCAAGGAGCTGAAAGCGCAGGGAAAACCCATTCTCGACCTGACGCTGGGGGAACCGGATCTGCCGACTCCCGAACCGGTGGTCGCCGCGGCGCACCGGGCGTTGCGGGAAGGCCATTTCGGCTACACGCCCACTGCCGGGGTGCCGCGGCTGCGGGAGGCGATCGCCGAGGTCTACACCGCGAGACTGGGCGTCCCCGTCGCGGCAGGTATGACCATGGCCACCCAGGGGGGAAAACAAGCCCTCTACCAGGCGCTGGCGACCATCACCGATCCCGGGGACGAGGTGGCGATCCTGGAGCCCTACTGGGTCTCCTATCTGGAGCAGGCCCATGCCCTCGATCTCCAGCCGGTGGTGGTTCCCTGTCCGGCCGAAAACCGCTATCGGCCCGATCTCGACGCTTTGCGGGAGGCCCTGGAACGGGGCGTCAAGGCGGTGATCCTCAATTCGCCCTGCAATCCCAGCGGTGCGGCCTACGATCGACGGGAAATGGGCGTGATCGCCGATCTGGTGATGGAAAGCGGAGCGCGGCTGATCAGCGACGAGATCTACGAGGACATCGTCTACCGCGACGAAGGACACGTGAGCCCCCTGCACGTGAGGCCGGAACTGATGGACCGCAGTTGCGTGGTCACCGGTCTGTCCAAGGGCTTCGCGATGACCGGCTGGCGGGTCGGTTTTTCCATCGCGCCCCCGGAATGGACCGAGGCGATGACCCGGCTGCAGGGGCATTCCACCAGCCACATCGCCGCGATCTGCCAACAGGCGGCCATCACCGCGCTGGCCCGGCGCGACCTGATCGTAGATCTGGTGGAGGTCTTCAGGGCCCGCCGTCGCCGCGTGCTGCACCGAGCCCGGGCCCTGCCGGGGGTCTCGCTGCTCGAACCCGAAGGGGCCTTCTACCTCTTCCTGGAGGTCGGGGCGCTCCTGGGAGCATCTTCGCGGGTCTCCACCTCTGGGGAACTGGCGGAATGGCTGCTTCAGGAGCATTTTCTTGCCACGGTACCGGGGGAGGCATTCGGCGCTCCCGGACACCTTCGGCTCAGCTTCGCCGCCTCCGACGCGGTCCTGGACGAGGCCTTCCAGCGCCTCGATTCGGCGCTGGGCAGCCTCTAGCCCGTCTCCCGGGAAACCATGCATTTCGTCGATCAGGTCCGGATCGAGGTGGCGGCGGGCCACGGGGGGGCTGGATGCGTGTCCTTCCGGCGCGAACCCTATGTTCCCCAGGGGGGACCCGATGGGGGCGATGGCGGTCGGGGCGGATCGATTGTCCTGCAGGCCGACGCCAACGTGGCCACCCTCCTGGATTTCCGCTACCACCGGCGCTACCAGGCGCCGTCGGGCCGGCCCGGCGAAGGCAAGCGGCGGACCGGGGCTTCCGGAGAGGACCTGGTGATCCGGGTTCCCCGTGGAACCCTGGTGTATGACGACGAGACCGGCGAGCTGCTGGGTGATCTCGTCGAGGATGGCCAGACCCTCATCGCGGCCAAGGGTGGCCAGGGGGGGAGGGGCAATACCCGCTTCGCCAGTCCGACGAATCGCGCGCCGCGCCAGGCCGATCGGGGCCGTCCGGGCCAGGCGCGCCGTCTGCGCCTCGAATTGAAACTGCTGGCCGACGTGGGACTGGTGGGACTGCCCAACGCGGGCAAGAGCACCTTGCTGTCGGTGATGTCCAGCGCCCGCCCGAAGATCGCCGACTACCCCTTCACCACCCTGGTGCCGAATCTGGGGATCGTCGACCTCGGGGACTACCGATCGTGCACCATGGCGGACGTTCCGGGATTGATCGAGGGAGCCAGTGAGGGAAAGGGCCTGGGACACGCCTTCCTCCGTCACCTCGAACGCACCCGTCTCCTGGTCGTCCTCCTGGACGTCCAGGACGAGCCGCAGCGCCGTCTCGAAACGCTCTTGGCCGAGATCGGCCGGTACCGTCCGGAGCTGCTGCGCGTCCCTCGCATCGTGTGTCTGAGCAAGATGGATCTGCTGCCCGAGGATGCCGAGCCACCCGCGCTGCGCGGCGTCGGGGAGGAAGCGGTCATCCATCTGTCCTCGGTCACCGGTCGGGGACTGGGCGCATTGCGGGCGGCGATCCTGAAGGGTCTGGGGACGGCCCACCCCCCCGAATCGGGGCCCGCAGAGCCGGAGTCGAGCCCAGCCCCGGGTCCGTCCGCCGAGCTGGATCTTCCCCCGGAGGATCCCGCCTCCTCCACCGGATAGCCTCCCGCGCCCTGGACGATCATCCGTCTCCCGGGAAGGAGCGGCCATGGCGCCGCCTGCTGCGTGGCTGGAGGGGCTCCTCTTGCCCCCCCGTCTCTGGAAGGACTTCATCGAATGTCGGCTGGCCGGCCGGCCACCGGGCCCCGCGATCCACAAGGCCTGGGCGCGCAAGGGCGGTCCGGGGACGCGGCGTCGCTGGGCCGATCGCGTCCGGGCGCGGACCGAGGATCTGGGCGGCGAGCTGCTGCCGCCGAGCCGCCGGGAGTATCCGCGCGCTCTCCTGGAACTGGAGCAACCGCCCCCGGTCCTCTTCGTGCGCGGGGATTGCCGGTGGCTGAACGCCGAGTCGGTGGCCGTGGTCGGATCCCGGAATGCGTCCCTGGCCGGACAGGACCGGGCCCGGCGGTTGGGCTTGGCGCTCGCCCGGGCGGAGATCCCGGTGGTGTCGGGGCTGGCCCGCGGGGTGGACGCGGCGGCCCACCACGGCTGCCTGGACGGAGGGGGAACCCCGGTGGGGGTCCTCGGCACCGGCCTCGACGCGGTCTACCCCTCCGGCCACGCCGGACTGCAGGAGGAGGTGGCGCGGTGCGGGTGTCTGGTCACCGAGTACCCGCCGGGTGGCGGGGGACGACCGTGGTGTTTCGTGGCCCGCAACCGGCTGATCGCGGCGCTGTCGAAGCTGGTGGTGGTGGTCGAGGCGGCACGGCGGAGCGGCGCCTTGATCACCGCCGGGTTCGCCGCGGAACTGGGTCGCGAGGTGGCGGCCTTTCCCGGCCCGGTGGAGGATTCCTCCTACGCGGGATGCCTGGAGATCCTGCGGGACGGGGCGCGGTTGGTGCGGGACGCCGGGGATGTCCTGGAGGAGATGGGTCGATTCGCCGACTTCGACCAGGAGAAGATTCCCCTGGGCCTGGATCGACCGCGGCGCCCGGCGGAGATTGCCCGTCTTGAGGGCCTGGAGCTGGGCCGGGTGCTTGCGGAACTCGCGCAACTCGAGTTGGAGGGCCGGGTGCGCCGGGTCGAAGGAGGACGCTACGTCGCGTCGGTGGAGCGACGGAAGGATGATCCTCGCTTGCCGCGTCACCGCCCGTGCCCCTAGTGTGCACGGGCGGGGAGCCCGGCGGGCTCTTGAGGTCCCGATGCGGCGGACCCATGGCTTCTCGAAAGCGGAACGATGACGCGCCAGGAAAAGAAACCGACCCTCAAGCATCGGCTCGAATACCTGGGACTCTACCTGGTGTACCTGATGGGCCGGTTCCTGCCCCGTCGTCTCTTCGTGAAGGTGGGGGAGATCGTGGGGCGTTTCGTGTTCGACGTGCTCCGGGTGCGTCGTCGCGTGGCCCTGGACAATCTCCGTTTCGTCTTCGGAGAAGAGCGCAGCGAGCGGGAGCTGGTCGACATTGCCCGGCGTTCCTACGCCCAGCTGGGGGGGACCCTCCTGGAATTCGCGTCGTTGTCCAGGATGGGGCGGAAGGAGCTGCTGGAGGAGGTCTCCATCGAGGGTCTGGAGCATCTCGACCAGGCGCTGAGCGGGAGCGGGCGGGGCGTGATCCTGGTGACCGGCCACTACGGGAACTGGGAACTCTTCGGGGCCGCCTTCGTCGCGCGCGGCTATCCCACCACCTTCCTGGTCAAGGAACAGTCGAATCCACTGGCCTCGAAGATGCAGAACCGGCTGCGGGCGATGGGCGGCATCGAGATCGTGAAACAGGGACCGCTGGTGGCTCGAGGGGTGCTGCGGGCGCTGCGCAATGGACACCTGGTCGGCATCCTTCCCGATCAGGACGCCGGGCGCCACGGGGTCTTCGTCGATTTCATGGGACGGCCCGCGTCCACCTTCAAGGGGCCGGCGTTCTTTGCCTGGAAGGCGAACGTTCCGATCATCCAGGGATACGTGCGGCGCCTGCCCGATGGACGTCACGTGGGACAGATCCTGCCGCCCATCCATCCCGACCCCGACGCTTCGGAAGAGGAAGAAGTCCGCCGGCTCACCCAGCAGTACACCAACGATCTGGAGACCTGGGTGAGGGCCCATCCGGAGAACTACTACTGGGTCCACCGGCGCTGGAAGACCCGCCCCGAAATGGTCCGGTCGAGGCAAGCGTCGTCGAAGGAGAGGGATTGATCGCGGCCGCGATGGGTCTTCTGCGTTCTCTAGCCGCGATCCTCCCCGGAGGTTCCGGGGGTTCCGGCGGCGAAGCCGATGGGACTGGAAGCCCCCGTTCCCGGCAGATGGATCTCACCGTGCTGCTTCTCGTAACGCTTGACGTTCTCCTCCAGCAGGCGGGAGACCGCTTTGGCCGCCTGGGGGGTGAGGATGATCCGCGCATGCACCTTGGCCTGCGGAGGGCCGGGCATGAGGCGAGCGAAGTCGAGGATGAACTCGCTCGGGCTCAGGTGACAGAAGGCGAGGTTGGAATAGGTTCCCTCGACTTCCTTCGGATCGATATCCACCTTGATCTGCGGACCTGGCTGGGTCATGGCTGGCATCCTTCCTGCGCGGGAGCTACCGCGGCAAGCTAAGGTCGCCGGGCGAAACGGTCAAGGGGGAGACCCGGGTGCTGTGCGCCCGGGCTTCCGGTGGCTTCGTTGACAGGGCCCATCCCGGCGGCTATTGTCCACTTCGGCCGCTTTCGGCCGTTTCTTCCCTTCGCCACGCCTCTTCTTCCCCGGTGGGAACGATGCTCTCTCCCCTGGATCGCAAAACCTACGAAGAAGGTCTTGAGGGCCTCGATCGGATCGCCGGCCTGCGCCTGGCGGTGGTCGGCGATACGATGCTCGATCGCTTCTTGAGAGGGCGGGTCGACCGGATCTCACCGGAAGCCCCGGTGCCGGTGGTGCATGTCCTGGGAGACGAAGAGCGGCTGGGTGGAGCGGCCAACGTGGCGGCGAACGTTGCCGCACTGGGGGCACGCGTCGAGTTGTTCGCGGTGTGCGGTGAGGACGAAGCGGCCGGCCGCATGACGCGCTTGCTCAAGGAAGGGGGCATCGGGGTTGCCGGCCTGGTGGGCAGCCCGCGCCGCAGCACCACGGTGAAGACGCGCATCCTCGCGGGGGGACAACAGATCGTCCGTCTCGACGAGGAGACAACCGGTCGCCTGACCGATACCGACCGGGCCACCCTGCTCGGTCGGCTCCAGCAGGAAGGTCCCTTCGAGGCGGTGATCGTCTCCGACTACGGAAAAGGTGTGGTCGACGAACCGCTGATGGATCTCCTGAGGAAGTGGAAATCGAACGGGTCGGTGGTGGTGGTCGATCCCAAGCAGGGGAATTTCGATCTCTACCGGAAGGTGACCGCGATCACCCCGAATGAGAAGGAAGCGGGAGGGGCCTGCCACGAGTCCATCGCGAGCGGGGATGATGCAAAGCGGGTGGCCTCGATCCTGAGGAGCCGGCTCGAAACCGACATGATCCTCTTGACCCGGGGGGAGCACGGTCTCTACCTCCTGGACGATGGAGACCTGGACCACGCGATTCCCACCGAGGCGCGCCAGGTCTTCGACGTCACCGGGGCGGGCGATACGGTGATCGCGGGCTTCACCACCCTCCTGGCCGCCGGTGCCACCGCGGAGATCGCCGCCCGGATGGCCAACGCCGCCGCGGGAATCGCGGTGGCCGCCCTGGGCACCGCCGCGGTCGGACACGAAGCGCTTCGGGACGCCTGGCGGCGCCGCGGGGAGGAGGCTGTGGGATGAGCCACGACGCCGAGCTCCGACCCACCGAGCTGGCACCCTTGATCCCGGAGGCCGATCTGGAGACCTGGGCCAAGCAGCAGAGGCGGGGTGGGCGGAAGATCGTCTTCACCAACGGCTGCTTCGACCTGCTCCATCCCGGACACGTCCATTCCCTGCGGGAAGCCCGCGCCCTGGGAGATCGCCTCCTGGTGGCCATCAACGACGACGAGAGCGTTCGGCGGCTCAAGGGCGAGGGACGCCCCTTCCACGACGTGGACACCCGCGCCTTGCTCCTGCGCGCCTTGCGCGCGGTCTCGGCGGTCACTATTTTCGCGGCCACGAGTTCGCTCCCCACCATCCTCAAGGTGAAGCCCGACGTGCTCGCCAAGGGCGGCGAATACGAAGACTCGGAGATCGTCGGGGCGGAAGAGGTCACAAGATGGGGTGGACGCGTGGTGCGCCTTTCGATGGTCCCGGGAGTTGCGACCACTTCCCTGTTGGCCCGCATGCGCGGGGATGACCCCCGCGGAAAGAAGGAAACGTCTTGAAGGTTCATGAATACCAGGCGAAGGAGATCTTCGCCTCCCATGGGTTGCCGGTGCCCCGCGGTGAGGTGGCGACCACCGTGGACCAGGCGGTTGCGATCGCGGAACGAATCAAGGGTCCGGTGATGGTGAAGGCCCAGGTGCACGTCGGCGGACGAGGCAAGGCCGGGGGAGTGAAATACGCCGAGGATCTCGACGCGGTGAAGAAGCACACGGCCGCCATCCTGGGCATGGACATCAAGGGCCTGACGGTCGAGAAGGTGCTGATCACCGAGGCCATGGACATCGAGGAAGAGTATTACGTGGGATTGCTGATGGACCGGGCCAGCAAGTGCCCCATGTTCATCGTGTCGGCCGCGGGCGGCATCGACATCGAGGAGGTCGCCCGCACGACTCCCGAGAAGATCCACACCCTCGTGATCGACCCGCGTTACGGGGCCCAGGCCTTCCAGGCTCGGCGCCTGGCCTACGGGGTCAGCCGGGATCCCGCCGTGGTGAAGGGGATGGCCAAGGCCCTCTTGACGCTCTACCGCATCTACGTGGAGAGCGACGCGTCGCTG
The DNA here is from genome assembly GCA_964601275.1 of uncultured bacterium. GTDB lineage: Bacteria > Krumholzibacteriota > Krumholzibacteriia > JAJRXK01 > JAJRXK01 > JAOZPE01. The sequence continues at coordinate 101,379 of CAZRMV010000006.1, read as the reverse complement.
GTGGAGATCAACCCCTTCATCAAGAGCAAGGACGGCAGCGTGTGGGCGGTCGACGCCAAGTTGAACATCGATGACAACGCGCTGTATCGCCAGCCCAGGATCGAGGCGATGCGCGACATGAGCGAGGAGGATTCCAGCGAGATCGAGGCGAAGGAAGCGGGTCTGAGCTTCGTCAAGCTGGAAGGCAACGTGGGCTGCCTGGTCAACGGCGCCGGATTGGCCATGGCCACCATGGATCTGGTGAAGTACTTCGGAGGCCAGCCCGCCAACTTCCTGGACATCGGGGGTTCTTCGAACCCCGAGAAGGTCGTCACCGCGATGCGAATCATCCTTCGCGACGAGAACGTGAAGGCGATCCTCTTCAACATCTTCGGGGGCATCACCCGCTGTGACGATGTGGCGGCCGGTCTGCTGAAGGCGGTCGAGAAGCTCGACGTCCCCGTACCCATCGTGGTGCGGCTCACTGGAACCAACGAGGAAGAAGCGCGCGCCATGCTGGAAGGCACCCAGCTGCACCCGGCGGCGACGATGGACGAAGCGGTACAACTGGCCCTGAAACTGGCCGGGGAGGGGAAGTAGCCGATGAGCATCTTCGTCAACAAGGACACGAAACTCGTGGTGCAGGGCATCACCGGTCGCGACGGCTCGTTCCATACCCGGCAGATGATGGAATACGGGACCCGGGTGGTGGCGGGAGTCACCCCGGGCAAGGGAGGGCAGAAGTTCGACGACCAGGTACCGATCTTCGACACGGTGGCCGAGGCGGTCGAGAAGACCCAGGCCAACACAAGTGTCATCTATGTCCCCGCCGCGTTTGCCAGCGACGCCATCCGGGAGGCTGTCGACGCCGGATGCGAGCTGGTGGTGTGCATCTCCGAAGGGGTGCCGGTCAATGACATGGCGGTGACCTACGCCTACGTGAAGGAGAAGGGCGCTCGCCTGATCGGGCCCAATTGCCCGGGAGTCATCTCCCCGGGAGAGTCGAAGGTGGGAATCCTTCCCGCGCAGATCACCGCGGAAGGAAAGGTCGGCGTGGTCAGCCGCAGCGGGACCCTGACCTACGAGGTGGTGGACCAGCTCACCCGCAACGGTCTGGGTCAGAGCACCTGCATCGGCATCGGGGGAGATCCGATCATCGGGACCGGATTCCTCGACTGCCTCGAGGCCTTCGAGAAGGATCCGCTGACCGAGGCCGTGGTCCTGATCGGCGAAATCGGAGGCGACGACGAGGAACGGGCCGCCGAGTTCATCCAGGAGAAGATGACCAAGCCGGTGGTCGCCTTCATCGCGGGACGCACCGCTCCCCCGGGCAAGCGCATGGGGCACGCCGGCGCCATCGTGAGCGGGGGCAAGGGCACCGCCGAAAGCAAGGTGAAAGCCTTCGAGGCCGCGGGGGTCCGGGTCGCGGACAAGCCCAGCGACATTGTGCCGCTTCTGGCCGAGAGCTATGCGCCGGCCCAGAAGGCCCTGGGCGGGCGGTAGATCGCCCGATCGACCCCGGGTGGATCGGGCACGAGCTCCCCGGAGGCGGACCGGGCGACCGGTGCTCTGCCCGCCGGGTGGCGCGGGAACCCGGGTCCTCCTGGCGGAAAGCGCGGTTTTCCACCATTCTAGGGGCTCCCGCCGCGGGCGGGGGCCCTCTCAGCTGAAAGGCAAGGACGATGGCGCAGGTCGAGGAAACCTACATGATGGTCAAGCCCGAGGCGGTCCGCGCCGGGCTGGTGGGACGGATCCTGGGGATGGTGGAGCAGAATGGTTTCACCATCGTCGAGCTGAAGAGCTTTGCGATGGATCGCCCGCTGGCGGAAACCTTCTATGACATCCATCGGGAACGGCCCTTCTTCGGAGATCTGGTCCGTTACATGACCAGCGGGCCGGTGGTGGGGGTGCGCCTCCGGCGGGAGGATGCGGTGCGCCGCATGCGGGAACTGGTGGGGGCGACGAACCCCGCCGATGCTGCCTGTGGTACCATTCGCTTCCTGTACGGGACCGATCTGTCCCAGAACGCGGTCCATGCCTCCGATTCGGTCGAGAACGCCCAGCGGGAGCTGGGGCTGATCTTCGGGGCGGGAAGCTGAGGCGGCCAAGGCGGCCCGACGGCGGTTCCATTGACAATGGCCCGCGATGACCTACTCTTAGGAGCCTTCGATTGATCGCGGTCGAACTGAACCTGGAGCGCTTGGCGCGGGGCCGTTCGCGGCTGCCGTTGCGGGCGACGCTGTCGCGGGAGGACCCCACCACCGACGCGGATCCGGTGGTCGTGGTCCTGTCCGGAGAGCTCCAAGTGGACGACATGGACCAGCGGATCCTGGTCCACGGAAGTTTCCATGCCCGGCAGACGGTGTGTTGTGACCGGTGCGCCCGGGAGTTCGAGCTTGCGACGGATCCGGAGATCGAAGTGATGATCCTGAGGAATCCTTCGCGAACGGGGGAGGATCCGGAGGGGGGCGACGCCTGGATCATCCACCAGCGCAGCGGGATCGTCTCCCTCGACGAACCGTTGCTCGAGGCGGTGGTCCTGGCCGATCCGCAGAAGATCCTGTGCCGACAAGACTGCAAGGGCCTGTGTCCGCGGTGCGGGTGTGACTTGAACGTGAGCCGCTGTGAGTGCGTCATCGAGGAGATCGATCCCCGATGGTCCGCCCTGGGGCGGCTGAAGGAGGAGGACTCCGCCTAGGGAGTCCCGCTCCAGGAGGAAAGAACATGGCGGTACCCAAGAGGAAGACCTCCAAGGCGCGCAAGCGGAAACGGCGGACCCACTACAAGGCGGCCGTGCCGAACCTGGACAAGTGTCCCCACTGCGGAACGCCGCGGGTGGCCCATCGCGTCTGCAAGGAATGCGGCCACTACGGAACCGAGGCGGTCATGGAGAGCGGCGAGTAGCCTCCCGCAGTCCACGTGAACGCCGTCGTCGAGCACAGCATTGCGGTGGACGCCATGGGAGGGGACTTCGGCCCCTCCGTGGTGGTTCATGGCGCCTTGAGGGCCTTGGCCCGGCTTCCGGAGAACACCCGGATCCTTCTCTTCGGGGACCACGAGGTCATCCTGGAGGAAATGGGCAAGGTGGCGGCGGAGAGCCACCGGGTCGAGGTGATCCACGCCACCCAGAGCATCGACATGCACGAAAGCCCCACCGCGGCGGTCCGCAAGAAACGCGACTCCTCCATCGTGCGCGCCGCGCAGGCTCTCCGCCTCGGTCAGGCGGACGCCTTCGTCTCCGCCGGAAGCACCGGAGCGGTGGTGGCGGCCAATCTGCTCTACGTCGGACGGCTCCCCGGGGTCTCGCGTCCGGCCATCGCCACCTATTGCCCCACCCGCAAGGGCACCACCCTGTTCATCGACGTGGGCGCCAATTCCGACTGCAAGCCCGAACACCTGGTCCAGTTCGCGGCGATGGGCCGCATCTACGCGGAAAAGGTCCTTGGTCGCAAGGGTCCCCGGGTGGGCCTGTTGAACATCGGCGAGGAGTCGTCCAAGGGAAACGAATTGTACCAGGCCGCACACCACCGACTTGTCGAGCTCGAACCGAACTTCATCGGCAACGTGGAGAGCACCGCGGTCTTCGCGGGAAAAGCCGATGTGGTGGTCACCGATGGCTTCGTCGGCAACATCCTGTTGAAATCGGTGGAAGGTTTCGCCGGCTTCCTCCTGGCGACGATCCGCCACGAGATCCAGCAGAGCATCCGGGCCCGCCTGGGAGGCTTCATGCTCAAGCGGCGACTTCGGAGCATCTTCGAAGGTTTCGACTACGTCCAGTACGGGGGCGCTCCCCTGCTCGGCTGCAAGGGCATCAGCATCATCTGCCACGGCAAGAGCAACGAGGAAGCCATCGCCAACGCGGTGGTCCTGGCCAGCCGGGCGGTGCAGGAGAACCTGGGTGACCTCATCAGCGCCGAGCTCGAGCGGGAGGGCATCGCCGAACGAGGGGAATCCAGGACGGAAGGAGCCGATCCTTCTCGGCACGACGATGCTTCCATCCACCGGGAAGGTCTTCACTGATGGGCAAGCAGATCGCGTTCTTGTTTCCCGGCCAGGGCAGTCAGTCGGTGGGAATGGGGCAACAGCTCGTGGAGAGCCACCCCGAGGCGCGGGAGATCTTCGAGCGTGCCGATGAGGCCCTGGGATTCGCCCTCAGCCGCCTCTGTTTCGAGGGCCCCATGGAGGAATTGACCGCCACCCGGAACGCCCAGCCCGCCATCCTCACCCACAGTCTCGCGGTCCACGCGGTCCTTCGATCGAAAGTGGAGGTGTCTCCCCGCCTGGTCGCCGGGCACAGCCTGGGAGAGATCTCCGCCGCGGCGGCGATGGGCGCGCTTTCGCTGGAAGATGCGGTCCGCCTGGTGCGCGCCCGCGGCGAGCTGATGTGGGAGGCGGGCCAGCGGCGGCCGGGAACCATGGCGGCGGTGGTCGGACTCGACGCGGAAGTGGTCGAGGAGGTCTGTTCCGGTTACCGCCAGGAGCACGGCGGAGTGGTGGTCCTGGCCAACCTCAACAGCCCCGGCCAGCTCGTGATCTCCGGGGAAGTCGACGCGGTCGAAGGAGTCGCCGGCGCGTTGAAGGAAGCCGGGGCCCGACGGGTCCTTCCCTTGCCGGTCTCGGGGGCCTTCCATTCGCCGTTGATGGTAGTGGTGCAGAAGGATTTCGAAGCGGTCCTGTCCACCATGGAGGTGGAAGACCCCATGTGCCCCGTGGTGTCCAATGTGACCGCGCAACCGGTGGACCGGGGCGACGAATTCGCCCGGGGACTCGTGCGTCAGCTGGTGTCGCCGGTCCGATGGTACGAATCAGTACGGACGATGGTCGAGGCGGGGGTGGAGGTCTTCCTGGAGGTAGGGCCCCAGAAGGTGTTGTCGAACCTGGGTTCCCGCGATTTCCGCGAGCAGCTCTTCCTGCCCACTTCCCCCCCGGAAGGGCTGGAAAAAGTGCTTGCCACCCTTGAGAAGGCCATGTAACGATGCCGGAGGTCCCTCCCCCGACGGGGAGGGATAGCCTCTATAACGTCAATAGCTTAGAGGATTTCAAGGTGTCTGGGAATCAGGCTCGTGGGGTGGCTCTCGTCACGGGAGCCAGCCAGGGAATCGGACGGGCGATCGCGACCCGTCTCGCCCGGGACGGGTGGGACCTGGCGCTGGTCAGCCGGCGGCCGGAGGCGTTGGCGGAGGTCGCCGCGACGTTGGAGGACGCCGGGGTCGAGGTGGGGACCTTTCCCTGCGACGTCGCCGACGCCGCCGCGGTCGAAAAAGCCGTCCAGGAGATCTCAGGGCGATGGGAGCGGATCGGTGCGTTGGTGAACAATGCGGGCATCTCCTGGGATGGACTGCTCATCCGGATGAAGGAGGAGCAGTGGTCCAAGGTGGTGCGGACCAACCTCGACGGCTGTTTCCATTGCATCCGGCAGGTCGCGCCGAAGATGATGAAGTCGCGGGCGGGCCGGATCGTGAATATCACTTCGGTGATCGGCCAGATCGGCAATGCCGGTCAGGTCAACTATGCCGCCAGCAAGGCCGGGATCATCGGCCTCACCCTGGCGACGGCACGGGAGCTGGCAGGGCGCGGGATCACCGTCAATGCCGTCGCTCCCGGTTTCATCGAGACGGCGATGACCAGCGGTCTGCCCGAGAGCGCGGTGAAGGATCTCTTCGAGAGGATTCCTCTCCGCCGTTTGGGACGGCCCGAGGACGTGGCCGCTCTGGTGGCCTTCCTGTTGTCCGAGGACGCGGCCTATATCACCGGCCAGGTCCTCAATTGCGACGGTGGGATGGTGATGGGTTAGCAGCTCGTGGCGACGCGTACGGTCGTGCCGCCGTTTTCAGGTACCGCCGGCCGGCGGTTTCGTGGAGGTAGGTAAGCGTGGCAGTGGAAAACATCGAAGCTGAGGTCAAGAAGATCATCGAGGAGAAGCTGGGCGTGAATGCCGAGCAGATCACCGACGATGCCTCGTTCATCGACGATCTCGGGGCGGATTCGCTGGACCAGGTCGAGCTGGTGATGGACTTCGAGGACAAGTTCGAAATCGACATTCCCGACGAAGACGCCGAGAAGATGCGGACCGTCGGTGAGGCCGTGAACTATCTCAAGGAGCGGTTGAACGCCTGAGCAGGTGTCCGTGTCCGGAAGGGAATCGCTTTGAAGGGAAGACGTGTCGTCGTCACGGGATGTGGCGCCATCTCACCGGTGGGCATCGGTCTCGATGAGACCTGGAAGAATCTCCTGGCCGGTACGCCGGGGTGCGGCCCCATCACGCTGTTCGACGCCTCACAGTTCCGGAGCCGGGTGGCCGGAGAGGTCAAGGGCTGGGATCCCAAGAACTACCTCGATCCCAAGGAAGCCCGCAAGATGGACCGCTTCACCCAGTTCGGGGTGGTGGCGGCAGATGAGGCCATCCGCCGCAGCGGGCTGAAGGCGCAGGATCCCGAGCGCGTGGGGGTCATCATCGGCAGCGGCATCGGCGGGATGATCGTCTACGAGAATCAGCACGAGGCTCTGCTCAAGGGCGGTCCCCGGAGGGTCTCACCCTTCTTCATTCCCATGATGATCGGTGACATGGTCGCCGGGCTGGTCTCCATCCGCCATGGGTTCAAGGGGCCGAACTACTGTACGGTCTCTGCCTGCGCTTCCGGTGCGAATGCGGTGGTGGACGCCGCGATGATGATCGCCGCGGGAAGCGCGGATGTCATGGTGACCGGCGGCGCCGAAGCCACCATCACCAGCATGGCGGTCGCCGGTTTCTCGAGCATGAAAGCCCTTTCCACCCGCAACGACGATCCGGCCGGGGCTTCGCGTCCCTTCGACCGCACCCGGGACGGATTCGTCATCGGGGAGGGGGCGGGAATCCTGATTCTCGAGGCGGCGGAGCACGCCATGTCCCGCGGTGCCGAGATCCTGGCCGAGGTGGCGGGTTGGGGAATGACCGCCGACGCCTACCACATGACCGCGCCGGCTTCCGATGGCGAGGGGGCCGCACGGGCCATGCAGTTGGCGGTGGAATCCTCCGGGATGGCGCCGGAGGATGTCGACTACATCAATGCGCACGGGACATCGACTCCCCTCAACGACAAGATCGAGGTGGCCGCAGTCAAGCGGGTCTTCGGCGATCATGCCTACAAGTTGAAGATGGGGTCGACGAAATCGATGACCGGCCACCTTCTCGGCGCAACCGGCAGCCTGGAAGCTGCCATCTGCGTCCAGGCGGTGCACGAAGGAAAGATTCCCCCCACCATCAATCTCTCCGACCCCGATCCCGATTGTGACCTGGATCATGTCAGTGGTGGGATGGTCGAGATGGACGTGAACCTCGCCCTGAGCAACAGTTTCGGCTTTGGAGGGCACAACGTCGCACTGGCGTTCCGCCGTTTCGAGCCCTAGGTCCTCTCGGCCGGGAAGGCAGGACCGAAAGATGGTCGACAGGGTTGGCTCGTGGCTGCGCCGTGTCGTGGATCGCCTCCGGGATCTCAGAACGGGGAAGGAGCCTTCCCCGACCGCTCCCCGGCAAAGAGAACTCGAATCCAAGCTGGGTTATCGCTTCAGGGATCCCTCGGTGCTCAGCCAGGCCCTGACCCACCGCAGCCACGTCCATGTGACCGGGATGCAGCGGATCCAGAGCAACGAGCGGCTGGAGTTCCTCGGCGACGCGGTGCTGGGATTGGTGGTGAATCGTTTCCTCTACGAACGCTTCCGGGACAAGGAGGAAGGCGACTTGACCAAGATCAAGTCGCTCCTGGTGTGTGGTCCGACCCTGTCCCGGGTCGCCGAGCAACTTTCCCTTGGCGAACATCTGCTCCTTTCGCGAAGCGAGGAAAGCAGCGGCGGGCGCCATCGTGAATCCATCCTCGCCGACGCCATGGAGGCGGTTCTCGGCGCGGTGTACCTGGACGGGGGGCTGGCTGCGGTCGAGAAGGTCATCACCGAGCAGATCCTGGTGAACGTGAACGATTCCATCCAGGAGAGGAGCCGGCGGAACTACAAGAGTCTGCTGCAGGAGGAGTTGCAGGCACGGTTCAAGACGCCCCCGCGCTACAAGATCTCGACCACCAGCGGGCCGGATCATGCCCGCCATTTCACCGTGAAGGTGATGCTTCGGGGAACCGTGCTGGGGGTGGGGTCGGGGACTTCGAAGAAACAGGCCGAGCAGCGCGCGGCGGAGATCGCGTTGGTGCACCTGGAAGAGCACGTGGCCGAGATGGGAGGGGCGCCCCATCCCTCGCAAGCCGAGACGCAAGAGCAGGAAACGAGCGAGACCCCTCCGGGAACCAGCGACTCGGACGAAATCGGAGCATCGAACCCTTGGAAGGATTCTCCCTCCGACCAGGGCGTCTAGCGCCCGGGACCAGGCCCATGCACAAGCCCAGCCAGCCTCCCGTCAATACCCACTTCACCCATGGGGCGTCCTGCGAATCCCTGTGCGAAGTCTGTTCCCTTCCATGCGGCTTTCAGGCCTGCGGAGAACTGTGTCACCGGCGGCACTTCCTGAAGGGCGCTCTGCATTGTTCCTATTTCTTCCGGGGATACTGCTTCCTTCTCGATGAGGAGGGCTGCGCGTTCGACAACGGAGCCCGTACCGAGAGCTACTGGCTCGGCTTGTTGCGCGATTACGTCTACAACGTCGAGCGCAAGGAGGAGGACGAGAGCTTCGTGAAGGCGCGGGGCCAGGCGATTCGCTATCTTGAGGAACAGATCGAACTCAAGAACGTATTCCTGTGTCGATACCTCGAGGAGCAATACGACCTTGCCCTGCAAAGCGGAGGCAGCGCCAGCGAAGAGGAGTTGGGCCACCTGGATGTGGCCTATGAAGCCCTCATGAGCGGCGCCCGGCGAAAGCCCTGACCTTGACGACGGAGCACCTGACATCCACCGCCCGGGTCCTGACTGTCAGCGACCGGAGTTCGAAAGGGCTGCGTCCCGACGCCAGCGGCCCTGCGTTGGAGAAACGTCTCGTGGAACTGGGATACGAGGTGGCGCCGGGGGAGATCGTCCCCGACGGAGTGGAGAGTGTCGCCAGCGCGTTGACGCGGATGTGCGAGGATCCAAAGACCCACCTGGTGGTGACGAGCGGCGGGAGCGGTCTCGCTTCCCGGGACCTGACCCCGGAGGCCACGCTCCGGGTGGCCGAGAAACTTGTCCCGGGGTTGATGGAGCTGGCCCGGGCCCGCTGCGTGGAGACGATCACGCCGTTGGCTGCGCTTGGCCGGGGCGTCGCGGCGGTGCGGAACGGGACACTCATCCTGAACCTGCCCGGCCATCCGAAGTCGGCGGTGGAAACCCTGGACGCGATCGCCGATCTCCTTCCCCATGCGCTCAGGATCCTCTCTGGTGAGACCGGGGATTGTCAACGGACCGGCCGCGGACAACCAGAGGAAGGGAACGGCGGATGAAGGGAAGCAGTTTGCGAAGGCCTGCCTTCGGGTTGCGGTCGGCCGTGCGGTCGTGCGCGGCGGTGGTCGTGTGGGGGTGGGTCCTGGTCTCGACTGCAACGGCGCTGCCCGGGGAGGCGGCCCCCGATTCCGTCCCCGAATCGCTCCTGCCGTCTTCGGTGCCCACCGCCTTGATGATCGCCGGGGCGCTGGCCGAGTCGGGCGACTATGAAGGGGCGCTCCGTCATTATCGCTACGCCCTCGAGCATGATCCCGGAAACCGGGAGATCGGAGAGCGCTACATCGGCCTGGCCCTGCGCACCGGGCGCCTGGGGGACGCCCTCAATGCAGTGGATGTCCTGCTGAAAAGCCATCCCGGCGACCGGGACCTCCGGGTCCAGAGGGTGCGGCTGCTGCTTTTGGGAGGCGCCCTGGAGAAAGCCGATCCGCTCAGCCGATCGCTCCTGGAGGACTTTCCCGAGGATCCGCAGGTGCTGTCGCTGCGGGTCGAGCTGCTGCAGAGACAGGGCCACCTGGATGAGGCCATTCGCTTGCAGGGCAAGCGATGGGAAGAGGATCGCAACGACCCTACGGTCGGCCGCGCCTATGCCTCCCTGCTTCTGCACTCGACCCAGGCGGACCAGCGGAAGGAAGGGGAGGCGATCCTGGACAAGCTGGTGGAGGACGATCCCTCCGACCTCGTCTCGGTCGAGTTGCTGGTGGACCATCTCCGAAAGGAGAAGCGTGACACGGAGGCGACTTCCCTGCTCGAGAAGCTGGTGGACAAGGCCCCGGAGAACGAGGACCAGGTCCGGCTTCTGGCCGACCTGTACCTGGCCCAGGGCCGCGAGTCCGAGGCGTGCGATCTGCTGTTGCCCCTGGCGCGGCAGGGACGTCTCGACCGGCACGGCACGATCCTCTTGACCGATCTGCTGGTGCGCCTGGAGCGCTACGACGAGGCGTGGGAGCTGGCGCGGGGTTTCCTGGTGAAGGGCGAGGCGGATGGAGTGGTCTTGCAGATGGTGGGGGAGATCGCCCTGGAACAGGGTGAGCTGGAGAGCGCGGAGACCGCGCTCGGTCGGGCCCTGAAGCTTCGTCCCGAGGATCCGGAGGTCCTGGTCAGCCTGCTCTTGGCCATGAGTCGTCGTTACCCGGATCTGGCCGGAGGGAGGGCCGATCCTTCCAAGGGGGAGGAGAAATCGGACGAAATCGTCCGGGAACGCTACCGTCGTCTCCTCACCCTGGCCCAGGGCACCGTCCAGGAAGACAGTTTCCGTCAGAATTTCGTGCTGGGGGCACTCCTGCGCCGGGCGGGCAGGTCGAAGGAGGCGGTGATCCCGCTGAGCCGGGCGGCCGCCCTCCGGGAGGACAACACCCAGGCCCTGTGGGAGCTGGCGTGGGCCCAGCAGGAGGCGGATCTTCCCAAGGAGGCCGCCGGCACCCTTGACAAGCTCCTGAAGCTGCAGCCGCACGATGCCAGCCTGCTGAATTTCTACGGTTATCTCCTGGCGGACCAGGACTGGCGGCTGGACCAGGCTCGGAAGATGATCGAGGAAGCGGTGGAGAAGGAACCGGACAACCCCTACTTCCTCGACAGCCTGGGTTGGGTCCTCTACCGCCAGGGGCACTACGAGGAAGCACTCGACCAGTTGATCGAGGCGGCAAACCGCCTGGGCGACGATCTCACGGTCCTGCAGCACACCGGCGATGTCCTGATGGCCCTGAAACGATGGAAGACCGCCGAGGAGATCTACCAGCGGGCCCTCCGCCTGGGGGGGGATGCCGCGGTGCTGCAGAAGAAGATCGATGCGGCCCGCCGGGAGATCGAACGTGGTCCGTGAACGCGCGACCCTTCTCCTTCTGGCCGGGGTGGCCGCGGCGGTAGCGGCGTGTTCGACCGGCTCCGGGCTGCAGACCGATCCAATGGGGAGCGCTCTTGCGCCGAGGCCGCCGGCGAGCTCCCGGATGCTTCACCTGGAGGGGAAGCTGGAAGGGGTGGGCTGGGGGCTGGGTCCGCAGCTTGCGTTCGACGGCTGGATCCGGCCCGACGGCTGGCTTCGGGCCGATCTGCGCTTCCGGGACGAGAAGGGCAACCCGGCCCACGAAGTGCTGATCTGGGGGCCTGCGGCCGCGATCCTCTTCGACCGCCGCAAGGGACAGTTCGTTGACCTGGGGGAGGAGGCCGGGGTGGTCGATTTCCACGGGGGCGCCTTCCGGGCCCACCACGTGCTCTGGCTGATGCTGGGGCGGTGGATCGGGGAAGACCCGCCCCGGGGCCGGGTGGAAGGGCGGAACTGGTCGGCCCGCGACGATGGTTTCGGGGTGAGGGGGCGGTTTTCCGGGGGAAAGGCGGACGAGGCCTCGTTGATCTGGAGGGGGGAGAGGGTCACCGCGCGCCTGGGGGGATGGAAACAGACCCCATGGGGAGCGATTCCCCGTAGAATGGAACTGCGGGGAAGCGTTTTCGAGACCCCGGTGAAGGGGTCGTGGAAGGTCGAGGACCTGCCGGTGCTCGACGACCGCCTGCTGGATCCACTGACCCCCATGGAGGGCGGGAACCGGGAGGATCCTTGAGGGTATAAACCCACACGGCCGGAACCGACCGGGGCCACCGGAACGGAGGACGGCCGACGCTTGGACCCAACCCCGGCGAGGCGGTATCGACCATGGGCAGATTGGAAAGGGTGATCGCCCTGGATGAGAGAAGACCCCAGAGCATTCGTCGCGAGGAATTGAGCGACGAAGACCTCATGCTGCGGGTGCAGGACGGGGACAAGTCCTCCTATGACATCCTCGTCCGCCGGTACAGGCTTCGCCTGTTCAACTACATCCTGCGGATGGTCGGCAAGCCGGATGTCGCGGAGGAGATCGCGCAGGACGCGTTTGTGCGGGCCTACATCCATGCGGACAAGTACCGCACCATCGCTCGATTCTCCACCTGGCTGTATACCATCGCGACGAATCTCGTCCGCAATCGCTTCCGCAAGAAGAAGCGCACCCCGGTGATCTTCTCCCTCTTCTTCAGGGGGGCGGACGATCACCAGGAGCGCGTGGTCGAGATCGAGGACACGTCTCCGAATCCGGAGGAACTCGCGGTCGGCGAGGATCTCGAAAGGGTCATCGCGGAGGCGAGCACGCAGATCCCCGAGAGATACCGGGTTCCGTTCTTGCTGCGCGAGGTGAACCAGCTCTCCTACGAGGAGATCTGTGCGGTCACCGGCCTGAAGCTGGGAACCGTGCGCAGTCGCATCAATCGCGCCCGAAATCACTTCCGTCGCATCATCGAGCCGATGCTGCGGGATGAACCCCTCTCCCCACCCGAGGCTTGAACCCACTACCGGTCCTGAGGAAGACTGCATCATGCGTTGCTCAAAGGCTCAACTGCTGATCTCGGCCGCCATGGACGGCGAAATCACCGCACCCGAGGGGATCGCCCTGGGAGAGCATCTAGACGCTTGTTCCGACTGTCGGCGTTACCAGGAGGACCTCCTCGGCTGTCACCGTCTGCTCCAGGAAAGCGAACTCGCGCCCTCGGCCCAGTTCGAATGGAAGGTCCAGCTGGGGATCCGCAAGGCCCTCCGGAAGGAGGCGGCCCGGGACGAAGAAAGGGCTCCGGGCCGGTTCTGGACGCCGGTGGGGTGGACGGCGGCGCTCAGCGCGTCCCTGGTGATCCTGTTGGGGCTCTGGTTGCTGCCGGGCGGAGGCGGCCAGGATCCCGCGGGCCCGGGTCCCGCCTCCCGCGGATGGGCTTCGTCTCCCTTGAGACCGGTGGCGACGCGGTCGGAGACGAGCCGAAAGGCCTTCGATACGACGCCGGTGGCCTTGAGGGACCCGGCCTGGCGCCGGGGTGCGCGCCTGGATTGGCGCACTCCCCCTTCGTTGAGGGAACAGATCTCCACGGTCAGTGACCTGCGGATGGATGTCCCGGTGAAGGTCGATTTCCAGCCGCGTCTGGGCGAGGGGACCTACGTCTTCCTGCCGCGTACGATCAAGGTCACCACCGACAGCGCCCGGCTGGGGAAAGCTCCGCTGCGGCATTGACCAAAGAGGCTCCGATCGCGCATAACTGGTATCCGGGGAACGTGGCAACCCCCCACCCGGAGGTGAAGCCATGCGCGCGGTTCGTCTGCTGCTCGCTCTCTTGCTGGCCCTGGTGATCCTTGCCGTGACGGCATGCGACTCGGGCCGTCCCCTCGGGTCGGCGGTTGGCTCCTATTCCGATGTCGCCATTCTTACTGAAATGCCGGTTCTCGCTCCGGTCGCGCGGCAACTGAAGAAGAGCCTTTCGGTGGAAGTGAGCTACGCGATCAAGCCGGAACCCCTGTTCAACGTCGATCTCTTCGACTGGGCGGATCGCCGGAACGCCCAGGTCTACAAGAACCTCATCATCGTGGGTTTGCTCAACGGGGATGATCCGGCCAGCAGGGAGCTGAGACGCCGCCTGGGAGGAACCACCCTCAGCGACCGACGGCACAAGAACCTGTTCATCGCGGTCGTGCCCGACGTGTACAGCCGCAATCAGCTGGTCTACTTCATCGCCGGGCGTGACCGGGGTCTGATGCAGAGCTCCCTTGCCCGGAACGTCCAGTTGCTGGTCGATCGCATCGCGCGGGAGAACCGGACGCGGATTCTCCGGTACCTGATGACGAACGGGCACGAGGACGCCCTGGAGGCCAGGATCCGGCGCGAGATGCATTTCGACTGGCAGATTCCCGCCAGTTACCACGAGTCGGTGTTCCAGGTGGGAGAAGGGGAGGGACTGGTCGAAGTGGCCGCAGTCCGTCCCACCCGCACCGCGAGCGTGTACTACTTGGACAACGCGGACAGCACTCTCCTGGACGACCGGAAGCAGCTCCTGGAGTTGCGTCGTCGCTGGGGGGAGAAGTATCTGAATCAGAGGCTGCAGGAAGCCGGGGGCTTCCAATGGTCGAAGGTGGACTTCGCCGGACGCAAACTCCTGACGCTGTCGGGTTTCTGGGAAGCCAAGGACAAGGACTACGGCGGACCCTTTCGCACCTTCTTCCTCTATGCGCCGAAGAAGAAACGGCTCTACGGAATCAACGTCCTCACCTACGCTCCGGGAATGCGCAAGCATCCCTTCATCCGCGAGGCGATGGCGGTCGCCGAAACCCTGCACCCTTAGCCCGGGCCGAAGTCTGCGCCGGTGGAACATGATCTACGATACCTCCGTTGGGCTTGAGCCCCCCTACCCGGTCCGTCTCCGCGCCACCTTCCCCGAGGCATGGGACGCATTGCGGGAAGACAACCCGGACCGCCGGATCTTCGTGGTCGCCGATCGCAAGGTCCTGGTCCATCAGCCGCATGCCCTGGCCGGGTTGACCGTGGCCGAGCGCAAGGAGGTCGTGGAGATCGAGGGTGGGGAACGCATCAAGAACCTGCGCCACCTCGACGCCATGGTGGGGCGCGCCCTCCAGGCGCGTGTCGATCGGCGCACCCTGGTGGTGGCATTGGGGGGTGGAACGGTGGGCGACCTCACCGGGTTCTTCGCCGCGACCTACATGCGGGGAATCGATTGGTGCCCCTTGGCCACCACGGTGATCTCCCTGGCCGACTCGGCAGTGGGAGGCAAGACCGGGGTGAACGCCCACGGGTTGAAGAATCTCATCGGGGCCTTCCATCAGCCGGTGGGGGTGTATGGTGCCATCGAGGCTCTGGACACCCTGACCCGGCGGCATCGCTCGGGTGGGCTCGCCGAGGTGGTCAAGTGCGCGATCATCGCCGACCCCGGACTGTTCGAGCTCCTGGAGGAGCGCGCCGAGACCCTGCTTCCGGGGGAACGGGATCTCTGGGGCGAAGTGCTGATGCGCGCGATCGAAGTGAAACGCAAGGTGGTCGAGTCGGATCCCCTGGAAAAGGGCCCGCGCGAGATCCTGAACTTCGGTCACACCCTGGGGCACACCCTGGAGGCCAGCGTACGGCCCCGCCTGCACCACGGGGAGGCGGTGGCCCTGGGGATGATCGGCGCGTTGCGCATCTCGCAGACCCGGGGGTTGGCTCCCTCGGGCACCACCACCCGGGTCGTCGATCTCCTCGGACGGCTGGGTCTGCCTCGGGGGGTCCCTTCGTTGGATCCTGAAACTGCTTTGGTGACAGTGGGTTACGACAAGAAGGTGTGGGACCGCAGGGTCAGGATGGTCTTGACGGAAGGAATCGGCTCGGCTACGGTCGGCCACACCATTGAGTGGTCGGAATTGGGCCAGGCGCTGCAGAGCCTGAAGAGCTGAAGACCTCCCCTGGATCCGCTCGGCGGGCGCCCGCCGACGAGGAGTCGTGGCCGTGCCCGCTCGCAATCTGGAAGACGAACTGCATCGGCTCCTCGCGCGCTACGAGGAAAACCCTTCGGGGCGGCTCTTCGCCCCCCTGGCCGACTGCTATCGCAAGCTCGGGCGCCTGGAAGAGGCCTACCGGTTGTGCGTGGATGGCCTGGCCCGCCACCCCGACTACAGCAGCGGCTTCGTCATCCTGGGCCGGATCCATCTGGATCGAGGCGAGGACGAGGAGGCCCGGACCGCGTTGGAGACCGTACTCTCCCTCGATCCGGAGAACCTGGTGGCGCTGAGGGGGTTGGAGCAACTCGCCCAGAGGAGGGGTGACCCCGAGGAGGTCGAGCGCTACCGGAAGCTGCTCCTGGAGCTCGACCCCCAGGCGGAATCGGACTCCCGCGAGGAAGCGCCGTGGACCGATGGGGAGGAGGAGCCGGCGGAGGTGCTGATGGCTTCCGCCGGGGAGGAGTCTGCCGAGTCCCCGCCCGAGGACGCGCAGGTCCTGACCGCGGTGAGCCGCAACGAGGATCTGCAGAACGATCCGAAGGACTTCGATCCGGAGGGGATCTTCGAGGGGCAGACCATCGTGACCGTGACCCTGGCGGACGTGTACTACGAGCAGGGGTTCAAGGCGAAGGCCCTGGAGATGTACCGTTCGGTTCTCCAGCGGCATCCCGACGCTCCCGGGGTCGCGGCGAAAGTGGCCGCCATCGAGGACGAGCTCTCCCGTCTGAAGGACCGTTTCCAGGCGGACGGATCCTCCGCTCTCGAGGAGAAGGTCGAGAACCTGGAGACCCCGCCGGAGCCCAAAGCGGCGCGACCTTCCGAGGAGCAAAGCCCCGAGCAAGCCGGTGAGCCCGACCAGGGTGGTCCGGAAGGAGAAGATGAACGCCGCTTCCGGTCGTGGGTGGAGAAGCGGCACAAGGGCGGGGCCTGAGACGCCGCCGGGAGGAATGGTGACCATGCACATCCAGGTCCTGCACGGCCCGAACCTGAACCTGCTGGGAAGCCGGGAGCCGTCCATCTATGGCCGAAGGGGCCTGGCCGAGATCGACCACGCGCTCGAAGCGCTTGCGAAGGAGCTCTCGATCGAGATCGACACCTTCCAATCGAATCACGAAGGAGAACTCATCGACTGTATCCAGCGAAGCACCAGTTCGGCGGGTTTCGTGGTGAATCCGGCCGGTCTGGGACACACCAGCGTATCCTTGCGCGACGCCCTCCTGGCGGTGGACCTGCCGTTCGTGGAAGTCCATTGCAGCAATATCCTGGGCCGGGAGCCCTTTCGCCACACCACCTTGCTCTCGGACATCGCGGTGGGTATCATCATGGGCTTCGGGGCCGAGAGCTATCTCCTTGGCTTGAGGGCGCTCACCGACCACCTTCGTGCGCAGGAGAATTGAAGGGCCCCACTTGCGGCCCGCACCAAGCGGCATAGGATACTGCAATCTGCTCCTCGCGGGGCCGGAAGGATGCCGTGGGTGGCGCAGCTGAGCCGGGGTGCGGCGGCGGGACGCGGAAACCAGTGGAAGCGGACAGGAAGAGAGGCCATGGCGGATACGAGCGATTTTCGAAACGGGTTCGTGCTCGAGATGGATTCGGGGTTGTGGACGATCGTGGAATTCCAGCACGTCAAGCCGGGCAAGGGCGGCGCCTTCGTGAGGACCAAGCTGAAGAACGTCGAGAACGGAAAGGTGATCGACAAGACCTTCCGGGCCGGAGAGAAGGTCGTGGAGGTGCGTCTGGAAGCGCAGGAATTCCAGTATCTCTACCACGATGGTGATCTCTATCACTTCATGAACACCGCGACCTACGAGCAGATCCAGCTGACCGCCGAGGCGCTTTCCGACGCCCTGCCGTATCTCAAGGAAAACGATATGGTGAAGGTCCTCACCCGGGACGGACGGCCCATCACGGTGGAGGTCGCCAACTTCGTCGAGTTGGAAGTGATCAAGACCGATCCCGGCGTGCGCGGCGACACCGCGCAAGGGGGCACCAAGCCGGCCACGGTATCCACCGGATTGGTGGTGACGGTGCCGCTGTTCATCGAGGAAGGCGAGACGATCCGCATCGACACGCGTACCGGCAAGTATCTTTCAAGGGTCTGAGCGCAGACGAGACCGAGGAGCACCCATGGATCTGGACAAGATCAAGGAACTGATCGAGCTGGTCGAAGAGAGCGGCATCGACGAACTCGAACTTTCCAACCGCGGAGAGACGATCCGCATCAGCAAGGGTGGGGGAGCGGTGGCCCGGCAGCCGGTCCACCTCCCGCCGGCGCCGGTGGCGGAAGCCCCGGGGGCGGCGCCGGTCGCGCCGCAGCCGGCGGCCCGTCCGGAGGGCCTGAAGGAAGTGACCAGTCCCATGGTGGGAACCTTCTACCGGGCGCCCAGTCCGGAAAGCGATCCCTATGTCCGCGTCGGGGACCGCGTGGAGGCGGGCAATGTCCTCTGCATCGTCGAGGCGATGAAGCTCATGAACGAGATCGAGGCGGAGTTCTCCGGGGTCGTCCGGGAGATCCTGGTGGAAAACGCCCAGCCGGTCGAGTTCGGACAGCCTCTCTTCCTGCTGGAACCCACGAGCTGAACCCTCCGGCACCAGCCCACCCTCTGCATCCTCGACCGGTGGGCGGGATCCCGGGCTTTCTTCCTTCCGCGGCGGTCCGTTTGGACCGCCGTTTGCTCGCGGAGTAGTGGATTTATCGCCCTCTCCGGGATCCTCCCCGGGGAGGAACGACGGGAAACCATGGGGAAGAACCAGATCCTACCGGGAGTGGAGCAAAGTCATGGCGATCAACATCAAGGACGTTCTGCAACGCATGATCGATCTGGGAGCGAGCGATCTGCACCTGAAGGTCGGATTGCGCCCCACGGTGCGGGTGAACGGGCATCTTCAGCCCATGGAGGAATTCGACATCCCGGTGCCGAGGGACATGCAACAGATCGTGGAGCAGGTGCTGACCCCGGTGCAACTGGACATCTTCGAGACCACCCGCGAAGTCGATTTCGCCTTCGGCGTTCCCGGACTGGCCCGTTTCCGAGCCAACTTCTACGTCCAACGGGGCAGCGTGGCCATGGTCTTCCGGCATGTGCCGGTGGAGATCCAGCCTCTCGATGAGTTGGGCCTGCCTCCAGTGGTCCGGGACCTGGCCATGAAACCCCGCGGCCTGATCCTGGTGACCGGAACGGTCGGTTCCGGAAAATCCACCACTCTGGCGGGGATGATCGATGTCATCAACTCCGAGTTGCCGGTGAACATCATCACCATCGAGGATCCCATCGAGTTCCTCCACCGGGACAAGAAGAGCATCGTGAACCAGCGGGAGGTCGGTACGGACACCGCCACGTTCATGGAAGCGCTGCGCCATATCCTGCGCCAGGATCCCAACGTGATCCTCATCGGCGAGATCCGTGACGCGGAGACGATGAAGACCGCGCTGACCGCGGCGGACACCGGCCACCTGGTATTCTCCACCTTGCATACCATCGATGCGCCGCAGACCATCCAACGGATCATCTCCTTCTTCCCGCCCCACCAGCACGAGGAGATCCGTCTCCTGCTCGCGAACACCCTGAAGGGAATCATCAGTCAACGCCTGATCCGTCGGGCGGATGGCGCAGGGCGGGTGCCGGCGGTCGAGATCATGGTGACCACGTCGACCATCCAGGAATACATCGCCGATCCCCAGAAGACCCACATGATCGCCGATGCGATCGCCGAGGGTTATGTGGCCTACCAGATGCAGACCTTCGACCAATCGTTGATGGCCTTGTTCAAGCAGGGGATCATCACCCTGGACGAAGCGATGCGGGCCTCGAGCAATCCCCACGAGTTCAGCCTGCGGGTGAAGGGAATCACCGGAGCAAGCGATTCCTCCTGGGACCGTTTCGAGAACACCCCCGAGGGCGAGGGAAGTCCCAACATCACCGGGGGCGCCGAAGACTTCGTGAAGCTGTGAAAGCGCCTGCGCCTGCCGGCCCGATCCGTTCTGGATCGCCGGGCGGATGATGGCCCCGGAGCAAAGCCGCTCCGGGGCTTGCCGTTTTCCACCGGATCGGTCATCTTCATCCTTTCCAGGGCCCTGCAGGCGCTTCAGCTTCGGGAGAGCAGCATGATCGAGAAGGTTCTCGTGGCGAATCGGGGGGAGATCGCCCTCCGGGTGATGCGGGCATGCCGTGAACTGGGGATCCGGACGGTAGCGGTCCATTCCACCGTCGACGCCGATTCACTGCACGTCAAGTTCGCCGACGAATCGGTGTGCATCGGGGGACATCTCTCCTCCGAGAGTTATCTCAACATCCCGCACGTGATGGCGGCGGCGGAGATCAGCGGAGCCGACGCCATCCACCCCGGCTACGGTTTCCTGGCCGAGAATCCGGAATTCGCGGACATCGTGCAATCCTGCGAGTTGACCTGGATCGGGCCCTCGGCCGAGATCATCTCGCGGATGGGAGACAAGAACTCGGCCCGCCAAGCCGCGGTCGAAGCCGGGGTTCCGGTGGTCCCGGGCTCGGCCGGTGTGGTCAAGGACGCCGACGAAGCGGTGAAGGTGGCGGAGAACATCGGATACCCGGTGATGGTGAAGGCGGTTGCCGGGGGCGGGGGCAAGGGAATGCGACCGGCGTTCGACGAGGACCAGTTGCGCAAGGCCGTGGTGACCGCGAGCAACGAGGCGGAAGCCGCGTTCAAGAACGGCGCTCTCTACCTGGAGAAACTCATCCTGCGGCCGCGGCACGTCGAGATCCAGATCCTCGGCGATCTTCACGGAGGTATTCTCCACCTGGGCGAACGCGATTGTTCGATCCAGCGGCGCCATCAGAAACTCATCGAGGAAGCCCCCTCGCCGGCGGTCGGTCCCGAGCTCAGGGAGAAAATGGGAGAAGCCGCGGTGCGATTGGCCCGGAAGGTCGACTACAGTTCGGCCGGCACCATCGAGTTCCTGCTCGACGAGAACGGGAGCTTCTACTTCATGGAGATGAACACCCGGATCCAGGTGGAGCACCCGGTGACCGAGATGGTCACCGGGCTGGACATCGTCAAGGAACAGATCCGCATCGCCGCCGGGGAGCCCCTTCGCCATCGCCAGGACGAAATCGTCATCCGCGGTCACGCCATCGAGTGCCGGGTCAACGCCGAGGATCCCGCGCGGGATTTCGCGCCGACGCCCGGCAAGATCATGGCCCTGCATCCACCGGGAGGACCCGGCGTGCGCCTGGACACCCACATCTACGCGGACTACGTGGTCAGCCCCCACTATGACTCGTTGCTCGGGAAACTCATCTGCCACGGGGAGGATCGTCAGGAGGCCATCGCGCGCATGCGCCGGGCGCTGAGTGAGCTGGTCATCGAGGGAGTGGCCACCTCGATCCCCTTCCACCTGCAGGTTCTCAACGACGAGGTCTTCCAGGAGGGGAAGGCGACCACCGCCTACATCGACGAGAGGATGGATCATCTGAAGGAGGCCATGGCCGCCGCGGAGGCCTGAGCATGGCGCATCCCTTCACTGCCCGACTGGGACAGCCCGGCCCCCCGATGCTGTACGCAATCCTCGACGCCGGACTGGTCCACGCCGAGGAGCTGGTGACGACCGGGGAACGACTGCTGGAAGCCGGGGTCGATCTCCTGCAATTGCGGGCGAAGGAGGTGCCGGGAGGACGGTTCCTCGACTGGGCCCGCCGGCTTCTGCCCCGCTGCCGCGAGGCGGGAGTTCCCCTGATCCTCAACGACGCGGTCGATGTGGCCCTGGCCTCGGGGGCGGACGGGGTCCACCTGGGCCAGCACGATCTGCCGATACGGGCGGCGCGTTCGCTGCTGGGACCCGGCGTCCTGGTGGGGTGGTCGACCCACGACCCCTCCGAGGTGGCGGCCACCCCGGATGGGGTGGACTACCTGGGGATCGGCTCGATCCATCCCACCGCCACCCGCGCCCGGAGCCGGGTGATCGGGGGGGAGGCGTTGACCGAGGCCAGGGAGGCCACTACACTGCCGATATTCGCCATCGGGGGGATCACCGCGGAAAACCTCCCCGCCCTGGGACGGTACGGCTTTCGGGGAGTGGCCGTGGCCTCGGCCCTGTTGACGGCCCCCTCGGTGGACTCGGCGGTGCGACGCCTGCGGGAGGCGCTCGGACACTGGGCCTCAGCCTGACTGCGGTGCATCCAGTGAAGAAGAAGAACAACCTCATCCTGGGTCAGATCCTCCTCTCGAGCCTCGTGAGCCTGTTCCTGGCCGTCTCCTGCTACCTGGCGGGGGACGCGGTGCCGGTCTCCCTGCGCGAAGCGTTGCCGGGCGGAATGATGGGAACCCAGACCGCGGTCGGCCCGGTGGGGGCGGCGGTCGCCGGGTTGGCCTCGTGGCTGCTGGGGCCCTGGCTGCGGTGGCTCGTGGTGCTGATGCCCTGGGCATGGTGGCCCTGGAGATCATCGTCTCGCTCCGCGCGACGCGCCGGGGTGCGCCGCAGCCTGGGCTGGCTGATGGGGCTGGCGCTGGGCCTGGCGGTGCTGGGCCACCCGGTCCTGGGTCGGGCCGGTCTGCCTCCCCGTGCCGGGGGGGTGGTGGGAGCGTGGCTCCATGACCTCATCGCGTCCCTGTTGGGCGGACTGGGAGCGTTCCTGGTGCCGGCGGGACTGCTCGCCTTCCTGGTGATCCGGATCCTTCCGCCGGTGCGCCTGGACTGGCCCTGGCTGGACTCCCTGCAGGAGGGGGTGGGCCGCCTGGGAAGGCCCCTGGCGGCGGTGGGGCGCGCGCTCGGGGGCGTCCTGGCCGGGGCGGGATCCCGGATCCGCGGCGGAATGACGCAGTGGCGCCTCCGCCGGGAGGAGGCGGCCCGGCGGGCGGAGGAGCAGCGGAGCGCTCCGCGGATCGTGGAGGACGAGCTCTTCGGATCGGCCGAAGGCGGGTGGGATGCGCCGGCGCGGGACGGAGAATTCGCGTTGGAAGCAGAAACCGGCGAAGCGGACGGCGGCTTGGAAGAGGTCGGTGGAGAAGAGGAAGTGGGCTGGCCGCCGGAGGGCTCGACGGAAGAAGGCCTTCCTCAGCGCCCGGGTCCGACCCTTCCCTCCGGGAGGGAGGGATCCCTGGGGCCGGGGGAATTCGCGCTCAGCCGGGACCCGGTCGAATTGCTCAAGGAGGAACGGATCCGGCAGGGCCGCCGCAAGCGCCGCCGTGGAGGGTATCCCCTCCCTTCGATCGACCTGTTGGACGATGTGGAGAAGGAAAACCGCGGGTTCAGCCGCGAGGTCCTCCAGATGAACGCCCGGCTGCTGCTGGAGACCCTGGCCAGTTTCGGGATCCAGGGCCGGATCGACCAGATCCGGCCGGGTCCGGTGGTGACCACCTTCGAGTTCGAGCCCGATCGCGGGGTGAAGGTGAGCCAGATCACCAGCCGGGCCGACGATCTCGCGCTGGCCATGCGGGCCATCCGCATCCGCATCGTGGCGCCGATTCCCGGCAAGGCGGCGGTGGGGATCGAGGTGCCCAATCCCTATCCCCAGATGGTCACGCTCAAGGAGGTGCTGGGGCCTTTGGTCGGCGACGACAAGCTGCCGCCGTTGACGGTGGGTCTGGGAAAGGATCCCGAGGGGATCCCGGTGACCGCGAACCTGGCCGAGATGCCCCATCTCCTGGTGGCGGGGGCGACCGGAAGCGGCAAGAGCGTCTGCCTCAACTCCCTCATCTGCAGCCTGCTCTTGCGCAATGACCCGCAGCAGGTGCGCTTCCTCCTGATCGATCCGAAGATGTTGGAGCTGTCGATCTACAACGGCATTCCGCACCTGCTCAACCCGGTGATCACCGACGCCAAGCTGGCGCTCAAGGCCCTGAAGATCATGGTGTCGGAGATGACGGTGCGCTACAACAAGCTGGCCAAGCACGGAGTCCGCAACATCCTCGACTACAACGCGAAGGTGAAGGCGGGAAAGGTCAAGGACGCCGAGGGCCGGCGGGTCGAGGACACCATGCCCTATATCGTCATCATCGTGGACGAGCTGGCCGACCTGATGATGTTGCTCGGTGCCGAACTGGAGACCCCGATTGCACGGCTGGCCCAGATGGCCCGGGCGGTGGGCATCCATCTCATCCTGGCCACCCAGCGCCCGTCGGTGAACGTGATCACCGGTGTGATCAAGGCCAACTTCCCCTCGCGCATCGGATTCCGGGTGATCTCCAAGGTCGATTCGAGGACCATTCTCGACGTCATGGGCGCCGAGAGCCTGCTGGGCAAGGGTGACAGCCTGTTCCTCATGGGCGGGATGACCCAGCCCCGCCGGGTCCATGGCGCCTATCTCAGCACCGATGAATGCGAGAGGATCGCCCAGCACTGGATTCCGCTCGCCGACGAGGAGAGCAAGCTGCCGCTCGACGGGCCGGAAGAGGGCCGGGGCGCGCTCGATCTGGGCGAAGACGATCTGCTCGAGGACGCCAAGCGCATCGTGATCCTGGCCCAGAGCGGCTCGACCAGCATGCTCCAGCGGAAGCTGCGGGTCGGCTACACCCGGGCCGCGCGTCTCATGGACATGCTCGAGGAGATCGGCGTGGTGGGCCCCTTCGAGGGTTCCAAGGCCCGCGAAGTGCTCATCAAGCCGGATGAATTCGAGGCCGAAGGATGACCCGCGCCCCCCGAGTCTATCTCGAAACCCTGGGCTGCGAGAAGAACCTGGTCGATTCCCAGGCCGCTCTCGGCCTTCTCCTCGGCCGGGGCTTCGTCTGCGCCGATGAACCCGACGGAGCCGATCTCATCGTGTTGAACACCTGCGGGTTCCTGCAGGCGGCGCGCGCCGAATCGCTGGATCGCATCGGGGAGTTGGCGCAGGTCAAGGGCTCGGGAAAACTTGTGGTGATGGGATGCTTCATCCAGGGGGGGACCCATTCCGTCCAGGAGATCGTACCCGAGGTCGATCATGTGCTGGGTGTCGGGCAATACCGGGAACTGGCTTCTCTTCTCGACGGGAAGGCCAGCGCCCCTCCTTTGGCCGACCCCTCCGAAGCTCCCTATGCCGGCTATGGAGTGCGGGTGCTGACGGGGGTCGCCCACGTGGCCCACATCAAGATCGCCGAGGGGTGCAACCAGTCCTGCGCGTTCTGCAAGATTCCCATGCTGCGGGGGAAGCAGCGCTCGCGGCCGGTCGAAGACATCGTGGAAGAGGCCCGGGGATTGGCCGCCCGGGGAGTGAAGGAGATCATCCTCATTGCCCAGAACACCTCGAGCTACGGAATCGATCTGGAGGGACGGCCGCGCCTGGGACAGCTCTGCCGGGCCCTGGCCCGGCTCGAAGGAATCGAATGGATCCGGGTGCTCTACGCCTACCCCCCGATGTTCACCGACCGCCTGGTCGATGAGGTCTACGAGATCGAGAACGTCGTGTCCTACCTGGACATTCCCATCCAGCACGCCAGTCCGCGGATCCTCGAAGCGATGAACCGGGGTTACGATCCTGACGATCTGCGCCGCCGGATCGAGCGCTTGCGGCAGAAACGTCCGGACATCATGCTGCGTTCCACGGTACTCCTGGGCTTTCCCGGAGAGCAGGAGGAAGACGTGGAGATGCTGCTCGATTTCCTGGCCGAACTGCGTTTCGATCACCTGGGGACCTTCGTCTATTCACGCGAGGAGCAGACCGCCGCCTACCCCTTGGACGAGACGGTGGACGAGGCGGAGAAGGAGGACCGGCGGGCCCGGGTCCAGGATCTCCAGTGGGATCTCGCCCTCGCGAGCAAGACCTCCCTGCTGGGCCGGAGCCTGGACGTGATGGTCGACGAGATCTTCGACGATCCCGGGTCGGCCGGGCTCTTCGACCTGCCGCTGGAACACGGGAAGGATCCGCGCAAGGGATGGGCGGGCCGGCCGGTGGCGTTC
Source organism: uncultured bacterium (assembly GCA_964601275.1). Lineage (GTDB taxonomy): Bacteria > Krumholzibacteriota > Krumholzibacteriia > JAJRXK01 > JAJRXK01 > JAOZPE01. The sequence goes on along the minus strand of CAZRMV010000006.1, from coordinate 75,892 downwards.
GCCCGCAGCGAGGGATTCTGCCTGGAGATCGACGGGGGTATCTGGCTGCCCGGGGAGGGACTGCGGCCCGGAGATCGTACCCGGGTCACCCCGGTCGCGTGTGGACCCTACGACGTGTGGGCGGTCCCGATGGAACCGCCGGAAGGAATCGCATGAAGTCGATGTGGAGCCGTGTTCTGGTGGTGGTCCTGCTCCTTTGGGTGGCGACTGCGCAGGAGGTGAAGGCGGCGGAGGCGACGCCGAATGCCGTGGTCCTGGAGAAGTCGGCGGATTCGGTGATCCGCCAGCTGGTGGAACGGCTTCAGTCCCATTCGGACCGCTTCCATCGAATCGCCCTGTTGGCGAAGGGAACTTCTCCGGTGGATGCCTGGTTTGAAGAACGTCTCGCTCCCCGCCTGCTCGACGCCGGATGGGAGGTGTGGACCCTCCAGGCGGGGCAGAGCCCGGTGGAGGGGGCATTGCTGCTGGAATACAGCGTGGAAGCCGCCCAGGTGCAATATCTCGGAGAGACCCGGGGCTTCCTGGGATTGGGCACGCCGAAGGTCCGGCGGCAGACCGACCTCCGGGTGGAGTCGAGGCTGGTGGATCCCGGGACCGGCCGGCTCTTCTGGAGGGAGATCTTCGATTCTTCGAGGAGAGACGGTTTCGCCTCGACCGCGGTCTCGGTCGTGGAGGCGGACCAACCGGGATGGTTGGACAAACCCAAGCTGGATGAATCGGACGGCGGCCGGGCCGGGTTCCTGGAGAAGGTGTTGATTGCCGGCCTGGTCGGCGGGGTCATCGCGCTGTACGTCGCAGGAGCGCAATGATGATGAAATCAACGGCATCGAGATCGTCGCTCGTCCTCGTGTTCCTGGCGCTGGCCGGGCTGATCGGAGGATGTTCGGCGGAGAAGCAGGATCCAAGAGCCCAGTTCCAGGAACTGGTCGACGCAGGCCAGTACAAGGAGATCCTGGCCCGGGTGGAACTGGCCCGGCGCAAGGGACGGAAATCCCCCTTGCTCGACTACTACCAGGGAGTGGCATTGTTGGCCCAGGACGAGGACGTCCCGGCGGCGCGCGCCTTCGATCGGGCGGTCGCCGCCGATTCCAGCCTGGCCCTGAAGGTCTCCCGGCGGTATCGGGAAGCCGCCCGAACCGACGCCGAGAACCAGTGGATGGGTCGGGCGACCCGCCGGATGGAGCGAGCGTACCTTCTCGACGGGGTGGTGGAGATGGGAGAGTTGGAGGACGAGGTCGCCGAGTCCTTGTTCGAGAAGAAGAAGCTGAAGGAGGTCACCCCCATCTACCGGGATCTCCTGGCCAAGGGCGGCGACGCCGAGCAGCGCCAGCTCTGGATCTTCCACCTGGGACTCGCCCTGGAACAAAGCGGCTCGAGGGAGGCGGGACTCGAGAGCTATCGGAACTACTGGAAGGAGTTTCCCCCCGAGCAGGACACCCGCTTCGATGGAGGGGTGGCCTGGCGTCAGGGAGTCATCCTCCTGGAGATGAGCCGGGAACGCATGGAGCAAGAGGACTACGAAGGGGCCCTGGTCCTGCTCAACGAACTTCTCTCGCTTCCTCCGCGTGCGCCCTTGCGCATCCAGGCCTATTATCTGGCGGGCCAATGCGAGGAAGGACGTGGCCGGCCCGAGGCGGCCCTTCGCGCCTACAAGGAAGCGAAGAAGTACCCGATCCCGGGGCCGGGAGGTGAACGTGAGAAAGCGCGGGAAAAAGTGGCGGCGCTTCAGGCCGCCGGGATCCACTGAGATCCTGGCGCTCGCGGGAATCCTCCTGCTCGCAGTCCTGGGCGGCTGCGGCCATCCCTGGAGCAAGCTGGATGAAGGCAGCTACGAGCGGGGTCTCAGCGAGGCGGAGGGGGGAGCGCCCCAGCAGGCGATCGACGACCTGAAGCTGTTCATCCGCAGGAATCCCCAGGATCCCCACGCGGACGACGCACAGTTCCTGGTCGGCAAGGCCTACATGGATCTCAAGGACTACCCGGTGGCCGCGGTGGAATTCGAGATCCTGCAGGTCGACTATCCCACGAGTGAACTCACCGATGACGCAGCCTACCTCGAGGCCCTCTGCTACGTGAAGCAGGTTCCCGACTACCGCCTCGATCAGACCGTGACCTACAAGGCGGTGGACAAGCTCCAGACCTACCTGAAAAAGTATCCATCGGGCAAGCACGTCGCGGAGGTCCATGACCACCTGGCCCGGCTCCAGAACCAACTGGAAAGGAAGCGATTCGAGGAGGCGGCGTTCTACAAGCGGCGGGGATTCCTCGACGCCGCACACCAGGTGTTCCAGAACATCCTGGACGACAACCCCTCGACCGATTTCCGCCCCCGCATCCTGATGAACCTGGCGGAGATCGAAGTGGACTTGGAGAACTATGAAGACGCGGAGCGTCATCTGGAAGAGGTCGTCCGGCGATGGCCGGATGGTCCGGAACACGGCCGCGCCGAGAGGCTGCTGAAGAAAGTGCGCAAGAAACTCAAGGAGAGCGGAAGTTGAGTCGGAAGGGAATCGGGCTTCTCGGTGGCACCTTCGCCCCCCCCCACCTGGCCCATATCGAACTCGCCCGCCGGGCGCTTTCCCAGGTGGGATTGCGCGAGGTGTGGTTCGTTCCCGCCTGGCGGCCTCCCAACAAGAGCGGTTCTCCCATCACCTCCGCCGAACATCGACTGGCGATGTTGGAGAGGGCCATCTCCGGCAAGAAGCGGCTGGCGATCTGCACCATCGAACTCGAGCAGCAGGAGACCTCCTATACCGTCCAGACCGTCGATGCCCTCCAGCACACGCACCTGGGTGAGAGGTTCTATCTCCTTTTGGGCGAGGACAATCTCCGCGATCTGCCCCGGTGGCGGGAACCGACCCGTCTGCTCGAGATGGCCACCCCGGTGGTGATGCCGAGAGCGGTCGATCTGCACCGCAGCGGTTCTTTCGGGGCGGGAGGGCGAAGAGAGAACGCGATCATGGGTGTTCCGATCATCTGGCTCAAGGGAGAGCCCCTCGATCTCTCCTCGACGCGTATCCGGGAGCTCCTGGCGAAGGGAGAGAAGCCCGAAGGTCTGGACGACGCGGTCTACGCGTACATCGTCGAGCACGGTCTCTACCGGGAGTCGTCGTCAGAGTGAAGCTCATCCTCGTGGATGGTTCCGCGCTGCTCTATCGCAGCCACTTCGCCTTCAAGGGCCGACCTCTGACCACCAGCCACGGGGAGACCACTTCCGCCGCCTTCGGGTTCGTCAAGGCTCTCCAGCATCTGCGCGAGGACGAGGGCGCCGAGGGAATCGTGGTCGCCTTCGATGCGAAGGGACCCACGTTCCGCCACGAGATGTATCCACAGTACAAGGCGCATCGTCCGCCGACTCCCCCCGAACTGGTGGAGCAGATTCCCCGGGTCCGCCAGTTGGTCCGCGCCATGGGCCTTCCCCTGGTGGAGGTCGAGGGTTACGAGGCGGACGATACCATCGCGACCCTGGCGAAACGGGCCCGGGAGCGGGGCGATGAAGTCTGGATCTACTCGGGGGACAAGGACTTCATCCCCTTGCTGCGCGACGGAATCGGGCTCCTGAAGCCCTCGGCCCGGGGCGGGGGCGACGAGCGCCTCGAGGTCGAGGACATCCGGAAGAACCACGGAATCGACCCACCACAGTACCTGGACGTGCTGGCATTGATGGGGGACAAGGCGGACAACATTCCCGGGGTGCCCGGGGTGGGAGAGAAGACCGCGCTCAAACTGGTTCGCGAGTTCGGCGGCATCGAGGGTCTCCTCGAACATCTCGACGATCCGCGCATCCGGCCGGCGCTGCGCAAGAAGATCGAGGACAACCGGGATCTGCTCGAGCTCAGCCGCAAGCTGGTGACCATCGATGAGAATGCACCGGTGGAGATCGACTGGGAATCCTGCCGGGTGCGTCCCTACCCCGAGGAGTTCGTGAAGCTGTGCCGCCAGCTCGAATTCACCAGCCTGGTCGAGCAGATCGAGGGCGCGGCGGAGGATGCCGCAAAGGATGGGAATGGGGCCGGGCGTCGGTACGTGATCATCGAAGACCTCGCGCAACTGGAACGGGTCCTCGAGGAATTGCAGGCGAGCGGACAGCCGGTGAGCATCGACACCGAGACCACCTCCCTGCGCCCGCTGAGGGCGGAACTGGTGGGGGTGTCCTTCTGCGCCAAGCCGGGCCGGGCCTATTACCTGCCGGTGGACGCCTCCGGAGGAGCCGAAGGGAAGCCGGAAGACGCCCGGGGCGAGGCGGTCGGCGATCTCTTCTCCAAGGCGGAGGGAACGAGGGCCGGCCGCGGGCTGTCGTGGGCCGAGGTGAAGGGCCTTCTGCGCTCCTTCTTCGAACGCACCGCCGCCGGTTTCCTGGGCCAGAACCTGAAGTACGATCAACTGGTCCTCGACCACCACGGTGCGCCTCTTTCCAAGGTGGTGTTCGACACGATGATCGCCAGTTATCTCCTCGATCCGGGGCGGCGCCAGCACGGCCTCGACACCCTGGCGCGCGAGGTCCTGGGCATCGGCACGATCTCCTGGAAGTCGCTGTTCGAAGGACAGGATGGACAGGACATCCGCGATCTTCCCCTGGAGCGCCTGGCCGAGTACGCGTCCGAAGATGCGGACATCGCCCTCCGGTTGAGCCGGGTCTTTCTTCCCCAGTTGGAAGAGGCCGGACTGGATCGACTTCTCCACGAGGTGGAGATGCCTCTTTCCCAGGTCTTGATGAAGATGGAGAAGCGAGGCATCCGGTTGGACGTGGAACACCTGGAGGCGCTCTCGCAGGAACTCAGGGAACGGCTGGCCCGACTCGAGAGCGAGTGCCACGAGCTGGCCGGCGAGACATTCAACCTGAACAGTCCCAAGCAACTCCAGGCCATCCTCTTCACCAAGCTCCATCTCAAGCCGGTTCGCCGTACCGCCACCGGATACTCGACCGACGTGGATGTGCTCACCCGCCTGGCCCGGGAGCACCCTCTCCCCGGGTTGCTCCTGGAATACCGTCAGCTTTCCAAGCTGCTCTCCACCTACACCGAGTCACTGCCCCGGCTGGTCAATCCCCAGACCGGGTGTGTGCACACCTCCTACAACCAGGCGGTCGCCGCCACCGGGAGGTTGAGCAGCACCGATCCGAACCTGCAGAACATTCCGGTGCGCAGCGCCTTCGGCCGCCGGATCCGGGAAGCCTTCATTCCCCGGAAGGAGGGTTGGGTGCTCCTGGCCGCCGATTACTCGCAGGTCGAGCTGCGCCTCATGGCGCATTTCGCCGGAGACGAGGCCATGCTCGAGGCCTTTCGCCGGGGTGAGGACATCCATGCCCGCACCGCGGCGGCGGTCGCCTCGGTTCCGCTCGAGGAGGTCGACAGCGAAATGCGCTCGCGGGCCAAGGCCATCAATTTCGGCATCCTGTACGGAATGGGAGCCCGCGCCCTGGCCCAGCAGATCTCGGTCTCGACCAAGGAGGCCAAAGAGTTCATCGACCAGTACTTCCAGCGCTTTCCCCGGGTGAAGGAGTTCATCGACGCCACCATCGAAGAGGCCCGCCGGGAACTGGAGGTGAGGACCATCCTGGGCCGCCGCCGCCGTCTCCCCGAGCTGGAATCGAAGAGCCCGCAGCAACGGGCCTTCGGGGAGCGGGCCGCGGTGAACACGGTGATCCAGGGTTCGGCGGCCGACCTCATCAAGGTGGCGATGATCCGACTCGACCGGCGGATCGAGCGGGAAGGCTTGCCGGCGCGAATGCTGTTGCAGGTCCACGACGAGCTGGTGCTCGAATTGCCCGAGGACCGCAAGGAAGAGGTGTCCCGCGTGGTCTCCGAGGAGATGGAGGGGGTCTTCGAGCTGAAGGTTCCGCTGGTGGTCGATCTCTCCTTCGGCAGGAACTGGGCGGAGGCCAAGTCATGACCGGAGGGGGAGGACCGGATGCCAAGGTGCTGGTGGTCACCGGACAGACCGGGACCGGCAAGAGCACGGTCTGCCGGTGGCTGGCCCAGCGGGGGGCCTTCGTGATCGACGCCGATCGCGTCGGTCACGAGGTTCTTCTTCAGCCCGCCATCCGGGATCGGCTGGTCGAGGTGTTTTCCCCGGAGATCCTCGACGAAGAGGGCGTGATCGACCGCCGGGCGCTGGGACGGAAGGTCTTCGCGGATGAGGCGGCGCTGGCCGAACTGAACCTCATCGTCCACCCTCCGCTGGTCGAGAGGGTCGAGGCGAGGATCCAGGAGCTGCGACAGAGCTGTGCCGTCGAGCTGATCGTCGTGGACGCGGCCCTGCACTTCCTTTTCAAGCGGCGCATCGAGTGCGATGCGGTGCTGTTGACCGTCACCGGGCGGGAGGAGCAGCTTCGCCGGATCATGTCCCGGGACGGAATCGGCCGGGAGGAGGCGGAGAACCGCCTGGCCCGCCAGGCGGGGATCCTCGACCACCGGGAGGAAGCGGAGATCGTCCTGGACACCTCGGCTTCTTGTGGCCGAGTCCGCCGGGAAATGCTACTTAGAGTGGACGCCGTGCTGGATCTCCGGCTCGCCCGGAGTGATTTTCCCCCGACCGGACTTCCCGCGGAGGACGGAAACGAATGAGCGGAGAAACCACCCTGTCCCTGGAAGAGATCCGAGAGCGCGTCGCCCACCTGAAGGAGGGTCTTTGACTTCTCCACCTTGACCTCTCGCCTGGCCGAGCTGGAGAAGACGATGGCCGACGCCGGGTTCTGGGACGACCAGGACAAAGCGCGCGAAGTGATCGAGGCCGCCAACGCCATCAAGCGGTGGACCCAGCCCCTGCAGGAACTGGAATCCTGGCTGGACGATATCGAACTCTACCGGGAGATGGGCAACGAAGACCCGGAAGCGTCCCGGGAAGCCGAGACTCTCCTGGAGCGGGCGAACCGTGGCATCGAACGTCTCGAGGGACAGTTCATGCTGGGCGGGCCGGACGACGCCAAGGGCGCGATGATGGAGATCCATCCCGGAGCGGGAGGTACCGAGAGCCAGGACTGGGCTGAGATGCTCCTGCGGATGTACACCCGCTTCTTCGAGTCGGAGGGCTGGAAGTACAAGCTGATGGAAGTGGCGCCGGGAGACGAGGCGGGGATCAAGAGCGCCACCATCGAGATCCCAGTGGACTACGCCTACGGTTACCTGAAAGGGGAGAGCGGCGTCCACCGCTTGGTCCGGATCAGCCCCTTCGACGCCCAGAACCGACGTCACACCTCCTTCGCTTCGGTCTTCGTGTATCCCCTGGTGGAGAACCAGGATGTCGAGATCGAGATCGACGACAAGGATCTGCGGGTGGATACCTACCGGGCCAGCGGCGCCGGCGGCCAGCACGTCAACAAGACCGACAGCGCCATCCGGATCACCCACCTGCCGACGGGCATCGTGGTGCAATGCCAGAACGAACGCAGCCAGCACCGCAACCGCGAGGCGGCCATGCAGATGCTGCGCACCAAGCTCTATCATCGCAAGATGGAGGAGGAGCGCGCCAAGCAACAGGAGCTGGAGGAGTCGAAGATGAAGATCGACTTCGGCAGCCAGATCCGTTCCTACACCCTCCAGCCCTACACGAAGGTGAAGGACCATCGCACCGAGGCGGAGACCGGCGACGCCAGGAGGGTGCTCGACGGGGACCTGAGGCTCTTCCTCGACGCCTACCTGCGCAAGGCGGGCCAGGCTACCTGAGCGCCGCCGGTGCGTGTTCATATGTTTTATCCTGACAAGGACTTGCAATGAGGACTTCAAGAGAATCCAAGGATGATCTGCATCACCTCGTCCGCATCCGGCGGGAACACCTCGCGGCCCTGGAGGAGAGTGGGGTGGAGGCCTATCCACCGGCGTTCTCCCGCAGTCACCGCCTGGCCGAGGTGGTCCGCCGCGGAGAGGAACTGGTGGAGGCCGAGACCCGCGTGACCGTGGCCGGGCGCATGATGTCCAAGCGACGTCACGGCAAGACCGCCTTCGCCCACCTGGAGGACGAGGACGGGCGGGTGCAGATCTACGTGCGGCGCGACGAGGTGGGTGAGGAGAACTACGAGCTCTTCAAGCGGCTCGAGGTGGGAGACATCGTGGGGGTCGAGGGAGAGATGATGTTCACCCGTACCGGCGAACTGACGGTCAAGGCCTCGGCGGTGCGGATCTTGAGCAAGACCCTTCGGCCTCTGCCGGAGAAGTGGCATGGTCTCACCGACAAGGAGATCCGCTACCGGCAACGGTATCTCGATCTGTTGATGAACGCGGAGGTGCGGCGCGATTTCCGCCGGCGCACCGCGATCATCCAGACCATCCGTGATGTGCTGATCGAAGAGCGGTTCCTCGAGGTGGAGACCCCGGTTCTCCAACCGCTCTACGGGGGCGCCACCGCGCGTCCGTTCAAGACGGTCTACCATGCGCTGGGGGACCTCACCGTCTACCTGCGGATCGCCGACGAGCTGTACCTGAAGCGGCTCATCGTCGGGGGTTACGACCGGGTGTTCGAGTTCGCCAAGGATTTCCGGAACGAGGGCATGGACCGGACCCACAATCCCGAGTTCACCATGATGGAGTGCTACGCCGCCTATTGGGACTACGAGAACGTCATGGAGCTGGTGGAGAAGGTGTTCGCCCGCCTGGCCGAACGATTCACCGAGAACGGGGTCCTGCAGTACGGCGACCACCACATCGATTTCACCCAGGGCTTCCGGAGGGCAAGGTTCTTCGATCTGCTGAAGGAAGCGGTGGGCCGCGATCTCACCGAGAGCACCCGGGAGGAGGTGGCCTCCCTCGCCGACGGGATCGGAATCGTGGTGGACGAGGGGATGGGATGGGGGAAGCTCCTGGACGCGATCTTCAGCGAGAAGGTCGAGCCGACGCTGGTCCAGCCCACCTTCGTCTGCGATCATCCCAAGGAACTCAGTCCCCTGGCGAAGACCCATCGCGACGATCCCCGCCTGGTGGAACGCTTCGAGCCATTCATCGCCGGTTTCGAGGTGGGCAACGCCTTCAGCGAATTGAACGATCCCAGGGAGCAACGCGCCCGCTTCGAGGATCAGCTGCGCCTGCGGGAGCAGGGGGACGCGGAAGCGCAACGGCTCGATGAGGATTTCCTGCGGGCCCTGGAATACGGGATGCCGCCGACCGGTGGCCTGGGCCTGGGCATCGACCGCATCGTCATGCTGTTCACGAACCACCACAGCATCCGCGACGTCCTCTTCTTCCCCCAGATGAGACCGGAAGGAGACTGAGGCGAAGAACGCGCGCACCCGTTCCGGCCTCGAGGTGACCATGCAATTCTCGACTTTCATCGCCCTGCGGTACCTGCGCACGCAGCGTTCGAGATTCATCAGCGTCATCACGGTGATCGCGGTGCTGGGGATCACCCTGGGGGTCATGGTACTCGACACCACCCTGGCGGTGATGAATGGCTTCCAGGACCAGGTGCAGTTCACCTTCGTGGAGAACATGCCCATGGTGACGGTGATGACCCAGGCGCCCTCGGGGATGACCGACCCGGAAGGAATCATCCGGCGGGTGAAGGAACTCTCCTTCGTCGAGGGGGCAGCGCCCTACATCCGCAAGGAAGCGTTGCTCACCTACGAGCGCTTCGGTGGGCGGACCAAGGACCGCCCCTGCGTGATCTGGGGGGTCGATCCGAAGCGCCAGGGCGAAGTGACCAAGGCTCTCGATTCGGTGCGCCCGGCGTTCTCGGGATTCGGCACCGAGGGATTCGTCGGGGTGGAACCGGGGACGCCGGGGATCGTTCTCGGCGATATGCTGGCCCGAAGCCTGCGCGCCGGGGTGGGAGACCGCCTGACGCTCACTACCGTCCGCAAGAGGGGCGGCTCCCGCGAGTACGAGGGTCACAGCGTCGATGTGGCGGTGGTGGGGATCTTCAAGAGCGGGATGTACCAGTTCGACGACGTCTTCGCCTACATGGATATCCAGGACGTCCGGCGCATCTTCGTCATGGTGGGCGCGGCCGACGGAATCGGGATCAAGGTCGATCGGATGATGTCCGCCCCCGCCTACGCCGACAGCATCGCGCATCTTCTGGGACTTCCCTATTTCACCAACGACTGGATCTCCCTGAACTCGACCCTTTTCCGGTGGATTCGCATCGAGAAGGTGTTGATGTTCGTCCTGCTTTCGATGATCACCATGGTGGCCACCTTCATGGTCGTGGCGATCCTGCTCATGATGGTGCGCGACCGCCAGAGGGATATCGGGGTGTTCCTCTCCCTGGGGGTGCGAAAGACGCAGCTGGTGGGCATCTTCATGCAATTGGGGATGATCATCGGTGCCTCCGGCGTCATCCTGGGAACGGGGTTGGGGTACCTCCTGTGCCGCTTCCTCGACAGCCAGGGCTTGTGGGTCCTGGTGCGCAAGCTCGGCTTGCCTTCCCCGGGAGACGTGTACTTCGTGGACACGCTTCCCGTCCACATGATGGCGGGAGACTTCGTTCTCGTCGGTGGAGTGACCTTGTTGATGTGCCTGGCCGCGACCATCCTGCCGTCGTGGTTCGCCGCGCGCTATACCCCGGTGGAGGTCCTGCGCTATGAATAGCGGCCCGTGGCTCAAGGCAGTGGGGCTTCAGATGTCCTACCACACCCTTCAACGCCATGTGGAGGTTCTGCGGGGAGTGGATCTCACGGCCGAGGAAGGCGAGGTCGTGGCGGTGACCGGAGCCAGCGGATCGGGGAAGACCACCCTCTTGAACCTGCTGGGATCGCTCGACCGTCCCACCGGGGGCGAGGTCTACTGGGGCGGCGAGAAGGTGGGATCGATGAGCCCGTCGCTACTGAGCAGGAAGCGGAACCAGTCGGTGGGTTTCGTGTTCCAGTTCCACCACCTCCTGTCCGATTTCAACGCCCTGGAGAACGTCATGATGCCGGCGCGCATCGCGGGGGTCCCTCTCGAGGAAGCACAGCGCCGGGCGGTGGAACTCCTTGAGCGCGTGGGGTTGAAGGACCGCCTGGATCATCGACCGGGCGAATTGTCCGGCGGGGAGCAACAGAGGGTCGCGGTGGCGAGGGCCCTCATGAACCATCCCCGGCTCTTGCTGGCGGACGAGCCGGCGGGAAACCTCGACGCGCAGCGGGCGAACGAACTGACCGATCTTCTGCTACGGTTCCGGCGGGAGGAATCGCTCGCGGTGGTGGTGGTGACCCACGACGAGGAGTCCGCCCGCAAGGCCGATCGCTGGTTGCATCTGCACGACGGCTGGCTCGAGCTGCGCCGGCCGGGCTCCTGAGGAGGCACCATGCTCTGCGAAGGCTGTGGGGAGAATCCGGCGGAGATCCACTTCACCGAGGTCGAAGCGGGTCACAAGAAGACCCAATGGCTGTGCCGGTCCTGCGCCGCCGAGCGTGGCCTCTTCGTCGAGGTGACCGCGGCGGCGCCCCCGACCGCCGGCGCATGGATCCCGGCGCGGGAGCCGGAGGAAGCCGGCGGGAGGTGCCCTTCCTGCGGAATGGATCTGGCGACCTTCACGAAGGAGGGCAAGCTGGGCTGCGAACGGTGCTACGAAGTGTTCCAGGCCCAGCTCGTCCCGATCCTGCGGCGCCTGCACCAGGCCACCGAACACCGCCCGCCGCGGGAGGAGATGGACGCCGCGGCCCGGTTGCGGCGGGTGCTGCGAGCTTTGCGCCGCGAACTGGCCGATGCGGTGCGGCAGGAGGAGTTCGAGCTGGCGGCCCGCCTGCGCGACGAGATCCGTCGCTACCAGGAGGAAGCGAAGACCCTGGAGGCCCATGGCTCTGCTGCGGATCCTCCGGGCCCGAAGGACTCCGGGGAGGTGGAGCGGTGAACTGGCGGGAGTGGGCGGAGCGGCCGGCCTCCTGGTGGGAGGCAGAGGCTCCCTACGGGGATGTGGTGCTGAGCAGCCGGGTCCGGCTGGCGCGCAATCTGGCCGGCCAGCGTTTTCCCCAGCGGCTGGACGAGGACCGGCTCAGGGCGCTCCGGGAGGAGATCTTCCAGGCGGGGCGCTTCACTCCTTCCCTGGCCGACGCCCACGCCTGGCGCCTGGAGGAGCTGGAGGAGGCCCACCGGCAACTGCTGGTGGAACGGCATCTCGTCTCCCGGGAACTGGTCGAGCGGGCCCTGGGCCGAGGTCTCCTGCTGTCCCCGGACGAGAGCCGGGGGGTGATGGTCCACGAGGAGGACCATCTACGTGTCCAGGCCTTCGGGGCGGGCCTGAGGATTCGTGAAACCTTTGAGATCGCAAAGCGTTCAAGCGATGAGCTCAATGATCATCTGAAGTTCGCCCGATCCTCCCGCCTGGGGTGGCTCAGCGCCTGCCCCAGCAACCTGGGAACCGGGCTGCGGGCTTCGGTGCTGGTGCACCTGCCCGGTCTGCGGTTGACCGGGGACCTGGAGAAGGTGCTCACCAGCCTGAGGGTGCTGCACGTGACCGTGCGGGGATTCTGGGGCGAGGGAAGTCCAGCGGTGGGGGCCTTCTTCCAGGTCTCCAATTCCATCACCCTGGGCCTCAGCGAGAACCAGATCCTCGACGATCTCCTGCACCACCTGAAGAAGGTCATTTCGGTGGAGAAGGAGGCACGGGCCGTGCTTCTGGGAAAACGGGCCGTCTCGCTCCAGGACCGGGTGTGGCGGGCCTGGGGCGTTTTGCGCCACGCGCGCCTGTTGAGTGCCCGGGAGGCCCTCGAATTGCTGGGCGAAGTTCGTCTCGGGACCAGTCTGGGTTTGCTGCCCGCACTGGACGAAACCGGGCTTCAGTCGCTTCTTGTCACTACCCAGCCAGCGCACCTGCAGTTGGCGGTGGGACGCGCGCTGGCCCCACGTGAGCGGGATGAGATCCGGGCGCGCCGGGTCCGAGAGGTCTTGGCGGGGAAGAGTGAGGACTCTTCGACCCGCCCGAGGAAGGATGAGGAATGAACGACCGCTTCACCGACAGGGTTCGCAAAGTGCTCTTTCTCGCCCGCGAGGAAGCCGGGCGGATGCAACACGAATACATCGGCACCGAGCATCTGCTCCTGGGGATCATCCGTGAGGGGGAGGGCATCGCGGCCCAGGTCCTCCAACGGCTCGGGATCGAATTCGACCAGATCCAGCAGGCGGTCGAGGATCTCGTGTCCGCCCAGAGCGGCACCCTCACCATCGGCGAGATTCCCTTCACCCCACGGGCGAAGCGGGTGCTCGAGCGGTCCATCGACGAGGCCCGCAAGCAGAACCACAACTACGTGGGAACCGAGCATCTGCTCCTGGCCCTCATCCAGGAGGGTGACGGGGTCGCAGCCCGCGTGCTCAAGGAACTGGGCGCGGACTACGACCGGGCCAAGAAGGAAGCGTTGAAGCTGCTGGGGGCGGGGCCCAAGGGTTCGGCCGGCGCCGCCGAACAGAAGAAGGAGACGCCGGTCCTCGACCAGTTCGGCCGGAACCTGACCCAGCACGCGCGGGAAGGGAAGCTCGACCCGACCATCGGCCGGGACAAGGAGATCGAGCGGGTCATCCAGATCCTCTCCCGGCGCAAGAAGAACAATCCGGTCCTGATCGGAGAACCCGGGGTGGGCAAGACCGCGATCGCGGAGGGCCTGGCCCAGGCCATCGTGGACGGCCGGGCTCCGGAGCTCTTGAAGGGCAAGGAGATCATCACCCTCGACCTGGCCAGCGTCGTGGCGGGGACGAAGTACCGCGGGCAGTTCGAGGAGCGCCTGAAGGCGATCATGAACGAGATCCGCGAGAGCGAACAGATCATCCTCTTCATCGACGAGCTGCACACCATCGTGGGAGCGGGGGGAGCGGAGGGCGCGATCGACGCGTCGAACATGTTCAAGCCGGCTCTGGCCCGAGGCGAGATCCAGTGCATCGGGGCCACCACCCTCGACGAGTACCGCAAGTTCATCGAGAAGGACGGCGCGCTCGAGCGCCGCTTCCAATCGATCATCGTGAATCCTCCGAGCGAGGAGGAGACCGTCGACATCATCTTCGGCCTGCGGGACAAGTACGAGGAGCACCACAAGGTCCATTTCACCGACGAGGCCATTCGGGCCGCGGTGTATCTGAGCGTGCGCTACATCTCCAACCGCAGTCTGCCCGACAAGGCGATCGACGTGATCGACGAGGCGGGAAGCCGCGCGCGGTTGGCCGCTTCGGCGGTGCCGGCCGAGCTCCGGGAGATCGAGCGCGAGATCGAGAGCCTCGCCGAGAAGAAGGAGGCGGCGATCCTCGAGCAGGAGTTCGAGAAAGCGGCCCGGTTCCGGGACGAGGAGAAGGAGCTGCGGAAGAAACTGGTGGAGGAGCGAAAGGGCTGGGCCGAGCGGCGCAACGAGATCGAGACCGAGGTCGACGTGAAGGACATCAGCCGGGTGATCGCCGACATGACCGGCATTCCGGTGACCGAGGTCGAGGAGGAGGAGACCGAGAAGCTGCTCCGGATGGAGGAGCGGCTCAAGGAGAAGATCGTGGGGCAGCAGGAGGCCATCGAAGCGGTGAGCAAGGCGATCCGGCGCAACCGCGCCGGGCTGCGCGATCCGCGTCGGCCCATCGGGTCGTTCATCTTCCTCGGTCCCACCGGGGTGGGAAAGACGGAGGTGGCCCGGCAGCTCACCAAGTTCCTCTTCGACGATATCAAGAACATGATCCGGATCGACATGTCCGAGTACATGGAGAAGTTCTCGATGTCGAGGCTCGTCGGCGCGCCCCCGGGATACGTGGGATACGACGAGGGTGGAATCCTCACCGAGAAGGTCCGCCGGCAGCCCTACTCGGTCGTGTTGCTCGACGAGATCGAGAAGGCGCATCCCGATGTCTTCAATCTCCTGCTGCAGGTGCTGGAGGACGGGATGCTGACCGACTCGTTCGGCCGGAACGTCGATTTCAAGAACACGGTCCTGATCATGACCAGCAACGTCGGCAGCCGGAAGGAAGCCCTGCGGAAGAACGTCGGCTTCGGAGTCGACGAGGAGGGCATGGACGAGAAGAGGATGCGCTCGAACGTGACCGAGGACCTCAAGAAGACCTTCAGCCCCGAATTCCTCAACCGGATCGACGAGACCATCGTCTTCCATCCGCTCGATCGCGGCGACATGACCCAGATCCTCGAGATCCTCCTCAAGGAGATGGACGAGCGGCTCGCCGGACTGGATATCGAATTCCAGTACAGCGACGAGGCCAAGGAACTGCTGGTTTCGGTAGGATTCGACCCCGAACACGGAGCCAGGCCGCTTCGACGGGCGCTCCAGCGGCAGGTCGAGGACCCCTTGAGCGAAAAACTCCTCCGGGGAGAGATCCGTAGCGGGGACACCGTGCGGATCACCACGGCCGGCGATTTCCTGCGATTCGAGGTGGTCGAGCGCAAGGAGCCGAAGAAGGAGTCCGACCCCAAGACCGCTCCCAACCCCTCCTAGGGAGGGCAGAAGCGCTTTCTTCGGGAGAGGGGCCCGCGAGCTCTGTTTCCGCAGGTTGACCGCCGGGAGCGGGGAGTTTACCTTGCCCGGGCTCACATCTCTGCGTCCAGGTCGGGAACCGAGGACTCCCGCGGGGCGTAGACAAGCCGAACGCACGCATTGAGTGCAGAACTCCACCGACCCCTCCGAAAGATCGCATGACCGCGATACTGGTTCACGGCCCCAGATTCCGGGCAGTCGCTGCGGCCGTGATGCTGCTGCTGCTGATGATCAGCGTCCCCGCTTCGGCCGCGAAACTCAAGCGGGTGCGGGTGGTGGGGCTGACCACGATCTCCGTCGATCAGGTGGTTTCCTGGAGCGGCCTGGAGATCGGACGGGAGATCACCCGGGAGGGAATCTCCACCGCGGCCCGCAAGCTCGCGTCCCTGGGCAAGTTCCGCGAGATCTACGTCTATGAGAACAAGGTCGAAGACGGGGTGGAGGTCATCTTCAATCTGGCCGAGTATCCGCGCCTGGCGGGAGTCGAGTTCGTCGGCGTCAAGAAACTCAAGGTCAAGGACCTGAAGGAGGAGATCGACCTCAGGGTGGGGGATCTGATCAGTCCGGGGAAGGTGACCCGGGCTCTGGTCAAGGTCCGGCACAAGTACCAGTCGGAAGGTTACTACAACGCCAAGGTGAGCACCGACTCGACAATCTACGCCGCGGGCGGTCGGCAGACCCTGGTGATCCGGGTGGACGAAGGGGAGAAGGTCAAGGTCCACGCCATCTTCATCGAGGGGAACGAGCAGGTCAGCGATTCCGATTTGCGGCACGGGTGGAAGACCAAGACCGACAACTGGATCCGGGGCGGCACCTTCAAGAAGGAGGAATTCGACGAGGACCTGCAGAAACTCATCGACAACTACAAGGACCGGGGCTTTCTGGAAGCGCAGGTGCTCGAACACCGGGAAGAATTCGTCGAGGGGAACAAGCTCGACATCCACATCAAGGTGAGCGAGGGGCCGCGATTCGATGTGGGCACGATCACCTGGGAAGGCAACACCGTCTTCTCCGACGACCGGATCGCCTCGGTGATCCCGCTGCAGACGGGCCGGGTCTTCAGCGAGTCGGTCTTCCAGGAGACGGTGCAGGCCCTCAACAGCCTCTACTGGGAATCGGGCTACATCTACATCACGGTGGAGCCCACGAGAGATATCCACGATCACACCGTCGACATCCATTTCACCTTCAAGGAGGGCAAGCCGGCGAGGATCCACGATCTCTTCATCACCGGAAACTCCAAGACCCACGAGGAAGTGGTGCGCCGGGAGCTCAGGATCAAGCCGGGAGACCTCTTCGTGAGCAGCCGCCTCCAGGACAGCCAGCGACGCATCTTCCAGCTGGGATTCTTCGAGGATGTACAGGTCGACTTCAAGCCGGCCACTGCCGAGGGTGACATCGATCTCATCCTCAAGGTGAAGGAGAAGCAGACCGGCCAGTTCAGCATGGGAATGGGATTCTCCCAGCAAAGCCGCGCCACCGGCTTCCTGCAGATCGGCGAAACCAACCTCTTCGGCACCGGCAACGCTCTGCAGTTCTCCTGGCAGTTCGGATCGCGCGCCAACTTCCTGAATCTCTCCTACACCATGCCCTGGTTCAGGGGTACGCCGACCCTCCTGGGAATCGATGTGTTCAATCGTTTCAGCAACCAGGTGGACGATTTCTACGACACCCGGGTGAAGGGTGGGGCCATCCGCCTGGGCCGCCCGATTCCGCACACGCGGTTCAGCCGGATCAGCGTCCGCTACGGCTATACCCTGACGAGTCTCAGCAATTTCGATCCGGCCTACGTGAGAACCCTCGACCGGATCGAGCGCGAGCAGGGCGATACCGGAGCCCAGCGCCTGGACAAGGTCGACTGGCCGCAGGCCCAGAGCACGATCACCCTCTCCCTCTCGCGCAACAGCACCGACAATCCGTTCTTCCCCACCGACGGAAGCAGCTCCCTCTTCCGTTACGAGTTGAACGGCGGCCCCCTGGGCGGCGATCTCGACTTCCACAAGATCCTGTCCGACTACGACTGGTACCAGGCGCTGCCGGGCAAGTTCGTGTTCCACATGGGGACGTCCATGGGCTGGATCACCTCTTTCGGAAAGACCTTGGAGGTGCCCGACTACGAGAAATTCCGCCTGGGAGGGAACCGGATCTACGGGCTGCGTGGATACCGGGATCTGTCGGTGGTTCCCCGGGGCAACCTGAGTTTCGTGGGGGGAGAGTTCTTCGCCACCCTGACCACCGAGGTCCTCTATCCGGTCACTCGCGCGGTGCACCTGCTGGGATTCGTCGATCAGGGGGATACCTGGAACTCCTTTTCCGAGGCCGACCTCACCAACCTCCGCAAGGGAGCGGGGTTCGGAGTGCGTTTGCAGGTGCCCCTGGTGGGGAGGGTTGGTCTCGATTACGGTTACGGCTTCAACAAGTTGAATCCAGGCTGGGAAACACACTTCAATTTCGGGGCCTTCTTCTAGTGGCTCCGCAACGAGGAGAGAGCGCATGAGTCGCAGCATTACTCTTCCGCGCATCGGCGCGGTGATCACCGCGGTGATCCTGACCATCGCGGTATCGAGCCTTCCTTCGCATGCCGCCGACAAGGGCGTGAAGTTGGGGATCATCGACAGTCAGAGGATCTTCAACGAGTACCAGGAAGCCCAGGACGCGCAGAAGGTGTTCCAGGAGGAGATGAAGCAGTGGCAGGACGAGCTGCAGGGGATGGAGAAGGAGATCCTGAGCATGCGGGAGAAGATCCAGTCCCAGCAACTGCTTCTGTCCCAGGAGAAGCTGAACGAGTTGCAGAAGGAACTCGAGCAGAAGAGCCAGGAATACGACAAGCGGCGGACGGAGATCCTCGATCCCAACACGGGACTGGCAGTCAAGCGGAACCAGGAGCTGAGCCAGCCCATCAACGAGCAGATCACCACCGTGGTGGAACGGCTCGGAGCCGAGGGAGGCTATGACCTCATCCTGGATGCGGCGACGGTGAACGTGGTATACCAGAGCCCCAAGATCGATCTGACGGACCAGGTCCTCCAGGAGCTCCAGAAGGGCGGACAGTGAGCCCGGGGCATTGGGGTTTGACAAGCCCGGGGCGGCCTGCCAGCATGATCCGTCGTACGGCCGGAAGAGCAGCCCTGGATGGCGTCGCTTCCGGGGATGAAGGCCGATGGTGATTCGTCGGGGAGGTTCCGGGGTGAAAGCCTGGAAACTGGTCGATCTGGCCGAGAAGGTCGGAGGCCGGCTGAAAGGAGAGGGTGGAGAGCTCCTCATCCGGGGCGTCGCCGGCATCGGCGAGGCCGAACCGGGGGATCTCACCTTCCTGGCCGACCCGCGCTACCAGTCCTACCTGGCCAGCACCCGCGCATCGGCGCTCATCTGCCGGGCCGACCTGGACACCTCCTTGCCGGCGATCGTGGTGGAGGACCCCCAGCTTGCCTTCCTGAAGGCCATCGAGATCTTTTCCCTTCCCCCCCAGGAATACCTGACCAAGGGCATCTCCGAGGCTTCCCACATCGATCCCACCGCGGAGCTCGCGGAAGGGGTCTCGGTGGGACCCGGCGCGGTCATCGGTCGCGATTGCGTGATCGGGGAGCATTCGGTCATCGGGGCGACCACCGTGCTCATGCCCGGAGTGAAGGTGGGGCGGCGGTGCCTGATTTATCCGGGGGTGGTGATCCGGGAGCTCTGCGAGCTGGGAGACCGGGTGATCGTCCACGCCGGCGCGGTGATCGGCAGCGATGGATTCGGCTTCGCCAAGAAGGAAGGCCACTACCACAAGATCCCGCAGATCGGGCGGGTCATCATCGGCAGTGACGTGGAGATCGGCTCGAATACCTGTATCGACCGCGCGACCACCGGTCGGACGGTCATTGCCCACGGCACCAAGTTGGACAACCTGGTCCAGATCGGCCACAACGTACGCATTGGAGAACATACGGTGATCTCCGCCCAGACGGGAATCTCGGGCTCCACTGAAATCGGTGACGATGTCATGATGGCCGGCCAGGTTGGAGTGGTGGGGCACATCCGCATCGGAGATGGAGCGCAGATCGGAGCCCAGAGCGGGATCTCCAAGAACGTCCCCGCGGGGGAGGCCTGGTTCGGCTATCCGGCCCGGAACAGCCGGGAGGCGAAGCGTCTCATCGTCCACTACGGGCGGCTCGATCGGTATGCGGAGGAAATCGCCGAAATGAAACGCCGTCTCGCAGAATTGGAGAAGACGCAGGGTGCTACGCCAACAAAGAACCCTTAAGGGTCCCGTCGAATACAAGGGAGTGGGTCTGCACACCGGGGAAGAGGTCGTCGCCCGGTTCGTTCCCGCGCCTCCGAATTCGGGGTTGGTCTTCAAGGTCCGCAAGGGTGACGAGTGGGTGGAGATTCCCGCCCTGGTCGATTTCATTCCCGAGAATCAGCCCTTCCGCCGGAACACAACCTTGCGCCGGGAGGGGGTCGAGATCCACACGGTCGAGCATATCCTCGCCGCCCTCTATGGTCTGAGCATCGACAACTGCATCATCGAGGTGAACGCCCACGAGCCTCCCGAGCCGGAGGACGGATCGTGTCGGGCCTTCGTCGAGCAATTGTCGAAGGTCGGATGGGTCGACCAGGGTGTCCCGGTGGTGTTCTACGACGTGAAGAGGCCGATCCAGTGGAGTCAAGGTCAGGTCGGGATCACTGCCATTCCCTACGAGGGATTCCGGGTGAGTTTCACCATCCGGTACGACAATCCGGTCATCGGCACCCAGTACGCGAGCTACGAGATCACTCCGGAATCGTTCGCCCGGGAAATTGCGCCGAGTCGCACCTTTGCGCTCAAGAAGGACATCAATCATCTCCAGGCCATGGGGCTGATCAAGGGCGGGACGCTCCGGAACGCGCTGGTCGTGGATGACGAGAGAATCCTGAACGAAGAAGGACTTCGTTTTCCCGATGAGTTCGTACGGCACAAGATCCTCGATCTCATGGGAGATCTGGCCCTGCTCGGAATGCCCATCAAGGGGCACATCATCAGCCTGAAGAGCGGCCATGAGACCAACGTGAAGTTCGTGCGCCGGTTGATGGCGCTGGAAAAGCGCCGCATCAGGATCTATCCCACCAAGAAACCGACGTACTGGGATATCTCCGCGGTGATGGATCTGCTTCCGCACCGCTATCCCTTCCTCTTGATCGATCGCATTCTCGATGTCGAAGCGGAGAAATCCGCCCGGGGCCTCAAGAATGTCAGCATCAACGAACCCTTCTTCCAAGGGCATTTTCCGGGTCACCCGATCATGCCGGGAGTCCTGATCGTCGAGGCGATGGCGCAATTGGGCGGAGTGCTGCTGCTCAGCATGATCGAGCAACCCGAGACGAAGCTCGTCTACTTCTCGGCCATCGACAAGGCACGTTTCCGCAAGCCGGTCTTGCCCGGGGACCAGTTGATCCTGGAAGTCGAGTTGTTGAGATTCCGGCGGAATACCTGCAAGATGAGGGCGAAAGCGAGCGTCGCGGGGCAGGTGGCGGCGGAGGCGGAGATGTTGGCTGCGATCGTCAACCGTTAGAGAGGCGGTCATGGGATCGACGGCGAGTGGGCAGGGAGGAGAGCCGGTGATCCATCCCACCGCGGTGGTGGATCCTGCCGCGGAGATCGGCAGGGATGTCCGGATCGGACCGTTTGCGGTGGTCGGTCCCCACGTGCGGATCGGCGACGGTTGCGAGATCGGGCCCCACGCGGTCCTGGATGGTCACCTCACCCTCGGCCGGCGCAACCGGGTCTTCAGCAGCACGGTCCTGGGGTCGCCCCCGCAGGATCTGAAGTACAAGGGCGGTGAGTGCCGCCTGGAGATCGGCGACGACAACACCTTCCGCGAGTTCATCACCGTCAACCCTTCCACCACCCCCGAGGGTCTCACCCGGATCGGCAACGATTGTCTCTTGATGGCCTGCACCCACGTGGCGCACGACTGCGTACTGGGCGATCACGTCATCCTCGCCAATGGCGCGGTGCTCGGGGGACATGTCCGCCTGGACGACTGGGCCTTCGTCGGCGGACTGTCGGCGGTGCACCAGTTCAGCGTGGTGGGCCCCCACGCCTTCATCGGCGGCGCCACCCGGCTGTCCCATGATGTCCCTCCCTATGTCAAGGTGGCGGGTTCTCCGGTGAGATTGGCTGGAGTGAACACCATCGGTCTGGAGCGGCGAGGTTTCTCCGCCGAGACCATCGCGAGGATCAAGCGGGCCTATCGGTATCTCTACCGGCGCGGCCTGCGGGTGGAGGATGCGCTGCGACAGATCGTCGAGGAGGGAGAGGACGAAGTGGCCGCCGCCTTCCAGGAGTTCTTCCGGCACAGCCAGCGCGGCATCGTTCGCTGAGGCGACCCATCGTGACTTCCTCTCGCCGGAAGATCCTGATCTCCAGTGGAGAAATCAGCGGTGAGGCCTACGCGGTCGAGGTCGCGAGGTCACTCCGCCGGCTGCGTCCCGAATGGGAACTGACCGGAATCGGGGGACCGCGCCTCGCCCGGGAGGTCAAGGAGGTGTGGGCCGGCCTGGACGAGCTCTCGGTCATGGGCTTTGCCGAAGTGCTGCGCCACCTTCCCCGCTTGGCGCGGCTGCGGGCGAAATTGGCCCGCCGGATCCTCGAGGAGGGTGTCGATCTCCTCCTGGCGGTGGACTACCCGGGATTCCACCTGGGGATGGCTGGTCGCGTTCGACGGGGAGGCGTCCGGGTGCTCCACTACATCCCTCCCAAGACCTGGTCCTGGGGCGCGTGGCGCAACCGTGCGCTGCGACGCAACGTCGATCGGTGCGCGGTCATCTTTCCCTTCGAAGAGAAGTACTACCGCGAGCGCGGCATCGAGGCCCGCTTCGTCGGGCACCCGCTCCTCGACCGCCACCGCGCGGCCTTGTCCGCTCCGGCTCCCCCACGGGAAGGATTGCTCCTGGCGCCGGGCAGCCGGCCCCAGGAAGTGAAGAGGATCGCTCCGGTCCTGAAGAGAGCGGCGGTGGAGTTGATGGAGAGCGGTACGGTGGAACGAGTCCGCATCAGCCGCGCCCCCTCGATCGATCCCGATCTTCTGTGGTCTTCCTTCGCGTCCGTGCCGGCAGTGGAAGTGGTCGAAGGGCCTCTCTTCGATCATCTGCGACGCGCTCGCGCCGCGGTGGTGTGCAGTGGTACCGCTTCGGTCGAGACCGCTTTGTCCAGGACCCCGCATGTCATCGTCTACCGGACTTCCTGGCCCACCTACCTGACCGCGCGCGCGTTGGCCACCGTCGATTCCATCGGCATGGCCAATATCGTGCTGGGCCGCCGCGCGTTCCCCGAATTCGTCCAGGGAGGGTTGCGGCACCCGGCGCTGGTCGAGAGTCTCCGCCCATTGCTGGATGAGGGTTCCGGGGAGAGGCGGTCCCAGGAAGCCGCCTTCGGTGAACTGGCGCAACGCCTGGGATCCGGCCGGGAGGCCGCGGAGAACGTGGCGGCGATGGCGGTGGAGATGCTCGACGAGCGCCGCTGAACCCGCTCCTCGACGATCGCGACGGACTCGTCGTATATTGCCATCGTCTCCAACCCGGTCCACCGTCATGACCCGACCCGATCTCCGTGTCCCCTTTCTGCGCGCGGCCTACCGACTGCTGCGAACGACGGTGTCGGTGGAACCACGGGGGCGGGTGGAGTTGTTCGACCGCGCGCGGCGGGGCGAGCCCTTCATCTTCGCATCGCGGCACGGGCACCTGCTTCCGCTCCTGTTCGCGGTGGAGGGCCTGGGATTGACCATCATGGTGAGCCACAGTCGCGATGGGGAGCTCTTGGCCTCCTTGCTGCGTCCCTACGACTTCTCCCTGGTCCGGGGCAGCACCTCCGCGCACGGACGACTGGCCGCGCGGGAAGCCCTACGGATCCTCGAGGCGGGAGGGCGGTTGGGAATCGCCGTCGACGGACCCCGGGGCCCCCGGGCCCTCGTGCAGGAAGGCATCCTGCGGTTGGCGCGTCGGGCCGAGGTCGCGATCGTGCCGCTTTTGGCGAAGTGCGGGCATTCGGTGGTCCTGCAGAGGAGTTGGGACCACTTCGAGCTGCCTCTTCCCTGGACGCAGATCCAGGTCGAGGTGAAACCACCGGTGCGGGTGGGGACGAGCGAAGGAGCCCTGATCGATGCGGGAAGGCGCCTGGCCGAGAGCCTGGATGCCCGCTACGAAGAGGAATCCAGCCCGGGTGGGTCCCTGGCCTCCTGCGAGCGGATGTGAACGCGGTGCGCCGGATCGATCATCGGGGGATCGCGGTGCGGGTCCTGGACCGTCTCGACGAGGGCGAAGGGCGTTGGCCCGCCCTCCTGGCGCCGTGCAGCTGGATCTGGCGCTGTGGGGTGGCACTCGATCGCCTGCTCCGACCTCGCCGCGCCCTGCCCGGAGCGCCGCTGAGTCTCGCAGTGGGAAACCTGCGGGTCGGCGGCACGGGTAAGACGCCGGTCACCGCGTGGTTGGCCCGCCGCCTGGAGGCGGAAGGCTGGAAGGTCGCGGTGGTCAGCCGCGGGTTCCGGGCGGGGCGGGAGGGAGACGAGCCCCAGTGGGTCCGCGAGCGGAGCCGAGCCCGAGTGATCCTGTCGGAGGACCGTCGCCGGGGCTTCGCTGAGGCCAGGGCCCAGGGCGCCCAGATCGTCCTCTTCGATGACGCGCTGCAATCGAAGGATCAGGCCACCCTGAGGGCAGCCATCGTCCTCGACCGTGATCTTCTGCATCCTCCCCGGGTCTTGCCCGCCGGACCCTTGCGCGAGCCCATGGACCGGCTACGGGCGGTCGATCGGCTCTGGGTCCGACAGGAGGGGGACGAAGAACCGGGCGTGCTGCTTTCGCGGGCCCGGCAGTGGTGCCCGGAGGCAGCGGTGTTCCGGCTGACTCCGGCCGCCCTGGTGGACTCCGCTGGAGTGTGCTTTTCCCTGGAGTCCGCCCGGGAGAGAGGTCCCTGTCTTCTCGTGAGCGGCCTGGCGCGACCGGCCTCCTTCGAGGCGGACGCGCTTCGGGTGGGGGCGCGGGCGATCGCATCCTTGCGGTGGCCGGACCACGCGGAGTTCAACCGGGCCCAGGCGCGCGAGATCGAGACGAGGGCTGCCGCCACGGGCGCGTCATGGATCCTCTGTCCCGAGAAGAACCTGGTGCGGTTGGCCCGCCTGGATCTCTCCCTGCCCCTCCTGGCGCTGCAGTCGACGATCGAATGGCGGGACGGTTCCGATCCCCTGGAATGGATCCGGGGTCACCTTGGCGGGCAGCGCAACGCGGCGGACCCCTGAGAGCCCGCCGCGCAAAGGTGTTCCGTGCGGATCGGAAGATCTAGTTGATGGCGACCCCGATGAACTCCACGGGAATGGTGGTACTGAAACTGTAGAAGGTGTTGGTGGCGCCCGAATCATGACCGGTGAAGGTGACCTTGGCCTGGGCAACGAAGGGAGGGTCTCCGGTGATGAGGCCCTGGAGGAAGGGCGCCTGTCTCATCTCGAAGGTCACCAGCATCACGTAGAACTCCGCGGTTTCATCCCGGAGAACGACCTGGCCGAAATCGTAGGTGCGGTTGTACGCGGGAAGGAGATCCGCGTTGGTCCCCGCCACCAGCGGTTGCCATTCCACCGAGACCCGGTCGATGACGAAGGAGGACAGGGGTTGGTCCTCCGTGGCGGTGGTGAACTGATCGTAGGCCCGATTGCGCACCGCGACCTTCACGTGGCCGTCGGGAACGAAATCGTCCGAGGTATTGGGGATCTTGTCCGGCCCGGCGTCGATCTGGGCGTCGATGACCGGGGCTCCGTCATTTACCGAGACGACCTCCAGGACGCTGTGGCCGATATCGTCGTTGGAGCATCCGGTGAGGGCGAAGAGCGCCAGACCGGCGGCGAGCAGAAGCGCGAAGTAGGTACGCACGGAAATCCTCCCTTGGGCGGCGCGGCGGCCGCAACGCTGGAATTCACGAAACCGGGGACCCGGCGGCAGAGGCCGCGGGCGCCGCTGGGTATCGAGCAAGGGGTATGCCATCCATCCCGGTCTCCAGATCGGCGGCAGGAGGCCGGTTTCGGGCCGGAATCAAGGGGTTGGGCTCGTGATGGGGCAGCTTGCCCAGCCGGGGGCAAGCGATGGCTGCAAGCTGCAACCCGGGGTCCGGAAGGGAGAGTCCGTCCCTCTTCGCCATCGCGGCGTCCTTGGTCTAGAGTAGGGGCGATGGGAAAGGAAGGGTGACCATGATGAGCGAGTATCCCCTGGTGGACGTCCTGGTGGTGGGAAGCGGCCTGGCCGGGCTGCGGACCGCGTTGAGTCTCGCCGACCACCTCCAAGTGCGGATCGTGACCAAGTCCAGGGATTTCCACTCGAACACCGACCGCGCCCAGGGTGGGATCGCCGCGGTGATGGGCAAGGACGACGATTTCGAATTGCACGTCCAGGACACCCTGAGAGCGGGCGCGGGTCTGTGCAACGAGGAGCGGGTACGGACCATGGTGGAGAACGGTCCCCGCCTGATCGAGGGCCTTCTGGCGGTGGGGTTGCAGTTCGCCACCCTCGAGGATGGGAGTTACGAAATGGGACGGGAGGGGGGACACAGCCGCCGCCGGGTCCTCCATGCCGGCGATTTCACCGGCCGCGAGGTGGAACGCGCCATGGTCGCGGCGGTCCGGGCCCACCCCTCGGTCCAGGTGCTGGAAGACCATTTCGCCATCGACCTTCTCCTGGACGGCGATGGCAAGGTCGTGGGTGCGCTGGTCCTGGACGAACGTCGAGGGGACGTCGCGGTGCACCGGGCGCGGTTCACCGTGCTCGCCACCGGCGGATCCGGGAAGGTCTATCGCTACACCAGCAATCCGGACATCGCCACCGGAGACGGCGTGGCGATGGCCTGGCGGGCCGGCGCGACCCTGGCCAACCTCGAGTTCGAACAGTTCCATCCCACCTGCCTGTTCCACCCGCGGGCCAAGAGCTTCCTGATCAGCGAGGCGCTGCGTGGAGAGGGCGCGGTCCTGCGCACCCTGGACGGGGAAGCCTTCATGCAGCGGTACCATGAACTCGCCGACCTGGCCCCCCGGGACGTCGTCGCGCGGGCGATCGACGCAGAAATGAAGAAGCGGGGAGACGACCATGTCCTGCTCGACGCGACGGTGATTCCTCCCCAGCAGGCCGCGGAGCGCTTTCCCAACATCCGGGCCCGGTGTCTCGATTACGGCTTCGACTTGACCAAGGAGCCGCTGCCGGTGGTCCCGGCCGCGCATTATGCGTGCGGCGGAGTGGTGACCGATGAGCACGGTGCGAGCGACCTGCCCCATCTCTTCGTGGTCGGAGAAGCGGCGATGACCGGGATCCATGGAGCCAACCGCCTGGCCTCGAACAGTCTCCTGGAAGCGCTGCACTTCGGCGAAGCGGCGGCCCGGGAGATCTCCCGGCGCTGGCGGGAGGGCGCGGAGCTCGGAAAGCCGGCCGTCCTGCCCGAGCTCGGCACGGGAGAACATGCCCGCACCCCGCTGCAACACGATTGGGAAATCGCCCGGAAGACCATGTGGGACTACGTGGGAATCCAGAGGGACCTCCAGTGGTTGGAAGTGGCGCTGCGGCGGATGGACGAAATGGCCGATCAGGCCGACCGGATCTGCCGGAAGCAGAGGCCGGACGTGGAGATCCACGAACTGCGGAACGTCACCCGGTTGGGAAGCCTGGTGGTGCGGTGCGCGATGTTCCGCCGGGAAAGCCGGGGTTTGCACAACATCGCGCAATACCCGAAGCGGGACGACCGGAACTTTCTGGGCGACACCTTTCTTCGCAAAGGTGAGGAGCCCTGGTTGAATCCCTTGAAAAGGGGGTGAACGATGCAATTGACCAGTGCATTCGATGGGAGCTTCTATCCGGGCGAGCCGGAGGTGCTCCAGGAGTGGGTCGATGAGGCCCTGGAGACGACCCCCCGCGAACTCGAGGGTGAGCCCTTCGGGGCGATCGTGCCCCATGCCGGATACGTCTATTCGGGACGCACCGCGGCGCGCGCGATCGGAGCCCTGGAGGATCGCGCCCCCGGGAGCATCGTTCTCATGGGCCCCAGCCACCGGGTGGCCATCGACGGGGTCAGGGTCTTCGACGTGGAGGGTTACCAGACCCCCCTCGGAAGTGTTCCGTGCGATCGGGATCTTGCCGCGAAGCTCCAGCAGCGGCTGGGACCGCGTTCGCAGGGTGAAGCCTTCCCGGAGCATTCGGTCGAGGTGCAATTGCCTCTGATCCGGCGCGCGCTGCCGTCCTGTCGCGTGGTCGAGATGATCTTCGGGCCTCCCGACTGGGCGGTGGCCCAGGAAGTGGGCGAGGTGCTGGCCCGTCTGTGGCGGGAGGAAGGCGTTCTGGCCATCGCCAGTTCGGATCTCTCCCATTACTTTCCCCTGGACGAAGCGGCGGTGCTGGACGGGCGTTTCCGCCGCTTGCTGGAGGCGGGTGATCCCGAGGAGATGGCCAGGGCCCTGAGTACGGGCGCGACCCAGGCCTGTGGCGCGGGTCCGGTCCTGGGTCTCATGGAGATGACGAGGAATCTGGGAGGACGATTCCAGGTGTTGCACCAGACGGACAGCAGCGAGGCCAGCGGGGACAGAAGCCAGGTCGTGGGGTATCTCTCCGCGCTCGCCGTCGGGAACGAACGGCGGTGATACGCCCTTGGTTCGAGCAGGCCTTCCAGGCGCAGTACCTCGAGTTGTACGCGCATCGGGATGCCGCCGAGGCAGAACGCGTCTTGAGGATGATCTTCCCGCCGCCGGCCCTGAAGGGAGTGCAGGTCGCGGACGTGGCCTGCGGAGGAGGGCGTTACCTTGCCGCGCTGGAGAAGGAGGGAGCATGGGCGGTTGGTCTCGATCTCTCCGGCGATCTCCTGCGGCAGGCGAGGGAGGTGGTTCCGCGCGCCCGTCTCGTCCGGTGTGACATGCGCCGGATCCCCCTGGCGGATCGCGGAGTCGACTGGGTCCTGTCGCTCTTCACCTCCTTCGGGTACTTCGAGACCGTCTCGGAGCATCGCGCGCTGCTTGGGGAGATGTCGCGCGTCGCGCGGGTGGGGGTCGTCCTGGACATTCCCAATCCCGCGCCCTTGCTCCGGGGCCTGGTTCCGTTCAGCCGGCGGGAGACGGGGGGGTTGCGGGTGGAGGAGAAGCGGAGGCTCGAGACGGAACCGCTCCGCGTGGTGAAGGAAGTCCGGTTGACCCGAAAGAGCGATGGTCAGCTCATGGAGTACGAAGAACGGGTCATGCTCTTCACTCCCGGCGACCTGGAGGAGATGACGAAAGCATCCCGGCTGGTCCTCGACCGGCGGTGGGGAGATTACGAGGGCGGCGCGTTCGATGAAGAGGAGAGTCCTCGTCAGATCCTGCGCCTGAGGAAGGAGAAGGGGTAGTGGGTTTGCGGGTGGGATTCGGGATCGCTCCCGCTCCGGTGGAGGTTCTGCCGGGGGTCTCCGACTACCTCAAGGCGTGGCTGCAGGGCGTCGACGTCCCGGGGCCGGCGGCGGCAAGGTTCAGCGGGGGGGAATCTCCTCGCAGCGGATCGGCATGGCCGGACGAGCGGTTCCACCGGGAGTTGGTGGACACCCACCGGCGGCTGCGGGCGTCTCGGGCGAGCCTGGAGAACCTGGAGGAACTGGCCGGAGGAGCTCCCTGTGTGATCACCGGGCAACAACCCACCCTTCTGGGGGGTCCGCTGTATTCGGTCTGGAAGATCGCGGGGGCAGTGGGTCTGGCGCGGACCTTGTCCCAACGGTGGCAACGTAAGGTGGTGCCGGTCTACTGGTGCGGTGCGGACGATGCCGATTTCGAGGAGGCGCGGGTCGCCTGGGTCGAGGACGCGTCGGGGCGTCCCATGCGCGCGCGTCTGCCGGCGAAGGTCCACCGCGCGGGGGAGGTGGTGGGGGCGATCGCAGGAGAGGAAGTGGCGCCGGTCGAGACCGCGGCCTTGCAGTCGATGAGGGAAGAGCTTCGGTGGTGGGAGAAGTCCGGCTTCGCGTTGCCTCCGAGCGATCTCGACCTTGGGGAGAGGACCCAGGCGCAATTCCTGGAGACCTTCGCCGACGCCGGACTTGTCGTGGTCGACGCCCGATCGTCGCGCCTGAAGGAACTGGGTTGGCCGCTCTTCGCGAAGTACATGGAATGCCACGAGGAGATTGCCGAGGCGGCGGGTCGACGGGGCGATCTCCTGGAGGAGGGCGGTTTCGGGCGGCCCGTCTCCGCCGTCGCGCTGCAGAGCGCGCTGTTTCGGCTCGAGGGGAACCGACGGGTGAAGATCCGTCCGGGGGAGTTCGCTGCAATCGAAGAATCCCAGGCCGCCACGCTCTCACCCTCGGTCCTGTTGCGCCCTCCCTGGCAGGATGCGGTCCTGGCGCCGGTGGCCCAGGTCCTGGGACCCGCGGAGCTCCTCTATCACGCCCAGCTTGCCCCGGTCTATCCCATCCTTGAGGTGCAGGCCTCCGCTCCCGCGCCGCGCCCGCACTGCATCGTCTGGCCGCGGGAACTCGACTGGCCGGCGGCTCCGGAAGAACAGCGGGCGCTCCTGGCCGGAGGCGGGGCGAGTCATCGGCAGCTGGCGAGGACATTGATGCCCCGATCCTGGAAGGCGCAGGTGGAGGAGCTTCGAAGGGAAGTCGACGAAGCGGCGGAGCGCTTCGCCGGGAAGGTGGGGGAGGTCGCCGACGCCAAGCCGCTCCGACGGGCCCTGTCCCGCATGCGCGGGGCCGTGGAAGGGGTGGAGCAAGCGCTGGAAAGGGAATCGCTGAAACGCCGGGAAGTGTCGGTCGGTCCGGAGTTCCTGGCGCCGGGGGGCAAGCCGCAGGAACGCATCTTCTCCTGGGTGAACGGTTGGAAGTGGTGGGGAGAGGACTACGCCGCCCTCCTCCACTTTCTCGCCGACCGCTACGCCCAGGATCTCCTCGATGGCCGCACGCCGGGGTACCGCGTGCTGCGTTCGATGGATCACGCAAGACCACGAAGGGATCGAGAGTGATGGATCACCTGGAGGAAGGCATCAGACTGGAGGCCCTGTTCCTTTCGCCGCATCCGGACGATGTCGAGCTGTTCTGCGGAGGCACCGTCGCCCGGCTGGCCGGCCGGGGAAGACGGGTGATGATCGCCGATCTCACCGCCGGGGAGCTCTCCACCAACGGAGACGTGCCCTCGCGCCGGCGCGAGAGCCAGGAGGCCGCACGCGCCCTGGGTCTTTCGGGCGAGCGTCCGGTGCTCGGGCTCCCGGACGGCGGAATCGACCCGAGGGACGACTCGCAGCTTGCCGCGGTGGTCGAACTCATCCGCCGGACCCGGCCTCGTTGGATCTTCGCTCCCTTCTCCCGCGACCGGCATCCCGATCATGAAGCGGCGGGAGAGCTGGCCAGAAGAGCCGGCTTCTTCGCGGGAGTGGAGCGCTACCAAGCCCCGGGAACGCCGCACCGACCCGATGTGTTGGCGTACTACCCCGGTCACCATGTCCCCCCCATTTCGTTCTACGTGGACGTGAGCGCGTCGATGGAGCAGCGGCGGGCCGCCTTGCGGTGCCATCGCAGCCAGTTCACGCCGCAGGAAGGCGGCCGGGACACCTTCATCAATCGCCCCGGTTTCCTGGAGGGCGTGGAGGCGCGGCTGAGACATTGGGGATCCCAGGCCGGGGTCGACTACGCCGAGGCCTTCGTCCTGGAGCGGCCGCTGTTGGCCGAGCGGATGGGCGAGCTCTTCGGAGGATGAAGGGGTCGCGAGGCGATCGAAGGGACGAGAAGATGATCGAAGATCGGTTGCGGATCGGAATGACATCGTTCGCGGCCCACGGGGGCAGCGGAGTCGTGGCGACCGAGCTGGGACTGGCTCTCGCCGATCGAGGCCACGAGGTGCACTTCATCTCCAACGCGCTGCCGGTGCGCTTGCGACGCTTCCAGTCGGAGATCTTCTTCCACGAAGTGCAGACCGCGCACTACCCGGCGTTTCCCCATGCTCCCTACACCCTGGCCCTGGCCACGAAGATGGCCGAGGTCGCACGCTATCACCGGCTCGACATCCTGCACGTCCATTACGCCATTCCCCACGCGGCGTCCGCCTACCTCGCCAAGAAGATGCTCGAGTCCTGTGACCTGAAGATGGTCACCACCCTGCACGGCACGGACATCACCCTGGTGGGCCAGGAACCGGGATTCTGGCTGCTTACCCAGTTCCTCATCGACCAGAGTGACGCGGTGACCGCGGTGAGCCGGTTCCTCGAGAAGGAGACGCGACGGGTCTTCGAGACCGAGAGGCGGATCGAGGTCATCCACAACTTCGTCGACACCGAGGTGTTCCGGCCCCGCCCTGATCTGCGCCGGGAGAATCCCTTGGCGTCGCATGGAGAGAAGCTGGTGGTGCATGCCAGCAACTTGCGTCCGGTGAAGAACCTCGACGGCGTCATCCGCATCTTCCAGCGGATCGCCGAGAAGATCGATGCGCGTCTGATCATCGTGGGCGATGGCCCGGAACGGCCCAACGGAGAGCGGCTCGCGCGGGAACTGGGAATCGCCGACCGCGTGGACTTCCTGGGCGCCTGCGAATCGATGGAGGATCTGATGGCCATGGCCGACGTGCTGCTTCTCCCCAGCGAGCACGAGAGTTTCGGTCTGGTGGCGCTCGAGGCGATGAGTACCCAGACCCCGGTGGTCGCCACCGATCGGGGTGGCCTGCCCGAGCTCATCGAACATGGAGTCACCGGATTTCTCCACGACCCCCACGATCTCGACGCCCACGCCCGCTCGGCTTTGGCGGTGCTGCAGGATGGGAAGCTGGCGTTGGAAATCGGCGAGGCGGCCCGCGCGGTGGCCAAGCGGCGCTTCTGCACCGAGTGTGTGGTCGATCGGTATCTGGAAGTCTATCACGGACTTACCAGATCCTCAGGGGAGTGTGGTTGACAGGCTGCCGCTCCGCTCTAGACTTTGCATCAGCATCACCCGAACTCGTGAGGAATCCGAAGGTGAGTCAACCATCGCTGGAACTCGATGCCGTGCTCGCGCGCCTGGAGGCAAGAGCGCGGGAAGGTCGATACGCCCTGGCGGCGTACGATTTCGTGTTGCGAGGCTTGGACCACACCCTGAAGTCGTTGCCTGAGCTCCGTCACGTGAGCGGGCAGGAACTGGTGCATGGAATCGAGAGATTTGCCAAGGCCGAGTTCGGTCCCATGGCCAAACACGTCCTGAACACCTGGGGGATCCGCCGCACCGACGATTTCGGGGCCATCGTGTTCGAACTGGTCGAGCAGGGGGTCCTGCGGAAGACGCCGGACGATTCGCCGGAGGACTTCGCCGACCGCTTCGACTTCGATGAGGTCTTCGAGCGGAACTACTACAAAGACCATCCGATCGCGCATTCTTGATGTTCGAGGGCTCGATCCTGCTTCTGGCCGGCGGACGTTCGCGCCGCATGGGGCGGGACAAGCGTCTCATCTCCCTTCCCAACCAGAATCACCTGCTGGCCGAGACCGCCGGACGGGTGTCGTTCCTCGGAGCCCCCATCTACCTGGCGGTCGCCGCCCGGGACGCTTCGCGGCCCCAGCTCGAGGGGGTCGCGGTGTTGTGGGACAAGCGGCCTCACGAAGGACCGTTGACCGCGATCGCGGACGCGGCGGACGTGGTCGAGGCTCCGCTGTTGGTGATGGCCTCGGATCTCCCGTTCCTGAGACCCCAGTTCCTGGAGCGGCTGCTGGCCGAAGCGAAGGAGCGGCCGGATGCTTCAGCGGTGGTCCCGCGCGGCGAACAGCGCATCCATCCCCTGTGTGCCATCTACCGGAAGGAGGCCCTGGAAACCTTCCAGAAGGCGGTGGAGGAGGGGGAGCGGTCGGTGGTGAACGCCCTGGAGAAGCTGCCGGCGCCGGCGGTGCATTGGCTGCCGGTGGAGGACGAGTGGATCCTGCGGAACTGGAATCACCCGGAGGACCGGCGGGATCCCGCCCCGCCGGAGGCGAAGCAGGACTAGCGGGCCCCTGGCCCCGGACGAGGAGAGCCCATGGCCGCCGAGCGCGAAGATCGTTTCCATCACCTCGACGACTCCGGACGGCCGAGGATGGTCGATGTGGGGGACAAGGAGGTCAGCGACCGCCGCGCGGTGGCCGCCGGACGGCTGCGTCTTTCCGAAGCGGGCTGGAAGGTTCTCCGTCATCCCGGCGAGAACTCCAAGGGCGATCCTCTCTCGGTGGCGCAGGTGGCCGCGGTGCAGGCGGCCAAGCGCACCGGCGACTGGATTCCCCTGGCCCATCCGTTGCCTCTGACCAAGGTGGAGGTCCGGTGGACCCCACACGAGGGGCACCGGGTGCTGGAGGTGGAGGTCGAGGTCCGTACCATCTCCCGCACCGGGGTGGAGATGGAAGCCTTGACCGCGACCGCGGCCGCGCTGCTGACGGTGTACGACATGCTCAAGGGGGTCGATCGGGGGATGATCCTGGGGCCGGTGTGGTTGCGCGCCAAGGAAGGCGGACGCAGCGGTACCTGGAATGCGGCGGACCCTCCGCTGGCCTGATTTCGCTTGACCGTTTCTTCAGCCGCCGCCTATACCCACAGCAAACCCGAGGGAACCGGGCCCAGCCCGGAGACGTACACAAGAAACGCCGGAGCTCCCGCCATCCGGCCACCGGCCGGGGATCACGAATCGCCCGGGTCGCCCCATCCACATTCCGGACGTCCTCGGCGACGGCCGACAGGAGCGGACATGCTGGCCACGCTTCCTCTGGCAAACATCCTGGGCGATTTCGGTGAGATCATCGCCGGATCCTCGCCCTTTGCGAAATCCATCATCCTCATCCTCTTCATCCTCTCCGTGGTCTCCTGGGCGGTGATGGTCGAACGATACCGGCGATTGGACCGGGTGGAGAAGGCCAACCGCGAGTTCTGGGCCCGGCTCGAGACGGAATCGCCGGGTGGAGGGCAGCCGGAGGAACTCGCCCGATGGTGCGAGGAG
This sequence comes from uncultured bacterium, assembly GCA_964601275.1. Lineage (GTDB taxonomy): Bacteria > Krumholzibacteriota > Krumholzibacteriia > JAJRXK01 > JAJRXK01 > JAOZPE01. Next base: position 41,626 of record CAZRMV010000006.1, on the reverse strand, counting down.
ACACCCCAGAGTCCTTTGGCGGAGCTCTTCCTCTTCTATCACCGGGAGTTCCAGCCGGCCCATCGCGGGAAGATGAGCCAGACCGGCGAGGAGCTCACCCGTGGACTGCTTCGACGAGGTCTCGACCGGGTGGCCACGGCAAAGGTGGAGGAGTTCGAGACGGGGGTCACCTGGCTGGCCACGCTTTCCTCGGTGGCGCCGTTCCTGGGTCTTCTGGGAACGGTGTGGGGAATCATGGGATCCTTCCTGCAGATCGGGCGGCAGGGCACTGCCACTCTCGACGCGGTCGGTCCGGGCATCGCCGAGGCCCTCGTCACCACCGTCTGCGGCCTCTTCGTGGCGATTCCCGCGGTGGTGGGATACAACTGGCTCGTACGACGCATCCGTCACCAGGAGAGCGAGATGCTGCGCCTGATGGGCATCCTCGAGGACCGGCTGGTGCTGGCCGAGATCGCCATGGAAGAGGACGGCGGGGGCCAGGCCAGGGTGGGAAGCTTCTCGTGAGAACCACCGAAGAAGGCCTGTCCGGCAGAGCCCGGTTCTCCCAGTTGGCGGAGATCAACGTGACCTCCCTGGTCGATGTCACCATGGTGCTGTTGATCGTGTTCATGCTCACGGCACCGTTCATCCAGGGTGGGGTCGATGTCGACCTGCCCAGTACCCACGCCGTCAGGCAGGTGGCGCAGGAGGGCCTGGTCATCAGCCTCGACAAGAACCGGCGCGTCTACCTCGACGACGATCCGGTGCCCTTCGGGCAGTTGGCGGAGATCCTCAAGGCCCAGATTGCGTCCGGCGCCGATCAGACGATCTACCTCCGCAGCGATCAGGAGGTTCCCTACGGCTTCGTGGTGCAGGTGATGGGAGAGATCAAGTCGGCGGGGGTTCAGACCCTCAGTCTGGTGGTCCAGCCGGAAGGCAAGGAGTAACCACCACGGGGCGATGCGAAACCATCTGTTGATCTCCCTGGCGGCCCATCTGGTCGGCGCCCTCGTCATCGGGGCGGTCGGGGCGATGATGCATCCGCCGTTGCAACCGGTGCAGGTGCTGAAGGTGGACCTGGCGACCTTGCCCGCGCCGAAGACGGAGAATCGCCCTGCTCGGAGCGTCCCCAAGGAGAAGCCGCTGGTGCTTCCTCCCGAACCCAAGGTGAAACCCAAGCCCCTTCCCCCGGCGCCTCGGCCGGTGGAGAAGGTGACCCCCCCTTTGGAGATCGCCCGCCGGTCCGAGACCGAGCCGGTCACTCCAGTGGAGAAACTCCCGCCGTCACCCAAGCTGCAGAAACCGGCACCGCCCCCCGAGCCGAAGGCGGCCGACGATCTGGACTTTCTCGAGCCCGAACAGGTGGCTCCGGAGGCGGCCGAACCCCTACCGCCTCCGGCGGCGGATGATACCGGGACGAAGAGCGCCCATCCGTCTTCGGCGCCGGCACAGGTCGAGGTGGAGACGCACTCGGGCCTGCCCGACTACTACCTGGCGCTTCTGCAACGCAAGATCGACCGGCGGTGGGAACCGTCGTCTGCGGGAGTACGGGGGGGACCCTCGGTGTCCTGCCTGGTCCGATTCCGGATCGCCCCTTCGGGAATGATCCAGTCGCCTCGGGTGGTGAAGAGCAGCGGGTTCTCGGTCTTCGATCGGGAGGCGCTGCGCGCGGTGATCTCCGCGTCTCCGCTGCCGGCGCCTCCTGCGGGTTCCAAGGTGGTGGAACTGCCCATCAATGTCCGTTTCCATCTGGAACGATAGGAGTCCACGTGCGGCGATTGTCGATTCTGCTTCTCGCGACCGCTCTTCTGGCGGTGGGCGTCCCGGCGACCCGCGGGCAATCGGGTGAGGGGATCCTCATCGACCTGCATCGCAGTGGCGCGCGCAAGGTACGGGTCGCCGTCGCCTCGGTGCGGGTGGTGGGCGGGGACTCGACCGTATCCATCCTGGCCCGGCAGGCGGCCTCGCGCCTGGTGCGCGACTTCGTGTACAGCGGGGTGATCGCGGTGGTCGGCGAGTTGCCGGCCGGGGTGGAACTGCCGGGGGATGTCCCCAACCAGTTCGAGGAGGGCGACGAGAATCCGGACGCGGCGATCACCCTGGAATTCACCGGGGAAGCCCCCGATTGGATCTCGCTGACCGCGCGCCTGGTCTCGCCTGGACAGTCGACCTTGATCATGGGGAAGCGCTACGCGGTCGATCTCCACGCACCCGGTCCGGCGATGCATCATTTCTGCGATGCAGTGGTGCAACAACTCACTGGAGACCCGGGAATCGCCCGGACCCGCATCCTCTTCAGCCGGGGCGACGCACATCGTCGGGAGATCTATCTCGTCGACTATGATGGTGAGAATATCCGCCGGATCACCCGCAACGGAAGCATCAACCTGGCTCCCCGATGGTCGCCCGACGGGCAGACGGTGTGCTACACCTCCTACCACCGGGGCCAGCAGCGTCTGCTCCTTCTCGACGGGAAGACCGGCCGCAGCCGCAAGATCGCGCAGTATGACGGTCTGAACGTGGGGGCGAACTGGTCTCCAGACGGCGAAGAGTTGGTGACCACCCTGAGCAAGGACGGCAATGCGGAGATCTACCTGCTGGGTCTGGACGGCAGGATCCACCAGCGTCTGACCCATGCTCCCTCCATCGAATGTTCGGCCGATTTCGATCCCACCGGTCATCAAGTGGTGTTCACGAGCGATCGCACCGGGGTGCCGCAGCTCTACGTGATGGACCGCGAAGGAGCCAACCGGAGGCGCCTGACCTATGAAGGACGCTACAACGAAAGCGCGGCCTGGTCGCCCAAGGGAGACCGGATCGCGTACGTAAGCCGGGTCGACGGACGCTTCCAGGTGTTCACCATCGAGCCCGACGGAAGCAATCTCCAACAGATCACCTTTGCCCGGGACGGGAACAACGAGGATCCGTCCTGGGCTCCCGACGGACGTCATCTGGTCGTCAGCAGCGACCGGGCGGGAACGGAGGATCTCTGGGTCCTCGACGTCGAAAGCCGCGTGGCCCGCCGCCTCACGCGAAGCGGGCTCATCGACACCAACCCCGACTGGAGCGGGGTCCACCAGGGTGCCGCCGGAACCGGCGGTCCTGATTCTTGAGGAGGACGATTCCATGATCGACCAAGGACGCCAGCGATTCCTGACGGGGTCGTCGACCCTGTTTCTCATTCCCCTGATGGTCCTGGCCCTGGCCCTGGGGGGGTGCGGGAAGAAGAAGGAGTCGGTCCAGACCAATCCGGAAGCCGGGGCGACGGAAACCGGGGAGAACCTGGAGAACGTCGATCTGCAGCAGGAGAACTTTCCCGGGGAGGAGCTCGGCGGGCAGGAAGTCGAGGGAGAAGATGTCACCGAAGAGGCGGAGGCCAAGCCTGCAGTCATGCTCCAGGATGTCTTCTTCGATTTCGACAAGTACGATCTCAGCGAGGAAGCCCGCGAGCGGCTGAACCAGGATGCCCGCATCCTGCGCGCACAGAAGGATGTCCACCTGGTGATCGAAGGTCACTGCGATGAACGGGGTACGGTGCAGTACAACCTGGCCCTGGGCGAGAAGCGCGCGCGCGAAGTGAAGGACTACCTGGTGAGTCTGGACATCGATCCCTCACGGATCGACATCGTGAGTTACGGCAAGGAGAAACCCTTCGCCCTGGGTCACGACGAACAGTCATGGGCGCAGAACCGACGGGCCCACTTCGTGGTTCGCTAGGAAGTGAGGTCGGCATGACCAGGATCGAGGGTCTTCTCGTTGCGGGCGTGATACTGGTGACCGCGACCGGATGCAGTCAATTGACCCGCATCGAGGACAAGGTGGACCAGGTTTCCAAGACCAGTCATGGGCTCCAGGTGCAGCAGAAGGAGATGGCCGGTCAGATCGAGGAGGTGCGCAAGGCGCTGGACGCCGAGGGCATCACCAGCGACGAGAAGCGGGCGGAGATGCTGTCGCGCTTCAAGAGCATGGAGCGGTCCCTGCAGCAGGTGGAGGCGCGCCTGGACGAGCAGGACGAAGTGCTGCGCCGCATCCAGGCCCGTCTCGAGCTCCTGGCGCAGTCCGGGGCGCGGGCGGTGCCGGCGGAGGCGGAATCGAACACCGATTCCGCCGCTACCCGGGCGGCGGTTCCCTCGTCCGGAGCTTCGGAGCAATCCACCGGGGCGGGAAGCGCCGGGACGGTTCAGGAAGGTGCGGCCACGGGCTCCTTGATCCAGTCGGGATCTCCGGGAGCGGAGGTCTATGACGCGGCCTTCCGCGATTTCACCCGAGGGTCCTATACCCTGGCGCGCGATGGTTTCCGGGAATTCCTCAGTCGCTATCCCCGAACCGATCTGGCGGACAATGCGAAGTACTGGATCGGAGAGAGCTACTACGCGCAGGGAAACTACCGCAAAGCGGTCGAGGAGTTCGAAGGTGTTTTGCGCACCTATCCCGACAGTGATATACTCGCGTCCGCCTTGCTCAAGGCGTCGAATTGCCACCTCGAGCTGGGCGAGACCGACCGTGCGGTGGAAGGGTACCGTCGCCTCGTGAAGGATTGGAGCGATAGCGACGAGAGTTTCATCGCCCGGCAGAAACTTGCCGAAATCGGCAGCGCACCCTGATCCAAGAGTACGCCATGCCCAAGATACCTGCCTTGAAAGTCGCTCGGGGCCTGGAGAAGGCCTTCCGTCCGCACGATCTGTGTTCGGTCGACACGGAATATCACGTCTTCGTGGTGGCCTACTCGGGCTCCTACGTCGAACACAACCATCCGGCGGATGAGTTCATCTTCATCCTGGAAGGCGAACTCATCCTGGAGGTCTCGGGTCAGGAACACGTCCTGCGCCAGGGAGACGGCTTCCTGGTTCCGGCGGGAGTGCTCCACCGGCCCCGCTCGGCGCGGCGCACCCTGGCCCTGGTGATGGAGAAACGGGGTCTGCAGACCCGATCGACCGAGCCTCTGGACCTCTAGGAGGCCGAGCGCCGGGGGCAGGGCGTGGCTGGAGCGGTTGACTTTCCTGTTTTCTTCGCCTATCCTTGCGAAGATCCAAGGAGGAAACCGTGTACCTCACCAAGCGGCAGTCGGAACTGCTGGACTTCCTGCGTTCGAGCATTTCGGCCAACGGCTACGCCCCCAGTCTCGAGGAAATCGCCGAGCACTTCCAGCTCTCGTCGGTGGGAACGGTGCACAAGCACCTGAAGGCCCTCGAGGAGAAGGGGGTCATTCGTCGCCAGTGGAACCGCAGCCGGGCCATCGAGATCGTCGGACTGAACGACACGAAGTCCCGCCGTCTTCCGCTGCTCGGCACGGTCGCCGCCGGTCGCCCCATCGAAGCGGTGCCGCGGGCGGAGAAGATCGCCGTTCCCGAGGACATGATCGGGAAGGGGCCAGCCTACGTGTTGCGGGTCGTGGGCGATTCGATGATCGACGATGCCATCCAGGATGGAGACTATGTCATCGTCGAGCAAAGGGAAGATCCCCGCAATGGCGAGATCGTGGTGGCATTGATCAATGAAGAGGAAGTCACCCTGAAGCGCTTCTATCGCGAAGGGAAGATGGTGCGACTGGAACCCGCGAACCGGGCGCATGAAGCCATTCGTGTCCCGGCCGAGTCCATGCGGATCCAGGGCATCGTGGTGGGCATCCTCCGGCGCTTCTTCTAGGCATGTCCCGCCCGCGCCTGTTGTTTCTCCGTTTCCACGAGAACCACACCGTTTCGAGACGACGCCCTCCGTCCACTGGAGCTCCGTCGCCGGTTCCGCCCTTCCTTCGGTTGCGTCCCTGGCAACCCCGGATCCCCGCGCGGCCCGGTCCGGTGGATCGGGCGCTTCTCTTCGGCGAGGTGGAAGACACGGAGGATTCCCTGCCTTCCTCCTTCGGCTCCTTTCTCAAGACCCTCGCTCCGGCGGTGGAAGGTCTTGGACGCTGGGGCGCCTTGCTCGATCTGAAGGGATGCGACCGGCTGCATCCCGATCGGGGGAAATTCCTGCAACAGATCGCGCGGCGCGCCCGTGCGGAGGGTCTCGGACCCCTGTCGGCGGGCGGGGGAGAAAGCCGCCTGGTGGCGCGCCTGGCCGCGGCCCTGGCGCCCAGGGGATGCTGGTGGGAAGTGGAAGGGGTGATGGCTCCCCGTTTCCTCGCTCCCTTCCCCCTGCGATGTCTGCCCCAGGGCGGAAGGAAATGGCTCAAGGTCTTCCGGGAACTCGGGCTCGGCACCCTTGGCGACCTGGCGGCGTTCCCCCCCGATCTTTTGCGCGAGGCCCTGGGAGAGGAAGTGTTGTGGGTCTGGCGGGAGGCGCGGGGAGAGGGTTCGGCTTCGGTGCACACCCTTCGCAGTCCGGGACGGTTGCGCGAGGGTCATGCGTTCGCGACGCCCCAGGGCGACCCGGGGTGGGTGCGGTCGATCCTCGGAGTGCTGGCGGACCGTCTCGCGGTCCAGTTGCGCCCACGGGGTTTGCGGACCGGGCGTCTTGAACTGCGGATCGAATACCACGGCGGAAAGGTGATCCGGCGCTCCCGGCGCCTGCGTCCCCCCGCCGGAGAGCTCATGGTCCTGCGGGAGGTGGCCTGGCGATTGTGGGAGGCCCGGCCCCCCTCGCGGCGGGGAGTGACCCGGTGCCTCTTGACCGCGGACGCGTTGGAAGAGGAAGCCGCTGAGGTCTTGCCCTTCGATTTCGCGCGAGCCAAGGCGGATCTGGCTCCGTTCATCGCCCGGGTGCGCGGACGCTTCGGCAGGGATGCGGTGCAATGGTCCCCGGAGTTGTGGATGGACAATCCGGCTCACTCGAAGAGATCGCCCTGACCGTTTCCCTGGCGCCGGGCCGTCCGGGCGGTGTCGGACTCCTCCGGCGGATGGGGACGGGGATCGACCGCACCAGCCTGGCGCAACTGGCGCCGGATCTCGGGAAACTCCTCTTCGAGCCAGCGGGGAAAGCGCTTCACATCCTCTCCCAGGAGCGCCCGCACCTGCAGGGCGTTCACCACCGCCTGGCCCTGGAAGTGGTTGTTGGTGATCACGTAGCGCTCGGCACCTGAGGAAGCCTTCTTCCTGAGGGCGTCGGCCCAGGGACGCAGTTCCTCGAGGGAATAGCGGTAGTCATAACGCTGATCGCGTCCCGCCGAGCGGGAGAACCACGCCGCCTCGTTCCTTCCGTGCATCCGGAGATAGAGCAACTCGTGATCGACCTGCAGCTTTGGGGGAAGGGAATCCCCGACCTGGGGCTGGTCGATGCTCACCGGATGGACTCCCAACTCTTGCCAGTCGGGCGCGGTGTTCGGGCGGCCCCAGCTCCCGTGGCGCACCTCCACCGCGAGCCGATGGGGCGCGAAGGCCTCGGCGAGGCGAGCGAGGTAACGGTGGTGGTCGAAGGTGGAGCGGAAGGACCAGGGGAACTGGGCGAGGAGCGGTCCGAGCCGTCCGGCCTCGTGCAACGGGGCGAGGAAGTCGAGGAAGGCGGAGAGCGAGGCGGGGCGGATCTCGTGCTCCTCGTGGGTGAAGGAACGATGGAGCTTGACGGTGAAGCGGAAGCGGGGGTCGTCCCCAATCCGTTCGATCCAACGCCGGGCCCGCTCCTCCGGGGGAATACGGTAGAAACTGGCGTTGATCTCCACGAGGTCGAAGAAACGGGAAATCCACTCGAGGGGATCGAAGGACGGCCCCGCGGATGCCGGGTAGACCCGCCCCTTCCAGTCGGGATAGCTGAACCCCGCCGGTCCGATCCACAGCCGCGGATCGCGGGGAGGAGGACGCAGGATGCCGGGGTCATGGGCCATGGAAACGATTGTAGCCGTTGGCCGGGCGGGCGGCAGCCTCGAAGATTGACGATCCGAGGCAGCCCTTCTACCATGCAGTTCAGAGACCCGGAAACGTTCCTGTTCCCTTTCGCCCCGGCGGGGTGTCGTGGAGGTTCCATGCTCCAGGCCGAAGCCATCGAGGGCCGTCGCGGCGGACCCTTGGACGACGCGTTTGAACTCTTCTTCGGGAACCCGCGGGGTTCCTCCCATTCCTTCGGCATGCAGCCGGACCTGGGATGGCGTCCGGCCACGGATGTCTACGAGACCCAGGACGAATTCGTGATCCAGATGGACCTCGCCGGAATGGATCCGGAGCGCATCGAGGTGTACTCCGAAGACGACCTCATCTCGGTGAGGGGCGAACGGGCGAACATCGCCCCCCCGGGAAAGAAGCATTTCCACAAGATGGAGATCCAGATCGGCCCCTTCGAACGTCACATCCGGGTGCCCGAAACCGTGGACCCGTCGACCGCGAAGGCGTCCTACGATTCCGGTTTCCTGTTCATCCGCATGCGAAAGGGGAAACCCCATCGGGCGGCTCGGCGCATCATCGAGATCCAGGACTGAATCCGCACCCCGGCGAAGGAGCCACGGTGTCCACTGAACAGCGAGAGATCCCCGCGATTTCGGAAGTGGGACGGATTCCCAGGAGTCTGGCGATCCTGCCGATCTCCGACGCGGTCATCTTTCCCTACATGATGGTTCCCCTGGTCCTGAGCGATCCGAACCTCATTCGTCTCGCCGATGACGTGCTGGCCGACAGCAAGGTCCTGGGCACCTTTGCCCAGCTCCCCCGCGACGAGAGCGAGGATCGGGACCTGCCGGTGGGGGAGGACATCTACGAGGTGGGCACTGCGGTGGTCATCCAGAAGATGCTGCGTTTTCCCGATGGCACCATGCGCTTGCTCGGCCAGGGGGTGGCGCGGATCCGGCGGAAGAAGTACCTGAAGACCGAGCCCTACCTGGTGGCGGACATCGAGGTTCTCGAGGAAACCCCGAGCACGGACGCTCGCACCATCGCATTGATGAGGGGTGTGGCCAACAACTTCATCAAGATCGTCGAATCGAGCGAGAATCTCAGCGACGAGCTGAAGGTGGTGGCCATGAACATCGATGAGCCGGGGAGGCTGGCCGACATGGTGGCCACCAACCTCGACCTGTCGGTGGAGGAGAAACAAGCCGCACTGGAGACCCTGAATCCGCGCAAGCGCCTCGAACAACTCAGCAAGATCGTTCTCCATGAACTGGAAGTCGTCGAGCTGGGAGAGAAGATCCAGAGCCGGGTCCGCAAGGAGATGGACAAGGATCAGCGGGAATACTACCTCCGGCAGCAGCTCAAGGCGATCCAGAGGGAATTGGGAGACGTCGACCAGAGCACGGTCGAGCTGGAAGAGTTGAAGGAGGCGATCGAGGAAGCGGCCCTGCCCGATCACGTGAGGGAGATCGCCCTCAAGGAATACGATCGGTTGTCCCGCATGAACCCGGGAGCCAGCGAATACACGGTTTCCAAGACCTACATCGACTGGATCCTCGATCTGCCGTGGCAGGTCTCGACCGAGGACAATCTCAATCTGAAACGGGCGGAGGAGATCCTCGACCGGGACCACTACGGATTGAATGACGTGAAGGAGAGGATCCTCGAGTATCTTGCGGTCAAGAAGCTCAAGCATGACATGCGGGGGCCGATCCTCTGCCTGGTGGGACCGCCGGGGGTGGGAAAGACCAGCCTGGGCAAGTCCATCGCCGAGGCCATGGGACGGAAGTTCTACCGGCTGAGCCTGGGCGGTATGCGGGACGAGGCGGAGATCCGCGGACACCGGCGCACCTATGTGGGGGCGATGCCGGGGCGGATCCTCTACGGCATCAAGACCGCCGGATCGAACAACCCCCTGATCATGTTGGACGAGATCGACAAGCTGGGACGCGATTTCCGGGGCGACCCCAGCAGCGCGCTTTTGGAAGTGCTCGACCCGGCCCAGAACAACTCGTTCACCGATCACTATCTGAACATTCCCTTCGACCTGTCCAATGTGCTGTTCATCTGCACCGCCAATATCCTGGACACCATCCCGAGGCCGCTGCTCGACCGCATGGAGATCATCCATATCGCCGGCTACACCCGGCTGGAGAAACTGGAGATCGCCAAGCGTTACCTGGTCCCCCGGCAGATCCAGGAGAACGGTCTCGATCGCAAGAAGATCGGGTTCACCGACGCCGCGATCACCCGGATCATCACCGACTACACCGCCGAGGCGGGCGTGCGCACCCTGGAGCGCACCATCGGAAGCATCTGCCGAAAAGCGGCGCGGGGCTTTGCCGCGGGCAAGCGCAAGCGGGTGAACATCTCGGTGAAGAACCTGGAGGACTATCTCGGGCCGCCCCAGTACACCGGCGACGAACGGAAGCGCCAGCCCATGATCGGGGTCACCGCGGGCCTGGCCTGGACCTCGGTGGGAGGGCGGATCCTCTTCGTCGAGGCGGTCGCCATGCCCGGAACCGGGGCGCTTCGTCTCACCGGCCAGCTGGGCAACGTCATGCAGGAGTCCGCGCAGGCGGCTCTCAGCTACATCCGTTCCCGGTACACCCGCGACGAGAGAGACGTCCAGTGGTTCAAGATGCATGACATCCATATCCACCTCCCCGCCGGCGCGGTGCCCAAGGACGGTCCGAGCGCGGGAGTCGCCCTGTGTACCTCGCTGATGAGTCTCTATCGCAGGATCCCGGTGGACAACCGGGTGGCCATGACCGGGGAGATCTCCCTCACCGGCGAGGTTCTTCCCATCGGGGGGTTGACCCAGAAGGTCCTGGCCGCCCACCGGGTGGGGATGACCGACGTCATCCTTCCCGCGGCCAACGAGAGGGATCTGGAAGAGCTTCCCGAGGAAGTGACCGAGGCGATCGACTTCCACCTGGTGGACAAGGTGGAGGAGGCCTGGGAGATCGCGCTGACCCGGGATTTCAAGGAGCCGAAGTGAGTCCCTCGTTTCTCCAGAAGGTGTTCTCGCGCTCGGGAAGCGCTCAGGTCGAGGTCGAGCCCTTCCGGCTGCCGGGCGCACTCTTCGATGGGGTGAAGGTTCTCCTCATCGCTTCGGGGGATCCCACCGACCTGCTCTTCGCCATGCCATTGATCGAGGAGATCCACGATCGTTTCCCCGCCTCGCACGTGGGCCTGGTGAGCGACGAACGCCTGCACCACTTGGCATTATCGAGTGGCGTATTCCATGAAGTGGTAGTGTTTTCCCAGGAACAGCTGAAGCTTCACTCGAAGGGGTTCTCCCTGCTCGCCGAGGCGGTGGGAGCCGAGGCCTGGGACATCGCGATCCTGCTGGGTCGCCACCGCGATCCGGCGCGGGAGGAGCTGGCCTTGGCCAGCGGCGCGCGCCTGCGCGTGGGTGTGGCCCACGAGGATTCCTATCCCCGGATCAATTGCGCGGTCCGCAGCAGCGACCGCCAGCAGTACCCCTACCGGAGGACCGCAACCTGGGGGAAGCTCTTCGGACTTCCGCTGGAACATGTTCCCCTGAACTGGCCGCTGCCGGAATCGAAAGTGCGGCAGATCGCGCAACTGGTGCATTTCAACAAGCCGCGGAAGGATCAATTGCTGTTCGGATTCGATCCGGGAGTCGGAAAGGAAGGGACGCGGCTGGGATTGGAGAGCCTGGCGTTCTTGGCCAATCACCTGGGGAAGCGCATCGCATCGAAGAGCATCGTTCTCACCGCCGACGAAGACGAAGAACGGGAGGGCGCCTTCCAGTCGCTGCTCACGGTCGAAACCCTGGATCTCCCGCGCCCCACCCTCAAGGAGATCGTCCTGTTGCTCAGCCAGTGCGACCTCTTCGTGGCGGGGAACACCGATCTCTTCCACTTTGCCGCCGCCCTCGGCGTGCCCGCCCTGGGGCTCTTCACCTCGAAGGACGGCCGTCGCTGGCGCCCGGATGAAGGAGAACGGGTGGAGATCCTGGAACTCGAAGACGGGGGCGAGCTGGAACTCGCGACGGTGATGTCGCGCGTCGACGCCCTCCTGGAATAGTCCGAGCCGCCGCGGCGCGGCGTCACTTCAACGGAAGACCTCCTCCGCGATGCGTGATTGGATTCGACTGCTGGGAATGCTTCGCCACTACCGGCAGCGCACAGTCCTCCTGGCGGTGGCCATCCTCTTCGCCTCGATCCTGTCCACGGCGGGAGTCACCTTCATCTCACCCCTGCTGCGGGTCCTCTTCATGGAGAACCCTGCTCCGGTCGCTGAATCGGTGGAGCAGGGTCGATCCCCCGAGGCGATGGCGAACATGCCGGTGCCGCGCGAGATCTCCCGGGCCAAGGAGAACGTGCAGGACTGGATCGAGGCGCGGCTCTACCGCGGCGATCGTCAGGCCATGCTGGTGCGGATCTCCGTCCTGCTGTTCCTGCTCTACCTGGTCAAGAATCTCTTCACCTTCGCCCAAGGAGCGATGACCGCCGCGTTGGAACAGAAGCTCATCTACGATATCCGCCGCGAGTTGTTCGAGGCGATCCAACGCAAACCCCTGGCCTTCTTCTCCGAAGAGCGCACCGGGTACCTCATGAGCCGGGTCATCATCGATGTCGATATGATGCGGGGCGCGTTGGTGGGATGCGCGACCCAGATCCTGTCGAATTCCATCATGATCGCATTGGCGATGATCCTGGTGATCTGGTGGAGTTGGCAGCTCTCATTGGCCACCCTGCTTGTGGTTCCTCCCAACATCCTGCTCGTGGGATACCTGAGCCGCAAACTGCGCAAGGGAAGCCGCCGCACCCAGGAATCGATGGGTGAAGTGGCCACCGTGCTCCAGGAGACCATCGCGGGAATCCGCATCGTGAAGGCGTTCACCGCCGAGGAGATCGAAGCCCTGCGCTACGACCGGCACAATGTCCGATACTACCGGGCGTATACCAAGATGAAGGTTCTCGAGGCCCTGTCGTCTCCGGTCAGCGAGATCCTGGGCATCGCCACCGCGGTGGTCATCCTGGGGTTCGGGGGACACCTGGTGCTCCAGGGGCGCCTGCGGGCCGACCTCCTGGTCACCTTCCTCGGGGTGATGCTGTGGGTGATCGGACCGGTCAAGAGTCTCATCAAGGTGAACAGCACCCTGCAACAGAGTCTCGCCGCCGCGCGCCGGGTGTTCACCGTGATCGATGGAGAACGCGAAGAGGCCCGTGAAGGGGGACGGACCGGGATCATCGGGCTGCGCGAATCCATCGTCTATGAGCACGTGGGCTTCCGTTACCGGACCGGCGGGGTGGTGCTGGACGACATCAACCTTACCATTCCGGCGGGAAGCTCGCTCGCCCTGGTCGGTCCTTCCGGGGCCGGCAAGTCCACCCTGGTCGATCTTCTCCCGCGTTTCCACCATCCGACTGCGGGTCGCATCCTCTTGGACGGGATCGATCTCGAGGAGATCGAGCTGAAGACCCTGCGGTCGTTGATCGGTGTGGTCACGCAGGAGGTGATCCTCTTCCACGATACCGTGGCCAACAACATCTCCTACGGATCGCCCCATGCCACCTTCGAGCAGATCGAAGACGCCGCGAAGGCCGCGAACGCGCACGATTTCATCATGGAGTTGCCCAACGGATACGACACCACGGTGGGCGAGCGGGGAACGCAGCTTTCCGGCGGCCAGCGCCAGCGGATCGCCATCGCCCGGGCGATCCTCCGGGATCCTCCCATCCTCATCTTCGACGAGGCCACCAGCGCCCTGGACAGCGAAAGCGAACGCCTGGTGCAGGGGGCGATGCAGCGATTGATGCAGGGGAGGACCACCATCGTGATCGCCCATCGTCTCTCGACGATCGTCGGGGTGGACCGCATCGTGGTCATGGAGAAGGGACGGATCGTCGAAGAGGGAGTCCACCAGGAATTGCTCGACCGCCAGGGCGCCTATCGGAGGCTCTATGAGCTTCAGTATGCAGGCAAGCCGGACTGAACTGGCGATCCTTCCCAACTGGCTGGGCGATCTGGTGATGGCCGTGCCGGCGCTTCGGGCGATGGGGGAGCGGGGAACCGTCGTGGCGGTGGGGGCACCGGCCCTGCTCGAACTGATCGAGGATCTGCAACTGGCCGACGCGACGGTTCCATATGACCGCCATGGCGTGGATGGGGGGGCCCTCGGGCTGTGGAAGGTGGCGCGCCGCTGCGGGGCCCACCGGCCCCGACGCGCGGTGATCTTCCCTCCGTCGCTCCGGGCGGCCCTGCTCGCGGTACTGGCCGGCTGCCCGCGGCGCCGCGGGCAGCCCACCGATGGACGCAGGTTTCTGCTGAACGAAGCGGTCGCCGTGCCCGATCCCCCGCGATCAATGCACCAGAGCGATGTGTGGCTGGCCATGGCCCGGGGGACACAGGTGTGCCCCGGAGCGGCCCAGCCGCGTCTGCGGCCGGGCGCGCGAGGCGAACGGGAGTGGAAGGAGTTGCAAGGCGAGCTCGGGTCGTCGAGGGCGGCCGAAAAGCCGGGGGCGGGCGGGAACGCCCTGGGCCCCGGGGGCTTCGCGGTCCTGGCCCCGGGGGCCACCTACGGACCGGCCAAGCGTTGGCCCTTGAACCACTTCAAGGAACTGGCTCGTAGAATCCATGAAGTCACCGGCCTGGCCCTGGTGGTGATCGGGGGAAGAGGGGAGGAGGAACGGGCCCAATGCGCCACCCTGGCGCGCGCGGTCGGCGCCCTCGATCTCTCCGGCCGCACCTCCCTGCCCGGCCTGGCCGCGTTGCTGGCCGAGTGCGGGCTGTTCGTGGGCAACGACAGCGGTCCCGCGCAGTTGGCGGCGGCGATGGGAGCGCCGGTGGTGACCCTCTTCGGATCGACCAGCCCCGCCTGGACCGCGCCGCGGGGGGAGCGGGCAAAGGTGGCGGGTCCGCATCCGGTGTCCTGCACTCCGTGTTTCCAACCCACCTGTCCCATCGGTCTGCCGTGCCTGGAGAAGTTGGACGTGGACGAGGTGTGGCGGGAGGTCGAGGAGCTGTGGAGGCAATCGAGGGCGCATCCCTCCGGGACGATGAAGGACGGTGGACGGTGAACGCGGCGAGAAGTGGCGGCGATGGATATCGAGGAGTCGTCTGGCTCGATCGCGACGGGACCCTGGTGGACGATCCGGGCTACCTGGACGACCCGGGGAAACTCCGTCTCCTGGAGGGAGCGGCCGAGGCGGTGGCGCGTCTGAACCGGGCGAAGTGGGCGGTGGTCCTCGTGACCAACCAGAGCGGGATCGGCCGCGGGTTGATGAGCCGGGCGACCGTCGATCGCATCCACGGGGCCCTGCGGGAACGACTGCGCGCGGTGGGCGCGCACCTGGACGGCGTCTACCTGTGTCCGCATCTTCCCGCCGAACTGCTGCCGGAAGGAGAAGCGGCCTGCGATTGCCGCAAGCCCCGTCCCGGTCTGGTCCTGAAGGCGCGGAAGGAACTGGGACTGGAGGATCTGCCCTCGGTGGTGGTCGGCGACAAGGCGGCCGATGTCGAACTGGCCCGCAGGGTGGGGGCCGCTGCGGTGCTCGTTCTCACCGGGGAGGGGCGCCGGACCCTGGAGTCGTGGAAGGGACGGGAAAAGGGACCCGACCACGTGAGTGGAAGCCTGGGCGAAGCGGTGGATTGGATCCTGGACCCCGCAACCGGGAGCAGCGGCCGTGGTGGATGAGGCGGCGCGGGTTGAGAGGATCCTGGTGACCCGCTTGCGGTACCTGGGGGACGTGGTGCTCAGCACGCCGCTGCTGGCGGCCCTGCGCGAGGCGGTTCCCCAGGCCCGGATCGAATACCTGACCCTCGCCCCCTACGCCCCGGTCCTGTGGCACCATCCCTGGGTCGATGCGGTCCACGCGCTGCCCGAAGGCGCCGGGCCGGTCTCCATGTTGAAGATGGCGCGGCGGCTGTCCCGGCCGCGGGTCGACTGGTGGATCGATCTCTATTCGAATCCGCGGAGCGCGTTGCTCTGCGCCCTGTCCCAGCCACGGATCTCGGTGGGAGGTGATCGCGGGCTGCGCTCCCGGGTGTTCGACCACCGGAGGGGAAGCCCCGGTCCAGCAAGCTCGGCGGTCCGGGCGCATCTGGACAAGTTGGCCGTCCTGGTCCCGGCGCCGGCGGAGCGGGGAGTGTTGCTGGCGGTGAGCGCAGAGGAGAAGGAATCGCTCCGGCGGCGCTTTCCCCTGGACGCAGCCGCGCCCATCGTTCTGCATCCGGGAGCCACCTGGCCGTCCAAGGCCTGGCCGGTGGAGAAATGGACGGAGTTGGCGCGGAGGATCCTGCGCCGGGGGCTGGGTCCGGTGTGGATCGTGAGCGCCCCGGGAGAGGAGACGCTGAGCCAGAGGGTGGCGAGCGGCGCGGGTGACCGGGTACGGGTCCTGCCGGTGTTGCCGCTCCGGGAACTGATGGCCCTGCTGGCCCAGGCCCGAGCCTTCGTGGGCAACGACGGGGGCATTCTGCATTGCGCGGTCGGGGTGGCAACCCCTACGGTGGGCATCTTCGGGCCGACGGAGAGGGAAATCTGGTTTCCCCACGAACCCTTCGCCGCGGCCCGGCTCATCCAGGAGTCGGTGCCGTGTCAGCCCTGCCACCGGCATGCGTGCGACCATCTGTCCTGCCTGGTGGCGTTGCCGGTGTCCCGCGTCATGGAAGGACTCGAGGAGGTCCTGACCATGGAGAGACCAAGTGGCCCAAAGGTCTGAGAGCCCGAGGATCCTGGTGATCCGCCGCAAGGCGATCGGGGACGTGGTGACCTCCCTGGAGGCCGTGCGGGCGCTGAGGGAGCGGTGGCCGGCGGCTCGACTGGAAGTGGTGGTCGACCGGATCGCGGCACCCCTTCTGTGCGAACTCGATTGGCTCGACGAACTCCTGGTCTACGATCCGCCCACCGGGTGGGCGCGTATCGTCTACGATCTCGCCTGGTGGCTGCGCCTGGCACGCCGGCGATACGAGCTGGTGCTCGATCTCATGGGAACTCCACTGACCGCGGCGTGGACCTTCGCCGCCGGCCGCGGAGTGCGCGTCGGGCGGAAGCGGCGGGGGCGGGCCTGGGCCTACAATCTGCTGGTGGTCCGGCCGGAGGGCCCGGTGCGCTTTGCCGGAGAGGATTTCCTGGACTGCGCGCGGGCGGCGGGCGCGTCGGCCGGCCGGTGGCGGCCGGTGCGCCTCCTTCGGGAGAACACGGCCGCGCTGCGGCATCCACCTCCGGAGGGCGACGGGCCCTGGATCATCGTGCATCCTCCGGCCACCTGGAGCGCGAAGGCCTGGCCCCTGGGGTCCTGGGGGGAGTTGATCCTCTCCCTGCGGCAGGCGGGCATCGAACGGATCGAGATCTCCTGGGGACCGGGGGAAGAGAGCACCCGGGACGAGGTGCTTCGGCGGGCCCGGGGGGCGGCGGTACCCATGCCGGCGGTCGACCTGGTGGAATTGACCCGGCGTCTCTCCGCCTGCGACCTGCTGATCGCGGTCGACAGCGGTCCGGTCCATCTCGCGGTGGCCCAGGGCACGCCGACCCTGACTCTCTTCGGGAGCACCGATCCGAGGGGCTGGCATCCTCCCGTGGAGGGCCACCGGGTTCTCTTCCACGATGTGGAGTGCCGGCCGTGCAACCTGACGGTGTGTCCGGTGGAGGGACATCCCTGCCTGGACCGCCTCGAGCCGCAGGAAGTGCTGCAGGAGGCGCTGTCGATGCTGCGTGGAGCGAAGGAGGTCAGCCGGTGAAGGTTCTGGGCGCGGTGGTGATCACGCGCAACGAGGAAAGGAACATCGGCGCGTGCCTGGAGTCGCTCGCATTCTGTGACGAACGCATGGTGGTCGACGCCTTCAGCGAAGATGGTACGGTGGAGATCGCCCTTCCTTTGGCAGACAAGATCTACCGGAGGACCTTCCTCAGCTGGGGGGAACAGAAGAACTGGGCACTGGCCCAGGTGGAGTGCGAGTGGGCCTTGATCGTGGACGCGGACGAGCGGGTCGGCGATGAGCTGGCGCAGGAAATCGTCGAGGCGATCGAACGAGATGAGCACGACGCCTACTGGATCCGCCGGCGGAACCATTTCTTCGGGAAGGCGATCCGCGGGGCCGGTTGGGGTCGCGACCGGGTTCTGCGCCTGTTGAAGGTGGGAGCGGGCTGGTATGACGACCGCCTGGTCCACGAGGAGATCCGCCTGGAGCGGGGCCGAAGTTCCGGGGAACTCTTGCACCGCCTCGAACATTTCTCCTATGAGGACTGGCCGTCCACCTTCGAGCGGATGCTGGGCTACAGCGGCCGCGGGGCGGCCGACGCGCACGCGGCGGGACAGACCGCGCCGGCCTGGAAGATGGTGATGGGGCCCAGCTTTCGATTCTGGAAACAATATCTCCTGCAGGGCGGGTTCCAGGATGGAATCCACGGCTTGATCCTTTGTGGCCTGAGCGCGTCACAGTACTTCCTGAAGCTCGCGAAACTGCGGCTTGGCGAATTGCCGGTGATCCGCCGGGCCGATGGGCCGGCCAAGGTCGAAGTGGTGCAGGGGCCGGTGCCCCGGGGAATGAGGAACCCATGAAGAATCCGATGGGAATTCCCCTGCCCACGCAAGCCGTCCTCATCGCGGTCTTCGCCGCGTTCCTCCTCGGCGGGCCGGGTGGAGCGAGGTCTTCGGACAAGGATCTCTTCCGGAGTTTCGGGCCCGGCGAGGTGGCGATCTTCAGTATCAACTACGGGGTGATCAACGCCGGGGAAGGGAGCCTGTACGTCTTGCCCATGCTCGATTACGACGGTTCCCACTGTTTCCACTTCCGAACCCGCGCCCGGAGCAATCGCTTCTTCACCGCCATCTTCCGGGTGCGCGACCAGGCGGACTCCTTCATGGATGTCGACAGTCTGGCCAGCCGTTACTTCAACAAGCACCTGCGGGAGGGGGGATATCGCCGGGACGTCGAGATCCATTTCGACCAGAAGGAAGGCAAGGCCTACTTCCCCGACGGACGCGTGCACGAGATCCCCCCCCGGACCCAGGACGTCCTCTCCGCGTTCTTCCGGGTCCGTTTGATGGATCTGGACGTGGGGATGGAATTCGATCTGCCCACCCATGGCGACAAGACGCTCTACCCACTCAAGGTAAAGGTCTTGCGCCGCGAGACCGTGGATTCGAAGGTGCTGGGAACCGTCGAATGTCTCGTGGTGCAACCCTTCCTGACCGATGACGGCCTGTTCAAGCATGAAGGTGATCTTCTGCTTTGGCTGACCGACGATGTACGGCATATTCCCGTCAAGATGAAAGCCAATGTCCCGGTGGGAGCCATCGTGGCGCGCTTGAAGGAATACACTCCGCCCCGGCCGATTCCCGAGGAAAGCGATTGAGATGACCGAGCACCCCTGCGACGTGGTGATCTTCGGAGGAGGATTCGCCGGCCTTTGGACCCTCGATCGCCTCGTGCGGGCCGGCTACGATGCGTTGCTCCTGGAGTCGTCGGCCCTGGGTGAAGGACAGAGCATCCAGGCCCAGGGAATCATCCACGGCGGGGGCAAGTATGCCCTGCGGGGCGTGCGGGATTTCGCGGCGGTCGAAGCGATCCGCGGAATGCCCGAGCGATGGAGGCGCAGTCTGGGCGGGGAAGCTCCCGACCTGCGAGCGGCGAGAGTCTTGAGCCAGCGGTGCCATCTCTGGATTCCCCGGGGCGGGTGGCGATCCCGTCTGATGGCTTGGGGATGGATGTCCGTGGTCCAGAAGGCCGGCCTGCTGAATGCCCGGCCCCAGGCCCTGTCCCCCGACGAATGGCCCCCGGCCCTGCGTCGCTCGGCCCAGGCGGTCTACGCGATGGCCGAGCCGGTCGTGTCCACCCGCACCGTCCTGGCCGCACTCAGCGCCCTCCATCCGCGGCGCCTGCTGCGCTACGCCGCGGGAGGGGAGAATGCGGACCTCGGAATCGAGTTGAAGAATGAGGCAGAACCCAAAGTGACGATTGTCGATCCAGAATCGGCAAAGAGCCTCACCTTGCGCGCGCGGGCGCTGGTCCTGTGCGCCGGGTCGGGCAATGAGGGCCTCTTGCGCCGGGCCGGGATCGACGGCGTCGGAATGCAGCGGCGTCCGTTGCGCATGGTCGTGCTGCGGGGCGCGTTGCCACCCCTGTTCGGGCACTGCGTGGAAGGAGGCAGGACCGCGATGACCGTCACCACCCATCCCCTGCACAAAGGAGGGCGGGTGGATGGAAGGGAGGCCCTCGTCTGGCAGGTGGGTGGGGAGGTGGCCGAGCGACACGGCGGATCGGCGGACGAGAAGGGAGTGCTCGAAGATGCCAGGGGCCTGCTGAAGCGTTGGTTGCCCGGAGTGCCGATGCGGGGCGTGGAGATGGGCAGTTACCGGGCGGTGCGAGCCGAAGCGGCATCGCGCCGGCACAAAAGGCCCAGTGGAGTCCACTGCGCGTGGGTGGCCCCGCGGATTCTGCTCAACTGGCCCACCAAGATGGCCCTGAGCCCGGTCCTGGCCGAGGAGAGCCTGCAGCGGATCCAAGAAGTTCTCGGCCCGCCGGAGGACCCAGGGGAGGGAATCCCGTGGCCTCGGCCGGCGGTGGCCGAGGACCCGTGGGAAAAGGAGGGGATGACGTGGGTTCCGGTAGACTAGGGGCGAGCGGATTGCGGGTGAGCCGGATCGGTCTGGGCACGGTGAAGATCGGCAGGAATCGGGGAGTGAAGTATCCCGCTTCCTTCGAACTTCCCACCGATCGCGAGGTCGAGGAATTGCTGGATGGAGCGCGGGCCCTGGGAGTCTCCCTCTTCGATACCGCTCCGGCCTACGGAAGCAGCGAGGAGCGATTGGGAGGATTCGTCCAGCGCCACCGTGACGAGATCGTGATCTGCACCAAGTGCGGGGAGGAATTCACCGAAAAGGGTTCGATCTTCGACTACTCGGGGCCCGCGTTGCGGAAATCGGTCGAGAGGAGCCTGCGACGTCTGCGGTGCGGGGTGATCGACATCCTGTTGATCCATTCCAACGGAGACGACCGGAAGATCCTGGAAGAAACCGACGCGGTGGAGGCTGTGCTCGCAATGAAGGAGGAGGGGCTGTGCCGCGCGGTGGGAATCTCCGCCAAGACCGAGGAGGGAATCGATCTGGCCTCAACCATGCTGGACGTGGTGATGGCTCCCTGCAGCGCGGCGCATCCCGGACTGGAAGATTCCCTGTCCCGGGCGCATGACGCGGGGGTGGGGGTGCTCGCGATCAAGGGGCTGGCCAGCGGTCACCTCGGCCAAGGAGGCCAGCAGGAGGCGCGCCGGGCGTTCACCTCGGTGCTCCGCCGGCCTTTTGTCGATGCGCTGATCGTGGGTACACTCAATCTCGATCATCTCCGGACCGCGGTGTCGGCGGCGGAAGAGCTCGATCTCGAGGCGAAATGAGCGGCATGGACGGCAACTGGTACATCCCGGGAATGCAGGAGAAGACCGAAGGGGAAGAACGGGTGGTCTTCTCCCTGGTGTTGCTGACCCTGCTGGCGTTGTTGTTGCGCCTGTTCCATCTGGGACACCAGGGATTCTGGATCGACGAGATGATCACCCTGCAGCAGGGGTTGGTGCCCGGTCACGGTCTGTGGGAACAGTTCCTCGATGATTACCACAATCCGTTGGTCACCGTGGTGGTGACGTGGTTGACCCGCATCGGAACGAGCGAGGCGTTGTTGCGCCTGCCGGGAGCTGTGCTTGGAGGTCTGAGCGTTCCGCTCGTCTATCTCCTGGGCAAACATCTCGCGGGGGTGCGGGTGGGCCTCTTGGCCGCCTTGTTGCTGGCAGTGCATCCCTTCCACATCTTCCATTCCCAGGAATTGCGGGGCTATGGGTGGATGGTCTTCTTCGGGATGGCCGCGGCGGTCGTGGCGGCCGGAGCGAAAACGCGGCTGAGCCTGCGGCGTGCCGCGGCCTTGACCCTCCTGGGCGTTGCGACTTCGTTGAGCAGTCTGGAGGGACTGTTCTGGATGGCGAGCCTGGCGGGGGCTTGTCTGGTCGCGGGCTATGTCCGGCGCGGAGAACGGGTGCGATGGGTGGTGACCTTCGTTCTCGTCGTGGCGATTCTCACCCCGTGGTGGGCGGGAACCTTGACCACGCATCACGCAGAACGGCTGCTTCCCGGGGAGGCCACCGGCGAGCCGATGCGGGGTGCGACCACCATGAGTCCCTGGGCCATCCCCTATGCGGCATTCGTGCTCTCGGCCGGCAACACCCTCGGGCCGACTCCCACGGAGATCCGGGCCGCATCGGAGGCCTCGCCGGACGGGCGGGTTTCCATTCCCCGGCGCCATTGGCCCGCGGTGGCGGGAATCGCGGGCCTGGCCCTGGTGCTCTTCACCGCGGGAGTGGTGCGGCTGCGCCGGAGGGTCTGGGTGCTTGCCGCATGGGCGGCGGTGCCGCTGTTGGTCGCGTTGATCCTCGCCGCGCGGAATGTGAAACCCTTCAACCCGCGCTATGTCATCGCGGTGCTTCCCGCCTACCTGTTGATCCTCGCCGCGGGGTTGGACGCCCTGCCGCGACGGGCATCGTTGTTTCTTCTGCTGGCGTGGTTGTCGTTCAGCGCGCTGGGAATCTATCGCTATCATTTCCTGCCGGCCTATGGAAGGGAGGATGTGCGGGGAGCGGCGCGTCTCATCGAGAGCCGGGAAAGCCCGCAGGACTTCATCCTGGCTCCGACGATCTACGATGTCTTCACCTGGTACTACCGGGGCGCCGATCCGGTGTTTCCCTACTGGTGGTCCGAACAAGATCGGTCGATCGAGGCGGTGGAGAATCGCCTCGCCCGCCTCGAACCCGAGCGCCGTTACATCTGGTTTGTCCGGTGCCGTCCATGGCATGACGATCCCCGCGGTTGGGTGCTCGCCAGCTTGCAGAAGAACTGCGATGCACGCGCCGTCTTCGAGCTTCCCGGGGTCACCGTCCATCTCTTCGAACGTCGCACTCCGAAATGAAGCGCTCGACCAGGGGGTGTCATGGTCATGCCACGAGGAAAGGGGTGTTCCCGGAGGAACACCATCGCCTCGATTGACCATCGGCGGCAGCGGATGATACCATGATCGAAAGGTCTTTTGTGCCCACCACCTTCCGGCCGCATTCCCTCGCGGCGTGACATGATCAAGAGCCGCCAATCTGCAGTCTCGCCTCCCTCCCCCGGGCTCCGGGCTTCCTCGAACCCCGGGGTCGCCGGGCCGGAAGACGATTCGGCGGTCCCCGGGGGCCGGTTCTACGAGTTCGTCAAGCGAGCCTTCGATCTCGTGGCCGCGATCCTGGGACTCCTGTTCTTCTTGCCCCAGGTGCCCTTCCTGATGTTGCTCGTCAAGCTGGAGACTCCCGGGCCCTTCCTTTTCCGCCAGATCCGGGTGGGCAAGGACGGCAGGTTGTTCAAGTGCTACAAGATCCGGTCGATGGTGGTCAACGCGGAGGAGTTGAAGGAGAGTCTGGCCCATCTGAACGAGGCCGACGGGGCGGCGTTCAAGATCCGCGAGGATCCCCGCATCACCCGGGTGGGCCGTTTCGTCCGGCGCTCGTCACTGGACGAGTTTCCCCAGCTCCTCAACGTGCTGAAGGGGGACATGTCCATCGTCGGACCGAGGCCCCAGGTTCCATCCGAGGTCGCCGAGTACCTTCCCCAGCACCTGGAGCGTCTGAGGGTGAAACCGGGTTTGACCTGCCTGTGGCAGGTCTCCGGCCGCAATGATCTCGATTTCGAGGAGTGGATGCGGATGGATCGGGAATACGTGCTCCGGAGGGGATTGAAGATGGACCTCTGGATCCTTCTGCGCACCCTTCCCGCGGTCATCGCCCGCAGGGGCGCCTACTGATGCGACGCCTGGAAGTGTGGCTGCGGTTCAGCCGTCCGTTCACCCTCTGGCCGCCGGCGCTGGGAATGGTCAGCGGGGGTCTCACCGCATTCGGCGCCCATCCCCGGGCGGAGTTCGCGTGGGCTCTTGCCCTGAAGATCGTGATCGGGGCGATCATGGCGGGAGTGCTCAACGCGGCGAGCAACGGAATCAATCAGATCTACGACCTCGAACTCGACCGGGTGAACAAGCCGGAACGGCCTTTGCCGGCCGGAGAGATGAGCCGGCAGGAGGCGTCGATCCTGACCGGGTCGTTCTTCCTGGTCGCGCTGGTTCTGGCCGCGCTGGTGAACCGGCAGTGCTTTCTGCTGGCATCGGCCGCGGCGGGGTTGACCTGGGCGTATTCCGCGCCACCCTTGCGAACGAAGAAGCACGGGTGGTGGGCCAACTTGACCATCGCGGTTCCCCGCGGCATGCTGCTCAAGGTCTGCGGATGGTCCACGGTGAAGACGGTGCTGGCGCCCGAGCCCTGGTACATCGGCTCGATCTTCTTCCTCTTTCTCCTCGGGGCGTCGAGCACCAAGGATTTTGCCGACATGGAAGGGGATCGCCTGGGAGGCTGCCGGACCCTGCCGTTGAAGTACGGAGTGCGCAAGGCGGCGTGGATGATCGCGCCGTCGTTCGTTCTTCCCTTCATCCTGCTTCCGGTGGGGACGAAACTGGGGATCCTGACCGGCAACGCGTTGCTGCTGGATCTGTTGGGATTGATCCTTGTCGTATGGGGCCTGTATACCGTCTATCTTCTGGTGCGGCGCCCCGATGAACTCGCGTCCACCGAGAACCATCCATCGTGGACCCACATGTACCTGATGATGATGGCATTGCAGGTCGGCTTCGCTCTCGCCTACCTGATCCAATAGGAGCAAATGTGATCGTCGGAGTGGGAATCGACCTGTGTGAAGTGGCCCGGCTGGCCGAGCTGGAAGATCGTTACGGCGAGCGTTTCGTCTCCCGGGTCTTTCGGCCCGCGGAAGAGGAGCGGTGCCGAGGTCGTCGCCGGCATGAATGCCTGGCCGGGCGTTTCGCGGCCAAGGAAGCCGCGCTGAAAGCCCTGGGAACCGGGCTGTCCCAGGGGATCGGTTGGCACGACATCGAGCTCGCCCGGGGAGAGTCCCAGCGTCCCATCATCGTCTTCCATCGCCGAGCCCGGGAGATCTTCCAGCAGCTCGGAGGAACCCGGGTCAGCGTCTCCATCTCCCATGACGGTGGGCATGCGGTGGCGGTGGTCATCGTCGAAGGAGGTGGCCGGTGAGTTCCCGGGATCTCGTAGCCTTGTCCGCCTCGGCCGTGTGGCTGCTTCTGGTTCTGGCCACCGCGGAGGTCGCGCGGCGGCGCGGCATGGCTCGGGTGGACACCCGGCGCATCGTCCACGTTGCCGTCGCCAGCTGGGTTGTTCCCACATTCCTTCTGTATGAGCATTGGTTGTGGGCCGCCGCCCCCGCGTTGCTCTTTGTCGGGGTGAATGCCTTGAGCTTGCGGCTTTCCCTCATCGCCAGCGTGGAGATCGATGAGCGCAGTTGGGGAACGGTGTTCTTTCCCCTGAGTGTGGCGGTGCTGACCGCCTGGGGTTGGAACGAACCCTGGCGGGCGCCCGCGGTGGCCGGGGTGCTGGTGATGGGGTGGGGCGACGCGGCGGCGTCCTTCGTCGGCCGGCGCTGGGGTCGGCGCTTCTATCACGTGAAGGGGCACCGGCGCAGCGTGGAAGGCTCGATGGCCATGCTTGGCGTGGGATGGTTGGCCGTCGCGGCCGCCTTCCTCCTGGTGGGAGGTGGCCTGGACGGGGGTCGGGCCGTTGCGGCGATCGTGGTGGTGGCCGGGGCGACGGTGCTGGAAGGGATCTCGCTTCTGGGCGCGGACAATCTCCTGGTTCCCCTGGCCACTGCCGGAGGATTGGCCCTTCTCCATGGGAGGGTGTGGTCGTGAGCGGAACCACCGGAACCGCCCCCACCGACCGGATCTTCCTCACCGGGGGCACCGGATACCTCGGGAAACACCTGGTACACGAATTCCATACTGCCGGTTACGAACTCATCCTGCTCACCCGGCCCGGTTCGGACCGGCGGGGCCTGCCCCTCGATGGGGTGCGCTACGTCGAAGGTGACCTGCTCCAGCCGGAGAGCTTTGCCGCAATCCTGGAAGAGGTGGGGGCGGTGGTCCACAGCGCGGCGCTGGTCAGCGCATGGGAACGCGACCGGACCCGCTTCGACCAGATCAACGTGCGGGCGGTCGAGCACCTGCTGGAAGCGTGTGTCCGCGCGGGTGTGGCCCGGGTGGTCTACACATCGTCCTTCTTCGTCCTGGGTCCGGGAGCTGATCCTGGACCACGCAACGAGACCCAAGGGGTTCCGGTGGTGGGTTTCAACGACTACGACCGCACCAAGATCGAGGCGGCCAGGGTGGTGGAGGACTACCGGCGCATTGGGCTCGACGTGATCAAGGTGATGCCCACGGTCATCTACGGTCCGGGGTCGAGGACCCAGGGGAATCACGTGGCGCGGATCCTCGAACAACTGCTCTCAGAGCGCCTGCCGGGGATCATCGGCGACGGTTCACAGCGTTGGAACTACGTGCACGTGGCCGACGTGGCGCGTGGTCATCGGCTGGCCCTCGAACGGGGTGAAGCGGGACAGGACTATCTCCTCGGAGGGGAGAATCGCAGCCTCCTGGAGTTCCTGGAGCTGGCCGCCCACTTCGCCGGCGTGCGCTTGCCGCGACGGCGGTTGACCTTTCCTCTGCTCGCGGCGGTGGCTCGCTGGCAGGTGGCGCGGGCCCGGCTGGGAGGGGCCGCACCCGAGCTCACTCCCGGGATCGTGCGGGCTTACCGGCATCACTGGGCCTTCGACGATCGGAAGGCCCGCGAGGAACTCGGATACCGGGGCCGTGCACTGCAGGAAGGGTTGTCGGAGACCCTGCGGTGGTTGCAATCCGGTGGCATCTCTCCCTTCCGGGATGAATGGAGCACGGAGTGAGCTTTCCTCCTCTCTTTCCGACCGGCGGCGAACTGCCGCTTCTCTCCCGCGCGCTGGTGGCGCTGGTGGTGAACGCGGCCCTGGGCGGTGTGGCCTGGTGGAAGAGCTGGGTGAGTCGCAGCGGTTACCTCGGGGGGGTGGTCCTGGGGAGCTGGATCCTCTTCTTCGGGGGCCTGGGTGGGTATGTGGTCCTGCTGCTCTTCTTCCTGATGGGAACCGGGGCCACCCGCCTGGGATTCCACCGCAAGGAACGGGAGGGGCTGGCCCAGGAAGAGGGGGGCCGGCGGGGAGCGCGGCACGCCCTGGCGAATTGCGCCATCGGAGGCCTCCTGGTGTCGCTTTTTCCGATCCGGTCCGGCCCGATCCTGGCCGTGGCCTACGTCGGATCCTTCGCCACCGCCCTGGCCGATACCCTCGGCAGCGAGGTGGGGCAGCTCTTCGGCCGGCGGACCTTCGATCCTCTGCACCTGAGGTCGGTTCCCCGGGGCACCGAAGGAGCGGTCTCGGCGGAGGGAACACTGGCCGGTCTGGGTGGAGCGGCCGTCCTGGCCCTTCTGGGCGCTCTGCTGGGTCTGTATCCGCTGACGGTCTCCTGGGCGGTGGTGGTGGGAGCGGGGGCGGGCAGCCTGGCCGAGAGTGTGGCGGGCAGTGCCCTGCGAGGTCGCAAGGGGCTCGACAATGAAGTCCTGAACCTGACGAATACCGCGATCGGGGCCCTTTTCGCCGGGTTCCTGGCCGGATTCATGGCTTGAGGGCAGGCACCTTGCTTGAGTTTTCCTTCGGTCGATGGTACACTGGTGGGGTAGCCGGACCCTCTGGAGGAGCGGGCGTGCGCCCCGCGGCCCGGGGGATGGTCCGGCCGAGCCAGCGCATCTTTGGTTCTGCATCGTTCAAGGAGTGCCCGTAGACCTTCGTTAACGCAGATTCCCATGGGGAATGTTGACATCCGGGGGGGACGACAACCCACGGCCGGGAAACGGTGTTCCACCGATCCTGCCGTGGTCAGGTGAAACCCTTGGAGAAGGCTTGGCGGCACGATCCCGCGATCGTCTTTCCCGCAGCTTTCTCGAAGACCATGCCCTTGCGGGCGGACCTCCGCATCCGGGAAGGGTGCGGGGATGGAGTGGAGCGCCATGTTCTCGATCTGGAGTTTTCCTCGCGGCGCCGGTGCGGTGTTGGGTCTGGGTCTGCTGGCCACCCTCGCTGGAGGGTGCGGTCCCAGCGCCTACACCGACGTCGACCTGACCCATGACCTGGAGCCGGAGGCCGAGGTTTCGCCCCAACAAGCGGAACTCATTGCCTCCCTGGCCGATTCAAGTGGCCAGGCGCCGATCTACCGCATCGGAAGTGGAGACGTGCTCGAGGTGGTCTTCTTCACCCACCCCGAACAGAACCGCTTTGTCACCGTGCGGCCCGATGGCCGGATCACCCTGCCATACGTGGGCGAGATCATCGCGCGCGGCAAGAAACCGGCACAGTTGTCCCGGGAGATCGAAGAGGACTACAGCAAGGTCCTGGTCAATCCCCGGGTGGACGTGTTGTTGAACAAGATCGCGGGAAGTTTCTATGTGCTCGGGGAAGTCAGGAACGCGGGGGAGTACACCTACGAGAGGCCCATCAGCCTGTTGCAGGCCATCGCCAAGGCCGGCGGCTACAGTGACAAGGCCCGGTTGACGAATTTCGTCCTCATCCGCAGCGACGACAAAGGGGGACGCTTTGCGGCGGTCTTCGACTTCCGTGAGTACATGATGGAGAAGGAGAAGGTGGGGGATATCTATGTGCAACCCGACGATATCGTCTGGGTGCCCAAGGACAACATCTCCCGCTGGGACAATACGGCCCGCAAGGCCCTGACCGGGGTCCTGCAGGCCGAGGACATCTTCATCAAGGGGATGGGGATCGCCGATTTCAACAATGTCTATGGAAAGGGCTACCTGAGACCGTAGGTGCAGGCAGCGACTGACGAGGAGACGACACGATGTCGGGACTCTACAACCAGGGACCGGTGCAGACTGAGCGCGACACCACCATGCGCGATCTGCTCGCGGTGGTATTCAAGCGCAAGTGGCTGATCATCACCTTCTTCCTGGCCACCTCCGGGCTGGTGGCGCTGAAGGTGATGACCACGCCAAAGACCTGGTCGGCCGATGTCACCCTGATGCTGCAGCGACAGGGGCGCACCAGCGTCATGGAACGCACCTCCAGGGCGCTGCCCTGGGTCGAGGTGATCGAGTCGGAGGTGGAGATCGCCAAGAGCGTACCGGTGCTGCAGCTCGCGGTGGCCAAGTTGTACGAACCCACCAAGGATTTTCCCGAGGGCATCAAGACCAGTGTCGGATCGCTGAACAACATGGTGCAAACGGGAGGGGTGGGGGAATCGAACGTCATCTACATCACCAGCACCGCCGACTCGCCCGAGAAAGCCATCCGCATCGCCAACATGGTTGGCGAGGCCTACGTCGAATACCACCAGAAGATGTTCGCCCTGCCGGAGGTCTCCGGGAAGATCCAGCACCAGGCCGATTCCACCCTGACCGCCCTACGGGCGATGCAGGACCGCCGGGAGCAGATCCTGAAGGCGGCGGGGATCACCGACCTGAAGACCGAGGCGTCCAACCTGCAGGGACTCCGGCGGAATCTGAATCAACAACTCACCGACGCGAAGATCGAAGTCGCGCGTTTGCGGGCCCAGGTCGACGCCATTCCCAAGTCGGTCGACGGCCTGTCGAGCAACCTGCCCTTCAGCCTGCCCCGCGGCTTCACCCAGCCCGAGGTGATGCTCACCACCTTGACGAACTATCGCAAGAAGGAACACGAACTGGACGAACTGCGCGTCCGCTACACCGCCACCCATCCGAAGGTCATCAAGGCCGAGGCGGAACTGGAGGAACTGCGCAAGGAACTCCAGGACACGATCCACCAGTTGGTGGAACTCAAGCGCGAGGAACTGGCGGTGGCCGAGGCGCGGGTGCGCAACATCCACGGCCAGATCGACGGCATCGAGAAGAAGCTGTCGCGGCTTCCCACCTGGATGAACGAGATCGAACTCCTGGATACCCAGATCGACGGGGCCCGGAAGCAATACGCCAGCCTGACCAAGATGTACGCGGACACCAAGATGAGCGAGGCGAGCTTCCAGGACTATGGGGTGAGCATGTTGTCCCCGGCGATCTCCGCCTACCTGAACGCCAAGGGCGATCCGGTCCGCATGGCGTTGGCTCCCCTGTTGAGCCTGTTGGCGGGAATCGGCCTGGCCTTCTACCTGGAGAACCTCGACCACTCGATGAAGACCCGCGAGGACATCGAGCAGCACCTGGAGATCCCGGTGCTGGCGAGTTTCCCTGACGTGGAGCAAAGTGAGTCCGATCTCGAACCCAGGGTGAAACGCACTCCCTTCTGGCGCGGTCGCCGCGGCGGCCGGTGACCAGGCGGCAATCCTCGGGCGCGGGCCGTTGAGGCCTGCGCGGGAGCAGAACGACGATGTACATCCATCACTTCGGACTGCGGGAGAAGCCGTTCCAGATCGCTCCCAGTCCGCGGTTCCTGTATCCCTCGGAGACGCACGACGAGAGCCGGGCGCGCATCCTCTATGGCATCGAGGACAGCCGGGGTTTCGTGGTGGTGTACGGGCGCGTGGGACTGGGGAAGACCACCGTCCTGCTCTCGGCCCTGGAAGAGCTCGATGCGCACGTGCGCACCGCGTTGATCTACCAGCCGGTGTCCAGCTTCACCGATCTGCTCCGGATGACCGCGCACGAATTCGGACTGCCCAGTGAGGGGCGGGACGAAGTCAACCTCATCTGGGATCTCAACGAGTTCTTCATCGAGCGCCTCGCTGCCGGCGACAAGTGCGTTCTCGTCGTCGACGAGGCCCAGAATCTCTCGCTGGAGATCCTGGAGAAGCTGCGGACCCTCAGCAACCTGCAGACCGAGGAGGCATCGCTGCTGCAGATCGTGCTGGTGGGCCAACCCGAACTCCATGACAAGCTCATGGATGAACGCCTGCTGCAGCTCCGCCAGAGGGTGGGGGTGTGGCACGAGATCGAGTCGCTCGACAAAGAGGACACCATCGACTACATCTTCCACCGGCTGGCCAGGGCGGGAGCGCGACGCCCCAAGGACATCTTCTCGCCGGCCCTCTGCCGCCGGGTGCACGAGTGGACCCAGGGGGTGCCGCGGGTCATCAACCAGGTCTGTGACACCGCCCTGATGATCGCCTACGGACGGGGGCAGGATTCGGTGGACGAGCGGGATGTCGACGAGGCGGCGGCGGAACTCCATCTGATCGAAGAAGCTTCCACGAGAGTCGAAGAACCGGTGACGATCGGGGTCGACCGTGCGGCTTCCGGCTTCGGCCATCTGGGGTGGGCCCGGATCGGCCTGGGGCTCGTGCTGGGCGCAGCGCTGGCGGGAATGGTGTGGATCACCCTGGGTGGTTCCCTGCGCAGCCGGTGGTCCCGCGGGCAGGGAACAACCAGCCAGAGTGCGTTGCCCATGGTCATGGGAATCAGCGAGGTTGCCCACGCCGCGAGCGATCGGCCGATCGAAGCAGAGGATTCGAAGCGTCGGGTTTCGGTTCCGGCCGAATCGAAGAAGCAGGCCGAGACTTCGAGGAGTCCGCAAACCCACCCGGCGACAGCCGCGGCACCGCAGCTCTCCAACCGCGAGGCGGAAGAGATGGCCGAGTCCGCGCGCCGCATCGAGGGCTGGTTGCAGAAGGGGGTGACGGTCTACACCGTACACCTCTACTCCTTCCGGCGACCGGAACGCGCCATCGAGTTCGCCCGGAAGATGGCGGGGGATCCGCAATGGGGTCAACCGATGTTCATCGAAACCACGTCGACCCAGCCGGTCTGGTACCGGGTGTTCGCCGGCGGCTTCCAGAGCGCCGGCCGGGCCCGAGCCTGGATCGACCGGATCAAGTCCACCCGGGGAATCCGCTACGCGCGTCTCACCCACCTGGAGAAGGACGCGCAGATCCTGCTGCCCAGAGCAGATCAGACCACCCTGGCCAGGTCAGGAGTCCAAGGATGAGCAGTATTCGAGACGCCCTCAAGCGAGCCGAACGCGAACGCCTTCGCCGCCACGAGGAGGCGACCTCCAGGAGCCTTCCGCCGGAACCGAAGACCGAGGTTCCGGGGTCGGCCGAGATCTCGAAGCGGCGGAACAGCGAAATGGTTCCGCCGTCCCGGGACCTGCGCATGGTGGAAAGCCCTCGCATCGCCACCGTGGAAGTGCCGGTCGAATTCGCGGAAGAGCTGGCCTTGTTCCGTCACGGGGTGGAGGCGGCGATTCCCAAGCCGCGCCGCTCGCTGGTCTTGACCGGGGCGACGTCCGGTGAGGGAGTGACGACACTGGTGACCTTCCTGGGCACCAGCCTTGCGGTGAGGGACGGCAAGAAGACCCTGGTCATCGACGCAAGCTTCAAGTCTCCCCGTTTCTCGCGGATCTTCGGTCTTCTGGGCAAACCCGGACTCTCCGACTATTGCAGCGGCGCGGCGGAACTTTCCGATGTTCTGTACCGCACCGATTCGGACGAACTGTTCTTCATGGGGGTGGGCACCGAACTGTACAATCCCGCCCTCATCCTGAGTTCCGACCGGGCGAGGAGCCTGGCGTCCGAGCTGACCCAGCGCTTCGACTACGTGTTGTTCGACACCGGCGCGGTGCTGAGCAACGCGGAAACCTCGATGGTCGCCGCGGGGGTGGACGGGGTCATTCTCATCGTGAGGTCGGGGAAGACGAAGCGCGAGGTCCTCATGAAAGCGGAGAAGCTCATTCGGTTCAGCGGAGGACGGGTGATCGGTTCGGTGCTGAACCGCCGGGAATTCCCGATCCCCGAAGCCATCTACAAACGCCTGTAGGGATCCCCGATCCTCCATGGCCATTTCCGCCGACGCCCCTCTTCTTCCCGCCGGTTCGCAGCATCTGGAGGCGCGAGTTCGTCGCCGTCTCGGGGAACTGACCGAACGCGCCGGGGAGATCCTGGGCTCCCGTCTGGAGGCGGTGATCCTCGGTGGAAGCTTGGCGCGGGGGGAGGGAGCGGTCCTGCGGGTCGGGCCGCGGGAGGTCCTGGCCAGTGACATCGATCTCTACCTGGTGGTGCGGTCCTGGGGGGAGCATTCCGCAGGGGAACTTCGCCGGGAGATCCTGGGGCGCGTGCAGGAGGATGCGTTCTTCGCCGCCGGAGTCGATCTGGGGCTGGTCGACCGGGAATGGTTCGGGCGCTTGGGACCGACGATCCCCGCGCACCAGCTGGCCCTGGCCCACCGGGTGCTCGCGGGAGATCCGGGCTGCCTCCAGCCCCTTGTTTCCTCGATCCCGACCGAAGGACCCTGGTCGATCGATGGGGACGATGCCCTCGTGTTGACCATGAATCGATTCGCGGAATCCCTTGTGGTAGCAGAAGAACCACTCTCCAATCCCTTGGCCCTGTACCGCCGTTGGAAACTCTGGTTGGACGCTCCGCTGGCCTGGCTGGCGGCCCACGGGCTCTACCATCTCGATCGTCGGGTGCAGTTGAAACGCCTGGAGGAGACGTGGCTGGAGGCCGGCGGGGGGGACCGTCCGTGGTTCGCCGAAGGCGTGTGTCGTCACCGGAGAATGCTGGACGCCCTCGAGAACGGACCGGTAGATCTGGACCTGGTCGCCGAACTCCCGTTTCCCGCCCGCCGGGGACGTGGCGGGGTGCTGAGTTGGGCCTGGCCGTTCTTCCGGGGGGTGCTCGGGAGCAAGGTAGGAGAGTACGACTCGGCAGCCGGCGCTTCCCTGGTCCAGGCGGTCGAGGCGGGTTCCCCTTCCCGGTGGGACGTGGCGTGGGCGAAGGAATGGCTGCGTCGTCGCCCCTTCCTTCGCCGGATGCGGGAGGCCAGGCGCTGGGCGCGCAACGCTCCCGGCGGTCAGCGGCCATGGTGGCGCTACGGGATGGATGGAATGGGGAAGGAGAGGGTCCAGATGGCCTGCGCCTTGAAGTTCGGCGCCTTGCCGGACTGGCTCGATCTGCTGAAGGGGCTGATTCCCACCAGGATCCTGGTGGACGCCGCGCGGGGACCGCAAGCCGATCGGTGGTTGGGCGAACTCTGGTCCAGTTGGGTCCGGGGAGGAGTGGGATGATCAAGAGACGCCGGGTGGCCTTGATGGTGATGGTGGACGCACTCGGGGCGCGGTTCCTGCGGGATCACCGATTCCTCCCCGAGTTGGAGTACCGGGCGAGCCTGCGTACCGTCCTGGGTTTTTCCTGCGCGTGCCAGCCCACCTTGCTCAGCGGGAAGATGCCCGCCGAACACGGCCATGGTTCCATGTACATGCTCCGGGACGGCTCCTCGGTTCTGGACGCGGCGCGCCCCTTCCATCTTCTTCCCTCCTTCCTTGCGGACAACCACCGCGTGCGGCGCAGGATCCAGGGGCGGATTGCGGAGAGGGTCGATGGGTACTTCAGCCTCTACGACGTCCCGACCCGACTCTTGCCACGCTTCGACCTGGTGGAACGACGGAACATCTTCCGGCCGGGTGGCCTGCGCTCCGCGTCGAGTATCTTCGACACCCTGCAGGCCAGCCGGCTCGCGTTCTCGACCTATGATTGGCGGACCCCCGAAGAAGAGAACTTCCGATCGGCGGAACGAGATCTTCAGGAAGGCCGGGTCGACTTCGTCTTCCTCTATCTTCCGTTCCTGGACGGTCTGCTGCATCGCCACGGCCCGGGGGGAGACGAGGTCGTCGAGCACCTGGAATGGTATGAGCGCAGGGTGTACCGATTGATCGAGATGGGAAGTGACAGCGCGGAGATCTTCGAGTTCTATCTCTTCAGCGATCACGGCATGAGCCCGGTGCATGGAGGGGTCGATCTGAAGTCGGTGGTCGAGCACGACCTGGGTCGCAACGGCCGCCGATACCTGGCATTCTACGATTCGACCATGGCCCGTTTCTGGTATGACGACCCCCATATCGGTGAGGAGTTGGTTTCCCTGTTGAAGGGGATCCGGGGCGGCCGTCTCATCCCGGAAGATGAACGGGAGGAACTCGGCATCCGTTTCGCCGATCGCAGCCAGGGGGACCTCCTGTTCGTGATGGATGAGGGACTGTTGA
Organism: uncultured bacterium; assembly: GCA_964601275.1. Taxonomy (GTDB): domain Bacteria; phylum Krumholzibacteriota; class Krumholzibacteriia; order JAJRXK01; family JAJRXK01; genus JAOZPE01. The sequence continues at coordinate 7,011 of CAZRMV010000006.1, read as the reverse complement.
TCCTGCCCAGCTACATGGGCGGACATCTCCTCGCGGGAATGCACGGGTATCATCCGAGCGCCCGACACGCCGACGCGTGTCTGTTGGGTCTGGTTTCCCCCGACGTTGGAATGCAGCATATCCGCGATCTCCATCATCTCATGAGCACCGTGGTCGATGCCCTGGAGAAGGACAGGAGATGAGAGGATCCATCGCGCGGTATGCCCGCAGCGGCGCATGGAGTACCGTGGCCTACGCGGTCCAGGTGGTGGGCGCTCTGGCGTTGAGCATCGTGGTGGTGCGGGCCCTGGGAGAGACCCGATGGGGGGTGCTCAGTGAAGTCCGGCAGCTTGTGCGGCTGAGCACGGTCCTGGGCGGAATGGCACTCGAGCGCAGCCTGCTGCGGTTCTTGCCCGAGGTTTTGCAGGAGGGGAACGAGCGAACGGCGCGCAGTCTCTTCTGGAAGACCCTTGGGCTGAGGGTCATCTTCTGGGTTCCACTTCTTGGGGCGACCTGGTGGTTCGGGGAGAAACTGGAAACGTTGTTCAAGGTGCCGCTGGCGGCCACCGCGATGATCGGGGTCGGCACCTCCCTTCTCTTTTCGCTCTACAATCACGTCCGCGCCGCGGCGACGGCGCGCTTCGAGACCCGGACGGTGGCGGTGGCCACGGGGGTGGGAAGCATGGCGACCCTGGTGGGAACGACCTGGGCGCTCTGGCGGGGGGCGGGCGTGGATGCCGTGCTGATCATGGCCGGAGCGGGAATGTTGTTGGCGGCGCTGATCCAGTTGCCGGCCGCTCTGGGGTGGGGAAATGGGAGGGAAGGATCGATGTCCTCCCGTCCCGACGGCGAGTCGCCCTCCAGCTTCTCGCTCAGGCAGCCTCGTTTCGTCCGATACGCTCTTCCCTTCGCCGGGGTTGCGCTCTTGAACTACGTGGTGCATTCGGCGACCGAGGTCTTCTTCCTGGGGCATTACCAGGGACCGGTGCTGGCCGGCTTCTACGTGCTGGGGTTCACCTTCGCCCAGAGATTCATCGATTTCCTGCCCATGGCCCTCTGGGAAGTTTCCATGGCCGGCTTCACCGAGGTCACGGTGCAGGACGCCGCGCGTCTTCCGGGGGCTCTCACCGGCTATATCAAGCTCCTGTATCTGTTTCTGCTGCCGCTGGCCTGCCTGGGGGTGGCATTCTCTCCCTCCCTGATCCGGGTTCTCTACGGGGAAGCGATGCTGCCCGCGGCCTTGGTCAGCCAGGCCTATTTCGTGGTGGGAACGGTGGCGGCCGTGGGGGCTCCGGTGGGAATGATCGTGTACGCGCGCGACCGCACCTTCTCGGCGCTGAAGGCCTACCTGGTGTTCGCCACGGTGAACATCGTTCTCGATTTCGTCTTGATCCCGCCTCTGGGGCTGTGGGGCGCCATCCTGGGGCTGGGTCTGGCGAAACTGACCTCGGTAGGTTTGATGTCCCGCATCGCGTGGGACGAGGTTCCCCAGCTCACCATTCCCTGGTCCTTCCTGGCCCGGGCTCTTCTCGCCAGCCTTCCCATCTTGTTGTGGCTCCTGGTTCCTCCCAGCGGCAGTCGGCCGTTTCCGGTTCTGGCGGGAGGGGCGGCCGCGCTCCTGGTGCTCCTGCTGGGGCTGCGGGTCTGGAAGGTCATCGGGAGCGAGGAAGCAGAACTCATCGAGCGGACCGGCCTGCCCTTTCGGCGCCCCTTCCTTCGCCTCTTGGGGGCGGGAATCTCCGGTCCGAATGGGAATGTCTCTTTCCGGGAGTAGTCCGTCATGCGCAACGCCGTGATCCTGGTCGCCTGCCTGGGCCTGATGGTCACCGCCCAGATCCTCTGGAAGATCGCCCTGGCCCGGATCGGAGTGGTGGACATCACCTCGTCTTCGCTTGGGACGAGGGTGGTGCAACTGATCACTTCATGGAGGATCCTGTTGGGTCTGGCGATGTTCGGCCTGGCGACCCTCTTCTGGATGGATCTGCTCAGCCGGATGGAGCTGTCCCTGCTGTACCCGTTCATGAGCTTGAGTTACGTGCTGGCCTTCTTTGCCGGATGGTGGTTCCTGGGAGAGCATCCCCAGCCGATCCGACTCGTCGGCATCGTGGTGATCGTCCTGGGTATCGCCCTGGTGGCCCGGAGTGGGAACTGAAGTGATCCATCCGTCGCGTGGGATATGGCCCGGCCGGCACCGGTGGTTGGCGGTCGTGTCAGGCTTGGGGATTCTCATCCTCGTGGTGGCGGTCCCCCGACTTCCCCTGCCGTGGCGCGTGGCTTGGGTCTGGACCTTCCTGTCGACGGCTCCGGGGTTCGGACTGGGCGCGGACCGTTGGTTCCTTGGGCACGCGGTTCCCCTGCGCCTGGGCGCAGTGGTGCTGGTATCGTTGAGCTGGGACGTGGCGCTCATGGCGGGCTTCGCGCTCACCGGCGTAGGCCTGGTGGTGGGCTTCTGGGTCCTCGCGTTCAGTCCCCTTCTGGCGCTCGGTTTGTCCCGGTTCGGGTACCGGCGTCGAGACAACAAGGCCTTGGGCGAAGCGCCCCGGTCGCGGTCCACCCCTCGGTGGCAGTGGAGCCTGTTGGTGGGAGTCATGCTGCTCTCGGCGGGCTTCGTCTCGCGGCAGCCGGCCGAGATCCGCTTGGACAGCGATCTTCCCGCCCACATGGGAGCCATCCGGGACGCTGGGGTGGAGAACCGCTGGATTCCCTTGGACCGATCGATTCCTGGGAAGGTGCGCGTCCGCGATCCCCGGATGGGGATCTTCCACGGATGGAATGCCGCCGTGGCCGAGGTGATGGCGGCCGACCCGTCGGAGGTCTGGGTCCACAGCGCAGTGGTCTGGACCCCGCTCTTCGTACTTGCCTTCGCGACGCTGTTCACCGCTCTGGGTCTCGATGTGCCCATGGCCCTGCTGGCATCGATGGCCCTTGCCACCGGAGCGGGAGGAGGGCGCCCGTTGGGGGTGTGGGCGTCGATCTATCCGGCCCAGGCCGCCCTGGTCTACGCCGTGTTCGCCCTGAGCTGGTTCCTGTTCTGGATGCAAGAGCCCGGCGCACCCATCGCGACCCGGAGGCTTCTCGCGCTGGGGGCGGCCCTGGGGCTCAGCGTCCTCGTGCATCCCTTCGCCTGGTGGGCGGCGTGCCTGGTGCTTCTCCACATGGTCCTCTTGTTCGCGGTGTTGCGGAAAGGAAGGAGCGTCCGTCTCAGCCTGGGGTTCCTGCTTTCCGCGGGGATCACCGGGGGCTTGTTGTTGTTGCCGGCGATGGTGCAGTCGCGGCACGGGGTGGGGGGGGTGCAGTGGGAGCCGTCCGGGGTGCTGTATTGGTTCGGTCAGTGGTTCTCCATCGATCCTCTGTTGTTGCTGCGTTGGGGTGGATGGCTGGGTCCACTCGCTCTGATCTCCGCCGTGCTCCACTGGCGCCGGGCGGGGACCAACGGGTCCACCGTGGGGCTGCTGGCGCTCACCCTGCCGGTGTGGACGATCGCCCTGGATCCGCTGGTCCAGCCGGCGGTCTATGCTCGGGTAGGCTATCTCTCCGAGCGCCTGGGCCTTGTAGCGGCGGGCCCCGCCGCGCTGGTCTTCGGTTTGAGCGCACTCTCCGGCGCAAGGAGACGGAAGTGGGGCCGGATGGGGGCGGGCCTGATCCTGGGGGTCCTGGTGGTCCAGTCGTCCCCCGCCTGGATGCGCACGCCCTACCGATCGACGGCGGCCACTCGCAGTGTCCTCGAGGATCTCCGGCAACTGCCGAATTCCCTTCCAGAACCCGTGCTGAGTGATCCCCTCACCTCCTATGCCCTGCGGGCGGTCCGTTCGATCCGGCCGGTCCTGCTTCCAGTCGCCCATGCTTCGCCGCTGGATCCCGGGCTTCCCGAGCGCCTGGGCCGCTTCCGCCGGATCCTCTCTCCGGATACCGCGGTAGGCGAGCTTTCCGGGCTCCTGGGACAGATGGGGGCAGGCTCCTTGCTTCTCACCACCGGGGTCGAGGAGCTCTACCGCCGGCCCGAGTTCGGGTTCATCCCCCGGGAATCCCGGCAAGTGGGCTTGGAAGGGGCGCTGACCGAGCTTGGAGTGGAAAGATCGTACCGGTTGGGTCGTTGCAGCGTCTTCGATCTATCGGAGATGGAGAAGAGGGCCTCGGCGGGAGATCGGAAGCCCGCACCGATCGTCTCGCGAGGTTCGGCATCGGGAATCGTCCTGGAGGATGTCCAGGTGGTGGAAGCCATGCTCAGTCCCGGCGATTCCCTGCACTTGGAAGCGACATTCTCGGCGGGAGGCGGGATGGGGGAGCGGTGGGAGACGGTCCGGCTCGCCCTGGTGAGGAACTCGCCTCCGGTTCCGGCCGGCTTTCAGGGAATCGGGAAACTCTACCGGAAGCTGGTGCGTCAGAGACGGCAGGTCGGTTCCGATCGTGTGGCGTTCCATTGGGTGCCCGGCGACGGGTACCACTTTGGCGAGGGGGCTTTCCGGGAGTGGCGGGCGTTCCGGCTTCCCGCGGACCTGTTGCCGGGAGAATACCGGGTGATGGCCCGGGTGGAACCGGGGACCTGGCGGCCCAACCGCCACATCAAGGACTATCTCAGTGACCGGCCCGGATGGAGCGGAACGGTCCGCGATCGCGTGACCGTGGAGCCCAGGGAGGATTGAGAAGATGGCGCCGAGGAATCCCCGCGTGAGTTCGTGGCGCAGTCCGGAACGGACGGCCGCGGTGTGGCGCATGGTGACCACGCTGTTCCTCGGCGTGGTGGGAGCCTACCTGATCACCAACGTCCTGCTCGATCCGACCAAGCGGAACATCGAGGTCCTGGCCGGGCTCATCTTCCTGGGATTCGTGCTGGTCGCCCATCCCTTCAAGGCGCTGCTCTTCACCGTGGTGACCCTCTTCTTCCCCGCCTCGACCACCGTCGGTACCACCAGCACCCTGCTCATCTTCGCGGTCAGCGGGCTGGTGATGATGAAGTCGCGCCTCTTGCACATTCCCAGCCCCTTCGTCAAGAAGGACGCGGACGCGGCGATCGCCGCCTTCCTGCTGACGGTGGTACTCAGCCTCTACAAACAGGACCTCGGCTATCCCAAGCTCATTTCCGGGCTGATGACCGGCTTCGTCTCGGGAGTGCTGCTGTACTACCTGGTGATCCAGCTTGCCCGCAGCCGGCAGACCTTCTTCCGACTGGTTGCGGTCTTCGAGGTGATGGCCATCATCATGGGCATCCTGGCCATCCTGCAGGCTCTGTTTCCCCAGAAACAGTTCCTGCCCGCGTTCTTCAGCTTCTCGAAGGAGATCGCCACCCTCGAGGACATCCGCAAGGGAGAGGTGCGTGCCTCGGCAACCTTCAGCGGATACGAGATCTTCGCCGAGTTCTGCGTGATGTCCCTCCTCCTGCAGTATTTCCTCTTCCGGAGGGCTCGCACGGTGAACCAGAAACTGTTCTGGGTCACCGGCTGCGTGATCATGCTGATGGCGTTGTTCGGCACCGGGACCCGAGCGGGGATCCTGGTGCTGGTGGCGGGACTGTTCTACGCCATCGCCACCTCCGGCCTGGCGGTCCCCCGCAAGGATCTGCTGAAGCTGGCCTTCGTCGGCTTCGCCCTGTTCTATCTCGCGCTGCCGTTCATCGGGGGCTACACCTCCATGATGATGGAGCGCCTGTCCACCCTGGGGTCGAAGGACAGCAGCGTCCAGAGCCGGGAGGTGGTGATGCAGCAAGCATTGGCTGCCATTCCCGAGAGTCCTCTGCTGGGCCATGGTATCTATACTCCTGCGGGCACCTTCCGGGGGGGAGTGAGTCAGAACATCCATTCCCTGTACGTGACCCTGGCCTACAAGTTCGGCCTGCCGAACCTGTTCATCTTCGTGTGGCTGGCGTCGATCCTCTTCCGTACCTCCTGGCGCTGGAGCCGCGACCCGACCGTGCCCCGCGATCTCCGGGAGTTCATGTTCGCCTTGAATGTGGCATTGGTGATCTTCCTGCTCGACGAGGTGAAGATCGAGTTCGTCCGGTCGGCCCAGACCATGCACATGGTGTTCTTCTTCTTCGCGTTGATCGGGGCCCTGGAACAGGTCATCCTGGGGTCCCGGCGCCAGGGGTACACACTTCGATGAACGGCCCCGAGCCGCCGACCGTGGAGGATCGATGCGCATTCTCATGGTGAACACCTACCACTACCTGCGGGGAGGGGACAGCGCCTATGCCCTGGGCATCACGGCGGCCCTGGAGCGGGCCGGGCACGAAGTCATCCCCTTCGCCATGCAGGGTGAGCGGAACCTTCCCGCATCGACCGCCGAGTCCTTCACGCCCGAACTCGACTACCCCCGCATGCAAGCGCAAGGCGGCCTGGGAAACGCCTGGAAGGTGGCGTCCAATTCCATCTACAACCGCAACGCCCGTCGCCGGATCGGGCGCCTGCTCGACGCACACCCGGTCGAGGTGGTCCATTTCCATTCGATCATGCATCACCTGACCGCCTCGATCGTCCTCGAATGCCGCCGGCGGAAGCTACCGGCGGTCTGGACCCTCCACGACGCGAAGGCGGCGTGCCCCACCACGCGGTTCCTGCGCGAGGGCAAGGTGTGTCACGCCTGTGCCGGGGGCCGCTTCCACAACGCGCTGCGCTACCGATGCAAGCGGGGCAGCCGGGCCGCCTCGGCGGTTGTGACGCTGGAACTGTACCTGCACCGGTTGTGGAAGATCTACGAGCGAACCGAGGTGCTCATCACCCCCAGCCGTTACCTGCGCGATGCCCTGGTCGAGGCTGGGCTGCCTCCGGACAATTTCACGGTCGTTCCCAACTATGTCCGGATCGAGGAGTTTCCCGAGCCGGCGGAACCGGGAGACTATGGGCTGTATGTCGGACGCTTGTCGCCGGAGAAGGGTCTGGAGGTGCTGTTGGAAGCGGCCCGGAGCCAGCCCGGGCTTCCGTTGCGGATCGCCGGTTCAGGGGAACTGGAGGCTTCCCTGAAGGAGCGGTGCCGCGAGTGGGGGCTCTCGCAGGTCCGTTTCGAGGGCCACGTGGGTCGAGAGCGCCTGATCGAGCT